>CAYTVG010000003.1:0-341963 GCA_964441755.1 uncultured Saprospiraceae bacterium
TCTCGTACTGGAATTTTTATTCTTGATTTTTGCAAATCGAGGTGCGGAAGATGAGGTGTAAAATTTGCTGCCTGGGGTAGCAAATTTTAGAGCAGGTTAATAATTGGCGCATGATTTTTGTAAAAATCATGCGCCAATTATTATCCAAAAATCTGGCTGGCGGCCTCGGCCGCCAACAGCTCAGGCAAACCTCAATCAGTGATTTATCACAATTATATACGTTTTCTACATATAGATTTTTTACCTTAGCATTGAAATTTCTAGCGACGACATTATATAACCTTTCATTATAATCCCATGACTTCACACACAATGGCCTTAGTTTTGGCCTTATTATTGACTGTCACAGTTATAGATAGCAGGGCAGCCATACCCGATGACAAACAATGGCATTTGCTGAGCTGCGACCCTCCATCCTTCAACAATCCCGGCAATCAGACTGCTTGTGGGAGTTTCTTACTACCGCCAATCACAGGCGCCAACCTATCCGGCAATGAAGCCTATTATACCGAGCCCGGTGGCTTTGGGATTGCCTATACTGCCGGGGATGCAGTTGGATCTGGCACATATTACATCTATGACCTGAGTTCACAGTGCAGTCCGGAGCTGTCTTTTGAGGTTGTCGTTACTCCTTACCCGGAGACTACGGCCGTTGATGTGCTACAAGCCTGCGCCACCTCCGGCAACCAGGCCATCTTTGACCTGACGACCCTCAACGAGGCCATCAGTAACGGCATCGGACAAGTAAACTGGTACAGGGATGCGGCGGCCAGCCTGCCCATTGTGCAGCCGCAGCAATACTTGTCGGGGCCGGGGCTGGTGTATGCGACAGTGAGCGTTGGCGGATGTGCGAGCGAGCCCATGGCCGTGGAGCTGTCTACCTACCCGGCGCCCCAGCTCGAGGGGGTTAGCGACCTGCAGGACTGTGCATTTGTTGAACTGCCGCCCATCAACGGCACCAACCTGCAGGGGACGGTGGGGTATTTTGCGGAAGCAGCAGCAGGCGGCATGGTCTACCTGCCCGGGGATTTGGTCAGCCAGACTACCAACTTGTATGTCTATGCGGGCACGCCCGGCTGTAGTGATCAGCAGGCTTTTTCCATAACCATACTTGCTCCGCCGACAGCAACAGGCAGCAGCCTGAGCGCCTGTGCGCCTGCCGGCGGCAACGGGCAGGCGGTTTTTAACCTGCAGGCCGCGGCGGCTACGGTCAACAATGGCACGGGCCTGCCCGTGCGCTGGTATGCCAATGCCAACCTGTCGCAGCCCATTGCAGTGCCGGCTGCCTACAGCGCCGGCAACGGCAGCGTGTATGCCGTGGTAGACGGCGGGGGCCGCTGCCAGTCGCCGGCCGCTACTGTCAATCTGCTGGTGACCCAGGCACCCCAGCTCAACCAGCAGGCTGATTACAGTGGTTGCCAGCCGTACACTTTGCCACCCCTGACGGGTACACAACTGCAGGGTACGCTGGGCTATTTTACCGCCCCGGATGCAGGGGGTACCGCCTACCAGCCGGGGGATGTCATCGACCAGTCGACATTGCTCTACGCCTATGCCGGCAGCGCCGGCTGCAGTGATCAATACACTTTTTCCATCACCATCGGCTCACCACCTGCAGCCAGCGGCAGTGCCCTCAGCGCCTGCGCCAGTCTGCAGGATCAGGCAACATTTGACCTGCAGGCCATTGAGGCAGTTGTCAATAACGGCACGGGTCTGCCCGTGCAATGGTATGCTGATGCTGCGCTCAGCCAGCCGCTGAGCAATCCCGGGGCGTATACTTCGGCCAGTGATACTGTGTATGCGGTAGTCGTGGCAGCGGGCGGCTGTGTTTCTGCGCCTGCGGCGGTATCTTTGCAGGTCAGCAGTCTGCCTGCCGGATCCGTTTCCCTGCTGAGCAGCCGTGATTCCATCTGTTCAAGCACGGCCATCACCCTGACGGTCAGCCTGCCGGAAACTACCAATCCGTCCTATGGGCTGCAACTGCAGCAAATCAGCGGGCAGGATACGACTGTATCGACTTACACCCAACTGGGGGTGGTCAATGAACTGCCTTTCACGGTAGCAGCTGCAACAACCTTCCGCATCAGCAGTCTTGTAGACGAAGAAAGTGGCTGTGCGCTGGACGTAAGCCAGGCTGCAGACCTGAGCATTGCCGCCGGCGGCAGCCTGCCGGCCATGCCGGCCAGTGTATCACAATGCGCATTCAGACCCGATACCACAGTGGCTATTTTCAGCCTCAATCTTCTAAGCAACACGATACGCAACGGACAGACAGGTCAGGTGCGCTATTATCTCGATGCCGATGCCAGCCAGCTGATTGCGCAACCCAACAATTTTGTGTCGCCTTCGCGCCGCGTTTACGCCGTGCTGCAAAATGGTTTCTGTAGCTCGGCACCCGTGCCGGTTGACTTGACAGTAGAAACGGGGCCGGTCATCAACCTCTCAGTCATTCAGCCGGTTAGTTGTGCCGGCGCAGCCACGGCGGTTATACAAACAGCGGTAGAAGGGACTGCGCCCTTTGTTTTTGACTGGAATGTCGATGCCCTCGACGGCATACAGAACCCCACCGGGCTGTTTGCAGGCGTTTATGGCGTGACCGTCACTACAGCCGGCTTTTGCCGCGGCTCTGCCAGCATCACTGTGCCGGATGCAGCGCCGCTGCTGCTCAGCTGCGAAGCGAGCGGCGGCAACCCGCTCGGCTCGGCAAGCCTGCAGTTTGGCGGCGGTATACCGCCCTACGGCCTCGCCTTCAGCGGTCCGCTGGAGGGAGGGCTGGCTGAAATGTGGACAGCCGGCACGGCTCTGCTCGAAGATCTGCCGCCCGGCAGCTATACGGTGACCATGAACGACGGCTACGACTGCACGACCAGTTGTAGCTTTGAAGTGCCGCTGCCCTGGGCCTCAACGCCTACAGGCATCAATCATACGATATACATAGCTGATAATCTGGAGCTTAGTCTGGATGGCTACAACCTGGAGGAGGGTGATTTGCTGGGCTTTTTCTTTCAGCGCGACACACAGGAAATCTGCAGCAATTTTGTGGTATGGTCGGGCAATGTCGACAGTTGCCAGGTATATGGCGATGTAGCAGTGGCGGGGGCACCCAAAAACGGCTTTGCGCCTGCGGAGCTTTTTAGGGTAAAAATATACAAAATGGCCAGCGGCCAGGAGCATACTGTGCAGGCGCGCTATGCGCTGCCGGGCAGCAGCCCGCAGGCGACGCATGCTGAGCGGTTTTCCCCCGACGGCCGCAGCCTGCTGCTGGGCCTGTCTACGCCTCGCCGCGACAGCCTCCGCCTCGCTTTGCGGGCGGGCTGGAATATGATCTCCGCTTACGTAGCGCCCGATGAAGCTGAGCTGCTGCCGCTGCTGGCGCAGCTCGGGCAGACAGCCGTGCAGCTCAGAGACGATCTGGGCAGGGTAGTGGTGCCGCTGGCAGGCACCAACCAGGTGGGGACCTGGCAGTCTGCGGAAGGCTATCAGTTGAAGGTCACGGCCGACACCTCGCTGCTACTTGTGGGCAGCAGGCTCGATCCGGCGGAGACGCCGATCGCGCTGCAGCCCGGCTGGCAGATGATCAGCTACCTGCGGGAGCAGCCGGGCGCTGTAGGCGGGCAGCTGGCTGCCGTCGCCGGGCAGCTTGAGCTGGTAAAAAACAATGCAGGGCAGGTATTTATGCCGGCCTACGGCATCGATGACATAGGCGAGCTGCTGCCGGGGCAGGGCTATCGCCTGAAAATATCGGCTGCAACCACGCTTTTGTACCCGCCCAACTTCCAACAGGAGGAGGCGACCGCGCAGCGGCCTCCGGAAAATGTGCTGCCGCTAACGCATTTTTTACTCGATACCAACTACAATACAGGCAATAACAGCACCCTCATTTTTCCTGCCGCCGCCCTTGGGGCAAGCCTCGCAGAGGGGGATGAGCTGGGACTCTTCAACAGTGCCGGCCGGCTCTGCGGCGCCGGGCGTTGGGCAGCGGGCAATCTGGCCCTGACTGCCTGGGGGGATGATGCCACCACGGATGAGACCGACGGCCTGCTGGAAGGTGAGCCTTACTCCCTGCGCCTCTGGCGGCAGCAGACGGCCGAGGAACTGCCGCTCTTACTGACGTACGCACAGGGCGATGGTCTTTACGGGCTTGATAATGTGGAAATTGTTGCAGGCATTGAGCTGGTGAGCGCTACTGCAGGGCCGCGGCCTTCGGCCGGCCTGCTGCACGTTTTTCCCAACCCCGCCCGGGAGGTGTTTTTTGTGCAACTGCCGCCGGAGGCGCAGCAGTTGTCGGTCTATGACCTGACAGGCAGGGAGCTTCTTAACCAGCGATTAACGGGTCAGGGGCCTGTGTCGCTTGTGCCTGCCGGCTGGCCTGCCGGCAGCTACTGGCTGGTGGTCAGCGGGGAAAAAGGGTATCAATGGCGCACACAGCTTAGTATATTGCCACGAAAATAATTTTGACAGGGCGGGCGGAGCGACGGCAGCTCCGCCCGCTCAAATTTCCGGAAGATGACATTTAGCACACAGCCTTTGTTGCAAAACGATCGGGCAATCCTGCTGCCTTTAACTGCTGCTGATTTTGATGATCTTTATGCAGTAGCTGCTGATCCCGCTATCTGGGAGCAACATCCGAATCCCAACCGATGGCAGAAAGAGGATTTTACAACCTATTTCGAGGGGGCAATGCAGAGTAAGGGGGCGTTCAAAATCATTGACAGAGCGTCGGCACAACTGGCAGGAAGTACGAGATTGTATGATTATGATGCCGACAATCGACACATACTCATAGGCTACACATTTTTTGCGCGGCAGTTTTGGGGCAGTGGACTCAACCTGTCGGTAAAAGCCTTGCTGCTGGACTATCTTTTTCAGTTTGTCGATCAGGTCGGCTTTCATATCGGTGCCGGCAATGTGCGCTCGCAGATGGCCATCGGCCGTCTTGGTGCTGTCAAAATCGCCGAAGAGGAGATTCAGTATTTTGGTGAGGCTACTAAACTCAATTATCTCTATCGGATTGAAAAAGATGCCTGGCTGAGAAGAGGTGAAAAGGCCGTTTGAGGCCAACTGAATCTCGTGAGTCAAAAACAACCAACTTAGCACGGTCTTCCGTATATTTGTGCGTACATCATACCAAAAACGTGCAACATAATTTGTCAGACAAACACAGGCTGGCCATTTTTGCCTCTGGCACAGGGAGTAATGCCCGTGTTTTTGTTGACTACTTCGATCATCACCCCCATGTCGAAGTAGCACTCATCGTTTCTAATAAAGCCGATGCACCCGTGCTTGAGATGGCGCGCCAACGCAATTTGGATACGCTGCTGTTGCAGCGGGCTGCCTTTTATGGTAGTGAAGACCTCCTTGCAGAATTATCCCGCCGTAAGATCAGCTTCATCGTGCTGGCAGGTTTTATGTGGCTGGTGCCCGCTTACCTGGTGAAAGCCTTTGCGGGCAGGATGGTTAATATCCATCCTGCGCTGCTGCCTGCTTACGGAGGTAAAGGTATGTACGGGATGCACGTGCACGAAGCTGTAAAAGCAGCTGGCGAGAAGGAAACGGGTATCAGCATTCATTGGGTCAATGAACATTACGACGAGGGGGATATCATTTTTCAAAAATCCTGCCTCCTCGAAGTCAGTGATCAGCCTGCCGACATCGCCCGCAAAGTGCAGCGGCTCGAACATCAATATTATACTGTTGTTGTAGAGCAACTTTTGGTCAACAACTTCGTTCAAACAGATTATACAAAGTAGAAATCGACAACGCTATGCTTACGATCTTACGCAGCTTGCTTTTAATGGGGGTACTCCTTATCGCTGCCAGTCATTTGTCTGCTCAGGAAATGAGCTGGCGCAGGCACAAAAAAAATGCTGAAACCTATATCGAACAGGGCAAATTTTATGAGGCCGCTGAGGAATATCGGAAAGCGTGGACAGCAAAGCGCTCAAAGCTGGAGCTTATCAAGCAGGCAGCCGAAAATTACGATCGCGTCAATGATTATCGCAAGGCGGCTGATGCTTATCAGTACCTACAGGATAATCTCGCCGAGTTTCCGGGCGCTGACCTTCGATATGCCATGGCGCTGAAGCAGGATGCTTCGTACGAAAAGGCAAGGGGCGCTTTTCAGCGTTTCATCGATGGATATACAGGTACGGATAAGGCCGTCATGCAGGAAATTATTGCCACAGAAATTGCCGGTATCGATCTTGCCATGAGTTTTACGGCTCGTGATGCCCGCAATCTGGAAATTCTGCAGCCCGGGGTAAATATCAATACCGATGCTGATGAGTTTGCACCGCTGGCCATTAGTGGCGACCGGCTGCAGTTTAGTTCTGCCATGGGGGGAAAGGCGCGTTTGTACGAAAGTGTCCGCGAAGGTCGTAGCTGGGGAAAAGGGGATGACCCGACTGCCTTTCCGGTGATTCAGAAGGGACAGTATGGCAATAGCAGCCTCTCAGCTGACGGTGAGCGCCTCTACTTTACTATTTGTAATGACGATGCGGCCTGGCAGGGACTGGATACGCGCTGTGAAATATTTGTCACTTCCCGCACTGAATCCGGTTGGTCTGCACCTGAGCGATTGCCTGATTTTATCAATGCTGCAGGAAAGAACACAACACATCCATTTGTTTTTCAAAAAGATGGATTGGAATATCTCTTCTTTTCCAGCAATATGCAGGGAAGCGTAGGGGGGATGGATATCTGGTATACAGTACGTCCCGTAACTGCTAAGGTGTCCGAGTTTGCTATGCCTGTCAACCTCGGCAGGGATGTCAATTCGGTGGGCAATGAGATTACTCCTTTCTTTAGTGTGGACGAAGGAACACTCTATTTTGCTTCCCGTGGTTGGGCCAGCCTGGGGGGATATGATATCTTTAAGTCTGCCGGCTTTGAAAAAGAGTGGTCAAGGCCTATGAATCTGGGTATTCCTGTCAATACAAGTGCCGATGATTTCGGATATACAGCTTATCCGGGCGGTGGCGCGGGCTTCTTCGTATCCAATCGCGTGTTTGGCAGCAAAACTAACACGCGTAATACTGACATCTTTGAGTTTGGTATTGCCAACAGAGAGGTCATCCTCAAAGCGGATGTGGTTGATAAAGACAGTGGACAGCCGCTGTCAAATATTGTGGTCTCTGTTTACCAACAATACAGTGATGGTGTCGAAAATTTACTGACAGTCAAAGAGTTCCGGTCAGGTGAGTATTCTTTTGCCATCGGATTCAATAATACATACCGCATCGAGGTCAATGCCGATGGCTACAAGCCTGACGGTTATGTGTTTAAATCCAACAATCCTTCACTGTCTGTATACGGGCAGCAGCTTGCGCTGCAGGCAATAGAGGTGTTGGTGCCGATAGAGGAGGTTGTTGAGGAAAAGCCGCTCAAAGATCCCGGGAAGCCGGAAAAACAATCTATAGTTCCTAAACAACCAACTGAAGAAACAGCAGAATCTTATACAGCTCGCGGGCTTACAGAGCCGGATGTGCTTGAATATTCTTCCAGGGCTCCACGTCATGAGGGGGTTTATTACAAGGTTCAGGTAGCAGCGATCCGCACTTTTAGTCCTGACCACAGCTACTTCCGCCGCGTTAATCTAAGCGGTGGTAACTGGCAAACGGAGTTCCTTACCGAACGAAAACTTACAAGGGCGCTGATTGGTGACTTTTTTACAGAGGCTGAAGGTATGTCTGCATTGACAGCAGTAAGAAAGTCGGTACCGGGTGCTTACCTGGTCAAGTATGAAAATGGCGTGCGTGTTGGTAAGGTGATGGAGTAGTAAAGCTGCCGGTTTGGCACGCAAAGGCCCGTGTGTAGTACTGCGCACGGGCCTTTGTATTGAGTGTCTATAGGCAGTGGTTTTAACCACCAAAATGAAGTGCTGAAACCAAACCTTTTCGCTGCAGGACTGTTACCCATCCAAACCAGTTGTATGCCTAAGCAGAAACCCAAAAGCCTGCTGCCGCAAAAGATCTGTTGTGTGTGTGGCAGGCCTTTTAGCTGGCGCAAAAAATGGGAAAAGGTGTGGGAAGAGGTCAGGTATTGCAGCGATCGCTGTCGCCGCAATAAGACATCTGTATCTTAATACAACTGATTAATTCACTGTTGAATAACGAGCTGCTATGTCCAAGTCTACACCGCCTTCCTTTGATGAATTGCAGCAAGCGGAAGATCGTGCGCTGCTCTTCCATCCGCTGCATGTATGGCTGGTACTGCTGCTGTTTGGTCTGAGTATGCTCTTTTTGGCATTGAGCGCTGCTTTTGTATATACCCGCATACAAAGTCAGCTGCCACCAATCTGGTTGCCGCCTGTTTTTCTGGCCAATACTGCCTTATTGCTGATGAGCAGTCTGACCATGCGGTGGGCCAACCAGTGCTACAGACAGGATGATACGGAGCGCTACAAGCTGGCGCTGGGCCTGACCATACTCTTATCCCTGCTGTTTCTGGGAGCTCAGATATATGGCTGGTGGAGCCTTTTTCAGGATGAGGTGTTTATCAATTCAGACAACTCAGCCTCCTATCTCTATGTCATCTCAGCCCTGCACTTTCTCCACGTCATCGGCGGACTGCCTTTCCTGATGGTTTACCTTTGGCGTGCGCACAAGCACATGCGGGAGCCCGTCAGTGTGCTTATCTACTTCAGCGATCCCGACAAACGACTTCGGTTGCGGTTGCTGACGCTCTACTGGCATTTTCTGGACGCTCTCTGGATCTATCTGGTGCTGTTTTTCTACATCAACTACTGGCTGCAGTAGGAGAGTGGCTTCAAACCCGAATGATCGGGACACCACCTTTGCTGCATCGGCTCCTCAATGTTGCGCAGCTTTTGCAGCCGCGCTGCAGCGCCTTTCAGGACGCTGCGCGCAAAATTTTCTTCATTTTTGCCTTTAGCAAAAATGCCCCTACTTCTTTTTTTGCTTTTCCGCCTCTTTGAGAAAAGCAGGCAGGTCAAGCGTGTCGATGCCCGCAGCAGCGCGCGGGCTCTCCGGCAGCAGCAACTGGCTCTTCTGTTCCCACTCTTCCAGCATCTGCATGCCTTTTTCCTCAAAGACTCCGTTTTGGATATCGACTGAGCTCATAAAATTGGAGGACAACTCCATAAAACGCTCCATTTCCCCAACTTTGTTAGCTACATCCTCAGCGATTTGTTCCATTGCCATATCAAACATGGCTCGCTGATCAGGGTCACCGGAGATAATACTCATGGCAGACTTCATAGCCGAATGAGAAGCACGGATTGCCTTTCTTTCCTGCTCTTTGAGGCTTACCTGATCGCGGGTATCCTCCAGGAGTATCTCCGCATTGTCGTGCATGCGATTGAGGACGCGGTTGAGTACATCGATTTTTTGCAGAAGAACCTGGTATTTTTCATTGCTCTCCTGCAGGCGGGCTGCCTTGCGGCTGGCCAGTACAAATGCCTGTTCGGCTTGCTGCTTGCGTGCCGCTGCTGCTATTTTCATCTGGTTGTCAATCTCTTTTGCATTGTCGCTGATGAGTGTCTGTAGTCGCCTCGACTGTCCGCGCAGCTTGCCGATTTGCTCGCGCATACTGATGATATTCTTCTGCAGACTGTCGACATAGCTCTTGAGAATCCCGATGGGGTCTATTTGCACAAACACACTGGTTATTTTGCGCATCAGGCTTTTATAGGCAAAACCCAGCAAAGTGCGCATGCGTTTGTCTGTAACCAGAAAGACAACAAGCGCTATGGCTGCCAGTGTTCCGGCCATGTACAAGGTATTGGCAAAGATGACTTTCCAGGGGAGTGTAATCACCAGGTAGGCAGCCAAAGCCAGCAGTGCTGCCAGGAAAATCAGGCCGGTGATACCCTCAGGACGCTTCCAGAAGGACTTTGGTTTGAAACCACTGTCTTGTTGCATGGCTTATTATTTTAGAGGTACTGCTGAAAATCATTGACATCGTCAAGTATCTGCCGAGTCATGATGTCATGTGTTTTTTCAAACTTCATGCGCACTTCTTCGATGTTGTCCTGCGCAGACTGAATGGCTTCATCAGAATGTTTGATAATTTCTTCTGCTTTGGCTATTTCAGCCTGTAGCTTCTGAATAGTAGCCTGGTATTCAGTTATCTTTTGTTGAATCAATGCTACTTCCTTGCGCTTAGTCTCTACTCTCAGCGCAATCTGTTTTTGCATGGCTTCATCAAAAGATTTTTTCTCGTTGTCGAGTACGCCTTTGTAATAGGCAGCTGATTTCAGCAGCTTTTCTTTGGTTAGTCCAAGGGTAGATGCAGTAGCAAATGCTGACCGTATGGCAGTCGCTTCATCGAGATTAAGCGCTTTAAGGGCGTAGAGCGCGCGTTTGAACTCCAGGTAGTCAAAACCAGGTAAATTTTCCCGCTCGAGTGCCTTAAAGAGCGAGTCCATACTGCGCGGATCAAGTGCGTCACTTTCTTCAAAAATACCTTTGGTGATTGATGAATCCATAGATTGTGTAAAAGTTTGTAAGGATTGACAGCCGCCTGGCCGGACTTCGATAATTAGTGTGCTAACGCCCGGTTATGGCTGTCAACACTTCAATTTTTCATAAAAATACACAGCAGTACGCAGCCTGCCAACTAATTCTCCTGTGCTGCGCAAAACTATCGACCAACAGCCCCCTGCAATTGGTGAATGGTGGTCGACGGAATTCAATATCTCAGATCGGTTGTGGTTAATTTCGTCAGCCCTGAAGACAGCCTGTAAGTAGCGTATGTCCGGGAATTTTTGCAGGCTGCACAAATACCAATCCGGCTTTACAAATACTGATCAGGAAGCAGGTAGTTGCGCACATAGTCATCAACACCCTCTTCAAGGCTGCTGAAGGGCGTGGCATAACCTGCGTTGACCAGCTTATTCATGTCGGCCTGCGTGAAGTACTGATAGGTTTCGCGAATATCTTCGGGGGTATCTATGAAACTGATATTGGGCTGTCGGTCCATGCTCCGAAAGGTCTGCGTCGCCAAATCCAGAAATGAACGAGCCTTACCTGTACCGAGGTTGTACAGTCCGCTTTCAGGTCTGGCTTCCAGTAACCAGTTGATTACATTGAGTACGTCTTTGACATAGACAAAATCGCGGCTTTGCTGCCCGTCGGCAATGCCCGGGCGGTGCGAGCGGAAAAGTTTCATGCTTCCATTCGCCTGAATCTGCCGAAAAGTATGGAAGACAACAGAGGCCATGCGGCCCTTATGATACTCGTTGGGGCCATAAACATTAAAAAACTTGAGCCCGTACCAGACAGGCGGAGATGCGGGCTGCGCCAGCGCCCACACATCAAAATCCTGCTTAGACTGTCCGTAAGGGTTGAGCGGCCTGAGGCTGCCGACTATAGCATGCTGGTCGCTGTAGCCCATTTCGCCACCTCCATAGGTGGCGGCACTGCTCGCATAGACCAGGGGCAGCCCATATTGACTGCATTGCTGCCATAAGTGCTGGCTGTAGCGGAGGTTGAGGTGGTCAAAAATTTGAGTGTCCGTTTCCGTGGTATCGGTGCGTGCACCCAGGTGGATGACAGCCTCCAGTTGCGCGTGGTGCTTGTCAATCCAGCTGTGCGCCAGATCCCGGTGAATCAATTCTTTGTACGATTTGCCCGCCAGGTTGGGCAGTTTGTCGGCACGACTGAAATCGTCGACCAACAGCAGGTCGTGCCGCCCTGCCTGATTGAATAATCCTGTTGTGCAGCTTCCTATGAAGCCTGCAGCACCGGTGATGAGAATCATTGTAGCATCGCTTTGGTTTTGCAAAGATATGGAAATTACCGTTTAGTTTTGCAGCCTGCACGCCTCCTGCGAGTGGGAAGGCCGGCTCTTTGTCGTGAAAAAATGCCCGCAGCATACAAATTGCGCCTGCCTGTGCGTTTCGGAAAGTGGGTCCCGGAAAGAGGCTCAGACAGCTGTTGCTGTTATTGCGACTACCTTTTTTTTCTCCCTTAACGACAAAAGGCGACCATACTATTGAACCAGCAGCAGTACAAAATCGTCTTTAATTGTTGATATTTGCATTTGTAATATTTTACCACTATGAAAAAGTATTGTTTACTGCTCCTTTTGACTACGGTCAGCCTGCTCACAGGCTTCGCTCAACCCGGCCATGATATTCGGATTCAGATTGACGGCTATGATCAACCTGAGTTGTACATTGCTTACTATATGGGCGACAAACAGTATATTAAAGATACCGTTGGCAGGGCTACAGATGGAAGCTTCATTTATCAGGGGGAAGAAACCTTACCTGGTGGTATGTACCTGATTGTCATGGCTCCGGATAATAATTTTATCCAAATCCTCATCGACGAAAATAACCAGCGCTTCAGCCTGCGCACCAATAAAGAAAATCCGACCAAGGGCATAAAGATAGAGGGATCGCTGGACAATACGCTTTTTTACAACTACCTGGCTTTCCTTGAAGAGCAGCGACCTAAAGCAGAAGCGTTTAGCAAGGAAAAAGAAGCTGAAACCAATGAACGTAAAAAGGAGGCACTGGATGCCCAGCTAAAAGCAATCAATGATGAGGTGCTCTCTTACCAGCGAAAGCTTATTGCCAACCACCAGACTACACTTACAGCTGCTGTTATAAAAGCAAATCTACCGCCGGATATCCCCGAATATTCAGGTGAAGATGCAGATGTGAAGCGCTGGCGCTGGATGCAGCAGCACTACTTTGACCAGCTTGACCTTACAGACGTCCGAATGCTTCGCACGCCTTTTCTGTTCCAGCGCATTGATCATTACGTTCAAAAGCTGACCATACAACATCCCGATACCATTAGTCTGGCGCTGGATGATATTTTGGAGCGGCTGCGACCGGCAGACGAATCTTTTCGCTTCTACCTGATCCACTTTCTCAACTTTTACGCCCAGTCTAAGTATGTAGGCATGGATGCGGTCTATGTCCATCTGGTAGATAAGTACTATGCCGTTGGGCAAGCCCCTTGGGTCGATGCTGAGCAACTGCAGAAGATTACCGACAACGCCAATACGCTTCGCCCGCTGCTGATAGGCCGCATTGCACCGGATATACGCATGCAAAAACGGGACGGCTCTTCGGTCAGCCTGCATGAGATTCAGTCGAAATTTACGGTTCTTTATTTTTGGCGCTACGATTGCGGTCACTGCAAGGAATCTACCCCCATCATGAAAGAGTTTTACAACAATTTCAAAGACAAAGGGGTTAGTTTATTTGCAGTGTGTACGAAGACACGTGACGAGGTGGCAGGCTGCTGGACTTATATAGACGAAAATGGTGTAGGGGACTGGCTACATACCGTAGATCCCTACAACCGGTCGCGCTATCTCAGCATCTACGATATGCGTACCACTCCGCAAATCTATGTGCTTGATGCTGATAAACGAATCATTTCCAAGCGAATAGGGGCTGAGCAATTAGCAGAATTAATGACTGAATTGTTAAAAGAAAAAACAGAATAGTGCCGGGAAGATTGTAGTAAAGTGATGCATTTCTTCCCAAAATAGGGCATCTACTGTAATAATTCAGCTTTATGTTTACCTTTGCCCTCGTAGCGGAGGGCCGGGGTCGTAAACTCGATGCCCTTATTTTTGCGCTTTAATCATAACTCCAAAATCAGATGCCAAAGAACCTTCTGATCGTCGAGTCGCCCGCAAAAGCCAAGACTATTGAGAAAATTCTTGGAAAAGATTTTACCGTAAAATCGAGCTTTGGCCATGTGCGCGATCTGGAAAAGACGGATAGGGCTGTAGACATTGACAATGACTTTACACCCCGGTATATTGTTACACCCGACAAGCAAAAGGTAGTTAAAGACCTGAAAGACTGGGTGAAAAAGGTAGATGACGTCTGGCTTGCAACGGACGAAGACCGTGAGGGTGAGGCTATCTCCTGGCACTTGTGTCAGGTGCTGGGACTCGATGAATACAAGACCAAGCGTATTGTCTTTCGGGAAATTACAGCACCGGCTATACAAAAAGCAATTACCAGCCCTCGCACACTGGACATTGATTTGGTTAATGCACAGCAGGCGCGTCGGGTTCTCGACAGGCTTGTCGGCTATGAGCTGTCTGAGTTGCTGTGGAAAAAAATCAGGGGTAAGCTTTCTGCCGGTCGTGTACAGTCTGTTGCTGTAAAGCTTATTGTAGAGCGGGAACGCGAAATACGAGGCTTTGACGTTCAGTCGTTTTTCAAGCTGCTCGGTCAGTTCAAGGTGCTCAACGACCAAGGGCGGGAAGTCATTCTGAAAGCAGAGAGCCCGCAGCGTTTTGAGGGGCTGAAGGAGGCTGAAAACAACCTCCAGCGCTGCGTAGGCGCCAGGTTTGAAATTGAAAATATCGAACATCGCCCGCTGCGGCGTAAGCCTGCAGCGCCTTTTACAACCTCCACGCTGCAACAGGAGGCCAGCCGAAAGCTGGGTTTTTCAGTCAACCGCACGATGACCGTTGCCCAGCGTTTGTACGAGGCAGGCCATATTACGTATATGCGTACTGATTCGACCAACCTGAGCGAACTGGCACTGCAGAGTATCGCTCAGCAGATCGAGCATGATTATGGCAGCAGATACCTGCAGACGCGGCGCTACAAGAATAAATCAGCAGGTGCTCAGGAGGCTCACGAAGCTATACGCCCAACCTATATGGACAAACTTATGGTTTCGTCCGATCGTGATGAGCAGCGGTTGTATGAGCTGATTCGCAAGCGTACCATCGCTTCGCAAATGGCTGATGCCGAACTCGAAAAAACAGTCGCTACCATCGGAATCTCAACAGCACCGGATCTGCCGCTGCGGGCAGAGGGAGAAGTACTCAAGTTCGATGGCTTCCTGAAGGTATATCTCGAGTCTAACGACGATGAGGAAGAGGAGGAAACAGCCGGTATGCTGCCACCACTGAAAATCGGTCAGCACCTGCCGCTGATTCATTTGCAAATGCTCGAGCGTTTTACGCGCCCGCCTGCCCGCTACTCAGAGGCAGCGCTGGTCAGTAAGCTCGAAGAGCTTGGCATTGGCCGCCCTTCTACCTATGCGCCAACCATCAGCCGTATCATGGAACCGGAAAGGGGCTATGTGGTGAAGGAAAATCGGGACGGGACAGAGAGAACTTATCTCATCAGGACCCTGCATCCGGATGGTCGTATCCTTCCGTCTACGGGCAAGGAAATGACCGGGGCTATCAAAAACAGGCTGTTTCCAACAGACATGGGCATGGCAGTCACTGATTTTCTCGATGAATATTTCGAGAATATCATGAACTACAACTTTACCGCCGATATCGAAATGCGCTTTGACGATATCGCGGAGGGTAAACAGGACTGGCGCAAAATGCTCAAAGATTTCTACCTGCCGTTTCATGAGCAGGTAGAGCAGACCTTGTCAACAGCAGATCGGGTGAGCAGAGAACGTATCCTGGGCAAGGATCCTGCAACGGGGCATACTGTTCTTACGCGTCTGTCCCGAAACGGACCTGTAGTACAGATTGGTAGCCCGGAGGAACTTGAGGAGGATCAAAAGCCACGCTATGCTAATCTGCCGCCGGGGGCTTCTATGGAGGAAATAACTTTTGAGGAAGCCATGAAATTGTTTGCCCTTCCACGTATGATGGGGGAGTATAAAGGCATGGAGGTATCGGTAGGTGCAGGACGTTATGGCCCTTATGTGAAATATGGCGATAAGTACGTTTCGCTGACACGTGGCGAAGATCCTCTCTCAGTTGATATGGCTCGTTGTCAGCAGTTGATTGAAGAAAAGGAGCTGGAAGACGCCCCCATCGCAACTTACCAGGGCCTTCCCATCACAAAAGGTAAGGGTAGATTTGGTCCGTTCATTAAATGGAAAGATCTGTTCGTCAATGTACCTGTACGCTACAAACTGGAAACGCTTACCGCAGGACAGGCCATTGAATTGCTGGAGGCTAAACTCGAAAAAGAGGCCAACAGGATTATTCAGCAGTGGCCCGATCTCAAGATATCGATCGAGAATGGCCGATGGGGTCCTTTCATTAAATTTGGGAAGGAAAATCTCTACCTGCCTAAGGTAGAGGGAGAGCGCATGACCAAAGAGCAGGCGGCTCTGCTGACGCTCGAAGAGGTGAAGGCAATCATTGAAAAAACATTGCCCGATGCTTTTACCGAAAAGCCTAAGCCTGCTGCTAAGAAAAAAGCGGCTGCCAATAAGGCCGGTACAGCTGCAAAGCGTACAACTACCCGAAAGAAATAGTGTCTTACTTTTAATATAATCACTACATCATGTCAGACGCAAAACAAACTCCCCAACAGCAGTTGAATATCGAACTGCCTGAAGATATAGCAGAAGGTATCTTCTCCAATCTGGCGGTAATTTCGCACTCCGGAGGCGAATTTGTACTAGACTTCATTCGCATGGTACCTAATGTGCCTAAAGCCAAAGTGAAGGCCAGAGTTATTCTCACGCCCCAGCATGCCAAGAGATTGCTACGGGCTATGGCTGATAATATTAAGCGCTATGAAGCGCAGTTCGGGGTAATCACAGAACCGGATCAGAATCCGTTTCCACCTATGTCTTTCAACAATCCTACCGCACAGGCATAGCTTTTGTAGTTGATTGTTTTCAGCAATCAACCACAAAAACCTGTTGCCCAATATATACTCATTGGTGGTTTCAGCCACCAATGAGTACAGTTGCTTACTGGAAATCCACGAGTTCGATTTCAAAAATGAGTACTGAATTGGCGGGTATATCCGCCAGACGCTGAGATCCGTAAGCCAGTGCCGACGGGGCATAGAGAATGGCTTTGCCTCCTCGTCCTACAAGCGGTATGCCTATCTGCCAGGCAGGTATAAGCGTGCGAAGTATAAAGTTACGCGTCTCGCTGCCCGTCGTTTCATCGAAGACGTTGCCGTTGAGTAATGTGCCCTTGTACTTTACCCTTACTTCGTTGCTGGGTGCCGGTTTTTCACTGCCACCAGGCGTGATAATCTCATAGTACAGGCCTGTCTCATGACGCGTGGCCGTCTTGTTGTTTTCTTCCAAATAGGCAAGTATCTTTTCTTCGTCAATCTCGCTTTGCGGTCTGTTGTCTTTTTGACAGCCGACAGAAAGCAGCACAAAAGAGAAGATCAGTAGCAATTGGTATGGCATAGTTTCTTTTTTTTGTAAAATTACAATGGTTTTGCTTAAGTGTATCTCATGGATAGTTTTTTAAGGGAGTATTGAAGATCTGCATATTTGCAAACCTCACAGAATCAGCATATCTTACACCAAAAAAATACTACCTATGAATCTTGATTTCATTGTTTTTCTCGACGCAGGCCACGGTGGCCTCGATGCACGAGGCCGGTATGTAACCTCGCCCTCTAAAGAATTTAAACATTCTCAAGGCAGTTTTCATAAAGATACCTGGTTTTATGAGGGGGTATGGAATCGAACGCTGACCAATAGGGTGGCAGCCAAATTGCAGCAATTGTCCATCCCCTCTATAATCGTCAGCCATGAATACTTAGACAATAGCCTGCAGTATCGTGTAGATATGGCCAATTGGTACCACAACAGGGTAGGGCGCTCGCTTTACATATCCAATCACAGCAATTCCTCACCTGCTCACAATGCAAGGGGTTTTGAGTTGTTTACGAGTCGGGGTACCACAAAATCAGATGAGGTGGCCACCTTGCATTTTAATAATGTCCGAAACCTTTTAGCAGACAGGATTGTCTATCGTCAGGATATGGCTGACGGTGACCCTGATAAGGAAGGTAACTTCTTCGTATTGCGGGAAACCAAAATGCCCGCCATCCTTATCGAACATTTGTTCTTTGATCATCCTGATGATGCTCGCCTGCTGATGGATGATGATATTGTCGAACGTTTTGCCGAGGCACAGGTTCGGACGATTATCCAGGCAAGGGATGTCTTATAAGGGCCAACCCGACAGATTTACTATTGCTAAATTACGGTATACAATTGATTAAGTCATCCAACTATATTGATTTGCAGCAGAAAAAAGAAAACAACTGTTTGGGCTTGTTGAACAGGTCTTTCAGTGGGGTCAGGAAAAAAGCAGTATCGGGCATGTTGTTGTGGGGTCTGTTGTTGACAGCTTTCTCTTTGACTGCACAGGTTGCGACAGGGCAGCGTTCATTGACAGCTGCTACCAGTTTTACCTTACGCAATGGCCTGCAGGTGATTGTATTGGAACAACCAGCCTCGGGCAGGCTCAGCATTCGTTTTTGGATTGATGTTCCTCTGCACCACGAGGGAAAGTATGCCGGTCTTGCTGAATTGGTGGGAGTAGCCTTCCATGGCTGTACACCTGAGCTGCCCGAGGGCTTCTTAAGGTCTGATGAACGTGGCTGGTGGACGGAAGGGCCGGTCGGTTCCGGTGACAGCCTGATGCACTTACTGTCCGGTCGCCTGCTCAAACCCGATTTTGCTGACAGCAGCTGGCAGGCAGCAAAGTCAGCATACCTGAAAAAATTGAGTAATCGGCTGCAGAATCCACTGTCGGTTAGCAGGTCGGTTGCTCGCGCTGTTGTTTTTGGCCCCGGGCACCCCTACGGCCTGGTGCCTGAGCCCGCTATGGTCAACAGACTTACGGCTGCTGACGGTCGTCGTTTTTATGAGCAGTATGCTCATCCTGGTATTTCATTTCTTGTCATTGCAGGCGATATAACAGCCTCAGAGGCTCGCCGCCTGGCCGAAACTTACTGGGAGGGCTGGCCTTCGGTTGAGGTCGGCAGGGATTATTATCCCCGCCCTGAATTTATGCCTGCTCGCAAGACAGGTCTGGTAACGATGAGCAGCGCTGATAGCCTTGCGAGTTTTTGTCTCGCTGCACCACTCCGCCTCAGACCTTCAGGTGCTGACGAGCGGGTTGCACAGCTGCTGGGACAAATACTGTTGCAGCGACTGCAGCAACAATGGCCGGACTACGATTTTGTGATCAACTGGCGAGCCGACGTTAATGCCGGACACCTCGAAATTGCTGCCGCAGGTCCATCAGCCGGGCTTGACAGCCTGATGAATTCCTGTGAGCAGGAACTCAGACTGTTGCGGCGAGATCTGGTGTCACAAGAGGAGTTAACTGCAGCCAGGCAGCAGCTGTTCGAACGATATCAGCAGGCGCTTGAGCAACCACAGGCGTTAACGCTGTTGCTGCTCGATCAGCTTCGGTTCCGTTTTCCTTCTGATTATTTGGCCAAATGGCAGGACAGATACCTGCCTGTCTCAACAGCAGATTTGCTGGAAATCGGGCAGACCTATGTTAAGCCCGATCAATTACTTGCCATCATTGTGGCCGATAAATCAGTGGCCGACAGATTCGCAGGGCAAAAAATGCATTATTACGATTCCTTTGGTAATGAGCTCCAGCTAGCCGGGTCACTCGTTCCCGAAGGACTGACGGCTGAAACCATTCTTTCCAATTATCTGAGCGCTATCGGGGGCGCAGAACGCTTGTCAAAGGTCCATACGCTCTCGCAGACGATGATCGCCACGCTCAATAATATGGAGCTCGAGATGACTATAGTGAAGGAACAACCGGCTAAACTTTCTATTGAACTTTTTGCAGGGGAGCTCCTGATAACGCAGACAATCTATGACGACACTATGGCAACGGTGGTTGTTATGGGCGATACCCAGCAGATTGATCGCCGGGGATTGACAGATTTACGGGACCAGGCACTCATCTTTCCCGAAATCAGTTACCTGCAAAACGGTTATACTGCTACCTTTGTAGCCTCAGATATTATCAATGCTACGCAGGTTTACGTTCTCGACATCGTGGGTCCTCTGGGCATAGCAAAGACAGAGTACTACGATGCGGCAACCTGGCTTAAGGTAAGAACCGTGGTCAACAGGGGCGAAGTAGCAGCCGTCAACGATTATGGGGACTATCGTGCAGTCGATGGTATCCTGTTTCCTTTTTCTATCATCAGTCGGGGACTGGTCGAGCAACCGCTGCAGTTTATTGTAGAGTCAATCGAACTCAACCAGCCTGTGGATACTGATGCTGCTGATGACGATAAAGATTAAATTACATGGTTCAGGTTTTTGTTACAGGAGGGACTTTTGACAAGGATTACAATATGATCACGGGTCAATTGTACTTCCGCGATACACATCTCCCACAGATGTTTGAGCGTGGTCGATGTACTTTAGACATCGACGTGAAGACCTTGATGATGGTTGACAGTCTCGAAATGACTGATGCAGATCGGGAGATCATTGTTCATAACTGCCGACGGGCACAGGCCGACCGCATCTTGCTGACACATGGAACAGACCGCATTGTTGAAACTGCCCGCTATTTGGCTACTGTCGGTGTTGAGGGAAAGACGATAGTGCTCACAGGTGCTATGATTCCTTATGCTTTTGGTACTTCTTCAGATGGTTTTTTCAATCTTGGCAGTGCACTGGCTTTTGTTCAGCTGTTGCCACCGGGGGTCTATGTCGCTATGAATGGTCGTTATTTCGACTGGTTCAATGTTCAGAAAAATACCAAGACAGGCTTTTTTGAAGAGACGGCAGAAGTGACTGACTAGCAGCTGACATGCTCACGGTCTGCACGGGATACTTGTCAACTGTATAACCGAGGCGGGCTGGCAGTTCAGCATTGCCAGCCCGCCCTTGCCACTAACTCAGCGGTTATTGAGTTCTGCGTTGCGGTAACTAACCACGCGCTCCTGAAAGACAGGTTTCAGGCGGTCGGCAGCCTGTATGATCATTGCCTCAGAAGAGGGAAAAGGCTGAGGACTATTGCCTATACGGCTTCTCGAGTCTGCGCTCAGCGCTCGCTCGTCGCCCCTGTATTTGGAGGCGTAATTTTCAAAAAGAGAGACTGCTGACAGTGGCTGGCTTTGAATTACTTGGTTAATGCGCAGATCAATCAGATCAAGCGTTGCATTGAGTTGTGTCTGCTTAAATTGATAGACTTCTGTCACAAAAGCCTTGATAGTGATTTTCTTGGGGATTTTCACATCGTTGCCGAGAGAATCTTTAAGTACGTTGCCGCGACTGTCGAGCACATAGTCAAAACCCTCTTCAATTTCCTTCTCGTCTATATACTCCCGCTCCTTAACCATATCAGGGCTTACCTGGATATCTTGTATGCGAAGCACCATGCGATAGTCAAAGGTGAGCGAGGCAACCGCTTGCTGGTAGTACTGCTGCCAAAAACTATTTAGCTGGTTGGTATTTATCTGCTGCAGCCGACGCTCAAATTCTATCGGTGCAACTACACCTGCATTGTTTTCGACTGCAACGAGGATATTCACTGTCCCAAGGGCATGTGCTTGCTGTTGTAGTTCCCGGCTGTTGCGATAGTCGCGATAGTAATTACCTATTTGCTCAATTTCGCGCCAAGCAGCCCTTGCGGCAAGCTTATCATTGTTTTTACGCGATTGCTCGATAAGCTCGGTTGCTCGATTGTAATGATAGGCTGCTGCATTGCTGCGGCTTTCGCGTTCCAGTTGCGCCACCTCTACCAAGTTGAAGCGGGCTTCGTAGCCAAATTTGTCAATCAGCGGTAGCAAAGGTTCTATGAGCGCCTGCCGGCGATCGACGCCTACATACAGGTCGTGAATTCGCGACCAGTTGGTGTCTTCATCTTCCGCCTTCAGTCGGTCTGCTAAGGCAAGATCGCGCTGGTTGGCTTTCGCAAAGGCTTCTTCCAGGCCGGCTACGAGACGAGGATTTTTTTTCTTCTTACCCGTGAGCTTGCGCGTACTCAGCCCAATCGCCCGATCATACTGCCCGCTTTCAACAAGCTTGTCAATAGAGACGCAGGCAGGTGCTGTGATGCTCATCAGGATGAGCATAAGTATCGCGGGAAAATACTTGATGGCCGTTCTCATGTGCAGCTTATTTTACGGTTACTGAATGATACAAATATAGCGCGCTGCTTGTATCAGGATGCTTATGAAAAAGTTAAATAATACGCTTTGTACAATCTTTGGTGGCGTCAAGCCACCAAAGATCGACGCTCATCAACTTTTTTCAGCCCACACAGCGGCCAATTGTACCAGCATGTCAACGGCTTTTTCCATATCCTGCACAGATACCCATTCCTGTTTTGAATGAAATGCATGCTCACCGGCAAAAACATTGGGGCAGGGGAGTCCCATGAAACTGAGCCTGGAGCCGTCGGTTCCACCACGGATACTTGAGCGCCTGGGCTGCATACCTGCACGCCGAATAGCTTCCTCTGCAAATGCTACGACCTGCGGATGTTTGTCCAGTACTTCTTTCATGTTGCGATATTGCTCTTTCACACTGAAACTTGCCCTGGAGCGTGGATAGGCCGTCATCACGCGGTCGAGTATGGCTTTGAGCTCGGCCTCATGTACAGCCAGCCGGGCTGTGTCAAAATCTCTGATGATCAGCTGTATGCTTGCCTGCTCAACGCCTCCGCTGATGGCAACCGGGTGTACAAAACCCTCCCGCCCGTCAGTAGACTCAGGCGAGAGCCGGTCTTTGGGCAGGGCCGCAATGAAATCACCGGCAGCCTTGATGGCACTTTCCATGTGGCCTTTGGCAAATCCGGGATGTGCACTGATACCATCGATGACAATCGTGAGCGCATCAGCAGAAAAAGTTTCGTCTTCCAGCGAACCTCTGCTCTCCCCATCAACGGTATAGCCATACTGCGCTCCTAGCTTTGCCAAGTCAACCTTATCCACTCCCCGCCCAATTTCCTCGTCCGGTGTAAAAAGTATTTTGATGGCACCGTGGGTGATTTCCGGGTGATGGAGCAGGTAATCTACGCAAGTCATGATTTCAGCCAGGCCGGCTTTATTGTCGGCTCCCAACAGCGTAGTGCCACTGGCGGTTACAATATCATTCCCCAACTGGTTGGCCAGGTCGGGATGATCTTGCAGGCGGATGACAATCTGCGAATCATCAGGTAAAACTAAATCGCGGCCGTCATAGGCCTGATGGACGATGGGCTTCACGTCGGTGCCACTTGAATCCGGGGAAGTATCCATATGACTGCAGTAGCAAATAACGGGCACAGGCTTGTCTGTATTGGCCGGGAGGGTAGCATAGACATAGCCGTTGTCATCGAGATGAGCATCAGCGATGCCCAATCCCTGTAATTCCTCTACCAGCATACGACCCAGATTTTTCTGTTTTGCCGAACTGGGCGTGGTGGTTGAGTTGGGATCGGCCTGAGTGTCGACTTGCACATAGCGCAAGAATCGGTCGAGTACGTGCTCTTTGGTCATGGCAGCAGCATTGATTTTGTGTAGTGAGTTTTCGGCAGATTGTCTACAGAGCAGTCCACCGCATCCGGTGGCGAAGTTAGTGAATTAGCAGCATAAATGACAGCTTCGTTGCCGCGGAGATTGGGAGAATCCAGGACAGCCGCTTACATTATGTGCGTTGGTGGGTCTTGTATGTCGACTCAGAGACAGCTTGCCACAATGCCTGAGATTGACTATTGAGTATGCCCAACATCCGACAGCCCGATCTATCTGTCCGTAAGTTTACTTAATTTAAAGCAGCAGTTGTAGCTTAATTGCGTAATTTTACATCATGTTACTTCTGCCATAGCAGCAGAAATGTCAAAGCTGCGTCGTATGTACAATAAAAGATATCTACCCATGAAAAGGATTGCAACCATTCTCTGGCTATGGGCCGCTGTATCTGTCAGCAGCCTATCTTTTGGCCAACAGTCAAATGTCATTATATCTTTTGAGCATCTGGGAGGGGGTGTACGAATGACACCTAACAGTTCTGTATTCCCTATCTGGAACGGTAAACAGGTACGCTTATTCAGAGCAGCTTTTTACATTGCAGAAATTGAATTGCACAAGACTGACGGCAGCAGGCTGATGCTCAGTGATCAGTACCTGCTGGTGGATGCTGCCGAGCCGGGCAGGGAATTTGACCTTGGCAATTGGTCTGTAACGGATATTGAGGGGGTAAGTCTGCGTATTGGTGTAGATTCAGCACGCAACCATCTCGATCCCGCTTCCTATCCCGCTGATCATCCGCTGGCACCCCAAAACCCTTCCATGCACTGGGGCTGGGTGTCTGGCTATCGCTTTATGGCTGTAGAAGGGCGTATCGACAACAATGCCGATGGCGTGCCGGAGGCTGCCATGGAATTTCACAATCTGGGCAATCAGCTGTATACGACTTTGTTTGTTCCTGCGCAGCTAACGGCTGAAGCAGGCGAACTGCGACTGGAGTTGGTCATTGAGTATGCACGTTTGTTTGATCAAATGCCTCTCCAGACAAATCTCATCAACCACGGCAGCTTTCCTGCCAATCAGCAGATGATGCAAAACGCAGCAAGCCAGGGGTTCATTACGCATGCACTGGTCAGCAGCAGCAACGAGCCCTTGGTAGTAGAACCCCTAATAGTGCTCGCTCCCAACCCGGCTGCTGATATGGTTCAGCTGCGCTATGATCTGGCCGCTTTTCCTTCGGTAACGGATTGTACACTTCATTTGATTGACGCGGAAGGCAGGACAGTGCGCATCATCGATCGCCTGCCTGCTACAGCTACGCTGACACTCGAGCGCGGAGGACTTGCCGCCGGACGCTATCAGCTCCTTCTTTTTCAGTCAGGCTATGCAAAACAACTGTTGGCCTCAACAGCCTTGATATTCCGGTGATGCGTACTTGCTGGTTGTTGGCGGGCTTAACGTGCTTGTATGCTTGCAGCCGCTCGCCTATGGTGGTGGTGACTAAAGACACACGGGCAGATATCTCACTGCCTGCAGGTTTCCCCAAGCCTGTGTATCCTGCCGATAACCAACCTACGGCTGAGCGTATAGCGCTCGGCCGTAAGTTGTTTTACGAGCCCGCATTGTCGCGCGACAGCAGCCTTTCCTGTGGCAGTTGCCACCAGCCGTCACGGGCATTTTCCGATGGACAAGCGCGGAGTACTGGTATCGAGGGCCGTGAAGGACGGCGCAACGCTCCTTCTTTGGCCAATGTTGCTTATTTTACTGCTTTCATGCGGGAAGGCGGGGTGCCCACGCTCGAAATGCAAGTGCAAGTACCGATACAGGAACACGAGGAATTTGACTTCAATATACTGTTGGTTGCTGAGCGCTTGCAGCGCATGCCCGCCTACGTGGCGCTTTCGCAAAATGCTTACGGGCGCAAGCCCGATGCATTTGTGATCACGCGGGCGATAGCAGCTTTCGAGCGCAGCCTCATCAGTGGCGATTCACCTCTTGATCGCTACCTGTTTGGCGGGGAGCAGGCAGCTATCAGTGAAGCTGCCAAACGAGGTTATTTGCTGTTTCATTCCTCAAGACTAGCATGCAATAGCTGTCATAGTGGATTTTTATTCACCAGTCAGGGGTTTGCCAACAACGGGCTGTATGCGGTTTACGCAGACAGCGGCAGGTATCGGTTAACACAGAAAGCTTCCGATACAGGATTGTTTAAAATACCCTCTCTGCGACAAGCAGCCCTCACAGCACCCTATATGCACGATGGCAGTATTCCCAGTCTGGAGGACGTCATTGACCATTATGCAAGTGGCGGGAAACCACATCCCAATAAAAGTGCACAGATTAAACCCTTCACACTGAGTTTGCAGGAAAAAAATGACCTGCTGGCTTTTTTACACAGCCTTACGGATACAGCATTTTGTACAAATCCTGCCTTTCAGCCTCCGCAGGACTAATCGTAACCCGTTATGCGTCTGCTCTTAGCGGCAAGTTGTCCGTTGTCCGGGCTGTGGCCACACCAGCCTGCAACTAAAAAATCCCCGGAAGCGCTACTAAGCATACACGCCAACAGCGATGCGATCGGCTATGCGCATCGCTTCCTCGAGGGTATCGGCAGTGACGGTGATATGTCCCATCTTGCGGAAAGGCTGGGTATGAGTTTTCCCATATAAATGCACTGATACACCAGGTAAAGCCAGCGCCTCCTCTATGCCTCTGTACTTAGCAGGACCCGAGAACCCCTCATCACCCAACAGGTTGAGCATGACGGCAGGGCGCAGCAGTCGGGTATCGCCCAGCGGCAGGTTGAGGACTGCCCGCAGATGCTGCTCAAATTGTGATACGGCACATGATTCGATGGTATGATGCCCGCTGTTGTGACTGCGCGGTGCAACTTCATTGACAAGTATATGACCCTGTTGGTCAATAAACATCTCTACAGCCAGCAAGCCACATACATCAAACGCAGCAGCTGTTCGTATGGCCAAGGCTGTGGCAGCCTGCGCCTGCTGCTCACTGATACGGGCAGGAGCCAGCAGCCTGTCGACAAGATTGGCCTCCGGATGGAAGTACATCTCTACCACCGGAAAGGCTTTGACCTCACCCGACTCATTGCGTGCTACGATAACAGCCACCTCCTTATCAATAGCAACAAGCTGTTCCACAACACAGGCGCCGGGCAGCAGCTTGTGCAGTGCTGAGGCATTTTGAATGACGGCTACCCCCCGCCCATCATATCCATCTGTCCGGCTTTTCTGTACAAAAGGAAAATCAAGCTGGCCCGCAGCCAGCGCTTCGCGCAGCTGATCTGTATTTTCAAAAAGCGTGAAGGGAGCGGTCGGCAGTTGGTGTTGTTGGTAAAAAAGCTTTTGCAGACCTTTGTCCTTGATGATGTCGAGAATCTGTGGGGCAGGATGTATGCGCAGGCCCTCAGCCGCCAGCTGGTGCAGTGCAGCTGTATTTACATGCTCAATTTCTATGGTAAGCAAATCTACTTCCCTTCCAAAAGCAAGTACGTCATGCTCGTCATTGAAGTTGCCACTGACCAGTCGGTGGATATAAGGAGCAGCCGGGTAATCCGCTTGTTTATCCAATGCCCATAGGGGTAGTTGCCAGTTGGCAGCTGCAATAGCAGTCATCTTGCCGAGCTGGCCCGCACCCAGTATACCCAGTTTTTTTTGCCCGTTGAGAAAGTCAAGTCCGTTGGTGAGTTCCATAACCTTTTCTGTTTGGTAACATTAAAGCATCAGTGTTGTCGGCAATGAATGTATCTGCCCTTCAGCGTTGCGCGCCAGCTGAAGGCAAGCCGTCAGGGGGTCATGTTCAAAAAACAACAACCAGCCCTGGTCAGCGGCTTCTGCGAGCAGGCGCTGTTTTTCTTCCAGCGTGTGCAGCGGCCGCAGATCGTACGCCATTACATAAGGCATACGCAAGTGGAAGGAAGAAGGAATGAGATCGGCACAGTAGGCCAGGGTATGCCCCTGCCAGTCAATAATGGGCATCATCATGGCTTCCGTGTGCCCGTACAGCCAGCGCAGCCGTATGCCGGGCAACCAGTGCGTTTCATCATGCTCATCCGGAAGGGGTACAAAATGCAGTTGACCTGCTTCCTGCAGCGGCACGAAATTTTCCTGCAGGAAAGAAGCTGCTTCCCGCGCATTGGGATTACAAGCCCAGTGCCAATGGCGCTCATTGGACCAGTAACGGGCATTGGGAAATGTCGGCCGCAGGCTTCCGTCGACATGCCGCTCAACAGCGCCGCCTGCATGGTCAAAGTGCAGGTGGGTGAGCAGCACGTCCGTTATATCTGCAGGCGTATACCCCAGCGCCTGCAAACTTTTTAGCAGGCTGGTATCGCCATGCGGCTCAAAGTGCGACCGGAATTTGTCATCCTGCTTGCTGCCGATACCCGTATCAATCACTATCAGCCGGTCTGCTGTCTCTACCAGCAAGCAACGCATTGCCCAGCGGCATAGATTGTTGTCGTCGGGAGGGCTGAGTTTTTGCCATATTTTTTTGGGTACTACCCCAAACATGGCACCGCCATCCAGCTTGAAAAAGCCGGTATCAAGAGCGCTGACGCGTAAAACAGACATAGATCAGGAGATTAGAGGGTAAACCCTATGGATGGTTTGCTTCC
Source organism: uncultured Saprospiraceae bacterium (assembly GCA_964441755.1). Lineage (GTDB taxonomy): Bacteria > Bacteroidota > Bacteroidia > Chitinophagales > Saprospiraceae > JAUMBM01. The sequence continues at coordinate 27,771 of CAYTVG010000003.1, forward strand.
TTTCGAGAGTTGCTGCCGAAGGGCAGCCATACGAATAGCAGTCGTTGCGGCTTCGACACCCTTGTTGCCGTGTACGCCTCCGGCACGCTCCAACGCCTGTTCGAGATTGTTGGGCGTCAACACACCAAATATACAGGGGCGCCCGGAGGTAAGGCTCAGATTGGTGAGCCCGTTGGCGACTGCAAGATTGATATATTCATTGTGGCGTGTCTCGCCTTGTATGACGCAACCCAAACAGATAATTGCATCAGGGCTGTTACTGCCAAGCAGCATACGGGCACCCGCAGGGAGCTCAAAAGTACCCGGCACCTGAATGGTTTGTATGTTGTCTTCCTTGGCGCCATGCTTGCGCAAGGTAGCAACACAACCTTCGTACAGCGCGTGGGTAATCTGTGCATTCCAGTCAGCTACGACTATCCCGAAGCGGAAAGCTGCAGCTGATGGCATGCTTGACTCGTCATAGACGGATAAATTTTGTAGGGCAGAAGCCATTTTGTCAGATTTTCTGGTAATCAATTACGATTCCTTATACAACCCGTCTATGGAGCTTAGGTTGTACACAAAAGTAAATATCTGTACGCCTGTAAAAAAAATAAGCATAAAAAAAGGTAAGGCGAGTACAGACTCACCTTACCTTTTTATTGTGCATATTAAGCAAGCCTAGCTTTTGCTTGCTGCAGTTGCACGAATGATGTATTTGTCTACATCAGCAGCATAAGGTGTGTTTGGATACTCCTCTTTGAGCTTAGTATACTGCTCCAGCGCATCTTCATGTCTGTTCAGTTTTTCATAATACATCCCGAGCTTCTTCAGGTAGTAAGCCGTAATAAGAACATTGTCTGAAGAAGATACCGCCTTTTCATAAGATGAAAGTGCATTGTCGGTGTCATTGAGCTCCGAATAAGCGTCACCCAATGCACCATTTTTCATGGCAGGCGTGATGTCACCGGCAGGGCTGTAATCCTTTAGGTAGTCTACAGCAGCATCGAACTGTCCCAGATTGAGGCAGCAAATACCAGCATAGTACAAGGCGAGATTACCGCTCTTGGTGCCACCGTATTGCTTGGCAATATCAGCGAAACCAGGCATACCATTGCCGGGATTGGCAAGCGCCAGTGCGAAAGAGTCCTGCTCAAATTTTTGCTGTGCAGCTACAATCTGTGCAATAGCCTCAGTCTCTTTGGGCTCTTTGAAAAATTTGGTGTAGGCGAACCAGCCGCCAAGCACGATGACAAGACCGGCAACAACACCCAGGATGATGTTTTGGTTATCATCAAAAAAATTGCGGGCGCTCTCGCGCACCTCTACGATGTCGACAAGCAGATCGCTGTCTTGATTTTTGTTAAGTCTTTTTGCCATCTTTGCTCGTAACTGTTTTAAATTAGGTCAGCGAAAAGCGACGCAAAGATAGGCAATCTTTTATTTTGCGTATACTTTTTACAAAAAATACTGCGCTTGTTGAAATTAATACTGTCCGACTGCCCGAAAACGCAGAGCGTCTGCTCAAATTAGCCCCTGACCGAAAACACAAATATACAAACATACGTATCTTGCAGCCGGTTTTTGTTATTTCCATCAACTGAAAATGCGCATGAACAATATCCTGATCATTGGTGCCGGCCGCTCTTCCGGCGCGTTGATTCGCTACCTGCTCGATAAAAGCAAAGATAAAAACTGGTTTGTCACTGTGGCGGATGCTGACCCCAAGCTGGCTGAAGCTAAGATAGGGGGGCACCCCAATGGCAGAGCCGTCTGGCTTGATGCTACCAAAACCAATGACCGCAGGGAATTGATCACAAGAGCAGACGTGGTGGTTTCTCTCTTGCCGGCCTTTCTTCATCTGGAGGTGGCTTATGACTGTATCAGGCTGAGAAAACACCTGATCAATGCTTCCTATGTATCGCGGGAGATGTATAGTCTGGCAGATGAGGCAAGAAGTCGTGAACTCATTTTTATGGGCGAGATGGGGCTTGATCCGGGTATCGACCACATGTCTGCCATGCAGAAAATAGACGAAATTCGCGCTAAAGGTGGCGAGATTACGACCTTCAGATCGTACACAGGAGGACTGGTAGCGCCGGAGAGTGACAATAACCCATGGCACTATAAGTTTACCTGGAACCCCCGCAATGTGGTATTGGCAGGGCAGGGGACAGCCCAGTACCTGGAGGACGGAAAACTGAAGTTTATTCCCTACAATCGCTTGTTTGCGGAAACGCGCAGCATACAGGTGCCGGGCATGGGTGAATACGAAGTATACGCCAACCGCGATTCACTCATGTATGTCAAACAGTACGGGCTGGAAGGCACGCCCAATGTTTTGCGGGGAACCGTGCGCCATAAGGGATTCTGCAGTGCCTGGAATGCATTGGTAAAAATCGGAATGACTGACGGAGAGTTTCCTATACTACATTCAGACAGCCTCAGCTATCACGAACTCATGGAGGCCTTCGCACCTGTAGGCAGCGGTACGGTAAAAGAGCGGATTGCTGCTTTGGTAGGCGAGTTGCCCGATTCGGAAGTTATGAGTAAGATTGAATGGCTCGGTTTGTTTCGCAAAACGCGTATCCGACAGTCCAATGCCTCACCGGCGGCTATTCTCGAAAATATTCTGCTGGACAAATGGAAGCTGGAGCCGGAAGACAAGGATATGATTATCATGCAGCACGAATTCGAATATCTGTTGGAGGGCAAGCGCCACCGTTTGCGCTCTACCATGGTTATGAAAGGTGAAAATGAAGATGATACTGCCATGTCCAGGTTGGTGGGTCTGCCGCTGGGTATTTTTGTCCGGCTGGTCATGGAAGGCAGTATTCACTTGAAAGGAGTACAGATACCGGTCATGAAAGAGGTTTACGAGCCGGTGCTGGCCGAACTGACACAGTTTGGGGTGACTTTCCATGAAGAAGAAACAATACTGTAGATAATCGCTATAAGCTGTATGCATGGCAATCCTGGGGCGGGTCGGAGCACTGCAATGGGCACAACTGGTAAGACAACTGGGGGTGCTGGCTTCGGCAGTGCTGTTGGCACGCACAGGGCTGTCGGTTTCTTACATAGGTCGCTATGAATTATTGCAATACCTGACGGCTTTACTAAGTGCTGCCTGGATCAGCGGCCTTACCCAGGCCTTGCTTACATTGTGGCCTGTTGTCAACGCGTCGGACCAAAAGAACCTCTTGTCCTGGGTTGTGGTGACTTACAGTCTGTTTAGTCTGCTGGTAGCTGCCGTTGTCGGTTTTATGCCTGCCAGCCTGCTTGAATGGCTTAGTGGACAGCCGACACTGCACTACCGTTGGTGGTTTGCGCTCTTTTTGTTGGGCTACTTACCTTCGCTTTTATTTGAGTACATTCTCTTCCTGCATGGCCGCTATCAGTCGGTCGTTCTGTACAGTACACTCAATGCCTTGGGTTGGATGTTGTGCCTGGTGATTCCGCCTGCATTAGGGTATTCATTTTTGCTGAGTTTTCGGTTGCTGTCAGCACTGGCCATGTTGCGTCTGTTGCAGTTGTGGGTCTACACAGGCAGGCACGCACAATTTGGCCATCTGCCCCGGGCCTTGATGCGAAAGTGGCTTATCATAGCTGCCCCAATAACGGGTTATGCCTTGTTGGGAATAGTCAATCTGTCGGTCGACAGTTGGTGGATAGGACAGCTCTATGAAGGGGATTCGGCTATGCTGGCCATTTATCGGTATGGCGCCCGGGAAATACCACTGGCTACGGCCTTGACGGCAGCAGCCGGGGCTGCCCTTTTACCGCAGTTAAGCGGTGCCCTGCACGAGACACTTCCCATGGTACGACAACAGTCGGCAAAGTTATGTCATCAGTTTTACCCCTTGGCGATCTTACTCACAGCGACCTCTTCCTATTGGTACCCCCGGGTGTTTGGGGAAGCCTTTGCGGAGAGTGCCATCATTTTTAACTGCTTTGTTTTGATTGGTGCCAGCAGGGTCGTGTTGTCGCTTGCATTGGTGACAGCCACGCAAATGCACGGACTTATGCTGCGTGCTGCACTGATATCTCTGCTTATACACGTAGTATTGAGCGGCTGGCTGGGTAGCCAATGGGGCGCTGTCGGCATTGCTGCCGGCACGGCCATTTCATTTATGGCAGAAAAGGCTATGCTTACCTATTTCGTTTATCAACGGCATGGCATTAAGCCGGGGGCTTTTTTACACCTGCCTGTCTGGACAGCGTATACAGCCGCCTTGCTGTTTGCTTTTGCCATGAGCAGCTACACCCTTTGGTGATGGTCTGACTGACCGCTGCAAATACTGTCCGGGAGCTCGTTCGGGAATTTTTACCAGGTATAAAACGGTTCTTTTCGGGGGCTAGAGTCAGTCAGCCTACAGGAAGCGAAAACCCAGCGCAAGAATACTTCGTTTTTGTCTCCGGTATAAATTCCCGAACGAGTGCTAAGTCGCGAAAGAGGCGCAGAATGCTAAAATTCGCGTCCTTTCAGCATCCCATGCCAGTACATCTGCGGCAATCCATAGGCTTTGAGCGCATACATACTGTAGCGTTCCTGCGACTGGTCAAAGGGGAAAGTTTCCTGCGGAATTTTGTTGTAGTCAAATTCAGCCATAATCAGGCTGCCATAACCTGTCACCAGCGGACAGGAAGTGTAACCGTCATAGCGATGTGTCAATGGCTGATTGTTGAGGTAAGCAAGCAGATTGTGGGTAGTTACCGGTGCCTGCTTGCGTATAGCAGCCCCTGTTTTGGATGTTGGCAGGTTGCTGCAGTCACCCAAAGAGAAAACATTGGGATATCGCGTGTGTTGCGTAGTGTACATGTCAACAGCCACCCAGCCACCATCGCCGGCCAATGGACTGTTTTTGATAAAATCAGGTGCACCCATAGGGGGGGTGACATGCAACATATCGTACGGCACAGACTTAATCTCCCCGGTTTCGAGATGTTTGAAATGCGCCTGCTGTTGATCGGGCTTTATTTCTACTAGTTCCTGCATATAGTTGCGTTGGATGCCATAGCGGTCGGCAGCTCGGTTCAGCGAGTCGGCATATTTTTTGACAGCAAAGATGACCCCCATTGCGGCATAATAATGGACTTTTACCTGTCCCAGCAAGTTGCGCCTGCGCCAGTAATCACTAGCCAGCAAAGTAATTTTCAGCGGAGCCCCTCCGCACTTTATGGGGGTGTTGGGGTAGGTAAAAACAGCATTTCCTTTCTTCAGAGCTTTGAGGTTGTTGAAGGTGCTGTCGACCGTCTCAAAGGCATAATTGCTGCAGACACCGCTACCCGCCTTACCGACGCTCTCTTTCAAGCCGGGGATGGCATGCCAGTTGAGCTGTATGCCCGCGGCCACAACCAAAGCATCATAGGTATGGGTATTGCCATCCGTTGTGTTGACCAGATTGTTGTCAGGATCAAATTGGCTGACTGCTGACCGAATCCAGTTGACACCCCCGGGTATGTAGTCGGCCATAGGCCTTGCGGAAACAGACTTGTCGAAGACCCCTCCGCCAACCAGTGTCCAGATCGGCTGGTAATAGTGCGTTTCAGAGGGTTCGATCAGGCTAACCTGTGGCGGCTCCGGTTGGTTTAGCAACATGGCAGCGACAGTAATACCTGCGGTGCCGCCGCCTACGATGAGAACTTGATGATGTGGCATGATAAGTTTAGATAAGTAGTTTAGAAGAACAATTGAACAGCCAAAGTGCGTATTGGGGATTTTTTACTGTTGGCCTGACAGATGATATTGTACTTTCTCGCCTCGGCAGTCGCCCGGCATAGCCAGATACGACAGAATGCTTCAGCAAAAATCCGGATTAGCGCTAAAGCCGTTTGCCCCAATTTTTGAGAAAGTTGAGAGAGAAACCAAGTGCCTTTAGGACATCAGGGTCACGCATTGACCAAAGCAAGGAAAACAAACCAGATTTGGCGGGTGGCGGACTTGCAGCAGTCTCTGATAGCGCATGGCTTGCTGAAACCAGCGTTTGTCCTATTGCCTGCGGATCAAGTCCGTCTGCAATGGCATTTTGCATGGCATTGTCGAGGGTGTCAACCGTCATGGCTGCAATTCCCGGCAGCTGATCCACGAGTTTAAGTGCGCTGTCAACCCTGGCTGCCATTTCAGGAGCAGTGAGCTGATTGGCAATGGTTAGCGCTGTCTGCAGCCGCTCCTCCAGCCGTATACCCTGCTGATCGGCATTCCGATAGGCTTCATCAGCAATATCAGCCAGCATGGCCATGTGAACGGGAGCCTGCTCCATGACCATCACGAGACGGTTGACGGTAGTCTCCAGCACATCTATGCGGTCGAGCAGTTGCTCAAAGGCGGCCAAGGTGCGTTCATCACGCAACTTTTCACGTATTCGCCGCTCCCGGTCAGTATCTTCAATGCCAGATAACATGATTGTGTTTGACATATGTTAATGTTTGTTTATACCTTGTTTTTGAATTATTGGCTGCTGAGCAAAAGTATGATATATTTTTCATGTATCAATTAATTTGGTGATTATTTTTCTTTTCAAAATAGTAATCGCTGTATTTCACTTTTATCAAAACAGAGGTATTGTTTGGTAAAAAGGAAGGAGGCATATGCGGGCTAGCCCGCATATGCCTCCTTCCTTTTTACACACAATTTGGATTGATTGACCGCTGCTTGGGCAGCGGTCAATCAATCCAAATTACCATCTCATGCCTGAATGGCTGCTATACCCGGCAGGGTTTTTCCCTCCAAAAATTCCAGCATAGCGCCGCCGCCTGTAGAGACATAACTTACGGCATCGGCCAATCCAAGCATATTGACGGCTGCCACCGAATCACCGCCACCCACCAGGGAGAAAGCACCTTCGTGGGTAGCATCGGCTACTGCCTGAGCGATTTCCCGCGTGCCATTGGCATAGTTGCTCATTTCAAAAACCCCCATCGGGCCATTCCAGAGGATGGTTTTGGATTGAAGGATGGCAGTGCGGAAGCTGCTGATGGCCTCGGGGCCGATATCGAGCCCCATCCAGTCTGCCTCTATGGCATCACTAGGGCTAAGCCGTCGGTTGGCATCGTTGGCAAATTGGTCTGCAATAACGGAGTCAGCCGGCAGCAGTATGCTGACACCCTTAGCTGCCGCCTTTTCGAGCAGCTGCCGGGCGGTATCAAGCCGGTCTTCCTCGCAGAGCGACTTGCCAATCTGCCCTCCCTGCGCTTTGAAAAAAGTATAAGCCATGCCGCCGCCAATAATAAGCGTATCGGCAGCATCCAGCAGTCGCTCGAGAATGAGTATTTTGTCAGACACCTTGGCACCTCCAATAATGGCCGTTGAAGGCTTCATCGGGCTGTGGATGACCTTGGAAGCATTGTCGATTTCGGCCTGCATAAGCAGGCCAAAGCCGCGGTTTTGGGGGGTAAAAAACTGTGCGACCGTGGCCGTAGAAGCATGGGCGCGGTGGGCAGAGCCAAAAGCATCGTTGACGTATACGTCGGCCAGGCTTGCCAACTGCCGGGCCATAGACTCATCGCCTTTTTCTTCACCCGGATAAAAGCGGGTATTTTCCAACAGCAGCACCTCTCCCGGTTGAAGGGCTGCTGCCATGGCAGCAGCCTGCTCGCCGACAGTTTCATCGCAAAATGCCACCTCACGGCCGAGGAGCTGGCGCAGCACCGGCAGTACATGCCGAAGCGTGTAGCGTTCCCGGTTGATGCTGCCATCTTCCCGCAATTTGGCGAGCGGACGTTCGAAATGCGAACAAAGAATGGCGGCTCCACCCTGCTCTAATATGTAGCGGATGGTAGGAATAGCAGCCCTAACGCGGGTATCATCAGTAACTTCCAGCGTTTTTTTGTCGAGGGGCACGTTGAAATCTACGCGTACCAGCGCTTTTTTGCCGGCAAATTGAATATGCTGCATGCTGATATTGTTGAAGAAAGTGTATGGAAAAGGAAATGTATAGCAAACAATGACGGGAGACAGCCGCAGGCGAGGGCTGTCTCCCGTAAGGTTGTCGATGGCGACAAATCCGGCTTAGAGAGCAGCAATGCGCAGCGCCAGATCAGACAGACGCGCTGAGTAACCAGCCTCGTTGTCGTACCAGCCAACCACCTTGGCCATGGTACCCGATGACTTGGTGAGCTCGCTGTCAAAAATGCATGAATGCGGATTGCCAAGAATATCCGTTGATACCAGCGGTGCAGTCGAGTACTCAAGAACACCTTTGAGCGGCCCCTCAGCAGCAGCTTTCATAGCAGCATTAATCTCTTCAGCAGTAGCCGGCTTCTTAAGGATAACCGTAAAATCGGTGATAGAACCGTCAGCTACGGGAACGCGCATAGCACCACCATCCAGTTTGCCCTTCAGATGAGGAAGCACCAGTCCAACCGCTTTGGCAGCACCCGTTGAGGTAGGAATAATATTGACGGCAGCAGTGCGGGCGCGGCGCAGATCACTGTGCGGAGCATCCTGTATGCGCTGGTCTGACGTATAAGCGTGAACGGTGGTCATATAGCCTTTCTCAACGCCAAAAGCATCATCCAGCACTTTTACCATAGGCGCAAGACAGTTGGTCGTGCAGCTGGCATTGGAATAAATCTTGTGCGAAGGATCGATGATTTCTTCATTGACACCCAATACGACCGTAGGAATATCCCCTTTGGCAGGCGCTGAAATGATTACGCGCTTGGCACCGGCAGTAAGGTGCATACCCGCATCGTCAGCACCTACAAACCGACCCGTACACTCCAGTACAACATCAACGTTCATAGCACCCCATGGGAGTTTGGCAGGATCCTTTTCCGACAGACCGTCAATTTTTCTGCCGTCGATGTATATATAGTTTGCATCAGCACTCACTTCACCAGGATACTTGCCGTGGACTGAGTCGTGCTTGAACAAGTGTGCCAGTGTAGCATTGTCCGTCAGGTCGTTGATGGCAACAATTTCTACATCCTTGTGGCTTAGCAAATTGCGGAGGGTCAGACGACCAATCCGACCAAAACCATTGATGGCAATCCGTTTTCCCATGGCGGGTAATTATTTGGTTTGAAAATACATTGCTTATGCTGCAAATCAAGTGGCTGATTGCGCTGCAAAGATACAGAAATTTATCTAAAAACAATCTTGGTGTAAAAAATACAATAAGTGTTTTTTCTTAACGGCTGTAAGGGATTAATTATTTTGAAAAAAAATACACAAGCTGAAACCAAATAAGGATGTACTGCGTTGTATATATTGACTTACTTTTGCAGCGATTAAAAGTAATCGCATAACCCGGGGATGTACTGGTATCGACAGGATCGCTTATGGGTTAGTAAGCATGCCGGAGCCTGATGGTTGGCTTCGTTATCAAATAGCTATCGACTTTAACTGGCAATACTCAGTATGCCATGGCGGCCTAATTCTAGGAATTAGAATGCCATTGTACGCGACACCTGCGTTCCCGGCCTCAGGCCGCAACGCCCTGCGCTAGCCTGTCAGCGCCCTGTGTCCGTGCATCAACCAAACAAACAGGCTAGGTGCTGACGGCTGCTCGTTGTCATCGCTAAAATTCAGAGCTGGACTGGTGGTACGGGCGGGTTGGTGCACCTACCCATCAGTTGAGATTCAAAGCAGCAACTAAGCATGTAGAAAGCTAATGTATACTTTCTCTGGACGCGAGTTCGACTCTCGCCATCTCCACAATCACTTGTTTTTCAATAATGTAAAAAGCCGCAATCTGTCTGTCAGTTGCGGCTTTTTTTATGGTTCATCAATTTTTCAGCCAAAACTGGGCGCAGCGCTGTAGCGCCGCACAAAGGCTTCCATTTCATCTACCATGGCCGGAGAACCAATGGCTATGGTTGCCCGCTGGTGCAGATGTTTCACTTCTAAGTCTAGTATGCGTTCCAGTTGGCAGGTAATGGCTTTGCCTCCTGCCTGCTCTACGATAAAAGAGAGCGGGTTGCACTCGTATACCAGCCGGAGCTTACCCAGTGGATATTTTCGGGTATTGGGGTAGAGGAAAATCCCCCCCTGGAAAAGTATCCTGTGAATATCGCTGACGGAAGATCCAATGTAGCGCAGCCGCAGGTTGAGATCAGAGCAGTGATCGATATACCGGCGCATTTCTACATCAAACTTCAGGTAGTAGCCCTGGTTAACAGAATAGTAGTTGCCCCGATCGGGGATTTTTATGTCGCGATGACTGAGGCAAAACTCTCCTATACTCGGATCCAGTGTAAATCCGTTGACTCCTCTGCCTGTACTGTACACGAGAATGGTCGAAGTTCCGTACAACACATAGCCGGCAGCTACCATCTCAGTTCCTTTTTGCAGATAATCTTCAATGGTACAGGCTTGGTCGAGCTCGCTGACGCGACGGAATATGCCGAAAATGGTGCCTACAGACACGTTAACGTCGATATTGGACGATCCGTCCAGCGGGTCAAAGACCACTACATATTTGGAAGTTTTGTCAAGCACCTGCGGGAATGAGATATAATCCTCAAATTCCTCTGATGCAATGCCGGCACATTCACCACTGTTTTTGAGGCACTCTATGAGTTTTTCATTGGCATACAAATCCAGTTTCTGTACATCATCTCCGGTAGTGTTCTCTGTATCGGCTCTGCCAATAATCCCTACCAATCCTGCTTTATTGACCTCCCTGTTGACAATTTTAGCGGCAACGCCTATGTCGCGGAGCAGGCCTGTAAGCTCACCAGAGGCAAAAGGGAAATCTTTTTGGCGATGAATGATGAATTCGTCGAGGGTAACAATTCGGCTGCGTTCCATATATGAAGCGATTTGGTTAGGTTTGCTCAAATATAGCAAAGCAAAATCTAAGGCGTGGATGATTTTTGACTTTTTAAGCAAATAATGCTTATTACTTTCGTTACTTCAATCAAAAAGCCATCGATATATGAGCCAACTGCCTGTTGCCTGGTTGCTGAGTCCTGATAATGGTCAGCCGCTGCAGATGTCTGCTGCGGGTGAACTGCAGTCTTCGGATAATTCCTTTGTTTACCCTGTTGAGGAAGGGGTTGCAGTTTTGCTGCCGCGTTCGCAGCCTCTGCCTGACTATGCTGTTCATTACCAGCAGGATGCCGAGCTGTTTGACTACGGCTACGAGTGGGCAGATAACCCCTTGGCGCAAACCGATAACCGGCGCCTGCGGGAGCAGATATTGTCTGCTCTTCCTGCTGATAGTGGGCTGCTGATGTTGGATGTTGGTTGCGGCAGCGGTTGGTTGGCAGCGGCTGCCTTATCTATGGGGCAGCAAGTGGTATCTATGGATATTTCAACGGTAAATCCGGCCAAAGCGTTGCAGAAGATGCCGTCGGAAAGGCATTATGCACTGGTTGCAGATGCTATGCAGTTGCCATTTGTGGAGGAGCTTTTTGACGTCATTGTGGCCAGTGAAGTGATTGAGCATGTCAAAGATCCGGCAGCTTTCACTGCCTCACTGCTGTCGCGGCTAAAACCTGGCGGGCGGCTGCTGATTACGACACCCTATGACGAAAAAATTCAGTATTGCCTTTGTATCCACTGCAACAGACCAACGCCTCACAGTGCTCATCTGCACAGTTTCACCCCTCGCAAGCTGCTTTCACTTTTACCGGAAAGCCTTCGGCCTGCTGCCAGTGCTTTTGGCTTTGCCAACAACTACCTTCTAAAGTCCAGGCTGCAGTATCTGCTGCGTTTTCTGCCAGCGGGCTTTTGGCAGATTATTGATAAGTCTGCCAACCGGTTGATTGGTAAGCCGCTACGACTGATGATGATTGTCCGGAAACCTATTGCAGGGACGTATAGTACATCTTCTCCGAAATAGCGGAGTAGTCTACCATCGGGCGCCTGAAATTTTGATAAGACTCGTAGACGCGGGCTGCAAAGGTATCTGTTGCGGTTAACTCGGCTAACACCTGCTCGCTGTAGGCGCGCAACTGCCTGAGCACGGCCGGCGGGAAATTTTTTACTACTACACCTTTTTGCTTTAATTCGGCAAAAGCCTGCGCATTGGCGGCCTCCATACGCGCAAGTGACCAGATATAAGACTGTGCAGCAGCAGCCTGCAGTATCGCCTGTAAATCTTCCGGCAGTCGATTGTAGGCTTCGAGATTGATGATGTACTCCAGTGAGGTGCCTGTTTCCTGCCAGCCGGGGGCGTAGTAATAGCTGGCGATTTCATGAAAACCCATCAGGGTGTCGTGGTAGGGACCTATCCATTCGGCGGCATCGATGATGCCTCTCTCCAGGCCCGTATAAAGCTCGCCGCCCGCGAGCAGCACAGGGCTGCCACCTGCCTTTTCGAACACCTTACCCCCAAGGCCGGGGATGCGCATTTTTAATCCCTTGAGGTCGGCCAGCGTTTCTATGGGCTTGTTAAACCATCCGCCCATCTGTACACCCGTATTGCCCCCCAGTAAAGGTTTGATGTTGTGGGGATTGTACATCTCATCCCAGAGTTCTTGCCCACCTCCCGTGATGATCCAGCACATGAGTTGCTGAGCGTTCATACCAAAAGGTACAGAGGAAAACAGCGGGGCTGCAGGGATTTTTCCCGCCCAGTAATACGAAGCGCTGCTGGCCATTTCTACTGCGCCGGAGCGCACAAGTTCGAAAGCCTCCAAGGGAGGGGCCAGCTCGCCGCCGCCGTAAACGCGGATCTGCAGCCTGCCGCCGGACATTTTGGCTACTACGTCAGCAAATAGCTGGCAGGCTTCGCCCATGACGGGGAAGTTGGGTGGCCAGGTGGTGGTCATTTTCCACTCGTAGGTAGGCGATTGCCTGCTGCCGTTGGCCGATGGGGCAGGGGAGGAGGGGCGGTCAGCGCATGCGCGCAGCAACAACGGAAGCCCTAATGTGCCCGCGGCCAGGCCTTTGAAAAAAGTTTTTCTGCTTATCTTCATAGTACGGCATTTTTGATGCACCCTTATTGCAATAATACAAAAAAGAAGAGGTCTTGAAACAGGTATTCTAGGCCGAAAGCCAGTCGATCCCTTTTTGCAGCTGTCTGAGCGTGTCTGCTTCGGCACTGCCTTCGGCCGGCCGGTGGTTGTATGCCCAATTGGCTTGTGGCGGCAGACTCATAAGGATGCTTTCTGTACGCCCGTCGGTCTCCAGACCAAAGCGGGTGCCTCTGTCCCATACAAGGTTGAATTCGACATAGCGGCCCCTGCGCAGGTATTGCCATTCTTTCTGTGCGGCAGAGAAAGGCAGGTCGGATTTGTTGGTCAGTAACTGGCAGTAAGTAGGCGCAAACACCCGGCCTACGTCCATGACAAAAGCATGTATTTGTTCCCGGTTAAGTCCGGATTGTTCGTTGAGTCTGTCAAAAAAAATGCCCCCCACGCCCCTCGTCTCCTGCCGGTGAGCTAAAAAAAAGTAGTCGTCTGCCCAAGTCTTGAAGCGGTGGTAGAAGTCAGGGTGATGTGCGTGACAAACTTGCTGTAGTTGCTGGTGAAACCAACGCGCTTCCGCCTTATCGATATAGTGTGGTGTGAGGTCGATACCACCTCCGTACCACCATTGACCACTACCTGTTTCAAAATAGCGGACATTCATGTGTATGATGGGGGCCAGTGGGTTGACGGGGTGCATAACAATGGATACGCCGGTGGCAAAAAAGCTGCCGGCTTCAATGCCTAATGCTTTGGCAGCCTGAGGGTTCAAGTCACCCCAGACAGCCGAAAAATTCACGCCGCCTTTTTCTATGCGCTTGCCTTCAATGATGCGTGTTCTGCCACCACCACCGCCGGGTCGTTCCCATTTGTCTTCCCTGAATATTCCTTGCCCGTCAGCTTCGCTCAGTTGCCGGCAAATGTCGTCCTGCAGGGCTGTAAATGATGCTTGAACTTCGGTCATATGCGCTGGTTTTGTGTGCGAAAGTAGGAAAAGCCTGGCGCTTACGGATGGTTTTGGTGGGTTGAAATATGTGAACTTGATCCGGACAGTGTTTATCTGTAAATAAATTTTACTCATTTAATATTTTCTTATTAATTTTTTAACTATAAAAAAATAATCATCATCTTCCAAATACGATAGGGGCTAACTTTGCCTAACCTTATGCTTGTATAAAAAATTGACTTAAGACATATCCTCGTTTTTACTTCCGGAAGTATCACTGCATTTTCCAATGGTTCTCTTGGCTGAAAAATAGGATAGGGGGCTTCTGTTGCTAAAAAACCAAAATGTGCGGGCTGCAAGAGGACATAGCAATCGACGATTGCTAAAGGCAAACAGTCATTACTCGGCACAGTCTTCACCAGCCTTAAAGCCGGTATAAAGACAAGCTGGCTTTGGTTAGAATGATACAAAATCAAGCAACGGTTGTTTTATTGTAAATATCTGAATACATGAACGCAGGATTTTCACCGTCCGAATTGGTTATCAATGCCGATGGCAGTATCTACCACCTTCACTTACAGCCTGACCAATTGGCCGACTGGGTGATAACCGTAGGTGATCCTGACAGGGTAGAGGCTGTCAGCAAGCATTTTGACCGAATAGATACACGCGTACAAAAGCGGGAGTTTGTTACGCACACAGGCGAGCTGGGCAACAAGCGCATAACAGTCATCTCTACGGGTATCGGACCTGATAACATCGATATCGTTTTGAACGAACTCGATGCACTTGCCAATATTGACTTACAGCAGCGAACTGTACGAGCTGTTCACCGCCGGCTTCATTTCATCCGCCTGGGTACATCCGGTAGCTTACAGCCTGATATCGATGTTGGCAGCCTCGTTTTCTCTGCCTACGGGCTAGGTCTTGACAACCTGCTGAGTTATTACCACTGGCAGGAAGGCGATGAGGCAGCCGCATTGCTGCAAAATTTCCGACAATTTGTTGAGCTGGCACAGCTTCCGCTGCCGATGAATATACATACGCCTTATGCCACACAGGCCGATGATGGGTTGCTGGGCGCCTTATCAGCGGGCAATCAACAGGGAATCACGCTTACAGCTCCCGGATTTTATGCTCCACAGGGCAGACAGCTACGCATAGCGGGTCGGCTGCCGGCTACTGATATGCACCAACTGGCTGATTTTCAATTTGGGAAGCTGAAGGTTACCAATATTGAGATGGAAACATCTGCTATCTACGGCCTCGCACAGCTAATGGGTCATGCTGCTCTTTCCTGTAACGTCATATTGGCAGGCCGCAGAAAGGGGCAATTTAGCATTGATCCTCAGCAAGCAGTAGACGATATGATCACTACGATGCTGGCAAGAATAAGTGAACTGTAGGCTCCGGGCTTGCTGCCATGACAGTGAAAGTCCTCAATAGTATCAACTGCTCAGTCATGCTATCATGGTAAGAATCAAAGCGCTGGTAAAGCCTTTGCAATCAGTCAGGCGTAGCTACGGTGGCAGCAGCTATCCACTGCTCATAGGCCTCATTGGCCGATACCGTCAGTTGCATGATACAAGGGATTTCGTAAGGATGAAGTGCCTCAATACGCTTACTTACCCGTTCTGCCAACAGCTGTGTCGTTTTGTAGACAGCAACCCACTCCTGTTCGCTGGCAAGCGCTGCCTGCCACAGGTACTCGCTTTGCATCGGAAAATAATTGGCACATGCAATAAGCTTGTCTGACAGCAATGACTGACCGATGCGACGTGCGCAAGCCTCATCGGGATGGGTAGTATACAAGATTATGAAAGCCATGACATACGGATTTAGTGTAAAAGAGTTCGTGCAAAGGTATTCTTTGAGAATCAATTGACACCCAACCCGGCTGTAATTTATACGATCGGATCGGCAGGCCGGCGGCAGGTAAAAAGTGTTTTTCTTGTATACGTATCGCTGTCAAGGCATGGACGTTGAAGCTTGCCGAAATCTTCCAAATTAAAGTAATTTGTTGTAGCGTAAGCACCAAACCTAAGGGTTTGCAGTTTAATGTAGGTATCGCAACAATTGCAATCATGCAGGAAAATACAAGCGTCCCATATTTTTTTCTGCTGCGACTGGCCGGCAGCGCAGTTTTTGCAGGCAGAGCCTGGCAGATGTTGTATTGGGATATTCCCATACGGTCATTCCTATGGGATGAGAGCCTTATGCGTCCCCTCATCAGCGGATGGCCTTTCTATATGCCTTGGCGCGACTGGGTAGCTTCGGCAGCCATTGACAACGCCATTGCCTTAGGCGTTCAGTTGATGGGGGGTATACTGGCTGTAGCGGCTATTGTTTGCTGGCTGCCGCTGGCAGGACGCAAATACAGACAGTTCCTGCTGGCAGCAGCAGGCACAATACTGATCTTTTTAGCGCTGTTATACACCAAGGAAAAATTCATGCACCTTGGACAGTTTTTTGAATACAGCCTGCAATTTGGTACAATTTTCATCCTGCTGTGGACGCTTCGAAAGGGATATGTCTCAGGCCCTGCACACCTTGCAACACGCGTGGCCATAGCACTGACATTTGCCTGTCACGGCCTGTATGCTGCCGGTTACTATCCTGTACCCGGTGGGTTCATCAGCATGGTGATGAACGGGCTGGGACTAAACCAAACCGATGCCCTGCAGTTTCTGTACCTGGCCGGTATAGCCGATTTTGTGGTTGCGGCACTATTGCTACTACCCTGGAAGGCAGCCTGGATATCGGGCCTGGTCTACACCGTATGCTGGGGATTTCTGACAACCCTCGCGAGGCTATGGTCCAATTACTGGATTAGTGACTGGGAGATGATGCTAATCTACTGGCTGCACGAGTTCATTTACCGGCTTCCTCATTTCCTGATTCCGCTATGGCTGCTTCTGCTGCCGCGGGCAGAAGTAAGAACCCCGGAAGCACATACGGCAATTTTTGCCGATAAAAACTAAAGAAGCATCTTTTCCTGTATTCACCCTACTAAAGTCACACGCGGTGCTAAAGGCAGCCATAAAAGCAGACCGAGAACCTTAACACGGTTAAGACTCCTGAAACTGCAGCCTGAGCAGCGTACTGTAAGCCCCGTCGGGGATTGCAGAAAGCTGCTCATGTGTACCGGACTCAATAATTTTACCTTTGTCTATCACGTGGATTACATCTACGTCGCGAATAGTGCTCAGCCGGTGGGCTACGATAATTGAAGTACGTCCCCCCATCAATACATTTAAGGCATCCTGTACTACCTTCTCACTTTCTGCATCCAGACTGGAAGTAGCCTCATCCAGCAGCAGGATAGCAGGATCTTTGAGAATAGCACGGGCAATAGCAATACGCTGTCGCTGGCCACCGCTCAACTTGATACCACGCTCACCAACTAGCGTATCAAATTTTTCCGGAAACCCATCGATAAACTCCCAGGCATTGGCCTTTCTGGCTGCCGCTTCGACTTCCGCCTCCGTTGCATCCGGCTTACCATAGCGAATATTCTCTTTGATAGTGCCCCCGAACAACAGCACCTCCTGCGGTACGATTGCCATATTCTGTCGAAGCTCGTTAAGTTCATAGGTCTGAAGCTGCTGATCATCGACCAGAATACTGCCGCGCTCAACCGGATAAAAGCGCAGCAATAACGATACTATGGTAGATTTTCCGCTGCCGCTGGCGCCCACCAGTGCGATCCGCTGCCCGGGCTGGATGGTAAAATTGATACCTTTGAGCACGGCTACATCCGGACGGGTAGGGTAGGAAAAGTGTACCCCTTCGTAGCTTATCTTACCGGACAACCGGCGTTTGCTGTGTTGGCTATCAGGTGTTATGGACAACTCAGAAGGAAGATGCAGAATCTCCACAATACGCTCTGTAGCTCCTACCGCAGCAACGATTTCTGTGTAAAATGTTCCAAGGCTGGCTATAGAACCTCCGATGATCCCGGTGAAGACAACAAAATCAACCAGTTCGCCCTCCAACATTTCACCCTGTTGCACCATCAGGGCAGCCCGCCACATGATAAAAAACAATGCCCCAAACATGACAAAAATAATGAAGGCTGCAAAGAGTCCCCGCATCTGTGCTGCCTTCAGCGAAGTGCGCACAGCCGAAGTAAGACTCTTCACATAGCGCTGGCGTTCAAACCACTCATTTGTATATGCCTTTACCGTTTGAATAGACTGTATCGTTTCTTCAACCACTACGTTTGACTGCGCCAGCTCATCCTGCCGGCCTTTGGACAATTTGCGAATATAGCGGCCAAAGTACATAGCCACAATCACTACCAGGGGGAAGGTAGCCAGCATCGTAAGGGCAAGCCGTGGCATAGAAAAAACAATAATACCTACCCCTCCCAGCAATACGATCAACTGACGAATAAACTCCGCCAGCGTAATGCTGAAAATCCCCTGTACCTGAGTAACATCATTGGTCAGGCGGCTGGACAGCTCCCCTGACCGGCGTTCCTCGAAGAAAGTAATCGGCAGACTGATCAGCTTCTCGTACAAGTCTGTACGCAGCAGGGCCATACTCTTCTCGCTTACCAGCGCAAACAACTGCACCCTGAAGTAGGACATAACACTCTGCACTCCCAGCAGGCCAAGCAACAGCATAAATAGCTGGTTAAGAGAAAGATTGTAGGAAGATTTATTGGAAATGACGTTAAAAATCTCTCCGGGTACCTTCATAATCGCCAAAAACAACAGACTTCCGGCAGCCAGAAAGAACATACCCAGCAGGAATGACCATTTGAAAGGAAGCACATAGCGAAATACCTCTACTGCCTTCTGCAGGCTGTCTTTGCTCAGCTTGGGCTTACCTTTGACGGTTGTCTCTTCACGCTGTGTGTCGAGCGAAGCTGATGGTTGGTGATTATTTGATGCCATAAGTAGAATACCAAATGTAGTAATTCAGCAAAATTGCGCAAATTTGCGCGCCCGGCTGACCGGCGCAAAGGTAAGGCTTATTATTTGTTGAATAACATTCAGCAGACAAACAGGTTGACCTCTTCGGATATTGATTGTCTGATTTAGCTGTCAATGAGCACTGTAACGGCGTTAGGGTCCAAGCAGACCGACCAAATACGTACTATTTTTACAATCTCATGAGAAAACTATTTGTATATTTATTGTTGGGGGTATTGCATACAGGCACATACTTGCCTGCTCAGCAAGCCGAATTAGGTATTTTACTGGGTGGCGGCTTTTACAGTGGTGATCTTTCCCCTAAGGAGTTCGGCATTTATTTTACGGAAATAAAGCCTGCCTTGGGTCTTTTTTATCGCCTCAACACCCGCAGTCCGCTGAGTTTGCGGGCATCCTTGTCCCGAACAGGACTCGAAGCCGATGATCGTCGCCGTACCGGATTTGAAGATCGCATGTTCAACTTTCGGACAGCCGTTACAGAGCTGACACTTACGGCCGAGTACAGCCTTTTTACCACTGGTAACAGGCGCGGATGGCAGGTATCGCCCTTTATTTTTGGCGGCGGGGGTATCTACCGGTTCAAGCCCCAGGTACTGTTTGACGGGCAATGGATAGACGTACAACCACTGGGTACTGAGGGGCAGGGGCTGCCGGGTTATGCAGCACCCTACGCACTTACGCAATGGCAACTCCCCATAGGATTGGGCATACGACTTCACTACCGTCGACAGATGACCATTACGCTGGAACTAGGCGGGCGCAGACTGTTTACAGATCACCTCGATGACGTAAGTGGCGCGGAGATTCGCTATACAGACGTCCTCAACGGCAATGGTGCGCTGGCGGCCCAAATCAGCAGGCCACTGGTTTTTAACCCCGACAGAGACCTGGTATATCGAAGAGGAGGCGATCAGGTAGACTGGTACTATATCGGCGGCATCACCTTTGCCTTCCCCTTCGGCCCTCAGGGAAAGCTGCGTGGCCGGGGGATCGGATGCCCCACTTTCTAACACCCCGGCGAAAGCGCACAGCTCAAATGTACATATTCGCAGGATTGTTACTAATCCCGAGAATATGTGCATTTGCAACGACCATAGGCTTCTGCAAATCCTGCCAGTAGCTAAATATTGCTTTGACTGAAAAACTCACACACATTTTCAGGCAGGCAAGCTACTCCCCTTTGTAAATTTAATGTTAACTTTGTGGCGCAACATTGTGAGGAACGTATGAAGCGAGTGCTGATAGTAAGTCCTAACCACCATTGCCAGGCACACATGGCGCTGGGATACCTGAATTTTTTTGCTGCCAACCTTGCACAAGGAGTGAGTTTCGTTCCTTTATCTTCCTGCCAGTCAGAAGTTGTTCAGGTAATGCACGAGGACAACATCGATATCAGCAGACAATTTGCTGGTCCATTAGATACGCTGGAAAGTATGGCGACGACTGCCTTTGACTTTTTGATAACGATTGTTGACGATCAGGTTGCTACGCCTGAAGAACCCCAGCTTCCGGCCAACCACCGCCTACGGTACTACATTCCGGGTCCTGATTTTTATGGCGGTGGTATTGATGGTATGCGGGAGATGCGGGAGAGTGTCAAGAAGGCGCTCCTGCGATTCATCGGTCAGCACCTCATACCGGCACCTCCAATGCCAGCAGAGCAGCCCGAGTACCTCTGACGACTAGTCTTCCTCCCATCGCATCGTCCTTTCGACTGCCTTTTGCCAGCCTTTGTAAAGGTGGTCGCGTCTTTGGGTCTCCATTTGAGGATTGAAGCGGGCATCGCAGGCCCATTTATCCGACAGTTCGTCTACTGTCCAAAAACCTGCAGCCAGTCCGGCCAGATAAGCCGCCCCTAAGGCTGTGGTCTCGATAATCCGTGGTCTCTCCACCGCTGAATTCAGGATATCCGCCTGAAACTGCATAAGCAGGTTATTGGCACTGGCCCCTCCGTCGACACGAAGGCAGTGTATTGGCTGGCCGGCATCAGACTCCATGGCTGCCAGCACGTCGCGGGTTTGGTAAGCAAGCGACTCCAGGGTGGCCCTGATGAGGTGCGATTTGTTGACACCCCGGGTGAGTCCAAAGATAGCCCCACGTGCATACATATCCCAATAGGGTGCTCCCAGGCCAGCGAAAGCCGGCACCACGTACACGCCGTTGGTATCGGCAACCTTCATGGCAAAGAACTCTGAATCCGGCGACTCGTCAATTAACCTGAGACCATCGCGCAGCCATTGAATGGCCGCGCCGGCGATAAACACACTACCCTCCAGCGCGTACTGAACCTTGTGATTGAGCCCCCACGCAATGGTAGTAATAAGCCCCGCACTTGAAAAGACAGGTGTATCGCCGGTATTCATCAGCATAAAGCAACCGGTACCATAGGTATTTTTGGCCATACCAGCCTGTAAACAAGCTTGTCCAAACAAAGCAGCCTGCTGATCTCCGGCTACACCCGTCACGGGGATAGCCTCTCCCAGCCACTCGGGCGACAGTTCCCCGAAGTAGGCATTGGAGGGCATTACTTCCGGAAGCACGGAAGCAGGTATGCGCAATGCATTCAACAGAGGCTCATCCCATTCGAGTCGGATAATATTGTACAACATGGTACGCGAAGCATTGGAGTAGTCGGTAGCATGTACCTTACCATCCGTAAGCCGGTAAATAAGCCAGCTATCGACCGTACCAAAGCACAAATCACCTGCTTCAGCTCTGCTCCTTGCCCCCGGAATATGATCGAGCATCCAGGCCAGCTTTGTCGCCGAAAAATAAGCGTCGATTACCAGTCCTGTATTGCTGCGCACATAAGTCTCCCAGCCTGCCGTTTTGAGTTGATCACAATGCTCGGCTGTACGGCGATCCTGCCATACGATAGCCCTGCCAAGTGGTTGGCCTGTATATCGATCCCACAGCAAGGTCGTTTCGCGCTGGTTGGTGATGCCCACAGCAGCAATATCTTTTGCGCGAATACCTGTTTGCGCCATTACGCTGCGAGCCACCGACAGCTGTGTTGACCAAAGCTCTTCGGGATCGTGCTCGACCCATCCAGGTTGCGGGTAAAACTGCGTAAATTCTTCCTGCGCCATGGCTACCCACTGCCCCTGGCGGTTAAAGAGAATTGCGCGGGAGCTGGTGGTTCCCTGATCCAATGCCAGAATGTATGATTTCATTGGCGGATAAGCTTACTTTGGTGAGTATATATTTGAGCGGAGGATCAATGAGGACCTGCAGACGTTTGTGAGCTGCGCTCCAGTGTCAGAAAGGCCTTTCCCAAAAAATCGACCAGATCAGAAGCTATCAGACTTTCTTGTCCAAGCTCTGCGGCTGCCAAATCGCCGGCGAGGCCATGCAGACAGACCCCGATTAAAGCTGCTTCGGCCGGCCCGTAACCTCTGGCCAGCAAACCCGTCAGCAGGCCTGTCAGCACATCTCCCGCACCCGCGGTAGCCATGCCCGCATTACCGCTGCAATTGAAAAACAGACTGCCTGACGGCAGTGCGGTAATGGTATAAGCATTTTTCAAAACAATAACCAGCTGCCGCTGCACAGCCTGCTCCCGCAAGCACTGTAGGCGCGCAATATCATCAGCAGAAGGCCCGAACAAGCGTTCAAACTCTTTCGGATGCGGTGTCAGAATACTGCCCGGCGGAATATGTTCGATCAGAGACGGTTTATCAGCCAGCATATTCAGAGCATCGGCATCGAGCACCAGCGGCTTATTACTCTCCTCCAGCAACCTGGCAAGCGCCATCAACGAGGAAGGATGCTTACCCAGCCCGGGCCCCACACCTACCACCTGACAGGTATCGAGGACGGGCACTGTCCACCAGTGGCCCCCTGATGATTCCTCGCTGATCATAGCCTCCGGCACCCTCGCCAACAGCGGCATGACGCCTGCGGAAGGAATGTGCACCGTAAGCAGGCCCGCACCCGCGCGCAGGCAAGCATGCGCAGCCAGCAAGGCAGCGCCGATTTTACCCTCGCTGCCGGCAATGAGCAATGCATGCCCCATGCTACCCTTATGCGAAAAGCGATCCCGCTTCCGCAACATTGCAGCAATCACATCTTTGCTTACCCAAAACTGATGACTGTCCAGCGCCGCAAGAGCCCCGGGCAACAAGCCTATATTGCCTACGGTCCATTTGCCTGCCAGCCCGCCACAGGAAGGCAGCAGAAATGAAAGTTTGGGCAGCTGAAAACTAAACGTATAATCGGCCTTCAGCACCGGCCCCTGGGGGAGTGCGTCAACCGGAAGTCCACTCGGAATATCTATAGCTACCCGCAGGTTGGGAAGGGCATTCAACCAGTGAATACAATCTGCCATAGCCCCCGAAATCGGGCGGTTGAGACCGGCGCCCATGAGTGCATCGACAAGTACAGCCGTTGCAGGGATGGCGGGGAAAGCATCAACGGAGAGTGTATGCAGGGGAAATACAACCGACTGAAGGGATACCAGTTGATGCTGCCTGTCCTGACTGCAAGGCAGCCCGAAGTCGGCCAGCCACACCACCACTTTGCATCCCCGCTGCGACAGCAGGCGGGCGGCCGCCAGGCCATCGCCCCCATTATTGCCGGGGCCGCAAAAAACGTGGAAGGGCGAGGCACTACCAGCAAGCTCGTACAACCAATCCGCGAAAGCAGCAGCAGCACGCTCCATGAGCATGCGGGAAGATATCGGCTCGTGTTCGATGGTATAAGCATCCCAAGCTTTGATCTGCCGGGCAGAAAGCAATTTGACCATGTTATGTTCCATCATTCCGATTGCACGCTGAAAGTAAAATTTAGGGCTAAGTTAACGGTTTGTCGATTTATTTGTTAGATATTTCAGGTAAATAGCCGGATTTTTGCGAGTAAATACAAACAGACATGAATACAAAACTTTGGATTGTCGTACTGACCGTAGCAGCCTTTTTCCGGATGGGTATGCCGGTCAGCGATTTGGCCGCGCAAGCAGGAGCCAATCCGCTACAGCAAATAAAAGCGGATGTTGTCTATCTTTCTTCAGATTATCTTGAAGGACGCGAAGCGGGGACGCAGGGAGAAAAGCTGGCAGCCGACTACATTGCGTGGCGGTTTACCCAGATAGGATTGCAGCCCCGTGGGCAGGCAGGCAGCTGGTTTCATGAGTTCGACTTCAACTTCAATACCAACCCCCATGCGCAGGGAGGAGAAGCCCGCACCGGCCGTAATGTGGTAGGTTTTATTGACAATGGAGCACCAACGACGGTTGTCATAGGTGCCCACTACGACCACCTGGGCTATGGCGCATTTGGCTCCTTGTACACAGGCGAACCCGCCATACACAACGGTGCCGACGACAATGCCAGCGGAGTAGCTGCTATGTTGCGCATTGCAGAGTACCTGAAGCAAAGCGGCACTGCCAGGTCCAACAACTACCTCTTCCTTGCTTTCTCAGCCGAAGAGCTCGGTCTGGTAGGCTCCAAAAAATGGGTCAATGACCCGACGCTCGCCCTGGGCAGCATCAATTATATGTTTAACCTGGACATGGTGGGCAGGCTCAATGAAGAAAAATCGCTGTTGATAACCGGTACAGGTACAAGCCCCAGCTGGGCGCCCATACTTGCACAGCTACAAGTAGCCGGCATACAGATCCGCACAAGTGAATCGGGGGTAGGGCCTTCCGACCACACCTCTTTCTACCTCCAGAACATGCCCGTTCTGAGCTTTTTCACAGGCCAGCACAGCGACTACCACAAGCCGGTTGACGATGCCCACCTGATCAATTACCAGGGCATCTACGACATCACACAGCTGGCAGTAGCCATTATTGAGCAGACCAGCCAGGCAGGCAAGCTCGCTTTTACACCTACCAAGGATGAAAATGAGAATAAGCAGGCAGCTCGCTTCAAAGTGAGTCTGGGCGTTATGCCCGACTACGTTTATGGTGGTACGGGGCTCAGGGTCGACAGTGTCATTGAGGGCAGGGTTGGCGCCAAAGCAGGCTTAAAAGCCGGTGATATCATTGTAAAGCTGGGTGATAAAGAGATCAGCGACATCTACACCTATATGGAAGGACTAGCCACTTTCCAGACAGGCAACAGCACCACCGTTGTTGTAAAAAGAGGCGAAACAGAGATTAGTATGCCGGTCAAGTTTGAATAGTGGCCTGAGGTTTCAGCAAATTCGCTACCTTTGGCGCTGAAAATTACGATGCTACCATAACGGGTTGGCTGTTGTAACAAAAGCTGCTGCTTCGGAGGCATATTCGCTTTTTTAAAAAGGCAAATATGCCTCCGGCATCGGCTTCGCTGCTGAGCAGCGAAGCACTTTTGATACAGTCATCGCGTAAAAACTGAACGAGTAATCATGCAGGAGCTGGCAAGGCGAACAGCGACGGGTGTCATTTTCGTATTGGTGATGATCACGGGTATTTACGCAGGGCGCTGGGGCTACAGCCTGCTGTTTACGGCCGTCACCGGTCTCTCGCTGTGGGAATTTTTGTACCTGGTGCTCGACCGCAAGTCGAGGCGCGACCGCATCCGCAAGGCACTGGGGCTGTTGCTCGGGATTGTACCCTTTGCACACAGTCTGGTCTTGCAGCTCAACATTATTAATGATCCTATTGATTTTGTGATCATTACGTCTATTTTATACTCTCCGCTGGTCTTCGGTGCATTTGTTTATGAGTTGTTCATGGCATCAGAAAAACCGTTTGTCAATTTGGCTTTTCTGATGCTGGGTGTTTTTTACATAGGCATACCTTTTGGTCTGCTCAACTTTGTGGCCATACACCAGGGGGAGTATCTTCCCAATATTGTGATGGGGCTGTTGTTGCTCATCTGGGCCAACGATTCAGGGGCCTACCTTGTGGGATCCCGCTTAGGTAAGCACCTGCTGCTACCCCGGATCAGTCCCAAAAAGACCTGGGAAGGCACCTTGGGCGGGCTGGTGTTTACGCTGCTGACAGCCGTCATTCTGCACCTCTATTTTCTGGAGCTGCGGCTCATAGACTGGCTGGTGCTTGCCGGCATCATTGCTGTCTTTGGCAGCATAGGGGATCTGGTAGAAAGCATGCTCAAGCGCAGCCTGGCGGTGAAGGATTCGGGAAAAATCCTGCCGGGGCATGGCGGTATGCTCGACCGTTTCGATGGCCTCATCTTTTCACTCCCGTATGCTACAGCCTATTTACTGTGGATTCGCTAAATCCGCTTCCTTATGCGTCAGCCAACAAGTAGCGATCTGATTGATTATCTGCGGGAAGAATCACAAGCCCTGCAGGGGCAAGTAGTTGGCATCCGCCGCCACCTTCACCAGTACCCTGAGTTGTCATTCGAAGAACGGGCCACCGCGGGCTACGTCGCTGACTGGCTTCACCGGTGGCAAATACCTTTCAAAGCAGGTGTGGGTGGCTACGGACTTGTAGGGCTTATTGAGGGGCAGGCAGGTAAAGGCGCCTGTGTAGCCCTGCGGGCAGACATGGACGCGCTGCCCATTGAGGAAGCCAATACAGTCGATTACCGCTCCCGGCACCCGGGTGTTATGCATGCCTGTGGGCATGATGTGCACACGGCCAGCCTGTTGGGCGCTGCAAAGCTGCTGATGCAGCTGCGGCAGCATTTTTGCGGCAGCATAAAGCTGCTTTTTCAACCTGCTGAAGAAAAAACGCCTGGCGGCGCCAGCCTGATGATACGCGACGGGGCCCTGCGGGCACCTGCGCCTGCTGCCATCATCGGGCAGCATGTGCATCCGCCGCTTGCCTGCGGGCGGGTTGGCTTCAGGGCCGGTATTTTCATGGCATCAACCGATGAACTTTACCTGCGCGTGCAGGGGCGGGGCGGGCATGGCGCCATTCCGCAGGATACTATTGACCCCATTGCCATCACGGCCCAAATCATCACCGCTCTGCAGCAGTTGGTAAGCCGCCGGGCCGATCCGACGATCCCCAGTGTGCTGACCTTTGGACACATTGCCTCCAGCGGGGGGGCAACCAATGTTATTCCCCGTGAAGTTAAGCTCAAAGGCACCTTTCGCACACTCGATGAGCCTTGGCGGGCAGAAGCCCACCGGCTCATGCAGCAGATGGCCGAAGGCATAGCTGCTGCTATGGGGGCTCAGGCTGAGCTTGTAATAGACAAGGGCTATCCTTTTTTAAAAAATGATGAGCAGCTCACGGAGCGACTGCGCAGCAGCGCCCGTGCTTATATGGGTGACGACCAGGTCGTCGAACTCCCCATCCGCATGACAGGTGAAGATTTTGCCTGGTACACCCACGAACTGCCGGGATGCTTCTACCGGCTCGGAACCGGCAATCCGGCAAAGGGGATTGTTTCACAGGTACATACAGACACTTTTGATGTCGATGAAGACTGCTTCAATCACAGCACAGGCCTCATGGCCTGGCTTGCCTTGCAGGAACTTAGTCATCGAAGCGAGCGTTAATCGGTTTGAAATCAACAAAACAAAAGTGTGCAAATAGCCCTTGTTTGGTAGCGGGGTGACGATCAAAAAGTAGTATCTTTGCGCCAAATTTTTAGTAAGCAACTGCATGATTACGGTAAATGAAGTGTACGTACAGTATGGTGACCGCATACTGCTCAACAAAATTAATCTTGTCATCGGCGAGCGGGATCGGATAGGCCTTGTCGGACGCAACGGGGCGGGGAAATCAACGCTGCTCAAGATAATAGCGGGCCACATACGACCTGATAGCGGCAATATCAGCCGGCCGGCCAACACGACCCTGGGGTTTTTGCACCAAGAAATGAATATCCCCAAAGGCAAGACGGTCATGGCGGAAACCCTGACGGCTTTTGAGGAAGTAAAAAAAATGGAAGCGCGCATTCATCATCTGCATGAAGAGATGGAAACGCGCACAGACTATGAGAGTGATGCCTACCACCAGCTGATTGATGAGTATACGACACTCAATGACCGATATGCCCTTATTGGTGGAATAACCATGCAGGCTGATGCTGAGAAAGTGCTCAAAGGGCTGGGTTTCAAGCAAAGTGATTTTGATCGGCTTACCGACGAATTCAGTGGTGGCTGGCAGATGCGCATTGAGCTGGCCAAGATGCTGCTGCAAAAGCCTGATTACCTGCTGCTCGACGAACCTACCAACCACCTCGATATCGAGTCCATTCTGTGGCTGGAAGATTTTTTGCAGGATTATCCGGGCGCCGTCATTGTCATCTCCCACGATAAGCAATTTCTGGACAATGTCACCAAGCGCACCATAGAGGTTGAGCTGGGTAAAGTTTTTGACTACAAGGCTGCCTATAGTGCCTATGTGCACCTGCGTGCAGAGCGCCGTGAAAAATTACAGTCCGCATACGAAAACCAACAGCGTGTCATTGCCGATAAAGAGCGTACCATCAACCGGTTTATGGCCAAAGCCAACAAGACCAAGATGGCACAGTCTATGCAAAAGCAGCTCAATAAAATTGAGCGCATCGAACTCGATGAAGCGGATGTAGCGGCCATGAACCTGCGGTTTCCGCCGGCGCCACGGGCGGGTGCAGTGGTCATTGAGGCGCGCCAGCTATCGAAAAGCTACGGACAACTGTCGGTGCTCGATAAGGTGGACTTCAAAATTGAGCGGGGTGAGCGGGTGGCTTTTGTCGGGCAAAACGGGCAGGGTAAAACGACCCTGGCAAAGATTATTGTCAATCAACTGACTTCAACCGGGGGAGAGCTTCTGCCCGGGCACAACCTGCAGATCGGTTACTATGCCCAGAATCAATCCGACACCCTCGACGGAAAAATGACTTTGTTGGAAACCATGGAGAAATATTCTCCACCAGAAATGCGAACACGTCTGCGTGCCATTCTGGGGGCTTTCTTGTTTAGCGGTGAAGATTCTGACAAAAAAGTTTCTGTATTGTCGGGCGGCGAACGTGCTCGTCTGGCTTTAGCTTGTCTGCTGCTTCGCCCTTTCAATCTGCTGGTTCTGGATGAACCGACCAACCACCTCGACATCATTTCAAAGGACGTACTTAAAGAGGCCATCCGCTCTTACGATGGCGCCCTGATTGTGGTGAGCCACGACCGCGAATTTTTGGCCGGTCTGACCGACAGGACAGTTGAATTCAGAGATCGGCAGCTGTTCAACTACCTCGGAGATATTAACTTTTTCCTCGAGAAGAGAGCTATGAACAACATGCGGGAGATAGAGCTGGGAAGCAACCCTAAGCCGTCTACCGATGTTGAGCAGCCCATGGTCAGGCAACCTTTGTCTTATGAGGATCGAAAAAAACTACAGCGAGTTGTTGGCAACGCGGAGCGAAAGATAGAACAGCTTGAGTCGGAGATTACGCGTTTTGAAAGCAGAATGGCGGCAGCTGATTTTTTTGCCGCTAAGGATATGCAACAGATTGTAGATCAGCACCAAACAAAAAAGAAAGAGCTTGAAAAAGCGATGGAGGAGTGGGAGCTGGCGCAGATGGAACTGGAACAGGCAGGTGGCGCTGTGTAGTGTAGGAGGCTACGTAAACGGGCAGTGGCGGCTGATGCCGCCACTGCCCGTTTTTAAGTCTTTGTGATCCCGACAGGATTCGAACCTGTGACCTACTGATTAGAAGTCAGTTGCTCTATCCAACTGAGCTACGGGACCTGCTTGAAGTACGCTGACGTTCCTGCTGCGTATTTTAGCGCCGCAAAGGTAGTGTATTTCTCTTATTCATACAATAGGTTGGCTATGTTGGCTAGCTTTTTAGGGTAAAAACATGGCGAGGGCGGCAGCCATTTCCCGCTGCAAAGCCTGAGCTGCTGCGGCAGCTTTTTCCGCAAAATCATCACCTTGTCCGGCATAGATAACCGCACGGGAGGCATTTATCAACAGGCCGCACGATTCATTGAAGCCATTACGACTGACAGCCTGCAAGTCTCCGCCCTGTGCACCAACGCCCGGAACCAGGAAAAAATGGTCAGGGGCAATACTTCTCAGCTGGCGAAATTTTTCAGGATGGGTGGCTCCGCAAACGAACATGAGGTTATCGGGTGTAGCCCATTCCATGCAGCGGCGCATCACTTTTTCGTACAAAGGCTCACCATTTTCCTGGAGGCTTAGCTGAAAGTCGCTGCTCCCCGCGTTGGAAGTCAGGGCCAGCACGACGCCCCACTTCCCCGGAAAGTTGAGAAAGGGGCGTATGGAATCTTCGCCCATGTAGGGTGCCAATGTGATGGCATCAGCTCCGAGCTGGTCGAAGATAGCTCGTGCATAGGCCTGCGAGGTATTGCCAATGTCTCCGCGCTTGGCATCTGCAATAATCAGATGCTCGTGACCGATGTAGGCGATCGTCTGCTGCAAGGTGTCCCAACCGGCAGGTCCCAGTGCTTCATAAAAGGCAAAATTAGGTTTGTAGGCGACACACAGATGGCGGGTTGCATCGATAATGGCGCGATTGAAGGCCAGTATCGGATTTGCAGCAGATAGTACCGCTGCGGGTAATTTAGCAGGCTCGGGATCGAGACCTATGCAGAGGTAAGACTGTTTTTTGCGTATCTGATAGAAAAGTTCCTTGCGGTTCATCTGCTGTAGCTTGCGCCGCCGCAAGCGGGCGACAGGTTTTCGGGGCAAAGATAAGCCAAGACTTTTTTCGGCAGAAAATATTATTATCTTTGGAAAGTGATTGTATCTGCAGTGAGATCTGCAGTAATCAGCGGGTAACTGTTATTTACAAGTCCGGCACAACATAGCTATGCACCTATATGCACACACTTACCAAGGTTGGAAGTTTTTGCTGACAAGCATTTTTCTACTCGCCACAGCCGGCTCGCTTCGGGCTACACATATTGTGGGAGGAGAACTTAACTACAGCTGTCTGGGCAATAATGAATATGAAATTACCCTCACCATTTATCGCGACTGCTTCTACGGTAATCCCAATGCCTATTTTGACGATCCCGCTTCTATTGGTGTATTTGACGTCAATAATGTGCTGCTGCAAAATATACAGGTATCACTCATGGAAGATGATACGCTCTCGCCAGTGCTGACGAATGAATGCCTGGTAGTTCCGCCGGATGTGTGTGTGCATACGACAACTTATCGTACGATTGTCAACCTGCCGCCCATCATTGGCGGTTACCAGCTTGCCTACCAGCGCTGCTGTCGCAACCAGACCATAGCCAATATTGTGGATCCCCTGGCCACAGGAGCCACCTATGCTGTGACCATAACAGAACAGGCGCTGCTGAGCTGCAACAGCAGTCCCCGGTTTTCAACCTGGCCACCTATCTACATTTGTGCCAATGAACCGCTTGTTGTAGACCAGTCTGCTTTTGATATCGATGGCGACTCCATCGTGTACCGCCTGTGTGCCCCTTTGGAAGGTGCTACGCCCCAGATACCGCGGCCGCAGCCGCCCAATGCACCGCCCTATGATCCTGTTGTGTGGGTTTCTCCACCTTATGGCGTAGCCAATATGCTCAACGGAATACCAGGTGGACAGGCGCTTCAGATTGACAGCCAGACAGGCCTGCTGACGGCCTTTCCCAATACCATCGGGCAGTTTGTCGTTGGTATCTGTGTGGAAGAGTATCGCAATGGTCAGCTAATCTCCACAACCAGGCGGGACTTTCAGTACAATGTGGGCATCTGCGGGCAATCGACCGCAGCTTTCTTTGCTCCGGAGATACAGTGCGGTGATCTGACGGTAAATTTTGACAATCAAAGTACAGGCAGCAACCTGTTTCGTTGGGAATTCAATGACCCCGCTAATCCCGATGCTTTTTCAACAATTGCTGAGCCCTCTTATACTTTTTCTGATACCGGGCTGTATATCGTACGCTTAATATCCGGCCCGGGCTCTGTATGTGCCGATACGTTCGAGCGATCTGTATACTTACAGTACAACAGCCTCTTCCCCGCCTTTGATGCTGCTGTGGTCAGCTGTGGCGATTCGCTTGTACTTCAGCTGGCGGATCTCACCACCGATACCATCTCATCGGTTGTAAACTGGGAATGGTCAAGCAGCACTGGTCAAAATGGTACCGGATCTGCACCCTTTTTTACTTTTTACGAATCAGGGCAGGTTTCCCTGCGACTTACGGTCACTGCTGCCAACGGCTGTCAGCAGACCATTGTACGGGAATTGAACATCGAATTGGTGGATACGGATATTGGTATAGACAGCCTCTTTGTTTGTACAGGGGAGGGGACTGCTCTCAATCCAAACCACAACGATGATTATCTCTACAGTTGGTCTCCGGCTTCCGGTCTGAGCGATGCCACTATTCCCAATCCGGTTGCTACGCCGGCACAGACAACCACCTACCAGGTTAGCATACGGCTGCCCGACGGTAGTTGCCCCATAGAACGATCTGTGACGGTTGTCGTATTACCTGAGCTTTGGGTTGAAGCTCCGCCGGATACCAGTAGTTGCGCCAGCAGTATTTTGCTGCTTGCCAGCAGCAATGATGCTATGCAGTATCTGTGGAGTGACAATGCCGGTTTTTCCAATACCCTTAGCATGAGTGACAGTCTGCTGGTCAGTCAGTTTGGCAGCAGGACTTACTACGTGCTTGCTCGTAATCGTGCTGGCTGTATAGCTGTTGATTCCGTAATGGTCGACAACAGGGCTGTCAATATTTATCCTTTATCGAACCCGATTACCTGTTTGGGTAACTTTATAGCCATCGGGGTTGCCAATCAGGACCCTGCAGATTCACTCAGTTTCGTGTGGTCACCAGCCAATTTGGTGGCTTTCCTTGGCAATACGGCCAGTCCCATTGTTCGCCCACAGCAAGCAGGCTATCAAAATTTCGTAGTAGAGGCTACTAATCAGTACGGTTGTGTCGACACTGCTCTGGTGCGCGTATTTGCTGTTGAAAATGCTGATCCGCTGGCCGCTTTCAGTTGGCAGCAATGTGGAGGATATACAGTTGATTTTAGCAGCAGTAGCCCGAATGCCCAGTTGTACAGATGGAATTTTGGAGTTTCGGGGCAAACAGGTGTGCAGGCTGACGGACCGCAAGTAACGTATACTTTTCCGGGACCGGGTACCTACATTGTCAGGGCCTGGCTGCCAACAACCCTGCCCTGTGCCGATACGCTGGAATACACTTTGGTGCTCGATCAGCCCCCTATCAGGGCAGACTTTAGCTGGCGCTATGAAAGTTGCGGTGACAGTACGATAGTAGTATTGCAAAGCACCTCCGTCAGTCAGTCGCCCATCGTTGAGCTGCAATGGCTGCTGCCCGGGGGGCAGCTTGGTGAGGAGGAAACAGCCCGGCTAAATCTCACACAAAGTGGTAGCTTTTCTGTTGGTCTTATTATACGATCCGATGATGGCTGTACCGATACCATACGACGGGAGCTGTCCATACTTGTACCGCATACATTACTGACTGACAGCCTGATTGCCTGTGCCGGACAAGGAGTGTATCTCAATCCGGCTGCTGATACCTCATTTGTGTACGAATGGATGCCAGCCGGTTTAGTTGACGACCCCTCTGCAGCCAATCCTTTGGCCAACCCCACTGAGCCTACGCTCTTCAGTCTTCGCATGGGGGTTGCTGACAGCGACTGCTGGATAGAAAGTAGTGTATGGGTGGATATTGCCTCGGTTCCGACATACACATTGGAAGGTGACAGCACATCCTGCGGGGAGGAAATACTGCTTCAAGTTCTGACAGATTCAACTGTAGCTGTATTGTGGTCCGATGACCCCCATTTTTCTAATTTGCTGTCCGGCTCAGCCCGGCTCAGGGTACGTCCGGATACCGATTCACGCTACTATTTACAGCTAAAAAATACAGCAGGCTGCATAATTGTTGACAGCTTTTTTGTCGATTATCAAGGGTTCACGGTTTCTCCCGATCCTGCTGTCACCATTTGCACAGGTGATACAGCTGTGCTGGCTGTGCTCCTTCCTTTTCCGGGTAATTATATTTTTGACTGGCAGCCTGATCAAACGATCGTATCGGGTGATGGCAGCCCGCAGATTGTTGTTACGCCTTCAGAGACTACAGATTATCAAGTAACTATCGCCAACGAATATGGCTGCAGAGTAGATACCAGTGTTCGTGTGACTATTTTTCCGTACACCCCTCCATTGTCTGTAAGCCCTGATATTGATACAATTTTTATCGGAGAGCAAGTACAGTTGACGGCTACGCAGGACGCGGGCTATCGCTACTACTGGTCACCGGCCGAGTTACTTAATCAGGCTGATGTGTACAATCCGCTGGCAACCCCCACAACTACCACAGAATTTCAGTTGGTTGTACGAGACCTCAATGGCTGTATCAACCGTGCCAGTGCGCTTATTGTTGTGATTGAAGCTATTTGCAGGGATCCGTACATATTCGTGCCCAATGCGTTTACGCCCAATGGTGACAACCTCAATGATATTTTGCGTGTTGAAGGCAAACAGCTGGAAGAGGTAAGATTGCTAATCTATAATCGCTGGGGAGAGCAAGTTTTTGAAAGCCGAAGTCAAGCAGAAGGTTGGGATGGTAGTTTTCGGGCGCAGGCACTGCCGGCAGATGTATATGGATACTATCTTGAAGTGAAATGTATAGGTGGAGAGCGATTTGTAAAAAGGGGTAACGTAACACTGATTCGGTAGCCGTCGCTAAAGCCGTGCAGCCCCTTCTGAGAAAAGTACAATTCAGCAGGAGTGTAGCGGGCGCTGTCTGAGACTGTAAATGCATATCTACGGAAAAAACATCAGAGGCTTGATCCAAACCTTACCTCATCCGCCATTTATTGATTTCGCGCAGGGCGTAGGCTTCATCTTCCCAGCGAAGCAGGCGCGTCTGTTCATCTCCTTTATAGGATAAAAACCACTCTTCTACTATCAGCCTGGCTGCATCATACGTTAGGATAAAATCGAGAAAATTTTCTGCCCGTAAACTGCGAGCTTCCGGATCAGATGGAATTGCGATGATTTTGGTATCGATTTCCCCATTGTCCTCCAGCAGAAGTGCGGCGATGGGTTTGATTTTAACAATACTCGCTGTAGGAAATGAAGGGCAAAGTACAAGTACGTCCAGCGGATCACCATCACCACCGCGGGCTTCATCCATTAATGTCCCCGGAATGAATCCGTAATTACCCGGATAGGGCAAAAAATCAACAACTCTGTCCCGCCCATCGACCTGGTTCACGAGAAACTGCTGCCTCGATTGATCCCACTCAATTTTGTTGTTGGTTCCTGCCGGAATTTCAATCACCGCACGCAACGTATCATTTTCAAAGGGGCTCATAGAATAATAATCGGGCTGACGGGCATCATGGGAAGCGCCAAACCAGCCGCTGCAAGCCTGCAGCATCAGGCTGAGTGCAATAATACCCCAATGGGCAACCTTCGTCATGGATTTACGTATTTATTGTATTGTCGTTTTACCGAGAGGCCACAAACGTGACTTTGCAACAAAAATCAGTCTTTTTCACCATATATGCTGCTGACATAAGCCAAAAAATTGCGTTACCCTTCGTAAGTTTGCCTCTGCAGAAAACAAACAATAAGAATGACTATCCAAAAATCGCGGCTGTTGGCAGTCGTCCTGGTTTTATCCACGATGGGTTGTGGCGAATATTCAGATGCCCAACTAAACCTAAAACAAACCTTGCCCGGCATGTGGATTACATCCAGGATTGAAGTGACAATCAATAGCCTAAATGGTACCGATACAACTATCGTTGAAAAAGTGGAGGAAAATACCTGGCGCAATCGTTTTTTTGTACATCCTCCTGAATACTATTTTGGCAGCGACAACAAATACCGCCGTGTACATCGCAGTTTGGCAGATACGCTTATCAGCAATGCCCGAGGGTTGTGGAATACCTTTGGAGACACGTTGATGCTGATAGAGCCGGATGCTACCTACCAATATGTGGTAAGTAAAGAAAATGAGCAGATTATCTTCAAAACAATGGTAGACTGGGATGGAGATGGCCAAACAGACGATGAGTTTAGTAGTTGGCAGCGATTGCTCAGAAAAATGAAGTAATTGTATTGCTAAATTTATATGCGCATAGTATATTTGCGTCTGCAATATGCATTCGGGATGTAGCGCAGCCCGGTAGCGCGCTTCGTTCGGGACGAAGAGGCCGCTGGTTCGAATCCAGTCATCCCGACTTTGTAAAAGACTAAACTGGCAGCAATAAGAAAAGCCTGAATCCGCGGATTCAGGCTTTTCTTATTGCTGCCAGTAGCAAGGCGTGTTTATTATCGCATAAACACCCATTCTCCGTTTACGTTGCGAAGGAGAAATGCATCGCGGAAACCCGCAGCAACAGCCCTTGACCGCATATCCCTTGCATCCTGCTCAGAAAACAATCCCCCAATTCGGAATACAATCAAATTATTTTTGGTTCCTTGTTCTATGGGGACATTCAGTGTCTCTGCAGCGGCTCTGTTAAAATTATCCGGATTCATAAAGGCACCCAGCTGAACTTTATATTCCCCTGTGTAGGCTGCGTCATAGGCTGCCGCAGGTGCAGCTACTGAGCGGGCACCGGTATAAACAGGATTAATGATAAAGGCATCCCTAAAACCAGCAGATTTCAATGAAGCCAACGCCCTGTCAGCCTCTGCACGAGAATTGAAGGTACCTACACGCACCTTGTGTGTTCCATTTTCCATATGGACAAACACACTTCCCGTGCTGTTTGCTTTCGAAAACCTGTTGAGATCAGGCGGATTCTGCAGAGAAGCCAACTGAACCGACCATGCGTCAACAGGAGGAGCAGCATAGTTTGTAACCGGAGGGTAGGACGGGCTCGTTGATTGTACAGGATTATTAGGAATTGGCCTGCCGGTATTTACGTTATTGCTATTCATACGGGTTAGCGGAATCACTCCCAGAATATTTCTGTTACGGCCATCCTCTGTATTGACAGAGAAAAACTCATCGTTGTAGTTGAGCTTAAAGAGTTTGATATTATAAGCCGTATTTGGATTTAGCGAAACCTGGTAATTGCCGTTATTGTCCGTCACCGTCTCCGTCTGGGCTGAGGTTGACAGGTTGATCACCGTCACTTTGACACCGGCGAGCGGCGCTCTGGAAGGATTTTCTATTACTTTACCGGAGTAAACACCCCCGAACCTATACAGGTCAATGGTTCGCTGCCTGCTTTCAGTGCTGAATAATGTTGACAATGAGAAAGAATAATCTGTAAAACCCGGATTCTTGATTGTGATGGAACAATCATAACCCTCCGTTACCTGAAAGTCAAACTCCCCTTGAACATCCGTCATATAAGGCTTAGTATCCCCACAAGCCGACAGGTCGATGGTTGCATTGGCCAACGGGCGACCATCGGCTGCATCTCTGACGATCAATGTAAAAGTTTGTGCTGCACTGAGCGCTGAATAGATATCTTCACTTCCTCTGCCACCCGGGCGGTTGGAGACGAAATACCCCTTGAAACCGGAGGTCGATGCCAAATCAGCCACGAAGCCGTAGTCGTCGTAAGAAGAGTTGAGTTGATTGCCAAGGTGTGTGAGTTGATCCCAACGGCCACCAGCCTTCTGAACACTGAAAACATCAAATCCTCCGAGTCCGAAATGCCAGTCGGAGGCGAAGTAGAGGTCATCGCCCGCAATAAAGGGTGTTATTTCATTGCCCTCGGAATTGACCGTAGGGCCGAGGTTTTCAGGCGTAGACCAACGATTGTTACCCAGCTTACGAGTCACATAAATATCAAACTCACCAGATCCCCCCGGACGGTTAGAAGAAAAATACATTTCATTGCCGTCTGCAGAGAAGGAAGCAAAACCCGTACTAAAGCTAGGGCCATTGTGCTCGAACTCCCTGAAGTTGCTCCAGCGACCACGTGCATCTACCTGACCGATGTACAGCCGGGTCTCCTGACCCGGTGCTGAAATCTGCCGTACACCTTCAACGAAGGTATTGGCCGTGATGGCAATCATTGTACCATCCGGAGAAAAAGTAACATGGCAGTAGCCCTGGCTATTGAGCAGGCCCATTTGAGAATTGGACAGCGGTGTCGGAGTAGACAGAAAACCATTGCTTTCCTCTCTGGCAAAAAACAGTCCATTTTTTGTACTGCCCGTGGCTGTAGCACTGGGATTCCTGTTGCGGCCACTTGCCGGCGTTTCTGATGCTGCACTTCCTCTGCCTTGCCGGAAGGAGGCGAAATAAACAGCATTCTGATAGGTGGTAATGCCGAAATCGCTCTGTGGTGAGCTTATATTGTTTTCAACAGCAACTGTAAAGCCACCGGAT
This sequence comes from uncultured Saprospiraceae bacterium, assembly GCA_964441755.1. Lineage (GTDB taxonomy): Bacteria > Bacteroidota > Bacteroidia > Chitinophagales > Saprospiraceae > JAUMBM01. Next base: position 65,658 of record CAYTVG010000003.1, read on the forward strand.
TTGTTTCCGTCTGCAATAGCGAAGTCGCAGCTTTGCATAAACTGCCGGCCAATTTTCGTATTTCCGCTCTTTTGAGCGTACAGACTGTATTGATCCTTTGCCTCGCGATATTTGCCTAAAGCGCGCAGCACGTGACCATGATAGAGATGGTGAAGATCATAATTTTCTCTTGATTCGCGGTTATCACTGCCGAGTATCCGGAATCCTTCTTCATAGTTCCTGGCCGCCTCCGTCATTTTGTTGAGATAACGTTGACAGTCTGCGAGGTATAGGTACAGCTCAGGACTTGCACCTCGTCTGGTGGGCTGTTGCTGCGCAATAACCTCTTTTAGCTTGGCCTCAGCCTGTACATAATTTTTGTCCTTGTAGTTCCTTACAGCCTCATCTGCATTAGCTCTGCGCTGAGCGATAGCGGGATTGACAAAGGTCGCGATAAGCGTCAATAACAACGTTATACGAATGAATTGCATATAAAACATGAGTTAGGCGAGAAAAATAAGCACAAAATACAATTATTAGGTAAATTACAATACTTTTCTGCCTTGATTTTGAAAAATCTTGACTTGTGAATACGGACTGCATAACCAGGAGCAGTAGCAGCCCGGCCAGAACATTGAACATCCTGCACACGTTGCAAATAGATTTACAACGGAGAAGTTAACTTTTTATTTTTTTCTACGACCATATCGGCCAGTCCTTGTTTAAATTCAATAACCTTCTGCAGTAGTGATGGCTCATGGACTGCAAGGATTTGCGCTGCTAAAATACCCGCATTTTGACCCGCATTGAGCGCTACTGTCGCTACAGGCACACCATTGGGCATCTGCAATATTGACAAAACAGAGTCCCAGCCATCGATGCTATTGGAAGACTTTACTGGTACACCTATTACAGGTAGAGGGCTGATCGCTGCGACCATACCCGGCAGGTGTGCCGCACCACCAGCACCTGCAATGATAACCTTGACCCCGCGCAGGTGGGCATTTTTGGCAAACTGCAACATGAGTTCGGGTGTGCGATGAGCGGAGACGATCGCAAGTTCGCTGACAATTCCCATACGCCGGAGAATTTCCTCGGCCGGCTTCATAATTGGCAGATCTGAATCAGACCCCATGATGATACTAACCATTTCCTATTATTGAGTATATTGATAAGCTGTACAGCTGAAAAGCCCTCCTCAGGAAAAACGAATAGCCTTGACGGGATCAATACGGCTGATCAGGTAGGAAGGTGCTATCAGAAAGAGCATGGTAATCACCAAAGTGCCCGTATTTAAGAGTAAAATCCACTGCCAGTCGACATAGACAGGAGCTACCGACAGATAGTATTTTGTTTCGTCCAGTCGTATTAAAGAGAACTCCTGTTGCAGCCAACAAAAGCCGAGCCCTGCCAGGTTGCCGAAAAACAGGCCCAATAACAAGATGTAACCGGCATAATAGAGAAACACCCATCGGATACTCCAGTTACCTGCCCCCAGTGCCTTTAATGTGCCAATCATATTGGTGCGTTCCAGAATGAGGATGAGCAATGCCGTAATCATATTGATCACGGCAACAATAACCATGAGGGACAGGATTACTATTTCGTTGACGTTGAGCAGATCGAGCCACTCAAAAATTTCAGGAAGCTTTTGGCGAATAGTCTCTGCATACAAGTGAGCGGGAAGCATTTCAAAATAAATATGTGCTGCCCATGGAGTCAGATCGCGAATATCATCTACAAAAACCTCAAACCCGCTAACCTGATTGCTGTCCCAACGCATGAGCTGTTGTATCTGACGAATATCTACCAGCGCGAACTTGCGGTCATACTCTTCCAAACCGGTTTTGTAGATGCCGGAGACCACAAATCTGCGGCGAAGCTGCTGCCCTCCCTCTACAAAATGGACATCAAATTTATCCCCTGCATTTACACGCAACCGATCAGCAGTGGCCTGCGAAATTAATACATCTTTGGACACACCTTCAGCAGGCAAACTGACAACCTTACCGCTGACCAGATACTTTTTCATGAAAGTCCAGTCAAAATCGCGATCCACACCCTTGAGCAGGATACCTTCGATCTCTTCCTTCGACTTGATTATCCCTGGCTTGACAGCATACACCTGTATATGCCTGATGCCACCTCTCGTCTGCAGTTGCTTGTTCTCAGGTTCTAAACCTATTAAGCCTGCACTGTACGTCAGTGATCGTAAGCCGGGTAATATTGGATAAAACGCCTGATTTTTATCGATAGGGAAAGGCTCGGTCAAAGAGCGGCTCTGATTGGGATCTGTTATATGAATGTGTCCCCAGAAACCAAATACTTTAGCAGAAATTTCCCGCTTGAAGCCTGCTATCAGCGCGCTGGCACCGATCATCACACTTACGCTCAATGCAACAGCAATGACCGCATTCCGCAGGATGAACCTGGAGAATGACTGCTGTCCCGCAGTTGCAACCCGTCTGGCTATGTACCAAGCAAATCTCATCGGCTGCGAAGATACGTCGTTGCTACCAATTTGCATCCGCCTATTTTAGCTCGCGAGTCCATCAACCAGCCATTTACTGCTTGTAAAAAAGTAAAAAAACATAAAAAATCTCCATATTCAACATTTTAAACTAATAGTCAATATTTAAAACATTAAAAATAATCAACAAAAGAACCAATGATGAGTTCATTGTGAGCTATGGCGTAGTCATGGTGAGGTAAAAAAATTGATTTTACTCAATTGTTTTCCCAATATTGTGGCGAGTATTAAACCAAATATAAATTTTATTTTCGTGGGAATAAATTATTGCAGAAGTATTTACGCAGGAATGTCGAACTGTGCTGATGAATCCGACATCTGGCATAGCCCCCTACAGCGCTGTTTACTTAAGATGATAATGGGGCTTTCTATCTTATTTGTCTGCATACCGAACTTGGTAGTCGCTCAGGTTGATGCCCCACAGGGATTGACGGCGGTAGCTTATGACCACCATATAGAACTTAACTGGGATCGCAATGCTGAGCCAGGACTACAGGGCTACAGTATTGAAATGAGTACTGACAGTTCAACATTTACGCCCATAGCTTTCGTATCTTCTCTGAATATTCGTTACATTCATTTTTTGGGGGGATGGAACCTAAGGCGGCATTATCGAATCAGGGCACAAGCAGGTGGCCAATTGAGTGCCCCCTCGGCTGTGGTTACTGCTGAAACCTTTCTGATGAGTGATGATGAGCTGCTGGATATGGTTCAGTACTACACGTTCCGGTACTTTTGGGAGCATGCTCACCCCGTATCGGGCATGATTCGTGAGCGACTGAACGCGCCTTACGTTACAACGGGCGGCAGTGGATTTGGGATAATGGCCATTCTGGTGGGTATCGAGCGCGGTTGGGTTAGTCGGGAGGAAGGCTTTGAGCGTATCCGAAAGATAGTCAATTTTTTACAGAATGCCCCCAGATTTCGCGGCGCTTTTGCACACTGGATGAATGGTGCCAACGGACAGGTTGTCCCTTTCAGTGCACAGGATGACGGAGGTGATTTGGTAGAAACGGCCTTCCTGATGCAAGGTCTGCTATGTGTGCGGCAGTACTTCAGTGCAACGAATGTAGAGGAGACCGATTTACGCGATGATATAACCACCCTCTGGCAAGACGTTAACTGGAACTGGTACCGCAAGCTTGTCAACAATGTGTTGTACTGGCATTGGTCTCCGAATCACCAGTTTGCTATTAACCTGCCAATCCGCGGATTCAATGAATCACAAATAGTATACCTGCTGGCCATTGCCTCTCCCGTTTCCACCCATAAAATCCCGGCACAGCTTTACCACAGTGGCTGGGCGGGATCGGGCTATACAACCAGCCAGTCCTATTATGGGTATCCGCTGGGCGTAGGAAGTTTTCGAGGAGGCCCGCTTTTCTTCAGCCACTACAGCTACCTTGGATTTGACCCGCGCAACAAGCGGGACACCTATGCCAACTACTTCATTAGAAATACAATGCATACACTCATCAACCGTGCACATTGTATACAGAATCCCTACAATCGGGTTGGTTATAGCGAGGAATGCTGGGGGCTTACAGCCAGCGACGATCCCTTTGTCGGCTATCTTGCGCACGAGCCCGCCAACAGCCAACTGGACAATGGAACCATAGCCCCGACGGCGGCACTGTCATCCATGCCCTACACGCCCAACTTCAGTATGCAGGCACTTAAACATTTTTATCGGGAACTGGGTCAGCGGCTTTGGGGTGTATATGGATTTTACGATGCTTTTAATTTGGGTGCCAATTGGTATGCAAGCAGTTACCTTGCTATCGATCAGGGGCCCATCATCTGTATGATTGAAAATCACCGCTCAGGACTGCTTTGGGATCTGTTTATGCAAAACCCCGAAATTCCGCAGGCGCTCAGCGCTGTTGGTTTCGTTGAGGACGACACGGTCATTAGCGATCTGAGTGAACCTTCGCCCCTTGTCCGACAGCTGCGTATAGCTCCCAATCCTGCAACGGAGGTAGTACAGCTTAGGTTGGCTATGGGTGCCCCCGAAAGACTGCAGATACAACTCATAGACATCGAGGGGAGAAGAATTAAAACACTACTGCCTGCCAGTCAACTTCCTGCAGGTGAACACGACTGGACATTTTCACTCGGTTCACTTGAGCCGGGCTATTATGGTATATTATTTACAACAACACAACATAGCTGGGTTGAACCGCTGGTGGTATCTCAGCCTTAGCCAAACCATTCGCAAACTTTTTAAAATCTGGACCTATGCATCGAGTATTACTCTTTTTGGTCGCCTGCCTCTTTACGACGCTGTCATTTGGACAGGTTGTCTACGAGGATTTTGAGTCAGCTGCCCCCGGTCTCAACTGGAACGCACTGGATGGCTCCTTCGCCGGTATTGTAGACAATCCGGCGCCCAATGCCGTCAACAGCAGTGCCCGGGCGGGTTCCTACACAAAATCGGGTGCACATGCCTACAGTCTCCTGCTGGCAGAGCTGCCGCAGGCCATGGACCTGTCTGTCAACAATCAATTTTCCATTCAGATCTACACAAGTGCCCCTACACAGATTCTGCTCAAGCTGGAGGGGCCTGGTGGTGCTGTCGAGGGCATCCGTAACATTGCGGTGGCCAATGCATGGCAGACCTACACCTTTGATTTCAGCGCACAAGCAGCCAATACGGGTCTGACGAAGATTATTCTGTTCTTTGATCCGGGTGTTGAGACCAGTGCAGATACTTATCTGTTTGATAACCTGGTTGCTCATCCTGCAGGTGCATGTGCCGGCACCGTTGTTAATCCTCAGATTATCGATGATTTTGAGTGCCAGCGCAACGCTACTTATGGACAGCCCGGCTGGGAAGACATACGGGTAGTTGCTAATCCTGACGCCAGCGGCGTCAATACCAGTACTGGAGTAGGTGAATACACAGACGGCCCGGGGCCCTGGCATGCTTTGGTCATCGACTACCAGAACCCGATCAATCTGGCAGAAGCGGGTTATTTTAGTATTAAGATGTGGGCTCCCAAGACAGGTATACTCAAATTCAAGCTGGAAGGTGGTGCCTCTGCGCCTGTTGAACGCGACGCACAGGTGACAGCTACCGGAAGCTGGGTAGAGTATGGAATTGACTTTAGTGATCTGGCTGGCAACAGTTATCGCAAGCTGGTATTTTTCGTCAATGCAGGCGTCGATTCTGAGCCGGGAGATGTTTATTACATCGATGACATCAAACGCACCCAGGCACCGGCAGCAGCACCCTTGGAAGATTTTGAAGACGGAGCAAGACTGGGCTGGGGGCCTCTCAACAACAACGCAGCCCTGCACGGCAGCTATACCGGGCCGCTGGCCAATCCCAACCCCAATGATGTCAATGACAGCCCCAACGTTGGTCGCTACGTACGCGGCTCATCGGCTTTCAGCACCCTCACGGCTTTTTTGCCGGAAGGCATCGACCTGTCGGAAAATCCTCAGCTCAACCTGAATGTACATGCACCTACAGGTGGAACATCCGTCACGCTGCAACTTCAAAGTCCTACACAGGGCGCACAAAGTGTTACGGTAGAAGTGCCCGCAGTAGGGGAATGGGTTGATCTGAATTTTGACTTCAGCAACTTCTCTTCGATTACAGACTTTGAGCGAGTAAATATTCTTTTTGATCCGGGTGCTGCTACTGCTTCAACCTGGTATTTCGATAACCTGCGTCAGGGCGAAAGTACGGTTGATCCCTGTGAAGGAGTGGAAGTGATTCCTACTATTGTTGATGATTTCGAGTGCCAGCGCAACGTGCCCTGGGTTGCCAATGCTGATCGCCTGGCGGTTGTCAACAATCCGGATGTATCTTTGGGCAATACAAGTCTCAAAGTAGGGGAGTATACGGATGCGCTGGATGCATGGTCTGCACTTGTTGCTCAGTATCCGCAGCCGATTGATCTGTCGACCTACAACCAGCTGAGCATACGCATTTGGTCTCCCGGTATTGTGCCGCTGCTCTTCAAACTGGAAGGAGGAAGTTCTCCTGCAGTAGAAGTATTCACGGAGGTTACTGCAGCCGGTCAGTGGGTTCGTTACCAGATTGATTTTAGCCAGGCAGCGGGAACAGATCATCCTAAATTGGCCATTTTCCTGAATGCAGGTCAGACGCCCAGCAGTGAAGTAAAATACTACATTGATGACATACAGTGGCGCCGTGCGCCCTACACAGCTTGTGTTGTAGACTTCGATGTCGAGGAACTGAACGTAACCAATTGGTCTTACTTTGGCAATGCTGAACTGGACGGTCCGGGCAACTTCCTTACGGTTCCCAATCCTGCGCCAAGTGCTGTCAACAATGATGCTACTGTAGGCGTATTCCGCGAAGCTGCCGGTGGACAAGTGTGGGCAGGTATGTTTGCTGATTTAGATGCACCTATTGCTATGCCTGCAGGCAATAAGACCATGCGCATGAAAGTGTGGATGGATCATGCTGCGCCGGTTGTTTTGAAGATGGAACAAGGCGTTGACGGTGCCCCAAGCTCGGGTGATGTTTTTGCAGAGTACAACCTGCCCAACCAATGGCAGGAACTGACCTGGGATTTTTCCAGCCTGCCCGATGGTGCTCAGTATAACAGGGTAACCCTGATTATGGACATTGCCAACTCTCCTTCTACATTAATGACATATTACTTCGATGATCTGGTAATAGCCGGAGAAAGCTGCGATGCTGTTAATACCAGCGAGCCCACAGCTGTTGAGCAGCTCAAAATATGGCCCAACCCCGCTCAGGACTGGCTGCAAATTGAAGATGCTGCAGGCGAGCTGAGTCATTGTGCCATTTTTAACAGTCTTGGTCAGCGGGTTGAAACAGTAAAAATCGCCGGTGGTGCTGTACGTACGCAACTGGATCTGACAGGATTGGCACCGGGTGTATATATTTTGGCTGCCTACAACCACCAGGGTGTACTGATTGCCAATGCACGCGTTGTCAAGCATTAATCAAATTATTATTCATTAGCAGAAATGAAAGTCCGTTTGGTGTTTCTCTGCCTTTAGCAGAGAAATGCCAAACAGCTTCAGTATTTTTTGCGGCCTGAGCCGCAAAAAATGCTGAAGCCAACTTTTAACCACCAATCACATCCCCATGTTCGGTCGAACAGGTATTCTTTTGCTGCTGCTCTCCCTCACTTCATGCCGTACGAGCCACCAACAGCAAATAGTCTCTGCTCCTTTACAACAATCGAGAGCAGAAGCCTTCAGTCTTGATGAGTTACAGGAGCGTACTTTTAATTATTTTTGGGAAACAGCCTTAAAAAACAACTACCAGATCCCCGATCGCTGGCCAACGGAGGCATTCAGCAGCATTGCAGCCACTGGTTTCGGGCTTACGTCCTATTTCATTGGTATTGAAAGAGGCTACATCAGTCGCGAACAAGGTGCGGATCGTACACTACAGACGCTCCGAGTTTTGTGGAACTTGCCACAAGGTCCGCAGGCCAGTGGCGTCAGTGGGTATAAAGGTTTGTTTTACCATTTTTTACGCAATGACGATGCGCTGCGTTTTAAAAATGTTGAGCTATCTACTATTGATTCGGGCCTGCTCATGGCCGGGATTCTTTCTGCGCAATCATATTATGACCGCAACAATCCTGTTGAGCAAGAAATTCGTTCTTTAGCCGATTCATTATACCGACGTGTAGAATGGGACTGGGCTCTCAATAAAGACGGCAGGATTTCGATGGGCTATCACCCTGAAAGTGGATTTATTAACCCGGACTGGCATGGATACAACGAGGCTATGATTCTAATTGTCCTCGCCATGGGTTCACCTACACACCCTATACCCGACAATAGCTGGGATTTGTGGTGTGAAACATACGAGTGGGCAAATTTTTACGGCCAGGAGCACGTCAATTTTGACCCCCTGTTTGGTCATCAGTACAGTCAGATGTACATAGATTTTCGAGGTATACAGGATGCCTATATGCGACAAAAAGGCATAGATTATTTTGAAAATTCCAGAAGGGCAACACTTGCCAACCGGGCTTACTGCATCGATAACCCACTGCAATTTGCAGGCTACGGTCCCGATGAATGGGGACTAACTGCCTGTGACGGCCCGCGCGACCTGGATACATTGTGGCAGGGCAAACCACTGCGGTTTTGGTCTTACCGTGCCCGCGGTGCCGCATCTATGCAAATCATTGATGACGGCACGCTCGCTCCGACAGCTGCCGGCGGCTCTATTCCATTTGCACCGGAAGTATGTATTCCTGCACTTGCCCACATGTGGAACAAGCACTACAACAAGCTTATAGGGCCTTACGGTTTCAAAGACGCATACAATCTAAGTTACACCCATTGCGACGGTTGTGAAGAGGGATGGTTTGATATTGATTATCTGGGTATTGATCAGGGGCCCATTTTGATTCAGGCAGAAAACTACCGCAGCGGTTTAGTGTGGGAAGTCATGCGTAAAAACCCCTACATTCGCCGTGGGCTTGTACGCGCGGGATTCAGCGGCGGTTGGCTGGAAGGTAAGACTTCCCCTTAGGCGCTTGTAAGGAATTTATTAGTGGAATCTAAAGCATTCTTTACGCGCGTATTTTCAGCTATTAAGGTTAGCTGGCAGCAGCAATCTTTTGTGAAGTTGAGAAAAATAGGCGCAACCATAAATCGCCTTATATCTCCGCAGAAATCCTCGGATTTGCTACAAACACTCTGCCTGTAAAGAAATGGAGTGGTTATTTCCGCCATTTGTCAGAATAATACACAAATCTTTATTAAGTTCGTCAACAAAAACGAGAGATGATAACAACCAGACTGACATTCATTACCGTGCTCCTGAGCTTTAGTACCCTGCTCACCGCACAGCCTTTTTTGCCCGATGCGAAGGGCGAGCGATTCATCGACAGCCTGCTTTCGTTGATGACCCTGGAAGAAAAAATCGGTCAAATGACGCTGTTTACCAGCGATTGGGATGTTACGGGTCCTACATTGCGGGCCGGTTACCGCGACGATGTAGCCCAAGGCAGGGTGGGAGCCATTTTCAATGCACATACAGTAGCCTACAACCGTGAGCTCCAACGCATGGCTGTTGAACAAACCCGTATGGGTATTCCGCTGCTTTTCGGCTACGACGTCATTCACGGCTACCGAACCATATTTCCCATTTCATTGGGAGAAGCAGCAAGCTGGGATCTGGCAGCTGTTGAGCGAGCTTCACGCGTTGCCGCCGAAGAATCAACTGCAGCCGGTCTGCACTGGACTTTCGCGCCAATGGTAGATATTGCCCGAGACCCACGCTGGGGCAGAGTCATGGAAGGAAGTGGCGAGGATGTATATCTGGGTAGTCGCATGGCTGTTGCGCGTGTACGGGGATTGCAGGGCGATGATCTGAGTCTGCCCAATACCATGCTGTCCTGCGTTAAGCACTACGCTGCTTACGGTGCTGCACAGGCAGGGCGGGATTATCACACCGTGGATATTTCTGATCGTGTCCTTCGAGAAACTTACCTCCCGCCCTTCAAGGCGGCGCTGGATGCAGGCGCAGCCAGCATCATGACCAGTTTCAATGAACTAAATGGTATTCCGGCAACTGCCAATGCATATCTGCTGCGCGATATTCTACGCGAAGAGTGGGGCTTTCAGGGATTTGTTGTTACAGACTACACATCTATTAATGAAATGGTTATGCATGGATCTGCTGCTGACGATGCTGATGCAGGTCTGCAGGCACTACGTGCAGGTGTAGATATGGACATGCAGGGTGCTGTATTTCACAACTACCTTAGTCAGCAAATAAAGTCGGGACAGGCCGATATAAGGCATGTCAATGAAGCAGTGCGCAACGTTCTCAGATTAAAATACGCACTTGGATTGTTTGAAGACCCTTATCGTTATTGTGATGAAAATCGTGAGAAGGCAGTTGTTTTGTCTGCCGCTCATCGTGCGGAAGCGAGGGATATGGCTCGCCGGTCTATGGTGCTGCTAAAAAACGAGCGGAACGTACTGCCGCTCTCAACCAACTTGCGCAGGTTGGCTGTCATTGGACCGCTGGCCGACAACCAGGCAGATCTGTTGGGAGCCTGGCATGCCGACGGTAAGGCTTCCGAAGTGGTTACGCTACTTCAGGGTATTAAGAATAAGCTCGGAAATACGACCAATATACGCTATGTAAAAGGCTGTGAAGTTACAGGCAACAGTCAGTCAGGCTTTGAGGAAGCTATAGCTGCAGCCCGCATCAGTGATGCCGTAGTTGTTGCTGTAGGAGAACATGAGTGGATGAGTGGTGAGGCTGCCAGCAGATCAGACATAAGACTACCCGGCGTACAACTTGAGTTGGTGCAGGCCCTGCTCAGGACGGGTAAACCCGTAGTTGTGGTACTCATGAATGGCCGTCCACTGGCTATACCTGAGCTGGCAGCTCAGGCACCCGCCATATTGGAAGCCTGGTTTGGTGGTACTGAAGCTGGCAATGCCATTGCAGATGTTCTTTTTGGAGACTATAACCCTAGCGGAAAGCTACCCATTAGCTTCCCCCGATCAGTAGGGCAAGTTCCTATTTTCTATGCAGCCAAACCAACCGGCAGACCAAGAGACGAAAACAACAAGTACACCAGTAAGTATTTAGACGAGGCCAATACGCCGCTTTTTCCCTTTGGTTACGGACTGAGCTATACCACCTTTTCTTATGGACAGCCTGCGGTCAACCAGGCCAGTATGAACCTTAACGACAGTTTGCAATTGAGCATAACAGTTACCAATACAGGTAATCGGGCAGGTGAGGAGACTGTGCAACTTTACGTTCGCGATAAAGTGGGTAGCGTTACCCGACCACTGCGCGAACTTAAAGGCTTTCAAAAAATTCAGTTGCAGGCAGGAGAATCCAGAAAAGTTGAGTTTGTCATTACAGCAGAGACACTGTCTTTCTACCGGGCAGACATGAACTACGCACCCGAGGCGGGTGAGTACATACTGTTTGTCGGTGGTGATTCAAATGCATCACAATCTGTAACCATCCGATTTGAGTGACAGCTGTCAGCTATTCATTAATCTCGTAAATTCAAATAAGGATGAAGCAACATAAACTACTGCAGCTGCTATATGGCCTGATTTTGATGGCAACATTTGGGCAGCTGCAGGGGCAGAATACTTCCCGACACAATGTCAGCGGCAGCGTGAGTTCGGGTGCGGACAAGCTAATCGGCGTCAATATACTCGTTAAAGGAAGCAGTAATGGTACTGTCACAGATATCGACGGCAACTACTCCCTTAGTACGGGTAGTGCAGCTGATACACTTGTTTTTTCCTATACCGGCTATGCAACGCTGGAAGTACCCATTGCCGGCCGTGCACAGTTGAATGTCAATATGGAAGTTGCTGCAGAACTGCTACAGCAGGTGGTTGTAGTCGGGTATGGCGTACAGCGAAAATCGGATCTTACCGGATCTGTTGCCACCGTGACTTCGGAAAGTCTGACTAAGATTCCAACCCAGTCGGTGGGGCAGGCGTTGCAGGGAAAGGTGGCAGGTTTGCAGATAACACCCCAATCGGGTGCCCCCGGCGATGATGCCATCTTCAGGGTAAGGGGAACCGGTACTTTCAGAGACGCCAATCCCTTGTTTGTTGTTGATGGTATGATCGTGAATGACATATCTTTTATCAATCCACAGGATGTCGATAACGTATCTGTACTCAAAGATGCATCTGCAACGGCTATCTACGGATCGCGCGGTGCCAACGGTGTCATTATTGTAACGACACGGAAGGGCAGTGCCGATCGCGACGGACAGATTCAGTTGAGCAGCTACACCGGTGTTCAGGAGGTAATTCGGAAGATTGATCTGGCCAATGCTACGGAATATGCGACCTTGGCCAATGAGCTGTCCATCAACGAAGGTCGCCCTGCACCATTCCCCAATCCGGAAAGCTATGGAGAGGGTACAGACTGGCAGGATGTCATTTTCCGGCAGGCACAAACCCAAAACCACCAGCTGAGTTTTACAGGGGGTAGCGAACGCAGTACCTATAACGTTAGTGCCAACTACTACAGACAAGAAGGTATCATCCGCGGATCTGACTTCAACCGCCTCTCGCTGCGTATCAACAACGAGTACAAAATAAAACCTTATTTACAGCTTGGCCACAATGTTGCGTTGATCAGATCACATAATACATTAGGACCCAACGTACTGCTGTCAGCATTACGCTCTTCTCCTATTGTACCTGTATTTGACAGCCTTGGCAACTATGGCAATACGGGTGATGCCTCCTCAACGCCCAATGTTGAAGCACAGATTGCCCTTAACGACAATTACGATGTCAACAGCCGGGCAGTCGGCAACGTATATATGAATATTCAATTCCTGAAGCATTTCACTTTCCGCAGCAGTGCGGGTCTGGATTTTTTCCTGCGGGAAGGACGTTCATTTGTACCGGTATTTTTTGTATCGGCCATTCAGCAAAACCCGGACAACCGTCTTGAAGTTCGTTATGACAGAGGTCGTAACTGGTTATGGGAGAATACGCTCAGTTACGACAGAAGCTGGAGTCAGTGGCGTATTAACGCACTCGCGGGCGTCACTGCGCAGGATAATTTTGCTGAATTCCTGCGGGCGTCCAGACTTAACTTCATTGACGAACGCGATATCTTTCACTACCTCAGTGCCGGCGAGCAGGGAACTGATGCAGTTGCCAATAATGCATATGGTAACTGGGGAATTTTCTCCTATCTGGGAAGGGTGAATATGTCTTTTCGCGATCGTTATCTGCTCACCCTTTCCGGCCGGGTTGACGGATCTTCCCGCTTTGGGGAAAACAATCGTTATGGCTACTTTCCCTCCTTTGCACTTGGCTGGAATGTATCCAATGAGCCTTTCATGGCGGATGCACCTTTTAGTCGTCTTAAGCTACGGCTTAGCTGGGGACAAACGGGCAATGACCGCATCGGTGATTTTGATTACACGGCACGCGTTGAGCTGGGTCAGGGAGCTGTTTTTGGACCTGACGAATTTCTGAACAACGGTGCTACGCTCTTGCAGCTGGCCAATCCCAACCTGCGATGGGAGACCACAACCCAGACTGACCTGGGCGTCGAGATGGGTTTTTTGGACAATCGGCTGCTGGCTGAAGTTGACTACTACCACCGTGTATCCGATGATATTTTGTATGCAGTGCCCATTCCTGACTACCTCGGAGCCAATGCGCCCTCTCAAAACGTAGCCAGCATCCTCAACCGCGGCTGGGACATCAAAGTGGACTGGCAGGAACGCACTTCTGATAAGTTCTCCTATCATTTGGGCACAGTAATATCGTTCATTCACAACGAAGTTCTTGCCGTCAGCACCCAGAGCATCGACCTGCTTGGCGGGGGTGTAGGGTTTAGTGGCATTTTGGGCACCAACTCAAGAGCCGGTTATCCGGTAGGTGGTTATTTTGGTTACATAGCTGACGGCATTTTTCAAAATGAAGCTGAACTGGCGCAATTTCCTACTTTGCAAGGACAGCAGCCCGGCGACATACGCTTTAGGGACGTCAACGGTGACGGAAGTATCACTCCTGCAGATCGTACCCTCATAGGCAATCCCACCCCCGACATGATTTATGGCATTAATGCAGGAGTAAGCTATGGAGGTATCGATTTCTCCGTTGATTTTATCGGGCAGGCGGGATATGAGTTAATCAATGCCAAGCGGGCGTCGCGTTTTGGACTTTACAACTTCGAGGCTACCTATCTCGATCGCTGGAATGCTGAGGGGAGCAGCAATTCGGAGCCTCGTGTTACCACTTCGGGTCGCAACTACGATACTTTTTCTACCCGTTTCATTGAGAGAGGAGATTTCTTCCGAGTCCGCAATATTCAAGTGGGATATAGTCTGCCTGATCGCCTGATCAAACGTATGAAGCTTGGGCAGCTACGTATTTATGCGAGTGGCAATAATGTATTTACCTGGCAGTCATTCAGTGGTTACACGCCTGAAATTTACAACAGCAATGTTTTCGATGTAGGTATAGACTTGGGTAAGTATCCTATTGCAAAGACGTTTCTGCTAGGGTTGGACGTTCAATTTTAATAACAGATAATAATGCTTGTTGCTATGAAACATATACGATCGATCGCTGTGAGTTTGCTGACAGCCAGCGCATTGCTGCTGTCTGCCTGCCAGGACGTGCTCGAGCGCGAGCCGCAGGGTGTGTTTACACTGGCCAATTTTTTTGAAAACGAAGAGCATGCTGTGCTGGCTACCAATGCTGTATACAACTACCTCCGCAACTGGGAAGTACATGTGTTCAGTTACATTGGCATGACGGATATAGCCAGCGATGATGCAGACAAAGGTAGTTTTCCGGCCGATGCATTTTTCTTACAGGAACTGGATGATTTCACGCACAACGCTACAAATATTGCTCCACAGACTGTCTGGGGTGGTTATTATACGGGCATTTTTAGGGCGAATTTGGCAATTGACGGCATTCCCAAAGTTCCGGAAATGGATGAGAACCTTCGCGCCCGACTCATCGGTGAGTGTAAGTTTCTCCGGGCCTATTATTACTTCAACCTTGTTCGATGGTTTGGCGATTTGCCGCTGATTACCCAACCGTTCCCGGAAAATTTTGAAATTCCCCGCACTCCCAAGGATAAAATATATGAACAAATTATAGCAGACCTGGAGGATGCTGCTGCAGTCCTTCCATTGCGCTCCGTACAGGCTCCATCGGATCTGGGTCGTGCGACCAGCGGAGCGGCTAAGGGAATGTTGGCAAAAGTATACCTGACTTTGGGCAATTTCCCGGAAGCTGAGCGCTATGCGCTGGAGGTTATCAATTCAGGGCAGTACAGCTTATGGCCTGACTACTCGACCCTTTTCATGGAAGAAGGCGAGAACAGTCAGGAGAGTCTCTTTGAAGTTCAGGCGGCCGCGTATGAGCAGGGCGGAGGTGGGAGCCAGTACTCAGAAGTGCAGGGTGTTCGCGGAAGTCCCAATTTAGGCTGGGGATTTAACCGTCCGAGTAACAACCTTGTTAGTTCTTATGAGCCCGGAGATCCACGCAGGGAAGCGACCATCCTGTACGTGGGTGAGGTGCTGCCAGATGGATCTGCCATCGTGGTTGACAATCCGGACATCATAGGCGAGCGCTACAACCAGAAGGCCTGGCGTCCCATGCCCGTAGGGGGCAATGGCAACGGTGGTGCCAATATTATGATTTTACGCTACGCAGACATCTTACTGATAGCTGCAGAAGCACTCAATGAAAACAATAAGCCTGAACAGGCACTCATCTACCTCAATCAGGTTCGCGCACGGGCCAGAGCGGGTTCCAATGTATTGCCAAACGTAACGATCACCAACAAAGATCAACTTCGGCAGCGTATCTGGCGTGAGCGCCGCTCAGAGCTGGCTATGGAGCAAGTACGCTGGTTTGATCTGGCGCGCCAGAACAGGCTGGCAGAAGTATTGCAGGCAGCAGGTAAAAATTTTGTAACAGGCAAACATGAGCTTTGGCCGATACCCCAAAACGATATAGACCTGAGCAACGGGGTGCTTACACAGAATCCGGGTTACTAAACCCCACAAAATTGTGTTGATGAAAGCTTCATGAGCCGTGGTCGCCCCGTTAAGCGGGGCGGCCATTTTTATTTTTCGGTGAGCAGGCTATGGTGAATATGCAACACCTGAGATATTAAAGAATGCTGTCCGTCGTTGACAATTACAAAATTGGCCCTCGCTACTTTTTCCTCCTCCGGCAACTGCCGGGCGATGCGAGCTTCCACCTCTTCACGGCTACAATGGTCGCGCTGCATTACACGCTCAATCCGCACTGGCAGGGGCGCCGTGACGGTTATCATGCTGTCCATTTTTTGGTAGCCACCGCTTTCAAACAGCAAAGCAGCTTCATACAATGTGTAGGGCACTGATGACTGACTTGCATGCCACTGCTCACTATGTGTAGCCACAACAGGATGTACCAGCGCATTTAGTTGCTGCAGCAATGCAGGTTGTTGAAAAACACGTCCTGCTATCCACCGGCTATTGAGTTGTCCTTTGGGCAGGTAGGCTTCTGCGCCCAATAATACCACGACCCCCTCCCTGAGCCTCTCATCGTGAACCATCAGCCATTTGGCCTGCTGATCGGCATAATACACAGGAATTCCAAGTTGCTCAAAAACAACACAAACAGTTGATTTACCGCTACCTATACCCCCTGTAATGCCTACTCTTTTCATAAACCGCGTCTTTGTCGCCACAATATCAGAAAAGCTTTGTAAATTATCGGTCGAAATGAACCAAATCAACCAACAGCAAACCAAAACCTTCAGTACCGAGCATGCGCACGAGCCTACTGCTGCTGATTATTTGCCTCCTACAGCTAGTCGTTGCAGGACAAGATTTGCACTTTACCCAATCGGGTATAGTGCCGGTACTGCATGATCCTTCACAGGCTGCTGCCTTTGAGGGTGATGTAAGGTTTAGCAGTATCTACAGGCAACAATGGCAATCAGTACCCATACCTTTTCGAAGTTTTGCAGCCGTTGTAGAGAGTCATTTGCCCATGCCGATCCAGCTGCCAGGCAGATTGGGCTGGGCCTTAAATTTTCAAAATGATCAGGCCGGTGATGGTCAGCTCAACTGGACCACAGTGGGCGGCAGAGCCGCTTACCGGCTACCTTTGGGAAGCTTCGAAATAGCTGCGGGTGCAGGAATTGATCTGGGGCAGCGCGCATTTGATCCATTGCGGCTACAGCTGGGCGATCAATATGATGGAGAGCTTTTTGACCCCTCCAACCCGACGGCCGAGTTCTTTGAGCGAAGCAGCACCTCTTATGCCAGCCTGCACGCAGGCCTTGGCCTTTTTTTTACCCCCACTGACCGCAGAGACCGCCTGTGGGCGGGTCTGTCCGCTAATCACCTCAATAAGCCCGTGATTGGTTTTTGGAGCGACATTGCTAGTGTCAGGCCCATGCTAATAAAGCTTCAACTACAGGCCAATGTCGAGATCAGCGACCGACAGGACATAGTAGGCTGGTTGCAGGCGCAGAAGCAGGGACCTTATCGGGAAGCCATGCTTATGGGCGGCATGCGGCATTTTACAGCAACCGCGGCGGCTGAAACACTTTACCTGACGCTGGCGGCCGGCTACCGTCTGGCAGATGCTGCCTTGTTATGCATGCAATTGGGCAATGCCCGCTGGCAAGCCTCCCTGAGCTATGACATAAACACCTCTGCCTTCCGTGTGGCCACACAAGGAAGGGGAGGACCAGAGATATCTTTCCAATACATTATCAACCGGGTACACCCACCTGATTCCTTCAAGTCATGCCCCATCTTCTGATCATCATAGCAGTGGTACTGTCTACAGCAGCCAGCTCCAGCCAGCTATTGGGCCAAAGTTACCAAGCCTGGTATCGCGCTGGGGAAGAAGCCATGCGCGATGAAGATTATTATGCTGCATTATACTACTATGAGCAGGCGATGGCACGAAGACCCGATCCGGCCGCCTGGTATGCAGCAGGTAAAGCTGCCATGGAATTTCAGGCATGGGAACTGGCAGCCGGCTATTTCAGTCGAGTGCTCGATTCTCCGGGAGCAGCTGCCTATCCGGAAGCATCGCTCTGGCTATCCGTCTGTAGTATGGGACAAGGCCTGTATGACTCAGCCTGCATACTGTTGCAAACAATATCCGCTACAGAAACATCATTTACACCTTTGGTGCTGCAACGAATGCAGCTGGTACGGCAATCGTGTGAGATGATGCAGAAGCCTGACAGCACTGACAATGCATGGATTGTGCGTCGGTTGGGGCGTGAAGTCAACAGCCCCTTTTCTGAATTTGGTACACATTGGCGTGCCGACAGTCTTTATTTTAGTTCCTATCGCTATGACTGGCCAAAAGACAAACATCGGCCCGTACGCAAGCAGGCCAAAGTAATGATGGTGAAAGGGCAGGGGAGAGGGAGGCCTATGGGTGGCGCCTTTAATTCGGATACCTTACACACCGCCCATACAGCGATTAGTGCTGATGGCCAGCAGCTGTATTTTACCATCTGTAAATTTAGTTCCAAAGCAGCCATACAATGCCAGCTTGCCTGGCGCGGACGCGACCGGCGCGGACGCTGGCAGGACAGTTATCAGTTGCTGCCTGCGCCGGTAAATTTACCAGGTTTTACAACAACGCAGCCCGCGCTTGGGCTTGACAGCCTGAGTGGTAAAGAATGGCTTTTCTTTGTCAGCGATCGTCCTGGCGGTAGCGGGGGGCTTGATTTGTGGAAAGTAGCGGTGCCCGCAGCAAAAGAAACCTGGGGTCAACCATTGCCTATTGAGGCATTAAATTCACCCTTTGACGATCTGACACCTTTTTTTCATACTCCTCAACAGCGCCTCTACTTCAGTTCCGACGGCTATCCGGGAATGGGAGGTTACGATCTGTTCAGTGCCGGCTGGCAGGCAGACAGCAGTTGGTCGGCCCCGCAGCATCTTGGGACAGAGCTTAACTCCGCTTACAACGATGTGTATCTTTACCTGCGCGACGACGGTCTGGGTGGATGGATAAGCTCTAACAGACCTGGTGGTGCCTGGCTTGACGAGCGAAGTCGCAGCTGTTGTCTGGATATTTTCAGCTTCAGCCCCAAGCCACCTCCGGTAGTATCCACGCAAGCTGTAGCAGCAACCCCTGCAAGCGATCCTGACTCGACTTCGGTGCTGGCGGATAAACAACCAACAGAAGAACCAACCTTCGATGAATTAAGTGATTTTCTCCCCCTGGCTCTTTACTTCGACAACGATGAGCCCGACCGCAGGAGCAGAAAGACAACTACCAATCAGGCATACGCAACGACCTACCAGCGCTATGCGCAACAGCAATCCGCTTACAGGCATAAAATACAGCAGGGGCTGATAGCTGAGGAATCTCAACTGGCCGCAGAGCGGATTGATCAGTTTTTTGAAGAAGAAGTGAAACGCGGATACCAGCAGCTGGAGCTTTTTTCTGCCTTGCTGCTCCACCGCCTGGAGGCAGCGCATCGCGTTGAAATATTCATTAAAGGGTATACAAGTCCGCGTGCACAAAGTGATTACAACCTGGCTTTAGGCAAGCGTCGTGTTGCTTCTGCGAGATTACACTTTGAGCAATGGCGTGAGGGGATACTGCAACCTTACATCAACAGCGGGCAACTAAAGATTGCCGAAGTATCTTTTGGTGAAACCAAGGCAGCCACGGGGATATCTGACGACCTGACCGACGAACGAGGCTCTATTTACAGTCCTGCAGCTGCACGGGAACGCAGAGTAGAAATCGTAAGCGTCAAAGAAGACTAAATGATTACCCCCCGGATCGTTTGGTCTGGCTATATCCTTTCTCCAATAACCATTGAACAACTTTATCACGCTGATCACCCTGAACCAGAATTTCACCGTCTTTGGCAGATCCTCCAACACCACACCTGTTCTTGAGCAACTTACCCAGCTCAGCAAGATCAGCTTCTTTACCTACAAAGCCGGTAATTAATGTTACTGCCTTACCTGCCCGCTGCTTCCTGTCAAGCGACACACGCAGCTTTTGCTGCTGCGGAGGCAGGGTGTCAGCCTCTTCTGCTTGCTCATAACTATACTCAAAATCAGGATCTGTACTAAAAACGATCCCTTCCCGCCTACCGTGTTTTCCTTTAGCCATAGCGAAAAATCAATTATTGTCGTGGCAGGCCGCTGTACAGCCCTGTGATACTGCAGCAAAACCACGTTTTCGGTAACAATTGTAGCAGGAGCATTGTTGCACATTGCACAAGTTACTGCCCGAGTTCTTCAGCACGCTGGCGGGCAGCCAATACACCTTCTATGATATGGTTTTCCAGCTGCTGTGCGCTAAAAAACCGCATAGCAGCTTCCGTAGTACCTCCCTTAGAACTTACCCGGGCAATCCATTCCTCACAACTAGCCGTATTTTTGCTGTACAGATCAACAGCCCCTCTGAATGTCTGACCAACCAGCAATTCTGCTTCCGACTCACTGAAACCCATGGATTTGGCTGCCTTAATCATAGCATTCATGAAATAAAAAACGTAAGCAGGACCACTGCCACTGATGGCAGTAGCAGCATCAATAAACTTTTCATCCTCAACATAGATAGCCTTTCCCGTCGTATTCAGAAGATTTTGTACCGTTACCAATTCGATGCGGGTAACCTCTTCACTGGAAGTAAATGCCGTCATGCCCATCCCTGTCTGAGCCGGCAGATTGGGCATAGCCCGAATCACTTTGGTGACGCCTAGCGCTTGTTGAATCGCCTCCATGCGAATACCCGCCATGATGGACAGGTAGACCTGTTGAGGATCCGCCAGCGGCCGGAGGCTCTCAAATAAGGCAGCAGTATCCTGCGGTTTGACAGCGAGTACAATCAAATCAGCCTGTTGAAGACAATCGACGGGGCTGCTATAAATACGCCCCAGCTGGCGTGTGGCCAAGTCTGCTGCCTTCTCAGGCGATTTTTCCAAAATCATCATGTCTGAAGCCTGCGCTATGTGTGCGCGCAAAAAGCTTTGCGCATAGGTGAGGCCCATATTGCCGCCACCGATAACTAATATTTTCATTGGCTTTTGTTGGGGTGAAAGTAATCTTCTCTCACAAAGGTAATCATTATGAACCAATTGCATTCGTCACTGTATACGCCCCTTGAAAAAAGTAGCAGGCTGCGAAAAAAAAACAAAAAACACTACCCCTCATTAAATGTAGATACATATATTTGCAGCATGAAAATAGAACAGGCCATACAACAGAAAAAATTTCGGAGTGAGCAACACAAAGCGCACATCAATGTGTTGTATACAGCTGCCTGGCTCAGCCTACAGATGACCCGCATGTTAAAACCCTATGGCATTACTTCGCAGCAATTTAACATACTACGTATACTCAAGGGATTATACCCCGAGCCGGCCACTATCAAATTGCTGACCTCCCGGATGATTGACAAAACCTCCAATACTTCCAGACTGGTTGATAAATTGTTGGCTAAAGGTCTGCTGGATCGAATTGAGTGTAGCCAGGACAGACGCAGAGTAGACATACGCATAACTGATAAAGGCTTAGAATTAATTAATTTGGCCAGTGAAAAATTGAACCTCCTGGAGGAGGGGATGTTTCAGCTTGACGACGCAGAAGCAAGTGACTTAAACAAGCTGCTTGATAAAATGCGCACCAACGAGTAAACTTTTTTTTCATCCATTTGTATGTATATACATCTGTTGTAAATACTTTTTAAATCAATAAACCTAACAATTATGAACCGTATCCTTTTGGGACTCGCTGTAGCGTTTGGCATTACAGCCATTTCTTTCAGCACGGCAGTTGTCAACAAGACCGTAGACGTTAGCCAGAGTAACATTGTGTGGAAAGCATACAAAGTCACTGGTGCTCATGAAGGCAACATCAAGCTAAAGAGTGGTTCACTGCAAGTGCAGGATGGCAAGCTCATGGGTGGAAGCTTTGTCGTCAACATGAATTCGATTACCTGTACCGACCTGACAGGGGGCACTGCTGACAAGCTGGTAGGCCACCTGAAGTCAGCTGATTTTTTTGATGCAGCCAATCATCCGGAAGCTACTTTTGTTATCACGCAAGTTGTAAGTCGCGGTACGCCAGGTGCATACCGCGTAACGGGTAATATTACTATTAAAAACATCACCAAGCCTGTGCGTTTCAATGTTGACTTAGGCGAAGAGAAAGGCCGCACTACAGCTACGGCAGCTTTCAAGCTGGATCGCAGCGACTTTGACGTACGCTTTGGTTCAGGATCTTTCTTTGAAGACCTTGGTGACAGGACCATTTACGACGAATTTGATCTCGAAGTAAAGCTGGTAACAGCTCAGTAAGCTATTTTTGCCGTTTATTCAGGTTAAAAGAGAGAGCCACAGTGCAGCGATGCTGCCTGTGGCTCTCTCTTTTTTGTTAAAAATCTGCCCCTGCAGATAATGTGTTACCTCAGAAATTTGCGAATGCGCCCTAAAGGTTGAAAAAAAAGTAGGACTTGATTATCTTTGACTAACGGAAAGGCCATTTGGCTGATAATGAGCATGACATTGCCTATCCGGAGGCAACCCCGCTGAGCAGGCATGAGAAATACAACCGCTAATCGCTTGTTATTGAGGTATACAGCAGCAAAATGCCTGCTTATCTGCCTCGTTTGCTGCATAGGAGTAGAACCAGACTTACATGCCCAGCCCAGCATGCTCGCTTACAAGCAGTATACGGTAGATGATGGTCTGCCCTCTATGGAGATTTACGATATGCTACAGGATCGGGACGGGTATATATGGATGGCCACCTCTGCCGGATTCTGCAGATTTGACGGCTACCAGTTCCGAATTTTTACCACCCAGGACGGGCTGCCCAGCAATGATGTAATTGAGCTCCGGGAAGACACCGACGGAAGAATCTGGATTGGCAGCTTTGGCCGGTTATCATATTGTTACAAAGGACAGATACACCAGCTAGATTCTCTACCGGAAAGCTCAACTTTTCTTGCATACAATATTTTCCCCTACAATGAAGAATCTATCTGGATGACAATGAGCTTTTCGCAACAGCGCAAGGACGTCAACCAGGGGCTTCTACGGCAACCTGTTTTTAATCGTATTGATGAAAGCAGGCTCTACAAACGCCCCTTTTTTTATGTGTCTGCTGATTTACTGGGCGTAGCAACCATTGATTCACTCTACCTTATTGATAAGCAAAAAATTCAACAAGCGATACCCCTTGCTTGTCAGTTGCTGTATGATCACAACTTCACCACGGCCATCTATAACAATTACGTATACTATATCAGCCCTTGCGGCTTGCATCTGTATGACCGTAAAAAACACTCATCCACAACCCTTGATCCTGATATTACAGAAGCGATCAGAATCGCCGTCGTAGGCGAATCACTCTGGGTCATGGGTAGTAATAAGGGTACCTTTGGCAGACCGATAAACGCAGAGGGCAGGCTGGGGAATAAAGTTGACAAAATACCGCAACCGCTTGTAACCAAGGTGATACAAGACCAGGAAGGAAACTATTGGTTCAGCACCAATGGCAAAGGACTTTTTTTCAGGCCACAGATGTCTACGACGGGAGAGATTCTTGAAATAAAAAGTGAGTCGGAACGCGAACAGATTGAGTCCATCCTAGTTGAAAACAACCTTATGTATGTAGGCACCAGAACGGGGCATCTCGTTAAATGTGACCTAATCACCGGAAAACAACAATCATACGCCATATTCTCAAGGCCAGGCGTTGCTAACCGTATTCTGGATATGCAGCCCTTGGGAAATCGGCTATTAGCGCTGGCCACCGATGGCGGGCTTTACCTGTTTAGAGACAACCAGCACTTTCTTGTAAACCGAATTCCGCAAAAGGGGCTAAGTTTAGCCCGAAATGGCAACTTACTGTCTGCCAACAGAAACGGTGCATCCGAACTTCCATTGGAAAAACTCAGCCCCTTCCTCAGTCGCTCAGGCAACAGCTTCCCCGACCGAGTTTTTGATGGCTATCACATCACCACCAACCGTGCATATTCTATTTTTGAAGATAGCAAATACAGATACTGGCTTGATGATATTCTCAATGGCCTGATGATGATTAGCACAAAATCAACTGTTTATTTCGCTAAAATTTCCCGCCTTTTTTCTGTACGAATCAATAATATCGCTGAACTCCCCGATGGTAGCATGATTTTTGCAACAGAAGGAGAGGGATTATTACTATTGGCACCTAATGATACAGGGCCTGACCTGAAAGCAGAGCGTATCTGGCAGATTAGCAGCCCCAGCCTACCGACCAATATATGTAACGAAATGGTCATTGATGATGACGGGAATATTTGGGTTGGTACTAATAAGGGGCTGATAAGACTTCGCATTTTTGACATCAAGAGCCGACAGCACGAGCTCGTTGTTTTCAGGAAAACAGATGGACTGCTCTCTGATAATATTTCTGCCCTTGCTGTCTCCGGTGCTTATCTGTATGTGGGTACCACAGAAGGGGTAGTAGTGGTCGAAAAAGATTGTCTCACGCCCAATCTATTCCAGCCAAAAATCCATATAACAAGACTTAACACCAGCAAAGTACAATTCAATACAGAGGGTATTGACTCAACCATACTGTTACAATACCCCGACAATGACCTCACCTTCAACTTTGTAGGTATTTCCTATAACAGCCTTGGCAAAATATCGTACCAGTACCGATTAATGGGTTATGATGATCAATTTTATACCACCTCAGCCCGCGAAGTACGCTATGGGAATTTGCCTCCGGGTACGTATGAATTCATTGTAACTGCCAAAAGTCAGTCGGGCATCCTCTCAGTCAGACCAGCCAGGCTTCGATTTGAGATACAGCCCACTTTCGTACAAACAATTCAATTCAAGATCATTATCATCCTGGCCTTTATCACCCTGATAATAATGTTAGGATATGGTGCCTATACCTTTTACAAAACAAGAATTCTGGAAAAACTCATACGGGAAAAAACCAAAGACATCAATGACAGGATAGCAGAGCTTAACAACCTCAACCAAAAACTACTTCTGTCCAACCACGAATTACAGCAATTTGCCCATGTTGTATCGCATGACCTAAAGTCACCTCTGCGAACTGTAGTCAGCTTTATGCAGCTGCTGCTGCGAAGACTGTCTGACAATCAAATAACAGAAGAGATCCGCGCCTACCTCACGTATGCCGTTGAGGGAGCTAAAGATATGGAGCAAGTAATCAACGATTTGTTGATGATGGCAACTGTTGATCAAGTTGATACAAACAAAGAAATTGTTGACTTGCAAATACTGCTTACTGAGGTCATTCGAGACCTTCAGACAGATATCAGGGAGCGACAGGCCACTGTAGAGATTGAAGGTACGCTGCCAATCATAAGGTTTAATCGAACCAATGCACGCCGGATTTTTCAAAATCTTATCGTCAATGGTCTGAAATACCAGACAGCCGGTAACCAACCTCACATTGAAATTGGTTGGTCACAAGGTATTGACTGTCTGAGATTTTACGTTAGGGATAACGGGATAGGCATTCCTCCCGGCTATGAACACAAAATTTTTGAGATGTTTCAGCGCCTGCACAATCGGGGTGATTTTGTCGGATCGGGTATGGGGCTTGCCATCTGCAAAAAAATTATCGAAAAAAACGGCGGTAAAATCTGGTATGAATCGATACAGGATCAGGGTACAACTTTTCACTTCAAATTACCCTATGACTTCCGCAACCTGGATACAGCCGAAGGCTAAAAGGGCATGTCAGGGCTTTTAGAACAGGGCCCGGAACTGTTATTTTTGCAGGGTTGTACCTGTTTCAGCCGCACAGGTACATATCAAAAGAATGAAAGAATAATGAGTCTTTATTATTTCCCGCGAAAAATCATTAACAAGTATTAATACAATCTAAGTCGATGTACACCAGGCCCATACGCTTGTTTCAAAACCTCTACAACAGACTGATAATCAACATCCTTTCCCAAAAAATCAATATCACTGACATCTAAAATCAGTACAGGGATCTCTGTAGAAGTTTTGAAAAAATCAAAATAAGCTTGCTGAATTTGCAGTAAATAAGTCGGCTCAATTTTCTGTTCAAACGCACGCCCACGCCCGTGGATATTGGCCAGCAGTCTGTCGACGGGCCTGTGCAGGTAAACCAGCAGATCTGGTTTAGGAAAATTAGCGTTAAGTATATGAAACAATCGCTGAAAAAGGCGATACTCTTCCTTTCCAAGATTATTGTGCGCGAACAGCAGCGTTTTTATAAAAAAGTAATCAGCGATCACCTGCTGATTAAAAAGCTGCATTTGTTTCAGCTCTTCCTGCAGCTGTTTGTGCCTTTCTGTCATAAAGAACAGCTCCACCGTAAAGGCATAACGCTCTGGGTTTTCATAAAAAAACGGGAGAAAAGGATTGTCAGAAAACTGTTCCAGAATCAGGCGCGACTGAAAATCATCAGCCAGTCTGCGCGACAGGCTGGTCTTTCCTGCACCGATATTCCCCTCGATGGCAATAAACTGATGGGGTAGCATTTCTGTCGACAGTTTGCTGGTCATGGAATCACCTTTGAAGCGGGCAACGAATATCCGACATTTATGGGAAAAGCAGTTGAAAAATTAGCGCGACTGCTACAAAATAATAACTACAGAGCAATTGAAAATTGCGAACATTGCCTACCTACGTTTGTTTTAACGTCACATAAGTAACCCCAAATATACACATCATGCTCAAGAAAAGAGCCATCGTATGGTTTAGGCAGGATCTTCGCATACATGACAATGAGGCTTTGACAGAAGCCTTGCGCTATGCAGAAGAGGTCATTCCTGTGTACGTTTTCGATGAAAGAATATGGCAAGGCAGCACCCACAGTTACGGTTTTCCTAAGATGGGCCGCTACCGCGCTCAGTTTATGCTCGAAGGGCTTGCTGGTCTTCGCTCTTCTCTACAGGAAAGGGGTGCTCACCTGGTACTCCTTTGGGGTCAGCCGGAAGTCGTGGTACCTGCACTTGCACAGCGTACGGGCTGTTCCTGGGTCTTTTGCAATCGGGATCCTATTCACGAAGAAGCACAGGTTCAGGACAACATGGAAAAGCAGCTATGGTCGATGGGGCTGGAGATGCGTTACACAAGGGGAAAAATGCTGTATTATACTGCCGATCTTCCATTTCCTGTTGCGCATACTCCTGACGTGTTTACTCAGTTCAGAAAGGAGGTAGAAAAATTTGTACTTGTAAGACAGCCCCTGCCCGCTCCTTCGATGCTACCCAAACTGACGATAAAAGTAGAAGCCGGAGAGCTCCCGGGTCTTGAAGCTTTTGGTCACGAGCCTTATGAGCAGGATTCAAGAACAGCCTTTCCTTTTCGCGGCGGGGAAAAATCGGCATTACAACGGCTTCACAACTACCTTTGGGACAGCCATTTCATAAAAAAGTACAAGGAGACGCGCAATGGACTGCTTGGCCCTGACTATTCTTCCAAATTTTCCCCCTGGCTTGCGCAGGGGTCTCTCTCCCCCAAGTATATATATCATGAGATAAAAAAATATGAGGCAAGGCATGGTGGTAATGAAAGCACCTACTGGCTCATCTTCGAACTCCTGTGGCGTGATTTTTTCAGGCTTATGGGTAAAAAACACGGAACCAGCCTTTTTTTGAAAGGAGGAACCCGGAGGATGAAGGCTACGCGTTGGCGAGATGACTGGAAGTTATTTGAAAAATGGAGAGATGGGCGTACGGGCTTTCCTTTTGTAGACGCCAATATGCGTGAAATCGCCCAAACAGGATTCATGAGCAATCGGGGGCGTCAAAATGTTGCCAGTTTTCTGGTTCGAGACCTGGGTGTCAACTGGCAAATAGGGGCAGAGTATTTTGAGTCAATTTTACTTGACTATGACGTTTGCAGTAACTGGGGCAACTGGAATTATGTAGCCGGTGTCGGGAGTGATCCCCGTGAAGATCGATATTTCAATGTGTTGGTTCAGGCCAAGCGCTATGATCCTGAAGGTACTTTCGTCAAACAGTGGCTTCCTGAACTTAGTAAGCTTCCTGCCGATAAGATTCACCAGCCGGAAACCCTAAGCTTATCAGAACAAACGCGGCTGGAATGCAAATTGGGCGCTCATTACCCGTTGCCTGTTGTACGCTTGCCGAAAAAAGCCATGTACTAGTGTCGTGCTTTGTCTAAGTAGCGGCCTGCAATCAATATGTTCTCCGGGTACTGTAAAATACTTGCGCACGCTAAATACATGCCACAGCCCCCTTTTATTGCGGGTATTTTATTATTTTTGGGTCTGGTAATCGATACATATACCGACTGTTTGTTCAGAGCCGGTATACCGGCAACGAATACCAAGTGAGAAAATTCAGACCATGTATATCATCTTAATCAGTCTGGTCATTGGCTTGTTTGTTGCCATGCTATTTGTCAACATCTACTTCAGGTGGAAAGTAATCAAAGCATACAAGGTACTGGTACAAAACAGGGTAGAATTTGGAGCTTCGCATGTCTTCAACCGGACTAAGCTGGAAAAAGAAGTACTCATACATTATGACCCTCTGGTAAGAGAAGCCATTCTCTCCTTTGTACAGCACCTGCACTTTTCCATCCGCATGGCCAGTGTACTTATCCTCCTGATTACTCTCTTTGGTGCCATACTGATGTATTATCGGGAGTAGTCGTTTTTTTCTTGTATTTTTGACCGCTCAAGCAAACTCCTTTGTTCGACCCTTTCTGATATTAGGATTCATATACGTACACAGCATAAAGCATACATGTTTACAATTGGGGTTCTCGGTACAGGCCATCTTGGTAAAATTCATATTAAGTGCATCCAGCAAGCCCAGATGCACTACAAGCTTGCAGGATTTTACGATCCTGATCCAGCCACGGCTGCCGAGGTGGCACAAGCCTTTGGAACGCATGCATTCCCCAGTGTCGAAGCATTGCTGGAAGCAGTAGAAGTCGTTGATATTGTCAGCCCTACTATCACGCATTTTGAGCTTGCCAGCAAGGCGCTTGCAGCCGGCAAGCATGTTTTTATTGAAAAACCACTCACACATACATTGGCACAGGCAAAGCAGCTGCTTGAGCTTACGCATAAAATGAACGTCAAGGTACAAGTCGGGCATGTTGAACGATTTAATCCGGCTTTATTGGCACTCGACGATCTGGCCATCAGCCCTATGTTTATCGAAGCACACAGGCTTGCGATCTTCAACCCGCGGGGCACTGATGTCTCAGTTATATTAGATTTGATGATTCATGACCTCGATATCATACTGAGCCTTACCGACAGTCAGGTCAGTAAGGTCAGTGCCAACGGTGTTGCAGTTGTGAGCGATACGCCCGATATAGCCAATGCACGCATTGAGTTTGCCAATGGATGTGTAGCCAACCTCACAGCCAGCAGAATATCATTGAAACAGATGCGCAAGTTGCGGCTGTTTCAAAAAGACGCCTACATTAGTGTTGACTTGCTTGATAAGCAAGCACAGGTGGTCAGGCTGTACGAACCTTCCGATCCACACATTCCCCAGCATGGTCAGTTAATACCATTACAAACAGCTGCCGGAGAGAAGCGTATACATTTGGACATGCCCGCCATAGAACCTACCAATGCCATCCGACTGGAGCTTGAAACCTTTGCAGAAAGTATTCAGGCCAACACACGTCCCAAAGTAAGCATTGAAGACGGCTACCGGGCGCTTGAGCTGGCAGAGCGCATCACTGAGGTAATTGCCGAAAGCAGTGCCCTTTCCCCAACAAACAAGCATCAATGAAACAGCAATCCTTTTTGTTAATACGCCAGATCGGCCTGCTATGGCTGGTGGGTATGCTCTTTTCGGCCTGCGACATCATCAATCCGAAAGAAGATACGCCTGCCTATTTGTATGTTCAGCCATTTACCTTCACCACCAATCCGCAAACCCAGGGAAGTAACAGTCACCGAATTACAGAAGCCTGGTTGTTTGTCAATGGTGAGTATCTGGGAGCCTACAACCTTCCGGCACTTATACCTGTCCTGGCAGAAGGAGATGCAAGCATTCGTCTGGAGGCGGGAATCAAAGAAAACGGACTGAGTGCGACGCCGGATATTAATCCGTTTTATGAGCCTTACCGACTGAATATGAGTCTGGCTGCCGGGAGAATTGATACCATCAACCCGCAGACACGCTATGTTGACCAGGCGCGTTTTGCCTTCGTAGAAGATTTTGAGAATGAACGATCCAGAATTTTTACCAAAACAATAATTGCTACAGACATAGCGCCCAACGGCCTTCCGAGAACTTCCAATTCTGATGATGTATTCGAGGGGCAATTCTCAGGTCTCCTAAAACTTGACAAAGAGAATCCTATTGCAGAAATTGCTACCAACCTGACTTTTGAGGGATTGCTGGATCGCGGCGCTTTCGTCTATCTGGAAGTCAATTACAAAGCTGAAGCTCCCGTAATTTTCGGGATTGTTTCAGATCAGGGCGCCAACTATGATCGATACTACGATCCTGGATTTCTTGCCCGGGACAATTGGAACAAGATATACTTCAACTTAGGCCCTGTCATATTTAACAGCAACGAAGACAACTACCGGATTTCTTTTCAGGCACTACTGCCAACTACTACGGACAGTGCAAGAATCTGGATGGATAACATCAAGCTGGTACACTTTTAGACAGAAGCTATGCGTATGAACCGCCGTCAGTTGGACACGTTCGTTTATCGATTGGCTGATTTTGCAACAGCCATGGCGGCGTGGACGCTCTTCTTTGCCTACCGTAAACGTATAGAGGCTGAAGTACAATGGAATGAAATTCTTCATGATCCCAATTTTATTAAGGGAATCATTTTCATTCCTATCGGATGGGTAATTTTTTACCTGCTATTTGACCAATACAGTGACATTTACCGCTTATCCCGCCTATCCGCACTCGCCCGCACTCTTTTCTTGAGCTTTTTCGGTGTACTAATTCTATTTTTTACACTAATCCTCGATGACTTCGTCACAGGGTATAAAACCTACTACGCTTCCTTCACCACCTTATTTTTGTTGCATTTCATGCTCACGGCGACTGTACGCATGATGTTGCTGACACGGGCGAGCTGGCGGTTGAAATCAGGCATCATAACCTTCAATACAATTATCGTTGGTGGCAATCAAAATGCGGTTGAATTATTTTTAGAGATTAGCAATAGAAAGAAGGGACTCGGTTACCGATTCATGGGTTTCATAGAAGCCAATGGACATAAAACCAGTGAATTAAGTCAACACTTACCTTGTCTTGGATCTATTGAAAACTTAGCCAGTGTAATTCGTACTCACAATATTGAGGAAGTGATTATCGCTATTGAAACAAGTGAACACAATCGGCTAAGCGAAATACTCAATGTGCTTTTCGATTTTGACCGACAATTGCTGGTGAAGATTATTCCTGACATGTACGATATAATGCTGGGAACAGTCAAGATGACGCATGTTTTTGGTGCTGTCCTGATTGAAATTCGCAGGGATCTGATGCCCCGCTGGCAGCGCTTGATAAAACGGCTGATGGACATAGTCGTATCCGCATTTTTTCTGCTGTTGCTATCCCCGCTTTATCTTTACATCGCTTTGCGCGTGCGGCTGTCAGGTCCGGGCACAATTATTTTCATGCAGGAGCGCATAGGGCTCAATGGCAAACCATTTGTCATCTACAAGTTTCGGTCAATGTATGCGGATGCAGAAGACAGGGGGCCACAATTGAGTTACGACGGCGACAATCGCTGCACCCCCTGGGGTGCAGTTATGCGCAAATGGAGGCTTGATGAGCTCCCGCAGTTTTGGAATGTACTCATTGGCGATATGTCGCTGGTAGGCCCCAGACCTGAACGACAGTATTATATTGATTTGATTTCCAAACACGCACCTCATTACAGACATTTGCTCAAGGTAAGGCCGGGCATAACCTCCTGGGGGCAGGTTAAATATGGTTACGCTTCGAATGTCGAGCAGATGCTGCAGCGCCTGAAATTTGACATCTTGTATATAGAAAATATTTCGCTGGCACTGGACTTTAAAATCCTCTTTTATACCCTGTTGGTGCTACTTCAGGGCAAAGGCAAATAGTCTGTAAGGCTATTTGCCTTTGCCCTGTCCAGTGCTAAGGACATTATCCATCTTTACCACCTGATAAGGTTGGCTCCCCAGGTAAACCCACTACCAAAAGCAGCGAGGCAGACCAAATCTCCCTTCTTCACTGCTCCGGCCTCGTAGGCTTCTGACAAGGCGATGGGAATAGAAGCAGCCGTTGTGTTGCCGTATTTCTGAATATTATTCCATACCTGATCATCTCTCAGCCTGAGTTGTTTCTGGACAAACTGGCTGATGCGCAGATTGGCCTGGTGAGGAACCAAAAGATTAATATCTTCTACACTAAGCCCGGCAGCATCCAAGGCCTCCTTTATGACCTGCGGAAACTTCTGCACGGCCATTTTGAACACAAACTGACCATCCATTTGGGGGTAAGTAAGGCCTTCATCGAGCATGTGTTGGGTGATAAAAATCCCGCCCGGCTCATCCTCCGGTGGAAATCCGTAATCGATAGGCTCCGGCAGGCGCTTATTATGAACCCCCCCATGGCAGCCCGGGCTCACATAAGCGAGTTTCTCTGCGTAGGTACCATCGGCATGGAGTTTGGAGACCAAGATGCCCTCATTTTCATTAGTCGTCGGTTGAAGCACCACCGCTCCGGCACCATCACCAAAAATAACGGATACATTTCTTCCCCGATCGCTAAAATCCAGTCCGAAGGAATGCATTTCGGCTCCCACCAGTAGTACGTTTTTGTACATGCCTGAGCGTACAAACTGATCAGCAATGGACAGCCCATAGACGAAACCTGAACATTGATTGCGAATATCCAGGGCTCCAACCTCTGTGCAGGTCATCTCCAGTTCACGCTGCATAAGCACCCCACAGCCAGGAAAATAATAGTCAGGGCTGAGCGTAGCAAAAATGATGAAATCAACATCGTCCTTAGTGATTCCTGCACGCTCAATAGCAATTGCTGCAGCACGAGCCCCGAGCGTGGTGGTCGTATCTTCGTGTTTTTTGCCAAAACGACGTTGCTGTATCCCCGTACGCTCTTGAATCCACTCATCGGAAGTATCCATGATAGCTGCCAACTCATCGTTGGTAACAATTCTTTCCGGAACATAATGGCCGATACCGGCAATTTTTGTGCGAAGCATTTGGTTCTAATTTGATGATGATCACGGGCAGCAAGCAGAAGAGCGTTTTACAGTAGATAGCCCCTCCGGCATTCCTAATCACAAACATAATCATCGAAGCTGACACTTACAAATACACATCCAGGCATTTGTCGATACAATTAACAGTCCGGCGCAAGTCAACCCAAAAACTGATGTAGAATTCCTTGGCAGACGAGCAAAATTCAGTACCTTTGGGTTGTAATATTAAATCAATTGCGCACAATATGAACCTTCACGAATTTCAGGGCAAAGAGATTCTTGTAAAATACAATGTCCCTATTCAAAAGGGCTACATCGCTCACAATCTCGAAGAGGCCACTGCAGCCTATGACCGCCTCCGCGCAGAAACGGGCAGCAATATTGCTATAGTCAAGGCGCAAATCCACGCCGGAGGCCGCGGCAAGGGTGGCGGAGTGAAGCTGGTAAAAAACATGGACGAGCTTCAGGAAAAAGCGGGTGCCATCATCGGTATGATGCTAAAAACGCCACAGACACCGGGTGGTCTTGACGGTCCCGGTAAACTCGTACGTAAAGTTCTGGTGGCTGAAGATGCTTATGGTGCTGAATTCGACGCCTGCAAAGAGTACTATGTCTCTATACTCACGGATCGCGCGCGCAAGTGCAACGTCATCGTATACAGTACGGAGGGCGGTATGGATATTGAAGAGGTTGCAGAGCACACCCCCCACAAGGTTCACAAAGAATACATTGATCCTACCTTGGGTATTCAGGGATTTCAGGCGAGGAAAATTGCTTTCAACCTGGGGCTCGAAGGTGATGCATTCAAAAACATGACACGCTTCGTTACCCGCCTCTACGGAGCTTTTGTCAGTGCGGATGCAAGTCTGGTTGAAATCAACCCCTGTCTCCACAAACCGGATGGCAGTATTCTTGCAGTAGACTGTAAGTTCACACTTGATGATAACGCGCTTTTCCGCCACGCTGATTTGGCCGAATACCGGGATGTATACGAAGAAGATCCTACGGAGGTAGAAGCGAAAAGCTACAATCTCAACTATGTACAGCTTGATGGCAATGTTGGCTGTATGGTCAATGGCGCAGGTCTTGCAATGGCTACCATGGATATTATCAAGCTTTCCGGCGGAGAGCCTGCCAACTTTCTGGATGTAGGTGGTACAGCAGATGCCAAGCGGGTTGAAAATGCCTTCCGTATTATCCTACGGGATGAGCGAGTCAAGGCTATCCTGATCAATATATTTGGTGGAATTGTACGCTGCGACCGCGTTGCTCAAGGTGTTGTCGATGCCTATAAGAGTATCGGCCACATACCTGTACCCATCATCGTTCGACTACAGGGTACCAACGCTGATCTGGCTAAGCAAATCATCGATGAGAGTGGCCTGAATGTACGTTCAGCCATCGCATTGCAAGATGCTGCTGATGCAGTTAAAGCAGTATTACAGTAGTACACAGCCATTTTGTCTGTATAAAAACTGAACGGTTCCAAAAGGCTTTGGGTGGCAGATGCTGTCCAAAGCCTTTTGGGCAGTACGGGTTGTCGTCTTTCTCCGAAAAATCATAGCCTCTGCCTGATTCAAGCTCTTTTCATGAACTATACAGACATCCTTAAAGACATCAAAGCAGGTAAGTTTATGCCTGTTTATTTGCTGCATGGAGACGAAGCTTACTTCATCGACCAGATCTGTGATGCCATTGAAGCACACGCGCTGCAGGAACATGAGCGGGCATTCAACCAGACGATTCTCTACGGTAAAGATACCGATCATCTCACCATTGTCGATGCTGCACGCCGCTTTCCTATGATGGCTCCACGGCAGCTTGTTATTGTTAAAGAAGCACAGGACATCAAAGACCTAAAAACACTATTGCCTTATGCCAAAAATCCATCTCCACAGACTGTATTGGTTTTGTGCTACAAACACAAAAAATTAAATACAAACAGCGAAATTGTCAAGGTCATCAAAGAACACGGGTTGGTTTTTCAAAGCAAAGCCCTCTACGACAATGAGGTGCCCGACTGGATAACCGCTTATCTGGCTGCCCGCAAACTATCCATTGCTTCTCAGACAGCAGCGCTGATAGGGGAGTACCTCGGCACCGATTTGTCTAAAATTGCCAATGAACTCGATAAGTTGAGCATCAGCATCCCGGCAGGTGCAAGTATTAGCGCACAGGATGTGGAACAAAATATTGGTATCAGCCGGGATTATAATGTATTTGAACTACACAAAGCACTAGGTAGTCGCAATGTACTGCAAGCCAACAGAATAATCAATTATTTTGGAGATAATCCCAAAAATAACCCACTGCCGGTCGTAATAGGAAGCCTGTACGGCTACTTCAGCAAGGTATATCAGCTTACTGAACTGGGCCAGTCTACAGATAAAGAGGTCATGGAAAAATTGCAGCTGCGCAGCATTTATGCGGTAAGAGACTATCGCTCAGCAGCTAAAAACTACACACGCAGCAAGACAGAGCAGGTCATCCGGCTGTTAAAAGAATACGACTTAAAAAGCAAGGGTGTCGATTATAGTGGCACGGGGAAATCGGAAGTCGACCTCCTGAAGGAAATGACCTGGCGCATTTTGCACGTATAAACAAAATATGCATAGGCTTTGAGGCGGCTTAGACCCGCCAAAATCCATCATAGACGCCCCCTAAATACAAACAAGATTCCGGGCGGCCTAGGCCGCCCGGAATCTTGTTAATATACACAGAGCTATCCGGTTTTCGGAAAACAGGATAGGCTAACAACCTAAGCAGGCACTAAAGCTGATTTAACCGTTTTAATGATGCGTGCGGCTACCTTATATGGATCAGCAGCAGAATTGGGACGACGATCCTCCAAATACCCCTTCCAGCCACGCTCAACAGTAGCAATTGGAATGCGAATAGAAGCACCGCGATCTGAGATCCCATAGCTAAACTTATCAATTGACTGCGTTTCGTGCTTGCCTGTCAATCTCAGGTGATTATCAGCTCCATATACAGCAATGTGAGCCTGGGTATTGGGACGAAAAGCTTCCAGAATTTCTGTGTAGACAGCCTGGCTTCCGCAGTTGCGCAGCGTAGAGTTAGAGAAATTGGCATGCATACCGGAACCATTCCAGTCTCCATGTACAGGCTTACAATGCCAGTTGATACCAATATTGTATTTCTCTGCGATACGCTCCAAAAGATAACGAGCTACCCATACCTGATCACCAGCCTCCTTGGCCCCTTTTGCAAATATTTGGAACTCCCACTGCCCGGGAGCCACCTCAGCATTGATACCCTCAACATTGATACCAGCATCAATACACATATCCAAGTGCTCCTCAACAATGTGGCGTCCGAAAGCTTTGCCTGCACCAACGGAACAATAGTAAGGACCTTGCGCCTGCGGATAACCGCTCGCCGGGAAACCAAGAGGCTTATTGATCGTCAGATCCCACAGAAAATACTCCTGCTCAAAACCAAACCAAAAATCATTATCATTATCCTCAATAGTTGCGCGGCCATTGCTCTCATGTGGCGTACCGTCAGCATTAAGCACTTCGCACATAACTAAAAAAGCATCACGCCTGCCCGGATCGGGGAAGATAGAAACAGGTTTGAGTAGACAATCAGAAGAATTGCCGGGAGCCTGCTCTGTCGAGCTGCCATCAAATGACCACATCGGGCAATCCTCCAGCAAGCCGCTGAAGTTTTTCTCAATTCTGGTTTTGCTACGCAAACCCTGTGTTGGTTTGTAACCATCGAGCCAAATGTACTCCAATTTACTCTTAACCATGTTGATCAATATTTTGCTTTGATTGATTTCATTTTTGTTCAGACATAAAAATATCATATGTATCACCATGTGATACAGCAGCATGACGAGTGAACATGTCTGTATAGGAAATTATCAGAAAACAGAATCGTTTATCGGGCGATGTTCGTTAGTTTAAATAGCTTCAGCCCCCTCTTCACCGGTGCGAATTCTAAGCACCCGCTCAATGTCGTAGACTGCAATTTTGCCGTCACCTATTTCACCAGTTCGACCGGCCAGCATAATAGCTTGAATGACGGTCTCCACTTTATCATCCTCACAGATGATATCCAGTCTAAGCCTCGCGATGTAATCAGATTCGTAAGCATTACCTCTGTACAACAACTTTTCCTCCCGCTGCAGACCGAATCCTTTGACTTCACTGAGTGTAAAAAAATCGAGGCCAATGTCAGCCAGAGCGTCGCGAACCTTGTCGAAACGTGAAAGTCTGATGATGGCTTCAATTTTTTTCATTATTTTATTATGTTTGCAGTATGTGTTATCTGTCGACGTCCGGCTAACTCTCACCAACTTTTGTGCCTGTTAACCTTAGTGGCCGCCTTACCGCCTTAACATGACACAAATATAGTTACGCAAAGCTGCCCTCTCCTAATCGAAATATTTTCTACTCTTTCATACCCAAGCATCAATATTTTTTTTCAAATAACTAATTTACAAATAATTACAACTAATCCTCCTGACATGTCCACCTCTTCTAAAGACCAACTTTTCAGGTTGATAAAAACACTTACCAAAGCAGAAAAGCGTCACTTTAGGTTATATGCCAACCGTACCATGAGTCAGCAGGAAAGAAAATTTTTACGTCTTTTCGACCTGATGGATCGTATGGACAATTATGATGAAGACGAGCTTGTGGTCCGGCTGGGCGGATCCGAACGATCCCATTTACCTCATTTAAAACGCCACCTGTACCGTCAATTACTAATAAGTCTGCGCCTTATACACATACAACGAAATATTGATATTGAAATTCGCGAACAGCTTGACTTTGCACGCGTATTGTATAGCAAGGGGCTCTATATGGAAAGCCTGAAAATCCTCGAACGTTGTCGGGCTACGGCAGAAGATAACCATCAGGATATACTGCAACTTGAAATTCTCGACTTCCAAAAAAACATCGAGGCACGGCACATTACCCGTTCGCGACAGGTAAGCAGAAAGATGGACAAACTGCTCATCGATGCTACACACAGAAGTGAAATGATTTTGGTAGCCAATGAATTGAGCAACCTAAATATCCAAATTCAAGGCTATTATATAGACCACGGGCACACCCGCAGCGATGAGGAGCGGCAGCGTCTCAAACAAGCCTGGCAAGAAATGCAGCCACTGCCAAAGCGGGTGGAATCAATAGGAACTTTCTTTGAAAAAGTTAACCGATTTCAGGCTCATATGTGGCTCAACTACATCCGCCTCGATCTGCATGCCGCTCGTGAAAATGCCGCTGAATGGGTAATATTATTCAGGTTATACCCACAGATGCGAGACAAAGACCCTGACCTATACATGCGGGGATTGTATTACCTGCTACTCTTTTGCTTCCTGCTTGACGATCTGTATTCATTCCACAGATACCTGCAGGAATTCAATACTTTTGTTGAAGACAAGGCAGACACATTCATGCCCGCCAGCAACTTACTGGCGTTTCAGTACCTGTCTTTGTCAAAACTCAACCTCCACCTACTGGCCAATGATTACCAACAGGCCGAAATTACTATGCAGCAAGTCAAAGAGGGGCTCATTAAGTACAAAGACCGGATTGACGAACACCGGTCTATGCTCTTTTACTATAAATTTGCCTACATATATTTTGCCCAAGGAAAATACGCTGCAGCTCTGGATATATTAGATGACATTCTGCAGACCCGAAGCAGCTTTCTTCGTGAGGACATACACTATAATGCGCATTTACTGGAGCTGTTATGCCGCTACCAGCTTGATCAGTTTATGCTGCTGGATTACCGTCTAACCGCATTGCAGCGCCTTCTCAAAAAAGGACGTGATGTGAGCAGACTCCAACGGCTTGGTGTGACCATACTCCGCAAAGTTATTGGCAAACCTGCCTCGGAACGAAGAGATGCATTCCGGTTTTTTTTAACTGATCTTCAAGAACTTAAAGAAGACCCCTACGAGCGAAAGGCGCTCAAATACCTGGATTTACCGCTATGGGTCAATAGCCTGCTGGCCGACCAGACATTGCAGCAAGCAGCAATACAGGCTACGAGCCCACAACTCGACAAACATTTGCCATAAGCACATAGCTCCCGGCAGCCTAAGCCACCAGGAGCTATGTATAGATTATTTACCGAAAAGCCTGCCTTAGCGGGCTATGAGTAGTTTTCTGAATGCGGTTGCCTCACCTTGTACGAGCTGTACCATATACATACCGGCAGGCAGCGTACTTACGTCAAGCGTAAACAAATGCTGCTCATCACCAAGCAGTAAAAATGTTTGGGAGATGAGTTGACGTCCCGACATATCCAATACATTCAACACGGCCTCCTCAACTTCTGTATCTGCTGTTTTTACAGGATTGATCAGCACAGTTGACTGAGCAGGATTGGGAAATACATTGAAATCAGCACTTGGAGCGCCTTCCGCCACAACTCCATCTTCCGCAGTACGCAAGCCGTTCTCATTGATGCGTATTTTCAGCGTATAACATTGATTAGGAGCTGATTCACCCCCATTGCTGAATACCCGGACATAGTAGTTAGAAGAAACAGGACCGCGATTATAGATGATGGTCTTGTTAATGGTTCCCGGTAGTTGGTTAGTCGCAAGAAGTATATTGTCGCGATACAACTGGATAGCATAATTCGCAGGAAGGTTTGTCAGTTCGATGCGAATATTCTTTTGCTCCGGCGTATTAGCAAAACGAAAATAATCATTGTCCGTAGCAGCACTGATGGCGGCCTGAAATTCCACATTAACCGGCGACAGCGGCAAGCCAGAAGAAGCAGTCTCATTGGGCTCATAAACATCTGTACAAACACCCGCACCCAACGTCTGAAAGAATACAGAGTTTGTGAAAGCACCTGTATTTACACCACAAACCGCTTGTACCTGAAACTCATAGAATGAACCCGCTGTCAGATTGCTGATCGATATTGAGTTACTGCCGGCGACCGTCGTTGTCCAGTTGGCTGCATTTACAATACGCCAGCGAACGTTGTATGAACTAGCACCATTTACAGAGGTCCACGATAAGATAGCCCCGCTTTCTGTAACGTTGGAAGCACTCAAGTTAGTTGCCTGACCACAAGCAAGCTGCTGCAAGGTTGTGAATGAGCCTGTTGTAGAGAAAGCACTCAATGTTCCCCCACATACTGCCTGTACCTCAAATTCATAAACAGTATTAGCTAATAGATTGAAAAGACTGATACTATTGACAAAAGTACCAGAAAGACTCCACACACCACTTCCCTGTTGCCGCCAGCGTACAGTGTAGGAGCTAGCCCCAGGAACTGACAGCCATGTTATGACAGCGCTGTTGAAGGTAATGTTGTTGGCGCTAAGACCTGTGGGTGTGCCGCATCCGGATACACTGGCAGTAACCACCACCAAAGAAGCGGAGTAAATGCCCAAAGAGCGAACGCAATTGGCCTGCACCTGAAACTCATAGGATGTTGCAGGCAACAAATTGGTTGCGGTGAAGCTTGTATTGGAAATAGTTGTTTCCTGCCAACTGCTACTACCCTGTATCCTCCACCTCAGGTTGTAGTTATTGGCTCCAAATACAGCCGACCAAGTGATTGTCACTGTTGTGGGCGTAACATTCGATGCTGCCAGACCTGTGGGCACAGGGCAACCGCCGTCTTGCAGGGTTGTAAAAATATGCGAATTGCTAAAACTACCTGGTGTTGAAGTACATACTGCCTGTGCCTGAAATTCGTACTGCGTACCACTGCTCAGCCCAGTCAGGGTAAGGGTATTAAATCCGATAGTGCCGGTAGTCCAGGCAGAGGA
Source organism: uncultured Saprospiraceae bacterium (assembly GCA_964441755.1). Lineage (GTDB taxonomy): Bacteria > Bacteroidota > Bacteroidia > Chitinophagales > Saprospiraceae > JAUMBM01. Next base: position 106,641 of record CAYTVG010000003.1, read on the forward strand.
TCCGAGCTGCCTGTACCGATAGTTATAATAAGTCGCCCCGGCAACAGCTGTCCAGTTGATAACCGCTGTCGTTAGTGTAATATCTCCATTGGAGAAACCCGTAGGAGTGCCGCAACTAATCGCTGAAAGCGTTGTGAAGTTGGAAGAAGCAGAGAAGGCACCTGTGACAGCGCAGACAGCCTGCACTTGAAACTCATATGTTGTTTGCGGACTCAACCCACTAACTGCCAAAGAAGTAGTAGCTGACGACCCCGTAGTCCAAGTGGTTGTACCCGTAACCCGATAACGAATATTGTAGCTACTGGCCCCTGTCACCGCCGACCAGTTTAGGGTGGCCGTAGTCGTAGTGACATTGGTTGTATTCAGGCCGGCAGCTGTTCCACAGCTAGCTGCGGGTGGACTACACCCGAGAGAGTTTAGCAAGCTAGCCCTTGAACCACCCGTCTGCAGCACTGCTTGCATACGAGTTTTCTGCCCTGCCGTGAACATAAACATACAGACATCATTGGTATAATCCATATAGTTCATGGTCATTTCAACCGGATTGCCGGTACAGGTACTCAGGTGCGGATAGGCAGGACAGCCACTATTGGAGGTATTGTGCACGGGTGTATCGGCAACAAGGTCATTGCCACAGGTTGCATCGCCCCAGATATGCCTCAAATTTAGCCAGTGGCCAATCTCATGTGTCGCGGTGCGTCCCAGGGCATAGTTACCTCCGGCAGGATTGGGTAGCGCCAGCGAGCCGAACGTAAAGTAAGCACATACAATACCATCCGTATTCGCTGCCCCCCCCGGGAATTGTGCATACCCCAGTAGTCCCGAGCTACTACCTCCGAAGGCTACGCTCCAAATATTAAGGTACTGATTGCGATCCCAGATGGTTGAAGGCTTGAGGGTATTGTTGATCTGCGAAGACGTCCAGGTTGCCTGTCCACCATTGACACGATTTATGCCCGTTGTAGCCGTTCCGTCTGGTCTACGCTGGGCAAGACAAAACTGAATCTCTGTATTGGCTGCTACAGACTGGAAGAGTGAAGGAATATTACCGGCATCTGTATTTAGCAGTGCAAAATCCTGATTAAGCTGCTGTAGCTGTGCGAGCACCAATTCATCAGGAATATTTTCATTGGTGCCGTAAGCATCCCCGTTGTGAATGATATGGAATACCACCGGAATTGTTACGACCATACGCCCCCCTTCATTGGGGTTACGTTCTTGATAGTCACGGGTAAAGCGTTCAATGGCTTCCATTCGCAACGCCATCTCCGGGTCCTGTTGCAGTTGATGGTTTAGCTCCTCCATGGTACCACAGTTGCGTCCTTCCTGAGCAAAGGCAGCCAATGATACCAGAAAAGCTATCAACAAGCTGATAGTTCTTATTAACATACGACTTAGAAATTGAAAATATAGGAAATGTAGTACTTTATCACGATCATCTTATTGGGATTCAGCCGCCCATACCTGTCTTAACCACAGCTTCTGTGCATATGAACGTTAGGGATAAAAACGGGCATGATAAGACAAAGGTAAAGAGTCGTAGATAAGAAAAGGAATTTCAATTCCTGTTGGGGAAAGTACAAGACAAAAAACAAATTAGTAAGGTTGTTAGGGCGCAAACCAAATTGTCGCTTAAGCAGCCTTAGGAGCCCCCATTTGCTGGCTGATAATCGCCCTCAATTTTTCACGTTTACCACTTTTGAGGATAGCTCTGATATTCAATACCGCAGTGACTCTATTCGTCCATCGCTGGCCAACTAGCTTGCAACGTTGTTGTACCACAGTGCTTATCGCAGATTCTATGGCTCCGCTGCCAATACAATACCCGGCGGCGCGGTACTCATTGTATTTCATACGGTATTGGTTTTTCTCGTAGTAGGCAATTAGCTGGTTAGCTTGCTCATTGGCGTTCTTACCGCAGCCTTTACTTTTTCTTTTGATGGCTGCGATGACTTGCTCCGTCTGACCCTTCAAAAGCTTTTTCTGTTGCACTTCAATCCATTTTGATCGTTCAGCTTTTACTTCAAGGACAAGCTGTGCAAAGTTGGACAGGTGCTCCAGTGCATGGTAAAAATCAAGGATCACTACCGCCTTGGGGTACCTGTCTGTGAGCCATTTGCCAATCCATTCTGCTCCGTCCGAAATAGCTACCAGCCGGGCTGCAGGTGTCTGATGCAGGTGTGCACAGATGAGCTTATCAAAGCGGGCGGTAAACTCGCTGTGACTGCCCAATTGGGCAAGATAGTCGGATTTTTCAAGCTGCATTCTGAGTCCAACCTTCTCATTATCAGATGATTTTTTGATAAAGTGATGCCCTCCGAAAATTCTGCCTACTTTGGTCTCCCGGTATCCTTCATCCGTTCGAAGGTGCCCGCCATCAACCTCAACATAAAGCACATCCTCGCTTACAGATTCTTCACACGCTGCGGTTGTACATGCGTCTTGTCGAGTTTCACAAAGTACGTCCTCGCTTACAGCCTCTTCACCCTGTGTATCTTTTGGTGGGGCGAAGCTAAAACCAGGGCTTGTTAGCAGCTCCTCCGAGGCCGGCAGATTACCAATGTACTGGGTAAGGCGTTGACTCTGAGAGCTGCTCATATTAACCGCCGGCAGAGCCGTATGTAACAAACCCATGGCTCGTCCAAAGGGCTGCCCGTTGGCAAACTCCAGCATATGACTCTGCAGCAACGGGCTTATGGCAATGCGGTGTTGCATACACTCAATAAACCGGTTAGTCTTTCTTAGCTCGATTCTCCACAGGGTTGTCCGGATCTTTTTTTTTCCGACGGTCTATTCCGGGATCACCCAGTTCAGACTGCAGAACCTGTCGTCCCAACTCAGTCCATAGTTCTACAAAGCCTCTCTCATAATCCAGGAAAGTAGGCTCCTCTTTCAGGGCATGTATCTCTGCGTATTTGGCTTCTGCCAGCTTCAGGAACTCTTCCTTGTTCATCATTTTTTTTCACAACAAGGTACAATTTTTCTGGATGTCATGCGACAATTTGGTTTGCGCCCGGTTGTTATGCAACCTTTTTGAACGACTTCTGAAGTTTTGTGGTCTCGCTAGGAATCGAACCTAGATCTTGGGCTCCGGAAACCCACATACTATCCGTTGTACTACGAGACCGTCCTGCGACTATTTTCGACTGCAAAAGTATATCAATATTTGTAAATCCACAAATTTTATGTTGCAATTAGTGCAGCCCGTTGGGCTATCTTCTTTTTATTTTTGACAACAAACTGTTGACCAAAGCATTGATATCCGGGGATAATTGCCAAGTCCAGATTCCTAAGCCATAGACCAAAGTGATGAGCGTAGATTTTGTCAATAATCCCAACCAAGGATTGGCTGGCCAGGGAACAATAACTGTCAAAAGATACACCCCTGCTGCAATGAGGAGTGCTGCCAGCATCTTCAGAGAAAATGGATGTATCTTCCAGACAATCCAAATGTAAACCATCTTTGTCAGATTGAACAGTCCTACTGCCAGTAGAGTGGCCAGCGCTGCTCCGCTTACATACATATTGAACTTACCGATAAACAGGTAATTAAAAAAAGCATTCAGGCTGACAAGGACCAGCAGTATGTACAAATACGATTTGTAACGATCGGAAAAAAGTATGATTTGAGAATTGTTTCCCGTAATCATATCTAGCAAGGCACTAATGCCCAAAAACAGAACAACAATTTTGGCTTCGGCATACAAGTGCCCGTTGGGCATAATTCGCAGCAAATCATCAATATTCAGCCATATTCCCAGGAAGAACAATAGCCCGATAATCAATTGATTGATGGAAGTCTTGCTATACAGATCAGCAATTTTATCCCAGTCTTTGTCAATAAACGCCTGTGAGAGTAAAGGTGCTGTGATCTTTTCAAGGGAGCGTTTGGGGACATCTATGACTGTTCCTATGTAAGCCATAATCGCATAAATTCCCAGTGCTGTCGTTCCTTTTTCCTCAATTAACAGGGGAATCATCGCCTTGTCCAGCCAGGTCATCATGGTAGCGCCCAGACTACCTAAGATGCTGTACAGGCCATATATACTCATTTCCTTTAGCAGCGTACGATCGGGCAGACGGCCGGGTAATTGAAAACGAAACCCTCCCAGGCGGTACAGATAGAATGCCTGTCCTATCATCATTAGCGCATAAATGACAACAATAGATCCTACGAATCCCCCAAGGCTTAGCACCTGATAGAACAGTAGGACAGCAATTACAGCAGACCCTATCTTTACAAAAGTATTTTCAAGCAGGCTGGGCACCGCAAAGCGCATGAAATTTTTGCTGTGATTTAACAGCAACATCCCAATCGAAAAAAAGAATGTGATGGGAACGATATAAGGAAAGTAAGTCCGTAGTAAGGGATCTTTTCCATCAAAAAAAACCGCTAAGGTTTCTCCCAATAAAGCTGCCAGTAACAGCAAGCCGAGCGTACCGACCAATGGCAACAGCAGCAACAGCACCAACAGATCATGGCCATTACCACTTTTTTCCTTAAACATGGGAAAATAGCGGATCACAATACTGGAAGAACCTAACAGTATCAATGGTGAAATAATAATTGCCGTACTTACAAGGTATTGGTAAAGTCCCAGTTGCTCAGGCGTGAGGAATCTCGGATATACAAGTATAACATTGAAAGCACCAATCAGCACCCCGAGGTAGGTGATGGTGCTGTCCCGAAAACCCTGTTCACTTACTATTCCCATTTGACGAAAGACTGCTGCAAAGATTGTAAATTGTATGCAATTAATTACTTTTGTGTTTCTTTTTCTCAGCTTTGATATCCCTCCATGATTGCTTGATGAGCCCCGGAGCGGTTCTCTAAGTACCAAACTATGAAAAAAGCGCTGATTTTTTCCAACCAGGGTATAAGTGTGCCTTCACTGGCCATGGAATTGGAAGTAATCGATGAACTCAGAAACGATGGTTTCGACGTGCATGTACTTAGCTGTAACGGCTGCCTCGAGGCTTGTTACTTCAACCCTGTGCACAACTTACTGGGTTGCGCTATATGTGAAAGTCGTTCTGCTCATTTTCATACCCGTACGGGTATTCAGCAGTCAAACCGCCACAAGCTGCATGAATTTCAGGAGGTTGCCCGGCATGTTTTTCCTTTTTTCGAAGATATGAAGTCACTTCGAACATATAGGTATGAGGGCATCAATATAGGCCGGGGAGTGGTATCGAGTATTGTTTCTCTTACACGTTCAAATTATGTCAGCTCCCTCACACATCCTGAACTAGTGGAACAACAGTTGCGGGTAGCGCTACAGGCACTTCTCAATGCCCGGCTGTACATCGAAATGCTACAGCCGGAGCGTGTGTTCATATACAATGGTCGATTTGCAGAAGTATTCCCCTTCGTCGAAGTGTGTGAACAACTGGGTATCGAATACTACACTATGGAGATGGAGGTAAATTTTACGCACTACAATACCTATCCCAACGGACTCCCGCACAGTATCCGAATCTTTCAGCAACAGTTGGAAGAAGTATGGGAAAAGGCGGATCCTCAGCAACGCGAGGCTGAAGCAATCGCCTGGTTTCAACAGTGCCGTAATGGCCATAAACTGTATAACAGCACCTTTCTTGAAAAAATGGTCAAGGGAGCTCTGCCTGAAGGTTTCGATGAAAAGCGTTGCAATATAGCCATCCTCAATTCTTCAGATGACGAATTTGTGGCACTCAGCGAGTGGGCACCGGATTTATACGATAACCAGAACGAGGCCATTGAAAAGATATTACGCCACTTTGAAAACCAATCAGATTTTCATTTTTACCTCCGCGTGCACCCCAACCTTCGCGGCGTTGACAACCCCCAGACAAAAGGAATCGCAGCGCTTAGTTTTAATAACCTTACCATCATTCCGGCTGATGCAACTATAGATACTTATTCACTCATGGACGCCTGCGACAAAGTGATTGTATTCGGTTCTACTACCGGCATTGAAGCGACTTTCTGGGGAAATACTTCCATATTGCTGGCACCTGCTTCTTACCAATACCTACATTGCGTCTATAAGCCAACCAATTGGGAGGAGGTATTTTCTCTCATCGCCAATCAGTCCCTACCTCCCCTTGACAGGGCTACCACTTTGCCCTATGCCTACTTTGTTCAGCACCGCGGACGCCCCTACAAGCGCTTCCGCTGGGGTGGCAAAGACAGCAGCCAATTCGACGGGCAGCGAGTCCGCAAAATTTACCCTGCAACCTGGCTGTACCTGCTCCGCTATCTTCATAAACTGCCACTTTGGTTTCGCAGTTTTCGAATGCTCAATAACAGAGCCATGAGACTGGCCGATATGCTTAAGCTCAAGAGCCGGCATATTTTACCTAAGTCTATCGACTACCATTGAGTAAATATCCGGGATTTTTTTCATGCCCAAACAGGCCCTTTTCATCAGTTTATCAATTAGTCGGTCACGACCTCCGGCCATGATCATCAGGAGCTTGAAAATGTACAAGAATTACCTCCTAATTATCAACTGGATTGTTTCCCGGATGCGCACTTAGGCAGTTATGTTAGTCTCTGAAAAAAAGTCCGTCAATGGTGTTGACCCGCCCGGTCGGCAAATCAACCCCCTCTACCTGGATGCTATACGGCTGGAATCCACGTTCCTGCATATAGGCAATAATATCGTAGAACGAAAACGCTGTACCCTTATAGATAGGGTAGAGTGGTATCTCAATTTTAATACCCTTCACCTGGGCCACCAGCTCTTCCGCTCCGTCAAGCACCTGCTTTTCAAATCCTTGCGTATCCACTTTAAGAAGAATAACCGCTTTGTCAATACCTGTTGTATACTGCTTATAGATACTGTCCAGCCGATGCAGGGGGACTTCTTCCTTGCCAATGATACGAGCCTTAGGATTGTGCGAAGTATACTGATCGTCAATTTCCAGTGCAGAACTGAATACGTCATCATCAGAAATGTGCATGATAACTTTACCGTCGCTATCCCCGATAGCAGCGCGCGCTGCCACCTCCCAAGCGGGATAATTTTCAGCCCGTTTTTTCAAAAGTTCGTATGCAGCCTTGGTTGGTTCAAAAGAAATCAACCGCCCCGTATATCCAAAATCATAGAGCGATTCTGCAAATTGTCCTGTGTTAGCGCCTACATCCAACACCAAATTGATTCCCATACCTTTGACCAGCATCGCTGTTCGCAGCTCGGGACTTGCCGAAGCCGTAAACCGTTTCAGCCTTACATGCAGACCTGTTGCCTTACCAAAACCACGCTGCAGTCGTTCCAGCTGCTTTGATTGTAATATTCGCTGCAGAAGATTCATATTATCTCGATTTAGAGCGTATTGAGTGATTTATGCCAAAAGCTGTAACTGCTGTGGTGTATGCACGGACTATTATTTTTTCTGTCGCGTAGTACCGGCTATCCTCCTTCAGAAGCCGTAAAAATACGTGCATAAACCCTCATTAGTGCCTTTAGCAGAAATTCCCGAACATGCGTTTGTTTATTAAAAATGATTGGGATATGAATACTATTCACCCCCCCGTTTATTTTGTTACTGTTTTGTCTTCATTCATTAGTTGCAGCAATGGATGCAAACAATTTTGCCAGTGGTAATTTTGAAAAAAAACCTGTGGCGTAAGTGGCCTTGGCTGCCGCAGCCGCGAGGCAACTGCAGTGCGAAAAGCATGATAGTCACCATCGGGAACGACTGTGAGCATCACTCCGCATACAGCTTGGTCGACACCTAAGGCTCCGTTTGCTGTACTGACAACAGGAAGCCCTGCTGCTATAGCCTCTATCACTTTGGTTTTGATACCTGCTCCGCTTTCCATCGGATTAATCATCAGATCGCAAGCCAGCAAGTAAGTATCTATATCTTTGACAAAGCCCAAATAATGAAAGCCTGTTGCCCGCATACTGTCATGGCTGTGATAAGCTGCAGGCAATCCACCTCCACAGATAAAGAAGTGCACTTCATCCCCCAACTGATCCCGATAAGGCAGTAGTTCATTGATGATCCTGTCCAGCGCCTGTTGATTGGGCGCGTATCCCAAAGGACCGAAGAAAAGCAGGATGTGTGCGTTCTCCGGCAGCTCATGACGCCTGCGGACATCCTTGCCCGCATTGCCCCGTTCGGGCTGCTCCCGCAAATCTGTGCCATAAGGCAAAACGTGGCAGCTACTTTCCCTCAAACCGAAGGTATTAATCGCAGGTTGGCGCTCATCCGCAGAAATAAACAACACGTGATCAGCCAGGCGATAGGCCAGGTACTCCGTCACCCATACCAGAGGCCACCACCATTTATTCATTGACCTAAACCGAATGTATTCGAGATTGTGGCTGTAAATATACAGGTGAACCCCTAAGGGACGACAGATGCAGGCAGCCAAAAGTGCAAAAAACGGCTGTTGGACAATCAGGTGCCTGATGCGATAAGAACGAATAGCCCGATACAACTGCATGGCGGAACGTGGACTTAGGTACCGCCAGGGGCGTTTATTGAGCCAGGGAAGAAGGTGAAACGACGTTTCTGCAGCAAGTACAGGCTCATTATCAACTGTACTCAGCACCCATAGAGACCTTGCTTTGCCCAGCCAGTAAGCAAAACCCCAGGCCGCTTTCTGCCCCCCATTGGCCGGGGGCAGAAAGCGGTAAGGAACAACAAAGAGCGCTGCATCCATGCCCTACTTCTTGCCCGTTTTTTTAATTGACGCTTTGGCAACAGGCTTTTTTTCTACAGCTTCTGCCACAACAGGGCTTGTAGCAAACTGATATCCCTGCACACCTATCAACCCCAACAGTGCCAGCAGTATAGCCGATGAACAGACAGTTGAAACCATCAGACCCGTCTTGTAGGAGACAGGATCAAACTCGAAAACAATTGTGTGTTTGCCTGCCGGTATCTTCATAGCACGCAAGATATAGTTGACCCTTATGTGGTCCATTGGTTTGCCATCAATATAAGCTTGCCACCCTTTATCAGGACCGTACCAGATCTCAGAAAATACGGCCAGTTGCGCTGCAGAAGCCTCTACTGAATAGGTAAGTTTGTCCGGAGCATACTCTGTCAGTTCAATGGAACCAACTGCATCTTTCGCTTCAAAACCAGTCAGGTAATCCTTGAATTCCGGTTCGTGAACGATAGCTACGCGTGCAGGATCAATGACATTGAGTGCGTCAATCTCCTCATTGGGCGATGTAGCCCAATAAATACTATCAACGAACCAAGCATTGCCCAGTGCGTTCGGGTTTCGCTGTAACTTAGGCTCCTCAGCAGTACCCGTTATGAAATAGCGGGTGTTTAGCATATCCAGACTGCGCTGATTGCCCTTTGAAAAGTGGCGGTCAATCATATCCTGATAGCGCTGCAGTTTGGCAGCATGATACCCTCCGACAGATTTGTGGTAGTAAGAGGGCATACTTGAATTGAATGTATTGACTGTCAGATCCATCACCCGATAGCTAGGATCCTTATCGCGCAGAATCTCTTCATCAACCGGACGCGCTGTAAAGTTGTCCCTATAATTTGTAGGCGTCACAAAATTGTCTTCATTGACATACCGCTTATCTACAGACCACAAATCATAAACCGTCAGCAACAGTAAGCCCGACAGCATAACAGACGAACTAATCATTTTTCGCATGTAGGCCCAAATGAGGCCACCGCTCAGCGCAATCAACAGAAAGCTACGAAATGCATCTGCACGCATGAATGCCTGTCTGTCTGCAATGATCGCTCCCAAATCATAGCCTGCCTCTACATAGCGCGCATCTCCGGCAGTATTGAAGTCAAAGAAGGAAGGTCCCATGACAACAAAAAACAAGCTTACAGCCAGCAGTGTACCTACACCAATGTACAGGCTCTTCATCATAGACTGCCATACAGCCTGACCTTCTGCTTTAATTAGCTGCCACAACCCCCAGAAGCCCAGGAGAGGCAACAGAAAAGCTGTGATACTCAATACAGAGTTGGGAGTTCGGAACTTATTGTACAACGGAAAATAATCAAAGACCAAGCGATTGAACCACGCAAGGTTGCTGCCCAAAGACAGCATAAACGTCAGTAGAGCACCACCGGCCAGCCACCATCTAACAGGGCCATTCACCCAGAAAACACCCAATACTGCCAACAGGAAGACAACAGCCCCAAAATAGATGGGACCACTGGTAAAGGGCAGCTTACCCCAATACAGCGGTGCGGGTATTTCTGCAGGCAGGCGTGCACCCTTACTACGCAAATCGGTAGCAATTGCAGACTCAGGACCAACCGTTTCCTGGGAACCTCCACCGGCTACCCCCGGGATGAAAGATGCAAAAAGGTCAATAGTACCATTACTCCACTGCATGGCGTAATCCCAAGCAAGCCCCTCCGTCTCACTACTGCTGGCCGGTACTGCATTCTCCTCCGGTTTGAGAATGGGAGCCCCCCGCATGGTATCCCTGGAGTATTCATAGGTAGGAAGGAGGTTCGAAGCAGAACTGCCTAATCCGAGTAGTCCCCCCAGTAACAGCACAGCTGTTCCTTTCAGGAATGAGATCATTTCTCCACGACGAATGTCGTATACCAACTGAGCCAATCCCATGATGATCAGCGTAAGAAAGAAGTAGTAACTCATCTGTACGTGATTCGACATCACATTGACACCTACTCCTAAAGCAAACAATACACCTCCCCAGAGGTAGCGCCCCCTGTAAGCCAGCAACATACCGGCTGCTATGAGCGGGAGAAAGGAAATAGCCCGGACCTTGGTGTTATGGCCAGCCTCGAATAAGATCATGTTGTTGGTTGTCAGCCCAAAGGCCACAGCAGCAGCAATACTGAGCAGAGGAGATGCCCCCAAAGCCACCATGAGGATATAAAAGCAAACCATGGCTGCAAAAAAACGTCCGATGGGTTCGTCTATGAAGAGCCTGGTAGCATCATCGACAATCGTCAGCAGGTTGCCATCTTTGATGGTATTAATCTGATAAGAAGGCATCCCCCCAAACATAGAGTTGGTCCACAAGGCCAACACCCCCGTTTTTTCATAGTAATTGTCCAGTTCTTTGGCCATCCCCCTGTACTGTATCACATCACCCTGTTGAATAACTTTGCCGGATAACTGCGGTTCAAAATACACCGCTGCAATAACGAGAAAGAGCAGAACGGCACCAACATGCGTAAGCAAAAGCCTTAACTTCTGATTCATAGACAATTTTTTTAGTGCATTTGCAGCAATAGCGGCATCTCAAGCATGTGACACACGCCAATTAGATACTTATAAGAAATCAACATCTTTGTCGTAGGGGTATTTCATCAGGTAATCCATGGCATTGCGCATATCAAACCCCTCAAAGACCACCCGATACAGCATTTCCGTAATAGGTACCCGCAACCGGTAATAGCGTGCCAAATGGCGAACGATGCGCAGTGTGCGGACACCCTCCGCCAGCTCAGGCATGCTGGCAATAACATCTTCGTATTTTTCTCCTGAGCCCAGGCGAAACCCAAAAGTATAATTGCGACTTTTTTTGCTGGTAGCAGTAGCAACCAAATCCCCAATGCCCGCTGTTCCCAGGAAAGCAGCCGGCTCGCTGCCCATAGCCTTACCAAAGTAAATCATTTCCATCAGCCCGCGGGTAATCAGCATAGCCTGCAAATTTTTTCCCATTCCGTAACCCTTGAGCAGCCCTGATCCCAGTGCGATAACATTTTTGAGCGCGCCGGCCAATTCGGCACCCAATAAATCATTGGAACCAAAAACGTGAAAACGGCTACTTGACAATACCTTTTTACCTTTATCAATTACTTCGTCGAAATGACTGGCAATCAGCGTGGCTGTAGGCTGACCGGCCAATATTTCTTTGGCCAGATTGGGACCTGACAGGCAACCGACACGCACTACAGATGTTTCCTGCAAAATCACTTCACTCATCGTATTGATCTCAGCCCGGGTAATCCCTTGCTGACTGATGCGTGTTTCATCAAGACCGTTGAGATCAAACCCCTTAGTACCATGAATCAGCAGGTGATAAGGGTGCAGCATAGGCGAAAGTTCCTGGATTAGCGACCTGAAATTGACTGAAGGAACGATGGGAAACAGCAGCGTACAGCTGGAAACAATCTCTGTCAGGTCACTGGTCGCGCGAATACGGGGATTTATAGCCACCCGATGATGAACACGGGCACTATTAAATGCATCTACCACTTCCTGCCGGCGGGCATAAAGAAGTACGTCGGAATTCAGCGCCAATAAATTAGCAATGGCGGTTCCGAAGCTGCCGGCACCCAACACACCGACGGGGGCTTGATCGCTTTTGTGCTTGCTAGTCATAACAGTATGCGAAGGTATATTTTTTGTTCAACTTTATTTCCGTTTGATCATTCTAATGTCCTAACTAATTTTCAACCGTCACTGGAAAAGTGTATCATTGCACAAAATAGCTCATTAATTGCCTATGAAGATTGCATTGCTTGGCTACGGTAAGATGGGACAGGCTATTGAAAGTCTGGCTGTTGCTGCAGGCCACGAAATTGTACTGATTATCAACAGCAGCAATCCGGATGATCTCACGGCTGAGCAACTGCGCAAAGCCGATATTGCTATTGAATTCAGCAGGCCGGAGTTGGCCTGGCCGCACGTTCAGGCCTGTTTACAGGCCGATTTGCCGGTGGTCTGTGGCACTACCGGTTGGCATGATTTGCTGCCGTTGGCACGTGCATTGGCTGAAGAACGACAGCAGGCATTTCTGTATGCTGCCAATTTCAGCTTAGGTGTCAATATTTTTTTTGCGCTCAACCGCTACCTGGCCGAACGCATGTCCCAATGGGGCGACTATCAGCCATCGATACGAGAAATCCATCACACGCGCAAGCTGGATGCTCCCAGCGGCACAGCCATCCATCTGGCCAACGATCTACTAGCCCGGCTCCCGCAGAAAGACCACTGGTCGGCGCATACGCCTTTTAAAGCAACTTCCATCCCCATCTTCTCCGAGCGAATAGGAGATGTACCGGGAACACATGAAGTCGTCTTTGCTTCTGCCATTGACAACATCACCATCCGGCATGAAGCCCATTCACGAGAGGGTTTTGCCAAAGGCGTACTGCTGGCAGCCGGCTGGATTATTGAGCACCGGGCACGTGGCCCGCTTAGTATGGAAGATATTTTGGGCTAAGACAAGTCGTCCGGATTAGAGTATTTCCCCTACAATTCAGCCATTTGTAATGCTCTCTGTAGTTAATCTGACTTCTCACGCTACATTCGCCAAGTAACAACATGAAAAAATATATCCTCCGTTCCTTATTTGCGATGCTGGTCATTTTGACTGGCTATATCGCAGCCGTACTTATACAGGGAACACTCAATGACTGGCAACCGCAAGGCCGAGCCGACATTAGTGCAATCAACACTATTCCCCCCGCAGCTATAGAAGATACAGTCATCCGTCTCACCAGCTGGAATATTGGTTTTGCCGGACTGGGTGAGGATGCTGATTTTTTCTATGATCAGGGGAAGTTTCTTTTTGCCCGTGGCGGGATGATCCGATCCAGCCGTAGCTCCGTGGAGCGGAATCTGGCAGGTATTATCCAAGGCATAGGACATATTCAGAGCGATATTTATCTCTTGCAGGAAGTTGATCAACCCTCCCGGAGAAGTTATTATTTACCTGTATTTGATAGCCTTCGCTCAACTGTGCCTGCAATGGCGGCTTTTTATGCCCCCAACTATCAGGTGAAGCGCGTACCGCTTCCGCTGCTGGAGCCCTGGCGAGCTTATGGAGAGGTAAACAGCGGGCTGGCCACGCTAAGCCGGTGGCTGCCGGAGGAAAGCTACCGATACCAGTTGCCGGGTGATTTTGGATGGCCTACGCGTATTTTTCAGTTGGATCGATGCCTTTCAATCCATAGATATCCGCTGAGCAACGGCAGGACACTCATGGTTGTCAACGCACATTTTTCAGCTTATGACAAGGACGGCAAGTTGAAAGCTGCTGAGATGGCAGCACTCAAAGACATGATTACTCAATGGTATGAAGATGGTTATTATGTAATTGTCGGAGGCGACTGGAATCAGGCTCCGCCCTTTTTCAAGCCCCTCATGGCAGCACCTGAGGGGCGGGAGAGCAATATTCCCACTAACATTGATCCGGATTTCATGCCTGCTGACTGGCGCTGGATATATGACCCTACACAAGCAACTAACCGCAAGTTATACGAATCTTACCGTGCCGGACAGACTTATACGGCACTCATAGACTTCTTTCTTGTATCTCCGAATGTGAAAGTGCACAAGGTCCGAACGATAGACCTGGGCTTCCGCTTTTCTGATCACCAGCCTGTCTGGATGGAAGTTGGGCTGTAAGCATGTTGCCGCTGAAGGTGGGGAAACTTCAGAAAATCATTTAGGTTTAGTTTGTGCTGTGGTCATCGCGGCTGACGCCGCCAATGACCACAGCACAAACTAAGGCAACTTATTTTTTACCCTTGGTGCGGTTCTGCTCAAGCTTTGCCTGGCGCTCCTGCTGCTCGCGCAGCGCATTTTCAAGACGCTCCTGAAAACCAGTCTTTTTCTTTGGATTCTTGCGATAAGCCTCGAGGTCTGCCTTGATTTTATCGTGATTGATGATGTAGTGCTTGGTTACCAGCGTTTGTGCAATATTCAGCACATTGCTAAAGAAAAGGTAGGCAGTGAGACCGGAAGCAAAACTGTTAAAGAAGCCCAGAAACATGACCGGCATAATATACTGTAACCACTTCATTGCAGGATTGGCGCTGAAGTCCATCGACTGTGTATTGTAGTAGGTATAAATCAGCGTCGAAATGGCCCACAAAATAGCAAACAAGCTCAAATGCTCCCCAAAGAAAGGAATATTGAACGGTAGCATGGCAATTACATCATAACTCGATAAATCCGTAGCCCACCAAAACCCTTCCTGCCGAAACGTAAGAGAAGCCGGAAAGAATCGATAAAGCGCAAACCAAATAGGCAACTGCAACAACATCGGGAAACAACCTCCCAGGGGATTGACACCAAACTCCCGGTAGAGTTTCATCGTCTCCATCTGTTGAGTCTGCTGATCATCCTGATGCTTTTCCTTGAGTTTGTCAATATAAGGCTTGAGTGCAGCCATCTTTGACTGAGAATGAATCATCTTATAGGTCAGCGGAAAAACCAGCAACTTAACCAACAAGGTAAGTACCAGAATGGCAAGCCCTTTGCTACCGATAAAGCCTGTAAGGAAATCGAAGATCGGACGAATTACCCAGCGGTTAATAGCACCAAAAATGCTGCGCCCAAAAGGTATAATGTCCGTAAGTTCATGTCCCATATTCTGCAGCAGGCTAAAGTCGTTGGGTCCCACAAAAAACTGCATTGCAAAAGACTCCGCAGGAGCATGTCCGTAGGGGATATCAACAACGGATCGTAGAACCTTGAGATTTTCATCTTTTTCATCGAGCATCTCCGTACTCAGTTTCGCTCCCGCAAACGATTCATTCGCTATCAGCGAAGAATTATAGAACTGATTTACATTGGACACCCATTTGACAGGTGTTGATTTGAGTTCTTCTGTATCTGAAGCAGTACAGGAACAATAAGAACTACTTTCCTCCAGCGGTTTGTAGTAAACGGAAGAATAGTTTCGCTCGTAGCTGTGATTGATCTCAATTTTATCGAGATAGTTGACCCAACGCAACTGAACAGACTGAGCATCGTTGGCAAATGTCTGCTGCAAGCCGTTCCAGCTGATTTTGTAGTCTATGACATAGCTTTTGTCATCTATTGAATAGCGCTGTTCGAAATATTTACCCTCTCCGGCGTATGCGCGAAAAACGATGGTATTGCCGTCAATTTCGGGCGTGAAATACAGATTCCCACTGGCTACAGGTTTATCCAGCCCCGCCACCGGCAGCATGTAATCAAAGCGATTTTTCTCATCCTCCAGCAACAACAGAGGTTCTTTTTTCTGCACTCGTTTTGGCCCTTCCTCTACCAGCTTGGCATGCTGTTTCAGCTCTACCTGCTTGATACGCCCGCCCTTATTAGTGAAAGTAACGATAAAGACTTCGTTTTCAAGGGTACTGAGCTGCTCCTTACCTGTAGCAGAAGCAGCAAAATCACCGTACTGGAGCTGTAGCCTGAGCATCCGTAATGAGTCATCCTGCCGGACAGCTTCGCTGCCCGGTGAATTGTCGGCCTCGGCAAAGACAGCCTCATCAGAAGCGGAAGCTTTTTGCTGCCGGACACTATCCACCTGGCTAACCTGTGCCTTGGGGTCAATTGGTTCGGGCAAAAAAAACTGTTGCCATACAACAAAAAGCAGGAAGATCAACGTCATCCCGATCAATGCGTTCTTATCCATTCAATCGTAACTTTTCAAAATGCGTTAGAAGGCAGTACTACTACTGGCCTGCGGAACTTCGTGCGATGTATCCGGCACTTTCTCACGGGTCTCAAACGACTGATAAAACCTTTTTTCAGTCACTCAATACCTGCTTCGCTTCTTCAGCAGCACAATTACGCATGAAAGTACACATCGTTTTGCCGCTGGCTGAAACGCCCGAACACACTAACCTTATTCATTGCAAGACATTCGGGCCAGTCCGTGCAAAATACATATCCGCGGCGCGAAAATACGCTTTTTGAAAAGAACTAACGCACATTATTCGATAAACTCCCGCATTTAGCTATTCAGCATGCCGGGATGCATGTCAAAATCAGTTTGCGCTACCAAAATAGTAGAGCAACACCGGGCAGGAAGATGTTATCGTTTGATAAGCAGCAGATCCCTTATAATCTCTGCTAAAGGGCAGGTAATACGACAGCACACGGCTGTTAAACTCCTCCCAGACTGCCGGATTGGCTTTCTCTTCCTGCTTTGACTTAGTCAGCAATAATAATTCCCCTATGTGACCCAGCAGATAAGCTGCTTGTGCCTGCAGTTCTTTATCTGCCTCCAACGCAAGCAACTTGCTAAGGTAGCCTTTGGCGCGCTGCATCCCCAAATAATCATCGCGCTGTGCTGCTGCCGGCGGCAGATAAGCAGCCCTTGTTTCCTGACCTGTATCAGCCGCCCGCTTGCCATAAGCATACATCATCCAGCTGTTGCCATAGTAGCTGAAATTAAACCAGGCCACCCCCAATTCGAGCAGAGCCGTAGCCGCCTGCGCGGGATTTTTTACCCGCCGCGACTGCTCTTCAAGCCTCACTAATGCTTCCGCCGCAGCCAGTTTGCCGGGGAAGCCAGCCCCACTCTCCCGTTGCAGGTCGGCAAGTGCCGACAAGCGGAACGGATTCTTTTTCAGATAGGTCTCAAATTCGTAGGAAGACTGCCAAAAGGAGGGTGCAACCTGGGCAAAAGCCTGTCGTGCCTGCACATAGTCGGCACGGCGCAGCGCCATAGTGCCTTTGAGATCCAGCAAAGCATTGCGGGAGGGTAGGGGGGCTGAAGCCAAAAAATATTCCCAATCGGACTTGTCGGGTTTGCCCAGTAATTCAAGCAACTGCTCAATCGCCTTCTCTCCGCCCGGCTCCCAGTCAAGAAACCGAAGCAGCTCGTAATAAGCGCTGTAATGATAATCATCTGCCTTCGGCAGATCCAATGAATAATTGTAGAAGCAGTAGGCCTCAGGCAGTTGTTTTTGTTGTAAAAAAGCATGGCTTATGAGCCTGTACACAGTGAGCTGGTCCCGGTAGCGATAGCCGTCGGCTGCTGCTGCCTGCTGGCCTTGCCAGCTTTGCAGCAGCGACCAGAGTTCCTCCTGCGCCTTGGGCAGCGTCAGGTTTTTTTCAAAAATAGCTGCCAGCAGCAGCTCTTTGGTGAGCTGGCTGCGGACAGCCGCCGCAGGGCGTGCGCCGATGGCGGCCCAATGCCGACGCGCAGCGGCTATATCTTTTTTCAACAAAGCCAGATGCCCCAGCAGCAAGGCATACAAATCTCTGCCAAAGGCTTTGGGCGACATCTGCTGCAAGCTCGTGTACAAGGCATCTACATAGGCCTGATCGGCCTGCAGCTGCTGCTGTCGCAGGTCGGCAGCAATCCCTACCGGCAAGCCGGATGCAGGTTGTTGTGAGTTGGTACGACTCAGTTGCTCGCTGAACAACCAGTCTTCAACTTTATTTATTTCTCTGACAAACAGAAGTTTAAGCAAAGGAAAATCCGCAACTGAGCCAGCAACGGACTGTATGGCTGGCAGCGCTTTTCCGGGTTCTTTGAGTGCTGCGAGGGTTTCTACCGATGCTCGCTCCAATGCACTACCGGCCATCGACAGCGCGGCCTCCGACTGGGTATTGTCGTACAATTGGTAGGCGTGAATGCGCTTTTCCGGGCACTGCACAAATGAAATTGCTGCCAGCAGCGACCGCTCCGCGGCCTGAGGCGTCATTGCCGCTTTGTGGTGTAAAGCCCAACTAAAAATAATCGACGAATCGTCCTGCCGGGCTTTGGAAAAATAGGCTTTCCACACTTGGTCAAATTGCTCGCGATCTCCTCGATGCCTTGCCATCACTACATTCTGGTAAGCATAGCGCAGCACCAAAAAACTATCGTCAGTCGATTGGAGCTTATTGGCTGCCTGCTCCTGCAGCAGCCGAAGGCTTGCTGCCAACCGTGTCGTGTCGGCGGCCTGGCCGCTCCACGGATCCCGCAGCTGTCGCTGATGGGAAAAATGCTCGTAGCGTTTGGCCAACAGCAAGTAGCTGAGCGCAGCAGCCCGCGCCGGCTGCTGTAGCGCTTTCCAAAAAGCATTGTTGGCAAGCGCTGCGTCTACCGCGCCATCCAGCGCATGCTCCAGCCCGGCCAGATCCAGACCATACAGTACCGCATATACTTGTGACGCATGGATCGTAGGCCCCATATAACTTGCCCACTCAGCGCAATTGCGCAGGCGATCTTCACCTGCACTCATCTCTTCTGCCTGTAGCCGACCCGAAGCCGAATAAGCAAAAGGTTCGCAGGCATTTCCGGCCAATGAGGGACTCAGCAGAACAAGCTGGTAACTGTCAGGCCCGCTACCGGCCTGCTGTGCTGGCAACCTTACCGACAGGAACAGACATATGGCCAGCCAACCACAAAGCCCGCGGCTAGGGTGCATAAAAAGCATCCCACAACTGATCGATTCCATAATCCTGGATTTTTTGCGGATTCCAGTCGAAAAATATCAAGTTTGCAGCCGGTATAGCTGCTTTTAACTGCCGAACTCCTGTCATCAGCTCTTCGGCTGTAGCCTCATCTATACGCATCTCATCACCTGCACGTATGTATATACCCGCATAAGTAGTGTCTGCCAAAAATCTGAAGCGATTGTCCCGAACCTGTACGAGACCGGGGTCTGCCGAAGCTGATGCAAAATCAACTGCCCGCACAAGCCCCCTAAAACGACCGTCTCTGAATACTGCTCCCCAACTAAAAAGCGGTAAAGCCAGGTCAAGCGGTACGGGATAGTCAGCCGCTTGCAGATATGTCGACAGTATCTCTGTATCAAAAATAGCATCACGGGTGCGAAACTGCTCAACTGCCGCCAGATTGTAACACATTAGTACAGCGCGATCAACAGGCGGATACAGTCCACTGCCTGTTTCTTTGTACTGGTGCATACGCACCGTACAGCTAATTTGCCACTGTGGGTACTGTCGTTTTAGTGCCGTCAGGAAGGCAAAATAGTAAGGACGACTTGCTTCTGTCCAGTCGCAATCGATCTGCAGCTGGCGGATAGATATCGTCGATCGCAAGGTGCTGCCTGCTATGGGTGGCCGCTCAATATCAGCGATGGTAGTACCCTGCAGGAAAGGATGCCCGGCTACGACAGTGCGACTGATTTCCGCAACTTTTTCCCCCACCTGTCTGGCCAGTTTATCCGGATCATGCGGTTTTAGAAAAACCCGGTTGGTCATATACACCACCGGACACAACTGTAGGGGACCTTTATTGGGTACAACTGACCCCCAGCCACCAGCGGGCCACTGCGGCGGTAGCTGCAGTGGTGCGACGGGTACCGGCATGTCGTGATAATCACTCCAGTCCACATCAAAATACCGCAAGTAGAGCAGGTCAACATCCATGGCATCAGCCAGACGGCGATCTGTAGCATCAAAGGCCAGGTTGGTTCGCCAATAGTAGAGCGCACGCTTCGATTCCCGGGCGCCTTCCGCCGGCCGTTGCTGCCATGCCAAAGCTGCGAGTGCCAATAGCACCATACCCGGCAGATAGAGATGTTTCATAGGGGATGCCTGATTAAGTGAACACAAGGATAAAAATCAGCAAACAAGCAAACTGCGTCAAAAGGCTCTCCGACGGCCCGCACGCTCAGTGAGTGCTCACAGAATATTCTGTTTCGCCATTTTTGACGCCAACAATATTGCTGAAAAACTCATACCTACTGGCCATTGTATTGTTCAAATCTAATTGTCTTGTAATGCTCACCCACCACATAGCGGAGTTCGCGCATAAGCCCGTCCGGTGCCTTATAGCCCGGAGAAATAGTAATACGGTTGTGCTGCTCATCCAGGTATACAAATGAAGGATACTGCATCCTGTTGTCGAGCAATGCTGCTGCCAACTCGTGATAACCGCGCATACCACTGCGCTGAAAACCAAATGTATGGCCCTTGTAGCTTATTTCTGCCTGTTGCTCGGCATTGAACTTGACAGCATAAAAGTGCTTATTGATATAGTCGGCTACCAGTGAGTCAGTAAAAGTAGACGCATCCATGCGCTTACAATACCCGCACCAGTCAGTGTATACATCTACAAATATTTTGCGCGGACTGCGCTCACAGGCTGCCACTGCTTCCTCCCAGCTATACCAGCGTATTTGTGTTGGTGGTGGCTGCTCTACAACGCTCTGTACAGGCTCTGCTTTTCGGCTAAAAGCAACGCCAACAATGCCAACTGCCAATAACAAGGTAAATTGAACAAATCGCTTCATCTCGAGTATTTGTTTTTTTCAATAATATTTTCAGAAAGAAAAACAAGCTGCATCATCAACTGTTTGTATCATGCGGTTCGGTGAGAAGTGTATTCCTGGTGTACATACAGCTATGTGCCAAGCTGGCTGACTAGCTGAATACATGCCACAAGATACAATCTGACCGGTAAAATTAGGTACGTTTTTTTCTGTAATGACGCAAACGAATTATGAGTCGTAAAATTGTACTTGCTGTAGGTGGCTCAAGTGGCTCCCTGTATGCCTGGCTGTTATTTGAACGATTGGCTGCCATGGCAGATCAATGGGAGCGGGTAGGGGTGGTAATGACGGATAATGCACGCTACAACTGGGAGTGGGAGCTGGGCAATAAGCACTATGATCAATACCCATTTACGTATTACGACAACAAAGATTTTCTGGCACCTTTTGCTTCCGGTTCAGCTCGTTATGATACCATGATTATCTGCCCTTGTTCCATGGGGCTGCTGGGTCGTATTGCACATGGTACGGGCGCAGATCTCATCACGCGGGCGGCCGACGTGGCCTTGAAAGAGCGAAGAAAACTAATTTTGGTTCCCAGAGAAACACCGTTCAGCTTGATACACCTTCGCAACATGACCCAACTGACCGAGGCGGGTGCTGTTATTTGCCCGGCAATACCTTCCTTCTATAGTAAGCCAGAAAGTCTGGAGGCTGCAGCCGCTACGGTGGTTGACAGGGTGCTTGATTTGGCTGGCTTCGAACAGCAAACGTATCGCTGGAGTGGCGGATAAAGGAGTACAATCTGGTTTATCCGGGTCTCATGGGCGTATTCATGAACACACGTAAAGAGCTGACCATTTACAACATTTGTTGGTCTAAGTCCAAAATAAACTGTATTATTGCGCGTTTTTTTACCGTTTAGCTGTGTTGCCTTTTCCGGCACTCCATTATTAACCGTAACCATTCCAACAATGCTAAAAAGTATCAGTACGCTAAGCCTTTGTGTGCTAGCTTTCTCATTTATTTATGCACAAAATCAATCCATGGATTCAGTAAGTTACAGCCTGGGCATCCTGATGGCACAGAATTTGCAGCGCCAAGGTTTCGAAAACATCGATGCAGCTTCTATGGCCGCAGGCATCAACGACGTAATCAGCGGTAATCCCCTTAAAGTCGCCCCAAATCAGGCCAACGATATTGTCAACGAATATCTTTCAGCACAACAAATGAAACAACACGGAACCAACAAAACCGCGGGTGAGGCCTTTTTGGCTGAAAATGCAAAGCGCCCGGGTGTAACCGTTCTTCCCAGCGGGCTTCAGTATGAAATCCTGAAGGCCGGCAGCGGCCCTAAGCCGGCAGCCAGCAACCGTGTAACGGTACACTACCATGGCACACTGATTGATGGTACTGTTTTTGACAGTTCTGTTGATCGCGGTCAACCCGCAACCTTCGGTGTAACACAGGTTATCCAGGGCTGGGTAGAGGGTCTGCAGCTTATGCCACAAGGTTCTAAGTGGAAATTGTTCATTCCCTATGAGTTGGCTTATGGCGAACGTGCCGCAGGTGCTAAAATCCAGCCTTTCTCTGCCCTCATTTTTGAGGTTGAACTGCTGAGCATACAGTAACTGCTGTCGTCGTTCAGGAAGTCTGAAATACAAAGAGCCGGGTTAATTCTTTCGATTAATCCGGCTCTTTGTGTTTGTTCTGCCGACGATACGTGTATTTTCGCCTCAGTTGATTATTCTGATCTCTGTGCGTCTGTTTTTTTGATACTGATCCTCAGTACAGTGTACACCGTCTCTACACTCATTGACTGGCTGTGACTCTCCGTAGCCTCTTGGCAGCAACTGCTCCTTGCTTATGCCCTGCGCCACCAGCCACTCCACAATCGTTTCTGCCCTTCGCTGCGATAGCAGCAGATTTTCTGCATTCCCGCCTCTACTGTCCGTATGAGAGCTGATTTCTACTTTGACTGCCGGGTTTTGCTTCAACAGGCCGAGTAGTTTTCTCAGTTCAACCATGTTGGAAGGATCAATCTTCGCACTTGCTGTAGGATAGTAAACATTGAGTCTGTACACAGGCAACGCCTGTGTACTGCCAGTAGTTGACGAGACCCTCTCAAATAGCTGATCTGCGCCGGCCAAGCCCACGTTCACTGTAGTGGTGTTGGAAACTATCGGTGCGCCCCCCCCCTTAGGGGATTCCGGCGGAGCAACAGCCGCGGCTGTTGCCGGCTTCAGCTGCCAGACCATTCGAAGCCTGTTGTTGACATCAGCCTGATCAGTACAAAACCTAAGTGTGTCCGGTTTAAATCGGCTATCCATATTGACCAGCGTAAAGCAGCCGCTGTTGGTAAAGGATTGTTCCCAAAGGGGAGTATTCAACAAGACAGGTGTTATCCTGTCACCTGCAACCAGTTTTGCAGGCAGCGGATCGCGAGGAGATCCTCCTTCAGCAAGCCGAAGAAGCACTTCAACAGTCACCGTTTGCAGGCTAAAATAGTAAATATCATCTTTGCCGACTCCACCGGGACGATTGGATACAAGGTAACCGTTGCCAGCTTTGTTGTCCATAATCAGGCCAAAATCATCGTATGCAGAATTGATGGGACTACCCGGGTTTTCAACAGGACTCCATTGGCCCCCTGCCTGCTCTCTCGACCTGAAGATATCTTGTTTTCCCAAACCGGGACGGCTGTCAGTAGCAAAGTACAACCATCCTTCGGAATCCATAAACGGATAAAGCTCATCGCCGGCAGTGTTGATGGCCGGACCAAGATTTTCAGGCTCACTCCAGGTTTCTCCCTGCCTGTAGACTACATACAAGTCCTTACCCCCCATACCACCGGGGCGATCTGAAGAAAAAAACAGCCGCTTGCCATCCGGACTGAGTGCCGGATGTGCAGATGAGTGTGCCGACCGGTTGAAAGGGAGCGAAATTGATTTTGCCCACAATGCCCCGTATACTTGTCGGCTCATGTGTATTTCCAGGCGCGAAAAAAGACTGTTTTTATCGCTGTTTGACTGATTGCGGGTAAAAAACATCTCTGTTCCCAAAGCATTGAAACAGGGTACCGCCAGGCTTCCTTCAGCACGCAAAGCCGGCGCAAAGGGAACTATCTGATCATAGCGTACTAACCCGACTGTACCGGAAGCTTCCGCGGCAGGGCGGGTAAAATACAGGTCAAAGCCTCCGGAAACAGAAGGTCTGTCAGAACTAAAAACGATGCCATTTTCATAGTAGGCAACTCCAAGGTCGCTGTCCGGACTGTTGACAGCGATGGAGCGCAGATTGGCACGCAGCGCAGGTTGCTCTTTTAACGACTGACGGTATGAACACACATCTCTGAGTACCGACCGGTTAGCGTAGGCTGGTTCAGCAGCCAAAAATCGGTCAAAAGAGGCCGATGCAAGCCCACATGAATCGAGCTGCAGACACATAAGGCCGTGGAAATAGTACAACTGTGCAGGTGGTGCAGGCAGAGCCAAAGCTACTTCATACCACCTTTTGGCTTCCTCATATTTGCCAAGCCGCCTGTAAGCCTCTGCCATACCTGCCACAGCCGCCGCACGATCCGACGATTTTCTTGCAGCCAGGGTATACACCTCTATAGCCTCTTCATACCGAAGAGCTTCCATTAGCTGCGCCGCATGTGATAGTACTGTATGCTGGCCCTGTACCGTTCCTGTTACTATTGTCAAAAAACCGAGTAGTACCAGTCCACTTATGCTCATTCTCATTGGCTAAAGATTTAGCGAACGCAGTCCTTTACAGAACTGCACTTGCAGATGATCCGGGATTGTACACAAGGGGGGAGCCTACCTATCGGCACAGGTGCTCAGCAAAAAAACAGTCACAGCTGAGCCCGCTGTGTCATCAAACAGTTAATGCATCAATAATCAAAAATGACCCAAATATAACACTTGCCACACCATTGGTGGTAAAAAAAGCCAGATTTATCCTGCTCAAGTCATTGGCTTTTACAAGACTATGCTGATAAACCAGCAAACTGATGAAAACAAGTGCAGCTGCATAGCTGAGCCACCCAAAAGCCGTATATGTTTGCTGCTGTTGCATTATTGTGATAACCAGCAAGATAGCTGCTGTCGCATGTAATATCTTCGAAAGCTGAAGTGACCGCTGAACGCCCATGCGAGAAGGTACCGACTGTAGTGATTCGCGCTTGTCAAAGGCTGCATCCTGCAGGGCATATATAATGTCAAAACCGGATACCCACAACAGTACGATAACACCGTATTGTATGGGAAGCCAGTCAAAATGCCCCGTAACACTCAGATAAGCCCCCACAGGTGCGAGCGATAATCCCAGTCCTAAGACAAAATGACAAAGCCAGGTAAAGCGCTTGGTATAGCTGTATCCGAGGACAACCAGTAAAGCCACCGGCGACAAGTAAAAGCACAGAGGGTTGATAAACCAGGTTGTACAGACAAACAACAGCGAATTGATGATTACAAAAGTCAACACAGCTCCGGGTGATAGTATCCCGGCGGGAATTTCACGAATGGCTGTGCGCGGATTTCGGCCGTCTATGTCCCGGTCAAGCCAGCGGTTAAATGCCATGGCAGCACTTCTTGCAAAAACCATACACAATAGTACCAGTAAAAGCAACCTCCATGACAGGGTTTCCGAGCTGCCGAGCGTTGCCAGGGTAAATCCTACCAGTGCAAAGGGCAATGCAAAAACTGTATGGCTGAACTTAATCAGGGAAAGAAAATTTTTCAGCTGTGCACCTGTCGTATGGTGTATTTCGGGACTCGTATTTGTATCCATACTTTCTTATGTTTCGGCAATGGAAAATTCAGAGCTTGTTCGGGATCTTCTGCCGGGAGAAAAATAAGGCAAGATTTTGCGCGTTGTAAATTTTCATGGAAGACAAGCGTTACTGCCTGTATGAAAATATATAATAACCCACAGAAAAGATCCGCCTTCGACCACATGTACAATCCTCAACAAGTCCTGAAACCACTTTTCCACAAATAGCGGGCAAAGTTAGTTAATTGAATGCACACGATATCTGCACCTGCGCATATTTATCTAAGACCAATATACAACCAAAACAGACTGTCTTTCGTTCAGCTTAAACATGGCAGAAAATGCTGCCTTCTCTCTAACCGTATCTGCACAGACGATGAAGTTACAAACTCTTCTCGACGAGCTGTCTCCCTTCGGAGCACGTCTTATCGCCGTATCCAAAACGCAACCACTATCTGCTATTTTGTCCCTCTACGAACAAGGGCAGCGCGACTTTGCTGAAAACAGGGTTCAGGCATTGGTCGAACGCTACGAACAGCTGCCCAAAGATATCCGCTGGCATCTCATCGGACATCTGCAGACCAACAAAGTCAAATATATCGCCCCTTTTGTTCACTGCATTCACGCTATTGACAGTCAAAAATTACTGGAAGAAATTAATCGGCAGGCAGCGCGATATGACCGATCCGTCAACGGCCTGCTCCAACTGAAGATTGCCCGTGAAGAGAGTAAGTACGGCCTTAGCCTTCCGGAAGCTGAGGCGCTCATTACCGCTTGTCCAAACCCCGACCACCTAAAGATTATTGGTCTGATGGGGATGGCCACACTGACTGATGACCAGAAGCAGGTGAGCGGAGAGTTTGAGCAACTGCAGACCCATTTTTCATATCTAAAACAAAAGTATTATGCCACAGATCCAGCCTTCAGGGAGCTTTCCATGGGCATGTCGGGCGACTATATGCTGGCATTACAGGCCGGAAGTACGATGGTTCGTATAGGCAGCCTGCTATTCAGCTAGTCTGCTCCTCTGGCTTTTCATACTTGTAACGCTGCTTCCACCAGGCCGCAAGCCGTGCCCGTATGGCCGCCTCAGCTCCCTGTGCAGGAGGATCGTAAAAAATATGGCCATCGAGCTGATCGGGTAAAAATTGTTGGTCAATAAAATTGCCGGGAAAATCGTGGGCATATTGATATCCCTGACTGTAGGCAAGGTTTTTCATCAACTGTGTGGGTGCATTGCGCAGGTGTAGTGGTACGGGCAAAGTCTCCTGACTTTTTATTTGTGCCAAAGCCGCGTCAATAGCCAGATAAGCGCTGTTACTTTTGGGCGACGTAGCCAGATAAATGGCCGCCTGCGACAAAATGATTCTGGATTCGGGCCAGCCTACTACCTGTACTGCCTGAAAAGCTGTCGTAGCCATCAAAAGTGCATTGGGGTTGGCCAGACCGATGTCTTCACTGGCTGCAATAATCATTCGGCGTGCAATGAATTTGACGTCTTCACCCCCCTCTATCATTCGTGCCAACCAATAGACAGCTGCGTTCGGATCGCTGCCGCGGATGCTTTTGATGAAAGCACTGGCAATGTCATAGTGCTGTTCACCTCCTTTATCATAACGGTGAATATTTTCCATCACGCAGGCTTCCACAAGCGCGTCATCAATGATCAGTGGCTTCTCTTCCATGGCCGTATCTGCCAGCAACTCCAGCAAATTGTAAAGGCGGCGGCCATCTCCGCCACTGAGGGAGAAGAGCGCCTTATACGAAGCTAGCTGAATGGACCGCTTTTGCAATACAACGTCTTCCTTGAGCGCTCTGTCAACCATACATGTAAGAGCAGTTTCGTCCAGTGGGTTCAATACATATACCTGACAACGGGAGAGCAGGGCAGGTATCACCTCAAAAGAGGGATTCTCCGTTGTAGCGCCAATAAGGGTGACAATCCCGGCTTCCACAGCCCCCAGCAATGAATCTTGCTGTGACTTACTGAAACGATGGATCTCGTCAATGAACAGAAGCGGGTTGGGGCCGTCAAAAAAACGGGAACGCCTGGCCTGGTCAATGGCATCGCGTACGTCTTTGACGCCCGCATGTATGGCACTAAGGGTGAAAAAAGGCACCTGCTGTGAAGTGGCCAGAATACGGGCTAAGGTTGTTTTTCCAACCCCCGGAGGACCCCAGAGAATAAATGAAGGCAGCCGGCCATGGCGCAGAGCCCGGCGGAGAAGCCCCTCTTCACCTACCAAATGCGCCTGACCAACATATTCGTCCAGTGTTTTGGGGCGCATTCTTTCTGCAAGAGGCTGCATGGCGTATATTGAAAAAGGTGGTAAGAATTCTGCAAAAAAACCAACAGATCGCTGAGGGAGGCAAAAAACACAAAAAGTGAGCCCTGTTGAAAAAAAATGCAGGGCTCCTTCACAAAACGCGCTCTCTCTGATGCAAAAAATAGCCTGCCGTCCGTCCGGACGGCTATGCGCAAACTTACCAAAAAACAGCAAAAACAGCAAATATGTAAGTGAAACTTTTTTTATTTCTCCTGCAAGCCCACAGACTTAAAATTCTTTGGCTGTTCGGGCAAGAATTGAAAAAATCCGTATACTTGCATCACTTGTTTCACCATCACGATTGCCTTATGAAAAGTTTTGTTTATATTGTTCTGCTGGCACTTAGCCCGTACACCAGCCTCGTTGCACAAGACAAATTCTTTGCAGTTGACCAAGTCCAGGATGTCAGAATCCTTTTCAAAGAAAATAACTGGCGCTATCTGCTGGACTCATTGCGATTCAACGGCGATGAAATGCTGCCCTGCAGCGTCGTCATCAATGGCGAAAAACTTCCGGTAGTAGCAGGTTTGCGCTATCGGGACGGTAGATCCTTCACCCCCGCGGGAAAACGGAACAGTCTTTTCATAAGCCTGAATTTCACGGATTCTACTTATCGCTGGCAAGGTAAGTCAGCCCTGCAGTTGTCTGCATCACTACGCGATCCGTCGATGATTCGGGAGGTTATTGCCAGTGAAATAACCACACAATACATTCCTTGCCCGCGTGCTAATTATGCAAAGGTTAGCATCAACGATGAAGCCTATGGTTTTTATGTGAATCTCGAGGTCATTGATGATGCTTTCTTTAGCCGGCACTACGGAGGCAGCGCACCGGCCGGATACTTCGCCCAAAGCCAGGCAGCAGATTCTGCTCCTCCCGGTTGTGGCTCCAGAGTCTATGGATCCTTAATCCACGAAAGTAAAGAGGAGTGCCTCAGCCATAATTTTCTTGCCCTGCATGGAACTTCCTGGGATAGGCTCACCAATTTTACCAGCAATCTTACAGGTGACGGAAAGGAAATTGAGCAGCTGCTGGTTGTTGATCAGGCTCTTTGGTATCTGGCAATCAATAATCTTATTGTTAATCTCAATAGTTATCTGGGGGCTTTCGCAAATCCCTATTTCCTGCTGCTGAATGAACAACAACAGCTGTCTATGGTGCAGGGTGATCTGAATTTAGCTTTTGGCAGCTATAAAAATACAGGTCAGTTTCAGTCCGATTTAACCATAGAGGATCTTGCGCAACTGAACCCGCTCTTGCATGCAGACAATAGCCAGCGCCCCCTCATGCGACAGCTATTATCAAACGAATACTGGCGAAAGCGCTACCTTTCTCACTACCGGCTACTGCTTACCGATTGGTTTACCAACGGTAAGTTTAGCAGCAGAGCCAATGAACTTCATGATTTCATCAAGCCGTACATCAACGAAGACGGAAATCACTACTACTCCCCCGAAGAATTCGCAAAATCGCTCAATACCGTCATTGGTACACGCAGCAGAATTCCCGGTCTGGTGTCATTCATGGAAGCACGCACGGCCTGGCTAAAGAATCAGTCCGTCTACACCATACTGCCTCCTGAAATAAGTAACATAGGTGAGATGAGGCGACAAAAGCTTTCAAACCAGCGCATGGAGGAATTCAGAATTCATGCACACGCAGGTGGGTATGCGCGCAAAGTGACACTCTATTATCGCTTCGACGCACAGGGAGCCTTTACTGCAACGCCTATGTTTGATGATGGCAAACACTATGACGAAGGCACAGGCGACGGAGTCTACGGTGCAGTTGTTAAACCGTCCGTAGAACAGTCCGTTATTCAGTATTTTATTGAAGCTGAAAATGCCGCAGCAGTATCGTTCTATCCTGCTCGTTATACCTACGAGTGGGTGCAAACCAACATTCAGGCAATCAATGAATAAACTTCTTTTATGGGTGCTTGCCATGGTGGTGAGCACCTCAATGTCTGCTCAAAACTCTACTGCCAAACAAGCAGAGGATCTGTACGTGCTTGAACGCGTAGTTAAAATTGAAATTGACTTTAAGCGTACGGACTGGCACAATCTGCTGGATTCGCTCAAAGACAGTGGTGATGAAAACCGCCTCCTGGCTGATGTACGTGTTAACGGGAAACTCTATACGGGTGCCGGCGTGCGCTACAAAGGCAACAGTTCATATTTTAATGTTCGCGAAAATGGCTTCAGTAAACTGCCCTTAAATATAAAAATTAATCAAACGGATCGAAATCTCAGGCTACCGGGTGGCTACACCACACTCAAGCTTTCTAATGTTTTTCGAGATCCCAGCTTTGTAAGGGAAGTTCTCGCTTATGAGATAGCAGGACAGTATATGCCCTCCCCAAGAGCAAATTTTGCTAAAGTGTTTGCCAATGGCCGGTTGCTGGGCCTCTATAATTTGAGCGAATCCGTAGATGATGACCTCATTGCCAAACTTTTTGGCAATGACCTGGGCGCACTGTTTAAGTGCGACCCCAATTGGAACTTAGCAGTACCCGACAATTGCCCCAAATCCGATAAAGCAAGTCTTCAATACCTGGGACTAGACTCACTCTGCTATCAGGGTTTGTACGAACCCAAGCGCAGTGGTGACTGGGCTGCTTTCATAGAACTCACGAGAGTACTCAAAGAAGAGCCCGCCAGTATTGAACGTGTCTTGCAAGTTGACGAAGTGCTTTGGATGCTGGCTTTCAATAATGCTATTGTCAATCTGGACAGCTACTCCGGCCAGCTATGTCACAATTACTATCTTTATCAGGATACCTTTGGCATTTGGCATCCCGTTGTGTGGGACATGAACCTGGCATTTGGCGGTTTTCGTCGCACAGGCAATGAGCCTCCTTTGTCCAATCAGCAGATGCAGGAACTTAGTCCTTTTCTGCACTATGTGAGACCCCGCAACGAAAACAGACCACTGGTGACTGTTCTGCTTGATAATGAGCACTATCGCAGAATATACCTCGCCCATTTGCGCACTATCCTCGATGAATACCTGGCCAATGGTGTTTACCTTCAGCGCGCTAAAGCTATACAGGCATTAATCGCGCCGGAAGTCAAGGCTGACAGTAATCGCCTCTATCAGCTCGATGCTTTCCAAAAAAACATGACTGAGACCGTGGTCCTTGGTAACGAACCTATTATCGGTCTCGAAGAGCTGATGAGCAAGCGTACTGCCTATCTGCTGCAACACCCCTTGTTACAGAAAGAGGCACCTCTTATCCAGACACCTGTCGTCACCAAATTGGGAGGATCGCTGGGGGTTCAGGTCGCTGTGAGTGGCTGCCTTCGTACCAGCCTGTATTATCGGCAGAGTAGCAGCAAACCATGGCAACGGGTCGAAATGTTCGATGATGGCGGTCATTTTGACCAAATGACCGGTGACGGTATATATGGAACGGAAATTCCTCTCTCTCCTCAGTTGCAATACTATATCGTAGCTGAAAACCAGCACCTGGCATCCCTGTCTCCTCGTCGTGCATCAAAAGTGTTTCATGTGTTTAAGTCGTGAAACAGATGGAATTAGCTTCATCTTATTGGTTTGATTTACAGTTTTTTATTTGATTTTTTAACTAAAAACGCATCGTATTTTACCTTATTTCTGTATGACCCAAAGCTTGGCCGTTGGTCAAAATTGATACACTTTTGCCATCGTACTCAATGAAAGAGTTCTCTCTTTCTGCTTAAACCAACTGCAACATGGCAAAATTATCCTTTGGTGGCTATGAAGAGGACGTAGTCACCCGTGAAGAATTTCCACTCTCCAGTGCACGTGAGTTATTGAAAGATGAAACGATAGCGGTCATCGGTTATGGGGTGCAGGGGCCCGGTCAGGGGCTGAATCTGCGAGACAATGGTTTCAACGTAATCGTAGGGCAGCGACAGCCTAGTAATTCCTGGGATAAGGCCGTAGCCGATGGTTGGGTACCCGGTGTCAATCTGTTTGATATTGAAGAGGCTGCTTCACGAGCTACCATCATACAGTACTTACTGTCCGATGCTGCACAAATTGCCCTGTGGCCTACCATACAGGCTCATTTAGCTCCCGGAAAAGCCTTGTACTTCTCCCACGGCTTTGGCATTACCTACAAGGATCGTACCGGCATTATCCCTCCTCCGGAAGTTGATGTTATTCTGGTGGCTCCCAAAGGATCCGGTACAAGTCTGCGGCGTCTTTTTGTCGAAGGACGAGGATTAAATGCAAGCTTCGCTGTCTTTCAGGATGCCACAGGCAAAGCACGCGAAAGAGCCATCGCACTGGGTATTGGTGTAGGTGCCGGATACTTGTTCGAAACAAGCTTCCAAAACGAAGTATTCAGCGACCTCACAGGCGAACGCGGAACGCTCATGGGAGCTATTCAGGGTATCTTTGCGGCTCAGTACGATTGCCTGCGCCAACGGGGGCACAGTCCTTCAGAGGCGTTTAATGAAACCGTAGAGGAACTCACCCAAAGTCTTATGCCTTTAGTAGCTGAGAATGGCATGGACTGGATGTATGCCAATTGTTCTACTACCGCCCAAAGGGGGGCGCTGGACTGGTGGAAAAAATTCCGCGATGCAGTAGCACCCGTATTTGATGAACTGTATGACAGTGTAGCCAGCGGCACAGAGGCGCAACGTTCGATAGATTCTAACAGCCAGCAAGATTATCGTAAAAAATTAGAGGAAGAATTGGCAGCGCTGAGGAATAGCGAGATGTGGCAGGCAGGACGTACAGTTCGTAGCCTTCGACCTGAAAATCAACCGGAATAAGCTGTTCGTTATATACAGTTACTGCAGTTCAACCGCGCTTTAACGGCTGTTGACTGTTTCAGGAGCGTGTGAGGGGTTTTCGGCCGCAAGCCCAAAGAAGTTATTCTTTCATGTGCTGTATGACTAAGTCCGTAAAAAAGCCGTTCCAACACGCTCGTATTTGCACTTAGGCTCCCAACAGCAACATAATGACAACTTTTGATAAGCAAGGGTAAACATCACCCGTGCTTGTCAAAAGGATGTCGTTGAACCCATGCCCTTTGGGGGGAAAGCCATTGTATCAACAGCGGTGCCAGCCTGTGCATAGTGGACTGCCTGAACTTATATCTTACTGTTAACTCAATAGGTATTGCCCCTACTGAACTTTTTATTTCCATGGCTGTCCGGGCAAAGTCTACCGCTCGATAACCTTGTGTGATTCCAACATCCACCAGGTCATATAAAATATTAATATATGCCTGGTGGGAAATATTGTAACGCTTATCAAGCCCTAAATAATGCGCGTCCATTTTTGTATCATACACGAGGGCTGTACTGAATGCAACCATATCTTCGCCATCATAATATGCCCAGAGTTGGTATTGCTCCCCAAGCCGCTGCTTCATTTTTGAAAAAAATGAAGGCTGCAGCCGCACAGGCGAAAAATCAGATTCTTCTACGACCTGCTCAAAAAGTGTCAGTAAGCGTGCTTCATGCTGCTGAATTTCTGCAAGCGACAGATTACGCCTGTAAATGTTGTCCAACTTCTTTCTGGCTCGTTTGGCTCTTACACGATATTTTGAGTTCATATCCGCCAGATAATCCTCAAATTGTCGCCAATGGGGCTTTAAAGGTAGTACCATTGTCGGAAAGGTGCCAAGGGCTTCAAAAGATGTCCTTTCCCAGCCCCCTCCGGTATCTTCCAATTCTTTAGCAATGACGATTGATATCCGTCTGCCTTGATCGGACAGATAAGCTGCAATACTTTCCAATGCATTACCCAATATGCCCGAGGGGATTTCTTTGGTTGAAAGCAAGCCGTGATTGCCTGTAGCTACCATCTGGCCTCCCACCAATACCTGACAATCCAGACAGCTACTCACTTTTCTGCGGACAGAAGCCAAAGATTTATGGATAACAGAAGTGCCGGATTCCTTGTATCCCAATTGCATAGCAGGCTGAAAACTAAACATCTGAACCACCAAGCCAGCTATTAATTTACCGTGTTCGTGAATAAAGGCCAGTGATGTTTGAATACCCTTGGGGGGGACCTCAACCAACACGCGCAAAAATGCTGATTGGAGGTAGATGTCCTCACTAAGAACTGCAAGGCTATCCCAACTTTTCCAGTTATCTTCTGCAGGAAACTCACAAAAGGTAAGCTGCCAGCCCGGAGATCCAAGAGGCAGTACGACGCTGTCTTTCGCCTTAAGCAGAGAACTGCGCAAATAAAGGGCAGTTGGCTGACTACAGATTTTTTGGTGGATAGCCCTGGTAACAGCAGTGCTGATAAAAAAATCCATAATGTATCAACTCAGTATTTAACTAAGGAGATAACTCCCCATAGGTTTCCGATAATAAAAAAATGCAGTAGCATACGGCTTGATTAATTGTTTCCAATTACGATGCGTTTGCTGAATTTTATTCCCAGGCCAACTACGCTCTGAGGTATCTTAAACAAGCAAAGTCTTTGATTGGTTGTAAATAAATAGAGCCCGGTAGGCCGCCATTTTGTAACGCATGTGAGATTGGTTGATCCGATTGTATACTCAAAGATTATTACATTAACTTCTATCATACATGAAAATGAATAAGATATGTCGGTTGGTCATTTTGGCCTGCTGTGGTACGCTGCTGGTTCAGTGTAGTGAACATCCCTACCAACAGGGGGAAATTTTATACGAAAATTATTGCGCGAACTGTCACATGAGCGACGGTAGCGGGCTGGCAGGTATTATCCCTCCTTTGGCGGGCGCAGATTATTGGGCCAGCCACCAGGATGAACTTGCCTGTCTGATCAGGTATGGAATTGCGGACACCATCCATGTTAACGGTAAGCAATATGCCAACAAAATGGAAGGAATTCCGCAATTGACAGATTTTGAAATTGCCAACATTATCAATTATATCAATCAGGCTTGGGGCCATCAACTTGGCAGGGTAGATATAGCGCTGATCAGGCAGCAACTAGTCGATTGCCTGCCCGATTATTATCCCCGCCAATGAGCCCGCTTTGCTGTTAAAAAAGGTGTATTCCGGAGTTTCTGCCGAAAAGAAAAATCGTGGTGTTTTTCACGCGTTTTTACGTTTTGAAAGAAATATGACCAGCACCATTATGTGCAGAAAGGTACAAACTGCCAAAAAAGAAGGATTTTGAGCATGGTAAAAAGAATCTGAACACGCTTTTAGCAATAATTATTACTTCAGTTACCTGAGGAATCGTTACTTTGCAGCAAATTAAATGCCCTTTCATGATGATGAGACATTGGACGGCTGTTCTATTTATTTTGTGGTCTGTCGCTGTTTTTGCGCAACCTGTCAACGACGATTGTGGCGGCATTATCGATCTTGGTATTGCTCCTGCCTGCCCAACTACCGTCTTCAACAACATCAATGCAACAACTACCGACATAGGGTTTGGCAATAACCCTACCTGTTTCAATGGGGGTGGTACGCAACGGGATGTTTGGTTCTCATTTGTTGCCAGTGATACCATTTTTGACTATACCATCACCGTCACGGGACTTGCAGATGGTGGCAGCCCCGCTATCATCAACCCTCAACTAGCCATCTACCGGGGCTCTTGCGAAACAGACGGACTGGCTGAGTTACTATGTATTTCGGCAGATCCCGGTGAGAATATACTCATCCTCGATGCCATGGGCCTGACGCCTGGTGTTACTTATTTTCTTCGTATCAACGATTATTCTGCCACGGGCAGCCCCAATGCGGGAAGTTTTCAGTTGTGCGTAGAAGAAATGGATCCAATTAGTCTGATTGACCAGGGGGGATCTACTGCCTGCTCCGGACAGTTGTTCGACTCGGGCGGTCCTGATGGTGACTACAGCGCTGGTGAAAATAACATTTTCACTATCTGCCCGGCTCAGCCGACAGCCTGTATCACCTTTACCATGCAGTACTATAACATCGAAGACGGATTTGGCCCAAATGCTGACCAGCTCGTTTTTTACGATGCAGCCACACCCGATCCGGCGGCCATAATCACTTCTGTCGGAGGTGCCGGCGTGACAGCAGGTGGAGCAGTCTGCTTTGAGGTGCAGGCTTCCAGTGGTTGTCTTACACTGCAGTTTATATCTGATGGCAGCGTGCAGTTTGAAGGGTTTGCAGGCAGCTGGCTTTGCTCCACACAAGCCTGTGATGCATACCAACCCTTAAGCGTGAGTGATGATGTAACCAATGAAGATATTGTCGATGCACTCTCAACACCACAGACACAGGTAAGCATTACCAGCATAAACTGCTCCGACGGTTCTTATGGTGTCTTTGAGGCTGGTGACAACACCGATTTGGGGCTTGAAAGAGGTCTTTTGCTCACAACAGGAGACCTGAACTGGGCACCGGGCCCCAACAGCAGCTCCGGTTTTGGAAATACTTTTGCAGACCGTAATTTTCCGGGAGATCCTGATCTGGATCAGTTGTCCTTGCTTTTTGGAGAAGGAACCGAGTCACAGGATGCATGTATTATTGAACTCGATGTGCTTGCCTCCACCAACGAGCTTACCTTTGAGTATATCTTTGGCTCCGACGAATATCCCGAATTTGTAGGTAATGAGTTCAACGATATTTTTGCTTTTTTAGTATCTGGTCCCGGTATTACCGGCCTGCCTGAGCTCAACAACCAGCTCAACATTGCCACACTGCCCACAGCCGCCAATACGGTAGTTCAGATTAACAGCGTAAACAATTTTGACAACTGGGAGT
Organism: uncultured Saprospiraceae bacterium; assembly: GCA_964441755.1. Taxonomy (GTDB): domain Bacteria; phylum Bacteroidota; class Bacteroidia; order Chitinophagales; family Saprospiraceae; genus JAUMBM01. The sequence goes on from CAYTVG010000003.1 coordinate 143,299, forward strand.
ATTATCGCAACAATGAACTGGGGCAGAGTATGGAATACGACGGCTTCACTTCTGATTATCTCGGGGTGAAGAAAAGCCTCACTGCCCGCGCGGCTGTAATACCCTGCAATACTTATCACCTCAAACTGGCTATTGCTGACCGTGGTGACGGGCTTTTTGATTCAGGAGTATTTATCTCCGAACTCAGAGGCGGGACTCCCAACATATCCGTGCGCTTCAATTCCGGCATTGATTATCTGCTTGAAGGCTGTACTGAGCTCAGTGACGAAGTGGTTATCAGACTCAATAATCCCGTAGAAGATACGCTCACCTACAGAGTGGTCATCGGGGGCAGTGCAACCCTTGGCATTGACTATATTCTCGATATACCCGAAGAAGTTACCTTCTTGCCGGGGCAGACAGAATACAGTTTCCCTATTGCTGTACTCACAGATCTGGATGTTGAAGATACTGAGACAATTCTCATTTCACTCACCAATGATTTCGGTTGTGGAGAGGTTACCTATGCTACTGTAGAAGTTGAGATTCGCGATCAGCTTCGCATCAATATCAATGCAGGCGATGAAGTTGCCTATTTTTGCTCAGGTGGCAATCTTCCGCTCACTGTTGAAGGTGCTGCCCAGTACTTTTGGACGCCTATCACCATTTTTGACAATCCGTTGAGCAACGCGCCCGTCGCCAGCCCGATTGAGAGTATTTGGGTTAGGGTTGAAGGCCAGGTTGGTAGTTCCTGTGTAGCTGTTGACTCCATTTTTTTACAACTGATTGATCCGCAAATAAGTCTGCAAGCACTGGATCCCGTAGCTATTTGCCGGGGCGACAGTGTGCGCCTGCAAGTCACCGACAACGTCAACGGGGCAGGCCTTCTTTGGACACCCAGCATTGGCATCAATGACCCTTCGAGCCTGTCGCCAGTGGCGGCGCCACTGGTTGATCAGCAATACTTTGTTTCCGTCAATGTTACGGGCTGTATTGCCACAGATAGTATTCTGATTGATGTAGACTTCCTCAACCTTCCTCAACTTGCGGCTGACACAACCTTATGTCAGAACTATCCTGTCACGCTTTCTGTGTTGCAAAATATCAATACCACAGATACAGAGTATAGCTGGAGTCCCTCCACCGGACTTAGCAGCGATCAGGTTCCTGTTCCCACAGCACTTCCTGATGTGACAACTACTTACCAATTGATCGCCTCTTCGGTCAACGGAGCCTGTGCAGATACCGCTGCTGTAACCATTACCGTTCTGGCAGCAGATGTAGACATCAGCCCCCAGGACACTGCCTTCATTTGTCTGGGGGAAATTGCATCTCTGACCGCAACCACCAATACTGGCAGTGCGCAGGGTCTCGTATGGTCGCCGGCAACCGGACTCAGTGATACAGCTTCTTTACAGGTGACAGCTTCCCTGACTGCAAGTCAGTGGTATCGGACAACTTTTGTCAATGGTGTCTGTACTGTTTTTGACTCGGTATTTGTGCGGGTTGATTCACTACCTGCCGACCTCGGATTTACCCTTTCTCCAGAAAAAGATGTATACTGCTTTGGAGAAAGAGTGATTTTTTCTTCTCCTATCTATGATCCGGCCAACTTCCCGGAGATGTTCCATTACTGGTCATCTTCCCTGGGAGCGCTAACCCCTGATTCACTCTATAATCTGGTTGTGGATCTGGTCGACACCATCAATTATCAGCGAATAACTATCAATAATGCCTGCAGAGATACAGTCAACAGAGTAGTTAATGTAATCCAGCCAATATTACCATCCATTGTACCCGCTGACACGACCATTTGTGCCGGGCAAAGTGTGCAGTTATTTGCCCTGCATTCACCAAATCAGCAAGTGACGTATGAGTGGACGGGCAGTAACCTGAGTTGTAGCAATTGTCCCAATCCGGTAGCTGCACCTGCCGCTTCTGCATCTTACCAGTTACAAACCGAAATTGATGGTGAATGCCCCGAATCTGCACAGGCTACTATTACCGTGAATCTACTGCCATTTATTGACCTGGTTGATAATCCGGTTATCTGTCTGGGTGATGATATTAGTCTGTTGAGTAGTACTCCTGAAGCGGGAACAAGTTATTTGTGGTCTTCGCCCCAGATTCCTGCTTTTAGCTCAACTGACCCGCTGGTAAGTGTCATGCCGGTAATAACCACCAATTATGTACTAAACGCGACCAACGGCTGCGGTACGGTCAGCGAGAATACTACAGTAACAGTCATTGGCGACACGGAGCTTAGCATTACAGGTGATTTAGTTATTTGCCCCGATCAACCTACACAGCTCAGCCTGAATACCAATCCGGCAGTTGATCCGGCTTTGCTGTCTACTGCTATATGGACCTGGCCCGGGGGCAGTTTCACAGGGGCCTCTCTCGAGTTGAGCCCCGACACCAATACAACGTATACAGTTACCCTCACTTTGGGAGCGTGTGGAAGCGTCAGCAGCAGCGCTGCTGTTCAGGTGCTGGATCAGCCGACTGTAAGCATCAGTGCTCAGCGAGATACTGTATTTTCGAGAGCTCCGATAGTCCTGATTGCAGAAACCAATCCAACTACCGGGTTTACACTTAGTTGGACACCGGCGCCGGATAGCCAAACGGGAAATACATTCAATTTTACAGCACCTGAAAATCCGGATACGACCATACTCAACCAAACTTACAGGGTTGATCTTACTACCAGTGAGGGTTGTACGGCTTTCGCTACTTACACCGTTGCTGTAAAGAGACCAAGAGGAGATGTGCCTAATATTTTTAGCCCTAATGGCGACAGCCGCAATGATGTATTTAAGATATTCAATGCAGAAGAAATCACGGATATTGATGTACGCGTCTATAACCGATGGGGTCAACTGGTATATGAATCAGATAACAACAACGGCTGGGACGGCAACTACAAGGGTGATCCCGCTCCTGCGGATATTTACATCTACAGAGTACAGTTCACCATTGGAGGAGAAACTTTTGACCTCACAGGCGAATTGACGCTTGTAAGATAAAATAGCTGGCTGATGGTTGAAGCCATCAGCCAGCTACTCACAAGATGCGCTTTGTTGGTTTTACCATACCAACAAAGCGCATCTTTATATTTGTCATATTACAAGAGATTTTCCATCATTTCTTGTACGGTGCGTTTAAAAACGGGATGTTGCCAACCGGGTGCAATTTCGGCCATCGGTTGCAACACAAATAAACGCTGTTGCAACCATGGGTGAGGTACTGTGAGCTGCGGCAGGTCGATGACCAGTTGATCAATAGCTATGATATCGATATCGATTGTCCTCGGGCCCCATTTTTCCTTTCTCTCCCTCCCCAATGCTGTTTCAATAGCCAATGCGGCATCCAACAAGTCTTCCGGACTGAGAAAAGAGATGATTTTTAATACCTGATTAAGGAAGGCTGGCTGTTCTGTATTACCCCACGCAGCTGTCTCAACAACCCCGGATGACAGCAGTATAGGTCCCATGCGCTGGGCAATCAATGCACGGGCCAACGTAAGTTTCTCCGATCTTTGTCCGAGATTACTGCCCAGTTGTATAAAAACAATGTGTGACTGCATAAAACTCATTTTTGCAAGTTCCTTGCCAAGGCTTTTTTGCATTTATCTTGTCAAATCGAAGGGAATGCCTATATTTGAGACAATATTACCATCTGTCATTGCTTTATTCCTATGAAGTCGACATTTTTCCTTATTTTTTTCTCTCTCCTCTCCTGGACCCTTTGGTCACAGCCGGTCAATGATAACTGTTCCGGCCTGATCGATTTGGGCATTTTGCCTTCGTGCAACACCTCCGACATTTATACAAATGTAGGCGCCAGTGCGAGTGATATTGGTTTTGGCAATAATCCCTCATGCTTCAACGGTGGGGCAGCCAATCGGGATGTCTGGTTTGCCTTTACAGTAGGCAACGATTTCACAGATGTCACCATTACTGTTCTGGGAAATACCAATGGACCTAACGGGCAACCAATTGGCAACCCCCAGATTGCGCTCTACCGCGGCGATTGTGTCGTTGACGGTCTGGCCGAGCTGGCATGCATAAGTGCACCCAACGGGTCTGCACAAGTAGCATTGGACATTCTCGGTCTGACACCCGGCATTACGTATTACTTGCGAATCAACGATTACTCTGCTACAGCAGCACCCAATTCGGGAGATTTCACCCTTTGTGTTGATGAGTACGTTCCGGCCATCAACATAGGCAGTTCTCCGGGCACTTCTGCCTGCTTTGGCACGCTCTATGATTCCGGCGGACCTGATGCCGACTATGGAGGAGGGGAGAACAATACATTCGTAATTTGTCCATCTGATTTCCATGAGTGTATCATCATCGACCTGTTGAGTTTTGCTACTGAAAACGGCTTTGACAGAATCAATTTTTTTGCGGGCAACTCGACCTCTGCACCATTAATTGCCTCTGCTACCGGAGTAGATAACGGTAATGATTTTCAAGTTTTTGCCTCCAGCCAGTGTGTTACTGTACAGTTTGTTTCTGATGGCTCGGTCAATGCCGAAGGCTTCGAACTCACCTGGAGTTGTTCTCCGCTTGCATGCGAGGGATCCTCAGAGACAAATCCGTTTGTCATTGATGTTATCCCTTTTAGTTGGAACGGCAACACCACCTGTGGAGCAGGTTCTACTTTTGCGACTTCACCCTGTGGCAATGATGCTTTTTTGAATGGTCCTGAGTTTGTTTACACATATAATTCTCCCGGTAATATTTGTGCTTCCATCAATATCAGCGGTGCTGCTCCGGGTACTGGTGTAATTGTGCTTGATGGTCCGCCCTCTGATCCCAATACTACCTGTATTGCTACTTCGCCCAATGGCGTAATCAACAATGCCAATTTTCAACAGCCCGGTACTTACTATATTGTAGTAGCAAATGCACAGGGTTGCACCAACTTCAATATCAATATCCAAACAGCAGAATGTGTTTTTTCGGCAGGTCTGGCCGATGTACTCTGTAATCCGCTGAATGGATGTATTGAAGAGGGGGGAGTTCCCAGCATTTTTAACTTTGAAGATGGTTTTCAGGACATGCCAATCACCACCGGCGTCAATAATGGCTGCTGGTTTGGGGTGGGTATTGACCCGTCCTTCTATTGGTTTACCATAGAGGCACAGGCTGACGGACCATTCGGTTTTATTGTTTCCAGTGCCGACGTACCTTCAGATATTGACTTCAATGTATGGGGTCCGTTTACATCGGAGCAAGTGTGCGAATCACCGCAACAAGTAATACAATTCATTACCAACAATCAGCCAATCAGAAGTAGCTACGCTGGTGGTACGGAGCCTACAGGCCTTGCAGATGTGCATCCTGCCTTTGGATATGCTGTCACTGATACCTATGATTGCAACGGCGCGGGTCCTCAGAACAACGATGATATTGTAACGACTATTCAATGCCAGCAGGGCGAGGTTTATGTAGTCCTGGTCAATGACTGGGGTAATCAGATTGTCAACGGAGGCATTCTTGTTGACTGGGGCCCTTCCAGTCCTGCTGTACTGGCCCCTATCGGTATTGAAGTGGTTGCAGGTGATACTGCTGTCTGTAGCGGAGAAAGTGTACAGCTGGAAATCTCCAGCAGCGTAGAGAATATCAGCTGGGTTGATCCTACTGGTACGCTGTCTTGCAGCAACTGCCTTAACCCGGTGGCGTCTCCTACTGAAACCACCGTATACAAGGCAGTTGTTGATGCTGTTTGCTACCTTGATACACTCGAAATTCGCGTAGAGGTATTCAGCCTTGAACTAGGTCCCGACCTGACTGTCTGTAGAGGTGAAGAGTTTGTGATCGTGGGCGGTGACGAATACAGCACAGCTACCTACCTGTGGCAACCTCCGGCAGGTCTGACCTTCAGTTGTCTGGATTGTCCCAGTCCCACAGTTACCGCCAGCCAGCCCGGCACATACGCTATCCCGGCTGTGTTGACTGCTGCTTTCTGTCAATTTCAGGATACTATTGTAGTGACTGTACTTCAGCAGGAAGCACCCGAAGTGCCTTTGGTACCCAACACACAGATTTGTGAAGGAGATGACATTGCCCTTGGAGGCGCGGCTGTATCCGGTGTCACTTACAATTGGATTTCATCGCCCTCAGGCTTCAGCTCTACGGATGCCAATCCGGTTGTTTCTCCTTCCTCAACAACAACTTACTACCTTACGACCAGTAACGGACTTTGCCCTTTGCCTTCTGTCGATAGCGTACTGATTACTGTCGTTCCGCTTCCTATAGTAGACATTAACCTGAGTACTACCATCTGTCAGGGAGATAGTATACAGCTTTCGGGCCTTAGCCCCGAGGCGGATGTCAACTACCTGTGGAGTGGAGGCAATGGCCTTACGGACGACAGCAATCCCAATACCTTTGCCGCTCCGACGGTTACGTCTACTTTTACGCTGCAAGCTGATCGGCTTGGCTGTATCGTATCAGAAAGTATAGAAATTACGGTTACTGAAATATCCGTAGATCTGACGAATGCAGATACTACCACCATCTGCCAGGGGCAGACGGTGCAGATTCAGACCAGTGTAAGTCCAGTTGACCAACCAGTCATCTGGAGTGTGCCGGGACTCAGTGGTACAAGCTTTCCTGTCACACCGGCGGCTACCACTCAATACATTGCATCGGTTTCTGTAGGCAGTTGCTTCCGTGCCGACACTATTGTCGTTCAGGTTGACTCGATTCCTGCAGATCTTGGGTTTACACTCGAACCCCAGAAAGACGTATACTGTCAGGGAGATCAGGTTATTATTACTTCGCCTATCTATGATCCGGCGCTTTACCCGGATATCGAGCACAGCTGGATTCAGGGGCTCGGGCAGCTCACACCAGATTCTCTCTATAATATGGTTTTTGCTGCAGAGGACACTTCTGAATTCATCCGTATTACTCGTCACAGAGGCTGTATCGATACTGCCCGAATTTTGATTCGGGTGATAGAACCTATACTTCCGCGCATTGAACCGGCAGATACGGTCATTTGCTTTGGGGAAAGTGTCTCTCTGCGCGTAGTGCATAACCCGTCCAATTCTGTTACCTATGAATGGCAGGATCCCACAGCTGGTCTTAGCTGTATCAATTGCCCGAATCCAACGGCCAACCCACCGGGAAGTATAGGCTACAGGGTGCAAACACAGATTGACGGTAACTGTCCGGAAGAAGCCTTCGTGAGCATTATTGTCAATCCACTACCGTTTATACAGCTTATACCGCCGCCCATCATCTGTTTGGGAGATGCGATACCACTTCTGGCAAGCAATCCTGAACCGGATGCCACTTATCTATGGACGAACTTACAGGACACCTCATTCCGGTCAACCAATCCGCTGCTGGCCGTTGCACCTACGGGTACAACTACTTATCGTCTGCAGGCCACCAACGGCTGCGGTACGGTAGAAAGCCAGGTACAGGTAGTTGTCATTGGCGATACGGAGCTCAACATTCTGGGTGACCTCACTGTTTGCCCTGGTGCCCCCTTAAATCTGCAGGTTGAAGCCATTCCTTCATTACCGGCTTCCACGCTTGCCAATACCGTCTGGACCTGGCAGGGGGGTACAGCAACGGGTGCTACACTGTCATTGGTTCCGGATACTACTGCTACCTATACAGCTACTGTATCGCTGGAGCAGTGTGGTACGGCCAGTACATCGGCTACGGTACAGGTACTGCCACCCGCTGAGGTGAGCATCGCTGCTGCACGAGATACGCTATTTTCGGGAAGTGCTATAGAGCTAACGCTTACAACGACTCCTCCAACAGGCAATACCATTGTGTGGACTCCAGCGCCTGACAGTCAAACCGGGGATGTATTCACCTTCACGGCGCCCGAAAATCCTGATACAACCTTGCTTTCGCAAGCGTATCAGGTGCAGATAACGACTGCAGAAGGTTGTACCGCTACAGATGAGGTCATCATTTATGTAAAAAAACCAAGAGGAGACATACCCAATATCTTCTCACCCAATGGCGACAGCAGAAATGATGTATTCCGCATATTCAATGCTGAGGAGATTTCCAATATCCGTATCATGGTTTACAACCGTTGGGGGCAGCTTGTCTATGAGTCGACGGACAATGCAGGCTGGGATGGCAATTACAAAGGAGATCCCGCTCCTGCTGATGTATATATTTATCGTGTACAGTTTACCATAGGAGGTGAGACATTTGATGAAACAGGTGAGGTGACCTTGGTACGATAGGGCACTCTCTGGCACAAAAAAGGGGTGCAGCCGATTGGCTGCACCCCTTTTTTGATTATTGATGATACGCTTAGCGCTTCCGATCGAGCCAGCCGTTGGGCGTAACTTGCGGTACTGCAACTTTTCCCAAAAAATCATTGTACACACTAGCTGCAAGCGCAGCTGCTACTTGAGCTTCCGACTGGGTTTCCTGCTGCAATTCTTCCTTCGTATAGTGTAACTTGATAAAGTTTGTATCAAAATGCCCTGAGCGGAAAGCTTCATGGCGACAAACAAAGCGGCCAAAGGGCAGGGTAGTAGCAACACCTTCCACCTCATATTGGGCGATGGCATCAATCATACGCCGGATGGCCGCATCACGATTGACTCCCCAGCAGATTAATTTCGACAAGAGCGGATCGTAATAGATGGGAACTTCCATTCCTTCTTCATATCCTCCATCGACACGAATATGCTCCCCCTCGGGCAGCCGGTAGCGCTCCAGCTTGCCCACATTGGGCAAGAAATTATTGAGCGGATCCTCGGCACATACGCGTAATTCTATGGCATGTCCATGAATAGAAAGATCTTCCTGCCTAAAAGCTAATGCCTCTCCACGCGCGATCCGTATTTGCTGCTCGACGAGGTCCAGGCCCGTAATCCACTCTGTGACAGGATGCTCAACCTGCAGACGAGTATTCATCTCCAGAAAATAATAATTGAGCTTATCGTCTACCAAAAACTCGACTGTACCAGCCCCCAAATACCCGCATGATTGTGCAACTTTTACTGCATCGCGTCCCATAGCAGCCCTGATATCAGGTGTCAGTACTGCCGAAGGAGCCTCCTCTACTACCTTTTGGTGGCGTCGCTGAATGCTACACTCACGCTCAAACAGGTGTACTACATTACCAAACATATCCGCCAATACCTGAATTTCAATATGGCGCGGTGAACTAACATACTTTTCAATAAATACAGAACCGTCGCCAAAAGCAGAAATGGCTTCACTAATCGCTCTCTCCATCTGGGATACGAAATCCTCCTCTCTTTCCACGATGCGCATACCCTTTCCACCACCACCTGCTGACGCTTTAATGAGAACAGGAAAACCTATATGACGAGCGGTCGCTAGTGCCTCCTCTACATTGACAATTGCATGGTCAACCCCGGGCACCATAGGAATTCCATACGGTTTGACTGTATCTTTTGCAGCTAATTTTGACCCCATCAGGCTGATAGCCTCGGGCGTTGGACCGATGAATATCAGACCCGCATCTTTTACAGCCTTGGCAAATTCGGCATTCTCACTCAAAAAACCATATCCAGGATGGATGGCATCAGCCCCGCGATCGATAGCCACCTGAATGATGAGATCCCCTTTAAGATAAGACTGGCCAGAAGGTGGAGGCCCAATAAGTACAGCCTCATCCGCATACCTAACGTGCAGTGCATTACGATCTGCTTCAGAATAGACAGCTACACTAGCGATACCCATTTTGCGTGCCGTCTTCATGACCCTGATGGCAATTTCACCGCGATTGGCAACTAGTATTTTTTTCATCCTTAAACGCTTTGCCTCAAAAGTAATCAATAAACATTTTTTCGCACTTGATTTTCCTCAGTATCCTCAATGATTATGCGGCATTTTGTATTTTTGGACAACTAAGTTGATCGTTATTGTATGTCTGAATACCATCTGCCGGTCATGCACTGGCAACCAAGCGAAGAGTGGATCCGGGAAGCCGGCCTCACAAACTTCATCAACTGGCTGAAAGAGCGCCAAATTGAATTCACCACCTACGATGAACTCTGGCAATGGTCAGTTGACCAGCCTGCGGCTTTCTGGGAAGCTATATGGGATTATTTTAGCATTATGAGTCATACACCCTACAGCGAAGTGCTTTCCTCCGACCCAATGCCTAACAGCAGGTGGTTTGAAGGAGCAAGCCTTAACTATGCTGAACATATATTTAGGCTGGGACAGGATGAAGAAATTGCAATCTATTATCAATCAGAGCGGCAGGGGCTTCAGACGATTAGCTGGAAGGAACTGCGGTTAAAAGTTGCATCTTTTCAGCAATTTCTGACAACTTCCGGTTTGCAGTCAGGTGACCGGGTGGTGGCTTACCTGCCCAATATTCCGGAGGCAAGCATTGCTTTCTTGGCGTGTTGTTCACTGGGAATTGTATGGTCCAGCTGCTCTCCTGATTTTGGTGCCAACAGTGTTGTTGAACGATTTGCCCAGATATCCCCCCGATTATTGATCGCCTGTGATGGCTATCAGTATGGGGGGAAAATATTCGACCGCACTGAATCTGTGAGCTCCATGATCGCCGAATTGCCGAGTGTTGAGCAAGTTGTATGGGTTCCGGTTATCAGCAGTAATGCGAAGCCAGATACTTCTGTACCGCTCATCCTTTGGGAAGAGGCAGTCAACCGGGCAGGGGATTTACATTTTATGCCCCTGCCTTTTGCACATCCTATTTGGATTCTGTATTCAAGTGGTACCACGGGCGCTCCCAAGGCAATTACACACAGTCAAGGAGGCACTTTGCTTGAACACTACAAGTACATGGCTTTTCACAACGATGTAAAGCCAGGTGAGCGCTACTTTTGGTTCTCAACAACAGGCTGGATGATGTGGAACTTCCTGCATGCGGCCTGGCTAGGTGGTGCTTCCGTAATCTTGTATGACGGCAACCCGGCCTGGCCTTCACTTGACACTCTCTGGAAGCTGGCAGAAACAAGTAAAATGACCCACTTTGGCAGCAGCGCACCTTTCCTGACAGCCTGTATGAAGGCCGGGTTACACCCGGGGGATCAATTTGATTTATCTCATCTCCGATCCATTAGCTCTACAGGATCACCTTTACCTCCGGAGGCATTCTCCTGGGTATACCAGTCCGTGAAACAGGATATTTGGCTTTGTTCTATGAGTGGCGGAACTGACGTATGTACAGCTTTTGTAGGAGGTAATCCGCTATGGCCTGTATACGAAGGAGAAATACAATGCAGAGCCCTTGGCTGTGCCCTGTATGTATGGAATGAAGAAGGAGAAGCAGTAGAAGACGAGATCGGTGAAATGGTCATTACCAAGCCTATGCCCTCTATGCCCATCTATTTTTGGAACGATCCGCAGGGCAGCAGTTATTTCAGCAGTTATTTTGATACTTTTCCGGGTGTATGGAGGCATGGCGACTGGATACGCCTAAGCCCGCGCAAGGGGCTGGTCATCTACGGGAGAAGCGACGCCACACTCAACAGGCATGGCATCCGCATAGGAACGGCTGAAATTTACAATGCGCTCAACACAGTCACAGAACTGAAAGACAGCCTGATTATCAATCTGGAACTTTCGGGCGGCCGTCACTATATGCCTCTGTTTGTGGTACTCGCAGCAGGAATACAATTGTCAGAAGAGCTCAAAACACACATCAACCAAGTACTGCGCTCGAGTTATTCACCCCGGCATGTGCCCGATGATATCATAGAAGTTCCGGATATCCCCTACACGATTAGCGGTAAAAAGATGGAAGCACCTGTCAAGAAATTGTTGCTGGGGCTGAATAAGGGGAAAGCAGCCAATATTGGCGCAATGCGCAATCCCGAATCACTGGCATTCTTTGAAGCTTTTGCTGCAGCGAAGCAATTTGTGTAAAAAAAATTGGCGGCTCGTGGCCGCCAATTTTTTTATCCTGCAACATTAATCACGCCCGGGGAGCGTTGGGCGTCTCGTGCAGAATCTGCATGGCCGCCTCGAGAATGGAAGCATCTTCGATACTGACAATCCCTCCGTCAGGGCCGGGCTGCCAATGATTACCAGTCGTATTACCTTCCCCAAATTTGCTGGCGCCGAAATAACTTCGGACGGTCTGCTCCGAGATGTTAAGCTGACTGGCAATTTTCCTCACACTGCCCGTCGGCAGCTTGTGCTTAATCTCCCGAAGTTCGTTAAAAGTAATATTCATAGCACGTGGTTTTAATGAAACTTATTCTACAATTTAATAAATTTCAATCAAAACCGCAAGTCAATCAGGCAAAAAACGCCATATTATTCTTAATTTCAACCAAATTTCACAACATTAGCAGCATTAAAACCTTGCTGTAATACCGGCTATGGCATTCAACCCGATAGTAGGGTACAAATACCAGCGCTGTCGGCGATTATTAGCGATGTTATTAATCTGGATAAAAGCACCGATATTCTTTGACAGTGCATAGTCAGCGCCCAAGTTCAAATCAAAAAGCCCATTGAGATTGGCTATCTCTCCCTGCAAATTTTTGTAAGGAACACCATTTTCAACAAAGAGATCCAACTGTACTTTTCCCTTCTTGTCCGGCGTTGTATACCGAACACCCGAGTTGACCGTGAACGTTGGCAGATGCCAGGGCTTTTCCTCATTGCGCAAAGAATATACTTGCTGCGAGAGAGAGCCACTAACTTCCAGCCCAGCGCCCAGCGGCACGTTTATACTGCCTTTAACAGAAAAAATACTGGCTGTGTCGTAAATAGTTCTGAAGGTAGCAATAGGATCTTCCGGATTATCGAGCAAAAACATAGCCAAATCGTCTACCTGTTGGTAAAGCACCTCCGCACGGTACATAGCACCCAATACACTTCCCTTAATACCTCCATAATAGCCACTTTCTACCGCATTGCGGATATCAAGTCTTGTCAGAACAAAGGGGTTATACTGGCTTAGGCTTTGAAGGTTATTTTTATTCAAAGTACCATTGGCCCCAACAAAGGCATTGACAACACCATCAACCACTACCGCAGAAATTTCCACGTCCGGAAATACATACAACTCCTCATCACCACTTGCGAGATTAACCCCCACTTTAAGACTGAAGCGGTCTGTATGATGAGAATAGGTAGGGTTGAGAAAAAAGTTGTTGAGACTCTGCCTGGCAGTATCTCTGTAAGCCGTGAGATCACCGGCCAATCTGACAGATAAATTATGAACCTTATTAATCCACTTAACTGCCGACAGATTGATGGCTACTCCATTTTCACGCGCTGCATACTTATCTGCTAACCGATAATAATCAATACCCGCATGATAGTTGAGGTCGCCCTGGTTACGGGTACCATTGAAAAGCTTCAGTCCCAGGCTTGTATTGCTAAATCGTTGTAATACCTCCTGAGGTTCAAAACTATATCGGTCCTCGCCAAGCTCTTTATTGATTTGATTATAGCCGTAGTAATAGACGGAACGACTGTCAAAACCAGCATTGGCCCCAACAGCAAAACCCTGATCAGCGTAATACGTTGCCCGCAGACCGGCTGCTGTCTGACCCGTTCTTTGATTTTCTATTTTGGAGCTGTTATTGATGCCCAGCGAACGCAATGATACCCCAAAATCAAGTGCCTTGTCTTTTGTGTAGTCATACGAAACATCCCCATAATAGGCCAACGGGTAGCCCCCGCCCAGTTTTAAATAGCCATTGTGATTTTGGATACTACTGTCTTTGCGGGCATACTTCTCCGCCGTAAGCGTAGGTGGAGGGTAAGCTACATTGATGGGCCTGAGACTGAAATTGTAATTCTGTGCCTTGATGGAATCCATGGGAGGCAGAACAGGCGTTGAAGATATACGCTCGTTGGACTCCAGTGTTGGTCTGAAAGTACCAATAACGTCCATCGTCTTGTCATCAATCTGCGCATAGACAGCAGAAGTACAGAACACAGCAAAGATCAGCAGCAGAAATCGAAAAGAATAAGTTAACATAGCGGTATGTCTGTTAAGGAGACGACGAAAATAAGATTGCGATTAATTCCCGGACCGGATCCGGCTTCCGGCATTCAACTGTGCGTTGGTCTTGTCAAGCCTGGACCTTGTTTCTGATCGAATATCGTCACTCTCATCTTCATAATTTTCAAGAATCGATTCGAAAATTGATTTAGCAGTATACAACTCACCCTTAGAGAAGAATACATCCCCCAACAGAATGACCGTCTTGGCAACCCAATAGGGGTACTGGGAGGAGTCTTTGTTAGCATCTTTACAAAGCTGCTCTGCGCGATCGTATTGTTCGAGTTTATAGTAGCACATAGCTCTCAGATACCTTGCCTCTGCCGTGCGTTCGTCATCACTCAGCCGGATAGTCTCGTCAAAGGCTGTTATCGCAGCATTCAGCTCATTGCGGTCAAAAGCAATTTTTCCCTTGTAATAATTGGCAAGTGAAAGATCAATAGCATTGGCAGATCGGTTGGCTATCAATTTATTGGCCATGGCCGTAACCTCCGTAAACTGCTTAGACTCATACGCAGCCTGCATGGCCCGACGTTGTGCGTTGAGCTGGTCTTCAACATCTGTTGCTACCTGCTCAAGCTTAGCGTAGTAAGTATATGCCCGCCTGTAATCCTTCTCCTGGTTATACAATATTTCGGCAGCAATCTGCAGACTGCTCTCGTACAGCGGACTAGGCCCCCGATCGATCAGATACGTGTAATCGTTGAGCGCCATCGTAAATTGTTTAAGGCTGGAATGGCACTCCCCCCGGTAGTAGTAACTCTTCAGCAAGTAACTACCCGTAGGATATTTATTGATATAATCTGTGAATCCGTCAATAGCATCAGAATAATTCAGATCAATTTTTTTATTCATAGCAGCATTAAAAACCAAACTGTCAATACTACTGAGCCGGGCAGCCGCATTCGGTCTGGTACGAACGAATTCCTCGTACTTTCTGGAGTCGTTCATGTGATCCAGGTAGATTTCACGAATGGCATCCTCCGCGCTTTTCTCTTCAACAGGCGTAGGATTATATCTAAATACCTCGCGATATGCCAACGCAGACTCTTCAAAGTAACTGCTCTGAAAATAACTTTCACCGAGCAGCAGCAGCGCCTGAGGCAGCAGTTCCGAAGTCCCCTTAAAACGCTCAACCAAATCTTTTAATGTCTGCCGATATTGATCTGTCTGTCCCAGCAGTCGATAAGCCTCAGCCTTCATGAAAGCAGCTCTATCTGCATACTTGGTGCGGATAGCCGGATTCAGCAGCGCGTCACACACTTTAATCTGACCGCGCCAATCTTTTCGAAGTCCCAAAATTTGAGCCTTGCTAAGCATCGCATAATCATAGTTGGGATAGGTATTGGTGATTACCTGATCATAATACCGTAGAGCCTGATCATAATTATTGCGTTTGAAAAAAGCATCTGCGGTGCGCATTAGCGCATCCGCGTAGATTTTATCCCTGATTTCAGGATTGCGCAATGTAGCCCGATTCCGGTTAATTCCGTCCACACACTGTTGAAAAAACTGAGAAGCCTTTGCCTGATCATCCTTAGCCAAATAGTTGTACGCCATTAGGTACTGCGCCACAAAAATTGACGACTCTTCCGGTAATTTACTCTGTGAAGTAGCAACGGTAAAGTACTGGTTAAGGTAGGCGATACTCTGGTCAATCAATCTCTCTTTATGCGCCACATCTGCCAGCCAGTATAAAATCTGGGCCTGAATAAACTGACTTCCGGGTATATCTCTGCCACGCATCAACACCGTCTTTGCATCTGCAGGCCGGTTGTCTTTTATCAACTGCAGGCCCCGGTACAGCAGGACTTTTTTGTAGGTATCCTGTAGTTGTGGCGGCTTATTGGCTATGCGTTCCATTACCTCGATAGCCTTTTCATAATTGCGATAAGAGAGGAAGGCTTCTCCCATCAGCGTTTGCGCTTCTGCGTAATATTGGCTACTGGGAGGAAGTTGTCGCAAAGCATTGACGGTCTCATCCGGATCCCGGAGCTCAAGGGACAATTTTCCATATTGAAAAGTAGCCTCTTCGCTAAGTGTTGCATCAAACTTCATCCGCATAACATTGCCAAATGCATAGCGAGCAGAAGGTTTATCACCTTTGCGCAGATAACAATCAGCCAGATAATAGTTGGCCGACTGCGCCAGCGAATTCTTACTGGCACTTATCTCTCTGAAGTTGCGAATCGCCTTATCTACCTGACCACTCTTATATTGAACGAAACCCAGTTGATAAAACTCCTCTTCCGTCATTTGCCGGGATTGCTCAGCATAATACTCCAGCAAAGGCAATGCCTTGGCATATTCCCCCAATTCAAAATACGATTGTCCCAGCAACTGGTAGTATTCCTTAGGAGCCTTATTGCGACGATTTGCCGTTACAGACGGTTCCAGATAGCGGATTACCTCATCAAAGCGCTTCTCTGTGAAATATATCTGTCCGAGATAAAGAGGAATATACTTATCATAAGGTTGCTCATTCTTTATCGATGTAAACTCGCTGAGTGCATTTTCATACTCCCCCTTTTGAAAATAGCAGAAACCCAAATAGTATATAGCAGAGACGCGCTCAGCCACATCAAATTCCTTAGCCTGCATAAAATATCGTCTGGCCTCATCATACTTCTTCAACTCAAAATTGGCATATCCCATACGAAAATAGGCACGTCCTTTTTCTTCCCGCGATAAGCCCTGGATAGACAGCTGACTGAAGTAATCAAGCGACTTTTGGTAGCTTCTTTTGTCAAAATAATAGTTGGCAACTTCCTGCGTCGCCTGGCCGGCTATAGGATCGGGCGTATAGGCCCGGATAAAATCCAGGATAAGTTTTTCTGCATCAGGCTGATCCAGCCTGATGGCTGTTCTGGCTATCCCCAGCTGAGACAACACCTTTAGTTGCTCCGCCTCTGCAAAATTAGCAGGCTGCAACCTATCCAGCGTCTGTTGATAATGCAGTGCCGCCTTTGCATACAGGCCTTCCTGAAAGAACGTTTGTGCCTGCTTATAGCTTCCATAGGCATCGGTGTAAAGGGTCGTTTGTTGTAATTTGGCTGTAGTTGCTAGCAAACAGGCAAATACAAGTACGAATAATCGCTTGCTCATTGGCAGAGAATTTTCGGAATAAGTTCAGTAATCACCAAAACGAAAAGTGATATACTTTTTGATATCTGAAGAGATAATTTTTTACAAAAGAACGCACCCTTGCCGGGCAGGCGCAACGCCAAACAGCTCTGTAGTATACCCACACCCAAACACAACCCATTGCCTGAAACAGTTGCGAACGCCGGGTCGGTCAGCCGGAAGCGGAAAAAAGGCCGGAGCCCGGGCCCGTCAATACGCCATGAATACATCCTCTATCCGCTGGCACGCCTCATTCATGGCATTCTCATCAATCACCAGTGGCGGTGCAAAACGGATAATATTCCCATGGGTAGGTTTGGCCAGGATTCCCTTGTCGGCCATGGCCAGACAAATATTCCAGGCTGTTTTGCTTTGAGGACTATCGTTGATCACGACTGCATTCAGCAAGCCTCTTCCCCTGACAGAGGCTACCAAATCGGGTCGTTTATCTGCAATCAGCTGCATACGCTTGCGAAACAGTATCCCCATAGCACGCGCATTTTGTACTAAGCGTTCATCAATCAGTACCTGCAGTGCTTCCACAGCGATAGCACAAGCCAGAGGATTACCGCCAAATGTGCTGCCGTGCTGTCCGGGGCCAATGACTTCCATGATGTGGTCATCGGTCAGTACCGCAGACACAGGATAGAGTCCACCTGAAAGCGCCTTTCCGAGAATCAGCATATCCGGACGTGTGTAAGTAGCAGGCTGCCGTTCGCAAAGCCCCTGGCAGCTACAGTCACCACAAACACGCAGCAGACTGCCTGTGCGGCCAATACCCGTCTGGATTTCGTCGGCAATAAAAAGAATATTGCGCTCGCGGCACAATGAAGCTGCAAAAGGAATGAAATCATCATCCGGCACATAGACGCCCGCTTCACCCTGAATAGGCTCCATCAAAAAACCAGCAATCAATTCGGGCTGATCGTCCAGCGCCTGGCGAAGAGCCTCTTTATCATTGTAGGGGACAGCGACAAAGCCCGGCGTATAGGGCCCGAAATGCCCCTTGGCATCGGGATCGCTGGAAAAAGATATGATCGTGGTTGTTCTTCCGTGAAAATTCTGCCCACAAACGACGATCTTCGCCTGCCCGTTGGGGATACCTTTCTTCTGATAACCCCATTTGCGGCATATCTTGATGGCCGTTTCTACCGCTTCTGCCCCTGTATTCATGGGCAGAACCTTGTCGAACCCAAACATTCGCGTCACAAAGCGCTCATAAGGGCCCAACTGATCGTTGTGAAAGGCTCGGGATGTAAGTGCCAGCTTACCTGATTGCCGGACGAGTGCCTGCAGGATACGCGGATGAGAATGTCCTTGATTTACAGCAGAATAAGCCGATAAAAAATCAAAATACTGCTTACCTTCGACATCCCAAACAAATATCCCCTTGCCCTCAGACAGTACGACAGGCAATGGGTGATAATTATGTGCACCGTACTGGTTTTCCAGTTCAATAAACAATTCACTCTTGTTGGTTGAGGGGGAGTCGACAATCATATAAAATCATTATGTAAGGATAATAAGCGCTAAGATAAACTAAGCTTGGCGATTGCGCAAACGGAATCGCAAGCAGGCGCACGACACGAGCGCCACAGCCCGGGCAGCGACCAGAAGACAGATCGCCTGGTGTCTATAGCGAGTTTACTTTCCCTCCCTTTGCCGTTTGATTTCTTCGATCTGCCGAAGTATCTCTTCCGACTCATCGATCTTAGCTGCGTAAGCTTTCAGGTCACCGCTGCGCTGGATGTACATTGCTTCTTCCATGATGCGCGCATATGCTTTCTCCAATTCCTTCAAAGGATCTTTCTTAAATAAGCCGAACATAGGACGTGTTTAGTTCAGCAACAAATGCCCCCACAAAAGGTTTTGGAATCAATCCCCTAAAACACACTAAAGAATGGTTTCAAAACCGTCATCGTCTGGCGGTGGCAGTTTTCGCTCAAGAGCAACTGACAGTTGTTGACGCATTTGAGCGAAACGAGCCTCTACCTGCGTGGTGAACTCATTGTCGACCAATTCTTTGATGTCGGACAAACCAGCGAGCCCCTCCTGCATCCGCAATTTAAAGGTCTGCTCGGCAAAATCATTTTCAAATTTCACCGATATGCGGTTGTCCATCTGAAAAACCGTTATCTTCAGGTAAGCATGCTCCAAATAACCTATGATTCGCATAAGGCATTGATAATTAATAAGAAATTTCTGCAGGAGACAAAAAAAACGGGAAGGCAGCGCCCAGACCACACGATTGAAAAAGATGAAGGCCCCGGAAGATATGTTGGACGTAGAGCAGGAGAAGGAACACCAGGCACACAGCGCGTGGATAAAGCATGCGCTGTGTGCCTGGCAAATGTATGCTTACAAATTACAGCATATCAAACACATCGTGCA
The DNA here is from genome assembly GCA_964441755.1 of uncultured Saprospiraceae bacterium. Classification (GTDB taxonomy): domain Bacteria; phylum Bacteroidota; class Bacteroidia; order Chitinophagales; family Saprospiraceae; genus JAUMBM01. Next base: position 162,766 of record CAYTVG010000003.1, read on the forward strand.
TTGGCAGATTGAAAGCGTCTGCTACGCCCTGATATACGACTTTGCCTTTGATAACGTTAAGCCCTTTGCGCAGCGGCTCGTTGGCATTGCAGGCTTTTTTCCATCCATGATCAGCCAACTGAAGCGCGTAAGGCAGCGTAGCGTTGGTCAGTGCGATAGTAGATGTATAAGGCACAGCACCCGGCATATTGGCTACGCAGTAGTGTACAATACCATCAATCACATAGGTCGGATTTTCGTGCGTTGTTGGCGTACAAGTCTCAATGCAACCTCCCTGATCCACGGCAACATCCACCAGCACGGTTCCTTGATTCATCTCCGCCAGCATATCTCTGGTAATCAGTTTAGGCGCTTTCGCGCCCGGAATCAGGACAGCCCCTACGATGAGATCAGCATCTTTGATATGCTGACGAATATTGTACTCATTGGAGTACAAAGTTGTCACGTTAGCCGGCATCACATCTGACAGGTAGCGCAGGCGGTTGAGACTTACATCCATAATAATCACATGGGCTCCCAGGCCTGCAGCCATTTTAGCCGCCTGGGTACCGACGATACCACCACCCAGCACCAGTACTTTGGCAGGAGATACGCCGGGCACTCCTCCCAGCAGAATACCACGTCCCTGCATGGGCTTTTCAAGATATTTCGCACCTTCCTGTACGGCCATTCTGCCTGCCACTTCACTCATAGGAACCAACAAAGGCAAAGAACGATCAGCCAATTCCACGGTCTCGTACGCCAGACAGACCGCTCCACGTTCCATCATCGCCAACGTAAGCTCCTGAGAAGAGGCGAAGTGAAAATAAGTAAAAACGAGTTGATCCTGACGAATCAGCTTGTATTCGGATGCAATAGGCTCTTTGACCTTGATAATCATTTCCGATTTGGCATACACATCCTCGATGGTTGGCAGGACAACCGCCCCGGCAGCCTCGTATGCCTGATCTGTAAAACCACTGTTGAGACCCGCACCCGTCTGAACGTACACTGAATGACCACGCTTGCGAAGCTCAATGGTACCTGCAGGCGTCAGCGCAACGCGATTCTCATTGTTTTTGATTTCCTTTGGACAACCTACAATCATGTCTGTAGTTTTTTGGTTAGGCCTAATGTTAAAAAACGTGGCAAAGATAATCATCTACTGCTATGAGATGAGGTTAATGTCCAAAAAATATCACATATTCGCATTGTGAAAACGTGCCTTCAATGCAAAGTCGAGCTACCCGCACAGGCTAAGTTCTGCTGGAACTGTGGTCGGGAGCAATCATTGGCTACTATCCGTGAGGATCAGTGGCAGGATGTGTTCGATTTTCAAGCAGATTTACTGCCGCAACTTAACAAGCGATGGACCAGCCTGCTCAAAGAACTCATGGAACGCCAGCTGGGTATAACCGACAAAGAACTATGGCAGGAAAAATTATACGAAACGGGCTTCCGCGACCTGGTACACCGCAGACTGGGCCAGTTTGCAGAAAAATCAGTTCCCGCAACCGGACGGCAAGCGTGGCTACACGCCTGGCACAGGCTGGCCTGGGATTTAATCGAGCACTTCCTCATAGCCCATGGCCAGGATTGGTTACCTGTCCCCATAAATACTAATCTCCTCAAACACCAATCTCGCATACTGAGCCCCGGCAATTCCCGGGAACCGATACTCGATTATTTACACTTAGACGAGGAGCCCGTACCTTTTTTCACGGAATTCATCTCCATGCCGCTGGAGAAACTCAAAAATACAAGTCAGTACTTTCTTTTTCCCGAAAAAAACGAACGCATTTGGCTGATTATTGATTTATCGCTTTTTGGGTCGCTCAAAGAAGGCCTGGCTTTTACCGAAAAAGGTATGTACTGGAAAAACCAGTTGCAGGCACCGCAGCAGGTTATGTATGAACAACTACAACAAGTAGACAGAGAAAATGACTGGCTGCTCATCAACCAACACTTTTTCCACGCTAGCCCCTCGCTAAATACCAAAATATGGCTGCTGCTTCGACGCTTCATGCTTTTCTACCAGCCATAGAACCTGGAAGTAAAAACATTTTTCTTAGCATGTTTAGGTCCCTTGAAAGTGCACAGCCATCGCTGTGTAGCTGAAAAGATAAGCATCAGCAGCGCTGAATTCCGTTTACACGCTAAAGGCGGCAGCAAGAAGCCCGCTTATGTGTAGGGAAAAAATGCTGCCGCAGCGGCTTGCTCACCCATCAGGCAGTAGCGGCCTGAGCGATAAAGCCTGCGCCTTCAGTGCCACCCAGTCCTTAATTGCAGGCATTTTGGCCTTAGCCTCTTCGTAACCAATTTCATAGATCTCCCTATAGCTGGCAAACTGAAAAATGTGGTATTTACTGACACGGACGGGTTCCAGCAAAAGATTGCAAAATGGCAGATGCGGCAGGGTATTTGCCTGAATAGACAGGTCAAAACAGCGCGTGGCAATGCTAAATACATGCTGAATAGACCGTCCGTCTATCTCCACTGCAGGCATCACATTGACGCCCAAAATAAAATCACAGCGATTTACCAATGGCTTGACGGGCAGATTGCAGAGCAAGCCCCCGTCTACGTACTGCTGCCCGTCAATACGAACAGGGCTAAATACAAGCGGAATAGAGGAGGAAGCCGCGATAACACTAAACAACTCCCCGCTACTCCTGATTTCAACCTTACCCGTGTTGAGATTTGAAATAGCAACAAAGAGTGGCAAGTGCAGTGCTTCAAACCGATCGTGGGGGATCACCTCGGCCAATCGCTCCTTCAGATAGGTCAGTTCACCCAATACAGCCCTGAGTGGCTTGAAGGAAAGCAGTTTTATCATCTTGCTTTCCTGAATAAAATCGAGCATCTGCTGCGGCTGCAGCCCCGCAGCATATAAACTGCCAATGATGGCACCGGCACTCGTTCCCGCAACCACACAAGGCCCCAGTCCTTCCTCCAGCAATGCCTGCAGAACACCGATATGCGCAGCTCCTCTTGCTCCACCGCCAGACAGACTGATTCCTATGCGGACATTTTCACCTGTTTGCATATCCGGGTTTGTTCATTCAGCTTGCTGTGCACAAGGCACAGCAAGCTGAAACCAACAAAACTATAGCTTATTAATCATTCTCACCGCAACACCAGCAGCCGTATGCAGCCGCAGGTAGTAGTTGCCCATGGGCAGTTGGCCAAGCGACAGCTCAAAAGAAGCAGCTGACGGATTGCGCTCCATCAGTATACGCCCCAGCCCGTCGGTCAGTAGAAGCCGGTCACATACTACCGGTAGCTCGACAAAAACAACAGAATTTACCGGATTTGGATATAACTTAACGGATGCAGCCAACAATGCCTCCTGCTCGCTGCTTACGCCCGTAGGTACGATATCGGCAGCATAACGAGGCAGCAGCTGATATCCTTCCGTGAAGGGAGCAGAAGAATCGAATTGCCCGCCCAGTCCGGTGACATTGAAGCGTCCCGTTGGAGCAGCTGCCATAAACAGGTCTACATCATTGTCTATACGCAGTGTATGCACATTGCCGTTGGCATCGGAAACATCCACATTAAAGCCGCTGGCTGTGCCCATCCACTGAGCAGGATCTACCAACTCCACATTCAGCAGCTTTACCAGACGCGACTCCGTCTGTTCGCTGAGCGACGTGACTACGACGGCCTGCAGCAGCTGATTGCCTGAAGAAACCCTCCAGAGCGTATCCAGATTAAACTGCAGCAGCCCGTTGTACTGAGAGACGACCCCCCGGCCAATTACGCGGTCGCCCTCAGCAACCGAATAGCCAAAATCTCCGCTGTTGAAAAAAACCGCGATACCGTAGTTAGTCTCATCAATAAGGGTAAACTGCAGCCCGCCGGGACGCAGGTTGTTACCGTAAACAATACCTTCCAACTGGCAACGGGTGCCCACGGAATCTGCGATGCCCTGAGCATTCACATTAGTTACCTGACCGATAGGGTAAGCAGGGTAGGAGGGAGGTGGCCCCGTAGAACAATTGTTGTCAGCCCCCGGACTGGCAAATACGGGCAGGCCGTTGATGCTGAATCCGGCTGATACAGTGGAGGAAGTCCAGCTAGCTGCCAGTGCATTATCTGCTGTCACGTCACATAATACCAGGCTACTCCCCAGACCGTTGGCAGCGGTGGGCCAGGGAGCTGCATTGCCATAGCGAAGAGAATCAACGACATTTCCCTGCCCATCTCTGAGCTCGATTCGCTCTCCACTGTTGCTCAAAGCTCCTGAGCTAAACCTGTAGGCAGAAACGCCAAAATTTCGCAGCATAGCTGCTGAATCAACCCCTACCACCACATACTGCCCCGGTTGCAATATATGCTCACTTTGGAAAGTAAATACGACCCCTGCAGAAAAAGTACAGCCCTGTAGATTTACAGATTGACTGCCCCTGTTGTACAATTCAATGAATTCCAGACTGTCATTGCCCACTTCAGGCGGGTTGTACATAATCTCGGAGATAACCACATTGCCAACGACAGACTGTGCCAGCACCCATGTAGTTGACAGGGCAAGCAATAAAAAGGTAACGATCGCTCTCATGCTTCAATATTGATGAACAAAATGATAATACAATATTACAAAAAAACTAAGAACTCATTCGACAACTATTCTATTCCTGAATACTGACAAGACATATTTTAAAAGCTTACAGACAATAATATTTTACCAGCAGGTATCAAAATATTATTCCCAAACCATGTATAAATTCAGTTAATAATACCGATAGCCCCGATTGTGCCTAACATCGGACAAATCTACGGCCTGAATTGACAGCACTTTGTGAAAAATAATGAGCAAAAATTAACATTCCCTTAATAATGTCCCCTTACCTTTGTCAGCGAAAAGCCATTATTTCTTAAAAAAATGTAGGCTAGTTCTATGAAAATTTTCAAACACGTTCAAGCTTTCGGCCTAGCCGTTGCGCTGGTACTGCTTCCGGGTCTCATACTGGCTCAGGGTGTTACCTCCTCTGCAATGGCAGGGCAAATCACTGATGCTTCTACCAAAGAAGCGCTCATCGGTGCAAACGTCATTGCTACACACCTCCCTTCGGGCTCGGTCTACGGCAATGCTACCGATGTTGACGGCCGCTATCGCATACCCGGTATGCGCGTAGGTGGTCCGTACCGCATCGTTGTTTCTTACACAGGCTACGAAGACCAGACGCTCGAAAACGTCTATCTGAGCCTGGGTACAGCGGCGACGCTCAACTTTGCGATGAGTGCCTCTGCTGTGGAGATCGCCGGCATTGAAGTGACGGCCAACCGCAATGACCTGTTCAGCGGCAACCGTACAGGTGCTGGTACGAACGTCAGCTCCGAAACGCTTCGTTCGTTTCCGACGCTGAGTCGCTCGATCAACGACTTCACGCGTCTTACGCCACAGTCCAATGGTACGTCTTTCGGCGGACAGGACAACCGTCTGAACAACATCACGCTCGACGGTTCTATCTTCAACAACAGCTTTGGTCTCGCAGGCCAGCCGGGTGCACGTACAGGTGTTTCTCCGATCAGCCTTGATGCCATCGAACAGGTCCAGGTCAACATCGCTCCTTACGATGTTCGCCAGGCAGGTTTCGTCGGTGCCGGTATCAACGCTGTTACGCGCAGTGGTAATAACGAGTTCTCAGGCTCTGCTTACTACTTCCTGCGCAATGAAAACCTGCTGGGTAGTCAGGCAAGAGACAGAGAATTTACAACGGCTCCATTCACCAATACACAGTATGGCTTCCGCCTCGGTGGTCCGATTGTGAAGAACAAAGTTTTCTTCTTTGTAAGTGGTGAACTTGACGACCAGGCTTCTCCTTTCCTGCGTGTTGCCAACCGTGGTGAAACACCAGGTGGAAACATTACCAACGTACCTGCAGCAGATCTCGACGCTTTCAGTGGCTATCTGCGCGATAAGCTCGGCTACGAGACAGGTCCTTACGAAGGTTACGATCTGGAAACTACAGGTGAAAAGTTGTCTGCACGTCTTGACTTCAACGTCAACAAAAACAACAAAGTCAACCTTCGTTATACGATGTTGAATTCGTCACGCGACGTGCCTGTAAGTGGAAGTTCTTCGCTGGGCTTTGGCAACCGCTCCAGTGCAGATGCCCTGAGTTTCCAAAACTCCAACTACATCCAAAACGAAAACATTCGCTCTATCATCGGCGAATGGAACTCGGTTATTGGCAGCAAAATGTCCAATAACATGATCATTGGTTACACTTACCAGAACGAAGACCGCGGCTCTCGTGGTGATTTCTTCCCCTTGATTGAGATTCAGCGCAATGGAAGAAACTACATGTCGGCTGGATTCGAGCCGTTTACACCCAACAATCAACTGTCTTACAATACCTTCCAGTTTCAGAACAACTTCTCCTACTATGCCGGTAAGCATACCATCACGGCTGGTCTGAACGTTGAGCGCATGAACTTCCGCAACGTATTCTTCCCGGGTTCTCAGGGTGTATTCGTGTATAACTCGCTGGACGATTTCTTTGCAGATGCCGATGGTTTCCTGGCTGATCCGAACCGTACAGCTTCTGCAGATACTCTCCGCCGCTTCCAGTACCGCTACTCTGCCCTGCCGGGCGGAGCAGAGCCTGTACAGCCAACAGAAGTTACCTATGCCGGCCTGTATGTACAGGATGAATTCCAGGCGACGGACAAGCTGAATCTTACCTTCGGCGTTCGCGCTGACGTCCCTGTGTTTGGCGATACGGGTTTCGAAAATCCGGTCGTTGCTGACCAGACCTACCGCCTCGATGGTGAGGACATTAAAGTGAGCACTTCTAAGCTGCCAGATCCTAAGGTACTGATTTCACCTCGCGTTGGTTTCAACTATGACGTTAAAGGTGATAAGTCACTGCAGGTTCGCGGTGGTACGGGTCTGTTTACAGGCCGCCCTGTATTCGTGTGGATTTCTAACCAAATCGGCAACAACGGTGTACTCACGGGTTTCGAGCAGATCGACAACACGACAACTCGTCCGTTTACTACTAACCCGGGTCAGTTCATCACCAATCCGGGTCTGCCTGCTGGCACTCACGGATCCCAACTTCAAGTTCCTGCAGGTATGGCGCTCCAGCGTTGCTGTTGACGCCAAATTGCCTGGTGGTATCATTGGTACGGTTGAGTTTGTTTACAACCGCAACGTCAATGGTTATGTGTACAAGAACGTCAACGAAGAGGAAGCTACAACAACTTTCGCCGGTGTTGACAACCGCCCCCGCTACCCGGGTGCAGGCCTGAGCGGTTCGGCGCTTAACAATGCTGTCCGCATCAACGACAACACGGTAAATGCTGTTTACCTGACGAATACCAACGAGGGTGTTTCGTATACTTTCACAACTCAGCTGGAGAAGCGTTTTGACTTCGGTCTGTCAGCAAGTGCTGCCTATAACTATGGCTACGCAACTGACCTGATGAACGCAGGTTCTATCGCTGCCGGCTCTTACAACACTGCTGCTTCTATCCGTGGCAACAACAACCTCGACCTCGCATTCTCCAGCAACGAGCAGCGCCACCGCGTAATCGGTTCGCTTGCATACCGCGTCGAGTATCTGAAGATGGGTGCTACACAGTTTGCACTGTTTGTTGATGCTGGTACGCAGGGTCGCGTTACCTACACTTACAACCAGGACATGAATGGTGATGCCATCAATGGCAATGACCTGATCTTCGTACCGCAAAATGCTTCTGATCTGCGCTTCCTGCCCCTGACAACAGGTGGTAAGACGTACACGCCGGAAGAGCAGGCTGCTGCATTCGACGAGTTCATCAACAACGATCCTTACCTGAGCACACGTCGCGGCCAGTATGCTGAGCGCAATGGTACGCTGATGCCTTGGCTGACGCGCGCTGACCTGTCTGTCATCCAGGAGTTGTTCACCAATGTAGGTGGCAAGCGCAATACGCTGCAGTTCCGGATTGACATCCAGAACTTCACCAACATGATCAACAGCAAATGGGGTGTAAGCCAGAGTGTTATCAACTCACGCCCGTTGACCTATGCAGGTTTGGCAGCTGACGGTGTACCACAGTTCCGCATGCAGGCTTTCGGCAGCGACCTGCTCCGCACGCCACTGCAGTACAACGCTTTCTTGTCTGATGTATGGCAGATCCAGTTGGGCTTCCGCTACATCTTCAACTAAAGACCGCTTGTACTCACAAGCAAGCCTGAAAAAAGCTCCGGTGGCTCTGGCCGCCGGAGCTTTTTCAAAAAGAAACCCGCTCATTGATTTTTTGAGAAAAATCAATGAGCGGGTTTCTTTTTTTATAACAGCTTAAAAGCCTACAAGACCCGCTGCAGCAACCAAAACCATCCAAGTCCCAACAACATCAGCAACTTATACAGGTGACTAAGCCACCTGAAATCCGCTCTTTGTTTTGCTCCGTAGAGAGCTACTGAGCCGAACAGCAACAATATGCTTATTAGCCAGCTAAATATACTTGCCGGAAGGTCTGTAAAAGGTATCCAACGCATGCCGAGTGGCCACAATACTAAAAGGACCACCAGCATATTACAGCCCAAAACAAACCATTTTGCTGCTTCTAGTCCAAAGGCTATTACCAGTGTACGGCGCCCAAAGCGTGCATCCCCCTGTCTGTCTTCTGCGTCTTTGATCACCTCACGAGCCAGCGTAATCCAGAAGGCATAAGCCATAAATAAGCCACTGATTCGCCAAAGTTGCTGCCAACCAGCGTGATCCAACACTGAGAGCCTGGCGATGCCGGCGGATTCAGCCAACAAGACCAGACCGCCCACCGCAGCACATAAAAAGGCTACCAGCAGATTCCCCGACAGGGGATATGGCTTAATATAGCGAGAATACAGCAGCAATAATCCCGCAGACAGCGGAAAAAGCCACAATAAATATTTTTTACCCTGTGAAAAGGCCAGTCCAAGACTCAGCAGGAAGCCCAGTAGTACAAAAAGAAAGGCCAGCCAGCCAGCCAAGCCCATGGAAATACCAGCACCAGCCAGATGATGTTCATCCTCGTTGTAGCGGTCAATAGCAGTGTCGGCCATATCATTGTAAACATAGCCGGCCAATGTAACGGATACCGTGGCTATGATCAAAGCCCATTGCTCCTGACCCGAAAGCGAGAGCGGAATGCCGGAAGCGACAAACAGCCCGTTGAGCAGTCTGTAAAACAACCACTGCAAGGCAGCAACCACCAAAAGGTTGGGTAGTCGTACGAGCTTAAAGAAAGACAGCATAAGCGCTGTGCTTTGAAGGTGAGAACCTACTCATCGGGCATCCATTTGCCCTGAATACGCATTACTTTTTCGATAACATCTCTCACGCAACCCGATCCACCCACCAAGGGAGAAACATAATGTGAGAGCTCGGCAATCTCCGGAGCTGCATCGGCAGGGCAAACAGGCAGACCAACACGGCGCATGACCGGGTAATCAGGCAGATCGTCCCCCATATAGAGCACCTCCTCATCAGCAAGATCGTAGAGCGTTTTGAGCTCCTCGTACACTTCCAGTTTATCGGCGATGCCCGCGTAAATATCCCTGATGCCAAGCGCCCGCAGTCGCTCAATAACCCCTTCCGAACGTCCTCCGGTAATAATACAGATACGGTAACCTTGCTGCAATGCCATTTTTATGGCCAGCCCGTCGCGCACATTCATCTGCCTGAGCAGCTTGCCGTCCTCCAGTATCAGTATCATGTTGTTGGTCAACACACCGTCGACATCGAAAAAGAAAGTAGAGATGTCGGCAAACCGCTCAAGCATATTCATAAAATCAAATTAAATCACTGATTATCACGCCATTCATATACCCACTTAGCCTGAATCTGCTCGAGATAGCTCTCATTACAGTCTTCCCTTTTTCCTTCAAAATTAGGAATCTCAAGCACCCATTCAATAAGATCGGTAAAGCGGGTTCTGTAGATTTTGGATTCCGGATAATCATCGCCAAAACGCTCATAGAGCTTCATAGCAATGTCCTCGTAGTCCGTCCAATAAATAGGCATATTGTCGATATCCTGAAAACTCATAAGACACAGTATTAATGTTCGTGACCAATAATCCGACGCTGATCGGGTATTTCTATGCGAATTTCGGCATCATCATCCAGAATGACACACTGGCAACCCAAGCGGGATTCCAGTCTGGGATTGATAGCGCGATCGATGAAATCTTCCTCTTTATCCGAGATTTCTTCCAATGAATCCTCCCCGGCAAGAACATAGACGTGGCAGGTACTGCAAGCGCACACACCTCCGCAATTGTGATTGAGGTGCACATCGTGATCTTCCGTCACCTCCAGTATCGACTGTCCTTGTTCAACATTGTGAATAGTCTTTGACGGAATGGATGTGTCTTCGAATGTAAAAATAACCGTAGCCATATTTTGTGCTTATCACCAGGTTTAATTGCAATAATTTGCGGACAAACAACGCCCTGAGGGTTACTTCAGGCCGCGCAAAAGTATCATAAATCCACTCTCAAAACAAGCATATCCCAAATTAGTTCTCCCAAACAGGCGCTGAAAAAAAAATCTCAACTTTACTGAACAGAACCTTAGGTCCAATGTTATGCAAGTAGATTGCGCAGTTGATTCGCTGGTAAAAATGCCCGAAGCGCGATCCAACCTCAATAAGATTTGTTTAAGTTTAGATAGGTGGTTTTGGCGCAGCTTCATTGCTGCGCCTTTTTTATCTTACAGCAAAAGAGCGGCCTATAGCCGCTCTTTTGCTGTATATACCCCAAGAATAGCAGACTACAGGTGAATGACCTCATCGTAAGCAGCCGCAGCAGCTTCCATAATAGCCTCACTCATAGTAGGGTGGGGGTGGATTGTCTTCACAATCTCCATACCTGTCGTCTCCAGTTTACGAGCCGCCACCACTTCAGCAATCATTTCAGTCACATTGCTGCCAATCATGTGAGCCCCCAACCATTCGCCGTACTTAGCATCGAAGATAACTTTTACGAAGCCGCTGCTATCGCCGGCAGCTTTCGCCTTACCTGATGCGGTGAAAGGAAACTTACCCACCTTGATTTCGTAGCCTGCTTCTTTGGCTGCCTGCTCAGTATAGCCGACAGAAGCTACTTCCGGAATACAATAGGTACAGGACGGAATATTATTGTAATCAATTGGCTGGGGATGATGGCCAGCAATTTTTTCTACGCAAATGATGCCCTCTGCGCTCGCCACGTGTGCCAATGCCGGCCCCGGCACAATATCGCCAATGGCATAGATGCCTTCGACATTCGTACGATAGAAAGCATCAACCATGACCATACCGCGATCCGTCTTAATCCCCAGCGCCTCTAGCCCCAGGTTTTCGGTATTAGGTGTAACACCCGCTGCAGAGAGAACTACATCGCAGATAATCACCTCTTCTTTACCCGTTTTGCGATTTTTGACCTTCACAAGGCACTCCTTACCACTGGTATCGACTGACTCAACAGAAGTATTGCCCAGTACTTTAATACCTTTGCGCTGATAAATTTTACCAAGCTCCCTGGAGATATCTGCATCTTCGCGAGGAACAAGACCCTGCTCCATAAATTCAACCACGGTCACCTCTGTACCAATGGTGTGATAGAAATAGGCAAATTCAGTTCCGATAGCGCCGGCACCCACGACCACGAGGCGCTTAGGCTGCTTGGGCATACTCATTGCCTTGCGGTATTCGATAATCTTTTCACCATCGATGGGCAGGTTGGGAAGCTGCTTGGCTCTGCCGCCCGTAGCCAACAAAATGTGAGACGCCTCGTAAATTTGCTTTGATCCATCCTTGGCAGTTACTTGCACTTTCTTGCCTGCCAACAACTCTCCATGGCCGTCAATGACATCTATTTTGTTCTTACGAAAAAGAAACTGAATGCCCTTGCTCATACCATCGGCTACTGAACGACTGCGATTGATCATCGCATCAAAATCTGCATTTGCACTGGCAACCGTGATACCATAGTCAGCTGCGTGGCTGATGTACTCAAATACCTGCGCGCTTTTCAGCAGTGCTTTTGTTGGAATACATCCCCAATTGAGACAGATACCTCCGAGGTGCTCTCGCTCAACAACACCTACCTTCATACCCAACTGCGAAGCACGGATAGCTGCAACGTAGCCTCCCGGTCCACTGCCGATAACCATAAGATCGTATTTCATGCTCTTTGCTTTTATACTATTGCAATAGGAAATCTTTTCGCAGCGCAAAGATAGGCAACCCTAAGCTAATACCGCCTAAAAAAACAAAACCCCGCAAAAGCGGGGTCGTGAAAACCTACTGATACCAAAAAAATATCTTTAACTGTAAAGTATAGACGATGATTGCGGGGAAGTTTGGAAAACAAACAAGTGTGCAGCAGATTTTATATGCGCTCTTGCCCAAGACGTTTTCACGCTGTAAAAGTAGGTATTCTTTACTGTTCTGGCAAGTCTATGCGATGAATTTTTTGAATAGTAAGGCAAGAGTCTAAATATCAATAATATGATTCAAAATGCTGTTTTTTAATATTTTACAAATATAAATATAATCAAACCAAACCATTGAATCTTCGTTAACACCTGTATTATCAAGCTTTTCACCATTTTGATGAAAGCACAATTATTTTTGCAAAAAGGCTGAAAAAAATTTTGACAAGGCTATAATACCCCCCTTGCGTGGAGCTCATCGTAGAGTCTTGCTGCTGTGTCATCGCTAAAAGAAATTGCCGCCTGTTGATAATAAGGAAGCCTAGCACTCAGGCGCTCATTGATCCAATTTTCGAGCTCTTCTTCAGTCAGGTCCGCCACCAGCGGTCTACTGTATTTGGCTGTACGCAATCGCCGGAATAATACTGCAGTTGGTACATCCAGCAATATTGAAAGTCCCTGCTCGTTCATCCATTGCATATTGTTGTAAAAGCAGGGGGTACCACCACCACAAGCGAGGATGAGATTGGGAAACTCGGCGACCGACTGTAGTTGCTGACTTTCGTACTGCCGGAACGCATCTTCCCCACGCTGCTCAAACCAGGCAGCAATACTTAGCCCCGACCGCTGTACGATGAGTTCATCTAAATCGAGGAAAGGAAGATTTGCCAGCCGGGCAAGTTCTTTGCCCAGATGCGATTTTCCGCTGGCCATAAATCCAATCAAAAATATACGCATAATTATAGTAGTTTGCATAGCTGGCCAGATCAGGCCGCAACATTTGCCAAACTCTCCTTGTTTTAAGGAACAAAAATACCGTATTTTTGCACGAATAACAGGCAGCTGTCCACTTCTATTTGGAAAAGCCTCCTTTTCAGTTCCTTATAATCATGATTTTACGACTTCTGAATTCATCCCTGATTTGTCTCGGTCTGCTGACCTCCTGTCAGCCCCCGGCCGCCAATGGCAGTTCCGGCAGCAAGGGTGGTACTGCACGCGTTGACGGGCAAGTGTCAAATGCAGATCTTGTACGCAATCCCGTATCCGGTGATGGTTCTATTGATACCAATCAGCTAGCACGCATAAGCTTTGAGCAGCCGTCACATGATTTTGGTCCCGTCGACGAAGGGGCTCTGCTAAGCCACCGGTTTACCTTCACCAATACAGGCAATATCCCGCTACTCATCAGCGATGCACGCTCTACCTGTGGCTGTACGGTGCCTGACTGGCCCCGCAGCCCCATACCACCCGGCGGCAAAGGTGAAATACTCGTAAAATTTGACACCAACAACAAGCCCGGCAAACAACAGAAGCCTGTTACGATCACCGCTAACACCTTTCCCGCCCAAACACAGGTTTTCATCCGTGCAGAAGTAGATCCTGCGCCCGGTAAATAAATTATTTTTCATCAATCACTACGAATATGCTTTCTACCTATCTGTTATTGCAAGCTGATCCAGGCGGAGGAATGTCCTCCCTCATCATGTTTGGCATCATGATTCTCATTTTTTGGCTTTTCATCATCCGTCCGCAGAGCAAACAGCAGCGTGAGCAGCGCCAGTTTACAGACGGCCTGAAAAAAGGAGATGAAGTCGTAACCTCAAGCGGAATTATTGGCCGCATCAACAAAATTGACGGTGAGGTTGTCACGATCGAAGTTGACAAGCAAGTCTATATGCGCTTTACCAAAGGAGCTGTATCCAAGCAAATGACCGATGCACTGGAAAAAGCTAATCAGGGTGATAAGTCATCAGAAGGATCAAAGGCGCTTTCTCCGGACAAGTAATCTGTGTACTGGAAAAGCCCATGACCTATGTACCGGAAAAAGCCTGCAGAGGCGGTAAGCCGCAGAGATCATCAGGCGAATAAACGAAAAAAGAGAGATCAAATGGTCATGGCAATTTGCCTGGCCATTGCTCTCTTTTTTTGGCTGCTCACCAAGATGTCACAGGTATATACAGTGGTAATACCTGTGCACATAGCTTACGATCTTCCCGCCGATAAAGTACTGGCTGTCAGTGCTCCCGGGCAGGCAACAGCAACGCTTCAGGGCAACGGGTGGGCATTGTTGCGCAACAACAGGCTGTACAGTAACTTGCGCTTCAGCATGCCTGTAAACACCGGGGCATCAACGCTTATTTCTTCTCAAACCATCCACACCCGACTTGAGGCAAGCCTGCATCATTCCGGGATAAGCATTACCGGGCTGGAGTATCCTACATTATCCCTACAGCTTGACAATAAGTCGAGTAAAATCATTCCTCTGTCGACTGCCAACTTAGCAGCAGCGCCAGCCAAGGGTTTCAGGATTATCAAGCCTATGCTGCTGTCACCGGCTCAAGTTCGCGTCACCGGTCCCTCTTCAGTTGTCGATTCCCTCAAAGAATGGCCGCTTGAAAGTAGGCATTGGTCCGATTGCAGGCAATCTTTTGTTGATTCTGTAGGCTTGCGCACCTCTCCGGCCACCCTTTCTTTCTCTGTCAGCAAGGTAGCAGTAGAGGTAGGTGCCGAGCCGCTTACCACCAAGGAACTTTTTATACCGGTAAAAATTATCAATGCAGCGGCAGACAGTCTCCGCTACTTTCCGCGGCAGGTAAAGGTCAGCTGCACCTTGGGTGTAAGCGTGTATGATTCCATAACGGCTGATGATTTTGTATTGCTGGCAGACCTGCGGGATGCCCAACTGAACAACAGTCAGCATACGGCGCCCATCATCATTGCCCGCGTGCCCGAAGGGGTTGAACACGTACGCCTCAGCAACCGTTCGGTCGAATTTTTGTTTATCTCTAAATAAATAGGCTATTCCCGGGGGGGAACTCTGCATGATAACAGAAAAAAGTAAGCGGGAAATTCTTGAGGCTGCACGTATCGAAGATATTGTGGGTGACTTTGTGCATTTGCGCCGGCGCGGCACCAGCCTGACGGGCCTCTGCCCGTTTCACAACGAAAAATCCCCTTCTTTTTACGTCAATCCCGCCCGCAATATCTTTAAATGCTTTGGCTGTAGTAAAGGAGGCGACCCTGCTGCTTTCCTCATGGAACACGAGCAGCTTTCCTTTACGGAAGCGCTCCGGTGGATTGCGCGCAAGTACAACATTGCTATCGAGGAAATTCAGCCCAGCGCCGAGGCGCTGCAGGCTGCCCAGGCAGAGGAAAGCCTTTTCATCATCAACCAGTTTGCAGCGGATTTTTTTCAACAGCAACTCCTGCATACTGACCGTGGCAGGTCAGTCGGCCTCAGTTACTTCCGCGAGCGAGGTTTCACAGAAGAGACTATCCGCAAATTTGGACTCGGGTTTGCACCCGTCAGCGGTGACGCACTGCTCCGGGAGGCAGCGCAGCAGCAGTACAACCTTTCCCAATTGGAGGAGCTGGGACTGGTAAAAAATGGCCGCGACTTTTTCCGTGAGCGGGTCATGTTTTCTATCCACAATTTATCGGGAAAAATCATCGCCTTTGCCGGACGCATGCTGCAAAAAGATGCGAAAGGCCCCAAGTACATCAATAGCCCTGAAACCACTGTCTATCACAAAAGCCGCGTATTGTACGGCCTTAGTTTTGCCCGGCAGGCCATACGCAAGCAGGATGACTGTATACTGGTCGAAGGCTATACGGATGTGCTTTCGCTAAGCCAGGCAGGCATAGAGCATGTGGTTGCTTCCTCCGGTACGGCCCTGACGGTCGAACAAATCCGGCTCATCAAGCGCTACACCTCTCAGGTTACCCTGCTTTACGACGGCGATGCCGCGGGCATCAAAGCGGCACTCAGAGGTGTTGACCTGTTGCTTGAGCAGGATATGAACGTAAAAGTGGCCGTACTGCCGGCAGGGGAGGACCCTGACTCTTTTGTGCGCAAGATGGGTAAACTGGCTACAGAGGAGTATCTACAGGCCAACCGACAAGATTTTGTACTTTTCAAAGCCAGCCTGCTCGTGCGCGAAGCGGGGAATGATCCTGTAAAAAAAGCTGCCCTTATACAAGATATCATGGGCAGCATTGCCCGTGTACCCGAACCCATCAAACGCTCTCTGTACTGCAGGGAATGTGCAGCTTTATTTGAGGTTGACGAACAGCTCGTGGTTGCCGGCGTCAATAAGATTATTGCCGGAAATCTGCAGAAGCATCTGCAAAAAAACGAAGCACCACAGCCTGTTTTAACAGATCAGCCCAACAGTACAACAACTTCTCCGGCCAGCTCGCCGGCAGTTGCGACAGGACACAGCTTTCAGGAACTGGATCTCGCCAGGGTACTTATCTTTTTCGGCGGACACTGGTATCAGGAAGAGAACCAACTCAGCGTTGCCCAGTTTGTCATTGACAATATCGATGACGTCATCGATCAATTTGACGCCCCTCTGTACCAGCAACTGGCCCTGGACGTCCGCAGCCGCCTATCTGCAGGTCTCGACATCAATACCGACTACTTTGTACGACACGAGGATGAACAAATCCGCAGACTGGCCATCGATTTGCTTCATTCTCCCAATGAGTTTAGTGAAAATTGGGAAAAAAAGTGGGGCATTGTTCTCAACCAGCAGCATCCCGACCACAACTGGAAAGAAGACAGCGAGCAAATGCTGAAGCGGTTCAGATTGCGCAAACTAAAGCGTATGCTCGACGATCATACCAGTCGCATAAGAGAAGCTGAGCAACAACAGCAGATGGAAGAAGTCCTGCTGTTGCTCAAAGTCCACCAACGAATTAAACGCATGCACGACGAACTTGCGCAGCAACTGAAGACAGTTGTTCATCCGCGCTAACAAAACACCCGTTGGCAGCTAGCTGCCAACGGGTGTTTTACACAAAATGATTTTTAAAAAACAAGCACGCGCTATGCGTTGCGATTAATGCAGTTGAGATCCTCAAAAGCAAGCTTCAGCCGGCTGATCATTGATTTTTCACCTTCCCGAAGCCATACACGCGGATCGTAGTATTTTTTATTGGGCTTATCCTCGCCCTCCGGATTGCCAATCTGGCCCTGCAGATAACCCGCCTTCTGGTTGTAATATTGGTGTATACCTTCCCAGAAAGACCACTGCATATCCGTATCGATATTCATCTTCACAGCACCATAGCTAATCGCCTCGCGAATCTCCTCGCGGGAAGAGCCGGAGCCGCCATGGAACACAAAATTGACCGGATTGTGCCCAAGTCCAAATTGGCTGCTGATGAAATCCTGTGAATTTTTGAGAATAACGGGCTTGAGTTCGACATTCCCCGGCTTGTACACACCGTGCACATTGCCAAAAGCTGCTGCCACTGTGAAACGATGGTTGACTTTGGAGAGATGTTCGTAAGCATAAGCAACTTCTTCCGGCTGCGTATACAAGCGCGCATTGTCTACATGTGAGTTATCGACACCGTCCTCTTCACCGCCCGTGACACCCAGCTCAATTTCCAGCGTCATACCCATTTTTGCCATACGTTCGAGAAAGCGGGCAGAGATTTCAATGTTCTCGTGCAGTGATTCCTCTGAAAGGTCCAGCATGTGTGAACTATAGAGCGGATAGCCATTGCGTGCAAAAAAGCGCTCACCGGCTTCCAGCAGCCCCTCTACCCAGGGAAGAATATCAAGCGCACAGTGGTCTGTATGCAAAATCACCGGCACACCATAGGCTTCAGCCATCTGGTGAACATGCATAGCACCGGAAATGCCCCCTGCAATGGATGCACGCTGGTCTTTGTTGGACAAACCCTTACCTGCAAAAAAGGCGCTGCCACCATTAGAAAACTGAATAATTACCGGTGAGTTGACCTCACGGGCCGTTTCAAGTACAGCATTGACAGAATTGGTGCCAATTACGTTGACCGCAGGCATGGCAAATCCCTGCTGGTTGGCATAATTCAACAACTCGGTGACCTCTTCACCGTGAAGAACTCCGGCACGAAAACGTGTGGTAGCGCTCGTTGACATATGTTTATAATTTGATACGCAGCAAAGATACTGCTAATTTCAATCAACCGCTTGCCTGTAAAGCAATTCTTGCAAGAATACGCCTGCAAAGCAACTCAATGCCGTCGCCGGTCAAAAAACATCTTAAACGATCCCTTTCTCTGTCAGATAACGTTCTGCATCCAAAGCTGCCATGCAACCCGAACCCGCTGCAGTTACCGCTTGCCGATAAATATGATCCTGCGCATCACCGGAAGCAAAGACACCCTCTATGTTGGTCAGGCTGCGCCCCGGCTTGGTGATCAGGTAGCCAGTCGGCTCCATATCCAGCCAACCTTTGAAAATATCCGTATTGGGCTTGTGTCCGATCGCCACAAAGAAACCGCTAACCGCAATATCTGTCTTCTCACCGGTTTTGTTATTGCGCAGACGCACTCCTTCAACCTCCTCATCACCAAGAATTTCTTCTGCCTCAGTATTCCAGTGAATGATAATATTGGGCGTATTGAACACCCGCTGCTGCATAATTTTTGAAGCCCGCAGTTCATCCCGCCGTACCAGCATGTGCACAGTAGGGCAGAGCTTAGCCAGGTAGGTAGCCTCCTCAGCAGCTGTATCGCCACCGCCCACAATAGCAACCTCTTTACCGCGGAAAAAGAACCCGTCACAGACCGCACAAGCAGAGACCCCCTTATTCATCAGCTTTTTTTCCGAATCCAGCCCCAGCCACATAGCACTCGCCCCCGTGGAGATGATGACCGCATCAGCATGTATCTCCTGACCGCCTTCCGTCCACACCTTGTGCACAGGGCCGCTGAAATCCACTCGTGTAATCAGTTCGAAGCGAATATCCGTACCAAAGCGCTCAGCCTGTTTCCTGAAATCTTCCATCATCTGAGGCCCCTGCACACCATCCGGATAGCCGGGATAATTCTCAACGTCGGTTGTTATCATCAACTGTCCCCCCGGCTCCTGGCCCGTAAACAGCACCGGCTTGAGGTTGGCCCGTGCAGCGTAAATGGCCGCCGTATAGCCCGCCGGTCCCGAACCTATAATCAGGCAATGAAAATGCTCTGTTGACTTGTCCATGTCTTCAATATTTTTTGCAGCTGCAAAATTACATTTTTCGGCCGGCCATCAAAGTGACTGTAATCACTTTTCGCAGCACAGCAGGCTGGCAACGCAGCCCGAACGGGGTATTTTAACCATTTTAATCCCGAAACGCTCACCTGTACCATGGAATTTTGCTCGCTTTGGCCTTGCCGGCCAATGAGCCGGCGGATTATCCGGCCTCATCTGTCGGAAAAAATTGCATATACGGTACGAAAAGCCGAACTTTATAGTCTGTTGCGGGCGGGGGTGTTTTATTGCATCCGTTGCCCCCAAAATGTAACAATAGCCTTCTGAGGCCCTGTAAGAAATCCCCGGCAAGCTATCAAGCTGGCAAATAATTACCTTATGCTGTCAACCATTGCTTTTTGGATCGTCCTGCCGGCCTTAGCCGGATGGTATTTTGTTGAAAATCAAAAATTTACACCCTATTTTCGCCTCATCGTGCTGCTTGGGCTGGCGCTGGCAGGAGTAGGGTGGGGGATGTCCGCCGGCACTGCCGGCGAAAAAGCCCCCTGGCTTATACGCGAGCTGCTGCTGCTGTCCGCCTCCGGCTTGTGGTTTTTTATGTCGAAAAAAAAGCAGGTGCCCGGCTGGCAATCGCTGCTGCTGGCAGCAGCCATTGCCTTTTGGACACAGTACCTGTGGCCCAAGACCCAACACCAGGTTGAAGTCACAGCCCTCGACCCTTCGGGCGAGTGGCTGGTGCTGCCAAAACAGCAGCCGGCGGCTACCGCCCGGCTGCGCCGTTGGGCTGCCGACAGGCAGATACGCGTCCGCACAGCTTTTGTGCCGGCCGAGCCACAGGCTACGGCCTTGGACGAATACCTGATTTTTGACCTGCCTGACGGCAGTCCGCAGGCTGCCGCCTGGCAGCAGGAGCTCCTGCAATCAGGGCTGGTAGACTGGCTGGAGCCCAATGAATTGCTGCGGCTGCCAACACCTGTAAACCTGCCGGGCAACAGTCGCAACACACCCACACTAGCTGTCAATGACCCGCAGGCTGCACAGCAATGGGCGCTGGGTGTGCTGGAAATCAACAAAATACACCAGTGGATTGAGCAAGGACGCATCAAGGCCCGCAAGCGGGCGCTCATTGCGATACTGGATACGGGTGTTGACGCGCAGCACGAAGACCTGGCCGCCAATTACACATCGCTCAAGAAGCAGTACGACAACGACCCTAAAGGCCACGGAACCCACTGCGCCGGTATTGCCGCAGCCGTTACCCACAACCGTAAAGGCGTGGCAGGTTGGTCTAAAAGCAATGATTTTGTGCGCGTTACGAGCATTAAAGTACTCAATGCCAACGGAATGGGCAGCCAGGAAAGCATCATTGACGGTATCATAGAGGCCGCCGACAAAGGAGCCGACGTTATATCGCTGTCGCTGGGCGGTTTCAGCAACCAAAGCCGGCAACGAGCTTACGAACAAGCAGTAGCTTATGCGGCACGCAAATCGGCCATCGTAGTAGCTGCTGCCGGCAATTTTAACAGACCGGCAACCGGCTTTGCGCCCGCCAACGCCAAGGGCGTTATAGCGGTGGCTGCTGTTGATGCCAACCTCAATCGGGCGCCTTTTTCCAATTACCTCAACCAGATAGAAATGCCGCTGGCAGCGCCGGGCGTCGACATTCTGTCGACCGTACCCGCCAATGGCTATCAGTCTTTCAGCGGCACCTCCATGGCAGCTCCGTATGTTGCCGGCGCTATCGGCATGCTGCGCAGCCTGCAGCCGTCGCTACAGGCTGCACAAGCCTTTGAACTGCTGCACGAGACTGGCCGCGTTTTGCCGGCAGGCGCTGCTACCGGCCGGCTGATTCAGCCGGCAGCGGCGCTGCAGCGGTTGATGGAGAAAAATGAAGGGGAAAACTAGCAGGTGTTCCGGCTGCAGCCCGGAACACGCTGAGTAACGGCAAATCCGGCAAGTCGTATTTTTCCTATAATTTATATTATGTTAAGTAGAGTTGCAAAAATGGCGCATTTTTGACAGCTGTCTGCTTCACGCTCTTGGCCACAGCCAAAAAAAGGCCTATTTTTGTGGCTCAAAGATATACAATTCATGACGCAACCCTCCGTGACGCCTTACGGTGACGGCCTCGGCAAAAAAGAACAAGTATCGCGCATGTTTAATCGCATCGCGCCTTACTACGATTTCCTCAACAGACTGCTTTCTCTGGGCATCGATGTCCAATGGCGCAAACGCGCCATCGCACTGCTGGATCCGCAGCAGCACCGGTATATACTCGATGTGGCAACCGGTACTGCCGATGTCGCACTACAAACCATGCGGCAGCTACCCTCAGTAGAAAAAATTCAGGGAATCGATATTTCCAACGAAATGTTGGAAATAGGTCGTGAAAAAATTAAAAAAGCTGGCTATACCCAACAAATCAGGCTTGACGAAGGCGACTCCGAAAATCTCCCTTTTCAGGACAATACCTTCGATGCCATAACTGTCGCTTTTGGAGTGCGCAACTTTGAACACCTGGAAAAAGGCCTGGCTGAGATGCTTCGCGTACTGAAACCCGGCGGCAAAGTGGTGATCCTGGAATTTAGCAGGCCAAGATTATTTCCTTTCAGGCAATTATTCAACCTCTACTTTCGTTACATATTGCCGGGTATCGGCCGACTGACGTCCAAAGATCCCAAAGCTTATCGCTATCTGTATGAATCTGTACAGGCCTTTCCCGATGGTAAGGACTTTGTAAATATCATGGATCGTATTGGCTACATTGCAAACCGCGACATCACGCTCACATTAGGTATATGCTCAATCTACACTGGCGAAAAACAAGCCTGACATCATTGTTGTTGCTGTCATTTGGCCTAATGTTACAGGCCCAACAATATGGCGGGGGCAATTACAATTATTACGATTTTCAGGGAAAATCATACTACTTCGGCATTACGCTGGCGCTAAACTCAAGTAGCTATACGCCTTTCAGGTCTGCCAATTTTATCTACAGTGACAGTATACGCGGCATATCTTCTATTAAAGGTCCCGGCGGCAATGTGGGCATTGTCAC
Organism: uncultured Saprospiraceae bacterium; assembly: GCA_964441755.1. Classification (GTDB taxonomy): domain Bacteria; phylum Bacteroidota; class Bacteroidia; order Chitinophagales; family Saprospiraceae; genus JAUMBM01. The sequence goes on from CAYTVG010000003.1 coordinate 185,170, forward strand.
CAACCTGAAGATCGGGGAGTATTTTGATTTTCGGTTCCTCCCTACCCTATCCTTTTCCGAGCGCAGCCTTGTCTATGATAAAAATAGCCGAATCAATGCTACCTCTCAGCGAACGCTGGCGTCCGTATTGGTAGAAATGCCTTTCCAGTTTCGTTATAAGTCGGCACCTTTCCACGACAAGCGCCTGTTTGTCCTCGCAGGGGTCAAGTATAGTTTTGATGTGGCCAGTGATTCGCGAAGCAGACAGGCAGAAAGCCTCGTGAAAATATCCCCCCACGATTTTGCCGTAGAATACGGGGCAGGTGTTCAAATTTTTTCACCTTATTTCATTTTTTCCCCTGAAGTGAAAATTTCACACGGAATCGGCAATACATTGATTTTCAACCCTAATTTGGAAGAATCTACGGTACTGGAAAAAATCCTTAGCCGTACTTTCACCCTTAGCTTCCATTTCGAGGGCTGAGAAATTGCGTTTGGGTAAATGCCTTTATGGCAGGGTAAAAAGTGTCAAAATCCAGCATGAGCTGCGCCTGCTGCGCGCGCAGGCTCTCCCCTACCCCTTCCATGAGGTTCGGTTGGCTGACTCGTTTCTGCAGCCGCTCAAAAGTGTGCTCAATTCCTTCAATGCTGGTATAATGGCGCAACCAGCGGTCAGCAACCATGGCTTCCAGTTGTGGATGCAGTCGCTGCGGTACCAGCGCAAGCTGCGCGAGCAAAACGTCATAGACATAGGCATGGAAGTCTTCCAGCGGTTGAGAATACCACTTTGACCAGGCATTGCTCAGCAAATAATCGTAAAAAACATCCACGACAACCGTTGCGTACTTGCCGTGCATCGGACGCAATCGGACGACACTGCTGTGCGTGGCAGCATGCTGGTCTGTAAACCAGTCGATCTGCCTGTGCATGCGAACGCCCGCCGCAACATCCGGCTGCAGGCTTGTAAGCTCCCGGTTGCTGACCAGATCGCCCAGAAAATTTCCGAGCATAAGTTGTTTATGAGGGCTCGACAAAGCAAGATGCGCTAAGAAATTCATGGATAAATGTTACCTTTGCCGCCGTTTGAGCGCGGGCTGCTGTCAGTAGCCTATGCCTTTCCGACAATTTTGTTTCTTCATTTAATACACCCTCTGCTATGGGTCTACAGTGTGGTATCGTAGGTTTACCCAACGTTGGTAAGTCGACTTTGTTCAACGCCCTTACTTCTGCCAAAGCGCTGGCAGCCAATTATCCGTTTGCTACCAAGGAGCCCAACCTGGGTGTCATCACAGTGCCTGACCCCCGGCTCGATAAGCTCGAGGAGCTCGTCAATCCGCAGCGGGTAATCCCCACTTCTGTTGATATCGTAGACATTGCGGGCCTCATCAAAGGTGCCAGCAAGGGAGAAGGTCTTGGCAACCAGTTTCTTGCCAACATCCGGGAGGTTGATGCCATCGTTCATGTGGTTCGTTGCTTTGAAGATGATAACGTTGTACACGTGGATGGAAGTGTGGATCCCGTACGCGATAAAGAAATTATTGACATAGAACTTGGACTGAAAGATATTGAAACTGTCGAGAAAAGGCTCGATAAAATTCGCAGGGCTGCCAAAAGTGGCGACAAAGATGCCAAAAGGGCTGTAGAAATCGCTGAACACATCAAAACACAGCTGGAGGCCGGTGTTCCGGCCCGGGCTGTAGCGCTGGATGAAGAAGGTAAAGCGCTGCTGGCCGACATGCTGCTGCTCACCGCCAAGCCCGTGCTTTATGTATGCAACGTAGACATAGAGTCCATAGCCACCGGTAACGTACACACAGAGCGTTTTAAGGCAGCTGTAGCTCCCGAAAACGCTGAAGTCATCCTGATCAGTGCTGCCATCGAGGCCGATATCGCCGAGCTGGAAACCAAAGAGGAGCGCATGGAATTTATCACTGATATGGGGCTGGAAGAACCGGGTGTCAATAAGGTCATCCGACATGCCTACCAGCTGCTGGATCTGATCACCTACTTCACCGCAGGCGAAAAAGAGGTACGGGCCTGGACCATCCATCGCGGCTGGAAAGCACCGCAGGCGGCCGGCGTCATCCACAGCGATTTCGAAAAGGGCTTTATCCGTGCTGAAGTAATCAGCTATGCAGATTTTGTCCACTATGGCAACGAAAATAAAGTGAAAGAAGCCGGCAAGATGAATGTTGAAGGCAAGGAGTATGTCGTGCAGGACGGGGATGTCATGCACTTCCGCTTCAATGTCTAGATGCTTGTTTTTTGCCGGAGGCGAAAAACAAGCATAAGCTTTCGTTTTTTGCCAGAGGCAAAAAATAAATCAAATTGTTTTTCGCCTCCGGCAAAAACAAGTATAAGCTTTCGTTTTTTGCCGGAGGCAAAAAATAAATCAAATTGTTTTTCGCCTCCGGCAAAAACAAGTATAAGCTTTCGTTTTTTGCCGGAGGCAAAAAATAAAACAACACCCCGCTAGGGCGTTATCGCCCAACTCTCCCTGGCTACAAGCGCCACAATCTCAATCCCCACAGCCAGCCCGTTAAACGTATCACGGTTGCGCAGCGCCAGGTAAAACTGGCGCTGCCCGTCACCTTTGATACGTACCTTCGCCGAACTCACATTCTCACGGCTGCCTTCCTGCAAAAATGCAAATTCTTCCTCGCCGCTTGTAAATGACTTACGCCCTTGCTCCTGCAAAAGATACACGTCACAATAGTCCGAACCAGGTGGCTGCGTGATGAGCTGAAAACTAAAGTTAAGGGCCGTAGCGGCTACATTTCCACTCACAACTGCCTTGGCCACATCCCGCACAAGGCTGATAGTGCGCAGGTTCTGCGAAATTGACTCCCTGTCGCGCGAAGCCGAGACGGTATAGTACCACTCGACTGTATTCTCAGGCAGGGAAACCGGCAATACAATGCGGTCACTGCCTCCCCGGATGTAGGCATTTGACAGGCTGTTGAGCCAGTGTAAACCCGGACTCTCAACACTTACTGCTTCATATTGTACCCGCCTGAATACCCGCGTATCGTGCGAATACGTTGTTGCATCGGCCGGAATACGAGATAGTTGTAATCTGATCTTCCTGTCTTGGTTGTAAGTAGTTGATAACACCAACCGATAGATTCCTGATTGCGGAATGTGAATGCGCTGGTCTTTGACAGTCGTGAGCCCGTCGGCAGCATACAATACACTCCCCTGCGGATAGCTTATCAACTGTACCGACTGGCTGCCCCCGCTGCTCAGCGGACTGATATTGACGACCAATTGATCATTGGCTGCCAGGGAGTAATACAGATCAGGTCCACTGCTCTGCCGTTGCAATACCTTGGGAATCGTGACCGTCAGATCAGCTACCGCGACAGGATTCAGCGCCTGTGACCGAAACTGGAAAGCCACCAGCCGCTGTTCTTCAGCGCTTACAACCACCCGCTCCCGCTTCTCCTCCTGTGTAGCTGCATGCCTTGCCACAACGATGTGTTCTCCCTCACGCAGACTGAGGCGAAGCGATTCGTCAGCAGCAAGACTCCCCTCCTCCTGACCATCTACCCATAGCCTGCATGCCGAGTCCGAAACAATCACCAGATTGCCCTTTCGCTGTGCCTGAAGTCCGCCAACAGCAAAGAAAAAACAAAGAAGCAGCAGTAAGCGCATATATGTATTTTGAGTGTTAACAAGCAAAGTATTCCACGGGTTGGTGCCCCCCGAAGTACAGTCGGTCACAGCCCGTCTAATAATTATCTTTCAGCCTGCTTTCCCTTTTCACAGCAGTCTCGCACCAACCCTACTCCCTCAATACTTTGTCTATACCAGGGCCCCGTACAAAAACCTTAGCGCGCATCAACCATAGCAGGAAACAAAAAACACAACAACAACACCAACAACTGCAGCACCACGAAGGGTATAGCTCCTTTATACAAATGTGCCGTCGTTACCTCCGGTGGCGTCACTCCTTTTAAGTAAAAAAGGCTGAAGCCGAAAGGAGGCGTTAAAAAGGAAGTCTGTAAGTTGATGGCCAGCAAAATGGCCACCCATGTCAGATCCAGCCCGTAAGCTATGAATACAGGGCTAACAATCGGCACTATGATGAAAATAATCTCAATAAAATCAATGAAAAACCCTGCCACAAAAACCAGTAGCAACACTACAAACAAAAAGGCATTAGCTGACAAATTAAGCTGATCAACCAAGCCTGTCAGCCAACTGTCCCCCTCCAACTCGCGAAAGACAAACGCAAAGGTTGTTGCCCCAATGAGAATCATAAACACCATGGCCGTAATCTGCGTAGTCTGCTCCATCACTTCCCGAACTGTCTTCAGGCTCATCTTTCCTTCCAGCAAAGTCAGCAGGCTGGCGCCCATCGCACCCAGGGCTGCCGCCTCCGTGGGCGAAGCGAGGCCGGCAAGAATTGCCCCCAGGACGGATAAAATGAGCAGCAGCGGCATAAGCAGCGCCTTGCTGAGTTGTATGTAAAAAGCCACCCCTTGCAGCCGGTCAGCGGCTGCCGTCGGCTCAACCGACGGGGCCTGCTCCGGATGCCGCCAGGCTGTCCAAAATACATATATAATATAGGCACTCACCAGCAATAGCCCCGGTTTGACGGCCGCAGCAAAAAGGGCACCCACACTCACGTTCAGCACACTACCCAGCAATACAAGCACCACCGAAGGTGGAATTATCTGCCCAAGCGTCGCTGAAGCTGCAATCACGCCGCTACTCAGGGCCGGTGAGTATCCTTGCTTCAACATAGTAGGCATGCTGATCAAGCCCATCGTAATCACAGTTGCACCAACAATACCCGTAGATGCTGCCAGCAAAGTTCCTACCAAAATCACAGCAATAGCCAACCCTCCCGGCAAACGCCCCAGCAAGGAGGCCATGGTATGCAAGAGGCGCTCAGCCAGACCCGATTTTTCCAGCATAATACCCATAAATACAAACAGCGGTACCGCTATCAGCACGTAATTGGTGCCAATGCCCATGAGGCGGGTTGGCAGCACCAGCATATCTGCCGGCTCCAGAAAGCAGAAAGCGTAGATAGCCGACATCCCCCCCAACGTAAATGCTACCGGATAGCCATACAGTATGAGCAAAAAGATGCTTACAAACAGCAGAATCGCCAGTGTTTCCATAGCATTATTCCTCCCCTTCCTTTGTGTTGTAGCGCTGCCACTGCCGCAGCGAATCGGCAATAGCCTGCAGGAATAGCAATGTCAGCCCCAATGGAATTGCGCCTTTAATCAGATAACGAGCCGGCAACCCCCCGGGATCAGGTGAACGCTCCCTGAGTGTCCAGGCATCCACGGCAAACAAGGTCGATGTGTATATCAGCAAACCAAGCCACGGCAGCAATAAAATCAGGTTGCCCAACAAATTGACCAACGCCTGATCGCGCGGGCTAAATCGATGATACCAAACGTCTACCCGTACATGCTTGTCGTGCCGAAAAGTATAGGCAGCCGACAATACAAACAACAGCGTAAAAATGTGCCACTCGAGTTCCATCACCCAGGCAGCAGAAAGATTGAACCCGTACCGGAAAAAGACATCAGTCACCACAACCAGTACCAACAACAACGAAAACCAGGATACTGCCCTCCCTACCCGCTCACTGAGCTGATCAATCAGGCTCACTAACCGAAGCATTTTACGCATAATAACAAAAGAAAATTTTATATTGCCGGAAATTTCTCATGCGAACAGACAAATATCCGCACAATGTAAGGAATTATTCTGATAGCAGCCGTCTCATCTAAATAGCAGCCATCCCTTGCCTCCATGACAAACTCCCTACTGCCCCACTTTTTTATACACTTTTTTTCTAAGCCTTTTTACTTAGTGTACAAAACACACTACCTTTGCCTCAATTTTTTACAAAGACAGAATAGACATTATGATAGTAGTTGCTGACAGCGGATCGACAAAAGCAGATTGGGCATTTATAGATCAGGAGGATACAAAAATTCTGCACACCATGGGCTTCAACCCGGTATTCCATGATGCTGAGCTGATAGCCCACGAGTTGTCACAGGCCGTAACAGGTAATGTAGACCCGTTGGCTGTCACAGAAGTGTACTATTATGGTTCCGGCTGTTGGGATGACCGTCGCAAGGGTGTCATCCGTACAGCCCTGTTGCGAGTATTCAGCAATGCTGTGATCGCTGTCCATCATGATCTCCTGGGAGCAGCACGCGCCGCCTGCCACAACGAACCCGGTATTGCCTGCATCATGGGTACCGGTTCCAACTCTTGTCTGTACGATGGCGTTGATGTTATCGATAATGTTACAAATCTCGGGTATCTGGTAGGTGATGAAGGCAGCGGCACCCATTTGGGAAAAAAAATCATCCGCACCTATTTTTATCGTGAAATGCCGGCAGAATTAGTGCCTGAATTTGAGTCTTTTGTCGGTGGTGGTAAAGATTTTATCCTCGATCACATCTACGGCAAGCAAACGCCGAATGTTTACATGGCTTCCTTTACACCCTTCTTGTCTCGCCACCAGACACACCCTTTTGTTCAGCGGATTCTGTACCGAAGCTTTGCCGAATTTATTGACCGTCATGTGCGCAAATACGATGGACACATGCGGGTTCCAATACATTTCATAGGTTCTATTGCCGATGTATTTCGGACGACCATCGAGGTCATCCTTGCCGAGCGCTCTATGAAAACGGGTCGTTTCGTTCGAAAGCCTATTGACGAACTGGTAGCCTTTCACCGAAGCCAACAGCCCACGATGGCCTGAAACAGGCATTATCCCAATAAATGAAATTTAGAAAGCAATGACGGGTACAGAGATCAAGCGAATTGCTGTGTTCACCTCAGGTGGTGATGCACCCGGTATGAATGCTGCCATCCGGGCAGTTGTGCGTACTGCTTCTCATTATGATTTGCACGTATACGGTATACAGCGTGGATACGAGGGCATGATAGAAGGGGAACTCCGCCGACTGGAAGTTCGCGATGTAGGCAACATTATTCACCGGGGCGGGACGATGCTAAAGACGGCTCGTAGCATGCGTTTTATGACACCGGAGGGCCGGCGTAGTGCTTACGAGGCACTGAAGGCTTTTGATATTGATGCCTGTATTGCTATCGGAGGGAATGGTACTTTTACAGGAGCGAGCATCTTTTCTGAGGAATACGATATACCCATCGTTGGTATACCGGGTACCATAGACAATGACCTCTATGGTACTGATCTCACTATTGGCTTTGATACAGCCATCAATACAGCCATTGAGGCTGTTGACAGAATTCGCGATACGGCCGACTCCCACAATCGCCTGTTTTTTGTCGAAGTCATGGGACGCAATTCCGGATTCATCGCCCTCAGCACCGCTATTGGTGGTGGTGCAGGCAGCGTTTTGATTCCGGAGGTGCCAACTACCATAGATGACCTGTTGGAGACGCTGCGGCTGGGCGCCAAACGCAAAAAGCTATTCAGTGTGGTGATTGTGGCTGAGGGCAATAAAATAGGCTCCGCCACGGAGATTGCCGAAAAAGTCAAAGCTACATTTGATTTTTATGATACTAAAGTAGCTGTCATTGGCCACCTGCAGCGCGGCGGCTCACCAACAGCAATGGACAGGCTACTGGCCAGCAGGCTGGGGTTTAAGGCGGTCGAAGCACTCATCAACGAAAAGCGCAATGTTATGGTCGGTATCTCCAACAATGAAATTAGCTACACACCCTTTCAGGACGCTATCTCTAAGCACAAGCAGCCCAATAATGATCTGATTCGCATGGCCGAGATTCTCGCGATATAGGCAGTCTGACGCCAGCGCCAGGGCAGTTTATAAACGAATACAGGAAAAGGTTGTTATTAATAAGGAGGTTACCTCAAAACGCTCTTTGGCGGCTATCGCCGCCAAAGAGCGTTTTGAATGAATACCTGTTTAGCTGATTTTTAAGAAAAATCAACACGACCCGGGTATTCATGTAAAGGTTGTATTGCTTCCTTCAACGGTAAAATACCATGGGTGTATTTTTCATACCAACTTGACAACCTATGCAAGAATTTCAATTGAGTGTACACTGGCGTATCTATGAGCACTTAAACCAGCTGCCTGAGGCAGAAGCCATCCTGTTAGATGAAGCGACCGCAGCTTTGCGTAAATCCTATTCCCCTTATTCCAATTTCAGGGTTGCTGCTGCTGTCAGGCTTGCTAATGGCGAGATTTTGTCGGGAGCCAACTTCGAAAATGCCGCCTATCCTATGTGCCTCTGTGCAGAGCGCTCCGTGCTGGCCGCGGCAGCCTCTGTGTATCCCGGTGTTGCTGTCAAATCTATGGCCATTACAGTCGAAAATCCCCATAAGCCTGTACGCCAGCCGGCAGCACCCTGCGGCGCATGCCGACAGGTAATGGCGGAGACCGAACACCGACAGGCAGAACCCATACAGGTCATCTTGCGTGGACAGGAAGGCAGCACCTTTGTGTTTGCTGCTGCCCGGGACTTTTTGCCACTGTATTTTGACAGTGACTACCTGCGTTGAGCCTGCAACCAGGCTTCTGCTCGTGCAAGATCATCGGGGGTGTCGATACCCGTCGACTGACTGTGCGTTTCGGCTACCCGGATACTAAGTCCTGCCTCCAGCCAGCGTAGCTGCTCCAGCGACTCAAGTTGCTCGTATCGCCCGGGAGCCAGCCCGCTGATGCGCGCCAGAGCATCAGCACGATAAGCATATATGCCAATATGCTGAAAATGAGCTCCTTTCTCCAACCAATGAATCCTTTCAACCCCCCGAATGAAGGGCGCCGGGTGGCGGGTAAAATACAAAGCCCGCCCGTCTCTGGCAAATAGTGCCTTGACAATATTGGGATCCTCCAGCGCAGCTGCATCCTGCAGCCTGCGCACCAGTGTGGCTATGTCTGTGTCTGCATTTTCAAATAACCCGCAGAGCAACTCAATCTGATCGGGATCAATGAAGGGCTCGTCCCCCTGAATGTTGACCACCAGCGCAAAATTTTCATCCGCCAGTTGATGCAATACTTCTGCACAGCGGTCCGTTCCACTTGGGTGTGCCGGAGAGGTCATCAACGCTTCGGCACCAAAACTGCGTACATGTTCCGCAATACGCTCATCATCAGTGGCAATAACTATCTTGTCCAGCGACGGAGCAAGGCTGGCCTGTTGCCACACCCGCTGTATCATGGAGATTCCCCCAATCAGGGCCAGTGGTTTGCCGGGAAAACGAGTGGAAGCGTAACGGGCCGGAATGATACCAATTGTTTTCATGCTCATCAATGCTTATCTTTGTGGCGAAAGCTACAGGCTTGCAAATAAATTTCCTATGTATCCCGCCAGTTTTTTGTTTCTCACGCTTATTATTTTCTTTAATAGCCTATCGGCAACTGCCGCTGGCTCCGGTCTTCAGGACAGCCTGATCCTCTACACCAACGGTGAAGGCAGGCTGGTCGTGCTGCATACGATCGCGCCGGATGAGAATGCGCAGTCGTTGATTGATTATTACCAGACAGATGAACAAACTTTCTACAACCTCAATCCGCAGCTGCGCCAGGGTATGAGCCCCGGAGCCATAGCACAACTGCCGGTGCCCACAGAGTCTATCGTCACCATTGCGCCTCCGGCGCTCGAAATGTCTTTTTATACCCGTGTCTACTATCGCGCCCAGAAAGGCGACACAGCCTTTGGTATTAGCCGGCGGCTGTTTTCAATGCCTGTTGATACCCTGCTGCAGCGCAATAACATCAGCAATCAACAAATTCGCATCGGTCAAACATTATTCATTGGCTGGATACCCAGCAACAGATACACCCTGCCCGAGCGCAATTATGCTGCCTCCGCAGAGGCACAGACCCTGGAGCAACAGTACAGACAAGCTGAGGCAGAAACAACCATTATGGTACACCGGGGCCCTGCTGTATGGTCTACCAGGAACAACCAAAACGGCATGTTTGCCCTGCATCGATACGCCCCGATCAATGCAGTGATCAAAGTACATAACCCCTCATCCCGGCAAAGTGTTTACCTTAAGGTTGTCGGCCGTATCCCCGATTCACTGTATGGCGATGAAGTAGTAGCCGTAGTCTCCTACAAAGCCGCCCGCCTGCTCAAAGGGGTAGACCAGCGATTCTATGTGATGGTATTCTATCCCGAGCAATAGCAATTTCATTACTTCCCAACTGATAAAACTGTTTTTTTAATGAATTTTCATCATAACATTCTCTCCACCATCGGTAATACGCCACTGGTTAAGCTGAACAAGGTGATCGGCGATATCCCGGCACTCGTACTCGTAAAGGTGGAAACATTCAATCCCGGCCACAGCATCAAGGATCGTATGGCCCTGAAAATGCTGGAAGATGCAGAAAAAAGAGGGGACATAAAAGCCGGCGGCACCATCATCGAATGTACCAGCGGCAATACAGGCATGGGATTGGCTATAGCGGCGGCTGTCAAAGGGTATAAAACCATTTTTACCACCACGGACAAGCAGTCAAAAGAAAAAATTGACCTGCTGAAAGCGCTGGGCGCTGAGGTCATCGTCTGCCCGACCAATGTAGAACCGGAAGACCCCCGCTCCTACTACAGCGTTGCAGAACGTCTCAGCAAAGAACTGCCCAATAGCTACTGGTGCAACCAATACGACAACCTGTCCAACCGCCAGGCACACTATGAGAGTACAGGACCCGAAATCTGGGAGCAAACGGGTGGCAAAGTCACCCACCTCATCGTAGGTGTTGGCACCGGAGGTACGATATCCGGTACAGGCCGTTACCTCAAAGAAAAGAATCCCAATGTGAAGATCTGGGGTGTTGATACCTATGGATCTGTTTTCAAAAAATATCACGAAACCGGTATTTTCGATGAGAAGGAAATCTACCCCTATATCACTGAAGGTATTGGAGAGGACATTCTGCCCGAAAATGTAGATTTCAAGATCATTGATCATTTCGAGAAAGTTACGGACAAGGACGGTGCGCTGATGGCACGACGGCTGGCACGGGAAGAGGGAATTCTGCTTGGCTATTCTGCCGGCTCTGCCGTCGCCGGACTGCTCCAACTGAAGGACAAGCTTAGCCCGGACGATGTGGTAGTAGTTGTTATTCACGACCACGGAAGCCGTTATGTGGGCAAAATCTACAACGATGACTGGATGCGTGAGCGGGGTTTCCTCGATACCGAACTGCGCGTAGCCGATCTGATTAAGCAGAAAGGTAAGACGGCACCGTTTATTGCTGTCGAAAAGGAGCACACGGTCAGGCAGGTTTTTCAGCTCATGAAGCACAATGATATCTCGCAGTTACCTGTAATGGATAACGGCCAAATCGTTGGCTCAGTGACAGAGAGCAATGTGCTTTCTTATCTGCTGGAAAGCCCCATGGATCACGCGGAGCAGGCCGTAGGCAACATCATGAGCGACCCCTTCCCGACGGTAGCCATCGATTTGCCCATGAGTCAGTTGCGCAACTACATCAATAAGAAAATTCCTGCTGTCATCACGCTCGATACAGCGGGCAACCGGCATATTATTACACAGTATGATATTATACAGTCAATTTGATGAAAATCAGTGCCGAAGATTGTCTGTTACTGCGTAATAGCCTGCCTTTGCTGGATGTGCGCTCCCCCGCTGAGTATAGCGGAGGGCACATCCCGGGGGCACTGTCTATGCCGCTGTTTACCAATGAAGAGCGGGCGGAGGTTGGTACGCTTTATAAGCAACAGAGCCCGCAACAAGCTTTTTTACGCGGGCTGGAATTGGCAGGCAGCAAGCTCCGCTGGTATGTAGAAGAAGGGCAAAAACTAGCTCCTCAGGGGCGGCTGATGATCCATTGCTGGCGCGGCGGACAACGCTCCGCCAGCCTTGGCTGGCTGCTGCAACAGGCAGGCTTTGAAGTAAAATTACTGGAGGGTGGCTATAAGGCCTATCGGCAACTGCTGCTGAACGATTTTTCTGCTCCCCGCAACCCGATGCTCATCATAGGAGGCTATACAGGCAGTGGTAAAACGCTCATATTACAGCATTTAGCTGCCCGTGGAGCGTCTGTTGTCGATCTTGAGCAACTCGCACACCACAAGGGATCTGCTTTTGGTGCCCTGGGTGAACAGCCTCAGCCAACAGTTGAGCAATTTGAAAATGATCTGCACGCAGCCTGGCGACTACTTGCACCAGCCAAAACCACCTGGCTTGAAGATGAAAGCAGATCTATCGGCCGCGTCTATCTGCCTGACCCGTTCTGGCGACAAATGCTCAAATCACCGCTAATTTTTATCGATCTGCCGTTGGAATCCAGGATTGAGCATCTTGTTAATGCATATGCCCCTTATGGACAGCAACAACTCCAAGATTCCTTCCAGCGCATCGCCAAACGACTGGGAGGCCAGCACGTAAAGGCAGCACTGGAGGCGCTTGAAAAAGATGATTTTGCAGCCGCTGCAGCCATTGCTTTGCAGTATTACGACAAGGCTTACCTGCATTCTCTGCGCCATCGCGATGAATCAACCATCCGGAAAATCAGCCTGCCTACGGCTGATCCTGCAGCCATAGCCGATATCTTGCTGGATATGAAGCTCGATAACTAGCTTCTATACAGATCGGGAACACACCGCAGAGGAGCCTTTGGAGTAGTAAATACCGCCCCAAAGGCTCTTCCGCTTTGAGCTGCCAGCTTTTTCAACAGGCTTACCAACAAGCTCTGTGGAAAACTGTGCAAAACTTAGCCAATTCCGTCTGCTGCAGTTCCTTATTTTTGCCTTTTGGTATAGTCGGCGACCCAGCTCTGTGCGAAGAAGACAGATGAAAAAGCCCAAGAGCAAGACCGACAGCCGGTGTCACCATCGATAAGCACAGCAGTGTATGCGACTCAAACAACTAGAGATTAAAGGTTTCAAAAGTTTTGCCAACGAGACGGTCATAAACTTTCAGGATGATGTCATAGGGATTGTAGGTCCCAACGGCAGTGGTAAGTCCAATGTAGTCGATGCAATTCGCTGGGTGCTGGGGGAACAGAAAAGCAAAGAACTGCGCCTGGATCAGATGTCCAGTGTCATCTTTAACGGCACCAAACGACGTAAGCCCTCAGGGATTGCTTCTGTCTCTCTTACCTTCGAAAATACCCGCAACCTCCTGCCTACCGAGTATAGCAGCGTCACCATCACGCGTATGCTCTACAGAACCGGTGAGAGCGAGTACCGACTCAATGGTGTCCCCTGCCGACTGAAAGACATCACTACCCTGTTTATGGACACAGGTATCGGCTCCAACTCCTATGCTATCATCGCTTTAGGCATGGTCGACGATATTCTCGCCGACAAGGACGATTCCCGCAGGCGTATGTTTGAGCAAGCAGCCGGCGTGTCCAAGTACAAGATGCGCAAACGCGAAACGCTCGCTAAGCTCAAAAGTACAACTGAAGATCTCGAACGAGTGGAAGACTTGCTTTTTGAGATTAATAACAACCTCAACAGTCTCGAGAAACAGGCTAAACGCGCAAAAAAATACTTCGAACTCAAGGCGGAATACAAAGAACTCAGCATTCAGTTGGCGGCGGTACGCGTCGACGAACTGCGCAAGCGCTATAAGTCGGAACAGCAGATCCTGCAACAAGAGGAAAGCCGCTACCGGCAGCTGGGTATTGAAATTGACCAGCTGGAAGCCGTACTCGCCAAAGATCGAAAGGAAAATCTCGATAAGGAAAAGGTTCTTTCCGACAGCCAGCGGGAACTCAACCAGCTCATTGGCCGCATACGAGGCCGCGAGAATGATAAACAGATGCTCGTCCAAAAAGAGCAGTTTATCACCCAAAATCGCAAAAACCTGGAGCGCAATATCGCCGAAGCCGGCAGCCGCCTAAGCCTGCTGCAGGAGCAAATTGAACAGTTTCGTACCGATCTCAACGCAGAGAAACGCGTCGAGGCCCGACTGGAACTCGAGCTTATGCAGGCCGAAGAGCAACTCGATAAGGTGCGCAGCAGTCATGCCGGCATCAAAAATCAGCTCGATGCCAGCCTGCAGACGCTCCAGGCAGCCGAAAAGCAGGTCTTTGAATTGGAAAAGCAGCGTGCCATCAATCAGAATCAGGTAGACAATCAACAGCAGCAGCGCGAGCGGCTGCTGCTCGATATAGATAATCGCAAAAAAGAAATTGAAGATTTTAGCCAACAACTGGCTTCACTGGCTGAGCAGGAAACGCAACAGGCAGAAGAGGTGCGCCGTCTCGAACGCAATGAGGAGCAACGACAGGAAGATATCGCCCGCGCTGAAACGGATATAGAACAACTTAACCGCCAACTCGCACGTATCAATCGCGAACTGGATGCCAAGCGCAACGAGTTTAAGCTGACCAAGAGTATGATTGAAAGTCTGGAAGGCTTCCCGGAGTCTATCCGCTTTTTGAGCCAGCACAAAGACTGGAAAGCCAATGCTTCACTCTTATCAGACCTGATCTACGTGCAGGAGGAATATCGGCTGGCCATTGAAAATTATCTTGAGCCTTACCTCAACTACTACGTTGTCAACAATCTGCAGGAGGCACAACAGGCTATACAACTACTCGGTAAAACGCAAAAGGGTAAGGCAAATTTTTTCCTGCTGGACGCTTTTGCTGAGGATCAGCCAACACTGAATATGATGCCGCCTACTGCCCGGGCGGCCGTAGATCTCGTTGAAGTGGAACCCGCCTACCGACCTTTAGTAGCGCGGCTACTGGAAAATGTTCTGGTAGTAGATCACGACGATTTACTCACGGAAGCACCTGCTGACAACTGGACCCTAATTTCCAAATCGGGTAGGTTCATCCGGCGCAAATTTAGTGTTTCGGGAGGTTCGGTGGGGTTGTTTGAAGGTAAAAAAATTGGTCGTAAGAAAAACCTGGCCATACTGGAAGTGGCTATCAAGAAGCTTGAACAGGAGGAGCAGCAGCAGATGGCCGCCTATTACCAAAGCAAGAGTTATCTCGATCAGTTGCGAAATGTCAAGTCGCAACCCTTAATTCAGCAGGCTAATCAACGTCTCAACCAACTGGCGCAGCAGAAGGTATCGCTAAGCACACGACTGGATAGTTTTACGGCTTTTGTCGATGAAGTTCGGCAAAAAGACGCCGCTTTACTGGCCTCTATAGAGGCTATTCTGTTAAACAACCAGCAGATTGATAGCCAGTTACAGGATAGACAACAGGAACTCAGCCTGCTCAAAGCCAGCCTGCAGTCGACAGATCAGGGCATGCGTCAGGCGGCTGAGCAATTGAGTCTGTACTCGGCTGCTTTTAATGAAAAAAACATCGCCTTTATTCGCCAACAAAACAAGGTAAATACCCTGCAGCAGGAACTCAGTTTCCGCGAAAAGCAATTGCAGGAGCTCACCGCTGCCCGTAAATCCAACGAGCAGACACTCGCACAAAGCCAGCGGGATCTCGACCTGCTGCTCGACGATCGCGAAGCGATCGAGCGCGAACTCAGGGAGGCTTATGCTGCCAGAAAGGATAAAGAAACGGGTCTTAGTGCCGTCGAACAGGCCTACTTCCAGTCGAGAGAGTCAATTCATGAAAAAGAAGATAAACTAAGGAAGACAAACAGACAGCAACAGGAGCTACAGGTGGCCATCAATCAGTTGCGCGACAGGTTCAATGATGTCAAATTTGAACTTAGCTCGTTGGCGCAACGCCTCCGAATTGAATTTGGTATCAATGCCAATGACCTCCTCAATGATCCGCTACCCGTATCCACAGCCGATCCCGTACAGCTTGCTGCCAAAGTTGAGCGCATCAAAGAGCGTATCGACAACTACGGTGAAATCAACCCCATGGCCGTGGAAGCCTACGATGAAATGAAAAGTCGATACGATACCATCACCCAACAGCGCGATGATATCCTCGCAGCCAAAGAGTCACTTAGTCTGACCATCAAAGAAATTGAAGATACCGCCACTGCACAGTTTTTGGAAGCGTTTGACCGCGCCCGACTCTATTTCATTGAAGTTTTCAGAAGTCTCTTCACTGAGGATGACAACTGCGACCTGATACTGCTCAATCCCGAGGATCCCCTCGAATCGCGCATCGAAATCGTCGCCAAACCCAAAGGAAAAAGGCCGCAGACCATCAGCCAACTGTCGGGCGGTGAAAAAACACTGACCGCAACAGCCCTGCTGTTTGCACTCTACTTGCTCAAGCCCGCTCCTTTCTGCATTTTTGATGAAGTTGATGCCCCCTTGGACGATGCCAATATCTATAAATTCAATCGCATCATTAAAAAGTTTAGTAAAGAATCGCAGTTTATCATTGTTACACACAACAAGCTCACAATGTCCTCTGTAGACACCATCTATGGTGTACATATGCCCGAACAGGGGGTGAGTGCTGTTACACCTGTAGATTTTCGTCAATTTGAGCTGAGCGGAAGTTTTGAATCGGTCAACAACTAGGTCTCACAAGCTTTCTTGCGGACCAAAAACACAGAAACGGTGTGAAAAACCCGGGAAACGGCATCATTTTTGACTTTTTCGGTAAAAAAAGATGACAAAACAGATCATATAACATATAATATTATTAATTTTGCTTCTGTCCTTACGATAGGTAGTCGAGATATATTTTGTGCCGTCTGAATAGACAGAAGCTAAATAGGGTTTCAAACTTTTCACAAAAATATATTTTGTATAGTTAGGGGGAAAATAGCTGTACTTAATCGATTATCATTCATAACGATATTTTGCATAAAGGGGGGAAGCGGTAACGGATTCGTATGAACCCGGCCGCCCGGCTTTGTTAACTTACTTGCAACACCTGGTAGTAATGCGGATGATTGAATTAGTCATTCGAAACATCTTTATGCTTAATGCTTATGAGTTCCCGAATTGTGTATCTGTTAATGGTGCTGTCTTCTTTTGTACTGCAGGCACAAAACACTTCTTTTTCTGTTGTCTTACAGCGTCCACAAACAAAAGTATACGACAGCAAAATGATAGGTGATGAAGTCGTGCTGTGCGGTTCTACCGGCAGTTGTTCTGTGGCCAGCCTTGATATGGTTTCTGCAGATGGACAGATCTTATGGTCTGTCACATATCCCGAGTCCGGCTTTTCCCATTATTCCAAAGTAACGGTTACCGAAGCGCAGCAGATAGTTGTCGCTGGTTACAATCGTCTGGCAGATGATCTCATCAGCTTCGATGACGGTATCATTGTTGCCTGTTATAATCTACAGGGGCAGCTGCTGTGGCATCGCCAATACATCCTCCCCTTTTTAGGAGACAGGCCCATAAGTCTGTCCAGCCTGCCCGGCGGCAGGCTCGCAGTCGCCGGCGGAAGCGAGTTGTACCTACTCGATGCACAGGGAATCGTACTGGATCAGTGGGCTGATTTTGGACAAATTCAGTATATCGATGTCCTGAATGACAGCCTGCTGGCAGTTGTAGACGACGGTTTTCTGGGCGTTTTTCATACAGCGCAGGGGAATATTAACTGGCAGTACCCGCAGGCAATAGATGCTGACAATATCATCTGTACCGAAGGGCATATTTATTGGAGTGACAATTTTCACTGGCGCAAATACAAAGCCGGTGATGTTATTTCTCAGCCACTGAACGCCAATATACCTTGTGGCATCATGCCCAGAAAAATGGGCAATCAGCTGGCATTTCTAAAAGCAGGTACTTCGGAAGAATACCAAATTTGGCATTTTAATCCCCAGAACGAGCAGTGTACTTTCGGCGGCCTGCTGTTTACCGGCGAGCGTCATTTCACCAACTGGACTGCACATCCCGAAACGCCTGTTTTGATTGGTGAGGAATATCTGTACGATCCGTCTCTGTCGGCTGCTTATGTTGCCAAAGGGCAGCAGGGCGGACTGGAGCTAAATTCCGGCCATGATGTGAGTATTAGCAGTGCTGATATTGCCGTTTTTGATTCTACTTCAACTTCTGGCACTCCCTTTAGTGTACAGCAACAGGCTATCCGGATCGATGTAGTTGTCCGGAACAATGGTAGTCAGCCAGTCTACTCCTTTTGTCTGGCATCTAATCAGTTTGATCATTTCAACTGCCAGGAACTTCGCTTTTTTCAGAACGTCGATGTTCCTGCCGGAATTGCCCCGGGCGAGCAGTTGCAGATGTCTTCATCTTTCCTGCTTCACGACAGTCATTTTGATGCAGGTGATCCGTTTTGCCTGTTTACATTTGCGCCCAATCGCACTATAGACAGTCATACGTCCAATGACGATTACTGTGCATTTGTCGTCAATACCGAAGAAACTCCAATATCTGCATCGGTTCGGGTTTTTCCCAACCCTGCACACGAATATGTGAATATAAGCACGGGGACGCTACCCGTCACACTGGCAGAGATACATGATTTTACCGGACGCTGTGTTCGGCGTGTTATCCGGGAAAGTGGTCTCACTGAAGAGAACATACCTCTTAACGGACTTACACCTGGTATTTACCGGCTAAGCGTCCAATTTAGCGATGGTAGCCAGTATGTACAGAAATTGGCCATTAACTAAACCCTTCCCCGAGGGGGTGCTGCGCTAGCCGCCCCCCTGGGAAAGGGATGTTTTTTCACCGCCTGATCCCAACATGATCTGAGCGGCTCTTTCTGCATTCAGCAGTGATACTTCCTCCCAATTGAATAACACAGACGTACCCCGGGTCCAGCCTTGCCTTTTTCCGCGAAGTTCAAAGCCCCCAACGGCAGCCAATCCGAAGCCTTTACCTGCTGTAAGCGGCAATCTAAATACATAAGCTTTGTATTTATGCCCCTCATTTCTGTAAATGAATGGTTTATAGTACACGGGATTGGCCCGCAGAAACCGATCCGTCGGGAGTGCTGCCAGCAGACGGGCTCTTGCTATGTCTACCAACGAAATATCCCCGTCGAGCTTTCCCAGTATGTTGTGCTCATTGAGTGCTTCCATCATAGGCAGGAAAGCGGTGCTGTCGGCAAGCAGCTTATTAATTTTATCCGGGTATAAGGCTTGTTTCCTGCGCAACAGGTAGTGCGCTGCCTGTACTGAAAGTTCGGCGGCAACAGGTTTTTTCCAAAAAATTTTGACAGCCTCATTCACCCCCGGAATTTCTGCCGGGTGCTTATCAACAAAGGTGAGTACGGCAGCAGTCAGGGATGTATCTTGTCGCTGGTCAAGTCCCTTTTGTACCTTTTTAAGCCACCATGCTTGTGTTCCTGCCATGATTGAAGCCCCGGCATCTAACGAACGAGATGCAAGCTGCCAGAAGATGCGCGGATAGTCTGCAGCAAAAACTTCCTCCCACAGAGCTATATGCCTAAAAAAAAGATCCGGCCGCTGCCTGCAAATCTGCTGCCACAGGCGCAGGTTGTCAGGTCGACCCAATTGCTGCAAATAGCTGACGAGGGTGCTGCCGGCCTCAGAGCTGCTCAGTGCTGCCATCTGCTGCAAATAATCCGAAGCATAAATAAGCCGCAGTTCGGGTTGCTCCCACAACTGCCGCAGTAGCTGTAAAGTTAATGGCTCATCCAGGCCTGCAAGGACCTCAACAAGCCTGATTCTGAGCAAATTGGTGGTAAATGTGCCTTGCAGCCAGTATCTGGTCTGCAGTGCAGCCACAATAGCAGCAGTATCCCTGCTCGCAAACGGATAATTACATAGTATCGCCTCCCGTGTGTCACTCCAGCCACTTGTTGGTGACAACCAGGCTGTGAGCATGGAGTCCACTTCCTGTTGCACGAGGTTTCTCCTTAGCAGACGCTTATCTAAGGGGCTTAGCTGCTCTGCCAAAAAATATTCAATGGGTTCATTTTGTGTATTGGCTACTGAACCTTGTACTGTTTTTATAATCAACAATTGCCCCTTCCAATGCAGGCTAAACTGATAAATATCTGCATGGGAAGGGAGTATCAGCTCACAGGCAGCTTTCAGTCCATTGGGTAGCTGTTGTAAACTGACAGAATTCACGACGGATGATTGTTTGACAAGTCCGAGCAGCGCACTGAGGCCAGCTTCATAGGATTCAATCCTGGCAAAGGGCTCGATTTCTGCCGCCAGAATTCCCAAAGAGATGCCTGTCCAGGGATCCCTGCGTTCCTCATACGATTGTCTTGCAATCGGCAGCAGTTGTGCCAGATCATTTATCCAGGCGGGTTTTTCAACAGCAGCAACTCCGGCTAAAGGCCAATGGATGCTATCGGCAATGCCTGGCAACGTACTTGTTTCGCGCTCATTGTAACTGACGGGCAGCCACCGAAAAGAATTAAAAAAGGCCTGAGATGGGTGCTCTCCCGCGGCTACAAGCATATACAGCCGATTGCCATACCTGAATGCCTCAAGCTGCAGGCTGACTGACTCACTGAGTGCTACAGTTGCCGAAGCGGCTGAAGACAGCACATCATGTATCAGTTTACGACGATCTTCCCCCAATTGAAAATAATCAAATTCATTGGCCACCATATTGGCCAGCAGCAAACTATCGGAAACGCCTGCTACCACAATTGCAGAGCGAAAAGCATAGTAGTTACCATCTGCATCACAAGCCCGCATGAGCAAATGCTTATCCCCCGTGGCTGTAGTAATTTCCTGCCGATGGAAGGGGTTGGGAAACATTAATTCGCAGTGCAGTTGCGGCAGTCTGTTAGTAATAAGTACCGGAAGGGCCGATGGCAATTGCAGACTTTCCAAAAAGCGTACAGCTGTTTCGGTACGTAGTTTTTCCTCTGCAAAAGCAGCCAACTGAATGAAGTACATACGACCGTTGACTTCAAACAACCAGGCCCGTATGTACTTCAGATCATCCTGTTGACGCAGCAGCCAAAATTCTTTTCCCTCCTGCCCCTTGTGTACAATCGTATTCTCGCGCAAAAGGGTGTATACTTTGGAATCAAAAAAGTACTGCTGCCAATCAACAAATTTACCCGGAAGACGAAAGACAGCTGCTACGTTGTAGCCAATACCTGTGCCAAGATCGAATCCGGTCCAGTACTGCTCATCCGACTGCCGGCCAATACTCACCATGTCAACTGGTGCGTCAAAACCTAGCAGACTGTCGCTGCTGCTGTAACGAAACCAGCTTAGTTCTGCAGGTAGATAGGTATAGGCTTGCGTAAGTCCGGTATATGTCGGTTGTATTTGTCGCAAACGATAGCCCGCCTCCTGCAGCAGGCTGACCAGCCCCCCCTCACCCGGCAGGTGGGCAGCCCCCACCACAGTAAACAGTGACTGAGCATCCATGATTGCCTCCATGGAAACGAGCATAATCTTGTTGCGGCGCACCAAATCTTCGTATTCAGAACTGCCCCCGTATTGAAGCACATAACTGTAGATGCTGTCGAGCTTGCCTGAAAGGTAGATGGCACGAATATCCGCTACGCTCTCTTCTCTCTGACCAATCCCAAACGCCCAGGGCTTTTGGTCAGTCATCGAACCTGCGATTAAATCCAGTTGCATGTGTTCCCGAATATCCTCTAGTCCGTATATGCACTTGCCCTGGCTCCTGGCCAGTCCGTGCAGATAGGCGTCGAGCATGGTATACATGACTGGTTCCAGTTTGCGACGCGGCGGCTGATAGGCTTTCCGGACTTGTGGCACTGATGACGTATCCGAAGGAGCAACAACTTTGTGCCCACGATCAATCTCCCCATGCTCAGAAAATACAGCCGAAAAAAGCATCACCATAGATGAGTCCAGCTCTACTTCAGAGGCAAAAGCATCACAACGCTCCATAAACAGGAAGAGCGAGTCGGGAAAATCAAACACATCTTTGTGGCGAATATGAATAGAGCCGTAGAGATAGGAAGGCTGCTCCATACCATTGCCGCTGATTTCCCACAAAAGACCGTAGTCTTGTGGCTGCTGTTGTGCAGAAAGAGGCGTAAAAAAGGCAACAGCTAACAACACCAAGCCGGCAAAGTACTTGCTACAATAGCTTTCAGGTATTTTTTTCATACGAGCACTACATTTTTACTGTAACGATTGACACAAATGGAAAATTGCCAGCCCTGAATCACTCCCTCCTAAAGAACTTATTCGGACATTTCTGACCGGGCTCAAAACAAATATTTCACACATATTGTAATTTTTTCCACCCCCTCTGCACAGGCTGTACCAATTCAACAACACAACAAAAACATAAAAAATCACATTTTCCCACTCAGCGCAAATTTGTAGACGAGTCATGTATTATTCAGCCGGGCCAACCACAGATCTTGAGCAGTTGTGCTGAAAAAATAATACCTTTGTGCCGCTTTGCAAAACAAGATTAATCCTGAAGTTCATGTCAAAAGTAATGATTATCGGCGCCGGAGGCGTTGGAAGAGTTGTGGCTTACAAGTGTGCTCAACATCCGGATGTGTTTTCGGGCATCATGCTGGCCAGCCGGACGGTTCGCAAATGTGATGAAATTGCAGCCGCCGTGAAAAAGGACATCGGTTATACCATAGAAACAGCCGCTGTCGATGCTGAAAACATTCCTGAACTGGTGGCCCTAATCCGCAGCTATCAGCCTGTGATGGTCATCCATGTGGCGTTGCCCTATCAGGATCTCACCATCATGGAAGCCTGTCTCGAAGCAGGTGTACACTACCTCGACACAGCCAACTATGAGCCCAAAGATGTGGCCAAATTTGAGTATAGCTGGCAATGGGCTTACGAGGAGCGTTTCCGCGAAAAGGGCCTGCTGGCTGTGCTGGGTTGCGGTTTTGATCCGGGGGTTACGGGTGTGTTTACCGCCCGTGCAGCCAAGCATTTTTTTGACGAGATTCACTACCTGGATATCATTGACGCCAATGCCGGCAGTCACGGAAAGGCTTTTGCCACCAATTTCAATCCTGAGATCAATATACGAGAGATTACCCAAAAAGGTCGCTACTATGAAAATGGTCAGTGGGTAGAAACAGAGCCACACGAGATCAGTATGATGATTAATTATCCTGACATCGGCCCCAAAAAGTCCTACCTGATTTATCACGAAGAACTGGAAAGCCTCGTAAAGAACTATCCAACGCTCAAGCGTGCCAGATTCTGGATGACATTTGGTGATGAATATCTGACGCACCTGCGCGTGATTCAAAACATCGGTATGGCCAGCATCGAACCTATCAACTACAAGGGGATGGATATTGTACCGCTCGAATTCCTCAAGGCAGTGCTGCCCGATCCCGGTGAGCTGGGTGAGAATTACACCGGCCAGACCAGTATCGGCTGCCGCATCAAAGGCATCAAAGACGGCAAGGAAAGAACCTACTACATCTGGAATAATTGCTCCCACCAGCTAGCCTATCAGGAAACGGGTACACAAGGTGTAAGCTACACAACAGGTGTACCTGCCATGACGGGTGCCATGATGATGCTCAAGGGTTTGTGGACAGGTGAAGGTGTCAAAAACGTCGAAGAACTCAATCCGGATCCCTTCCTCGATGTACTGGGTGCCCATGGTTTGCCATGGCACGAAGTGGTTGATGGCGATCTTGAATTTACGTATTGATAAGTTACGCATAGCGAGGCTGTCGTGGTTTTTTATGCCTGAAGTTGCAACAAACCATGACAGCCTCCTTTTGTTTCAAAGGAATCAAACTTATGTCCATAGACTTGCGCACTGTGCCCAGCCCCGCCTTTGTGCTGGAAGAAGAGCGGCTGCTTAGCAATCTTCGCCTGATGGCAGATGTGCAGGCTGCATCTGGTGCCGAAATAATCCTCGCACTCAAAGCCTTTGCCATGTGGCGGGTCTTCCCGCTCGTGGGTCAGTACCTCCGCGGAGCGACTGCAAGCTCCCTGCATGAGGCTCGCCTCATTTTTGAGGAAATGGGCTGCAAGGCACATACCTACTCGCCAGCTTATTTTCCGGAAGAATTTGATGAGCTGCTCGGCTATAGCAGCCATATTACTTTCAACTCACTGCAGCAACTCGGGCACTACGGTGCCCGTGCTGCTGCGGCTGGTGTTTCCGTGGGCTTACGCGTCAACCCGGCATTCTCGGATGTACAGACAGACTTGTACAATCCTGCCTCTACCCAAAGCCGACTGGGTGAACTGGCTGCCAACTTCGACGAATTACCCGACTGGGTCGAGGGCTTACACTGCCATACCCTCTGTGAGTCGACCGCCGACGCTTCTGCGGGCCTCATTGAAACTTTTGAAAAAACTTTTGGGCATTACCTGCCGCACCTTAAGTGGGTCAATTTTGGTGGCGGTCATCTTATGACGCGCGAAGGCTATGCACTGGATACATTGATTGCTGCACTGCGTGCCTTTCGTCAGCGACATCCGCAACTGACTGTTATCCTGGAACCAGGCTCAGCAGTTGCCTGGCAGACGGGCGTACTGCTGAGCAGAGTGCTGGACATTATCGACAATGGAGGTGTAAAAACGGCTATCACCGATATTTCTTTTACTGCTCATATGCCTGACACGCTTGAGATGCCCTACAGGCCACGAATCTATGCTATTGATGCTGAAGGGGTTGTCAATCGGGCGACAGACCCCCCGGCTTCCGGCACAGCTACCTACCGCATTGGTGGCGTCAGCTGTCTGGCTGGCGATTTCATGGAAACTTATGTCTTTGACCAGGCGCTCAAGGTGGGTGATACCTTGGTCTTCGAGGATATGATTCACTATACCATGGTAAAAACGACTACCTTCAACGGTGTAAAACATCCGTCTATATGTATGCTGCATACAGACGGACAGCTCGAACAGGTGCGCGTATTTGGTTATGAGGATTTCAAATCGCGCCTATCTTAGGGTATACCATGACCGTCCGCGAATATAAGCTCTTTTTTCAGCAGCAGCTACAGCCGCTGCTCGGCGAGCGCGAAGCGCGCTCAGTAGCTCGTCTGGTTTTTGAAAAAACAGATGCTGCCGGCGGGCTTTCGCCCGAAAGCAGCTATGACACGGAGCGCCAGCAGTGGTTTGACAGCACACTGGCCGACTTGCTCAGGGGTGTGCCGGTACAATATGTACTGGGCGAAGCCTACTTTTACGACTTCAGGCTATCTGTCAATCCCGCTGTACTCATCCCGCGGCCCGAAACAGAAGAACTTGTCAGTTGGATCATTGCTACAGCCAGGCACTATGCACGTTCCTCCCCTCGCCTGCTGGACATCGGTACAGGCAGTGGCTGTATCGCACTTGCCTGCAAACGGCATCTGCCAGAATGGACGGTTGAAGCCATCGATGCAAGTCCGCAGGCACTGCAGACGGCCAGGCACAATGCGGCTGCGCTCGGGCTGGATGTTGACTGCTGGCTGGGGGATATTACCAATCCTGCACACATTCAACTACCCTACGCAGCGGCCGGGCGCTATGATATTATCGTGAGTAATCCCCCCTATATTCTGGAGGCAGAGGCCGCCTCTTTGCCTGCACAGGTCGTTGATTTTGAACCTGCCATGGCACTTTTCACAGGCAATGAAGATCCCTTGTATTTTTACAGAAAGATCATGACCTTCGCGGCAACAGCCTTGCGGCCGGACGGTTATCTGTTTTTTGAGTGTAGCGAATATTATGCAGGCCAGCTCAGCAGCCTTAGCGAGTGTCAGGCGTTTCAACAAGCAGAAATGCGCAACGACCTGCAAGGCAAGCCACGCATGTGGCGTGCCCTTCGGAAAGCCTGACGGGCGAGCAGGTTTTTCAGATTACTGCTGTCCCCCTTTTCGCTGAGCCAGATAACCCCGCCAGGCCTGCAGCGCCTGGCTGAAGTCCTCCGGCAAATCTGATTCAAACTGCATCCATTGGCCTGTGCGGGGGTGTTCAAAACCCAATGACTTGGCATGCAGCGCATGCCGGGGCATGATGAAAAAAACTTTGTCGACAAACTCTTTGTAGCGACTGTAGACCGTCCCTTTGATGATTCGATCGCCTCCGTATCGGTCGTCACTGAAAAGCGGGTGGCCAATGTATTGCATGTGTACGCGAATCTGGTGGGTACGCCCCGTCTCAAGCTTACATTGAACCAAACTTACATAGTACAACTTTTCCAGCGTCTTGTAATGGGTAACCGCCCATTTGCCCTGGGAGCCATCCGGAAAGGCCTTAAACCGCTGCCGGAAACGCGGGTCGCGGTCCAAATGGGCATTAATAGTCCCTTCCGCAGGGTCTGGTTCTCCCCATACCAATGCGTAATAAGTTCTCTCAATGGTATGGTTATAGAACTGCTTAGCCAGATGTGCCAAAGCGTAATCATTCTTGGCTACTACCATCAGGCCCGAAGTGTTTTTGTCAATTCTGTGTACCAGCCCTACCCTGTCTTCAGAGTTACCTTCCATCACCGGAAGATCCTTGCCAAAATGGTAGGCCAGTGCGTTAACCAGCGTCCCACGTGCGTGGCCTACCCCGGGGTGAACCACCATACCTGCTGCCTTGTGCACGATCAACACATCATCATCTTCATACCGTATATCCAGTGGTATGTTCTGTGCAACCAGCCGATAGTCCTCCATTGGCCGGGGAAGCACAATGGATATCTGCTCACCACCCTTTATCTTGTGATTGGGTTTGACCTCCACTCCGTTTACCAACACAGAGCCCGACCGAATCGCATTTTGTATGCGATTGCGGGAAACCCCCTCCATACGGTTGAACAGAAACTTGTCAATGCGCAGGGAAGACTGGTTGGCATCAACGGTAATGGCTATATGCCGATAGTAATCGTCATCGGCAATATCTTCCTGAATAAACTGGTTCTCTGACATACGAATTATGATACAAATAGGATTTTACCCGATGCTCTTTGGGTTGTCCAGATCTATGGCGCAGGTAGATTTTTGGATAAAGCGGACAAAATTAGTATAAAAAATTTAGAAAATCCTGCCAAAAAGTTGATAATTACGCACCCAAATGTGGCTTTGAGGGCAATGCACTACGACTGTCAGCAGCATTAGCCATATCTGTACAGCAAACTAATAAGCAGTATGAAAAACAAATGATATGAAAAAAAGTTCTCATTTTAACACAAATTGTACTACGAATCCGGAAGATCCTATTACAACACCTGCTCACCAATTGCCCATCTATGCCCTTTCGGCTTTCATTTTTCCTTCGGCAGAGGCCGGGCGTGATATTTTCGCGGGAGAACAACAGGGCTACATCTATGGTCGTTTTGGCAACCCCACTGTCGATGCTGTTGCCGAAAAAATTGCCCGGCTCGAAGTACACGGCAGCGATTTACAAGCAGCTGCTCTCCTCACCGGCAGTGGTATGGCAGCTATTGCCCTGCCTATGATTGCACTCCTGAAGCCCGGTCAAGCCATCCTTACCCAGCGCGACCTCTACGGTGGTACTACAGAGCTACTACAGAAAGTGCTGCAACCCTTGCAGATTACGCCTTTTTACCACAACCTGCGCGATCTGACAGCGGTCGAACAAATACTACAGTCACATCCGGAGATTGGCATGATCTACCTGGAAACACCGGCCAACCCTGTGCTGCGCTGTGTAGATCTGGCTGCGCTGGCCCAACTTGCCCGCCGGTACAACTGCTATACACTGGCTGACAATACGCTTTGCAGTCCCGCTATACAGCGACCTCTGCAGTTGGGCATTGATTTGGTTGCACACTCCGCCACCAAGTACCTCAACGGTCATGGCAACTCCATAGCAGGCGCAATTGTTGGCAGCGATGTGGCACTCATCAACACCCGTTTACTGCCGGTACTACGGCTGATGGGCTGGAATGCCAATCCATGGGACGCCTGGCTGCTGCACAATGGGCTAAAAACATTGGGCATAAGAATGCGTCAGCACACTGCCAACGCGCAACAGCTTGCACTTTTTCTCGAAAAACATCCCGCTGTAGAGCAGGTCAATTACCCGGGTTTACTTAGTCACCCCGATCGTTCCCTGATAGAGCAGCAAATGCATGCAGGCGGTGGTATGCTAAGTTTTGCTGTTCGTGGCGGCGAAGCTGCCGCCATGGCATGTATGAACAAACTAAAATTAGCGACCATCGCAGCCACATTTGGTGATGTCGACACGCTGGTGATGCATCCTGCAAGCATGTCACACCGCAACATCCCGCAGGATCTCCGGGAAAGTGAAGGTATAAGCGCCAACCTGTTGCGTATGTCGGTGGGTATAGAAGAAGTTGAAGATATCATTGCCGATGTCGAACAGGCGCTGGAAGGTTTGTGATAAGTCTAAGGGCTGCCCGTGGGCAGCCCTTAGACTTATTACTCCTGTCCCGGTTGCTTTATCTCAAAATCATCCCGCGTTTTTGACAGGCGAACCATCTCGCGTACGTCCGCTAGCAACTGCTTGGCATCGTAAATAACACCATCCTTGATAGTATAGCGCACACCACCTGCACGAATAATCTGATTGTCTTCTGTGAGCTGAATAGCACCTGTTCCATACAGGAGCTGCAGATTTTGCAGCGGATTCTGATCTATCAGAATCATATCTGCCAGTTTGCCCGGCTCGATGGACCCAATTTCCGTGTCAACCCCCAATGCCTCGGCACCAGCCAGGGTAGCTGCACGAATAACCTCTAATGGATGAAAGCCGGCTTCTCTCAACAGTTCTAATTCGCGGATATAGGCGAATCCATACAACTGGTAAATAAAACCCGAGTCAGAACCCGCAGTTACTCTGCCTCCCCTGTTCTTATACTCGTTGATGAAGGTCATCCAGAGGCGATAATTTTCACGCCAGGCCACCTCCTGCTCTGTACCCCAGGAATGCCAGTAAGAGCCGTGTGATATGCGGCTGGGCTGGTAAAAGCGCCACAGGCTGGGCAACGTATACTCCTCATGCCATTCAGCGCGCCTTGCACGCATCAAATCGCGACTGGCCTCATAAATATTAAACGTAGGATCTATGGTGAAGTCAAGTGAAATGAGCTCATTCATCACCTTATTCCAGTGATCACTGTAGGGCGGTGCAGCCTGCTTCCAAAGTCTGCCAGCCTGCTCGAACCGATGCTGTTCGTTCTGGTAATTGTAGTCTGCCGGGTAGTCTTGCACCGTACGATCTGTGAAAAGTGCCTCCGGCAGTCCATACCAGTGTTCCATAGAGGTAAGTCCGCTGCGCGCACTGTTGAGTACATTCCAGCGCGCAACGTCCAGCTGTGCATGGTGACAGGCAGATCGAAGTCCCAATCGGCGGTTTTCCTCCAGCGCAGCTGCCATGATATCCGGAGGGGCTCCGAAAAATTTGATGCCGTCAGCCCCTCTGGAGGCATTTTGACGTACCCATTCCTTGGCCTCCTCCGGCTTGCGGAAGGGCTCATCCCGCCCTTGTCCGAAAACCGTATACGCATGGATTCTGGGAGCTACAATTTCATTTTTGCGACTCCGCTCTTTGTGCGACAGCACCCAGTCGAGCCCGTTGCCACAACTTGGATCGCGGATGGTTGTGATACCATGTGCCATCCACAGCTTGAAAACATACTCCGCTTCAGCTCCTTGTGCCCTGCCGCCAATATGACCATGCATATCTACAAAGCCCGGCAGCAGGTACATTCCTGAAGCATCCACTTCCTTGCCACCAGGCTTAAGCACCGGCCTGCTGCTGGCTTTTATTTCCACGCCCGGGTAGCCGACAGTCCTGACCTCAACGATTCTGTTGCCCTCGACTACAACATCTACAGGCCCCAGCGGAGGCGCCCCGGTACTATTGATTAACGTCACCCCACGAATGATGAGTTGCGTAAAGGGTCCCTCCCCTTCTCCTTGGCGGCGATCAGGCGCAGGATCTATCTGTGCCCGCAAGGGTGCCACGGCAACTGCTATAACCGCGCAAACAACCAGTAGTGCTCTTAGCTTCATAATCCAAAGATTCTTTTGCTGCAATATCGCTGCGGCAAATATTCAAAAAAATTTTCGGCTTATTGCCGGACTTCTCTGCGTCTTTCAGCCGAATTCATAAAATTGAACCGTTCGGGCAGTTCAACACTAATGCGAGAGCCTGCAATCAAACACCAATGTTAACTAAATGTAAACATATTTTAAACTCTGTGTTAATTTTTCTTGTTAAAAAGCTAAGGTTTACTTACTTTTGGTATTCGGCCACAAAAATTTATCGTTTTCAAAAACCGTGAGCGGATGTCTGCCAGGTATGCAATTTGGCAAATTGGGTTACTACTCTTCTACAGCACTGGCTTGTTGTGGGCGCAACATGACATTTCTTTTTTAAATATTCCCCCGCGGCAGTTGCATATTGAGGCACGCAGTACAGACTATCAGCAGCTAACGCATCATTTTGAACTTCAGAAAGGTCTGGTAGTCGTAGAAGGCAAGCTTAATGGGCAGTCAGGCCGATACATATTGGACACAGGGGCTCCCTGCCTCGTGGTTAACGCGCATAACCTACCGGAATCTCAACAACGCATTACAACAGGCCACGGTCTCAGCGAATCCGTAGAACTTGCTTCAGGGCAGGCGCGCCTTTTCGAGTTTGCAGGCAGAAGCCGTCGCCAACTCTCATTACTTGCGCTGGACGTAGAGCACCTTAAGCAACCCGGAGGACTTGAAGTCTCAGGATTGATTGGTGCCGAATTATTCCGGGATGCAGAATTGTATCTTGATTATGAAGAGCAATTATTTGCTTTGCTGCCCGCCCGAAAAAATGTCCTTCACCAGTTACAGAACGCCCGTATACAGTTGGACATCGAATTCGAAGGGCATCTGCCGGTAATCTTGATGACTATTGGCGACAAGGTGCTGCGCTTCGGCATTGACAGCGGTGCAGGATCCAATCTGATCGATAAGGCCGCCCTGGCACAATTGCCCGCTACTTGGGTGGAGATGCTGCAGCAGGAAACGGTAAGAGGTCTCGATAAAGTAGAACAGCCGGCAAACAGGCTTCGTATTGAACAACTGCAGCTCACAGCGGATGAACCTCTTATGGACATGACCTTCTTACAGATAGATTTTGCTCCGCTGCGGGCACAAACAGGCTACCAGATTGACGGTCTTTTGGGGTATGATTTTCTCTCGCAGTTCCGGCTCTCTATCAATTACCCCGCTCGCAAGTTGTATATTTGGTAAAATCACAGCACTTTGTAGGCTGCAGACGCAGCCCACAAAGTGCCGGAAAACAGTATTGTATTTGATTTTTCTTCAAAAAATCAAATACAATACTACCTGTTTATGATTTAGACCGCCCCCCAAAACGCCAATCGGTTCTGAGTGTAATATTTCTCGGCGGTTCCATCAAAGCCGGCCGTATAGTATACGCACGATTAAATGCGTTGCCCAGCAGTAATGAAATACGCACCTCATCCGAAGGTTTGTAAGCAAAGCGAAAATTGGTATACCAAAAGCCATCAGGGTTAGCATCCTGAAAATTTTTGAGCCCGGGAACAATCAGGTTGAAGATAAAATCTACCGCTTCGATTCTGCTGAGATAGAACACCTCTGCACCCACGTAAAACTTGTTGAAATTGGTCTCAAGATCGAATTTGAGACTATGCCTGAACCGGTACTTCAGCACATTCGTCTCCCGGTTGGAACTGTTCTGAAAATTGAGCTGCCCCTGGTTACGATCTAAGCCGACCGGAGGTGTAGGATCCCATTCGAGAAAAGTAGGATCAATGACCGTGTAACCCGCCAGCAGGCGCAACGGTAGCTTGCCAATACTTCCCTGTCCTGCCGCCGTTACTTCAAGTCCTCTGATATCCGTACCGCCGATATTGACCGACTGGAAAGCACCAATGGTATAATTAAATTCAATCATATTCTGATAGCGCATCAGGAAAGCTGCGAAATCGAGAAAGCCTTCAAAGCCTCCCAGCCGAAAGCCCTGTTTAATACCGGCCTCAGCTGACCAACCTGTTTCAGATCCGAGGCTTGGGTTGGGCACGACAAAAAAGCCCCCGGCATCGGTATAAATGAATTTTTCCGCAACCGTAGGAAAGCGGTAGCCCTGTCCCCAGGAAGCTCGCAAGAAGGTCGCTTTAGCCAATTCGTAGTTGAGCCCAAGCCTGAAAACTGGCTTATCTTCGCGCTCTTCCGCTGCCGCAACCGGACCCGAGGGGTTTTCAAAACCCGGATTGATCAACAGATTACGCTCATAACGAAAGCCAGCACTCACATTCAGCCGGTCGAAAAATTTCTTTTCCAACTGTACATAAGCAGCAAGATTGCGGGAGCTGAAGGTTGTATCACCGTAGAGCTCCGCATTTACAGAAGTAGCCAAACCGACGATCCCGGCTGTCAGCGCTGCATCAGACATGATGAATCGCCGATGAAACTGATACTCGCCATACCACGAATACGACTGGTTGCTCTGGTTTCGGTTATTTTTATTATCGACGCTGTACATCCTGCCGAGAAATCGGTGGCGATTGCCCGAAGCATCGTAATAATTGACGAAAGGATCGATATTGTAGCGCAAACGGCTGCTGCGTGCGAGGGTTGTCGGATGACCGATGTAGGCCGCTGTATCACTGATCCAATAAAAATAACTGCCACTCTGACCCGAATTGACATTACCTGCCAAACCATAGTTGAGGCGATCACTCGCACGATAGCGGAGGTTAAAATTGGCGCGCCCGTACCGCTGAAAATTGTCTTTTCGATAGCTTTCTTCGTTGAGATAAAAACCACCAGCCACCAAATCCAGCTTTCCGATCTTACGCCTGTGGCTGATACTTGCCCCTGCTGAGTAAGGCGAAGCCTCTGAACCAGCATCATCCCACCACTTCAATCGCTCGTCTGAAGGAGAGAGGAAAGAGGTAGCGAAAACAGAAGCCTTGGTCTCTGGTTCGTTGCGGGCATAAGCAGTACGTACATTGATGATTCCATTGAGCGCCGAAGAACCATACAGTGCCGATGCTGCTCCCTTGAGGACCTCTACCTGTTCTATGCTCTCAACCGGCACGTCTCCCCAGTTTGGATAGCCCGCATCTGCCTGCAAGATGGGTACATCATCCACCAACAGCAGCACACGGCTACCCGCCCCCTGGCTATAGCCTGAGCCCCCGCGTATATTGGCAGATCCATCGATGATGGTAAGTCCCGGTACCTTTTGAAGTGCCTCATCAAGGCTCACCTTGCCTGTATTTTCAATCAGACTCGGTTTTAATACCTCCAGTGAAACCGTAAGTTCGCCCAAGGCTTTTTCGTATTTACCGCTGGTGACGGTAGCAGTCTGCAGAAGTGTGGCCTCCTCGGCAAGTACTACGTTCAGTTTGGTTACCTCCCCAGCCCTTATAACCACTGGCAGTGACTGTGGCTGGAAGCCCACATATGAAACGGTAAGCAGATGACTGCCGGCTGGTAGGTCCAGGCTGTAGACCCCTTCAAAATCGGTGATCGTCCCCCACTCCCCTACCTGTATGGTAGCAGCTACCAGCGTTTCACCCGCACCACTGCTGACAAGTCCGCTAACGCTGCCCTGTTGGCCGCGGGAAACAGTCAGCGCAAAAACGGAAACGAGTAAAAGCAGGCCTTTCTTTGAAAATGACATAGAATCTGTTTTGTGTTACAGCAAATAATTTTCCGCATACAACGTTAGTGATGCGGAAGAAAATTTTAGATTGGGTTGAAATTTAGGCCGAAAGCTGCAATTTACTATCCAAATTAAGAAATAATTTTGACAATTATGTTGCGGGCGTTTTTTCCTAGCAATATTTTAAGCATTTTTGTAGGACTTTATTTAAATCATCATATTATGCCAAAAACTTACGCAATCGTTTTATCGCTTGTATTCATTGCCTCTTTCAGCGGGCTTCATGCACAGACATGCCAGCCGGATTTTACGCTGCCCGACAGCGTCGTCGTTGATCCGCTGCCGTATACCGCTGCGAATCCTGAGCGCGGCATTCAGGATACCGCCTGTGCAAACAACTACTTTGAGACCATTTTCCAGTTTCAGATTCCGCCTACTTTTGCATTTAATGGTTTAGAAGTACCCGTGGTTTCAGTTGATCTGGCGACTACAGGCGCCATTGCCAACCTGCCTTCGACCTTTAGTTACACCTGCAATCCCCCCAGCTGTGTTTTCCCGCGTGACTCTACGGGTTGCATCGTTTTGTACGGTACGCCGAATGCATCAAATGTAGGCGTACATGATTTGAAGATCAATGTGGTCATTCAGATAGGCATCCCCTTCCCGCTGCAGCTGCCCAATGCATCTCTTGCGCCCGGCAACTACTTCCTGCACGTCAAAGAAGACTGTCTGCCCTCCTCAACAATTGAAGGAGACGTTGCTGCCAACACATTGCAAACTGCTGTATCTCCCAACCCCATGCAAGATTATGGTTTCCTGAAGGTGACCACTGCACACGCGGGGCGCTACGAACTTCATTTCTTCAACGCCATCGGCCAACGCGTTGCCGGCAGGCAGTTGGAACTGGTCGAAGGAATCAATGAAATCGTGCTGGAAACAGCGGACATGCCCAACGGGATTTATCAGTTTATTCTTACCAATGCTGCGCAAACAGCAAGTGGCAAGCTGATTATCCAGCACTAGTAGTAACTGCACTGTCGTGTACGACAACAAATCATAGACGCTCAGTTGGCTTTGGGTAGCTCCAAACCACCCAAAGCCAACTGTAAGCCACATTCTCTCCAAAAGAAGACAGACCTGAAAAGACGCATTCTTCGTTCACTGGCAGCGCTTGTTGTGTTGCCTAAAATTGTTTTCTTATGCGCTTTTCTGTGTTGTCTGCCTGTATGGGCAGCCTGCTGTTGACGTTTCAGGTATTTTCTCAGGCTGACTGTCCCGGCTGCACTACCAATCTTCCTCTCCTTCCGCAGGATACTCTCTACCTCGATTCGGCTGCTGTTGGCATCGTCGGGACGCTCTATGAAAACAGCATTAGTTTTCGGCTTCCTAAGTCAACAACGCCTGTTGCTGCAGTAGACTCGACGGTACTGCCGGGCTTACCCATCAACGGTATTCGCATACTGTCATTTGCCGGCCTGCCCCCGGGGCTGGAGGTTTTTCCCAGCCAACGGGATTTCAACCCACAAAACCAGACTGACGGATGCCTGCAGTTGTGCGGCACGCCTGTGCTTCCGGGTACGTATATTGTACAGGCGCTTATCAGTGCACAAGTATTCATTTTCAATCAGACCACCTCTATCCGCTTCCCGTTGACCATACTCCCCGCGTCTATTGCCACCGAAGGCTTTACTGTCGTCAATGATGCCGGTTGTGGTACGCTGGTCAGTACCTTTGTCAATAATATCCCGGCCAACAATCGGGCAGGATTCTCTTACCATTGGAATTTTGGCAATGGCAACAGCTCACAGGATGAGCACCCGCAGGATCAAACCTTTGATAGCCCCGGAGTATATTCTATTCAATACCAGGCCATCATTGACACTACAGGCTATTTCCTCACACAGGTGCTAATCACCGATCTGGCCTGCAATGATATCTTCAATGGCGCACCAGATGTGAAACTCGATATCTTTTCGCCCGAGGGGCAGCGGATATTCCAATCACCCATCGCAGCCAACGCCACACTACCGCTGGTTTTTGACATGAATATTCCGCTGGAAGAAGGCACTTATCGCATTGAAGTTATTGATGACGACAGCTTCATTGAACTAGGTGATGATCCCTGTGGCACCCTGCTCATCAACCGAACGCAGACAGGGCTACTGGAAAACGGCCCTCTGCGCGCGCAAATCAACGTTGTCCATCCGGTAGATACTGTACGATCCGAAAGTTTGGTCACTGTACATCCCATACCTGACAATCCTGTGCTTAGTGCCCTGCCACCTTTTTGCACCAATGAGGCGGTACTACTCACAGCAACTCCTTTCACACAGGGATTGCAGTGGTATAAAGACAGCCTGCCAATGACCGTTGGCGATATTGATTCTGTATATATAAGTACACAGGGTACTTATTTGGTCTCGTACACCAGCGAATACGGCTGCACCTCATTCTCACTACCCACAGAAATCACGTTGAATGCACCGCCACCGGCAAGTTCCCTTGATCAACAGGGCAATCTGCTGCGTTTGCCTGCGGCCTACATACTGCAGCCTTCCTATGAGCTACAATGGTGGCTGGACGGCAATCCGATCGAAGGTGCCACCGAAGCACTCCTGTGCACAGAGACAGATGGTTGGTACGAACTACAAATTACAGATTCTGCAACAGGCTGTAGCCAGTGGGCCGGTATTGAGGCAAGCTATGATGAAGATGTCAGCTGTACTACTTCCACTGAAGACAAGTCAAATCAGGCCAGTGATCTGCTTCTTTGGCCTAATCCCGGAAACGGGCTGCTCAGGCTTGAAGGATACAAACAAGTAGCGGGCAGACTCAGCTGCAGTGTCGCAGACCTGCAGGGCAGACTGCTTTGGTCTGCCTCCTGGCAGCAGTCCTCCGGCTTTTTTTCCATACCACTCGACTGGACAGCTCTGCCGAAGGGGCTCTTGCTGGTACGGCTGGATGATGGTACAGGTTACCAGCTAAGCAAATACCTGCACCTGTAACATATTGCTGAATAACTTGCAGCTGCTTTTGCAGCTGCAAGTCATTCAGTTTTTTCACAATCACGAATGTGTACGCCGGAAGGAAAGACCGCAGCTGGCTTCAGCCAGTTGCCCGGAATGCAGTACAATCAGACCTTCAAGATTGTTAAAAGCGTCCACATTGCAACTCATCGGCTCAATGGCAACCGATTGTCTGTCGGGCGGAATAAACACTTGCATAAACGGAAATTTACCCTCACCCGTCTCCTGCCAGTACTCAATACGGCCATTAGAGCCCTCGAGTATGGTTACAGCTCGTGCCGATGTATCGGCCAGCCAAAAGCAGTTGTCAATCATTGTGTTGCCCAAAGCTTTAGCCGTAGCAAAGTGTGGATAATCGTGACGTTCTCCCGTTGGCAACATGCGATCATCTACACCAATCAACTGCAGTACGGGAAGTTCACAGGTATAGTCATCGGCCCTCCCCCCGGGCGCAAAGTACGGGTGCCAGCCCATGCCTACGGGTATGGGCTGCTCACCTGTGTTGAGACAGGCGAGTGTAACCTGCAGAGAACCCTTGCGCAGACAGTAGGTAACCCGGAAATCAGCCGGAAACGGATACGAAGCAATATCGCCGCCATAGTGCCAAACACAAGAGACAATGCCCTCTTCTGCTGTAAGTTGTATAGATTCAACCACAAAGGGCTTATCAAGACACATGCCGTGCAAAGCATTCCCGGCAGCCATATCATTGACAGGAAACTGGTATGCATGTCCATTCCAGTCATAACGCCCGTCCCTGAGCCGATTGGGAAAGGGAAACAGCAATCTGCCTTTGCTCCAGCGATTGGCGAGTGCCTCCTCATCCGTCCGATCACCATCGAGCAGTTCGACCTGATCGAGCACCAGTTGGCGAAGGCAGGCCCCTACCGATGGCAGTATTGACATTGACTGGCTACCATCAGCCGAAGAGACATACAGCTGCGTCAGTGAGCCAAAAGATTCGTAGTGATATTGAAACATACTGATTACAATTCAAATATAATTACCGGATCTAAGTGCACTTATATTTCTGTTTCACCCAATGCCAGAATAACAGAGAAAGCCTCAGCGCTCACCGGCATCACTGACAGTCTGGGATTTTTCACCAGCCCAAGATCCTGCAATGCAGGCGTAGCCTTTATCAGTGATAAGGGCACAGGTTTACGCAATGCCCGGTAAGGAACCACCTCCACTACCGACCAATCGCCGGCAGTAGCTGTCGGGTCCGGATACGCCTCTGTAACTACCTCTGCAATACCTACAACTGCAAGTCCTTCATTGCTGTGATAAAACAGCGCCAGATCACCCGCGGCCATAGCCCGCAGGTTATTGCGGGCCTGATAATTTCTGACACCATCCCAGACGGCTTTACCGTCGGCCTGCAGTTGTTCGTAGCTGAACACATAGGGCTCTGACTTAATCAGCCAATAATTCATACGCCTTGCAGTAATTGTTGTTGAAAAAAATGCCAACTGACTACCCCCACACAGACCGATATGTTGAGTGAGTGCTTACTGCCCACCTGTGGAATCTCGATGGCCTCATCCACCAGCACCATGACTTCCTCGCTGACACCGTTGACTTCATTTCCGAAAATCAGTGCCAGTGGCTGGTCTGTCTGCCGGGAAAAAAGATGCAATGGTACGCTGCCTGCTGCCTGCTCGACTGCTAGCAGCCGGTAGTCTTGCGCTTTGAGCTGGCCAACGATTTCGGCTGTGGAGGCGTGGTATGACCAGGGGACAGACTCCGTAGCCCCCAGCGCCGTTTTGAGAATCTCGCGATGCGGAGGCTGTGCCGAAATACCACACAGATATAAATGTGCAAGCCCAAAAGCATCGGCCGTGCGAAAAGCAGATCCTACGTTGAGACCCGAACGCACATTATCGAGCACCAGCGCTATGGATAAGCGTGGCAACTGCAATGCCTCCTGCGGACTAAGGCGGTTCAGTTCATCGGTACTCAGCTTTCTCATAGGTTACCTGATTTATGCCTGACTGGCAGCATTACTTATGCTTGCCCCCCCGGCGTTCCTTACAGGCTTTAACGAATGCCACAAACAACGGATGCGGCTTTTCCACGGTACTCTTCAGTTCAGGGTGAAACTGAACCCCTACAAACCAGGGATGCTCAGGTATTTCCACAATCTCTACCAGGTTGTTCTGCGGATTTACGCCCGTCACACGCAAACCGGCCTTCTCGAGTCGCTCCCTGTATTCATTATTAAACTCGAAGCGATGCCGGTGCCGCTCACTGATGAGCTCGTTTCCATAAGCTTTCAGCGCACGTGACTTCTTCGAAAGCTGGCAATCGTAAGCCCCCAGCCGCATCGTCCCTCCCTTGTTGGTAAGCTGTTTTTGTTCGGCCATCATGTCGATGACAGGGTTTTCTGTGTCCGGATCAACCTCCGCCGAAGCAGCGCTGCTGAGCCCCAGCACATGCCGCGAATATTCCACGACTGCGCATTGCATCCCAAGACAAATGCCAAAGAAAGGAATCTGTTTTTCGCGCACATGGCGAATAGCCTTTATTTTCCCCTCAATACCCCGCTCCCCGAAGCCGGGTGCGACCAAAATACCATCCAGGCCCTGCAACATGTCAGCCACGGCAGCAGGCGATACATCCAGCTGCTCTGAATGAATAGGTTCTACAACCACCCTGCATTCGTTCTGTGCACCAGCATGGATGAAGGATTCGTAGATTGACTTGTAAGCATCCGGGAGCTCATTATACTTACCCACCAACCCAATCCGCACTTCGTGCTTAGGGTTTTTGTGCCTGTTGAGAAAATTTTTCCACGCCTTCAGGTCCGGCTCACGCCGGTCCATGAGCCGCAATTTACTGATGACGGTGACATCCAGTTTCTCATCCAGCATCCGCATAGGCACATCATAAATCGTCTCTACATCGAGTGCCTCAATGACTGCTCCCACTTCTACATTGCAAAACAGCGCCAGTTTGCGACGTACATCCATAGGAAGCGGGTACTCGGTGCGGCACACGAGAATATCCGGCTGGATGCCCGTCTGTAGCAATTCTTTCACCGAATGCTGCGTAGGCTTGGTTTTCAGCTCTTTGGCAGCCTTTAGATAAGGAATAAGCGTAAGATGAATGACCAGACAATTGTCCCTACCCAGTTCCCACCGCAACTGTCGGAGGCTTTCCAGATACGGTAAGGATTCAATATCTCCGACCGTTCCGCCAAGCTCCGTAATTACGATATCATAGGCGCTGGTATTGCCAATCAACTGAACCCGTCGCTTGATTTCATCGGTTATGTGGGGGATTACCTGAACAGTTTTGCCCAGAAAATCTCCCGCCCGTTCCTTATTGATGACTGTTTGGTAAATACGGCCGGTTGTCACATTGTTGGCCTGCGAGGTGGGGATATTGAGGAAGCGCTCGTAGTGCCCCAGGTCAAGATCCGTTTCGGCACCGTCATCCGTCACGAAGCACTCCCCGTGTTCATAAGGGTTGAGAGTGCCCGGATCGACATTGATATATGGATCAAACTTTTGAATGGTTACGCGGAAACCGCGGGCTTGCAGCAATTTAGCAAGTGAGGCGGAGATAATGCCCTTTCCAAGGGAAGAGGTGACGCCTCCCGTAACGAAGATATACTTGGCCATGCAATTCAGATCAGGTTGTTACGGGATACAAAGTTAGCCATTTTACCGAAAGAACAGCAGCCCTGGAACGAATATCCTTCAAAACAGCTAAATTCTTTTCAGTCATTGTCAGCTTCCCTGGCTTTGGGGGCGACGGAGGACGCCCCCAAAGCCAGGAGACTATACAACTATAGAGAGCTCGACTATCCGAAAATCTACAGGTATATACAGCACCAAGGCTCCCTCCTCTTCTTCCATCTCCTGCAGAGCTACCCCGTCCATAGCTACCGATGCAGGTGTAAAAGGTAATCCTTTGATAAGCATCCGAAATACCGTTGCGCCACCTGTATACTGCCCTTCCAGCTGCTGCTCAATGCGAAGCTGCTGCTGATCGGCTGTAAGTGTGAATGTATGCAGACGGTAATCTCCTTCCTCATAGCCATAACCCTCGCCCCTGTCACAGAAGCAGGTTCCCCCGCCCTTTTCCCCGAAAAATACCTGTAAATCGGTAGTATCAGGCTCAAATGCAGCAGTATGCTGCATGACAGGTCCCATAGGAATCACCGCGCCGGCGCGGGCAAATACAGGAATATACTCATTATGCAGGCGCAAACGGTGGCTTTTGCCACCCTCGTAGTATTTGCCGGTGTGAAAATCGTACCAGCCACCGGCCGGAAGGTATACTTGCTGTGTCTGTTGGCCTGGCTGAAGAACAGGACTCACCAGTAGCTCCTTCCCAAAGAAAAAAGTATGCTCATGATTACTTGCCTGCGGGTCCGCAGGCGCTCCGAAAACCAGACTCCTGATCACAGGCAAGCCCTCCTGTACATGCTGGTAGAAGGCCGTGTAGAGGTAAGGAAGCAACCGATAACGAAGATTTATGGCTTCTCGTACACGGTCAGTATACGGCTGCCCAAATGCCCAGGGCTCCTGATCCAGCCGGTGTTTTGACTCTGCAGAGGCTACTGCAGCAGCATCCGCCTCAATGGCACCGCCCGCGTTGTTGCCCATGGAATGTATGCGGAAGAGGGGGTGAAAAGCCCCCAACTGTACCCAACGAGTGAACAACTCTCCGGAAGGCACATCTACAAATCCGCCTACGTCTGTACCAACAAATGAGAATCCGGAAATACTCAGCCGCTGGCATTGCAAATTGGCAATCCGCAGATGCTCCCAACTCGCCACATTGTCTCCAGTCCAGATAGCAGCATACCGCTGCCCTCCGCTAAAAGTAGCTCTGCTGAGCAGAAATGGGCGTCGCTGTGGATCCAGTTCCCGCATTCCCTCATAACTTGCCCGCGCCATTAACAGGCCGTAGATGTTATGAGCTTCCCGATGATTGCCCGGACGACCATCGAGCTGATGTATAACCTCGTCGGGGAAGGTAAGGTTGTCAACCTTAAACACTGCCGGTTCATTCATATCGTTCCAAAAGCCGCTAATGCCGTCTTCGAGGTAGAGTCCGCGATACAGCCCCCCCCACCACAAGCGAACCTCCGGTTTGGTAAAATCAGGCCATACACAACGATTGGGCCATACCGGCCCCACCATGACTTCACCCGAGCTGCGCCGGCAAAAGGCGTCCAGTTCGCATCCTTGTTCGTAAACAAAATAACCCGGACTGGCACTAATACCCGGATCAATCATAGAAACCAGGCGAAAGCCCTGCTCCCGAAGATCTGCAGCCATTGCGGCAGGATCCGGGAAACTGTCATCATTCCAGGTAAAGCACTGGTATTGATGCATATAATCAATATCGAGATAAATGGCGTCGCAAGGTATCTGTAAAGACCTGAAAGTAGCCGCCAGCTCGCGCACCCAATCTTCTGTGCGATAACTCCAGCGACATTGATGAAAACCCAGCGCCCACAGAGGCGGCAGCGCAGCCGTTCCCGTCAGTCGGTGATATGCTTGTGCTACCTCATCCAAAGAAGGCCCGTACATGAAAAAAAAGTCCATTTCACCACCTTCAGCCCACATACTGCTGATTCCATCACGCCGGCTGTCAAAATCAAAATGTGTGCGCCATGTGTTGTGCAGGAAGATGCCGTAGGCCTTTCCCTCATTCAACCCGTAGTAGAAAGGTACCGAGCGATAGAGCGGATCAGTGTCGGTGCCAAACCCGAAAGCATCTGTATTCCATAGTTGCAGGTAGCGATGGCGCAGATTAAGTGCGCAGGATTTATCTCCCAACCCCAGATACTGCTCACCGGGCATAGCCTGCCAGCTCATGCGCAAGTGCTCCAGTCCGTGCCGGATCGTCTCCCTTGCATAAAAAGGTGCTGCATCGGACAGAATGACTGCTGCTGTAACAGCATCGGTAATCTCTATGCGCAGGTGTTCCTTGCTTATTCGGCAAATAAGCTGCCCCGTGTGCAGATAATGGTGATTGGCATCTTCCCTGTGATGCAGTAGCTCCTGACGGGCACTTGGCAGGCCGGACAGCGCGTAGGAAGCGGCCGGCCGAAAGTTGCGTACTGCATAGCGAAAGCGCAATACTTTTTCCCCAAGAACGTCTACCCGTAAAAATACGTCATCCCCGGTCGAAAAAATGAGACTACCCGGCAGATGACTGTCAACAGCTGTACATATACCCGGTACTATAGGAGTATATACATCGTGGTAGCGAGAAGTAGGTTCCGTATCAGCAACGGGAATCACCTCCGGCCCTGCTTCGTAAGGGGCTATAAGGCGCTTTCGACGATTTTTCATGCTGCGCATTGTTTGTTTATCCTGTTGAAATCAGACTCCAAAGATAAACATATCCGACCTAATTCATGGCTTTACCGTCCCTTTCATACTTGTGAAATCGCCAAAGAAAAGCATACGAGACTTCAGGCCTGTCTCGGCAATTCGCGCAAAGAATCCAAAACGATTCTTTTTGGCAGCTTATTTGCTTTTCCTGACTTATATCGCCGGATATGCTTCTTACAGCAGCATCAAAAAACAACTCGCTTTTATCTCCGTCATGGATTCATGCGCTGAAATTCGGAAACAGGCCGCCCGGCAGCAAGTAAAGACGGATTCGGAAGGTAGGTGTTTGTTGACAGGTTTTTTTGTTGACTAAAAAATTGTAAGATTTTTTTAAATGAGTATTATTTTTTTTCGAATTAAAAATATAAGTTTTTAAAAAAAATTAATTGTACGTTTTTTTAAAACATTTTATCTTTGCATAAAATCGCCCCTTCATCCATGAAAAAGCAGGCTATCAACCGTCAATACAATTTCCCTGACGCTGATTTGTATCAAATCTGCATGGAGGCTATTCGCTACGCAAAGCGAGATCTCGAATATTTTTTGGCTTATGGCTATGCCATTGATAAACTGTCCGCCTTCAGTAATTTTTGTGAACAATTCAACCAACTCCCCAATGATGATGAGTTGGTCGGTGATCAGATGGTCACAACAGAAAAGAAAAATGAAGCTGCAGAGCGACTTAAGGGAGCCATAAGAAGTCTTATGACACGGGTCGCCATCAAGTATAACAATCGCTCCGGCAGATACCGCAAGTTCGGAACTGCCAAAATGGGTGATATGACAGATGCTCAACTGCTTTTTTGCGGCCGCCGCGTTGCAAGGGTTGCACGCCAGCAACTTGCCCTGC
Organism: uncultured Saprospiraceae bacterium; assembly: GCA_964441755.1. Taxonomy (GTDB): domain Bacteria; phylum Bacteroidota; class Bacteroidia; order Chitinophagales; family Saprospiraceae; genus JAUMBM01. The sequence continues at coordinate 228,696 of CAYTVG010000003.1, forward strand.
TCGCAGATGTAGGTATCAATGAAAATATCATCGCCAAGGTAGCCGAGGCTGCGCGCGATTTTGAAAATGCGCTCAACATACAGCAGGACAAGGTTGCCGACAGGGATATCGGCGTTGAAAAAAGGACAGATCTCGGCAACAAATTGTACACAGAACTGGTTACGCTCTGTAATATCGGCAAAGATATCTGGGCAGAGAAAGACTACGTTCGCTACGAAAACTATGTCCTGTACGAGAGTAACAATGACCAAAAAATTGCCCGTAAACTCAGGGAAAGTACACAAAATGCAGGCACTGCTGAATAGTCAGCTGACAAAAGCAGGTGCAACGCATAGCTGCCGGCTGTCCTGGCCACACTGCAATGTCTTTGACCGTACGGCCGACTGCAAAAGTGGTTGCCTGTCGGAAAATACTGCCTTAGACCTGTGAATTCATCACGAACACGCCTCCTGTTTCAATTCTTAAGCATTTTCATGTATGCATTCTATACCTCTCTCCGTGGCCTTTGTTAAAAAGTTGCTGTTGCTTGGGCTTACAGTAAGTTTGTCCATTCCTGTACTGCCAATCGACACAACTGCATTCTCTGCAGGCCTGCAGCCAGCAGGCCCCGATCATCAGGCCTGGAATGCGATGCTGCAGCGCTACGTCAATCAACAAGGCAGAGTCAATTATGCAGATTGGCGCAACAACATGCAGCCCCTCAATACTTATCTGCAATCGCTCACCAACACCCCCCCTACCCCCAACTGGTCCAGGGAAAGCAGTATGGCCTATTGGATAAATGCTTACAATGCTTTCACTATCAAAATTATACTTGACAACCCCGGCAAAAATATCCGGGAACTGCACAACGGTAACCCCTGGGATGTAAAATGGATACGTCTCGGCAGTAAAATGTATTCCCTTAATCAGATCGAACACGATATTCTGCGCGCACAGTATACCGATGCACGGATTCACTTTGTACTCAATTGTGCTGCCGTCTCCTGCCCTCCCCTATGCCGGAAAGCATTCACGGCTGCCAATCTCGACAGCCTGCTCGAACAACAAACGCGCTTGTTCGTTCGCAGCAGTACCCTTATTCATCATAATTCCAGAAAGATCAGCGTTTCTACAATCTTTGACTGGTATGCCGCTGACTTCGGCAAACTGACTGATTTCCTGAACCGCTACCTGGAAAAGCCTGTTGATGAGCGGTATTCAATTGTCTACGACAACTACAACTGGGCGCTCAACAGCCAATAATTGCATAGTATTCTTCCTAACTACTGTTATTGTAAGACAACTACAGCTCGCCTGCTTTACCAACAAGATCAAATCACATGTCTGTATCACGCCCTGGCTTACCCCCCGATTTTGTACAACAAATGAGCGACCTGCTGGGAGCTGAGGCCGGGGATTTTTTTAATTCGCTGGAAAGCACTGCTGCCGTCAGTGTGAGTCAGCATATTACAAAAAACAAGAATTGGCAAGAAAATATCGAAGGAGTAAAATGGAATAAAAGAGGAGTATACTTGCCGGAGCGTCCTGTTTTTACCCTGGATCCTTCATTCCATGCGGGTGCTTACTATGTACAGGAAGCAAGCAGTATGATTATCAGCCATGTATACCAACAACTCAATCCAGATAAGCGCCCCTGGCGAATTCTTGATCTATGTGCTGCTCCCGGCGGTAAAAGCGTATTATTGGCCAATGAGATGAGCGAGGGAAGCTTGCTGGTGTGCAACGAAGTAATCAGGAGCAGATATTCTGTGCTGCGCTATAACCTCGATAAATGGGGAATTGAAGGTGTGGTGACCACCTCACAGGACAGTGAGGACTTTGCTGCCTTTGGAGATTGGTTTGATATGGTATTGGTCGACGCTCCCTGTTCCGGCGAAGGTATGTTTAGAAAAGATCCGGAAGCGATTGCCGAATGGTCGACACGACATGTTGCTCATTGTAGTGCACGACAGCAACGAATCCTGGCAGCAGCAGCGGCATTGGTCAAACCCGGTGGTCACCTGCTGTACAGTACCTGTACGTACAATACGATGGAAAATGACGACAATGCCCGCTGGTTGTTGGCACAGGGAGGCTGGGAACTGAGGCAGTTAAGCTTCGAGCAAGACTGGAACATTGCAGTGCGAAATCCCGGTTACCAATTGTATCCTCATCGTGTGCGCGGAGAAGGGTTGTATCTATGTGCCTTTACCAAAACCAGGGAAGGAGCAGGCAGCATTTCAAAAATGGCATCTAGTTCGGGCAGACTGACACTACCGCCCAAAAAGCTGCAGGGAATAACCGATCGATGGCTTCAAAAACCGGAACTCCAACTCATTCGAATAGATCCTGCCGGGCGCTGGCGGTGCCTGCCAGCAACTCGCATGGCGGATATAGAAGCGCTGGCAGCCCGGCTTTCACGAATAGAAGTGGGTGTGGTCCTGGGAGAGGTAAAGGGTGATGAACTCATTCCCTCTCCTGAGCTGGCGCTGCATACTGCGCTCCGAAACGACCTTGCTGCAGTAGCACTGTCCACCCCCGAAGCACTTGCTTATCTGAGGAAGGAAAATATACCCCTACCCACCACAGCCAAAGGATGGATGCTTATACGACACCAAGAACTGGCACTCGGATGGATCAAAGGACTGGGTAACCGCTACAACAACTACTACCCTACCGACTGGCGGATTCGCATGAAATCATAATGATGAGCGGGACCAGCACTTTGGAGACTTTTTACCACGAAAAAATACGACGCACTTTCCCTGACAGTCTTCGCCTTCTTACGACCATACCCCTCAAAATCCCAAAAAACGATGAATGAGCAAACATCCCGTTGCACCACGACATGTGATCCCTGACTGCCTTCCCGGAATACCCTCCTGAATGACAGAAGCCACCACAGCCGATTGACTGTGGTGGCTTCTGCTATGGTTGATCAACTAACTGCAGGACGAAGACTATGCCAAATTGGAAATATCTCTGACCAGAATTTTTCCCCTGTTGAAATATATCTGGTCGTTTTTCTTAAGTTCATTCAGTACCAATGTAACCGTCTGTCGGCTTGTGCAGGTAATATTGGCTATATCCTGATGTGTAAGGCTGTGCTTGAGCAACATTTCAAAACCAACTTTACGACCATGCTCGCTGACAGACTCCTTGATAAAGTCTACTATCCTGGTGCGGGCATCTTTGAAAATGAGGCTTTCCAGCTTATGTTCGGCAGACATCAGCCGCTGGCCAAAGGCCATCATAACCTGGTTATGAAGATCGAAATTGGAACGCATCAGCTTACGGAAATCATCGACTTTGACAACCAGCAAGTGTACATCTTCTCTGAGTGCCTGCGCAAACTCGGTCCGTTCCTGTTCACCAGCCAGGCCCAGTTCTCCAAACATAGCCAAAGGATGTATCAAATGCTTGATAACCTCCTTGCCTTCACTGTTGTGAGTACCAATTTTAATAGCCCCCTTTGCGAGAAAGAAAATATAGTCAGATGCATCTCCTGGCAGATAAATGAAATGATACCGCTGCTTAATTCTGTACTCAGCCATTTGCGCCAACTGAGTGCGTTCCTGCGGACTGAGTACCGAGAACAGTGGGAATTGATCGATAAACGCCGTCTTGATGTCCATAGCAATGAATTTTCCTTTGGAGTAATTCCAACAGCTGTACTTACAGCCTTCACTTCTATAGACACCGTTTGTTTGCCAATCCCCTATGCGGGCGGCATATTTTTTCTCTTTTTATTCTAAAATGCTTATTAAAATACAACCCAACCTGCCTGTCAAAATAATATACCGAATCAACAATACTACTTAGCTTCCTTTAAAATAAAACATTGTTAATTTCAAAACACACATCCAAGATACTTGGCAGTGGGCTACTGCAGCCCTCTGTAAGCAAGATTTTGTTTATAGATACTAATGTTACGGGCATGTCCGTCAATGGTTGCAGCAAAATTATGCAGTCCCGTTTCGTCACCTCGTGCACAGAAAAACATGTAGTCGTGTTGCTCAGCATTCAAGACCGCATCAATGCTGGCGATAGAAGCAATGGAAATTGGCCCCGGCGGCAGCCCCTTATACTTGTAAGTATTGTAAGGAGAATCAAAGTTAATATGATAATAAAGAACTCTCTTGGCGTCAAAATCCCGGGTTGCGAATACAGCGGTCGGATCTGCCTGCAATGGCCAACCATCCCTGAGGCGGTTCAGATAGACCCCTGCAATGCGGGCTTTTTCACTGTTGGCCTGCGTTTCTTTTTCTACGATAGAAGCCAGTGTATAGACTTCATTTTCGGACAGCCCCAGCGCTCGAGCTTTGTCTCTGCGCCCATTTTGATCCCAAAAACGGTTGCGCTCGCGCAACATACGCAGTAAAAAACCCTTGGGCGTAGTATTCCAAAAAAATTCATAGGTATTAGGAATAAAGACAGCCATCAGGTTTTGCTGGTCGTACCCTATTGAATCCAGCAAATCAGGATCAGACATGACTGCAACCAGCGCTAGCGAATCAGGCTGAATAAAGCGGGAAGCCTTGGCTGCCACATTATACCATTCCCGCTCATTATTGAGTACCAACTGTACAGCTGACTGATTGCCACTGCGCAGATGCCTGACGAGTTGAACAGCAGACCAACCAGGCTGGAGTTCGTAACGACCTCCATGGATTTTATACTGATCGTACTTCATCCGACGTGCAAAAAAATCGAACACATCGGGATGCTGTAAGTTAGCCTGAGAGCGAAGGCTATCAAGTAGCTGCGGGTACTGCAGTCCATCCGGAAGATATACATATACCGGAATGTCCGCCGTCTTGGGAACTACGGCAATACGCCAGTAAGAAAAATAAAACCCGACGGCCGTTGCCACACCTAAAGCTACAATGGCCAGTACTCCACCAATGATTTTTTTGGACATGATCATACATTAAAAACAAAACTTCCTAAAAGCGTGTTCGGAAGATGATCTCCCGGCAAAAAACGGGTCTTCCCCCTTGATTTTTTCGTAGTCAGGCAGTACCGACTGTTAGCCCTTTACACCATACAACGATAAGAAAATAGCCCATCTGCCTTACGGAACTTACGCCTCATCTAGTACTGTTCCTCATCATTGGGAAAGTCCATTATTTTGACATCGTGTATATATCGGGCTGTTGCATCGTGGATTAAATCGAAAAGTTCCAGATACCTGCGCAGGAAGCGCGGCTGAAAATCCTTGGTAATCCCCAGCATATCGTGCAATACCAGCACTTGTCCGTCTGCATACTTACCACCACCGATACCTATGGTCGGAATGGCCAGCTGCTCGCTCACTTCCCGGGTGAGTCCTGCCGGAATTTTTTCCAATACAAGCGAGAAGCAGCCGAGCTCCTGCAACAAAGCAGCATCACTTTTAAGCTTAGCGGCTTCTGCCTCCTGACGAGCGCGCACGCTATAGGTGCCAAATTTGTAGATTGACTGAGGCGTGAGTCCCAAATGCCCCATGACCGGCACACCTGCAGACAGAATACGGCGAACACTATCTGCAATTTCGGCTCCTCCTTCTAGTTTGACCGCATGCGCACCCGATTCCTTCATAATTCGGATCGTACTCTGCAAAGCGAGCTTAGAATCCCCCTGATAAGAGCCAAAGGGCAGATCAACTACCACCAGCGCCCGCTTCACAGCCCTTACCACTGACGAAGCGTGGTAAATCATCTGATCGAGCGTAATCGGCAGGGTAGTCTCGTGTCCGGCCATGACATTGGACGCAGAATCTCCCACCAAAATCACATCGATCCCCGCCTCATCCACGATGCGGGCCATAGAGTAATCGTAGCTCGTAAGCATTGCGATTTTTTCCCCTTTGGTTTTCATGGCCTGCAGGGTGTGGGTCGTAACCCGCTTGATTTCTTTGTGTACGGACATGTGAGGTAGATTAACGGCTCAGCAATGATTTATCCGGCTGCAAGATATAGCGAAAGCGCGAATAAAATATGAACGCCACAGGAAATATTGGACAAGCAGACCGTTGACTTAGTCGGCCTCATGTCAGTAATGCTAATTGGAATTCTTCGCATTACTCCTTACCTTTGCACCGCAATGATGCACCAAAAGGATTAGTTTGATATGCGTATAGTTTTTCTCAGCCTGCTGTTTGCAGGGCTTGTCAGCAGTTGTTCTACGGACATTACGCTCGAGGGTGAGTGGCAGGATATTCCGGTGATTTACGGTTTTCTATCCACGCAGGATACAGCACATTACATCCGCGTGGAAAAGGTTTTCCTGGAGCCTGGCGGCAACGCAGAATCTATTGCCCGCATTCCGGATTCACTCTACTATGGGGCAGATGAAGCAACCGTTGTATTGCAAAAAGTAAGCAATGGCCAGCGTTTTATCCTCCAGCGAGTTGACGGAGAGGCTGAAGGCTACCCCAGACGCGAAGGAATTTTTGCACAATCACCCAACATCCTCTATAAGATAAAAGCAAACCAGGCCGCGCTGCAAGGTGGCCAACGGGTGCGCATTCTTGTTGAAAGAGCGGGCGAAGAGACCGCTATTGCCGAGACGGTCATTGTTTCTCCGCTATCGATTACGCAGCCCCGTGAAGCTACTTCGCTTCAGTTGATTCCCTATAATATCGACAATGTGATCGTATGGGATTCACCTGCTCAGGCGCAGCTGTTTGATGTCAGAGCCACCATTCGCTATCGCGAGTCTCTGCCGGGCAGTACAACACAGTTTGTCAACAAGAGTATAGAATGGGTATTCAACGACAATGTTACCCGGGACAATCCCAGCAGTTTTCAGGATGTGAAATTCACCAACGTAAGTTTCTACCTCACCCTGGCCAATGCCATCACGCCTAATCCGCAGGTTATTCGTCGTCTCGATGGCATTGACTTTTTTGTTACCGGCGGCGGCGAGGAGCTGGCCGATTATTTGTTGCTGGCCAACGCCAATACAGGTATTACAAGTGCGGAGCAGCCTCCTGTTTACAGCAATGTCACCAATGGACTGGGGCTCGTAAGTTCCCGTTATCAGGTAAAGCTGTCGGGCATTTCAATTAACTCGACCTCGCGAGACTCTCTGCGCAACGGTATCTATACCAAATTACTCAATTTTGTCCCCTAACGGCAGGTTTGGTATTTGCTCAGCGGATTCTCGTTGGCAGCTTTTCCCTTGAGCTCGCCCTTCGTAACCGTTGTCGACAGTGGGTATTTTTGGCAAAAAATCAGTTCGTTTCCCCTACGACGGACTTGCTCAGATTTCGAGAACGGCGCTGATTAGTTGCTTCGTATATGCATGCGCGGGGCGGTCCAGTACTTCTGCAGGGCTGCCCCGCTCTACGATACGCCCCTGTTGCATCACCAGTAGTTCGTCACTGATAAACCTGATGACTGACAGGTCGTGAGTGATAAACAACATAGAAAACTGCTGTTGTTGCTGCAATTCCTTCAATAAATTGAGTACCTGTGCCTGAACAGATACATCCAGGGCCGACACAGCCTCATCGCAAATCAGCATAGCGGGCCGGCAGATTAGTGCACGGGCGATCCCCAATCGCTGCCGTTGCCCGCCGGAGAAAGCTGCAGGGTAGCGATTTACAACATCCGGATCCAATTCAACCTGTTGCAGCATCAGCCTGACGGCTTCAGCCCTTTCCTCTTTATGCAGGTGGGGAAAATGCTGCCGCAGCGGCTCGTGCAGCATATCAGCTACCGTCAAGGCCGGATTAAGTGAGGCATAGGGATCCTGAAAGACCATTTGCACCTGCCGCCGAAAAGACTGACGTGCTGCTGCGTCCATGCTGTATATATCCTGCCCCGACAACAGTACCTGCCCGCGGGAAGGCCGGCCAAGGCCGGCCAGTGTACGCGCCAGAGTCGATTTTCCACTGCCCGACTCCCCTACCAGCCCGATTGACCTGCCTTTTTCCACCACAAAACTAACCCCCGCTACGGCCGTGACAACCTCTTTTGGGGTCAACCCCCACCACGACTGCCGGCTGCCGTAAGAAACTGACAGCTCCCGAATTTCCATTAGTGGTGGCGAAACAGCAGAAGCCACAGTATTTGTCGAAACAGTCGGGACGCTGTTGTCCGAACGCTGACGCTGACTAATCTTTTCCTCCCCAAAATCGGCCAAGGTAGGCAATCTGTCAATTGAGTGGCGCAGCGGAGGCCGGCAGGCAATAAGCCCGCGTGTGTACGGATGCCGGGCACCACCACCAACCAGCGATTTATCTCCCGATTCGACCACCTTGCCTGCCCGGAGTATGCAAATCCGGTCGGCCAGTTGCCCGATGACTCCCAGATCATGACTAATAAGTAATATGGCTGTATGTGTCTCCTGCTGCAATTGCTGCATGAGATCGAGTATGGCAGCCTGTACAGTGACATCCAATGCAGTTGTGGATTCATCGGAAATTAATAACCGTGGCCGAAGGCACATCGCCATAGCGATCATCACACGCTGTCGCTGTCCTCCGGACAATTGATGTGGATAGCTACTGTATATGCGGTGCAAATCCCGAAGCTGCACCTTTTCCAACCAGTCATAGGTGTAAGCTGTAGCCTCCGCAGCTCCCAACCCAAGATGTTGTCTGACCGACTCTTCAATTTGATAACCACAGCTAAATACCGGATTCAGGGAAGTCATTGGCTCCTGAAAAATCATGCCTATCTGCCTGCCGCGAATCGATTGATAGCCGGTATTCCACAGATTGATACGACTTCCGTCAGCCGGATTGTACCACCACAGATTTCCCTGCAACAATTGCGCACCGGCAGGCAACAAACCCATCATGGAGAGTGCTGTCATGGATTTACCTGAACCAGACTCTCCTACCAGCCCGAGCACTTCGCCTGCACGAATTGACAGGCTCAGATCGTCGAGCACAGGAGAAACACCTCCTGCTTCGCCAAAACCTACGCGCACCTTATCCAGCTCCAGCAACAGAGATTTTTCCATAGTCGGGGATTGCAGCTACCCGGACAAAGGCAGCCATGCAAATGTAAGGCAGTAATGCTAAAAAACAATCACCGGAATGAGAGGAACAATTGTTTGCCAAAAATTGTTTGTTGATCGCGGCATTACTAAAATAATCGTTGGATACCTTTTGGCGGTATTTATAGTATTTCTTATGTTTGCAATGATTAGCGACTAAGAGCGTGTGAAGATTTTTTTGCCTTCGGCAAATGCCCTGTGTTTTTCGCGGGTTTTCAGGTTTTTGAGGGAACATAGCCGGGGCTAGGTAACCGGAAATAAAGCGATAAACCTGTGCGGAAAGACAGTTGCTAGCCTGGTGAGAAAGCTCCGAACACGCTCCAAGCACATGTTTCCATCACTAAATTCAACTTTCATGAAGTTTTTTACATCTGCAATTGCTTTCTTGCTGGCCACCTTTGTGCTGTCTGCACAAGTTGTGCTGGTTAACTCTCCCAGCAACCTGGCCGGTACTTACAACTTCTCCGCCGCAGGTTTTGGCCGGGTGTTGACCGACAGTGTCTGGACGGGAGATGTAGTGTTTGTAAACGACGGTTCGGCAACGCCGACCAGAGGTTGCGGGGCACTCACCAACGGTTCAGAAGTTGCCGGTAAAATTGCACTGGTTGACCGCGGCACCTGTGAATTTGGTTTGAAGTGCCTCAATGCGCAGAACGCAGGTGCGATTGCTGTGATTGTATTCAACAATGCCGCTGGTGCCGGAACCATTGTTATGGGTCCCGGTGTCAATGGCGGTAATGTTACAATCCCTTGCGTTATGCTTTCATTGGAAGATGGCCAGTTGATTCGCGATGCACTGCAGACAGGTAGTGTCAACGTAACCATTGGCAACGTTCGTTTCCCGAACAATGTTCGCTCCAACGCAAGAGCTGGTATCGCTCACGCTCCCAAAGGAGCTATCCCGGGTCACCAGATTGACGCAGCGGGCGTATTCTCTGTAATTCCGGGTGCGCGTGTTGAGAATATTGGTCTCAATAGCGCCAGCAACGTCACTGTATCAGCTACCATCAGCCACAGCCAGGCAGGCGAGGTCTACAGCCAGTCTGCATCTTCGGCTTCCCTTGACTCCGATTCGTCAAGCCTTATTGTTCTGCCTGAGTTTGATCCGTTTGCTACGGGTGAGGGTACTTACACTATTAACTATACCATCTCTACCGACAGCACGGATGCACAGCCTGCAGACAATAGCTTCTCTTCTGATTTTGCTGTAACGGAAGATGCTTATTGCAATGGTGGCTGGGACAATGTTGCTCGCAGGGCAACCATCACAAATGCCTACACCATCTCTGGTGGTGGCAACATCGAGTTCCTCACACCTATTTATGTCAATAAGGGTGCAGGTTTCAAGATGGACAGCGTTGTTTTCTATGTCTCACGGGCAGCTGGCTCAGCCATGAGCGAAATTACCGTCAATGCCTTCCTTTACTCCTGGAATGACCTCGACGGAGACCAGGTGATTGAAAATGCTGAACTCGACGTAGTGGCGCTCGTGGACGAAGCTCCTTACGAAACACCTGATGCTGCTGCTTCATGGGTTCGTGCCCCACTGCTCGATATCAACGATTTCGAAGAAGGTCATATTCTGCCTGGTGACGATTTGGTTTACTTCCTCGGCATTCGCTACGAAGGTGACCAGTTGGTTTTCATCGGCTTTGACGAGAATCAGGATTTCACGCAGTACCTTGACATTCTGGGTGCCAATACTACAGATTTGGATCTTCCTTACATCGGAACCAACACTTTCCAGTCCAGCGGTCTGCCGAGCATAGAAGATGGCTTCCTGTTTACAGGTTTCCGCGGTGCTGTGGCTACTGGCCTCGTTTGGTCGCCAATCGCCAGCAGCACGCCTGATATCCTCACGGAAGATCAACTCGCAATGAATGTGTTCCCGAATCCTGTATCCAATGTGCTGACGGCCAGCCTGACGCTGGATGCTCCTGCACAGAAGGTCTCTTATCGCATCACTGATATGAATGGCCGTACACTGCAGCAGGTTCGCAAGCAGCAAATTCAGGAAGACCGCATTGATTTCAATGTGGCTACGCTACCTGTTGGTCAGTACTACCTGGTTGTGAGCACCGAAAATGGTTTTGCCCGCCGCGCCTTTACGGTTCAGCGCTAAGCATTATTCCGCTGCTCGATTGTTTTCGAGCATATCCGGGATTTTCTGCCAAAAGCAAAAAATTGTTTTCTGCTGGTTTTTACTTTTTAGAAGAAGGGAATCTATGCTGTCTGACTAAAAAAGTAAAAACCAAAGCAGAAGAAACAGTTTGGAGCTTGATAGTACAATCATAATAGGCTACAAAATGAAAGCGGGCTGACAGGAGAACCTGATCAGCCCGCTTTCGTTTTATTGGAGTACTGCCGACAATTTCGTCAGACATACCATCTGTCATCTGTCAAATGGTTTCTTTCTTCGGCTGCAGGAAGCATTTCATCCAAAAAAAAACGGCAGCTTACAGGCGTCATATATCTTTGTCCGGCAACTTACAGAAGTAAATGAATGCATTAATCAATACACAGCGCTGGAACAAGGTGATGCACTGGTTGACCCGACGCCTTACCTATCATAGCTTGTTTTGGCTCCTGATATTGATTTTGCTGATGCAGCTTGAAGAACAAAAATTTGGTTTTTGGTTTAGCTTGTCCAATGAATTAATCAATGTACTGTTTAATATCCTGATCGTATACTTCAATATTCTCTACCTCGTCCCCACATACCTGGTCAAAGGAAAATACGCACAGTATCTCATCCTGTTACTGGCGACAACCTTTATAGTGACTCCTCTCAGAATTATTATTTTTTATGCCAAATTTGCAGCTTACCCAACTTTACAGCAGGAGTTGCTCACCAACCTCAACCTATATTTTTTAATCACTTTTTTCATCGCCAACGCATCTACGGTGGTCAAAATCATCAGTGACTGGTTTCGCCAACAACGCCAAACCCAGGAGTTGCGCACGCAAACCATGCAATCGGAGCTCAATTTTTTAAAAAGCCAGATTAATCCACACTTTTTATTTAATACCCTTAATAATCTGTACGCACTTACCTTACGCAAATCAGACAAGGCGCCGGATATTGTCATCAAACTCGCAGAGATGATGCGTTACATGCTTTATGAATGCAATGAAAAAAAAGTTCCGCTCAGCAAAGAGATTAACTACCTGCGCAATTATCTGGATCTGGAGCAACTGCGCCAACATGAAGGTATAGATATTCGCTTCAGCGTTAATGGCAACATACATGAGCAGCAAATTGCGCCCTTGCTGATAATCCCCTTTCTGGAAAACGCCTTCAAGCACGGTGTAAATCACCAATTGACAGAAGGCTTCATTCATGTGTCGGTAGATATTGCTGATACGAAGCTCACTTTCCATATAGAAAACAGCAAAGGCGGGCCAATCATCAGACCAGATGGCCGTCGCAGTGGTGGTATCGGGCTGGTCAATGTGAGGAGGAGACTGGATCTGCTATACCCGGGCCACTATCAGCTGGCCATTGATGACCATCCGCATACCTACTCCGTTCATTTGAGTATTGAACTCATATGAGCAGATGAATAAAGTTTACTATCGCTTTATCTATTAAAATATCTGTCATGATTAATGTAATTATCGTAGATGACGAGCCCCTCGCATTAGATGTACTGGAAACCTTCATCGAAAAGATGCCATCTCTTCGCCTTGTAAAGCGATGCAATAACGCCTTTGAAGCCAATGCGGTGCTGCAGACCGAATCTATTGATCTCATTTTTTTGGACATCCAGATGCCCCAGATGAGTGGAATCGAATTTTTGCGTTCTCTGAGCAACCCTCCCAAGATTATTTTCACAACTGCTTTCTCTAACTATGCCGTAGAAGGCTTTGAACTTAATGCGGTTGACTATCTGCTGAAGCCTATCTCTCTGGACAGGTTTATGAAAGCTGTCAATAGGGCAATTGAGCAGATACAGCCCAAAAAAAGAGAGGAAGCAGTGTCGGAAGCCGGTCAGGTTGAATCAGAGCATGATTATATTTTTGTCAAGGCAGATAAGAAACTCGTAAAAGTCAACTTCTCGGAAATCATCTACATTGAAGGGCTCAAGGATTATGTTATCATCCGACTCGACAATTCCAGGGTTATCACCCTGCAAACTATGAAGAGTCTGGAAGATAAGCTGCCGACAGACAAATTCCGTCGCATCCATCGCTCCTATATTGTCAATATTGATAAAATTGAGGCAATAGTAGGCAATATGATTGAGGTGAATGAAAAAGGCCAACTCAAACACTTGCCGATGGGTAAGAACTACCGCGATGAATTACTGGATCTTATCAACCAAAACCGACTGTGATGAAAACAACTTATGCTGCTATTTCATTGTTTGTCGCCAGGATTCTACCAACAAAACCACCTTATCGTAATTGTCAATCCCCTCTCCAATACCTTGTAATCGCAGGTATGCATCATAGGCGTTGTGCCTCAGTTCTGGCATAATACGCTTAAAGGCGAGTAAGTTGGCATTGATAGCATCAATGTCCGCCAATACGCCAGGAGGTAGGCTTGTCCTGAATTCATGATACGCATCGGGCCTGGCGTGCTTGTATTGCAATGCCATTGTACGCCAGTATACGAGCCTGCCGGCATACTGAATCCACGGATGATTGGTTTCTATACAGGCCAGATAAGCCCAAAAGTTGCATTCTCCTTCATCACCAAATCCATAGCCATGTGCAAGTTCATGCGCAATGACCTCCGGTTGAAGAAGGTGGCTCAGGCCTGCATCGTAGTGTCCTTCGCCACTAAAAGGAAAGAAAATGCCCATCGTACTAAACCTGAGTAATATGCCCGGGGGGTATAACTTTTTGGCCCTAACACTGGCTGCTACAGGATAATCCAGGCGGCTAAGAACCCTTTCCAAGCCCGCTATTAGCAAATCTTCCGTACCTGCCGGCATAGAGGCTGCAGAAAGCGGGATGCTATCCCCGATATTGAAGGGAAGTTGCGTCCTCAAAAGAACGACAGCCTCTGTTTCTCTAAACAGTGCCTTTTCAAGTGAGTCGAGTGAAAAATTTATCTCTTCAAGGTCCAGTTGATCTGTTACAGATACCCTGCCATAGTTGAAGCCCCAGCTCCATAAAAATCCCACTACCAAAAAGCTCAAACTTCCAAGGCTGAAAAACAGCATAGCAAGGAGTTTACCCTGCCAGTTTGGCTCCGATCGCCAGGATCGCCAGCCTGCGTATAGCAGTACGCCCAGTAACAGCGGAACTACTATGTATATCAATGCAAAGGGAAGGAGTCGGCTCAAGTCTGCTATCATCATCCTGACACCCGCGTATATCCATCGGCTGTAGCACGCCTCGATCCAGGAGGCAGGCATCCATACACGCATAAGTACAGAAATTACAGCCAACAGTATCAACGTAGTAACTAGCCGATGTTTTGCAAATATACCTATGACCCGGTTCAACATACAATCTTTCTCCTTTATATTTGAAACTGTTTTAGTAGACAAAATGTTATTGGAAGGAAGTAATTTCAGATAACATAAAAATAACAACGTATATGGCTTTGGAACTAACCGACAACAATTTCAAAGAAAAAGCGGTCGATATCGACGGTGTTGCTGTCATTGATTTTTGGGCAGAGTGGTGTGGCCCCTGCCGCATGATTGGTCCGATTATTGAAGAACTACATCATGAATATGCCGGTAAGGTAGTGGTTGGCAAGGTAGATGTCGACACCAATCCTGAGGTGTCTACAAAATATGGCATCCGCAATATCCCGACTGTGTTGTTTCTTAAGAATGGCGAGGTAGTTGACAAGCAGGTGGGGGTAACCACAAAGCAAAATTTTGTCAACAAAATTGAAGCTTTGCTCTAATCCGCCAAAATAATTTATCTTAGCAGGGTGTCTGGAAACGCTCTTTGGCGGCTGACGCTGCCAAAGAGCGTTTCAGATATATACATGTTTGTAGATTTTTTTCCCAAAATCAATCAACATGTATGCGTAACTTTATTTCCTTTGCAGCACTAAGGAAGGAAATGAAAACAGGTCAACCCGAGTTCATTGATGTAAGCAGCAGCATATTGCACAAAGAATATGAAGACATACGAATTAGACAGTAAGCAGGTGAGAGAGATGGGGCAGTTAGAACTGCTCGCACGCCAAGTTGTTGAAGGGTTTATAATAGGCTTGCATAAAAGTCCTTTTCACGGTTTTTCTGTTGAATTTGCCGAACACAGGCTCTACAACCAAGGGGAATCTACCCGCAATATTGACTGGAAAGTATATGCCCGTACCGAAAAACTGTTTACCAAAAGATACGAAGAGGAGACAAATCTGCGCTGTCAGTTGGTCATAGATTCCTCCGGATCAATGTTTTTCCCTGAAGTAACTGCCAGTTCGGTTGAGTACATCAATAAAATCCGCTTCTCTGCTTTGGCGGCAGCTTCTCTTATGAATTTGCTTCAGCGGCAGCGCGATGCCTTCGGACTTAGTATTTTCAATGAGAATATCACTACCCATACGCCTGCCAAGTCAAGTACTACCCACTATCGACTGCTGCTGACCTACCTGGAAAAAATGATCAGTCAAAAACCTGCAACACTTCGTACCAACGCAGCCAAGGCGTTACATGAAATTGCAGAAAGCATCCACAGAAGATCCCTTGTTATGATTTTCAGTGATATGTTTGATGACAGCGAACATATGGATCAATTGTTTTCAGCGCTTCAGCACCTCAAATACAATAAGCATGAGGTTGTTTTATTTCACACGGTAGACAGATCTAAAGAAATTGATTTTGACTATGACAACAGACCTTACCTGTTTGTTGACATGGAAACGGGTGAGCAGTTGAAGCTACAGCCCAATCAGGTTAAAGATTATTATACCCAACAAGTAGGTGACTATATCAATGCATTGCGCATGCGTTGTCTGCAATACAAAATCGACTATGTGGAAGCAGACATTCAGAAAGGGTTCAAAAACATTCTGCAGCAGTATTTGCTGAAGCGCAGCAAGATGTACACCTAAGATTTCACAACATGCCAACGATTCACCCAATGCAGCATTTACGAGAGCATTCCACCACAGCAGCAGCCGAAACGATCAGTAAGGAAGAAGCCAGAAATATCACTCGTTCGAGAGTGGAACGAATAAGGGACCTCCACGATATCTTCGTAGCCAGCCGGCAGCACAGCATGCTGATTGTATTTCAGGGTATGGATGGCAGTGGAAAAGATGGTGCTGCCAAAAATATTTTTGGCCTCTGTGCACCTTATGGTCTGCGTTCTTACAGCTTTAAAAGACCAACGGAAGAGGAACTTGCGCATGATTTTCTTTGGCGAATCTACAGACAACTACCTGCTAAAGGGGAAATTGCGCTATTCAATCGCTCTCATTATGAGGATATTGTTATTCAACGTGTACACAACTGGATTGATGAGCAGCGTGTACATCAGCGAATGAAAGCCATCAATGCCTTTGAAGAAAATCTCAGAGATGATAACAATACAACCATTCTGAAGTTTTTCCTGCATATCTCCTATGCGCAACAGGCTATCGAACTACAGCAACGGATTGATGATCCTACCAAGCACTGGAAACACAATGCCAACGACTGGAAAGAAAGAGAATTGTGGGACAGTTATATGGATGCTTACGACTATGCCATCAGTAACAGTCATATTCCCTGGCATATTATTCCGGTAGACCAGCGGTGGTATCGCGATTATCTCATCTCAGGCATTGTGCTTGAAGCCATGGAGAAAATGCAGCTTGACTATCCTCGCCTACAGCCTGATGAAGCAGAGAAATAACCTTTATCGCGGCAGCAACAGATTACCCATGCAGTAAATATAAGAAAGGTGTCACAAAAAGTACGTATCGATAAGTGGTTGTGGAGCGTGCGTATTTTCAAATCCCGCACAATAGCAACGGATACCATCAAAGCAGGTAAAGTAAAGGTCAATAATGTACTTGTAAAGGCATCCCAACTCGTACAGACAGGAGACCGGGTTTTTGTACAGAAAAACGGCTTCCAATTCCAGTTTGAAGTCATTAATCCAATCGAAAAACGTGTTGGCGCTGCTATAGCCCAGACCTGCTATCTCGACCTTACACCCACGGAAGAACTCAATAAGTACAAGGACTGGTTTGTCGGAAAATCAGGCGTTGAGTTTCGCGAAAGAGGCAGTGGTCGCCCAACGAAAAAAGAACGTCGTGAGATCGATGACTTCAAGACCTACACGGATTTTTATGACTGGGATGATGAAGATTAGGGCATAGCTGACAATTCGTGCCCCGGGGCAAGTAATGAACCGTTGTTTTACATGATCCAGCGCAAGAATAAAGCGGAAGAAAGGTGAAAATGCACGAACAATTACCCTTTCCGGGCCCCTACTGATGAGATCCCGAAGCAGTATCTATGACTTTCTTTCATTGGCGCAGCTTAGAGAAGTGCGCCAATGAAAGAACATCACACAATATCATCACTAGCGTACAAAGCGCTCAGCCAGCTGTAATGACTTACTGCCTGCCGTGTATTTATAGAATCCCTCTCCACTTTTCACACCCAGTCTTCCTGCCCTTACCATGTTGACCAACAATGGACAAGGAGCATACTTAGGCTGACCAAAACCATCCTGTAACACTTGCAGTATGGACAGGCAAACATCCAGTCCGATAAAGTCTGCAAGTTGGAGAGGTCCCATGGGATGAGCCATACCAAGCTTCATCACGGTATCAATTTCTTCCACACCGGCAACTCCCTCAAAAAGCGTGTAGATGGCCTCATTAATCATGGGCATCAAAATGCGATTGGCTACAAAACCAGGATAATCATTCACCTCCACCGGTGATTTTCCCAGAACGCGTGAAAGATCCATCACCGTCTGTGTCACTGCATCGGATGTTGCATATCCCCGAATGACCTCAACAAGCTTCATCACAGGTACCGGATTCATAAAATGCATACCGATGACCTTCTCAGGACGCCGGGTTACAGCGGCAATTTGCGTGATTGAAATAGAAGATGTGTTGGTAGCCAAAATTGCTGTTGCCGGAGCCGCTTCATCCATTTCCCGGAAAATTTGCAATTTGAGATCCGTGCGCTCAGTGGCAGCTTCAACCACCAAATCAGCTGCTTTTACGCCCTCTGTTATGCTGGTACTACTTGCAATATTGGCCAGCGTCTGCATCTTTACCTCTTCTGTAATCGTCTCCTTCTTGCACATACGATCCAGATTAGCCGTGATCGTAGCCATAGCCTTGTCCAGCGCCTGCTGAGATACATCTATCAGCGTGACAGAAAACCCATGTTGTGCAAATACGTGCGCAATCCCGTTGCCCATGGTACCTGCACCTATAACGCTTATCTGCTTCATAATATCTTTTGGTTTTGGTTAGAAATGATTGTGATAGCCCATTGTCGGCTCACAAAAACCAGGTGAATGGTACAGAATCCAAACATTGCCAATAGAAGCGTGATGAAAATTTATTGACAGATGAAAAAAGTATATTTCCTACATATTTCGACCTCTTTGAATTGAACAGACACACCCAATACATGAAAACGGCCCGAAATATATCACCTGCCTGGCACCAAAATTCCCGAATACGCTCTGGTAACCTGATTAGCAATTATATTAATAACCAGCTTATAAACCACAGGCACAGGCCCCAAGCTGTGGAGTCTGTGCCTGTAGAAGAGTAGCCTGACTGGATTAATTCTTAAAATAAGGCTCCTCGTTGGTACCCCCTGCCTGTACTTTCTCAAGACGGCCCTTGAAAATATTGGAAGTCACAGGATCATTGATACGCACATAGATTTCCTTAAGTGCTATCAGGGTATTGAGATCATTGGGATTCATACCTTCACACTTTTTGAAGTAAGGAAGAGCCTTTTCAAACTCAGCTGTGATTTCCGTCTGCAGGACGTCGTAACGCTTTTGTTCTGCAGCACTCAATCCCAATGCTTTTTGCTCATTGATCAATGATGCAGCCCTGTTAAAATAAACTGCCCCAATACTGTAGATAGCATCAAAAAAGTTGGGATCGATGGCAAGTGCCCGCTGGTAATAATCAAGTGCCGAATTCAGAAAGGCATCCGCCTCTGCCTTATTGCCTGCCTGATACTCACGCTGGTATAAGTTATCATAAACACTGCCAAGCGTAGAATACAAGGAGACATTTTTGGGCTCCTTAGCGATTGCTGCCTCAAGTTTGCTGATCAGTTCATCAAGCTTATTGATACGAAGAAAGTGATTGATTTCAGCAAACAGCAGCGAAACATCATCAGGATAGAGCTTACGGCCAGCATCCAGATAAGTGTAGGCCTCATCCATATTTTCTTCAGCCGTGATTGTATACAATGCCTCATAAACTGCAGGCTTATCTGTCTTTAGTTCATAAAGCTTCAAAAAATAAGGTTTTGCCTTTGGCAGCTCCTGCGCATTCAAAGCAGCTAAACCTGTGATATACAATTGATCGTTATACACATTAGTCTCATCCAGAGAACTTGCCTCTGCATTTTCTTTCAAAGCATTGTGCGCATTCAATACCGCCTCAAAATCTGAGAAAGCCGAAGAAAAATCACCATTTTCATAGGCCATGATACCCAGATTGTACAGATTGGACTGCAGTTGGCGAAGACCATTGAGCGCTGCCTTGGACTCGAATTTTTTAGTTGCTAACTGAAGTGCGCGCGTAAACGATTCATAGGCAACCAGGCCGGGGTTATCAACCTTGGGCAGATCTTCAATATTTCCAAAATTGAGCTGCTTGATATTGACGATCTGGTTAGAAATCTCGAGATAAATATCCCCTTGTGTCTGCCACGCTTTCACAGTAGCAGCGATGGTGGGATCATCCATAGCGAGTTTAATTTCCTGAACAGCCTCGTGCAACTTGGAAAGGTTGTTCGAAGGATCAATGTTATAGGCACTGAGCGCGCTGCCTGCCTTCCGCAATGCCCTCTCGCCGTCTTGCGCCTGGGCATAGCCGGCAAGTAGAACGAAGGCCAGCAAGAAGAGAAAATTTTTCATAACTAGAAGAATTGATAATTAGACAAATCAGAAATTTGACAGTGTAAACAAGCTCCTCGGTGTTGAAACGAATAAGTTTACAAAAAGGTATTTTATAGCGAAAATAAAGAAAAATTATTCTTCTTCATCATGCACTACCGGTGTTGATTCGTTGTTATCAGCATGTTCGTCACCTGCAATGACCGTAACATCCGCAATTGAATCTTCATCCTGCAAACGAATCAGCCTTACCCCTTGTGTTGCACGGCCCTGTACTCGCATTTCGCCAACCGACATCCTTATGACGATACCGGAACGATTGGTAATCATAAGGTCATCTGTATCGCTTACGGCTTTGATTGCTACAACAGCCCCTGTTTTGTCGCTAATCAACATGGTGCGTACGCCCTTACCCCCTCGTGTAATAAGCCGATAATCCTCCGGATCAGAGCGTTTGCCCATACCTTTCTCACTAACGACCAGCAGGCTTATGTCCTTATCTT
Organism: uncultured Saprospiraceae bacterium; assembly: GCA_964441755.1. Taxonomy (GTDB): domain Bacteria; phylum Bacteroidota; class Bacteroidia; order Chitinophagales; family Saprospiraceae; genus JAUMBM01. Next base: position 249,185 of record CAYTVG010000003.1, read on the forward strand.
TTTCCTGATCTACACATACCATTCCTACTACAGCATCATTTTCACCCTGCAGACTGATACCCCTTACACCAGCAGCGGTGCGGCCCATAGGGCGCACATCCTGCTCGTTGAATCGAATAGCATTGCCGTGATGCGTAGCCAAAAATACCTGTGTATCTCCGCTGGTGAGTTTGGCTTCCAGCAACTCATCGCCTTCGTTAATGGTGATAGCAGCAATTCCTGCTGCACGAGGACGGCTGAAAGCCTCAACCTGTGTCTTTTTGACCATCCCCTGACGAGTGCAGAACATGATATAATTCTCGTTCAGGAAGGCAGTGTCATTCAGGTCTTTGACGATAATATAAGCCCTGACTTTATTTTCTTTGGGTATATCGATGATATTCTGGATTACACGGCCACCTGAGGTTTTGGATGCTTCCGGAATTTCGTATACCCGCAACCAGTGACACTTACCCTGGTCTGTAAACAGCAACAGGTAGTTGTGATTGCTGGCCACAAACATGTGCTCGATAAAATCTTCATCACGAGTTCGGCTTCCCTGACTTCCCCGGCCTCCCCGACCCTGCTGTCTGTACTCCGTTGTAGGTGTACGCTTGATATAACCAAGATGACTGATGGTAACGATAACCTCTTCGTCCTTGATCATATCCTCGATAGAGATATCCGCCTCGGAATAACTTATGACCGTGCGGCGGGCATCACCATAGCGCGCCTTGATATCACTGAGTTCTTCCTTGATAATCTCCCGCTGCAATTGTTCGCTTGCAAGAATCGCCTTTAGTTTGTCAATCAGGCTGCGTATTTCATCATACTCAGCACGGATTTTATCACGCTCAAGTCCTGTAAGTCGCTGCAGTCGCATTTCCAGGATAGCCTTGGCCTGATCTTCAGACAAGACATTACCTTCTTCGACGCGGTAATCATCCGTTTGGGACTCATCAACCAGCAGCCTGAATTTTTGCCAGAAGGCATCCAGGTCGCTGATAAAAGCACCACGCATAAGTCCCAGGCGCGCATCATCGGGTGTTGAGGAAGCGCGAATAAGGTCAATAACCTGGTCTATGTAATCCAATGCAATCAACAGGCCCACTAAAATATGTGCCCGATTAAGTGCTTTACGAAGATCGAAACGAGTACGCCTGACAATTACCTCCAGTCTGAAATCAATAAATTCTTCAATAATATCCTTCAGATTGAGCGTCATGGGACGCCCTTTAACGAGGGCGACATTATTGACACCAAAGCTTGTCTGCAGCGGCGTAAGTTTATACAACTGATTGAGGATTACATTAGCCATGGCATCACGACGAACCTCTATAACGATGCGAAGTCCATCGCGATCGGATTCGTCCCGCACATCAGTAATGCCCTCAATTTTCTTCTCATTAACAAGTTCGGCAATTTTAGCTACCAGTTGTGCCTTGTTGACCTGATACGGAATCTCAGTGATGATGATCGTCTCCCTGTCGCGCTCATCGTTAACGATTTCTGCTTTGGCACGAACCACTACCCTGCCCCTGCCGGTTGCCATGGCCTCCCTTACCCCGCGGTAATCAAAAATAATCCCCCCTGTAGGAAAGTCCGGTGCCTTGACATATTCCATTAGCTCGTCGACCGTAATTTCCGGTCGATCGACTGTAGCAACAACGCCGTCAATCACCTCAGAGAGATTGTGCGGCAACATATTGGTTGCCATTCCCACCGCGATGCCCGAAGCCCCATTGATCAGCAGATTTGGAATGCGTGCAGGCAGTACCGTCGGCTCTTCCAGTGTATCGTCGAAATTGAGGCTGAAGTCAACAGTATCCTTATTGATATCTGCCAGCATCTCATCGCTGATGCGCTGCAGTCGCGCCTCTGTATATCGCATGGCGGCCGGACTGTCTCCGTCCATACTCCCAAAGTTGCCCTGTCCGTCGACAAGGGGGTAGCGCAGCGACCAGTTCTGAGCCATACGCACCATTGCATCGTAGACCGACGAGTCCCCATGCGGGTGATATTTACCCAGTACCTCTCCCACGATACGTGCAGACTTCTTGTGCGCCCTGTTGTAGGCTACTCCTAGTTCGGACATACCATACAACACCCTTCGGTGTACAGGTTTTAGACCGTCCCTGACATCCGGTAGAGCTCTTGAGACAATGACCGACATCGAATAATCGATGTAGGCCGATTTCATTTGGTCCTCGATATTTACGGGAATAATACGCTGTTTGGATGACATCTAGCCAGTTCTGTACTTTAATTATGCTCAGTTGCCTTTTATAAAGACGGACAAAGATAAGTAAAAAAGATGAAACTACAAGATGGGTAATTGCTCTTAGGTGGGTAATTTGGCAGTTTTTTGCACCCTCTCTCAAGCTAACTACGGTGGTAAAAAATAGTATCCGAACAGCGCCTGAAATCATTACCTTTGCCCTATAACAAAAGCGATCCACGTGATTCAAGCCACGCAATTGCACAAGTCATATGGCCGGTTGCACGTTCTTAAGGGTGTAGATCTGTCCATCTCCGGCGGTGAAATTATCAGCATTGTCGGCAAATCCGGTGCAGGCAAAAGCACCCTGCTTCATATACTGGGTACGCTGGACAAGCCTGACCGGGGAGAGTTAATCATTGCGGGGCAAAATGTTTTCCAGCTATCGCCCTCCAAGCTTGCAGCCTTTAGGAATCAGCATATCGGCTTCGTCTTTCAGTTCCACCATCTGCTGCCGGAGTTTACCGCCCTCGAAAATGTTGCCATTCCTGCTCTCATTCACCGGCAAGCGGACAAACAAGCACGCAGCAGGGCTGCAGAACTGCTTGCCTACCTGGGACTGGCCGACAGACTGGACCACAAGCCCAATCAGTTGTCTGGTGGGGAGCAACAACGCGTCGCTGTAGCACGCGCACTCATGAACAAACCGGCTGTTATTTTCGCAGATGAGCCCTCCGGCAATTTGGATTCTGCTTCTTCCGCTGATTTGCATCGCCTTTTTTTTGATTTACGCGAGGATTTTCAGCAGACCTTCATTATAGTAACCCACAACCAGGAACTGGCCAACATGAGCGATCGCAAGCTTGAGATGGTGGACGGACTGCTGGTTGAATAGTGCAGTATGGCAATGGAAGCGTTGTTAATAATGGGTTTACAGCTTGATTACTGTCAGGGCGGCGCAGTTGAAGTAATTGGTGCTGAACAACTTGTATCGGTTGCCAATGAATGGACCGAGCGTGTACCCCTGGCTGTCTTCATACAGGATTGGTATCCGCCCAATCACTGTGTTTTTGCAGCCAACCACATGTGGCGAAAACCAGGCCAGCAGCTCTTGCTGACCGTAGCAGGATCAACACAGCCATTAACCTACGAACTGATGCATATGCACTGTGTTCAGGAGAGTTTTGGTGCTGAGCCGGCCGTGGGACTCGCCATGAATCGCATTCAAAAGGTCATTCGGAGATGTCTGCGACCTGAGATGCCAGGCCTTAGCGCCTTTGCCGACCTGGATCAACGTTCTACCGGGCTTGAAGAATGGTTGCGACAAACCGGAGTCACAAGGATCATACTGATGGGAACGCCCCTGGAAACCCTTGTTTACCAGACAGCGCTGGCAGCTGTTCAACTTGGCTTGCATACCAGCCTTCTCCGCGACGGATGTCGCGCCCATTCACCTGAGCAACAACATCAGTGGTTTGACCGGCTGCAAACCATGGGTGTGCAAATACTATGAGTCAATCCGCAAACGACTGATATGATACTTCCTCCACACATTCGGCTGATACTTGCCAGCCAGTCACCTCGCAGGAGCCAGCTGCTCGAGATGGCCGGTATACCCTTCGTGGTAAAGCCAATGCCCATTGACGAAATATGGCCGGACACACTGCCGGCGGCAGCGGTGGCGCCCTACCTTGCACAGCAAAAAGCACAGGCAGCGAGTGTACTGCTGGAAAGCCCCAACGATATAGTCCTTACTGCCGACAGTGTTGTGATACTGGATGATGTCATCTATGGCAAGCCCGCTGATTACGATGAAGGCTTTCGGATCCTGAGCAATCTTTCGGGGCGTACCCATCAGGTAATCACGGGTGTATGCCTGCGCTCCCACAGCCGGGAAGTTGTATTTTCCGATCTGGCGGAGGTACATTTCGACCCGCTGAGTACAGAGGAGATCGACTACTACCTTACGCATTACCATCCCTACGACAAGGCGGGTGCTTATGCCATACAGGAGTGGATAGGCCTGTGCAAGATCAGCAAAATTGAAGGTAGTTATGCCAACATTATGGGTCTGCCCGTCCAAAGGCTATACCAGGAGTTAAAAAAATTCACTACAGACTGAGGTAAAAATCCCGGGTGAGCTCGCAATAAGCATGTGTCCAGGACTGGCTTTCAGCCTGATAAATAGCCAATTTTTCCTCTGTTACTGCTTCCGGCCTGCGAAGTGTAAACTGCAATAACAATCTGTTGACAGGCTGACCTTCTCTGGGGTGAACAGAGCAACGCCTGTTTACGTACAGGCCGTACTGCAGTGCCAGTTCTTCAAAACGGAGCCCTTCCAATAAAGGCAATATGAGACAAAAGCGCCCTTGTGGTGCCAACAGGCGCTGAACAGCCAGCAATAGCTCGTTGTGCGGCAGCTTGACTGTGTGTCGAACGACTTTACGTGACTCATTGAAAGAAAGGACGCCGCCGCTAAAAAAGGGAGGATTGCTGACCACCAGATCGTATTGCCCCATTGGAGGTGGGGGCACGAAATCTTGTATGGGCAGCGGAAAACACCTCAAGCGATCACCAAAAGGTGAAGAAGCCATATTTTCCGCTGCCTCATCCGCAGCCGCTTCATCAATTTCTACCGCATCAATATGCGCTGCGGCTGCCCGCTGCGCCAGCATGATGGCAATCAGGCCACTACCGGCACCGATGTCGAGTGCATGTCGCATGCCCTCGACATCGGCCCAGGCGCCCAGCAGTACCCCATCGGTACCTACCTTCATTGCTGAGCGTGCATGCCGGATATAAAATTGCTTGAAAGCGAACGTGTCCTGCATCATTTACTGCTGGATATCGCTCAAATTTCTCATTGTCAGCTGAGGTGTTGCTCCGGGATTATCATAGCGCGTAACAACCCCTGTAATCGTAACAGGACCAGCAGGCACAGTAGTACCGGAGAAAGTTGCCTGGCTGCGGGTAAACAGAACCATTTCTCCCGAACCATCACTAATAGTTTTCGAGCCGGAATACGTGCCTCCGCCCGCAATGGTAACATTCGATATACGTATCAATGTAGATTCCCAGTTATCGAGATTTGCCACCACCTGTGCAACCGTGGCCACACGTGGTGCAGGCATAGTTCCCGGACCAAAAGAAGCCGCATTGGCCAAAGGAACATTATTAATTTGCAGCAGCCCAAAGAAAGTTGACAGCTCAAGGTTACCCACATTGATTTCCAGTTCCTCGCCCAGCGCAAAATTGTGGTTGGCAGCAAAACGTACGACAATGCCCCCGCTTGCATCCTGCAGGACAATATTTCTGTCTGTAATATTCACATTGGTGCGGTCAGAAATTACCACACCCCTGATCTTCCTGCTGGCAGGAGCAGCTGTACTACCGCTCTGGAAGGCCGTACGCAACTCAGCCAAGGTTATGAGTGTAGCATTACCACTACCCCCACCGCCGGTTTCGACATCTGAGAGTTTACGAATATTCAGTTGTACCCCATCATAATCAGATACAATAGCAGTAATGCTGGCAGCTGCTGCCGGCAGAGCGCTGCTAGCAAAAGAAGCTGCCGGGCGCGTATACATGGGTACACTACCTGTTCCGTCATTAAGCGTAACCGTATTGGCATAAGTGGAGCCACCACTCAGACCGACATTAGTAATTTTCACCAGGGTAGACTCCCAGTTCTGGCCATTGGTCAACAACTGCCCTACGGTAGCCTCTCTTGGTGTTGGCAGACTGCCAGCCCCCAGGCGGCTGGCATTACCATTGGGTACACTGTTGAGCTGCAGCAAGCCACGGAAGGCCGAAAGCTCAATCCCGTCAATATTCACCTCAACCTCATCGCCCAGATTGTAGTTGTGCGTTGCTGTGAAACGAACAACAATACCTGCATCGCCATCCTGAACAACCATGTTGCGGCTGTCAATATTTCCTGCACTGCGGTCGGAGATGACAACCCCTTTTATTTTTTTGCCTGCCGGTGCTGTCGTTGTAGCACCGGTGAATAAACTTCTTACTGAAGCAATACTCACAAGCTCACCGCCCTGACCACCCGTGCCACAACGTGGGCCCGCCATATTGACATCAGCCGTATTGCGAACCAGCAGCTGCTTGTCTGTCCTGTAAATGCTGAGTACCGCAATAAGATTTCCTTTGCCCTCGGGTGTAACAGCGGCAGCAAAATCAGCATAGCCACTGGTGCGGACAATAATGCTATTGCCAATGCAATCTTCTGCCGTCCTGTTGACAGACAGCCTGTTGACCGCATCTGCGTACGGTACACCCGCGCTGGCATCTGCAAACTGAACATCCTTGATCTCCACCAATGTGCTCAACAACTGCTGAAAGCGAGCCGGATTATTGAGTTCTGCCAATGTAACCTGCACGGGCGTAATTCCCTTATCCGGCTGCCCTGCAATAACATACTGAGGAATCAGCAATTCAGCCAATGCTGCACCCGGGCTTCCGTTAAGCTGCGGAAACCCATTATAATCACTGATATACAAACCTTTAGCCCTGATAAATACCTGACTGCCCGCAGGGAATTTATTAAAGAGACCCGTTGTAGCCATGCGAACAGCAAGCCCCCCCGTAGAATCCTGAACAATAATTTGCTGATAAAAATTACCACTTTGGTCATCAGCAGCCACTACACCATCGATAATCCAGTCCTCGGTAATTTGTACATCACCCGAACCAGTGTAGAGCGCCTTAATATCCGCGATAGTTGCATTACCTGAAAGGCCCGGCAGATCTGCAACAGGCGGCTCATCAAAAGTGTGATCCACACAGCCTACTGCCGCAAAACCCACGCCTACCGCCAGCATCAGTGCCGGCAAAAAAGATCGCAATTGACGAATTGACATAGTATGATTACTTTTTTTAACGCAATTAACCAAAATAAGCAAATTAAATCCTAACTGCCAGGTTTACAAAATATGTACGACCAAAGCTGTAGAAATACCGGCTCGGAAAACGATCTACATCTTTAGTTTCAAAATCGAAGCGCGCCTGCTCAAAGCCACCCGTGATAAAATCCTGCTTATCCAGCAGGTTATTTATACCGATGTTGAGGTAGATAAATGTATCGTCAACCTTCCAGGACTTTCCACCAAACAAATTGACAGTGAAAGTTGCCGGAAATTTCTCCTGCTCAAGAATACTGCGCCAAAGTGGTGAGCCCGGGCTGACAACCTCCTGAACAATCGTCGGATCGTCTACATAAGAAAGAGCCTCCACCGTTCTGCGCTCAGGGTAAATATCTATCCAGGCGTTATCGAAATAATTGAGGTTGACATTGACAAACCAAAAGCGGGTACTGTTGTAGCTGAGTCCTGCCGAATAGGCCGTTTGTGGCGTACCTGCCACGTAGTAATTTTTGATATACACCGTACGCTCACTAAGTTCCTGGGCTACGTTGTCGAGATATACAGTAACATTAGGCCTGTTGGCGTAGACAAACTGTCCCAAAGCCGCAACAGCAGAAGCCGACAGGGTCGGTGTGATTTTTACTTCAGCAGCCAGCTCCACACCTCTGTGTTCTGTAGCGATACCGTTCATCACATAATTGACAAAACCGCCCCGGGTACCATCGTTGGTGATAATTGCATTATCGAGATAGAAACTGCGATTGGATATTTGGTTTTCGAAGAGGCTGTAGTAAGCCACAGCACGCGCCTTGACTGCCGGTGCTTTCAGCAAGTACCCTCCTTCGATTGATGTCATGCGCTCGCTCTTCAGATCATTGACCATTTGGTGGCGCGTGCGTGGGCTGACAAAAGCATCCCGTACATTAGGCGCACGGTTGATAAGCCCGCCGTTGACGAACAAATAATTGCGACCATCAATTTTCCAGGTGGTTCCCCCTTTGAAGCTGAAGTCCAGAAAACGAGCCCGCTCACTACTCCCGGCCGAGCTCTCAGGAAACTTCCCGTTGGCAACATTTCCAAAACGCCAAAACAACGTATTGGTCATCTGCCCACCAACAAAAAAGTCGAATCGAGGCAAACTGTACTCAAGCTGTCCCCAGGTATTGGCCTGACGAATATTGTAGTCAAAATCATAGCCAAACCGATCCCCCTGTCGAACCAGCCGATTGGGCACATTCACATCATTGCTGATAAAAAGCGTATTGCCAGTACTGTCAAACTCCGCAAATTTGTCCACATCCACATAGAAATCCCCTCCCAGCAAATCGTCCAGCACCTTGAAATTGCTAATCTTCTGATGCTGGTAATTAAATCCTCCGTGTACTACCATGCGTGGGCTCAGGAATGCCTCAACTACCGTAGAAAACAACGCCCTGCGCACATCCGCGCGCCTTTCCTCGATAACATATTGAGAGCGCTTGCCAGTGACATTATTACCCGCGATACCATCGGCATTCTCAATCGTCATGACGCTGTTTCGGTTCACACTGTAGAACTCATCCCAGTTCAACTGACGCGCTGCCTCACTACTGCGCAGAAGTTCCTCCACCTGTGCCGCCTGCGGATTGTCGATGAAAGAAGGAAGTCTGCGATAGTAATCCGGCCGTGGATCCTGGGCATCATACCAGTCAAGCGCCGTATCACCGTCGCGACCAAACTGATAGCCGGCCGAAGTACTCACATTAATTTTATCACTCAACTTCCAGTCATGCCGTAACAAACCAATAGGCTGGTGCGTGTTACGCACCCGTGCATTCCGTTTCTCGCCGTTCTGGTATCCCCAGTTGGGATTGTAGTAGTTAGTTCCTGCCAGTTCATTCATCTCCTGCACCGACGAGGTAGCACGGCCGGAAATACTTGGCGCTCCCATGAATACCACGCCTATAGAATGCTGCTTATTGAGCTGCTTCTCAGCAGCTGCGAAGTAAGAATTGCCGTCAAAAAAGGTCCCCGGCACATAACCCTCCTGCGCCCAGCGACGGGAAGCGGAAAAAGAGAAAGACCATCCATTGCTCAGCTGCCCGCTGCTCCAGGTGGCCATCAGGCGGTTGCGATAGAGCGTATTGGCCAGCGCATAGGAAACCCGCAGCTGCTTTCGCTGCCGGGAAGCCCGCAGATCGAGGTCTGATGCTCCGCCCACGCTGCCGAAGCCAAAAGCAGTAGGCTGCAGCCCCACCAAATTGACACGATTGCGTGTTACATCATTAAGACCACCCCATTCCGACCAAAAAACGCCCCCCGTTTCGAGATCATTAAAAGGAAGCCCGTTCAGAAAAACCGTAGAATAACTATTGTCATAGCCTCGTATTCTGAAGCGCCCCTGGCTAAGCGTAAACGCTGCCGTATTGACAAAAATATCGCGTGAAGCGGTCAGCACTCCTGAAACATTCTGCGCCCCCCCACTGCTGTTATCATCTGAGAGTATAACTGTGGGGATGAGGTCTTCTCCTGCGACATCTTCAGCCCGTTCACCAGGCCTCAGTGCAAGGCTGCCCACATTGACAGTACCTGAGCCGGCCAGCTGTACTTCCTTTTCTAAACGGTCGTAGCCTTCCCGACTGATTGTCAGCAACAAAGATTTACCTCCATTGACTACAACCATTTCAAAATAGCCATCAGCATCTGTGCGCCCGGACTGTGCCGGCGAAAACACCTCTGCACCCGGCAGGGGCGCAGACGTAAACAGATCGACCACCCGTCCCTTAATCGTCACCTGGGCCGACATTTGCCCGATCGATACTGACATCAGGATGGCAAAGACACCGAACCACCGGCCCACCCTCATCTTGTCACTGCGCATTGAAAGAAATAACCCCATGGATCTGAAATTAATTTTTCGCCCGTGTCCTCCGGCATGTCCGGCACATCTACGATCATTCGGCAGGTCGTTGCAGGATCAGGCTGTATTTCAAGATAAATAATACGGACCAAAGGTAGTATAATTTGATTGGCTTCTTTAAGATTTAGCCTCGCTGAACAAATTTTTCCTGGCTTAGTTCGCTTCAACCCCCAATTAAAGTGTTTCCAGTCCGAAATTAGCCTCTACATTGCTGCCCAAAACGACAACAACACGCACATTCCCTGAGGTCCGGGCAATACAAAACCTGATAATCCTTACCTTTGCTGTTGTGAAAGCTGATTTTACGGCCTTCGGTTGGGCGGAAGCTGCCGGTTGCCATACAATTGCGCAAACCACCAGCGTTACATACGCGACAGACCTTTTAAAAAATTGCTAACCATGTCATTCAACATTTTCGCTTTCAGCAGGCTGGCCGCGGCAGCCCTGCTCATCAGTGCCAGCTGTGGAAACCTGGCAGGCCAAGCCGTGCAGGTAGGCCTGATTGGTTTTTACAATGTCGAAAATCTCTTTGACACCCTTGACACCCCCGACGTCAATGACTACGAATTTACCCCCAACGGGCCCAACGCCTGGGGAAGCGCTCGCTACTATGAAAAGCTGGATCACATGGCGCAGGTAATCGGCGAGATGGGTACCAACCTGACCCCCGACGGCCCCGCCATCATCGGTCTGGCCGAAATTGAAAACCGTGCTGTGCTTGAAGATTTTGCCGCACACCCGGGCGTAAAGCGACGCAACTACCAGGTAGTGCATTACGACAGCCCCGACCGTCGCGGCGTTGATGTAGGCCTGCTCTACAACCCCCGCTATTTTAAGCCTACCGAAAGCCGGGCAGTACCCCTGATGATTTACGATGCCCAGGACGGTGACCGAATCTACACCCGTGACGTACTGGTCGTAGGCGGCTATTTCATGGGCGATCTGCTGTACGTGCTCGTCAACCACTGGCCTTCACGCCGGGGTGGCGAGGCCGCTTCGCAGCCCCTGCGCAATGCAGGTGCCCTGCTGTGTAAAAATATTTGCGACACCATCCGCCAGCAGCATCCGGCGGCCAAATTTGTTATTATGGGTGACCTCAATGACGACCCCATTTCACCCAGTGTGCTGCAGGTACTCAATGCCAAAGGCAAAGCCAGCCAGGTAGAAGCCGGTGGTTTTTTCAACCCCATGTACGAAATGTTCCGCCGGGGCCTGGGGACACTCGCCTACCGCGACTCCTGGAACCTGTTTGACCAGATCATCGTCAGCGATCTGCTGCTCCCGGAATCCCAGCCCGGCATCCGTTTCCACCAGGCGCACATACATAATCCACCCTATCTCTACCAGCAAAGCGGTCAATTTAAGGGCTACCCCTTCCGCACCTATGTAGGCAGCACCTATGCAGGAGGCTACAGCGACCACTTTCCCGTCTACATTTCGCTGGTAAAGCCCGCCAGGCAATAAGTTACAGCAACCCGTAAAGCATTGCCGCTGAATGCGGCAATGCTTTACGCCCTTACTCGACAATGGTAAACGTAGTACGCCGGTTATACTGATGCTCGTCTTCCGTACAGCGGTTACAGACACAAGTATTGGCCGGCAGCGACTCACCGTAGCCCTTGGCAGTCAGGCGGCCCGGAGCGATACCCAGTTCGATCAGGTAATCGACAGCCGCCTGGGCGCGCCGCTGGCTGAGTTGTTCATTATAGGTATCACTACCCCGGCAGTCAGTATGGCTGGACAGCTGTATGCGGATTTCCGGATTGCGGATTAGCAACTGCGCCAGCGATGCCAGCGTAGGCTTGGCATCCTCGCGAATAAATGACTGATCAAAGTCATAGTAGATATTTTCGAGCCGTATCTCCTTTCCCACGAATATCTTATCCAGTACAATCTCGAGTTCATACAGCTGTTCAGGCTTCTCGGCATCTTCCGGCAGGTTGACCGCCGAAAAAGTGGCCGCCTGCCGCAGGTAGCCATCTGCGCTGGCCAAAAAATCCAGCACAGCATCCTTGGGCAGCAGCAGACTGTATTTGCCTTCTTCATCGACCGTCAGCTGCTGCGGGCTGATGCCGCTGCCGCCGATGCGCAGCGAGGCAGCCGGCAGCGGCCTGCGGCCAATCACTGCACTGTTGGGGTTATCCGCTTCGCGGTATACCTTTTCCAGTATAAAAATATTCAGGCGATTGGAAAAAACCACAGCCGCTGCCGGCGGCGGCGGCGGTGGCGGCAGCCATTTTTTTTCCAAAAGATATACATCATCCCCCCCCTGGCCATCCGCCCGGTTGGAACTCACAAAAGCCCGTTGCACAATACCTTGCGGCAGGCTCATCCTGCGATCGATGACAAAAGCAAAATCATCACCGCCGGAATTGACCGGCGCCTCCATATTGCGCGGTGACACCCACGCACCCGTGGCCGTGCGCCAGGACCTGTAGACATCCAGTCCGCCCATACCATAATGCCCATTGGAAGCAAAATAAAGCGTATCGCCATCTATCCACGGAAACTGCTCATTGTCAGGCGTATTAATATTCCTGCTCAGCACCACAGGCTCCTTCCAGCTACCGTCGGGCAGGCGCTCGGCCATATAAATATCGTAGCCACCCCAGCCGTCGGCATGGTTGCTGGCAAAGAAAAGCGTTCCTTTGTCGGCAGAAAGGCAAGGATGCAGGTAGTTGAAGCCCGGCTTGACAAAGTCCAGCAGCCGGGGTTCTTCCCAGCCTCCTCCGGCCAGCTGTCGGCTGTAAAAAAGTTGGCAAAAAGCATCATTGCCTTTAGGGGCAGCACAACGGCTAAAAAAAAGCTCCTGCCCGTCGGCCGTCACGAAGGCGCCGCCTTCGTTGGCCTCCGTATTGACCGGTGGTGGTAGCGGTTGCACCCCGCCAAAATCGGCCGCTGCCGTGAAAAGGTCGCTAAAGCCCCTGCCTGTCCACAGGTAAGTATCGTCGCCTGCTGCAGCAGCCCGGTCGGAGGAAAACAGCAGCCGCCCGTCGGGCAGTAAGCCGGCAGCATACTCAGCGGCAGCCGTATTCAAAGGTAAGCTACTGACAGTCCAGCCGGCTGCAGGCGTTTTCAGCCAGCGGGCGGCCTGCTCACAGGCCTGTATCTCTTTGCGATATTCGTAGGGAGACCCAATCTCCAGTCCCAGCTCAATAAAAGCCTGTCGGGCATCTTCATAACGCTCAGCCTGCTTGAGTGCGTAAGCGTAAGCGCGCAGCGCCTCAAAACCAACCTGATTGTCATAGGCAATTTTAAACCAACTAATAGCATCAGCCCCCTGGTTGAGTCCCTGATAAGCCTGCCCGATTTGATAAGCAATACGCCCCCGCTCTACCCGACTGTCGGCTTTGTTGTACTCCCGCCTAAGCATATCCACCGCCACAGCATATTGCTTTCGCTCGAGCGCCATAGCACCATCCTGAATGCGAAGGGTATAAGTGCATGCTGACACAAACACAACAGCAACTGTCAATATGGAAAGCAGAATCCGATGCATAACATAAGCATTTATCAATAACAACGCGAGGCCGCCGCCTTTGTTTGCCGCACATTGCCTGCGGCAACGCCAATATAAGCGCTTGGGCCGAAATAGAAAAGCCCTGCACGGAATCCGTACAAGGCTTTTGAGCCACCCAAGGGACTCGAACCCTCGACCCTCGCATTACGAATGCGATGCTCTACCAACTGAGCTAGGGTGGCACTGAAGACGGCGCAAAGATATAAGTGCTTTTTACATTCTCCAAATGCTGACTTCATTTTTTTTGCAGCCCTTCGGGCTGTATTGCCTGCCTGCAGGCTTTTTTTTATAAAAAAAATCGCAACGCCCCCGCGCAGGCTCGTGCGATGCACGAAGCTGCAGGCCACACAAAAAATTCTTTCGCCATCCGATTGCCACAATAAAAATATCCCATATATTTGTAATGCTTCGGACGAGAAGTAAAAAATGCCGCGCAAGTATCAAATTTATGTTTGACTCTACATTTTTATCAAATTAAGGAGTGACTTATTCAGTGTCTAGGGCGGGCCTCAGTTTCGCTTGCGAAATTCCGCGCTGTCTACCAGCAAAGACAAGGGGATTACCGAACCACAATAGCTACCTTAAACATGTTTTTCTGAGGGTCCAAAACAACCCTGATACTTGTGTGGCATTTTTTTTCTCCGCTCGCCCCCTGACTGCCCATCTATGGCTGTGTGTGAGCGGCTTACCGACAGCCTTACCCTGCGGGTATGGCGCATAAGGCGGTAAAAAATTTGTCTATTGATGGCTGCAGGCAGATCTGTACAGTACCCCCTACTTACGCCAGGCGTAAGTAGTTATAGAAAATACATTTTCACACATAAAACTGCCCGCCATGTCCAACCGCCAGGTCTTATCCCTTCGCTTTTTGCTTGCTTTATTCCCTCTTTTTTGGCTGCTGTCTGCTTGCCAGCCAGCTGAGCGTCGCGCCAGGGAAATGCCGGAGAGCCTGAATGCTTTCGTGTACGCACATACCGCCGGCCTGCAGACTAAACACGCCCCCATACGCATACGCTTTGCTACACAGGTTGTCGATGAGAGCGATCAGCTACCCGATCCCTCCCTTTTATCACTTTACCCCAAGGCCGAAGGCAAGCTCCGTTGGGAAGACGGACAGACCCTGCGATTTGAACCGTCGACGCCTCTCGAGAGTGGCCGGGTGTACGTCGTCAGTGTTCGCCTCGACCAACTCTTTGACAACCTGCCGCCCGATGCACAGACGTATGAGTTTGATTTTCGCACAAGAGACCAGCACTTCCGGGTCGATGCAGAAGCGCTCTACGCCCCCCAGCCCAAAGAAACAGCCAAACAAACCCTGCGCGGTACCATCACAACTGCCGATGCTGCCGACAATGAGCAGGTAGAAGCGCTGCTGACGGCCCGGCAGGCCTCCCGCAAACTGCCCATTCGCTGGGAACACGCGCCCGATGCCCTCAGGCACACCTTTTATATAGAGTCCGTGGCGCGTACTGACAAAGAGGGGCAGCTCGATCTACGCTGGGATGGTTCGCCTCTCGGGCTGGACTACCGCGGCCAGCAGACTATCGATATCCCCGCCCTCAACGAATTTAAAGTAACGGCCCTGCGCGTTGTCGAGGGCGAGGACCCCCACCTGAGCCTGCATTTTTCCGATCCGCTGGCAACCGACCAGTCTCTCGACGGACTGCTGCGGCTGGCCAGTGACGCCAATATCCGCCTGCTTATCGACGGACAGCAAGTCAGGATTTACCCCCAGGAGCCGCTCAGCGGCGAGCAGACGGTACTCGTCGCGGCAGGCTTGCGCAACCTGGCGGGCACCGCGCTGCCGCGGGCGGCCCGCTGGACAGCTGAGATGCCCGGACAGGCGCCGCAGCTGCGCCTGCGCGGCCAGGGCGTCATTCTGCCGGCAGGCGCCAGGCAGCTTTTCCCCTTCGAGGCCGTCGGCCTCGAAGCCGTAGAAGTAGAAGTTTTTAAAATATACCACAACAACATACTCTCCTTTCTACAAACCAATGAACTTCAAGGCAATGCAGACCTATACCGCCTGGGACGGGTCGTCATGCGCAAAAAAATAGATCTCGACCAGCTGGGGCGCGACCCTTCGCGTAATGACTGGCAGCGCTATGCGCTCGACCTGCAGAGCTTATTCAAACAGGACAAAGACGCCATTTACCAGCTGCGCATAGGATTCCGCCCCGAATATACCAGCCTGGCCTGCCATGCTGCCAACGGCCAGGAGCTGCCGCTCAGCCCTGCTTACAGCGAGCAGGGAAATGAAGAAACGGACAGCTTCATGGAGCAGTGGTACGGAATCAATGGCTATTACGATGGCTACGAGTGGTGGCAACGCGAAGACCCCTGCTATCCGGCTTACTACAATAGCGACCGTTTCGTGCAGCGCAATATCCTGTCTTCTGACTTCGGCATCATCAGCAAAGGCAGCAGCGACGGGCGTAGCTTCTGGACTGTTGTTACCAGCCTGCAGACGGCAGCGCCGGTGGGCGGAGTCAAACTCACCTACTACGATTATCAACTGCAGCCGCTGGGTGAGGGGCTTACCGATCGCAATGGCATGGCGCAGCTGGCGCTGGCGCGGCGGCCTTTTGTGGTAGTTGCGGAAAAAGGCGGCCAAAAAGGGTATCTGCGGGTCATGGAGGGTGAGTCGCTCTCCTTGAGCCAGTTTGATGCAGGTGGTGCCGCCCTGGCGGCAGGGCGCAAAGGCTTTTTTTATGGCGAACGAGGCGTGTGGCGGCCGGGAGATTCCGTCTTCCTTAACTTTGTACTGGAGGACAAGCTGCAGGAGCTGCCTGCAGGCTTTCCCATACAGTTTGAACTTCAGGACGCTCGCGGTCAGCTGCGCGAACGCCGCATCATAGGTACGAGCACGGGCCGCACCTATGCCTTGCACTTCGCCACCCGCCCCGATGATCCCACGGGCAGCTGGCTGGCTAGAGTGAAAGCAGGAACGTCCGTTTTTGAAAAAACACTGCGCATTGAAACCATTAAACCCAATCGCATCCGGATAGACCTGTCCTTCCCTAAGTCAGGCGAAGGTCTGAGTGCTCTGCTCAGCGCTCAGTGGTTGCATGGTGCGACGGCGGCAGGCCTGCCTGCCCGGGTGGAGGCAGTGCTGCGCGAGGATCCGGCTCCCTTCAGCGGCTATACCTCCTACCGCTTTGCCGACCCGGCCCGCAAGATCGACAGCGAACCGCTGCTTCTCTTCGACGGACAGCTCGACCAACAGGGTAAAGCACGCATGCAACTCGATATCAGCGAAACCCAAATGGCCGCCGGCAAACTCAGCGCACGCATCAGCACCCGCGTCTACGAGCCCGGCGGGGATTTCAGTATACAGTATATTTCTCAGCCTTACCATCCTTTCAGTTTCTATACAGGCCTCGAGATGCCGATGGATCACTATGGTGAAAAACGCGTTAATACAGGACAGTCTGTACCGGTAAAGGTCGTCAGCCTGCGGTCAGACGGTCGGGCAGCGCCCGGGCGTAAACTGCTGCTGGGTGTCTATCGGCTCGACTGGAACTGGTGGTGGGAAGAGGATCATACAGCCGTGGCTCAGTTCAACTCATCAACACACTACAATGCTGTAAGCTCAGCAGAACTGCAGACAGATGCCAATGGCAAGGCTGTATGGAAGCCCGGGCTGCAGGAGGCAGGGCGCTACCTGCTGCGCATCTGTGACAGCGAAAGCGGCCACTGTAGTGGTGATTACATTACGGTCGGGGATCCCTACTTTGGCGATGATGAGCGCCGGCCTGTAGAAGCGGTCATGCTGCCTTTTGCTGCAGACAAGACAACCTACCAGCCCGGTCAAAAGGCTCGCCTCAGCATACCTGCTGCCCGCAAAGGCCGCCTGCTCATTACACTCGAAAACGGAGCAGGCGTCCTCCAGAGCCACTGGCTCGATGCCCAGGCCGGTGACAACAGCTTCACTTTTACCGTAACACCGGAAATGGCGCCTACGGTATACGCACATGCGATTTATATTCAGGCTCACGCCAACACCGACCAACAGCTGCCCATGCGCCTGTACGGACTCATTCCGCTGTCCGTTGAGGATCCCGGTACGCGGCTGCAGCCCAGCCTGCGCATGGCTTCTGTACTGCGGTCAGATACCGAAACGGCCATCACAGTATCGGAGCAGCAGGGCCGCGAGATGAATTATACCCTGGCAATCGTCGATGAGGGACTGCTGGGGCTCACCAATTTCCGGACTCCGGACCCCTGGGGGCACTTTTTTGCCCGCGAAGCACTGGGTGTACGGACCTGGGATCTTTTTGATCTTGTGCTGGGTGCTCAGCACGGCCGTATGGCACGGGTACTTAGCATCGGCGGTGATGCTGCGGCCCTCAACCTGCCCGATGCCGACAAGGCCAACAGGTTCAAGCCGGTAGTAGTGCATCTGGGGCCTTACAAGCTCAACCGGGGTAGCAAGCAGGTGCATCGCATCAGGCTTCCCAACTACAACGGTGCTGTGCGGGTCATGGTCGTAGCCGAACAGGCAGGTGCTTACGGCAAGGCCGAAAAACAAGTAAGTGTCCGCAACCCGCTCATGGTGCAGGCAAGTCTGCCGCGAGTGCTGAGCCCGGGCGAAGAAATCAGTCTCCCGGTCACCCTCTTTGCCAATGAAGCCAGTATTCGCGAAGCCAGTGTACGGGTGGAGGAGAGCAGCGGACTGGTGCGGGTTGCCGGCGCAGCTTCGCAGCGGGTAAGCTTTGACCGTCCCTCAGATAAGCTCGTCTATTTCAGGCTGCAAGTGGGCAAAAACAGTGGCGTCGCCCGCTTTACAGTCACGGCTGAAGGCAATGGTGAGCGGGTTGTGAGCAAGGTAGAAATTCAGGTGCGCAATCCCAGTCCGCTGCTGCAAAAGGTAGTTACCCATACCCTCAACCCCGGCGAAGAAGTAAGTATCCCCTATGCATGGATGGGTAGCCGCGGCTCGCGTAAAGCGACACTGGAAGTTGCCAGCCTGCCGTCGCTCAACCTGAGTAAACAGTTGAACTATCTGCTGCAATATCCTTTTGGCTGTATTGAACAGACAGTTTCTGGTGGTTTCCCCCTGCTGTACGTATCCCGACTGCAGTCCGTTACGCCAGCCGACAAGAAACGATATGATCAACGGCTGGCTACAGTCGTCGCCCGCCTGCCGCAATATCAGCTCAGCGATGGTAGCTTTGGCTACTGGCCGGGTGCGCAGGCTGCTGATCACTGGGCGACCTCCTATGCAGGGCATTTTATGCTGGCGGCTCAGTCTATGGGGTATCAGGTGCCTGCCAGCCTGATCAACCGCTGGCTGAGCTACCAACAATCAACCGCCCGCAAGTGGGATCCTTCCCTGACAAATAGCGGATTTGTGTCACAAGAGCAGTACGAACTTGATCAGGCCTACCGCCTGTACACCCTGGCGCTGGCTCGCAAGGCCGAGCTAGGTGCCATGAATCAGCTGCGTGTACAGCCTGCTTTGGGCGTTGCTGCCCGTTGGCGACTGGCAGCGGCTTACGCGCTGGCAGGTCAGGCAACACTGGCGCGCAGCATGGTGCGCCAATTGAGTACCCAGCCTGCTGCCTATCGCGAACTTAGCTATACGTATGGCTCTGACGTACGCGATCAGGCGCTCATCCTCGAAACGCTGGTGCTTCTCAAAGATGATGCCAAGGCAAGTGCACTCGTTCAGCGCCTTGCCCGCACGGTAGGCAATAGCGACTGGCTCAGCACCCAGGATCTCGGCTTTGCACTGTTGTCGATCGGCCAGTACATGGGCGACGCTCCTGCCGGCGGACAATTGTCTCTGCGTTATCAGGACGGTGGCCGCCCTGCTGTTGATGCCGGCGCCGACAAGCCCGTCCTGCTGGTACAGCTCAGCGATCCTGCCAATGACCAGCGTCGTATATTGTACTGCAAAAACACAGGCAAACAGAAGGTCTTTATCAGTATTATCACGGAAGGGCAGCCGTTGATCAACGAAAGCCGCCCGGCCGCTTCACAACTCAATATGCAACTGCGATATACGGATACATCCGGTAATCCGGTCGCGCATAAAAGGCTTGCTCGCGGCAGCCGGTTTGTGGCTGAGGTGCGCATCAGTCAGGCGGCCAATACAGGCATCGACTACCCGGAACTGGCACTACAACACATTTTTCCGGCCGGCTGGGAAATCAGTAATGCCCGCCTCGACGAAAGCAGCGAGCAGAACGAAAGTCCTTTCGATTATCGCGACATCAAAGACGATGGCGTTTTCACTTTTTTTGACCTGCCCAAAGGTGGCAATCGCATTTACCGGATATCGCTCACCGCAACTTACCCGGGTAGGTACTACCTGCCGCCTGTAAGTTGCAGCGCTATGTACGACCAGCGCATCTACGCCAATACGGCCGGCGAGTGGATAGAGGTATATTAAGCCTATGCGTTCAGGATTTTCTACTTTCGGCAGAAAATCCTGAACGCATACGCTAAGTAACATGAGGATCTGTCTCCTCTGTTTTTTGGGGCGGCTTATGCTGCCCCAAAACCTTATTTGGTAACTACCATTTTTCTCGTGGCCGTGTATTCACCGGTGCTGAGGGTATAGTAGAATACCCCCGTGCCGCCCAAATCCCCGGCGCTGATCTGGATTTCATTGCGGCCTGCCGGCATGTGCTCCCGGATGGTCTTTACTACCCTGCCCAGTGCATCCTGTATGTTCATGGTTACCAGTTGGTCTTCCGGCAGCATGAAGCCTATGATGGTAACATCGCTGAACGGATTGGGTACGTTCTGGTAGAGTGCAAAGCCATCAGCCGAAGGTGCATCTACCAGGAAGTTGAGCACCGGATCGAGTCGGTCACCAGCCGCTGTATAGGCTTCTGCATGCGTGTAGCGACTGGTGATACCCATTACTTCGCTCAACCGCACCTTCTCCAGTGGTCGAATTTGCAGACTAAACAGGGGCTCACCTGTGTCCAGAAATTCGTCAACACGACCGCCCGCCCAGTTCCAGCTCATGGTGAGCACACCATTTGTCAGCTGCTGGTCGTTGTAATGGCCTTCTTCAACGATACCCGGCAACACCTGCAGCAGATTGATGCGGGCTGCATCGACCTGAAGCGTAAACTGATAGCCCTCAATCTCGGCCAGCTCGGCTGCTGTAACCGGAATGGTGTAAATTTCACCTGCCTGCATTTCAATGTCTGCGACCTCGAAGTAGAACTTACCCTTGGTTGATCGCTCTTCCGTAGCCATGAGGTTGGGCGCTGCACTGTTGTTGACGTCTCCTACCTTAATGGCCACAAACTGGCGGTTGGCCACCGAACCGGACAGGTTGTTGAGATTAATCAACTCCGGGAACGGTGTCAGCCATGGGTTGTCGGGATCAGGAAAATCGTAGTTGGCATCGATAAACCGCCAGCTCGAATTGTTGGGCAGCTGGTTCGCAATGTTGAGTACCAATCTGCGAATCTGCACCAAATCAAGTGTCGTAATACTACCCGAACGGTTGGCATCAGCAGCAATCAGCTTGTAAGGGCTATCCAGTCGCTGGGCCTGCAGAATGTGCTTGTTGATGAGCACCAGATCCAGGGTCGACACTCCGTTGGTTGCATTGGCATTCATGGAAGCTGAGATGGTGTAATCATATCCGGTCTCTATCTCCTGGAATTCAAAGCGACCGTTGCCGCCTGTTGTCATGCTGTAATCAACCTGACCATTGATAGTCACCGTCACCCCCTGCACAGGCTCATCTTCTTCGGTAAAAATTGCACCTGAGACAGTTGCCATCACATTTTGTTGCGTACACAGACCGTTAGGATCCTGTATTACCATGAATGACTGACAGAAGTCAAAATTGCCGGCGCCGTCAATCGCGTAAACATAAACGGGGATGAGCGCTGTCGTGCCGGCACTGCCGCCATTGGCCAGAAAATCCTCGCAGTCAAACTGGATAACCGATGCGCCTACAGGGTCCGGTGCCACGCCCGGAGGCAGCTGGGCTGTGTAAACAGCCAGCTTGAGCGGACCCGTACAATCAGAATCCAGGGAACTGACAAACTCTGATGGCCATATTTCCGGCGTGATTGCACCGTCAGGTGTTCCATCGCCATTGTGGTCGATGTTCGACAAGGCTGCCGTGAAGCCATTGAGGCAGGAAGGTGCCGTAGCTTTGCAATCCCGGACATTGAAGACCACTATTCTCCCCTGACCACTGTTATTACAGCCATCTGCAGCCGCAATCAACAGGGCATGGCGGCCGATGGGGAAGTTGCCCGTCAGCGAGTAATTGCCTTCGCCTTGGTTGACAAGGGTAGCAGACAGGTTAGCGTCCTGTGAAAATTCACCCGGTGTTATCTGCCCGTCCTGGTTGGCATCAACCACGTCCAGGTCAAGCAGCACCCTTGCCTGCATGCTGCTGAGGCCACAGCCGTCGGAGACAGTGAAATTGAAGGAGGCCTGGGCCGAACAGCTTAGGTTGTCAAACGAACAGAAGTCACTGAAGGGTTCTACGGTCACTTCCGGAGCACTGCTGTCAAATATCTTGATAAACTGCGAGTACTCATAGTAGCCGTAGGAACGCAGCTGTGGGTTGCCGGATGAGGGCGGCGCCAGGTCAGGCGTCGACTGGCTGTTGGCCCAGTGGCCGACCGGCAGCGAGCCCGGAGGTGTGTTGCAGCGGTTGGTGCCTGTAGCCGGTATATTGTTGAGCTCATTGTTGTCGCGGTCTAGATATACGACAGCTGCCGTGGGGTTGGCAGGCGTTGCCGTACCTGCTACAGTGCGTACCAGTACCCACACATCCTCATCACCTCCCAGGTTGTCACAGTCTTCATCCCTTCGGATGACTACCGGTGGCGATTCACCGTCCCACTGACACCAGTTGATGACGCGGTAGGTCCTCCTGATCTTGAAACACTCCAGACCATCGGCCGTAAACTGTTCGTCATTTTCTCCATTGGCGCCACTGATGGCCAGCAGGTCGCAACCCAGGATGCGTGTCTCGATACCGGGAATGTTGGCGACAGAACAATCGGCCATAGCATCCCGCGGAAACTTGATCTCGTAATTGTGTATTTCGTTAATGGTAATCAACTGCCGGCAATTGTTAAGCGACACCAGCCCCTGTCCATCAATTGCCTGGAAGCGTCGGGTGATGGTTCCGTAACCACAATCATCCCGCTGGTCAAGCGGTGCGAGCTCTGCTATTTGTTGTACCACACAGTTATCAGAACCTGTTGCCTGGCCAAACGCGTCGTTGAGGACATTCCGCGTCGTCAGCTCGCTGCTCGTCCAGGCTGTAGCCAAATTCGTCGGGAAAGTCGCCGGCAAACTAGAGCAACTGATGGTCATACTCTGGGGAGCCGTACAAGTCGGATTCACCTTGTCCTCCACAACCACATCCATCCAGCAGACATTAAAATTATCCCTGAGGTCAATATCGGCCAGCCCGTCGTCATTGGCATCGTCATTGCCGTACCACGACCCAAAGAGATTGTTGGTGTTGGCATCATCCCATACACGCAGCTCTATGCGCAGCAATCCGGACACATCACAACAGGTCGCGTCGATAAATTCGCGCCAAGGTGTGTAATATTGGTTGGGAACATTACTCTGTCCCGATGGAGCGCTCAGCCTAACTTCATCGTCGATGATGCTGCCATTGCCGTTGTAATCAAATGCGTTGAGGCAGCCGTAATTGATACCAGCATCTACCCGACGGCGCACTTCGTAGCGCACCGGGCTGCAGTTGTCGCGTGAGCCCTCATCAATGTCCGTAGCAAAAACACGGGCAGCAGATACAGTTACCAGACCTGCCTGACCAACCGGTCCTGTGAGCGAAACGTGCAGCGCATTGTCACACTGAGCCGTAGGTGCTACCTCATCAATTATCTGAAAAGGTGTAAACATCTGCGAGCTGTTGCCACAGCCATCAACAGCCGTATAGCGAAGCCGGTGACTTCCTTTTTCAATCGGTCCAACCAACTGCGAAGGACTACCGCTGGCAATTACTATATTGCCGCTTGTTCCCTGTAATACATCCACACTGATGGTAGCATTCGAGCAAAACTCTACTATCGAGGCAGGCGTGGGCAACTGAAAATAAGCAGCACATGAAAGCGAACTGGAAGGAAAGCTCAGCACGTCTGGTGTACCGTCGAGGTTGTAGTCGACCGTTGCAGCAGTCAACTGCGGTGCCGAATAGTCTCCTACCGTAACCAGTTGGTTGAAAACGCGTGACTGCGTAGGCGCGCAAAAATCCAGTACTGTCCAGCGACGGATGACGCTCCGGGCACCCGTACAAATAGGTACTGCTCCCTGATCAGCATAGGAAGTGCCGAGGTTACAGATCGTCTGGTCCAGATCAATATTGCCAAAAGCTGTGCGGATAAAAGGATATCCTGAGTGTCTTGGGTTCGGATTTCCTGCTGCGTTGGTCGTAAACGATTGCCCGCATTCGAGGAAAGCTGTAAATGGCGGAAACTGAATGTCCTGAACATTGGGCTTCCGGAAGGTAATCTGCTGGGTGCAACTGCTCACCATGGGTTCGCCTGTACAGGGCGACTCAAGTTTGTCACTAACTGTGAATGTCCGCTGTATGGTCGAAGCCGTACAGTTGAATGTCTTGTTGACTACTTCTGTCACACAGACCCGGATGTTGCCGCAATTGTCGGTCAGTGCACCACCAAAGGAATCACCGTTGTGCGGGTAACCCGTGAGTGAAAGTGCATTGAGCAACTGCTGCATACGGGCTGCCCGCGTAGGATTCGTAGGCATCACCACATTGCCATTTCTGTCGGTACGGTAGCACCAGCGGTTGCCCGAAGGCAGCAGGTTGCCATTTTCATCCATAGCAGCTACGTTGCCCGACAACTTAACCTGATCGATATCGTTGCAAATCAACTCCCTTCGCTCTCTGGCAGTCATTGTCGGTGCATTCAAAAGCCTGGAGCTCCTCGCGTCACCATAGACAGCCCAGCTGTATGCGCCTGTCTGTCCCGGCAGCGATGAGGTCGTAAGCAGCGTATATGTCTGCCCCTGCACCAATTCGAGTGATAAGCGCATACTGGGATTGAAATTGACAGTACCAAAACCTGCCCCGGGTGTGAGCAGAAACAGGTCGGCAGTAGCACCGAATACCTGATCGTTTTGGCATAAAATGCGTGAGCAGGGTTCCGCGGGGTTGAAATTACCCATATACAAGGCAGCCATCGCGCCACCGTTGTTGGCATCCAGGTCTGTACTGGACAAGTCAAAAGTATAGGTATCTGTCTGGGAAACCTGAAAACTGTGCGTGCGGTAGAAGCGCAGGCCGGGCGCATTGCCGGCTGATGCACCGCTGCTGCTCGTAAGTATTTCCAGATAGCAGTTGTATTGTGAAAAATCAAGGCGGGGATCATTAATACCCAGGCTTCCGGACAGGACACTGGCCGTAAACTCAACATTGGCCTCCCCCGTATCCTCCGGACAGGTGAGTGAAGGCGCGGTTTTGTCTTCGACAAAAAGATTGCCCCAGCAGGTCGTAAAGGAAACGCCCGCAAATGGATTAGAGGGTGTAAACAACCAGTTGCTGACGCGCAGCTCCTGACCTGCCGGCCCTTGACCATCATCATCGATACCCACAATCAAAACCTGCCCCGCTGTCAACTGCTGGTTGAATACCCCTGAGCTGCTGGCAGTCCCCTGTGCTACTACTGTTCCATTGACCCCGATGATAAACCAGTCAAAGTCTATATCCGCATTTGTCCACGTATAGTCAAACCTAAGGTTGCCATTGGCAGGCATACCCACCGCTGCAAATGCATCCAGCTCGTCGAGCGAGGGGTCATTACCGTCGGGCACACCCGCTGCTGAAGTTGTCAGCGTCAGTATATTGCCATTGAAAGATGCCGAAGCACCCGCTGCGCTTGGAGACAGTGTCCAATTGGCGGGCGCAAAAGCGCCTGTAAATCCACTCTGCGGTGGTGGCACCGGCAGGGTAACCATATAGGGGAATACGCCACAACCATCGACAATAGGTCCGTTGGATGGATTGCTATCCTCAACAGTGACTCTGAAGAGTGATGGATCCACACAGCCCATATTGCCGCTGAGTACCATCTGTGGTGTCACCAGCACTTTACAATCATCCCCCAGGGTTACATTGAGGTTGCCTAAGCACCCAAGGTTGGTGACAGGCCGGGGCGGTTGGTTGACAATGATGCGAAAATCCTCAACCGTCGTATTGCCGTTGATATCCGTTGCTGTAAGCAGTACAGTATAAGTCCCTGGCGCAGAAATAACGGCCATACGGGCTCCGCCTACACTTGCTACAATGCTTGCGTTGGTGACGCCCGGCTGAAAATTCGTAGTCAGTGAAGCCACCCCACAATTGTCAGTGGCCGTAACCTCAAAGACAACCGTTGCTGAAGGATCGTCACAGGCAGGCAGGTTGACAATGATATCCTGCGAAGGGTATACTATGATGGGTGCCCAGTTGTCAGGCTGGTCGTTGATAACCAAGGTCGTCGTTGCTGATGAACTCTGTCCGGCAGCATCGACATAGGTAGCCGTAAAGACCTTACCGCTATCAGCGGCCACCAGTGGCCTTCTGAATTCAAAATAACCCGCCAGTGTATCAATATACGTCGGCTGTACTACAATTCCGCCAAGGCTGAAAGAAGCCCTTGCGGGTACCACCGGATTGTCACAGTCGTCGAGAATAGTCACCGAGAGGGTTGCCAACAGGGTATCCCGGCAAGCCGGCATGGTAAATGTATTGACGGCGGCTATCACCACATCAGCGGGTGCCGGATCGTTCTGATTCACCTGTAGTGTTGGCGAAAGCTGCACGTTTTGATAAGTAATGGTCAGTTGATGTGTACCAGCCACCAAATTGCCGGCGACCTCGACATAGACAGCATTGGCACCTATCGCTTCTGTATGATGAAACGCGCTGCCGCTGGTACTTGGAAGCCCTGAACTACCCCCATCGAAACTGAGGTCTTCAAGGTTGATAGGTTCGCAGTCATCTTCAATAATGAAACTATAGACAGAAGGTACATTGGCAGCACAAGCCGGCAGACTGACAGACTCAGCACCAGCCAATATAGAGGGAGGTTGATTGTCTCCCGCCTGCTCTACCGTCACCAATTGGTCAATAAAACCCACATTACCAGCGGGATCTGTATAGGTAGCTGCCAGCAAATAACTACCCGCTGCGGGAAAACTTACCGTATACTCGCGATAATTGACGCCTGTATAATTGAGCGTAGCCGTCGCACCGCTAAAGTTAGGCGTGAATGCCCCCCAGTTGATGATATCCTGATCGCAACGATCATTCAGTTGAAAAGTCACGATGGCATCGACAGATGTAGCGCAGACAGGAATCACAAACTGGGTGTTGGCCGTAATCACTACCTGTGGCACGATGTTATCCCGGATATTGGCAATCAACTGCAGGCCATTCATGCCGTTGGCTATATTGCCGGAAACGTCCCTGCCACGAACAGCTATGGTTGTACTGCCTGTGCTCCAGTGAATATCCATCACGTAAAAGCCGGCTCCGTCATTGGAGAAATTCACCTGTGTGGCCGGTTGTATGGTTGAGGGAGTGGTTGTAACCAAAGCAGAAAGCGCATTTGGGGTCGTTATCACTCCGTCGCAATTGTCAAATCCGTAAACATAATAGCTATCCTGCCGCCCACAAGCACCTTCCGGCAGCTCCAGCGTACCCATATTGATTGCTGTACCCGGCGCTGTAGCAGGGTCGTTGTCTACAACAATATTGCCCAAAAGATCGTACACGTAAAATACAGGTCGGGTGACATCTGTCCCGTTGGGCACTGTGACCGTAACGATGGTTGGTTCACCCGGAGGATTACAGGGGCCGGTCTCCGAAACTGAAACAGCATACGAGCCG
Source organism: uncultured Saprospiraceae bacterium (assembly GCA_964441755.1). Classification (GTDB taxonomy): domain Bacteria; phylum Bacteroidota; class Bacteroidia; order Chitinophagales; family Saprospiraceae; genus JAUMBM01. The sequence continues at coordinate 276,536 of CAYTVG010000003.1, forward strand.
GCACCAACGTTGTTGAACTGGAAATTACCCTGTCCCATACCAAGATAGGTCACAATCGAAGGGCTGGGCGGTGTACTGCCCCCGGGACCGGAGCCCGGAACGGGCGTTGCCGTCACCATATAGGTTCCTGTACAAGTCGTGCCATCCGCAATTGTCACCCGAAAAGCACCATCCGCAACATAGCCGGGACTGCTGAACGGACAGCTTGGCTGACTGAGTACTGTGCTCGTGACAGTGTAAGGTGCATCCAGGGTGGTAAAAAGGCCCGGACCGGCACAAGCTGATACATTGGCCGGCATGCTGAGTCCGTCACAAGTCTCTGATACAAACCAATGGTAGCGAGTGCCTGGTTGCAGGCCGCCAACGACTACTCTGACTTGCTGATTGACAACCTGCATGCTGCTTACAGGCGCGCTAAAGGAAGGTACACCATTCGTAAAGCACACATTGGTATTGACAACTGTGCGACCAAGATCACCGCAATCCCGAATACCCAGCCCCCCGACAACTATCGTCCAGCAGTTGTCCATAGGCGTATTTTGGGATGTCCACCTAAGTTCCATGGACTCCTGACTTACATTAGATGAACTCAGGCCTGTTGGCATCGGACAGGAAGGAGAACTCAGCGGGCAGTTTAGTATACTGGCTCCCAATAGATTGCCGGCATAATTGGCCGTTACTGAAGCCGCAGTCACCGTCATCAGATTGCCAAGCGCAAATCCTCCGCAATGAGTGGCAACGGCCTGCCTTATGGCACTGGTATCTTGCAGAATACGCACAGGTGGCAGGCTGCCCGCACAATCGGCTGTAAGACTGAAGCTAAACAAGCGGATCTGCTGACCACTGACGGCATTCAGGCCGGGCGAAGACGTCAGCGAGCAACGATATACTTCATACCCACCCAAATCAGCCGGATTACCGCCAGGGCAATTGCTGGCATAGTACGCAGCCGTAATACGCTCAGCACGCCAGCTGCCCGTGATGGAATTCATGCTGCCATTGGCCGGCAAAACAGGAATTACAGGCGTAATGGCTGTACCAGCGGGAATTAAGACCGTGAAGACTGCACCCGACTGAATGGTCGCGTTGCTGGCAGAAAAATTTGGCGTAGCAATGGCTGTGACCATGAGTGGATTGGCCGGATCCTGCACCAGTCCATACGTAAGAGACTGCGCAGGAAGACGGACACCTAGCAGGAATAAAACCGCCAGCAGCTGTACAATCCGTAAACAGGATACGCTCTTTTTCATGTGCAAATGAATTGTGATTCTTGGTTTAATAACTGCCCCATGTATGTCCCGTGGTGACAGACAGGGATGACACTCTTTCTATTCCAAAAACCGTTCCAATTTTACACAGAAGCAACACAATAAGCCCTTATCTTCTTTCAAAAATTCAAAAACACCTATTTTACAGATACTTATGTGTTAATAAAATATTTTCTATGCTAAATAATTATCAGCGTTCGCACAAGTAAAGCTTACTGGTTGCATTGATAACAGCGGGGGCATGTTCGGGAAAGAATTCCGGAGGCCAAAGTTGCCTGTACTTTCAAAGCGTTTTGTACTTCGGAAGGAGCACAGCCGAAGCCGGCTATCTGAGAACAGTATAACCCAACAGAAAAATACGGCCGTCCGGAAGCCGGAAAAAAATCCGGACCATACCCTAAAGGAGTGACTCGAGCCGGTGACTGATTAATTTCCAGAGATGCTGATAGGGAATCACCTCCAGTTGCTGCGGAATAACCCGGTATACGAGCATAGACTGCAGTTCTTCCAGGTATTGGATATGCTGTTGAACTCGCTGCGGCTGGTATTTTACCTTTTTTAGCCGCAGAAGTAAGCGCACGAAAAGCTGCTGACGCACAGGGTGTACGCTTAGAGATTGACGATTGGCCCACTGCCGCAATTTATCCAGTGCATTGTCTGCTTTGACCCACTGCCGGTCTGTTATATAGTTGACTGCCACCAGTATTTCCTCCAGTAGCTGAAAATTGCGCCCGGCGGGTTCGGCAGCGGCAATGGCCAGGAGATTGTCCTTCATCTTCACCCTTACAACCCGGTCTTCCATGCCCTGCATTTTCAAACAATAGCCGATATAGCTCCCGATCACCCTCCATTTGTACTGCTCAGTAGCAGGCCGGCGGTAAAACTGAACTGAAGTGGCCACATGATTAAAGATGGCCATAGCATGATTGTAGTGCTCTGTATGTGCAGCCAGCAGTAGATAATACTCCATAAAAGTAAACCATGCGCTGCTGCCAGCCTCGAGCCCGGGCAGCACCTTTTCAGCGGCCTCCATACCCCTCTTATAGTCCTGCAAGTACAGACAGGCTGCCATTTGGCATATATAAAAATTGGTCCATACTTCCTCCGGATAGAAGCGCGGCAGTGTATCCAGATAAGCCAGAGCCTGTGTGCAGATATCGATAGCCGCTTCCGCATCTTTTTCGATAAGATACTGCATAGCCCATGCATGATACATATGAAAATATATCCAGGGAGAATTGTTGCGGTCCGAAAGACCCAACAGTTCGTTACACAGTTCGGGCAACTCCTGTTGGCGGGTTTCAGCAGCAGGAAGAAGATAGAGTTGTTGCACCCTAAAAAACAGGGATTCAGCCCGTACTTCGGCCTGAAATTGCTCCAACAACTGCTGAAGCTCTGCGTCAAAGACATCAAAAGAAGTCGCATCTCCCTCCCGCAGTGCATACTCGCAAAGAAAGCGGAGCACATTGAGCCGCAAATTGCTAAGATGGTACTTCTGCGTGATACCCAGTAACTGCCGGCACATTTGTGCTGCCGAAAAATGAGCACCCTGATCGCGAAGAATGTTAATCAGTGCCCAGTCCTTTTGTGCATGATAATGTGCCTGCTCATACTTGGAAGCCGAAGGCTTGTTGAGATCCAGAAAAAAAAGTGTATTCAGCAGCCTTTTTCGGAAGCGGGACTTTAACTGCCTGTAGCGTGCATCCTGTGGTTCGCAACTGTACAATAATTCTGCGGCCTCCTGATCATTTCTAAACTGGTTGGAAAGGATCCCTCTGTAAAATTCATTGAACTTGCTCTGCTTTTGCTGCGCCTCACTATCGTCTAATATTTCTATATGAGCCAGTTTTTTACGGGTGACGATGCGGCTTATTTCTAACAGACTTTTCATACAGCCTAATTTTTTGCTTAAAGACTGCCCGACCCCGATTAGCCCGAAATCAAACCAAGTGCCAGGTGAATAAGTATCAATTTCGCCATTTTTTTCGACAACAACAATTGCTTAAGCCCATATTGCAAAAAAGGTTTTGCAAGTACATTTGCAAAACCTTTTTACGCAGTTGTGAGCCGGCAGTTACTAGTATTCATCCTCATTGAAGAGAAAGTCATCCTTTCGCGGGTAGTCGGGCCAGATATCATCGATACCTTCATAAATCTCCCCCTCATCCTCCATCGACTGGAGGTTTTCGATCACTTCCAGGGGGAGACCTGAACGGATGGCGTAGTCAATCAATTCGTCCCGAGTTGCGGGCCAGGGAGCATCCTCAAGGTGAGAGGCAAGATCCAATGTCCAATACATAGACTACGAATTTTTATGGATAAAAAAGATAAAACAACCCATTGCGTTTGGGTAAATTTTCCGCAAAACTAATAAACCGATTCTCTTTTTCGGCCTTTTTTCTAATATTTTTTCAAAATAAAGCACAAAACAATTAAATAAAACAAAATATATTTTTTTTAAAATAAAATTTATTTTTTAGTGCTTTTTTTGATTTTATATTTTTTAACAATCGTTTCGATCCAAATTATTTTGGCTGATATTCTCCGACTATGGTAAAACTCAATCCTTCATATCCAAGCGGAATGACACAAACATCGGAAGAATCTGCCGGTCCGGTAGGGTCACAAAAAAAATACCTCCGCCCTTGGTGGGTGAAGTAGTCCCCCTCAGCAGCCGGCAGTCCAACAGCCAGGCTCACATGATCCTCCCAGGCTATGACCAGCAGGGGCAAGTTGAGCAATTCCTTAAGCAAGTTGTAATAAAGGGCAGTCCGGTCTTCACAATCAGACTGCTGGTAGTAGAATAGCTCATCAGCTACCATAGATTTTTGACCTTGCCTGCCATCGGGCAACGGAATCTCGCCGTAAGCAAAACCCGTCCTGCAGAGGGCTGCGAGAAAAGATAATTTCTCCCGCTCTGTCATCTCCTCCATATAAGTCTCAAGCTGCGGCAGCAGGCTGGACGAAAGGCTGGCAGACATTGAAGCCCTGATGAAATGTATTTCGTCAAGCACCGGGTACGTATTGAGTAATTCGACCCGGCTGGCATCGTAAGTCAGGGATAATCGATAATCGGCCCCCTGATAAACGAAGCTGAAGCGTCGGCTGACAGGTCTTTCCGGCAGTGCCGGCCATGTGTCAAGTGAAAAATCAAAACCACGGCCTTGTCGCCTCGGCTCGGTCAGCATGCTTACTGAAGATCTGCCTCCTGGTCTTGGTCTTCCAATAGCCTGAAGATTGAAATAACTAAGGCCTGCATCTTCAATTTGAGATACCTCATACAAGGGTGTAACAACGTATACGAAGACAAAGAGTTCGCGATGACTGATAACCAGCCTGATATCATAGCCGCTATGATATAATAAAGCTGCTGTCAGTATCCTTCGCTGCAACGCCCGTGAAGGCAGCAGGAGCTGATCAACAGCCTGTTCGATGAGCTGGTAATACAACCAGTCATTCAGCCGGAGCTGATCCTTGTACCAGCGGAGGTCATAAAGAAGCTGCTCACACAGATGCCGCTCTGTCCAGCGCCATCCTTTAATAAGTGATGACTCTTCGAGTAGCAGCCTGCTGCGTGGCAATTTGTCGGGATTGTATGACAACTCTATAGCTGTCCCGTAAAAAGAAAAAGTAATTGAAGAAGCCCTGAGTCCTGCAACAGACAGCAGCATATAAAGGACCAGGCAGTAGGCAGCATATCGCCCATACCAAACAAAGCGGTGGCTCATATTGTGCAGTCATTAAAACACGCAGGTAACCTAAGTACCTAACTGAAAACGGTTCCTTTCCTGCACGTTTTTCTGCTTTACTTCATTCATCCGGTGTCAGGTGAATGAAAAAAGATGAAAACCTGGAGAAAAGGAACCGTTGGGAGCTCACTGAGAAAATCCCGGACACGAGCTTAGAAAAAATCGGTGGAGATCCCTACAAGATCAGCATAGCATCGCCATAGCTAAAGAAACGGTACTCCTCCTTAATAGCCTCATGGTAAGCCTCCATGACCAACTCGTAGCCGCCGAAAGCTGCCACCATGATAATAAGGCTTGACTTAGGCAGATGAAAGTTGGTAACCATAGAATTGGCGATACTAAAATCGTAGGGAGGGTAGATAAATTTATTCGTCCAGCCTTCCGCAGGCTTTAAGTAACCTTCTGACGATACGGAGGTTTCGACTGCCCGCATGGTCGTTGTCCCAATGGAACAAATTCGGCTACCCTTTTCTTTCGCCTGGTTGACTTTAGTAGCCTCATCCGCCAAAATGCGGAAGTACTCGGCATCCATTTTATGCTTAGAGAGATCCTCCACCTCGATGGTACGGAAAGTACCCAAACCAATGTGGAGCGTCAACTCAGCAAAATCTATACCCTTAATTTCGAGCCGCTTCAACAACTCCCTGCTGAAGTGCAGGCCTGCCGTCGGCGCAGCAACAGCTCCCACTTCCTTAGCAAAAACAGTCTGGTAGCGCTCTCTGTCAGATTTTTCAACCGGCCGGGTAATGTATTTGGGCAGCGGTGTATTGCCCAGCGTGTAGAGGTCGCGCTGGAAATCCTCTTCCGGACCGTCGTAGAGAAAGCGGATAGTCCGGCCACGGGAGGTCGTATTGTCGACCACCTCTGCTACCAACACATCGTTGTCGTTTTCATCACTGAAGTAGAGTTTATTACCAACGCGAATTTTACGGGCAGGATCTACCAGCACATCCCACAAACGTGCGTCATTGTTGAGCTCGCGCAACAGAAAGACCTCTATTTTGGCACCAGTTTTCTCTTTTCTGCCGTACATGCGGGCCGGAAAAACTTTGGTATTGTTGAAGATCATCACATCACCCTCATCAAAATACTCCAGAATATCTTTGAATATCCGGTGCTCAATTTGGCCGGTTTTTCGATGCAGAACCATCAATCTTGATTCATCTCTGTTTTTGGCCGGATACTGTGCGACCAAATGCTTAGGCAGGTCAAATCCGAAATGCGAGAGTTTAGTCCTCATCTAGTGGTTTTTTCTTACAATAGCCTGCAAAGGTAATAAAATATTCGGTACTATTCTTCGCTGTATTTGTGCAAAATACTGCTTGGGTTGTGCGTGCTGCACTTAGCCGTAACTGGCAGACGAAAAGCATCGTTTCATCGAAATATTGCCCGCATCTGCCTCCTTTATAGTAGCTTTAGGCCTGTAAAATAACAAATCGGCCCCGGAATGGGTTGAGCCAACAGACAATCAGACTCGCATGGCCATTCTTTTTAAAATCATCAACGAGAGTATACAGCAGGCAATACAGCAGTTACTGGGCAACAGGCTCAGGAGCTTTCTGTCGCTGCTGGGTATTTCCATCGGTATCTTCTGCATCATCGGTGTTCTTTCGGCGGTTGATTCACTGGAAGACAACATCCGCGGCAGTATGCAGAAGCTCGGCAACAACATTTTGTACGTCCAGAAGTGGCCATGGGATGATTTTGGTGACAACTGGTGGAAATACTTCCGGCGGCCCAATCCCACCTATGAAGATTACCAGGCCATCAAGGAGAAGTCGCGTTACGCCCAGCTCAGCACTTTTTATGTTACGGTCGGCATGCGCAGCCTCAAATGGAAATCCAGTAGTGCTGAGAATGTCATTGCACTGGCAGCTACGGATGAATTTGCAGATATGTTCCGCTTTGATTTTCATAAGGGGCGTTTTTTCACCCCTTCCGAATACCGAAGTGCTGCCAATAAGGCTGTGTTGGGATTCAAAGTTGCAGAGACGCTCTTTGGCAGCGTAGAACCTTTAGGTAAGCAGATAAAAATGCAGGGGAGAACCTTTGAAGTCATTGGTGTGATTGCACCCTCTGGCGATGAACTGCTCAACCCTCTGAATTTTGACGACGCCATTATTATTTCCTACAATACAGGGCGCAGTCTGGCCAACCTGCACAACAACGAAATGCTGGATGCTACCATAAGTATTAAGGCGATGGAGGGTATCCCCCTGCCACAACTTCACGACGAGCTCATGGGTATCATGCGGGCAAAACGACACCTCAAGCCCCTGGCAGAAGATAATTTTGCTCTCAACGAGCTGTCAATGATAGGCAAAGTATTCGATCAGTTCTTCCTTGTACTCAACTTACTTGGCATTATCATCGGTGCTTTTTCCATGCTGGTAGGCGGTGTAAGCGTGGCCAACATCATGTTTGTTTCTGTAAAAGAGCGAACTAATATCATTGGCATTAAGAAAGCATTGGGTGCCAAGCGTATATTTATCTTGATGGAGTTTTTGATTGAAGCCATCATCTTGTGCATTTTAGGCGGGCTGCTCGGACTAGCATTCATATTTCTCATCATGCAGCTGCTCAGCGGTGTACTTGGCTTTGAGATGTACATGGACATCGGCAACATCACCATCGGCTTGAGTGTATCCATTATTATCGGCGTCGTAGCAGGCATTATCCCTGCCATGCAAGCTGCCCGAATGGATCCGGTAGAAGCCATGCGGCAATAATAAAAATGACTTGGCGGCCGGAGCCGCCAAGTCATTTTCGGAATAAAGTCTGCCTGTATAAAGCCACCTAGCCCAGAAACGACCTGAGCGTATTCCGGTTGTAGGACTTGCGCAACCGTCGTATAGCGCGTTCCTTGATTTGGCGAACGCGCTCGCGGGTGAGGCCATAGCACTCCCCAATCTCTTCGAGTGTAAGCGCCTTATAGCCATTAAGGCCGTAGTAAGCTGACAGCACTTCTACCTCCCTTGGAGAGAGGATAGATAAACCCTGCTGTACCTCTTCCTTCAAAGAATCCTCCATCAGCTGGTTGTCCGGCAAGGTATCCTCTCCGGAGCGCATAGTATCGAGTATAGTCGCATCCCCCTCCTCTCCGCTCAGGGGTGCATCTACAGAAATGTGTCGATTTTGCCCCTTCATCAGATTAGCTACCTCTTTGGGGGTGATGTTCAGCAATTCGGCCAGTTCCTCTTCACTCGGATCGCGCTCAAATTTTTGTACAAAAGACGTAAATACCTGATTGACGCGATTGTAAGACCCCAGCTTGTTGATGGGCAGGCGAACGATGCGGGAATACTCTACAATAGCTTGCAGGATCGACTGGCGAATCCACCAAACAGCATAGGAGATGAATTTGAAACCTTTGGTTTCATCGAAACGCCGGGCTGCCTTCATCAGGCCGACATTCCCCTCGTTAATCAAATCACTTAATGACAGCCCCTGATTTTGATATTGCTTAGCAACAGAAACCACGAAGCGCAGGTTTGCCCGGGTAAGCTTATTGAGCGCCTCTTCATCACCTTTGCGTATTCGTTCAGCCAATTGAGCCTCCTCGTCAGCTGTAAGCATGGGGATTTTGCTGATATCGTTTAGGTACTTATCCAGCGCAAGGCTCTCCCTTGTGGTGATTTTATTGGAAATTTTTAGCTGACGCATAGAATATTTCGGACTGTAAGTAATAACACTTATAAAATTACACTAAAATGGCGAAAAGAGTTGCATCATTTGCACAACATTTTTTCGTTTGCCTGTCGATGCAATCCATCTATCATATAACGCCAGTACCCTTACATTAGTTCCTGTTAAAATACATACATTAAGCACCTATCCCTATATGCACTGCCCGAACGCAGCTGCTGCGAAGCTCAATTAGCGCACAATGCCCGCATTGATTTTTCTTCGAAAAATCAATGCGGGCATTGTGACATATAGGTGTTTTGCCGCTTTCAGCGGCAAAACACCCTACAATAGAATAATGCGAAACTATTATCGGCGACGATCGCGATCACCGCCGCGGTCACCACCGCGACCACCGCGATCGTATCCGCCACGTCCGCCGCGATCACCGCCACGGTCGCCGCCGCGATCACGAGGTCCGCCACCACCACCCTGCTGCTCATCATCATCGCGAGCACCTGCGGGGCGAGGCATGAGTGCCTTGCGGGAAAGACGGAGTTTGCCCGTCTTCTTATCCACGTCGATAAGTTTGACCTTGACAATATCCCCTTCTTTGAGGACATCCTCAACATTTTCTATACGACTGTGGCTAATCTCAGACACGTGCAACAAACCGCTTTTGCCATTGAATTCGACGAATACACCGTAAGGCTGTATGGTTTTGACTACAGCCTCGTATACGTCACCGATTTCGGGAGAGAAAGCGATGCGACGCACGCGCTCGATAGCCCGGTCGATTGAATCCTTGTTGGTAGCAGCGATGCTGACGATACCCTGATCACCCACCTCTTCGATACTGATGACCGTACCCGTTTCTGCCTGAATCTCCTGCACCACCTTGCCGCCAGGTCCGATGACAGCACCGATGAAGCTTTTCTCAATGAAGAGGCGCTCGATGCGGGGTGCATGCGGCTTGAGATCCGGTCGAGGCTCAGCGATGGTTTTAGCCATCTCGTTGAGGATATGCAGGCGACCTTCGCGAGCCTGTTCGAGTGCGCTTTCGAGCAACTCATAAGGCATGCCATCGATCTTGATATCCATCTGACAGCCACAAATACCCTTTTCGGTACCTGTAACTTTGAAGTCCATATCACCCAGCGCATCCTCATCGCCCAGGATATCGGACAGGATAGCCGTCTTTCCGCCCTCTGCAATCAACCCCATGGCGATACCGGAGATAGCACTTCTAATCCTGATGCCGGCGTCCATCAGTGCCAGCGAACCAGCACAGACCGTAGCCATAGAAGAGGATCCGTTGGACTCCAAAATATCACTCACCACCCGGATGGTGTAAGGTTGGTCGTTGACATCCGGCAGTACGCGGCGCAGTGAGCGCCCTGCCAGGTTGGCGTGGCCCACCTCACGGCGGCCGGGGCCGCGCATCGGTTTCACCTCACCTACAGAATAAGGCGGGAAATTATAGTGCAGCAGAAACTTATCGTAGTACAAGCCCAGCGCGTTATCAATCATAGCCTCATCCTGCTTTGTTCCCAGCGTAACAGAGGTAAGACTCTGCGTCTCTCCACGGGTGAAGACAGAAGAACCGTGCGCGGAAGGCAGGTAGTCGATCTCTGACCAGATAGGCCTGATTTCATTGAGTTTACGGCCATCGAGGCGAATATGCTCCTCCAGTACCATCGTTCTGACGACCTCTTTTTTGAGCTTGTCATAGTACTGGTCCAGCAACTTGGCATTGCTGCCCTCCTCGAGATAGGTTTCGCCCTTTTCGGCCAGGACGGCAGCCTTGACCTCATCTTTCACCGCCTTGAAGCCCTCTTTGCGCGTTGTCTTATCAGCAAAAGCATGGGTGATTGCGCTGACTTTATCCTTTCCGAACTTATAGACAAGCTCCTTAAGCTCCTCATTGCTGGGCAATACCGGTGCCGGCCGCTTATTGAGTGCCTTCTCCCCTACCAGTTCCGCCAGCCTTAGCTGCGCCTCGCACTGCACCTTAATGGCATCATGCGCAACACGAATAGCAGACACCAGATCATGCTCAGAGCACTCATTGGCCTCACCTTCCACCATGACAACATCCTTCATAGAAGCCGCCACGATTACGTTGAGATCTGCACCCGTCAGTGCAGAAACAGTAGGATTGACAACAAACTCGCCATTGATACGAGCTACCCGAACCTCAGAGATAGGCCCGTCAAAAGGAATATCAGAGACCGTCAGTGCAGCGCTGGCAGCAAGTGCAGCCAATGCATCCGGCGGTGTATCCTTATCAGCAGATATCAGGTTGATGATAATCTGCGTTTCATTCATATAACCATCGGGAAACAGCGGCCTGATAGCACGGTCGACCAGGCGCGATATAAGCACCTCGTAATCTGACAACTTTGTTTCCCTGCGGAAGAAGTTGCCGGGGATTCGGCCTGCGGAAGCAAATTTCTCCTGATAATCGACGGACAGCGGGAAAAAATCCTGCCCTTCCTTCATTTCTTTGTTGGATACAACAGAGCAAAACATCATAGTATTGCCCATGCGAACGACCACGGAGCCGTCGGCCTGGGTCGCAAGTTTACCTGTTTCAATGGTAACAGTTCTGCCATCCGGCAGGTCAAAAGAGGTGGTTGTTGGAATCTGACGTCCCATAGATAGATAATTATCTGATTAAAAAAACGCTCGGGTTGTCGCTTTTCACCCTAAAAATACTCGTAAACTGTAGTAACGATAACAAACGCGAGGAAGTTGCGCCGTTGCGAGAAGGGAAGCCGATAGAGAAAAGATCGCCTGTTGCCTGACCCGCCAGGAAAAGAAAGTTCACTCGTTTTGATCGCTGCCGACAGATCGCTTTGGGTGTCGGACTTGAGTTGCACAGGCCGGACGTGCGATGGTCAGGACACAGCAGCCGGGGTAATTTCTTTTTTCGTAAAAAGAAAGCGCCAATCCCTGTGGAATGACGCTTTCTTTTTCTCTTTACTTACGGATACCTAACTTTTCTATCAGATCGCGATAGCGCTGGATATCTTTGTGTGCCAGGTACTGCAGCAACTGCTTGCGACGACCTACCAACGAGAGCAGTGCACGACGGCAGGAGTGATCCTTGTGGTGCCCTTTCAGGTGGTTGCTCATCTCCTGGATGCGGAATGTGAAGAGCGCGATCTGCGCCTCTGTGTTGCCGGTGTTCGTCTCAGAACCACCGTACTGGCGGAAAATTTCCGCCTTTTTTTCTTTAGAAAGATATTCTGCCATTGTTTTTAAGCCAGTAGTGATTACGAAAATCAGTTATAGCGCCACAAAGGTAATAATCTTTGCCTGAAATTTTGCTTATTTCTTTCAAATTAATATTATTCTGAGGCCAGCGATAAAGCAAGCGGGCTTATGGCTGCAGCCACAAGCCCGCATTGTCAGCTGCGGTTAGCTTTTTTTAAAAAAAACCTAACCGCAGCTGAGTCCATAAAGCAGCCGCAGCTAGCGGGCCTTATACCTCCGGAAAGCTTCTGTGAGCTGTGGTACCACCTCAAACAGGTCGCCAACAACACCATAATCTGCCGCCTTGAAGAAAGGTGCTTCCGGATCTTTGTTGATCACCACAATTGTCTTCGAACTATTGACCCCTGCCAGGTGCTGTATAGCTCCGGAAATACCGATAGCGATGTAGAGATTGGGGCGAATCGCGATGCCCGTCTGTCCGACATGCTCATGGTGAGGACGCCAGTGTGCATCAGCTACCGGACGAGAACAAGCCGTAGTAGCACCCAGTACGGAAGCAAGCTCCTCTACCATACCCCAATTTTCAGGACCTTTCATCCCCCTGCCTGCTGAGACAACCAGTTCTGCTTCCGGCAGTGGCACAATACCTTCTACCCTTTTTACTTCCACAACTTTCACCTGAGAAGCAGGAAGTGATACGCTGAGCATCTCGACAGGTTTTTCCTCACCCACCACTTCAGGCGGCAATGCATTGCCCATCAGTGAGAGCAATTTTATGTCTGAAGTAATTTCGAGTTCAACGATTGCCTTACCACTGAACACAGGTTTTTTGACGCGGAAGCCGCCATCGAGCGTTGGCAGTGCATTGACAGCCGGTGCTGAGCCCGCATTGAGGCGGGCAGCCAGGCGTCCGAGCAACGATTTGCCCGTATAAGAGTGCGCCAGCACAACCACTTTGGCGCCAAGCTGTGTACTCACCTCAGCAATGGCCGCAGCATATACTTTAGCATCAAAAGAAGCAAGCTGCGGAGCATCGACAGCCACCACCCGATCAGCGCCATAGCGCCCGAGCTGTGCAGCATCAGCAGCATTGCCAAGCGCCAGCGCAACGGCAGGAACTCCCATAAGGCGAGCCGTCTTTACACCATAAGTAACTGCTTCCAGGGCCGATCTTTTGAATTGGCCGGCTGTAGATTCAGCATATATAAGTACCATAAGGTCAGAACTTTAATAGTAAATTAGATAACTTTAGCTTCTTCGTGCAACAGACGAACGAGTTCATCCATCTGATCCGCTGCCAGCAATTTGACAGAAGATTTTACTGGTGGCAGGCTGTAACCCACGGCTTTGACCCACTCTTCTGTGCCGGTTGCAGGAAGCACCTGCAATGGCTTAGACTTGGCCATCATAATACCACGCATGTTAGGAATGCGCTGCTCTGCAAGCCCCTTTGCAGCACTCAGTACGAAAGGAGTATCAAGCTGCACAACCTCTGCCCCACCTTCAATTTCGCGGGTGACTGTAGCTGTGCTGCCCGCAACATCTAGTTGGGTGGCATAAGAAATATAAGGCTGATCGAGCAACTCAGCTATCATAGCCCCTACTTCCGAACCATTGTAATCAATGGTCTCCTTACCTGTCATGACCAGATCATAACCTTGTGCCTGTGCGTAAGCGGCAATCTGTCGTGCCACAAACAAACTGCTCACCTGCTCGCCCACATCAATACGCACAGCATCGTGTGCGCCGATGGCCAGTCCTTTGCGGATGATAGCATCGTTATCTGCCGGTCCCACATTGATAAGCGTAACACTCCCCCCCAGCGTCTCCGTCAGTTCGAGCGCGCGCACCAGCGCATACCATTCATCATAAGGATTCATGATATATTGCACCCCGTTGGTATCGAGGCTTTTGCCATCGGGTGCCAGCACAATTTTTGTGGTGGTATCCGGGGTTTTGCTAACACAAACCAGTATTTTCATGAGCCTGTTGGTTTTATTTTACTGCCACAAAAGTAAGTAATTTACACCAAATAATTGCTTTTAGCGAAAATTCGCTAATGATTTTGTTGCAATGTATGGGTCAGTATGGTCAGGAGGTGGTAGTCATAAATAGACATTTGAAAAAGTGGATTGGTTGCCGAAAAAATGAGTAGTTTTGTAAAAAATGTCGTTATGACCGCCAATAGACTCAGCATGCTGCTCGAGCTGCTCCGGGAGAGTCCGCACGACAGCTTCCTGTTGTTTGCGATTGCTAAAGAATATGAAAAGACCGGTGATAAGGAGCAAGCGCTTCAGTACTATCAGCGTCTACAGCGCGATGATCCCGACTATGTGGGCACCTATTATCATCTTGGGAAGTTGTATGAACAGCTACAGGACGCTACGGCTGCCTTTCGCACTTACAGTTCGGGCATGGACGTTGCCCGGCGTCTGCTTGATCAGCACGCCTATAGTGAGTTGGCAGGGGCCCGACTTGCTCTGGGTGACGAGGATGACTTCCTTTAGTACCCGCTTACAATGACATCAGAGCGCATTGTGTATTGACGGCCGAAGGCAGCGACGAGCAAAAGTGACTCGTTTTGAAAGAGCATAATCGATTTCAGGGGGCCAGTGTAAACAGGTATACATCTGCTTAAGGAGCCCTATCCTGAATCTGCCGAAAAATCCCGGGCTCGTGTTTACAGCTGCAGCTATCGACAGCAGACAGACAGTCAGCTGCCAACCTGCAGCAGCTCCCTGTTATTTTTTTGTCCAAAGCATTCATTTTCATGACATTTGATATAACTATCCCCGTTCTCAACGAGGAAACTACCCTCACACAAAACGTCAGTAAGCTCCACAGCTTTCTCAGCGACCGCTACCCGCAGAGAGACCGCTGGCGCATAGTTATTGCCGATAATGGATCTACCGACAATACGCGGGCGCTGGCGCAGCAGCTCAGCGAGCAACTGCCAGGTGTCAGTTGGCTGAGTGTTCCGCGCAAAGGTGTAGGCCTTGCACTGAAGACCTCCTGGTCGCAGTCGGCTGCCGACATTGTGGGCTATATGGATCTTGATCTGGCCACGGATCTGCGGCATTTTCCCGAGGCTATCGCTGCCATTGAAGAACAAGGCTACGAGCTGGTCTACGGCAGCCGTCTGCATCCCCGGGCAAAGGTCATCGGCCGACCATTAAAGCGCGAAATCTCTTCCCGGGTTTTTAACTGGCTGCTAAAAGCCTACCTCCGGGTTGATTTTTCTGATGGTATGTGCGGATTCAAGTGGCTGCGGCGCGATATCTACCCTGCCCTTTTTGAAGCAGGCGCTCAGAATGACGGCTGGTTTTTTAGCACAGAACTGCTCACTGTTGCCGAGTGGCAAAGGCGAAAAATTTTTGAGCTACCCGTAACCTGGACGGATGATACCAGCAGCAGCAGGGTAAAAATCATTCCTCTGGCCAAGCGTTACCTGCAAGCTATGGTAGCTCTGCAGAAGAAAAAGCCGGTAGCTCGCGGCTGACCCCCGGCCGCTGAGGACAGGAAGGAAGGAATAAGGGGCTAAATCCAGCAATATTGCGGCGGCGATTGCCGCCGAAATGCATACTGAGTGTGTAAACCTTTAAAAAAAGGTCTTTAACGAATAAAAGCCCGCCTTGGGGCAAACACATAACTTTGTAGGCCACCCGCCCGCCGACCTGCGGCGGGTAAGCGTCATACATTTTAACCAGCGACTATGCGACCAATGCCGCTCATCTTGGGAACAGCCATGTGGGGCTGGACGACCAGCCCAGCCATGGCGATGGATCTGCTCGACCAGTTTTATGCTGCCGGCGGGCGGGCTGTCGACACAGCTACCAACTACCCCATCAACAAAAACCCGGCCGATTTCAGGCAGGCTGAGCGACTGCTGGCCGACTGGATTCGCGCACACGGGGTCAGCGATCTCTCGCTCACCGTAAAAGTGGGCAGCATCAACAACCTGCGCACACCCGACAATAATCTCAACAAGAGCTTTTTATTACTCAACCTTGACCAATACGAGGCCCTTTTTGGTAGTAACCTCCATACTTTCATGCTCCACTGGGACAACCGCGATGATGAAGCGGAGATACGCGAAACCCTTGAGGTGATGGCTTTGGCTGCCGCCCGAGGCCTGCAACCGGGCCTGAGCGGCATTCGTTACCCCGAGATTTACCATCGCCTCAACCAGGAAGAGATGCTTGGCCTTGATTTCGTCATACAAATTAAGCACAACCTCCTGCAGAGCGATTACAGCCGCTACCACTATTTTCATGGGCGGCCTTGCTTTGTTGCCTACGGCATCAATGCCGGCGGACTCAAGCTCAACCCTGCCGATTACGGCCCTGCCGCAAGCCTGATCGCCCGTGGCGGACAGGCAGCGCAGCCGCTGCCGCTGCTCGATGAACTACAGCAGTGGCTGTTTGCAAAAAAAATTGGTGAAAGACGCGTACTACCTGCCAATATGAACCAACTGGGCATGCTATACGCCTGCTTCCAGCCCGATATGGCTGCCGTTGTCATCGGCCCTTCCAGTCCCGGGCAATTGGCAGAAACCCTCGACTGGGCTTCGACACTGCAGCATACTGACTACAGTGATCTTTACCGGGAGCTGGCAGATATGGCGCACTAACCTCCTCCCAATGACTGCTGAACACTACGATTTTCTTGTCGTTGGCGGAGGGCTTTTTGGCGTCTATGCCGCTCATTATCTGGGCAATAAAGGGCATAAGGTCTTACTGGTGGAAAAAGAAGCCGAGCTTATGAAAAAAGCCAGCATCGTCAACCAGGCGCGCCTGCACGGTGGCTATCACTACCCCCGCTCTGTGGCCACTGCCCGCATGTCCGATGACAACAAAGCCCGCTTTACCCGCGAGCATGCGGCTTTCATCAACCAGTCATTCGACAAGTACTACGCCATTGATCGCTACGGCAGCTTTACTGATGCACAGCAATTTGAGCGCTTTTGCGAGTACATGCAGATACGCTGCGAGCGCATAGACAGGCATCCTCTTTTTAATTACAACCGCCTGGAAGCTGTATTCCTCACCACAGAGTACTCATTTGATCCATTGCTGATTGCCCAGCACTATCGCTCGCTGTTGTCCCGTAATCCGCACATTAGCTGCTGGCTTTCCAGCCACATCAGGGCAGCGGTAGCCGAGCGTCAGCGGTGGCGGGTGTATGTGGAACGGCAGCAGCTGCAGACCGAACAGACCATCACAGCCGATCAGGTCATCAACGCCACCTATGCCAACAGCAACGCTATCAATCAACTTTTTGGTGCTGAGCCGCTGGCACTCATGCATGAGATTTCGGAGATGGCCTTTGTCACCAGTCCCCAGCTACAAAACACCGGACTGACAATTATGGACGGTCCTTTTGCTTCGCTCATGCCCTACGGGCTGTCGGGGCTACTTTCGCTCTCCTCGGTAGCCTATACCCACCATAAAGTCAGCTATGAGCCACTGCCCACATTTGACTGTCAGGCAGCCACCCCTGCCTGCACGCCCGCAGCCACTGCCATTTGCAGTAGCTGCGACAATCGCCCCGCCACCCACTACCCCAAGATGGAAGCACAGCTACGGCAATATCTGGCAGAAGGCGTACAGCTTGACTACTTTTGCAGTATGTTTACCATAAAATCCAAATTAAAAGCCAATTATATTGACGACGGGCGACCAACAGAAATCGCTTTGCTACGCGACAATCCACCTTTTTATTGCATATTTGCAGGTAAGATCAACTCTATATATGAGATTGAGCGGGTGGTAGCCAGCTAGTAGCTTTTGCCCGTAGGATTGCCAGGGTGGCTGCAGGCCAGCCACCTCCCTGATCAACAAAAACCATTGTATGTCCAGAGTAAATGTCAACAACGAGATAGACCCCTTGCGACTGGTGATTGTACACCGGCCTGACCAGGGCATCAGCCGCATTTCACCCAAGCGGGCCGAAGAACTCCTTTTCGATGACATTGTGCACCTGCCCCGCATGCAGCAGGAGCACGACGTTTTTACGGAGGTACTCAAGCGTTTTATCGGCTCCGAGAACGTACTCGAAATTGAGGATTTGCTGAGCGAAGCCCTCAACGAGGACCAGGAGGCTAAGAAAGAGATGATCAACATGATCGTCGACTGGGAGGAGCTCCCTTCCAGTGACGGGGATCTTTTCTGTAACATGCCAACAGATTTGCTCGCCAAAGTATTGGTTACCGGCTATTACCCTGAAGAAGATCGTATTTTCTTTGATCCCATCCCCAATTTTATTTTTACCCGGGATATTGCTGTCACTGTCAATGAACACCTCGTCATCACCAAGGCAGCTAAAGAAGCGCGCTTTCGCGAAAATTTTATCACCCGCTACATCCTCTGGGCACATCCCATCTTCCGGGAGCTTCGCCTCAACAATCGGGTGATCAACATGAACAAGCCCGATCTGTTTCCGCCTTCCAAAAAGGGTGAGTTGGTTTCTATCGAAGGTGGTGACATGATGATGCTGCACAAAGATTACCTGTTGATTGGCTGCAGTGAGCGCACCAATGCACATGCCATTCGCTCGCTGGCGCGCAAGCTATTCGAGCTGGAGGCGGTCAAAAACGTCGTGCAGGTAAATATCCCTGCCGACCGGTCGTTCATGCACCTCGACACCATCTTTACCCAGATCAACTACCACGATTACGTTGCTTACAAGCCCATCGTCGTTGACGGGCTGAGCTCCAATGTTGAAGTTATGCGGGCTGATGGAAGTTCCGGCTTTTATCACTCTATTCAGCAGTTTCTGGTGGAAGAAATTGATCCGCACACGCGTATCATACTCAGTGGCAAAGGAGAGTCTCCCTATCAGGAGCGGGAGCAGTGGACAGATGGTTGCAACTTAGTGGCGCTCAGGCCGGGGGTGGCGCTTACCTACGACCGCAATCCCGTTACAGAGGAGGCTTTTGAGGAGGCTGGCTACCGCGTTGTCCATGCCCGCGACCTGCTCAAAGCTTTTGATGATGGAATTATCGACCCCGACGAGGTAAAAAACACCATCATTACATTGCCTTCCAGCGAGTTGTCGCGAGCACGGGGAGGATCCCACTGTATGACCTGTCCGATTGAGCGACGACGATGATGATATCAACGCGTATACCATCAAACTGTGTATGGTATCTGAACAGCAATGATGAGGAGGTTCTGTACTCAGTGCAACTTGTTTCTATTGATTGAGAAGAACGATGATGTTGTCGCAGAATACGTGCAGTAAAAAGTACAATCTGCAGAAATTCGTACCCATGGCACACATAAAGAGCCTTGGTTGTGCGGGATACGGCTTTATCATCCAATTGGCAGACATTCGTTGCGGGAAAGCAGGATTCCGGGCTTGTGAGCACGAGCCCGGAATCCTGTTTTATATTTTTAGAACGCTGTAGTGCTTACCGGGCGGTGCTTCGCGGCAGGCCTGTCTGCATTTTTTAGAAACCCTGCACCCCCTGCACTGTCGTATATTTAAGCGTATACTTTTTGTCCGGATTGACAATCTTGTAGGCAGACTGCACGGCAAGCGTAGCCTCGTGAAAACCACACAAGATAAGTTTGAGTTTGCCGGGATAGGTATTCACATCACCCACCGCAAAAATACCCGCTATGTTGGTTGCATAATCCAGCGTATTATCTACCTTGATCGCACCTTTATCAATATCGAGACCCCAGTCAGCTATAGGTCCCAGTTTGGGCGCAAGTCCAAAAAGCGGCAGCCAGTAGTCTGTGGGCAGCACAAGTCTGCCAGTCTCCTGTTGTTCAACAACGACGCCGTTGAGGCGACCATTACCCTCAAGCCCCACCACCTCTGCATGTGTGAGTACCTGCATTTTGCCCGCATCGCGCAGGGCATACAGCTTGGCCACCGAATCATGGTGTCCGCGGAACTGCTGACTTCTGTGCAGCAGCGTCACCGAACGAGCCAGGCCTTCGGCAAAATAGATAGCCCAGTCTAGTGCTGAGTCACCCCCGCCCGAAATGACCAGATTTTTATCCCTAAAATACTCGGGATCCCTGACGATGTAAGCGACACCCTTATTTTCAAAATCGCTAAGTTGTGGTACTGCAGGTTTGCGCGGCTCAAAGCTGCCGAGTCCGCCGGCGATAATTACCACGGCTGCCTGATGCCGGGTTCCTTCAGAAGTAACTACCTCAAAATGACCAGTTTCTTCATCTTTGGTGATGGTTTCAGCCCGCTCGCCCAGCGTGAAGCCCGGCTTAAAGGGTGCAATTTGTTCCATGAGGTTGTCAACCAGATCGCCCGCCAGTACTGAAGGGAAGCCGGGAATATCGTAGATAGGCTTTTTGGGGTAAATTTCTGTCAATTGCCCGCCCGGCTGTGGCAGTGCGTCGATGAGGTGGCAGCGCAATTGCATGAGACCCGCCTCAAAGACAGTGAACAAGCCCACGGGACCTGCACCGATGATTAATACATCTGTACGAATCGCTTCCATCTTGGTTTTTTATCTGCTGAACGTTTTCGGGGCAAAATAACGAACGAAAAAGGAGAAACCTGGTGATTTTTTCCGGGATTGTTGATAATTTAGAACAAAAAACGGCCGGCGCCATAGAAAATGGCCAGCCAGATCAGCCCCTTGATCAGAAAAAATAAAAACCCAGCTACACCAAAGCGCTTCAGCCACGCCAGACGTTTATCCTGCTTATCGCTGCTCATACTAGTACGCATATTATGTATACCATTTGCCCTGCAACCGCACAGATAACAATCGAAACAATACCAAGGTTTAGCGCTGGTTCAGGATTTTCTCACCGGGTCCCAACAGGTTTATTAGCAAGGAATCTGACCTCATAAGTCTCATAATACTTTGTCAAAAATACAGTGTGTACAAGAGAGCAGCCCGATTTTACCACCGACTCTCCCCTGACGAGTTAGCTAGTCCACTTGCTGCCAGGCCTTTTCAACCAGAAATGCCAGTTTGGCCAGACTATCAGGATCCGCAAAATAGGACATATGGTCACAGGCTGCTTCAACAGCCGTTGGCGGGAATCGCCTGGCCGCTGCCTCGGGCACTTCCCTGCAATGATCTACACTGACCGCTATATCGTTGGGCGACCTGAAAAGCAGTTTATCCAGCGCTACATAATGGATACCGTGAAAGCGTCGCAGGACCTTTTCCAGCAGCTTGTCCTCGGCATCACCTGCCGGCCGCGGAATCAGCCGTGTATTTCCGGCGATGATAAAATAAGGGATACCCGGATCGGGTACTGCCGCATTGAGATGCTGTTGTAGAAAATCGCTGTCTTCATGCATTTCCTGCAGCGTTACAAACAATCGGTCGACCCCTTTGCCAAGAATCCGCAAAGCCGGCAGCCAGGGTTTGAGCAAAGCAGCACCATTGACGGCCTTGGTTAGCAACACACTCGCAAGCTGGTAGACCGACGACCAGGGCGAGCCCAGATTGGGCGTACCCAGTTGAAACAAGTGACTCACCATTTCTTGACCTCCCTCCCGCTCAATCATCCAACGGCTTACCAGCCCGCCCATGCTGTGGGAAAAAACATGCAGCACCTTACCATGGCCCGGCCCGAGGCCGGCCTGTACAAGTTTTTCTTTAAAACGCCTTGCCGTTGTAACAATAGGATCGTTGAGGTTTTCATAGTCAAAAGTGAGTACCAGGTCGTAGTGCTCGCTCAGAGGCTTACCCGCACTATCACGTGCCAGCGCCAGCGCCTTGGGCGATTCGCTGGTATCGCCGATGATGCCATGGATAAAAAGCGCTATGCTGCGGGCGCTGCCCACGGCAGCTGCCACCGAAGCCGCATTTTTTTCATATACCACCCGCAGCCCCATCGGCTGCGTCTCGTCGGCCTGCAGGCTGGCCACTGCCAGCTGCGGATATTCGTATGTATGCCCCAGCAGGCGGGAGGTAGTTTTGAGGAAAAATATTTTTATCGATCCTCCCAGGCTGCGGCTGCTCTCCGGCGTTGCCTCCGGCAACTCGTCGAGCCGTACCAGTCTTTCCGACTCCATCATACCCAGCGGGTAATAAAGCCCCGTAGCTGTATCGTAACCAACGGGTACCAGCAACTCATCAGCTTCCACAGCCGAGTCAAGTTCGATGAATGCAGGATTGAGCGGGTTTACCAGCTCACCAGCTTGCAAATCAAAGAGTTCAAGAACGCTCAGCGGCGCAGCGCCCGAGCGGTTTGTCTGCAAAGCATGCAGTGTCCAGCCCGGCTGGCTGCCGGGCAGCGTTGGACGGCCCAAATCGCGGGCGCTGACTTCGCCGGCATTGAGGGCGGCCAGCGCGGCGCAGCCGGCCGGTAACCGTACCTGCACACCTTTGATTACCTCCGTGGACTGGCCACCGACCAGTGGCACACGCGAACCGGGATGAACGACGGTAGCCGTAAGATCGACCACCAGCCAGTCATCAGCCGACGGCCGTGCAATACCCTGACGGCCAGCCCGCTTATGCACCACCGGTTGATCGTCCATCTGCAGTGCTTCCTGATTAAAGCGATGGGTATCTATTTCTTTAGTGCTGACAAACAGCTTAATATATTCATTTACCTGTGAAACGCCCGCCTTCAGCAGGTCTTCATCCATGATAAAAGGAATGCTGTGGTAGGCATGGCCATCGCCGGGTTCATCCGTAAGGAAGGCAGATTGCCCCGGCTGCAGCAGGCTGTTTTCCTTGCTCAGGAGCGCATTGGAGATACCAAAAGAGGGGGTGAGGTTGACCGCACTAAAGAAGAGAGGGCGCTGTCCTGTATTGCGGATCTGCAGCTGAAAGCCCGGCGGGCGCCAGGGATTGCCGCTGCTATCGGCACTATCGTAGCCGTAGGCAAAAATTTGCGGCACTTCCAAATCTTCGACAGGTTCCAGCGCCGGGTTGTCATCCTGCAAATTCCAGCGGACAGGATCGGCGACACGCCACCAGCGGATTTCAAAGTCCCGCCCCACCGCCAGCGAGCTGTAGGGGTTCTGTATGGCCAGCACCCGCTGCCAGTTGGCCACGCGGGTAGCTGCTTCAAAAAAGCGGGCCGCACCTGCAACATCATCGCACACTACCCGCCGAAAGAGCGGCCGCGGATCGCCGGGCCGCTGCAGCACGCAGGCATTTTCCCTAAATACAATATCCAGCTCGGCGCCCTCGCTGCCTGCCGGCAGCAGCGACAGGCTGTTGAAACCGCCTTTTTCAAAAGCTTCCTGTAAGCGCAAAAGCTGCTCGGGCGTGGCGTCAGCCGGCAAACGCAGCGAAAGCTGCGGCAGCCCCGCCCGGATCGCAGCGGCATAAGTTTGCTGTACATCCAGCCCTGCCCTTTCGAGACCTGACAGCAGACAGCGGCTTGCCTCCGGATCGCGACCCACCGCCAGCATGGAAGGCTGATCTGGCAAAAAAATCTCAAACGCCAAGTCTGTGTCTGCCGGCAGCCCATGCATACGGCCTGCATTGATGTACCAATCCTGCAGGCTGCGATCGTAGGCTGCTACAAAGTGCGTCGATGCATCTCGCTGCAGACCAAGAAATCCCAGCCCGCCGTCGGTGGCCTCCTGCAGCGACAGCTGAGGGGTCTGCTGCCCCACGTGACCGGCCACCCGCAGCTGCAAATGCCCCAGCAAAGACGTGTACGACAGCCCTGCCGGGTACTGACTCAGCACCTCCAGCAGGCTGTAGGTGAAAGCACCGTGGGTTGTCCCCTTGATAACCAATTCTTTGGCTGTCTCATGATCGCGGCAGGCCGACAGCAGCACCCGCCGACCGCGGGGAGGAGTATATTGTTTTTGCCCATCAACCTCCTGCAGCCTGTAATCGGCAAAGCCCAGAAAATCCTCAATACGCGTCGGCAGAAAAGCAGGTTCTGCCATGCGTGCCTTTACTTCCAGGTTGCGGTCAATGCTGCCGGCATGACAACAATCGAAGACTGACAGAAAATGTAGCTGCCTGCCCTGCTGCGCCCGCCAGATAAGCCATGACAGTTCCTTGTCGGTCAAGTCTCTGCCTCCGGGCTGCCGACTGTCATAACACAGTATTGACTCCAGCATCCCCCCGGGATGAAGGTGGCGCAACGCAAGGGGAGCCACCGTCTGCGAACCATGCCCACTGAAATACAACAGGCAACTATCGCCGTCCCGGGCATCCTCAAAAATTGAAAAAGCGCTGATGACAGCATCACGGCTAGCCTCAGCATCCTGAAGCATCCGAACCTGCAATGCGGATGAAGGAAACTGCTGCTGCAGCCAGCCGAGCAGTAAGTTCGCATCAGCAACGCAGCCTTTCAGACGATGATGGGGAATGGGGTAGTTATCGATGGCTACCACCAATGCATAGAGTCGGGGGTTGGACATGAAGACAAGGTTTTGTAGTTCAGGGTTGATGAATCCGGCAAAACAGTATGGGTTTTTGCGGCTCCGGCCGCAAAAGCGTATACTGCTTAACATGCACTGACTGATTCTTTTGAAAAATCAGAACAATCAACGCACATATAATACCTTTTTTGCCGACAGGCAGCAAAAAAAGATGCGATAAAACTCCAACACAAGGTAAATAATAGCGCGTATACCCGCAAATAAACCAAACAAAAATTGCCTCTAGCCCCAATTTACTAGCTTCGAAACTTGTAATTCAGCGAGATTGTGCTTACATGATACCAGTCAAGCGCATCCGGATTGGCAGAAATACTAATTCCATCCAGATAATCAGAAAACGGATAACGAAAGGCAACATCGGCCTTAATTGTCCAGCCATCAGCAATCGGAAATTTGAGTCCGCCACCCATAGGGACAATAAACTTGGTCCTGCTGTACTTAGCGTTCACATCCTGCAACTCCCTCGGATTGAGTTCTGTAGAAGCATTGGGAAAATCCGGGTTGGGGTTGGTAAAGGCGAAACCTGCGCCCAGACTAAGATAAGGAGAGACTAACCCCCAAATACCGGGGCGGATAGCCGTTGCCTGCCAGCCAAAAGGCTCCCACTCGCCAATGAATCCAACTTCTGTGATGCCGGTGGTGAAACTATACCCTCTTTTTTTACGGTCGGGATACTTAAAATCATCACCTTGCAACTGTGTAAACAAAAAGCCGGCTCTGACGGATATCGCGGGTGAAAAGTGAGCCTGCACGTGCAGTGCATACGCCAATTGCGCTTCCTTAATCAAAGCGTAATCCTCTTTTAGCAAATCGCCCTGGTAGTTGGCCAGTCCGACGGAAGCACCGACAGACCATTCAGTTTGTGAAAACAGGGCGGATAAGGACAAAAGGCTGGATAGCAGCAACAATAGAATTTTCCTCATTTCTTGTGAGCATTTAATTTTTGGAGAAGTATGACTATGATAATATGGTGTTAATACAATGTTTTCAGGTAGGGGGAAAGCCTATTGCACATCTGTACAAATATACGCAAAAATTCGAAAACATACAAATGAGCGAAGAATTAGGCAGCATTAGTTACAAATCGGCAGAAATTACAGGGCTGCGCATACTGTCGGCCAGCCAATAAATCTTCAATAGGTCGAGCCACAACAGGGAGCTGGGTTGTTGCTCCAGCCGGTTGGCCAGCCAGCCGGCCAGCGGCCGGAGCAGGTAGTAGCACGGGCGCAACAGCCATACACTTTGCAGCAGCCTTACGGCAAAAAGCAGGCGGGTGCTGAGGCTTGGGTATGATTGGCTCAGCTGGTAGAGATTGCGGATAGCTTGTTGCTGTTTTTGTAAAAAAACACGGGTAGTTTCGAGACCTTCATGCCGCAAAGGGTTGTCAATATGATAAATGGAAATGCCCGCTTCTTTTAACTGCAAGCCCAACAGGGTGTCTTCATGACCGTAGGTACGTAGGGATGCGTGAAAGGGAAAGGCTTGCTGCAGACGACGGGAAATCATATAATTATTGGTCATAAAACCCAGTAGCGGATCGCGCTGCCGGCGGCCTGCCATATAGCTTTCACGCCGGCGACCAAACAGCCAGTGTAGATAGTACGAGCTGTCGGCCGGTGGCCTCGAAGCATATACACGACCGCCACAGACAAGCCCGGGTGATTCGGCATACGACATATATACCCGCAAAAAATCATCTTTGACCACACCACTGTCTGCATCCATAAACAGCAGCCAATCATACCGAGCCTCTGCTGCCAGTTTATTGCGAATCCCCGCACGACCGAGGTTGACCGGGGACTCCCGGTACACGACCTCAGGCTGGGTCGACAACTGACGATTGAGCAGGCGACAAGCATCCGGAGAGCCATCGTCGTAAAGCCGGATTTCAAAGGCACACCCCAACATCCTGCCTTGGCGCAGCAGTTCATGCACAAGCTGTCGACAGTCCCACTGATATACGGGAATAAGCACTGAAAGCATGATTGTTTTCTTTGTTCACCGCAGCCGCCATCGTCCCGACAGTTGCCTGCGCAGGCTTGCTGCAACAAAAATCCTCCGACGCCCGGGCAGTAAAGATAAAACTGAATTTGCACTATTTTCATATCTCCTGCCTGAGCTTTAAGCTGCCTTTTTGCCCCAATAGCCCTTTTGCCCTAACAAACCAACCGCTATGACTGTAACGATAACAAATATCAGCCATAGACTGCGCGGGAACAATTATTTTTGCCCGGCAACTATTCGGACTCGTATGTTGTTTTTTCAAAAATAATTGAAAGCAAAAAAGCAAGCCAGCCATGACTGTCAGCCATAACGATGATCATCAACCCAACGCTATTGCCACCTTGCTGGCCAATCCGCAACTGGACAGCCGCCTGCGGGAAATAGCCCAAAAGGTAAACAATGCTGAGCGCATTGGTTTTGATGATGGTATTTACCTTTTTGAAGAGGCTCCTCTCCCCTATCTGGGTGTCCTTGCCAACTATGTCCGCGAAGCAAAGAATGGTGATAATACCTACTTTAATCGCAATTTTCACATGGAGCCAACCAATATCTGCGTCTATACTTGTACTTTCTGCTCCTATTCACGACTTATCAAGCAACGCCATGAAGGCTGGGAATACAGCCTGGAGGACATGCTTGATATTGTCAAAAAGTACGACAACCAGCCTGTAACAGAGGTTCATATCGTGGGAGGTGTACTGCCGCAGTACGATCTGGCATTCTACAGCGATCTGTTTCGGCGCATCAAAGAGCACCGCCCCGGACTGCACGTCAAGGCGCTTACCCCGGTGGAGTACCACTATATATTCAAAAAAGCAAAAGTGTCCTATGAAGAAGGTATGCGACTGATGAAGGAAGCAGGCCTGGACAGTATGCCGGGCGGAGGTGCCGAAATTTTTCATCCGGAGATACGCGATAAAATTGCAGGAGGTAAGTGCTCGGGAGAACAATGGCTGCGCATCCACGAAATCTGGCATGCGCTGGGAGGTCGTTCCAATGCGACCATTCTCTATGGTCACATTGAAAATTATATGCACCGTATTGATCATCTCGAGCAGCTTCGGCAGCTGCAGGACAAGACAGGCGGCTTCCAGACTTTCATCCCGCTTAAGTTTCGCAACCAAAACAATGAGATGTCTCACCTGCCTGAGGTATCTACCATTGAAGATTTGCGCATGTATGCTGTCAGCCGCATTTATCTTGATAATTTTGATCATATAAAAGCCTACTGGCCGATGATTGGGCGTTCTACTGCCCAGCTCGCCCTGAGTTTTGGTGTCGACGATATCGATGGCACCATCGACGATACCACTAAGATTTACTCTATGGCAGGCTCTGAAGAGCAGAATCCGGCACTCTCTACTGCCGAGCTGGTCAAACTCATCAAAGCAGTCAACCGCCGCCCGATTGAGCGCGATACACTCTATAATGTCATTCAGGATTATAGTGAGATCACCTTTGACGACGATAATTTCAGGGGCTATTTTGAGCTGCCTGTAGTCAATGCATAAATATCCGGAAAAAATGCCCCCAAAACTGCTGTCCAAAACAATCTACCTGCTCCGTCATGGCGAAACCCGCTACAATAAAGAGGGCATTGTGCAAGGCGCTGGTGTAGACAGCGAGCTAAACCAACTCGGTAGCGAGCAGGCCCGTGCTTTTCATCTCATGTATGGGCACCTGCCTTTCGAACTGGTGCTGACTTCCTCTCTACAACGCACCCGACAGACCGTCAGCCCTTTTATCGAGAAGGGCATCCCCTGGCAAGCTATGCCGGAACTGAATGAAATCAGCTGGGGTGATCTGGAGGGGCAGGCCTATGACAATGCAGGCAGAAAGTATTTTCACCAGGTAACCGACGCCTGGCGAAAGGGACATATGAACGCCAGAATCCCCAACGGGGAAAGTGCTGCTGAGCTGACAGAACGGCTGCGGCGATTTATTGACTATCTCCACCAGCGACCGGAATCCTTACTGCTTGTATGCTCGCATGGCCGCACCATGCGGGGGCTGCTGTGTCTGCTGCTCAACAAATCATTGCGCCGGATGGATGAATTTGCACACCACAACACAGGCCTGTGGCGACTTCATTTTGATGTTTCAGGTGAGCCGCAGCTGGATATGCGCAATGATCTGACCCATCTCCACCACCATGGACTGATTACATCCGTCTCCTGATAATCCCGCTGATAAGCTCTCGGATATACCAAAGAAAACCATCGATGCAAAAAATCAAAATAACGGCAGTCAGTTACCTCAATACCAAACCTCTGCTATATGGAATCCTGCGGAGTCCTCTGGCGAATCAAGTGGAACTCAGTCTGGCGATTCCTAGTGAATGTGCCCGCCGCCTCCGCGATGGTGAGGTAGATTTAGCCCTGACTCCGGTGGCTGTACTGCCCGAGCTGGACAACTGGCAACTGGTGTCAGACTACTGTATCGGGGCTGTGGGGGCCGTAAAAACAGTCTGCATTTACAGCGATCTGCCCATAGAGCAGCTCGACAGTATTTACCTCGACTACCATTCGCGTTCTTCGGTGGCGCTTACAAGATTACTGCTTGATGAGTACTGGCAACTTGCACCTGAGCTGATTCCGGCACAAGCCGGCTACGAAGAACGCATTGGCGGAAAGACCGGTGGCCTGGTCATTGGCGACCGTACCATTGGGCTTGATAAGCGGTTCCCCTATGTGTACGATCTGGCTGAAGCTTGGTACAACCATACAGGTTTGCCTTTCGTATTTGCAGCCTGGGTGGCTGTACGCCCATTGCCGCAAACCTTTATTGACGATTTCAATGAGGCCCTTAAAGCAGGCCTGGCCCTTATTCCTGAGCTCAACCTGCTGCTACCTTCACCACAACCTGATTTTTCGCTGGAAGAATACTATACCCGTTATATCAGCTATAATCTTGATGCCCCCAAGCGAGCTGCTTTGGATATGTTTTTATCCCGTATGATGGCCGGCAGCATACCCGTTACTCTATAAAAAAAATCGCTAAACTTTTGGCGGCTTCGACCGCCAAAAGTTTAGCGATTGTGCGTTAGTCCTTTTCACGGCCGAGGCCGCAAAAGGTTAACCCGGTCTTAGCCCAATTTAGCCAGACTTTCTTCCAGGGTTTTTATTTTTGCCTCTCCATCAGCCAGTTTACGCCGCTCTGCATCAACTACCTGAGCAGGCGCACTGCTCACGAAGCGCTCATTGCTGAGTTTCTTCATGACTGAAGCTACAAAACCGCGGTAGTATTCCAGTTCGCCTGAAATCTTACTGCGCTCAGCCTCTGTATCAATCTCCTGCTGAATTTCGAGATAAAAATTATCGTTGCCCACCAACAAAGCCACTGCATTTTCTGGTACCGTCTCATTGATAGTGAGAGAAGAGAGTACTGCCATCTTTTCGATCATCGAACGCAGCCCTGCATGCTCCACCAGTTCGCGGGCCGCCGCCGTCGGAGGTGCAAAAAGTGCCAGCGCTTCGCGCATTTTGATTCCTTTGTTATTGCGGATCTCGCGCACTCCGCTCACTGCTGCCTTGGCGCGCTCTACCCGCGCAATAGCATCCGCATCGAATGGCTGCACTGCCGGCCAGCTTGCCGCACAGCAGTCATCACCCAGCGATCGTTCGCGCAGCCCATGCCATACTTCCTCCGTCACGAATGGCATAAACGGATGCAGCAGAATCATCATCTGCTCGAAAGCACTGATGCTGCGATCATAGGTAGCCTGATCAATCGGTGCACCACTTTCGGGCTTGATCATCTCGAGATACCAGGAGCAAAAATCGTCCCAGATAAATTTATAGAGCGTCATGATGGCTTCACTCAGGCGGTATTCGGCCATCAGCCCCTGCAAATCAGCCACTGTCTGTGCCAGCCTGTTCTCCAGCCAATCGGCGGCCAATGTATTGACGGCTCCGGCGCTGAGTGCCGGATCAATTTCCCAGCCCTTGATTAGCCGCAGCGCATTCCAAAGTTTATTACAGAAATTTCGGCCTTGCTCACAAAGTTTGCTTTCATTGCGCACCTGCCCTGTTGCAGGGTCCAAGGGTGCATCGAAGATGATATCATTGCCTGCAGCCGCAGCCGACAACAAGCCAAAACGCACGCCATCGGCACCATAGGTGTTGATCAGTTCCAGCGCATCCGGCGAATTACCCAGTGATTTGGACATTTTGCGTCGCTTGTTGTCACGCACCATACCGGTGAAATAGACAGCACGGAAGGGTTGCTTTTCTGCCTGCTCACCCAGCAAATCCCCTGCCCACTCATAGCCTGCCATGATCATGCGGGCTACCCAGAAAAACATAATATCCCAGCCTGTAACCAAAGTATTGGTAGGATAGTAGTAGCGCAGCTCATCCTGACGTTCGAAACCATCGAAAACAGAGATGGGCCACAACCAGGAAGAGAACCAAGTATCAACCACGTCCTCATCCTGTCGCAGATCCTGAATTGAAAGCGTTTCATTGCCGGTTAATTGTCTGGCCTGCCTGAGCGCCTCTTCGGCTGTCTCCGCCACAAACAGTTGTGCATCATCTCCAGCACCGAGGTACCAGGCAGGAATACGCTGTCCCCACCAAAGCTGCCGGCTGATACACCAGTCGCGGATATTTTCTTCCTGCAGCCAGCTGTGGTACATATTCCACATACTCTCGGGATAAAACCTGACCTCACCGGAACGTACCGCCTCGAGCGCAGTAGCGGCCATATCTTTCATTCGCAGGAACCACTGCAGCGTAAGCCGTGGCTCAACAACCGCATTGGTCCGCTCAGAGCGACCGACGCGCGTCCTGTAATCTTCAATTTTTACGAGATAGCCTTGTTCTTCCAGCATTTTACCGATGGCCTTGCGAGCGGCAAAGCGATCCATGCCCACGCAGAACTGCGCCAATTCATTGAGCGTACCGTCTGCATTGAGGATATCGATTACCTCCAGCCCGTACTTTTGACCAAGTTCGTAATCATTCTGGTCATGCGCCGGCGTCACTTTAAGTGCCCCCGTTCCGAAAGCCACATCAACATAATGGTCGGTAATAATCGGTACTGAGCGGTTTACCAGCGGCACAATCACCCGCTTCCCGTGGAGGTGCAGGTATCGCTCGTCCGACGGATTGATAGCGAGTCCCGTATCTGCCATGATCGTCTCAGGCCGCTGTGTAGCAATGGTCACCCATTCATCACTTCCTTCGACCTGATAGCGTACATGATAAAGGCGGGAATTTTCGTCCTGATAGATTACCTCCTCATTGGAAAGCACTGTGAGCGCCTCCGGATCCCAGTTGGTGATTCGCTTGCCCCGGTAAAGCTTACCCTTGTTGAAGAGGTCTACAAAAACTTTGACTACAGCCTGACTCAGTGCCGGCTCCATGGTAAAACGCGTGCGATCCCAGTCGCAGCTGGCGCCCAGTTTTTTGAGCTGATCGAGGATTATTCCGCCATACTTTTCTTTCCACTCCCATGCGTACTCCATGAATGCATCGCGGCTAAGCTCACTCTTGCGAATACCCCGTTCGCGCAGCATCTGGACAACTTTCGCCTCTGTAGCAATAGAAGCATGGTCTGTACCGGGCACCCAACATACATTCTTACCTTGCAGGCGTGCCTGCCGGGCAAGGATGTCCTGGATCGTATTGTTGAGCATGTGCCCCATGTGGAGAATGCCCGTTACATTGGGCGGCGGAATTACGATACTGAATGGCTCCCGCTCATCGGGTTCAGAGTGAAAATATCGCTGCTCCAGCCAGTGCTGATACCATTTTTCTTCAATTTCGCGGGGGGCGTAATGTTTTGACTGCGTCATGCTATCCATTTTTTGGGTAACCGGGTATGCGTTGTTGGAATCGTGAGCAGAACACCCACCTACCATGGCATTAAACTGCCTGGCACACCAGTATTTTGAGCAGCAAAGATACGGCAAAGCACCAAATACCGCGCCTTATCCGGACAGGTATTATTTGCGTACACAAGTGCATATATATAAAAAGGGAGGTAACAGTTGTCACCCCCCTTTGCTTGAACCTTGATTCCGCTTACGCGGCACTCTTGAACCTTATTTTTTACCGCCTTCTCTGGCCTCAGCCCGCTTAAGTTCGATTTCTCTTTCTTTCATTTTATTACCTACCTGCTGGCTGGCAATAAAGGAAGCTGTCATATCGCTAAGCATATCGCTGGCCGAACTCGGTGCGTTGGGCAGCATGATCAGGTTGCTGTTGGCATGCTCGCCCAGCGACTGCAGTGTGTCGTAGTGTTGTGTCACAACAATGAGAGCCGATGCTTCCTGAGAGTTGATGCCAACGCGGTTGAGGATATCCACCGATTCCTCCAGACCTTTGGCTATTTCGCGGCGCTGATCAGCGATACCCTGACCCTGCAGGCGCTTGCTCTCTGCCTCCGCCTTAGCCTTGGCAACGATGCGGATACGCTCGGCTTCACCGTCGTATTCTGCAGCCAGCTTTTCACGCTCGGCTGCATTGATACGGTTCATGGCATTTTTGACTGTGTGATCAGGATCGATATCCGTTACCAGTGCCTTGACAATTCCGTAACCATAGTCATTCATAGCCTCCTCAAGTTCCCGCTTGATCGCTATGGCAATATCGTCTTTGCGCTCAAATACATCATCCAGCTTCAACTTGGGCACTTCTGCCCGCACCACGTCAAAAACGTAAGCATTGATCTGTTCGTACGGATTTTCAAGTTTGTAAAAAGCATCGTAAATGCTGTCCGGATTTACCAGAAATTGTACGCTGACCTTGAGCTTGACAAAAACGTTGTCTTTGGTTTTCGTTTCAACCAGTACATCCAGTTGCTGTACCTTAAGACTTACCCGACCCGCTACCCTGTCGAAGATGGGAATTTTGAACTGAAGGCCCGCCCGCTTAATAGAGTGAAAAGAGCCGAATCGCTCGACCAGCGCAGCTGACTGCTGTCGGACAGTAAATACCCCTGACAGCACAATCATCAAACCCAAAAAGAGCAATATACCCGTTACAATCATAATATCTGTTGTTTTAATGGACTAATAGGAAGCAATTCAGTTGCGGCAGAACGAATAGCGAACCTTGCAGATACAAGGGGCTGTATCGTATTGGCGCAGAAGTAAACCCGGGAGCCTATAGCTTATTTTTTTACAGGGCCTCGACAATCCATTTACGCATATTTTCAGCTTTTCAGGTCACACAACAATTAACCATGCCCTTAGAAAAACACGAAAACACACAAAAAATTGCTATCAACCCTGACCAAAAACTTCGATCACACCTCCGGACCTAAACCTCCCCTTTACGGGTAAGCAAATTAAAGCCCTTTTAGTTCCGAAACAAGTGAAGTAAGAACCTTTTTGGCATCACCAAAAAGCATTTTATTTTTTGGATGGAAGAAAAGCGGATTTTCGATACCGGCATAACCGGCACTCATACCTCTTTTGACCACGATTGTATGCTTAGCATTCCACACTTTAAGTACGGGCATACCGTAGATAGGGCTGGAGGGATCATCCTCAGCAGCAGGATTGACAACGTCGTTGGCACCCACAATGACCACCACATCAGTATCTTTCAACAGCTCGTTGGCCTCTTCGAGATCCAGCAGTTTGGGATAAGGCACATCAGCCTCTGCCAGCAACACATTCATATGCCCCGGCATACGACCAGCGACAGGATGTATGGCATAGCGCACCGTTACGCCATTGGCTTCCAACAGATCATCAACCTCTTTGAGTGCCTTTTGCGCCTGGGCTACAGCCAGACCATAACCGGGAACGAATACGACCGTGCCGGAGTAGTACAGCTGAATAGCTGCATCGTTCATACTTACCTCCCTGACAACCATATCGCCAGTCGCCGCACCACCAGCACTGCCGCTTGCCGAAGAGCCCCCAAAGCCACCGATCAGTACATTGAGCAGCGAGCGATTCATGGCATTACACATCATAACCGTCAATATGGTACCAGAAGCCCCTACGAGAATCCCACCCACCAACATAAAATTGCTGCCATAAATCAGACCTGCTGCGGCTGCCGACAAACCGCTAAATGAGTTGAGCAACGAGATAACCACCGGCATATCAGCACCGCCAATAGGAGCCACAAAGTATATCCCATACAGCAATGCTATTACCATAAATACCAGCGCCAGTGAGAAAGAAGCCTCCTCCATTTGCAGCGTGAGCATACCTCCTATTACCAGTGCCGCCAGCAACAACAGCATGTTGACAATGTGCTGCATGGGCAGTGTGAAGCTATCATCTTTTACGACACCCTCCAGTTTGCCATACGCAAGAAAGCTACCAGTGAAAGCGATACCCCCGACCAGCAGAGCTGCCAGGATAATGATCATCTGCCCCTCATCCAGCTGACGTTGTCCGGCAAAAAATAAATTGAGCTCAATAATGCCCAGCAGTACAGCAGTAGCCCCACCCAGGCCATTGAAAATGGAAACCATCTGCGGCATGGCAGTCATGGCAATCCGGCGCGCCGATACAGTACCAATCACTGCGCCCAGCGCTAATGCGGCCAGCAACCAGCCATAATTATTGTTGGCACCTTCCATGGGACTCAGGCAGGCTGCCAGGATAGCCAATGCCATCCCTACGCCTGCAATCATATTGCCTTTACGGGCCGTATCGGGCGAACTCAGCAGACGCAGACCCCACACGAAGCCCACCGTACCCAGCAGATAACCCATTTCTACTAAAAATATAGCTGTCATAAGCAACAACATTCATTGATCATTATTGAAAGGACGCAATGCCAATGCACCAGTCCGATTCATCTGGCCGACGGCTCCCTGTTCCGCCGGCAAAGTTTATCACTTGGCTGGTTTCTTCTTCTTGAACATCTCCAGCATTCGGTCTGTCACGACAAAGCCACCTACTGCATTGACCATGCCCAATACGACACCTACAAAGCCCATCGCCAGCGTCAGGTAGTCGTCCGGCTTAGCCTCTCTGACCAGCAGGATCGCCCCGATGATTACAACGCCACTGATGGCATTAGCCCCCGACATGAGCGGCGTATGCAGCACGGTTGGTACCTTGGCAATAATTTCAAACCCCAGCACAACAGTAAATACCAACAGATATATCAGCAGCAGATTGTCGATAAAAAACTGGAAAAACCCTTCCATAATATGGATATTTATTGGCTAAATTTAAATGGAAACGAACCCGTTACACCCTCAGGACGGCAATGCCGTAAAGCAGGCGCCCCGAATAATTTCGTTGCTAAGATCAAGGTTAAACTCTCCTTTGGGTGCGAGCAGTTTAACAAAATTAACAACATTATTGCTGTACATAACGCTGGCATCCTGAGGCATAGAAGAAGCGAGATCACTATCGCCCACTATGGTTACCCCCTTATGACGGATAACAGCCTTGTCCTTGGTCAGCTCGCAATTACCGCCTGTAGAAGCAGCCAGATCGACGATCACACTGCCCGCACGCATCTGTTCCACGGTACTTGCCGGCACCAGCAGAGGAGCCTTTCGACCCCGAACCTGCGCAGTGGTGATGACCACATCAGCCTTAGTAGCTCTTGCCTGCACTTCAGCACGCTGACGCTGCAGGAACTCTTCCGACTGTTCTACAGCATAACCACCTGCCGTTTTTTCATCTTTGGCGCCCTCAACTTCCACAAATTTGGCACCCAGGCTCTGCACTTCATCCTTGGCAGCCTGGCGCGTATCAAACGCCTC
Source organism: uncultured Saprospiraceae bacterium (assembly GCA_964441755.1). GTDB lineage: Bacteria > Bacteroidota > Bacteroidia > Chitinophagales > Saprospiraceae > JAUMBM01. The sequence goes on from CAYTVG010000003.1 coordinate 312,441, forward strand.
AACTGTTGCACCCAGTCGACGGGCCGTAGCAATAGCCTGCAGGCCGGCAACACCAGCACCCAATACCAGCACCTTAGCAGGCCGGATACTACCTGCAGCCGTAATCATCATTGGAAAGTACCTGCTCAGGTGGCGTGCTGCCTCGAGTACAGCCCGATAACCGGCTATCGAGGCCATGCTGGACAAAACGTCCATGCTCTGTGCCAGTGTTGTGCGCGGAATCATATCCATGCTGAGTGCCGTGATGCCGGCTGCACGCAAGCGGGCATCGAGATCAGGATCGTTAAATGGCGCAAACTGTGCAATCAGCACCACCTCTTTTGACAGCTGCCCCCATTCACTCTCCGGCAGGGGTTCTATACTCAGAATGATGCCTGCCTCCTGGTAAATGGTCGAACGTTCTACCACTGTCGCCTGCGGTTCGTATTCACTGTCGTCGAAAAAGGCCTCTTCACCGGCTCCTTTTTCCACCCATACCGTCAGTCCGAGCGCCGACAGTTTGGCAGCTCCGTCGGGTGTAAGCGCTACCCGGGCATCCCGGGGCTCTTTGAGAACAGCAAGAATCATATACACGTATTTGACTGCCAAGGTAAGCAAATGTCAACAGAACACTATTGACATTTGTCATAAAAAAATAAAATAAAATTGGCTAAATACGGTACACTAATGATGTGAGGTTGTGCAGCTAGCTGCTTAGATGACGATGAGCCGTCAATGATTATACAGGAAAACAAGGATATGACAACCGGCAGCCACCTGTTAGTTCCACAACAATTCTTCCGGTAGCTGAGACATTACCGCAAAGGCATTTCCTTTGTGCATCATGGCCGCCTGCCAAAGCGCATCGGCAGAAATTTTAAAAAGATAGTTGATGTCCATATCAGCCATGATCCATGATCCATACTCCATCTCCTCAGCAAGCTGTCCGTCTGTCCAACCGGCATACCCCAAAAAAAAGCGAATATCATTGGGCTGAATCACCTGCGTATTGATCAAAAACTTGAGTTGTTCGAAATCCCCTCCCAGCCACAAGCCCGGCATGATGGGTGAACTCCCTTCCAGCAGCTCTCCCATCCGATGAATAAAATGAAGGGTATCAGTCTGAACAGGGCCGCCAAAGTACACCTGTGAGGCAAAATCCGGGAAATCATCTACCAGCTCATCTACCCGTGAGTGCAATTTTTTATTGAGAATATACCCCAGTGTACCCTCTCCATCGTGTTCACAAAGCAGGATAGCCGAACGCTTGAAATTGGGATCAACCATGAAAGGTTCTGCTATAAGCAATTTACCTTTAGCTATTTGCACCTTGCCATTCATCATACCTTTGTTTAGCATATTATGCCCTTGCTTGCTGTCCTGGTCAGGGCGTATCCCGGATTCCTGGCCGGAGGCAAATGAGCTGTTTTTTCGAATGCTATTGCGTTATTGAAAGAACAAAACCTGCCTTACCCAGCCAGAGAAGCGTAATAACTACGTTTTGGCTCCGGCGAAAAATCTCCTGTACGCGCTGAACAGTACAGCAGAAACAGCCGTTTACAGCTCAGCGACAGACAGACTGCGATTGATCTTTTTGACCAGCCCTTGCAGTACCTTGCCACCTGCTTCTATAAATTCAGTATACCCATCCGCTGCCATCTGTTCGACGGTCTGCGTCCAGCGAACCGGTGCTGTCAGCTGGCGAATGAGATTGATTTGAATGGCTGCCGGATCAGTATGAGGCATCGCATCTACATTTTGGTAAACCGGACAGTTGGGTGCCTGAAAGGGTGTTGACTCGATTGCCTGCTGCAATTCGTCCTGTGCAGGTTGCATCAGTGGAGAGTGGAAAGCCCCCCCCACAGCTAGTTCCACTACCCTTCTGGCTCCTGCTGCCTGCAGCCGTTCAATAGCCAGTTGAATCCCTGCCTTACTACCGGAGATTACGAGCTGGCCAGGGCTGTTGTAATTGGCAGGAACGACCACCTCTGTGTCAATCCCGGCACAAATAGCCTCAATATTGGCATCATCCAGTCCCAGCACCGCAGCCATGGTACTTTCTGTGAGTTCACATGCCCGCTGCATCGCTTCAGCACGCTGACGCACCAACTGCAGGCCGTCGGCAAAGGTGAGCGCCCCCGCAGCCACCAGGGCGGTAAATTCGCCCAGGCTGTGGCCCGCAACAGCTGCCGGCCGAAAATTTTCACCCGCCATCTGTACACGCGCAAGCGAGTACACAAAAATTGCCGGCTGTGTTATGCGCGTCTGTTTGAGTTCTTCCTCGCTCCCGTTGAACATAACGTCAGACAAGCGATACCCCAGGATGTCATTTGCCTGCTCAAAAAGATTGCGCACAGAAGCATCTGCTTCGTACTGTTCTTTACCCATGCCCGGAAACTGGGCACCCTGACCAGGGAAAATATATGCCTTCATGACTTACAGATTCTATTTTTACGCCACAAAAGTAGCACAGATTTTGCATTTTTCCCCCCTTTTGGCTCGCTTCTTGCAAGATAGGCCCGCAATCGGGATATAAGCTGCTCCACTGAATGCATATCAGGGCCTTTTTAAAAAAAACAACGGCCAGAAGATTGCAATAAAGAATAATAGCCTTACTTTTCCGTTCAAATCCAAAAAAACTGAACTATGAAAAAACAGTTGTTGTTCGTTATTGCTATCCTGAGCCTTACACTAACAAGTTGCTTTGAGCTTGTTGAAGAAGTCTGGATCAACGCAGACGGATCCGGTAAATATGAGTACACCATGGATCTCAGCCAGGTCATGCAGGATGATTTCATGGGGGGTATTATGGCGCAAAGTATCGCAGAACAGATGGGACAAGAGGAACTCGAAATAGACTCCTTCATCAATTTTGCCAATCTTGATGATCTGCCTGCCTCTCTCAGCAGCCGGCAGCGTCAGTTGCTGGAACAACTCTCCATGAAAATGGATATGAGCCAAAGTCGCAAAACAGGTAAAATCCTCATTTCCTTTTCTTTCAAAACCCTGAGTGAACTGGATGAAATGAACCAGCTTTATCAGACGCTCACCGAAGAGGGGGTTAACATGGGTAGTGCAGGCCTGTCGCCCGTGCGCAGTGTGTTCAGCCTGCAGCGCAAAAAATTCAGCCGTACTTCATCGGTAGACAATATGCTGGCCGACATGGAGGATGAGAGCCTCGAAATGGCCAAAATGATGATGGCCGACGCTACCATCAAGTCCATATACCACCTTCCCGGCAAAGTGCGTAAAACAACTATGGCGTCGGCCGATATTGAGCGGTCGACGGTGACCGTCACACACAAATTGCTGGATGTAATGGACGGCAAGGCCAATTTTGACGGAGAGATAACTTTCAAGTAGATTCATTCGGTCAGGGTATGCGTTCTAAGAAGGTGCGTATCCCCTGACCGCTCAGCGAGGGGCTTATGCAAAAATTATTCCTGCCGGTGCTTGTACTGTCTTGTATCATAGCCGCATCTTCCTGCTATACGCTCAGCGGTATTAGTATTTCGCCGAATGTCCAGACTTTCTATGTGGGACAGCTCAGCAGCAATGCCGTCAACGCACCGCCCACCCTTTCTCAGGATATGAGCGAAACGCTCAAGCAAAAAATCCAGAATGAAAGCCGGCTGCGCTTTGAAGATACAGATCCGGATGTCGAGTTTACAGGTAGCATTGTAGACTTTCGCGTATCTTCTGAGGCGCCCACTGCCGGTACCGGCAGTGCGATCAACCGTCTGACCATTCTTACCTCCATCGAATTTACCAACCACCGTGAGCAAGGTAAAAACTGGAGGAAGAATTTTTCATTTTTCTTTGATTTTGGTGCCAACCAGGATCTCGCATCCATTCAGTCTGCCGCTATACAGCGAATAACTGAACAAATTGCCGAAGACATTTTCAATCAGGCATTTACAGATTGGTAGATTGCCATTTGTACCTGTCTCTGCGCCGGGCATAGCCTGCGCCCACCGACTGATTATACAACATTACAATACAGCAATATGATAAAATCAGCTACCCTTCGATTTATGCTGCTTGTACTTGGCATCGGCCTGCTGCTACCTGGCTTCGGACAGACGCGACGCCAGCGCAGCGCAACAGCGCCTGCAGCTCCGCCGGCGGTGAGCTATAGCGAGCAGCTATACAACAGCCTGCAATGGCGCAGTATAGGTCCTTTCCGCGGAGGCCGTTCTACGGCTGTAACGGGCGTTGCGGGCAAGCCTAACCTGTACTATTTTGGTGCTACGGGTGGCGGCGTGTGGCGTACTACCGATGGTGGACAGACCTGGGACAACATCTCCGACGGGCACTTCGGTGGGTCAATCGGGTCAATCGCTGTCAGCAGCTCCGATCCCAATGTCATATACGTCGGGGGCGGTGAAAAAACCGTTCGCGGCAATGTATCCTATGGCTACGGCATGTTTCGTTCTGAAGATGGCGGCAAAAACTGGCAGTCCGTCGGACTGACCAATAGCCGGCACATTCCCCGGGTGCGCATCCATCCCCGCGATCCCAACCTCGTCTATGCAGCCGTACTCGGCGACCTCTTCAAAAGCAGTGAAGAACGAGGCGTATATCGCAGTAAGGACGGCGGACAGCATTGGGAGCGTATTCTTTTCGCCAATGCCGATGCAGGTGCTATTGATCTGGTCATGGATCCCAACAATCCGCGCGTACTGTTTGCAACAACCTGGCGCGTGCGACGCACCCCTTACAGCCTGGAAAGTGGTGGTGAGGGATCCGATTTGTGGAAAAGTACCGATGGCGGGGATAGCTGGAAAAAAATCACCAGCAATAAAGGCCTGCCTGCCGGCTCGTGGGGAATCGCAGGCATTGCCGTTTCGCCTGTCAACAGCCAACGGGTGTGGGCCATCATCGAAAATGAAAACGGCGGTGTCTACCGCTCCGATGACGGCGGTGACAACTGGATGAAAGTCAATGACAACCGGGCCCTTCGCCAGCGTGCATGGTACTATACCCGAATTTATGCTGATACACAGGATCCGGAAATTGTCTACGTCCTCAATGTCAGTTATCACAAAAGTACCGACGGCGGACGTACCTTTAAATCGTATAATGCCCCCCATGGTGACCACCACGACTTGTGGATTGCCCCCGAGGATAACCAGCGCATGGCTATAGCCGATGACGGAGGCGCACAGATAACTTTTGACGGAGGTGAAAACTGGAGCACCTACTTCAATCAGCCTACGGCGCAGTTTTATCGGGTTGTGACTGACAATCACTTCCCTTACCGCATCTACGGCGCACAGCAGGACAACTCTACCGTCCGCATTGCACACCGCACCGACGGCTATTCCATTGGTGAGCGCGACTGGGAGGAAAGCGCAGGTAGTGAAAGCGCCCACCTGACAGTCGATCCACTTGACAATGATATCGTTTACGGCGGGAGCTACGGTGGTTACCTGAGCCGGATGAACCACCGAACCAAGCAGGAGCAAGCCATCAATGTATGGCCTGATAACCCCATGGGCTACGGAGCGGAAGGGATGAAATACCGCTTTCAGTGGAATTTTCCTATCTTCTTCTCTCCCAATGATCCCAAGAAACTATATGCCTGCAGCAATCAGCTGCATGTATCTACCGATCAGGGACATAGCTGGAAAACCATCAGCCCGGATCTCACGCGCAATGATTCCACCAAATTGGGCCCCAGCGGAGGCCCTATCACCAAGGACAATACGGGTGTGGAATACTATTGCACTATTTTTGCGGCAGCGGAATCCCATCATGAAGCAGGTGTCATCTGGACAGGCTCTGATGACGGACTCATACACCTCACCCGCGATGGCGGGCAGACGTGGACCAATGTGACCCCACCTGATATGCCTGAGTGGATGATGATCAACAGTGTTGATGTCCATCCTTTTGAAAAAGGTGGTCTCTATGTGGCTGGTACGCGTTACAAGTTGGGCGATTATCGACCCTATCTCTATAAGACTACCGACTATGGCCGCAGTTGGACCCTGATTACCCAAGGGATCGACAGCACTCATTTCACCCGCGTGCTGCGGGCCGACCCAAAGCGTGCCGGCTTATTGTATGCCGGTACCGAAACGGGTATGTACATCAGTTTCGACGATGGCCGCAGCTGGCAGCGCTTTCAGCTCAACCTGCCCATCGTACCCATTACCGACCTGACCATCAAAAATGACAACCTGATTGCTGCTACACAGGGGAGGAGTTTCTGGATAATTGATGATCTCACCCCCCTTCACCAGCTAAGCGACAAAGTTGCTGCCAGCGAAAGCTATTTATTCAGGCCGCTCGACAGTTACCGTATGGGGGGAGGTCAGGGAGGCCCCAACAAGCGCGAAGGCCAGAATCATCCCGGTGGTGTCAGTTTACATTTCTTCATCAAAACACTGCCCGCCGATTCCGTAGCAATCAAACTCGCCTTTTATGAAGAAGATGGCGACCTGATCCGCGAATTCTCGACCAAAGCAAAGGAAGCGCGCGACAAACTGACCGTCAAGGCAGGTGCCAACAGTTTCAACTGGGATTTGTCCTATCCGGCGGGTACGCGCTTCGACGGCATGATTCTTTGGTGGGCTGGCGTCAATGGCCCACGAGCTGTGCCTGGCAATTACATGGCGAAACTTAGCATTGGCGACCAGGTGCTGGAACAAAACTTCCGCATACTGCCGGATCCTCGCGCAGAGGCTACACCCGAGGATTACCTTGCTCAGTTCAATTTCATGAAAGAGGTACAGGCCAAGGTCAGTGAAGCACATCAGGCAATCATTGACATCCGGGATTTGCGCGCTCAGTTGCAAGGCTTTGCCGATCGCCTCGATGCCAAATCGCAGGCAGAAGTGGTCGATACAGTCAAGGCCATCATGAAGCAGATGACTTCCATCGAAGAAACACTCTACCAGACCAAAAACCGAAGCGGTCAGGATCCGCTCAACTACCCTATCCGGCTGACCAACAAGCTGGCGCATCTCAATGCGCTGACGGGTGTCGGCAACTTCAGGCCAACAGCAGCAGCGCTGACGGTCAAGGCAGAAATGGAAGCTGCGATAGATGCTGAGCTGAACCGCTGGAAGCTCATCAAATCTGAAGACATTCCTGCCCTCAATGCACTGATTCGGCAGAAGGCTCTGGATGTGATTGTGCCCAAATAATACAAAAGCCCTTTTGAGCGGCCTCGGCCGCTCAAAAGGGCTTTCAACAAACTGGCGCTTATTGATTTTTCTCCGAAAAATCAATAAGCGCCAGTTTGTTATCCCCGCAAGCGCATACTTAGTTCAGCAGATCCATGATGCTGCCGCCGTTGTAGACATCGCTGCAGCCCTGAGCCTTCAGAAAAGCTACTGCCTGCCCGGAACGCATACCAGAACGGCAATAAGCAACGATAGGCTTGCTCATGCCGCATATTTCCTGCGAGCGTGCAGGTATCTCACCCAATGGAATATTGAGCGCACCTTCCAGATGACCGGAGGCAAACTCGAATGGTTCACGAACATCGATGACTGTAGTACCTGGCTGTTGTAATACCTGATGGATTGACATAGCTAATGTTTTTTTTGCATTTGTTGACACAAAGATACATGTCAGTCCAGGCTACTGTAAGTAACACAAATCACAAAAGCCTTATTTTTTCATGGCTGTAGCCATGCCTCGCCCAACTGCGTAAACGCGCTATGACCCTGCTATTCTACAAACTTATACCCAACCCCCCGGATAGACAGGAAGAGTACCGGATTTTTGGGATCTTCCTCAAAGTATTTACGGAAGGAGAGTATAAAATTATCGATGGTACGTGTACTTGGGTATACATCATAGCCCCATACTGCCTGTAGAATTTGCTGTCGGCTGACCACCTCTCCTTTTCGGTCGAGAAGCAGCTTGAGCAACATGGCTTCCTTCTTGGTGAGCGTAAAATTGCCATTGCGCCCTTTTGCTTCGAAGGTAGCAAAATTGACTTCATTGCCGGCAAAAGTATACACATCTGCTATGGGCTCCGATTGGCGGGAGCTGCGAGAAATCAGCTTCTTGATGCGCAGCAGCAGCTCTTCGAGCACAAACGGCTTGGTGAGGTAATCATCTCCTCCCCGCTTCAGGCCGGCGATGCGATCCTGCGCGCTGTCCTTGGCTGTCAGAAAAATGATGGGCACCTCGCGGTTGGTAAGGCGCAGTTTTTCGCATATTTGAAAGCCGTCGATCTCCGGCAGCATAACATCCAGAATGATGAGATCAAAATGCTGTGTATCGGCATAGCGCAGCGCGTCAAGGCCATGTGCTGCCGTAACGACTTCGTAACCATCAATTTCCAGATTGAACTTGACTGTTTCCCGGATACTCTCTTCATCTTCGACAAGCAAGATTCTGTGCATGATATATGGCAAATTAGTATTGTTAAAATGAGGCTGTTATCACCCATTTTGGGGTGGCTGACGCCAGCCCGAAATGGGTGGATTTACTTTTCATTTATTAATTTCCCCAAAAAAAGACAAAAAATAAACAATCTGAAGATTACATTTTCGCGAGCTTGTCAAAGTGGCAGGCGGATATTGAAGACTGTGCCCCGAGGTTTGTTGTCGGCGAGTTCTATAGTCCCCCTGTGCGCCCGGACGATCTCCCGGACGATAAACAAGCCCAGCCCGGTGCCCTTGGTTTGGCGGGTATCCTCATTACCTACGCGATAAAATTTTTCAAAAACCTTAGCCTTTTCGGCATCAGGTACACCCATCCCTTCATCACAAACACTTATCTCAAGCCAATGGTTGTCAATTTTTCGCAAGCTGAGTGTAATTTTCGCCGGCGGGCGGCTGTATTTGGCAGCATTTTCGAGCAAGTTGGTCACTACCGAATGCAAGCCGGCCTTGTCACCCTCAATCACCGGCAGGTGGTCTGTACAGGTAAAAACCCATTGAAATTCGGCCTGTTTATGGCGTATGCGCTCCAGGCAATCCGACAACAGCTCCTCCAGATCAATAGGCTCCCGATTGGGTTGATAGGCCGACTCCAGCCGGGCGGAGAGCAACAAATCTTCGACCAGCTTAGTCAGGCGATCCGTTTCCCGCATACCATTTTCCCCTAATCGGTGAATCTGTTCAGTGTTGAGCGTACGGCGCAACAGCGTTTCCAGTACGAGGCGGATACCCGCCAAGGGCGATTTGAGTTCGTGCGTAATTGAGAGCAGGAAGTTGCGCTGCTGTCGGGCCGCCTCCATTTCGCGTTTGAAAGCACCTGAGATGATGTAGATACCAGCCAGCACACTGAGAATGAGCGCAAGTGACTCGCCGATAATCATGTATTCCTGCCGCCGATAATGCTTTTCCAGTTCCCGGTAGCGGTCGCTGCCATAGAAATCTGCTTCGGTAGTTACCAGTCCCTCAGCGACCATACCCATCTTCTGCAATTCAACTTTTGCCTGAAAAGCATCCCTGTTTTTGGTAAAAAGCAGCACGGACCACCAGACGAAAGCCAGCAGCATATAGCCGAGCACAATGAAGGTAAATAATCGCAACTGCTTATCTTTCATTTTTTTCACCTTTACTTATACCCCTCGCATACTGAGTTGTACCCTTGCGCGAGCGACATCCACCTCCAGCACCTTTACCTGTACCTCCTGATTGAGACGCAGCACATCGGCCGGATTTTTGACAAACTTATCAGCGATTTGCGAGATGTGTACCAACCCCTTTTCCTTGATACCAATATCGATGAAAGCCCCGAAGTTGGTAATATTGGTCACAATCCCCGGCAGCACCATGCCGGGTTGCAAATCTTCTATAGTAGAAACATTACCAAAGTCGAAGGGTTTGGCCTGCCCCCGCGGATCGAGGCCGGGTTTGTCCAGTTCGGATAAAATATCCCTGAGTGTTGGCAGTCCCACATCAGCACTCAGGTAATCCTGCAGCCTGATTCGGCGGCGCAGCTCAGGCCGTGCGATGAGTTCAGCAACGCCAACGCCCAGATCGGCTGCCATTCGTTCCACCAGCGCGTAGCGCTCGGGATGGACAGCTGTATTGTCGAGCGGGTTGGCAGCCTCCCGAATGCGCAGGAAGCCTGCGCTCTGTTCAAAAGCTTTTTCCCCCAGGCGGCTCACTTTCAGCAGTTCGCGGCGTGAGCGAAAAGGGCCATTGGCCGTGCGGTAGCTGACAATATTCTGCGCCAGTACCGGTCCGAGCCCCGACACATAGGTCAACAAATGCTTGCTGGCCGTATTGAGATTGATGCCTACGCTATTGACACAGCTCTCCACCGTCCGGTCGAGGCTATCGCGCAACATAGGCTGATTGACATCGTGCTGATACTGACCGACGCCAATACTTTTGGCATCTATTTTGACCAGCTCTGCCAGTGGATCCAGCAATCGACGGCCGATACTGACTGCACCGCGCACCGTAATGTCATGGTCAGGAAACTCTTCCCGTGCCAGCTCTGAAGCCGAATAGATAGAAGCTCCCGCCTCGTTGACGACAAAGATGTCAACAGGCCTGTCAAAGTTGACTCCCCTCAAAAAAGCAGCTGTCTCACGGCTGGCAGTGCCACTACCCAGCGCGATGGCCTCCACCGCAAAGCGGTCGGCCAAATCTTCAAGCTTCATGGCTGCGCCAAAAGCATCATTTTGGGGAGGGTTGGGAAAAATGGCATCATAGGCCAGCAGGTTGCCGCTTTCGTCGAGGCAAACCACCTTGCAGCCCGTGCGGAAGCCCGGATCAATACCCATCACCCGTTTTTGACCCAGGGGAGCCGAGAGCAGCAATTGCCGCAAGTTGGCTACGAACACATCAATAGCCTCTTTATCAGCACGTTCCTTTGACAGATGCCGAAATTCTGTCTCAATCCCGGGCGCCAGCAGCCGCTGATAGCCGTCAGCTACCGCCAAGCGTACCTGTTCAGCTGCGGGCCCGCGCCCCTTGACAAACTGCTGCTCGAGCCGGGCGATCACCGCCTCGTCTTCGGGACCAATGACAACGCGCAGTATCCCCTCTGACTCAGCGCGAAAGATGGCCAGTAAGCGGTGGCTTGGGCACTTAGAGAGCGGCTCCTGGTAGTTGAAATAATCCCTGTACTTGGCTCCCTCTTCCTCCTTGCCACGCGCTACTTTGGCCGCAACGGCCGCCTCTTTGGCAAAAGCAGCACGCACGCGGTTGCGTGCAATTTCGTCTTCGCTGACCAGCTCCGCTATGATGTCGCGGGCGCCCTCGAGAGCCGCCTCCACATCGGGTACCGCCTCCTGCAGGAAAGGCGCAGCCAGCTGCTCCAGCCGGTCATCCTTCTGTGCCAAAATCGCCAGCGCGAGCGGCTCCAGGCCGCGCTCGCGGGCAACACCCGCCCGCGTTTTGCGCTTGCGCTTGTATGGCAGGTACAGATCCTCCAGTTCCGAAGCATCATACGTAGCTTCAATACGGGCGCGCAGCTCGGCCGTCAGCTTGCCCTGCTCTTCGATAGAGGCCAGGATAGAAGCCCGGCGTTTTTCCAGCTCTTCGAGCCGCCGCATCAACTGTTGGATGTCGGCAATCTCAACCTCATCGAGTTCGCCGGTAGCCTCTTTGCGGTAGCGCGCAATAAACGGAATGGTAGCTCCTTCCGACAATAACTGCATGACAGCAGCCACCTGCCGCTCAGCAATTGACAGTCGCTGCGCAATTATTTGCTTATGAATATGCTGCATAGTTGATTATTTTGGACATCCGGTAAAGGCCCGGATACGCTCTCAAAAGCCCGCCAAGGTAAGCGTTTTCACGCAGACAGAAAAGCACCGCTCCCACAAACGGGGGGCGGTGCTTTTTTTGCAAAACAAGCTCAATGCGCCTAGCCGCAGTGCGAGTAGCCGCAGCTCTTACAGATCAGACAACCCTCTTTATAGATCAGTCCGTCGTGATCGTGGCAGCTCGGGCACTCACTGTTGGAAGCCTTGGCTCCATCCGGCACAAACTGTTTGAGTGAGCGCACGATACCATTCTTCCAGGTATTGATATAATCGTCCTCAGCATTGAGTCCTTCCACCAGATCCACCACCTGAACGATAGGCATACCATGACGCAGCACCCCGCTGATCAGCTTGGCATAGTTCCAATACTCCTTATTGAAAGAGCGGGAAAGTCCCTCGATGGTAACGCGATAGCCATCTTTGTCGAGGAACTGGAAGTTGTACAAATTCCGCCCTTCCTCATCTTTCGCCTTGATTACCCAACCACTGGATACATAATCAGGGAGAAGGAAAGTATCGACAGCCCGACCGGTGAAAATTTCATAGGGATGCTCGTCGTACAAGCCAATGACTGCGATCCAGTCCTCCTCCGCATTTTTGAAGCGGACAACCTTTGCCTCCAGCCTTTCAGGCCGCTTGGGCGGCATGGTTTCGCGGAAGCCGGTCTCTGTCTTTTCATTTTTACTGCTCTCAGCGACCAGCACGCCCGAGCGCGAGCCATCGCGATAGATAGTACACCCTTTGCACCCGGCCTCCCAGGCCGTTTCGTATATTTTTTTCACCATCTCGACCGATGTATCTTCAGGAACATTGACGGTTACCGAGATCGAGTGATCAACCCACTTCTGGATAGCCCCCTGCATCTTGACCTTCTGCACCCAGTCCACGTCGTTGGCCGTAGCACGGAAGTAAGGAGATTTTTCTATCAGCGGCCGCAGCTCTGCTGCTGACATCTTAGTGACTTTATTGACGTCATACCCATTGGCCAGCAGCCAGGTGATAAATTTGTGGTGGAAGACATTGTATTCTTCCCAGGAGTCACCTACTTCGTCTACAAAAGTTACCCGTGCATCTTTATCGTTGGGATTCACCTTGCGGCGGCGCAGATAGCTGATGAGAAAAGCAGGTTCAATTCCGGAAGTGGTCTGTGTCATAAGGCTGGTAGTACCCGTGGGTGCTATGGTCAACAGCGCGATATTGCGGCGGCCATGTGCAACCATTTCCTCATAGAGCGCCGGATCAGCTGACCGCAGGCGCTGGACGAAGGGGTTCTTTTCCTCACGGCTACTGTCGTAGATGGGGAAGGCACCGCGCTCGCGCGCCATGGTAACACTCGACCGATAGGCACTCGTAGCAAGGGTACGATGTACGTCAACCGAAAATTCGAGTGCTTCGTCGCTGCCATAACGCAAGCCCAGCGCTGCCAGCATATCGCCCTCTGCGGTAATGCCAAGTCCTGTGCGCCGGCCATTGATACAAGCCTTACGCACCTTTTCCCATAGCCGCCGCTCTGTTGCCTTGATCTCGTCATTCTCGGGATCGTTGACAATCTTCTCCAGAATAGCGTCGATCTTTTCCAGCTCGAGATCGATGATATCGTCCATTACGCGCTGTGCCAGTTGCACATGCTGGGAAAACTTATCGAAATTAAACCAGGCGGCAGCCGTAAATGGCTGTTCTACATAGCTGTACAGGTTGATGGCTACCAGGCGGCAGCTATCATAGGGAGAGAGGGGTATCTCACCGCAGGGATTGGTGGAGATTGTTCTGTACCCTTTGTCTGCGTAGCAGTCCGGTACCGACTCCCTGATTACCGTATCCCAGAACAGTACGCCCGGCTCGGCAGATTTCCACGCGTTGTAGATGATTTTTTCCCACAGCTTAGCTGCATCAATTTCTTTTTCAAAACGGGGAGTCTTGGCATCGACAGGAAACTGCTGTTTGAACGGCTCCCCCTTAATCGCTTTGCGCATAAACTCATCCGTGATACGCACCGACACATTGGCACCTGTCACTTTACCCCGCTCAAGCTTGGCATCAATAAAATCCTCCGCATCAGGGTGTTTGACAGAAACCGTCAACATGAGTGCACCCCGACGCCCGTCCTGCGCCACCTCGCGCGTCGAATTAGAAAAACGCTCCATAAAAGGCACGATACCTGTCGACGTCAGCGCACTGTTCATGACTGGTGTTCCTTTTGGACGAATATGTGTAAGATCCTGACCTACACCACCCCGCCGCTTCATCAGCTGCACCTGCTCCTCATCCGCCTTGACGATACCGCCATAGGAATCTGAATCATTGCCAATGACAAAGCAATTGCTCAACGAAGAAATCTGCAAGGTATTTCCGATACCCGCCATCGGGCTGCCCTGCGGCACCACATAGCGGAAATCGCGCAATAACTCATACAGCTGCTCCTCAGCGACCGGATTAGGGTAGTTGAGCTCGATGCGCGCCAGCTCGCGGGCGATGCGGCGATGCATATCGTCCGGAGACAACTCGTATATATTGCCCAGAGAGTCTTTGAGGGCATACTTGTTGATCCATACGTTCGCAGCCAGCTCATCGCCCTGGAAATAGGCAATGGAGGCCTTGAGGACTTCCTCATAGGGGTAGGCGGTCAGAGCCGCATCCGCCTTTCGCTTAATCGCTGGTGGATTCATAAGTTAAGCAGTGTAATGAAAAAATATGGGTCTAAAATTTTTCTCTTTCTTTCAGGGAGGAAATCTGTTCGCTCTATTTGAGAAGATAAAAATAGGGGGCTTTGTTGAATACTAAGTTAAGAATTTATACACTAATGTGGAAAACTTTTTTTTGACAATTAAAATATTTTTTTAAGTAAAATTAACAATCATTACGGACTGCTCTGCACAGGCTCACGTGCCCGTTGCGGAGCAGTCCGGTGCATTAATCCTGCAACTTAGGCCCGAAGCTCAGGTCACCTGCATCACCCAGACCGGGCACAATATAACTTTTAGCTGTAAGTTCTTCATCTACATCTCCCAGCCAGAGGGTAGCATTGGGAAAAGCTCTGCGCACATAATCCACACCCTGCTGCGATGCGATCACGGAGGCTATGTGCAGTTGCCGGGGCTGTCCGTAGCGCATCAATTCGCGCACAGCCAGCACCATACTGGCGCCGGTAGCCAGCATAGGATCTGCGATGACCAGCACTTTTTCGTCCAGCTCCGGGCAGGAGATATACTCCACAGCAATCTCGAAGCTACCGTCTTTATGATGTTTTCTGTAAGCTGAAACGAAAGCATTGCCGGCTCCGTCAAACATATCGAGCATCCCCTGGTGAAGCGGAAGCCCTGCGCGCAGGATGGTTGCCAGCACCAGCTTATCCGAAGGCACCATAAGGTTGGCTGTGCCCAGGGGCGTCTCGACTTCCCTGTTTTCATAACTGAGGGTTTTGCTGATTTCAAAGGCCATGATTTGACCGATGCGCTCCATATTGCGACGAAAGCGCATGGCATCATTCTGCGTAGCTACTCCCCTGATTTCAGCCAGGTAGTTGCCGAGTAAAGAAGGTGTATCACTGAGTATGCGTATCATCCGGAAGCTATTTTTAGCAAATGTACGCTTTTTATAGCGGGCTAAAAAATCGCAAGGGGCAGCAAAGTCAAAAAGAATTGTCCCCAAAGGCCTTTTCCAACAGAAAAAACGATACATTTGCCCAATACGTTTTCTTTAAATTTGCAAATACCCGCCCTCACCATAAATTATGCTTCCATGGCGATAATAACAGGATTAGAACCATTTGAGCCCAGTATCGACCAGCCCTGGGATGAGCGTCGTGTACAACATTTATACCAGCGGATTGGTTTTGGAGCATCTCTCACACAGGTGAGGGAAGGATTACAGCTCAGCCCTTCGGTATTGGTAGACCAGCTCATCGACAATCTGCTGTCGCTGAGTCCGCCCGACCCACCCGAGTGGGCCACCTGGCAGTGGAGCAACTATGGTAACGATACCGACTTGTATTCTGAACACAAGCGCGAACTTTCCCGTCGCTGGCTCAGTGACATCCACGGTGGTGACCCCAGAGCCAAGCTGGCGGTCTTCTGGCACAGCCATTTTGCAACGGAAGAGGTCGTTTATGACTGTCCGTCTTTCAAGTGGTCGTATTACAACCTGTTATACAGCCGCTGTCTGGGCAATTTCCGGGCTTTAGTGACAGAGATGGGCCTCAATCCTGCTATGCTGATCTACCTCAACGGCAATATTAACGTAGTGGGTCAACCCAATGAAAACTACGCCCGCGAACTAATGGAACTGTTTACCATGGGTGAAGGTAATGGCTATACCCAAAATGATATTGTCGAGGTAGCTCGCGCGCTCACAGGCTGGCGTATCAACCGCTATGCCTGCGACATCACCGTAACCTTTTCTTCCGGCAGACATGATGCGGGCAGTAAGACCATTTTTGGGCAGACGGGCAACTGGGGTTATGGGGATGTGCATGAATTGATATTCACGCAACGCAGCCAACAGGTTGCCAGCTATATCTGCAGCAAAATTTATCGTTACTTCGTCAATGCGACGCCCGACTGGAACGTCATCGGTCAAATGGCACAGACGTTTACGGATAACAATTGGGAGCTTGCTCCTGTATTCAGACAAATCCTTAAAAGTGCTCATTTCTTTGACGAGGCTCAGCTCAATCACCGGATAAAAAGTCCCCTTGAAGCGCTTATTGGTCCTTTCCGCTTGCTGGGGATGGATCAGCTTGCGCCACTGACAGAAGATCAGCTCAATACCCTCAACTATTGGTTATACCTGTCGGGTGAAGAGCTTTTTAATCCGCCTGACGTGGCCGGCTGGCCCGGACAGCGCAGCTGGATGAACGAGAATGCGCTCACCAGCCGCTGGAATTACACTGCCTCTCTGCTCTACGGTACCATCATCAACACCCCTGACAGCCGGGAGCATCTGCGGCAGCTGGCTATACAGCTCGTCGACGGCAATACGGAGGCCAGTGCTGAGGCTGTGGTGGAGGCTGTGGCCCGTTTCCTGCTCAAACGGGATCTGGAAGAAGATTTGCTCGACATAGCCGTTGCCTACTTTAAAGGGGAGGTGCCAGCCAACTACTTTGAAGACGGCACCTGGAATCTCTACTATGAGGAGCTGCCCGACCAGTTGCTGTCACTGTTTTATTACCTCACCCGCCTGCCCGAGTGGCAGCTGGCCTGATCTATTTCCTGTTTCGCCAAAAAACGATCGCTATCATGAGCAATCATAAACATCATCACCGCAGGGGTGCCAGCCTCAAGGATGCACAGGCTCACCAGCATGCACACCGCGTTTTCAGCCGGCGGGATTTCATGCAGCTGACGGGTCTCACGGCACTGGGCTCAGCTTTCGGACTGGCAGGACACAGTCTGCAGGCTTTTGCGCCTGCGCCCCTGCTAAGTGCCCTCAACACAGACCCCTGCAATGACCGCATACTGCTGCTTGTCAGGCTTAAAGGTGGCAATGACGGGCTCAATACCCTCATCATGCGGGGCAATGATACCTACTACCAGATAAGACCAACCATTGCTGTACAGGAAAGTGGTCTGTGGGGACTGAACGATCAGTACGGCCTGCCCAACGAGATGATGGCGCTGCAGCCTTTCTGGGAAGAGGGGCATCTGCAGATCGTCCATAATGTTGGCTATCCGCAGCCTAATTACTCACATTTCCGTTCAAGTGATATATGGGCTTCTGCCTCTAATGCCAATGAGATTGTTCATACGGGCTGGATTGGTCGTTGGCTTGATCAGCAGTTGCCTGCCTTTCAGTCTATGCCGCCGGTGGCCCCGCCTGCCCTACAGATCGGGGTAGAAACCAATATGATTTTTCGGGCTGACGCCGGCAATATGGCACTGAGTATCAGCAATCCGCGTGAATTTTATCAAATAGCGCTCACCGGACAGCTGTACTCCGTGGCAGGCATGAGCAACAGTGCGGCCGATCGCGAGCTTGCCTACGTTCGACAGATAGCCAACAGCTCGTTCCGCTACTCGGAGACTATAAGGGATGCCTACAATGCTGCCAGCAATCAGGTATCCTATGAAAACCATTACTTTACCCGACAGCTGGGCATTATTGCGCGGCTAATCAAGGGAGGCTTGGGCACACGTGTATACCTGGCCACTATTGATGGCTTTGATACGCATGCCGACCAGCAGCAAAACCACCCGACACTACTGCGGCGTGTGGCCGAGGGACTGTCAGCTTTCTACAGCGATTTGCGCGCCAGCGGCCACAGCGGCAACGTAACGGCAATGACTTTTAGTGAATTTGGCAGAACCATACACGAAAACGGAAGCATGGGTACCGACCACGGTACAGGCTCTCCTATGTTTATTATTTCAGAAAACATGGGGAGTCGATTCCACGGCACGGAACCTAACCTTACAGATCTCGACAACTACGGTGATCCCTTTTTCTCTGTTGATTTCCGCGAAGTATACGCTACTGTGCTTGAGCGATGGCTTTGTGTAGATCCGGAACTTATAGGCAGCGTCATGGGACGCCCTCTCAACAGACTGGAGGAGCTACTGCCGGTGACATCGCCTGTACCGCCTATGAATGACCCGGCAGCCTTGCTGGGACACCAGCCTGCAGATGATGAGGCTGGCGTAATCATCATCAAGTATGCTTTGCGGCAACGGGGTCCGCTCCGACTGTCCATTATTCATCCTAATGGCAGCAGCCTGCGGGTACTGACAGAAGGATTTGCCGAGCGGGGCAGCTACAGCTTCCGCTTCAGGCCGCAGCAGTACTATCTGAGTCCGGGCGCTTACCGCTACCGGCTTGAAACTGCAGGTCGGGTATTTGAACGCAGCATACAATGGTAAGCCGACTAAATACGATCATTGCCAAGGGCCGGGAGGCAGGCAGAGGCAATCACCAAAAATATGACCGAGTGATGAAATACATCCTTTCCTTACATATACTGCTGGCTTCTTTTTTTGTGCAGCAAATAGCTGCACAGGAGGTTGTATACCAGGAAGATTTTAACAGCTGCAGCTTGCCTGCTGACTGGGACGTACAGCTCACGGGCAATCCCGATGCGCGCTGGTGGGTAGGCTGGCCGCTCAACAACAACGATGACGGCACTACCATTGACAGTAGCTGTATGTTGATTTTTGATGATGACCTCACCGGCAATAACACACCTCCGTGGACGCTTGAGCTGCGCACGCCTTCCATTGACGCCACTGCTTTTCCTGAGCTGCAACTGGAAATAGACGTGCATTTTCGCGACTACCAGAATACAGCCAGTCTGGAGGTTTACGTTTTCGACGGGACTACCTATCAACTGCTGCGCAGGTATAAGGGGGGTGCGAGTCAGACGGGTACTCAGTTTTCCCAATACCGCACCCTGCGCGCAGACTTGTCTTTTTACAACAACCCCTCGCTGCACCTGATGTTTCGCTACGACGATGGTGCTGCCTTTGCCTGGTGGGCCGGCATTGACAACATACGCATTACCGGTAGTGGTACAGGCGTCAACCTGCTGTTGGAGACTTTCAACAGCTGTGACCTTCCTGAAGGCTGGTCTACTGAGTTCAGTGGTGAGCACGACTGGCAGTTTGGCTATGCTGCTACCACCGACTCACCTACCAATAGCCTGAATGGCAGTTGTATGGCCTACTTTGATGATGATATTATTGGATCCGACGCCCCCTACAGTGGTGTCCGGCTTATCAGTCCGGAGATTGACGGTACTGCCGGAGCCAGGATGATACTCGACTTTGATGTTACCCTCAGGCGCTACACGGCTGCCGAGCATCTGGCGATTGGTGTAATCGATGTAGAAACCGGGCAGCGGCGGACGGTAGCGCAGTATTTCAGTGATCTGGGTGGGCCTTCGTTTGGCAACTTCGTGCATGAAAGTGTCGACTTGTCCAATTTCCGAAGTCGCCGGATGCGTATCTATTTTTACTATGACGACGGCAATGCCTGGGGTTGGTGGGTTGGCCTTGACAATGTGCGGCTAAATGCCTTTCAGGAGACGAATGAGATTTGTGACAAGGCCGTTGAGTTGGTGATTGGTGCCGACTGCCAGCAAGGGGACCTCGTTGGCGCCCTGTTTGACGGCCCCCTGCCCGGCTGTGCTGACAGCAGACCCGCCGGCAGCAACTGGTATCGCGTACAGCCGGCAACCAGCGGTTGGCTGTCAGTCTATGACGATGCCCTTTTCAATGATCTTATCAACCTGTATACAGGCGATTGCGACAACCTGACAGAAATTGCTTGTCTGGCGCGTGATGAACATGGCTTTGAGGGTGAAAAGGGCTTCGCCTATGTGGAGGCAGGCACTACTTACCTGCTTCGGGTCAGTGGTGAAAACAGCCGCTTTGGCAGCAGCAGCGGCAGCTACTGCCTTAGTGCAACCGGCGTAGCCGGACCACCGCCACCCAATGCGCATGAGCTGTGCGCGCAGGCAATACCGCTGACCATTGACGCTGACTGCCAGCAAGCAGACAACTTGCTGTCGACAAGCCTTTTCCCCTACCCCAGCCGCAATGCCCTGGCAAGGGCAGACGTGTGGTACAGTTTTACTGCAACAGATAATCAGTCACTTGAAGTCATCACCGATGCAAATTTTGCTGATGTCATTACTCTTTATACAGGCAGCTGCGGTCAGTTACAGGAAGTAGCTATGAGCGAATTGGGTGAGCGGCTGCTGTTGCAGCAACCACAACCGCAAACTACCTACTTCCTACGCGTTAGCGGCGCCTTTGCCACGGTTGAAGGGCAGTTGTGTGCCCGTGTGCGGCGCTACACCCAACAGCCGCCTGTCAATGACAGTTGTTCGCAGGCGCTGCCCGTGATCGTCAATGGCCCCTGCACCAGTGCCAACAACTTTTCAGCAAGCTTCGATGGCCCGCCCATCTCCTGCCTTGCCGGCCTCAGTGGCAGCATTTGGTTTTCCTTTATTGCCCCTCCATCCGGCTCTGTGCGTTTGCTGCCAGATACAGATTTTCCCTACGTATTATCCGTCTATACAGGAAGTTGCAGCCCCGGTCCGAGTCCCTCCAGCGGACTGCAGGAAATCTATTGCTCCGGCAACCAGCCCGTATGTGAAGGCTATCTGAGCCTCAACAGCCTTAGTCCGGGTCAGACCTATTTGTTGCGACTGAGTACCGCTGTCGCCCCTTCGGGCATCGATCAGCGCGGCAATGTATGCTTCTCCATTCAAGACGCCCAGACAGCACCTGCCTGGGAGCCTTTATCCCTCGAAGTCACTGTCAACTGCTTCAGTGATGGTCAGGCAACGCTTTCTGCCAGTGCTGCCGGAGGAGCCGGACTGTACACCTTTTATGGATATGATCCTGCACAGCTCTATCCGGCAGGATCATCTTACCGCATTGTCGTCAGCGATGCCCAGGGTTGTGAGCGGGAAGCCTCAGCTGTTATTGAATGCAGCCTGAATCCCGACTGCAGCCTCAACCCTACCCTTGTCAGCCAGCAACCTGCCTGTCACAACAGTACCGACGGGACTGCTTCGCTTACAGGCCTGAGTAGCAATCCTGAAACTTACACCTACCAGTGGTCTACCGGCAGCGAAGAAGCGGCGGTCACCGGCCTCAGTCCGGGAATTTATCAGGTGACGGTAACAGATGAGCAGGGTTGTTCGATAGTGCTGCCGTTTTCAATCTCCGCGCCTGCTTCCATTAGTATAGGCGCCCCCCAGACACTGCCTGACACCGATGCACAGTCTACCGGTGCCATAGCCGTCAACGTAAGTGGTGGCACACCTCCTTACGTATTCAGCTGGTATCGGGAGGGGCAACTGCAGATACGCACTGACGAAGCAGTGGCAACCGGCCTGCCGGCAGGAAACTACGTGCTGGTTGTCACCGACGCCAACGGCTGCGAGCAGACCTCCGCAACAATTGTGGTAGAAATGCTGACTGCTACGCAAGAAACAGCTGTGGTCCAAGGCTTGCGCATCATGCCCAATCCGAGCCAGGGAATGACACAGCTCAGCTGGTCACTGCCTGCTGTCAATAAAGCAGACTTGTTTTTGGTGGCCGCTGATGGTCGTAGGTGGCGACTGGCAACAGCCGTCCCCTCGATAGCAGACAATTATCCCCTTGATCTCACGGACTGGCCTGCAGGCGGCTACTGGATTGTGGTCGGAGATCATACGAATAGTCTGCGGGCCGCAATTGTTATTTACAAACCTTGATCCTAAATCCATTGTAAGCAGGCCGTCAAATTTTATGTATGCGGATTTACCGAATTTTTCAAGATTCCGGTTATCCGCCTACTAAGCTTGATCGCCCGCCAGGTATCTTAATTCATACAATATCGATGCGACAGAGCCCGTGCCCCCCGGAACTCAATTCGCGCCAGCAGTAACGCGTATGATTAGACAACAAGCTATGACGATTTTTTGTCGAGGGGCGCTTGTGTGGTTATTAGGGGGTGTAATAAGTGGCGGTATGCCGCTGCTCGCACAGTGTAATCAGGCTTATTCCTGGACAGTGTGGACACAATTCACGCCCAATACTGCTACAGGCAATATAACGGTAGGACCCAATACTTATCAGGTAAGCATGACAGCTAACTACAATTTTGGGTCGACAGGCGGAATTTTTAACTATGGGGCTTTCAATGGATTTCCCGGGGCGGCTCCCAATACCACCGTACCCCGCACGACTTGGGCAGCAGGGCCGGGAGGTGTTACTACCATGTGTTTTTCCGAGACCGTTCACAACCCCGTACTACTACTGGCGTCGATTGGCAATACTGGTCAGCATGTGACCTTGGGGTTATCGAGATCTTTCGTACCCATATACAATGGCGGTGGGGTCACTTTTCTGTCTGACACAACTCTTATTGGCTACGAGGGCTATACCATACTCTTGTTTCCCGGAGCATTTGACTGCATCACCATTTACTCGTCAACGCCTGAGTTTTACACCAACCTGACCTGGGGGCTGAATCCACCCCTGTTTGAGGTAGACATCAGCGGAGATGCGACTACCTGTGGGAGTGCTACACTGACGGCCAGCGGCGGACAGGCCTACCAATGGAGCGGAGGTCTGCAGCCCGACCAAGCTACCAATACGTTTACAACAAGCGGCACCTATTTTTTGACGGTAACAGATGAATATGGTTGTCAGGTGGTAACTTCTCAAGATGTTGATCTCAACGCAGGCTTGGTTGAGACAAATGAAAGTATCAGCATCTGCCAGGGAAGTAATTATGAAGGATATACCTCCACCGGTATTTACACAGATACCATTCCTTTGGCTGGTAGTTGCGACAGTGTTCGAACCCTATACCTGACCGTACTGCCTCCGGACACGAGTACGCTCGTTCACAACCTTTGTCAGGGAGGAATTTATGAAGGTTACAACCAGGCTGGAATATACCAGGATTTATTCACCAACAGCCGTGGCTGTGACAGTTTGCGGATTCTGGACCTGCGCATCATACCTGCCGATACCACCCTGACCGAACAGCAAATCTGTGCAGGAGAAAGCTATGAGGGTTATTCACAGAGCGGTATTTATTACGATTTATTTACGGACAGTCGCGGCTGTGACAGTGTACGGATGCTGCAATTACTTGTACTCCTCACCGATACAATCCTGACCGAACAGCAAATTTGTGCGGGCGAAAGCTATGAAGGCTACACCCAGACGGGTATTTTTTACGATGTATTTACTGACAGCCAAGGCTGTGACAGCGTGCGTATGCTGCAGCTGTCAGTAGCACCCGCTGATACCAGTCTACTGCAACAGCAAATCTGCGCAGGTGAAAACTATGAGGGTTACAGCCAGAGCGGTGTTTATTACGATGTATTCACCGACAGCCGCGGTTGTGACAGTGTACGTATGTTAGTACTGCAGGTAATCCCTGCGATACAAAGCAGCCTGACGCTGCAGCTGTGCGCAGGTGACCGCTATCAGGGCTACACGGAGACAGGTATGTATACCGATACGTTTACAAGTGCAACAGGCTGCGACAGCATCCGGGTACTCAATCTGACGGTATCCGCATTCACAGAGAGTCAGCTTGACATCCGTATATGCGAGGGCGAAATATATGAAAACTACAATAGCAGCGGTTTATATATCGATACCCTGGTCTCTGTCATGGGCTGCGACAGCATCCGCCGCCTCAGGCTGGAGGTACTTCCGCCCAACAGAACCGCCGTCAACGCAGATATATGCCAAGGCAGGACATACGACAGCTACAGTCAGGCAGGATTGTACACAGACGTATTTACGGATCGCAATGGCTGCGACAGCATTCGCAGCCTACAGCTTATTGTCCATCCAAATTACCAGCAGACGACCAACCTGGTGCTTTGTGAAGGAGAGCGTTATCCGTTCAATGACTTTGTGATCGAGGCAGCGGGTATTTACAGCGATACAGTTGCGAGCCGGTATGGCTGTGACAGTATCCTCAACCTCAGCGTTTCGGTCGTACCTGCCCAATTTCTACCCAACGATACCCTGCTGTGCAGTACAGGCCCGCTGGAACTCCGCAGTCCCTACCCGAATACCCGTTGGTTTAACGGGTACGTAGGCAGCGCTGTTACTGTTGAAACTGCAGGCACCTATACAGCCACCCTCTTAGGACCGGAAGGATGCCAGCCCATCGACACCATACGAGTTGTTATGGGTACCAAGATATATGTGCCCAATGCATTTAGTCCAAATGCGGATGGTGTTAACGATTGCTTTCGGCCTTACTTTTCAGATGAAGGACTTCCGGGCTATCAGTTTCAAATATACGACCGCTGGGGCAACCAACTTTTTGCTACAGACAAGCCGGAAGACTGCTGGAACGGGCAGGCAGGCGCGGATATGCATAACGCAGGTGTATATACATACATCCTTCGTTATGAAACTGAAGGCTGTGGTAAGCAGACTTTAGCAGGTGAAGTACATTTAGTGCGCTGATTATGCTTTTGGGCGGCTGTTGCCGCCCAAAAGCATAATCAGCTGCGCCCGCGTTCTGTTATTTTTCTCTAAAAAATAACAGAACGCGGGTGTGAATTTTTTCTAAAACACCACGGCATGTCGGCCGCAAACCAAAAAACCAGAAATACTCGTTTATCTTTGTTTAGGAACCAAAACAGATAAAGGTATGACAGTATTTGCAGGCAGGCTTGGCATAGTCATCATCCTCGCATTGACATTCTGTGTCGAATCTGCTACCGCGCAGAAATATTCCAATGAATTTTTATCCATAGGCATAGGAGGTGCTGCCCAGGCGATGGGCAATGCGGTGGTTGCCAGTACGAGAGACGTGTATGCCGGATACTGGAATCCTGCGGGGCTGGCGGCCATAGACGAAGGCGCAGGTCCGCAGCTGGCAGCCATGCATGCCGAATGGTTTGGCGGCGTAGCCAAATACGATTATCTCGGCGGTACATTTACGGGCAACAAACCGGGGCACAGGCTGGGGCTAAGCGTCATACGCTTTGGTATAGACCAGATTCCCAACACCCTCTCCCTGTACGAAAGTGACGGCAGCATCAATTTTGACAATCTCGTAGAATTTTCAGCGGCGGATTATGCCTTTATTGGCAGCTATGCCCGGAAGCTGGGGGCTGCCGACCGAGGCATACGCGTAGGTGGCAATGTAAAAGTAATTCACCGCCGCATTGGCCCCTTTGCCACTTCCTGGGGATTCGGGCTCGACCTCGGCCTACAGGCCGACAGGGGGAAGTGGTCCTTTGGGGCCGTGGCCAGAGACATCACGAATACTTTCAATGCCTGGTCCTTCCAGTTTACCGAAGCAGAAAAAGAAACCCTTTCGCTGACAGGCAATGAGCTGCCCATCAACAGTTTGGAGCTAACCAAGCCACAGCTGCTGTTGGGTATTGCGCGCACCTTTTCGCTGGCGAAGTGGCAGTTGCGCACAGAGACCAATCTGCTGATTACGACCGATGGCAAGCGCAACACCCTGCTGTCGGGAGATCCCTTCAGCATAGACCCCTCCTTAGGCGCAGAAGCCAGTCTGCGCGACCTCCTGTTTGTACGGGCAGGAGTCAACCAATTTCAGCGCATCAGTAATTTTGGCGACGACCAGGCGTGGCGTTTCCGGCCGGGGCTGGGCATAGGCCTTAAGCTCGGCAAGCTGCTGCTCGATTATGGCTATACCGATCTGGGCAGCGACCGGAATACCTTCAGCCATATCATTTCCTTACGCTTATCCCTTTAACATCCCCTCACTACCTGTTTTGTGATCATGGATACCGATTGCGAAGCGGGCTTACCCCTCTCATATAACCTCACAGCACGAATATGTATACCACTACAACGTCCCTTGCCTACAGGCTGATCGCTTGCATTACACTACTTTTTACCCTCAGCTGCCAGCAACAACAACCCGCGTGGCTGGCGGACAGTCGCGGCCCGCAGTGGCCGGCCGACTGGTATTTTTTACTGCGCAACGGACCCGACGCCAAGTTTAGCCTCGAGCGCTATGCCGCTGCGCTGGCGGATGCCAAAAGCAGAGCGTTTGCCAAAGGCCTTTGGGACGGATTTGACGAGCCCTGGCAGGTAAGAGGGCCCTCGAATCTGGGTGGCAGGATCAACACCATAGCTGTACAACCCGGTAATGATCAGGTCATTTTTCTGGGTTTTTCGCTGGGCGGTATCTGGAGAACCACCGACGGAGGGCAGCAGTGGGAGCCCGTATTTGATGCGCAGACCTTTTCGGCCATCGGCCACCTGCAATTTGACCCGAGCAACCCCAATCGTCTGTATGCAGGCACCGGCGATCCCAACATCAGCGGCTACCCGGCCATAGGCGACGGCCTTTGGCGGAGCGACGACCTGGGTGAAACCTGGACCCGGCTGGGGCCCAGCCCGCTAGGCATCATCAGCAAGGTTCTTGTCCACCCCGACAATCCCAATCACCTGCTCGTCGGCAGTATGGGCATCCCCTTTGAGCGCAATCAGGAGCGCGGTCTTTACAAGAGCACCGATGGCGGACAAAGCTGGCAGCAGACCCTGTTTGTCAGCAATCAGGCGGGTATCATTGATATGGTATCACATCCCGGGCAGCCCGACCGCATATTTGCAGCCTCCTGGGACAGGATACGCAACAACCAGGAATCCTTTGTCAACGGTCCTAACGCCCGCATCTACCGGAGCAACGACGGCGGCAGTAGCTGGACACCCCTGACCAACGGACTGCCTACAGGCAACCAGGGACGTATAGGCCTGTGCATAGCCCCCTCCAACCCCCAGCATATCTATGCCATGTACGTAGGCACCAACAGCCAGCTGCTGGACATATTTGAAAGTAATGACGGCGGCGATACCTGGTCCAGCATACTGGCTACTGCCGGAGCTCCCCCACCCGAAGGCGTGTTGGGTGGCTTTGGCTGGTATTTCGGCAAAATACGCGTATCCCCTGCCAATGAAGACGAGCTGTGGCTGCTGGGCGTTGATCTTTGGCGCAGTGCTGATGGCGGCTACAGCTGGAATATGGCAGCCCCGCCCTGGTACGAATACAGCGTCCATGCCGATAAGCACGATCTGGTCTTCAATGCGCAAGGACACCTGTTGTTAGGGACCGACGGGGGGCTCTCGCGCTATGACAATGACACAGATGGCTGGTATAAAGCAGACAATATACCTACCAACCAGGTGTATCGGGTAGCTACGGATCCTTTTAGGCCGGACATGGTCTTTGGCGGCATGCAGGACAACGGAAGTTCGGGCGGTATCAGCCCCGATACCGAGTGGCCCCGCATCTTTGGCGGCGACGGTTTTCAGATGGCATTCAGACCCGATGAGGCCGGTGCCTACTACGCAGAAACCCAAAACGGTGGTATCGTTGTGACCCCTGATGACGGCAACAACTGGTACGATGCCACGGAAGGCGTAGACCCCCAGGATCGCATCAGTTGGGATGCCCCCTACCTGATCAGCCCGCATAACCCCGATGTTCTGTACACGGCAACCTACCGTATGTACCGCAGCGACAGCGGACTCTACCCCAGCTTCAGCCCTATTTCCGAAGACCTCACGGATGGCATCGTTTTTGCGCCCCGATTTCACACCATTACGGGCATAGACGAATCGCCGCTGCTGGAAGGGCTGTTGTACGCCTGCACGATAGACGGCAACGTATGGAAAAGAAGTCCGGGCGGCAGCTGGCAGGCCATTCACCCGGGCCTGCCCAACCGCTATGTCAGCAGCGTCAAAGCATCCCCCAGCCAGACCAGTGCGATCTTCGTGAGTCTGAGCGGCTACCGCGCCAATGATTTCAGTCCGCACATCTATCGCTCCGGCGACGGCGGTCAGAGCTGGCAGTCCATTGCCGGCGACCTGCCCAACCTGTCCATCAACGACCTGCTGGTAATCCCCGGCTATGCCGACAGCATCATTTTTGCCGCCACCGACGGCGGCGTTTACGGCACCAAAGACGGTGGCCAGCACTGGCTGCGGCTGGGCAACAACATGAGCTGGATACCCGTGTACGACCTCGTCTACAACCCCCAGTTGCAGGAGCTCATAGCCGGCACCTTTGGGCGCTCGATACAGACCTACCCGCTGACGCTGCTGCTCCCGGAGGCTCCCAGCAGCAGCAGCCGGCCGCTGGCCGGGTACTGGCGCGTTTTCCCCAACCCGGTGCAGGATCAGCTTTTTATAAAAAAGCAGGCAGGCGGTGCGCGCAGCAGCCGGCTGTCGGTGCGGCTGTATGACGCCCGCGGCGTCCTTCAGCCCATCCGTCCGCAGTTTGGAGCAGAGAACATACAGCTAGACTGTCGGCAGTTGCCGGCAGGCGTGTATTTCCTGTACATTGAAGAAGAGGGCGGTGGCACAGTCGAAAAGATTGTCATTCGATAGGCGGATGCAGCCACTCGAAGCGGCGGCCATCGTACTTGAGCAGCGGCTTGAAGTGTGGCTTAGCCGTTGATCGCCACTCAGCAAAGTAGTACAGAATGAAAGGAGGCTGTTCGATGAGGTAAACGTAACGCTTTTTCCCCTTCCAGTCCCCCCCCAGGGCGGTCAGGGCGGTAGTCGGTATACCCAGATGGGCATACTGGCGTGGCGACAGGTAGGCACAAGCCTCCATGTCCATGACCTTTAGCTTGCTGTCATCGATGGTCGTGTAGACTGCGTAGAGTGTTTGCTGGTCAGGTGACTTTTCTGCTTCGCAGAAAAGCCATTGGTGGTTTTCCTGCCCGCTTTGGTCGACGACGAGCGCATCTGCCCGGCAGCCGGTGAATAGCAGCAAGCAACCAAGCAGCAGGGCGGCAGCAGGCAGTGATGAAAGTACAGCATATTGCATGTGTCGGGTATTGGTTGAATCATGGTAGTCACAACAAAGATAAGCGCACCTTCGGGAATTTCTGCTTCAGACAACCGTGAGTTGTAGTATCACACTTTTTCGGATTAGGGAGGCGCCACAGAGCGCAGTTTGCATATACAAAAACTCCCCACACCGCCGGACAACTTTGTGGCTTGTGTACAGAAAGTAGCTCGTGCATGAAAACCCGCTGGCCAGCTCCCGTGCACGTACTTTGGCGTGCGAGCATAGAAGCTGCCATGCTCAAACAAAAATATTGTGGCCAAAATTTTAGTATTTCGGGAAACTATTTTACTTTTGCCACGCTTTAGTAAAGAATAAGCCGGAGGGTATAGCTCAGTTGGTTAGAGCGCTGGATTGTGGTTCCAGAGGTCGCCGGTTCGAACCCGGTTATCCTCCCTGATAAAAGCCTGTGCAGTGGTGCACGGGCTTTTTTTGTTTCTTTCCTCCCTGCTAGACTGGATTAAGTTATTTTTGTTTGTCACAAATAAAATAAGAATCCCGTATGCTCCGCTATTCCACTAACAAGCTACAGCTCATCGCTGTATGCA
>CAYTVG010000004.1:0-257349 GCA_964441755.1 uncultured Saprospiraceae bacterium
TGGACTAACGAATGTAAAATTCGCCTTTACCATAAGATTACAATTTGTTAAATAATGAAAAAAAAGTTATGTGGTTGATTATCAGAACCAAATTCCTGCAATAAAGCAAAAACTCTATTTTTGGATATGGTCTATAGTCGTCTTAATAAAAAATCGCTGTAAACAGTACAATACAAGAGCCCAAAACACATATAGCCCCAAGGAAACGTCTTTCCTTGAAGCAGTATTATACCTAATCACCAATACACAAAGCAAAAGAAACACTACAAGTAGAGGTATAAGTCATGGGATTGTTATTGCGACAACTGTGATCGTATTGGGTCACTCCTTCAGTTTTCACTAAAAGCTCAGAGCAGGTTAGGATCCTGGAGAAGCATCTCCAAATACATCGGGTAAAGTCAATTCGACAATTACAAAGGCAGTTGTATACAAATATATAGTAAGTATATATCTACACATCAGTACTTGCGGGTACAAATATAAGGCGACTTGATATAATATGCTATTTTAAGTAGATTATTTTTCATAAAAAAATACAACTCTTTGTTAATCAATACTAAAAAATATAACATAAAAAAATTACCGTGTATTTTGAAAACAATAATGAAAGTATGAAGATAAATCATCGTTGCGCTCACAAGAGTCTATTTGAGATATTTTATAGCATAAATTCTAAAAAAAAGGTATATTTGCTATGTTAATAGTTTACACATGGGAATGATTATCTCGCTTTTGAACCATAAAGGGGGAGTTGGTAAGACTACCAGTGCCATTAATATTGGTGCAGGGATGGTGGAGTTGGGTAAAAGGGTCCTCCTGCTTGACCTTGATCCGCAGGCCAATTTAACCCTGTCATTGGGTGTACCAAGGCAGCCGGTTACTATTTATGAAGCCATGCGCGGTGAATCGGATCTTCAGCCGATTCAGGTCAAGCCCAACATGGACGTTGTGACATCCAACCTTGATTTGTCAGGGGCTGAAATGGAGCTGATTAATGAAGCAGGCAGAGAATATATTCTGCGGGAACTTCTCAGTTCTATTCGGGATGCTTATGACTACGTAATCATTGATTGTCCCCCCTCATTAGGGTTGTTGACACTCAATGCACTTACCAGCAGTGATTATGTAGTCATCCCTTTACAGACTGAATTTCTGGCCATGCAAGGATTGGCAAAGATCAAGCAGGTTATACAGAAGGTGCGTCTCAGGCTCAACAAGCAGTTGGATATAGGCGGAGTTCTCCCCACCATGTATGACGCCCGAAAGGTTCTGAACCGGGACGTGGTAGATACCATCATAAAGCACTTTGGAGAGCTCGTCTTTAACACCTATGTTCGCGACAACGTTTCTTTGGCAGAAGCGCCTGCTCAACGGAAGGACATCTTTGCTTATAGTCCCGGCAGCTCGGGAGCTGAAGACTATCTCAATATTTGCAAGGAAATTATTGAACGCATTGCGAGACAGGCCAAGCGAACGGAACTGGTGGAGTTACCCAACAGCGTAGACTAAAATAAAAGCGAAGGTGATGGCAAAGAAGAGATTTGCAGCGGGGATGGAGGACTTGTTCAATACGGAAACAACCGAGATACGGGTGCTGACCAGTGCTCTTTCAGATTCGGGTGAAGACTCCTTTCAGGAAGAGGTCGCAAG
Source organism: uncultured Saprospiraceae bacterium (assembly GCA_964441755.1). Lineage (GTDB taxonomy): Bacteria > Bacteroidota > Bacteroidia > Chitinophagales > Saprospiraceae > JAUMBM01. The sequence continues at coordinate 1,651 of CAYTVG010000004.1, forward strand.
TGAGCGCAAGCCTGCAAGCAAACGGTTTAGCTCTCAGCTTGAGGCTCTACTTGCGGAAGCTTTCGATAACATTTCAGAGGAGGGAAATGCTTTTGCTGCTCCTGAAGATGGGGATGAACAATCTCGGCGCCCCCGCAGCGGACTGGATCTTCTCATTCGTTCAACGACTTCTGATGCTGAAGATTTCAAACCGCAGTCTCATACGACTCGCAGGGTGACACTCATTTTTCCTAAAGAACATTTGGAGAAGCTCAAGCTACTGGCCAAGCAAGAAAATGTGTATCTGAAAGACATCATCAACCGACTAGTATCTAAATATCTCACAGAAAAGGGCTTGTAAACACAAGCCCTTTTCTGTATCTGTTTTGAGCCGGACTATTTTCCACTATTCACCAGCGTACCTATCTGTTCTCCCATCACAATACGTTCCAGATTGTCCGGTTGGTTGATATCGAACACAATGATGGGCACATTATTTTCCTGACAAAGGGTGAAAGCGGTCATGTCCATGACACTGAGGCCTTCGCTGATAGCCTTGGCAAAAGTAATTTCATCAAATTTGACTGCATTGGGATCTTTTTCAGGATCAGCGGAATAGATACCATCTACACGAGTTCCCTTCAGAATTACATCTGCCTTGATTTCGCTTGCACGCAAAGCCGCTGCAGAATCTGTAGTGAAGTAAGGACTGCCAGTGCCTGCACTAAAAATGACTACTCGGTTTTTTTCCAGATGGCGGATTGCTCTTCTTCTGATATAGGGTTCTGCAACCTGCTTAATTTCAATTGCGGAAATCAGGCGGCTATACAGCCCAATATTTTCGAGTGCACTCTGCAGTGCCATACCGTTGATGATAGTTGCGAGCATGCCCATATAATCACCCTGTACCCTGTCGAATCCTGCCTGAGCCGCCTGCAAGCCTCTGAAAATATTCCCTCCTCCAATGACTACAGCAACCTGTATTTTTAAATCTACCAATGCTTTAATTTGCCGGGCATAATGCTCAAGCATAGGGGCAGAGATACCAAATGACTGTTCTCCCATAAGGGATTCACCACTAAGCTTCAACAATATGCGCTGATAGACTGGTTTGGACATACAATTCAATTTGATCAGGTATGGATGAAAAATCAATGCTGGTCTTACACAGCAATTATACAAGCCTTTATCCCAGGCAAACAGGCAAAAAAAAGGCGAACACTAAGGTTCGCCTTTTCATATTATTTAACCGAGCATCACGTGCTTGAAATCCGTGACTGTCAAGTCTTTATTTTTAGTCTTCAGGAAAGACGCTACCGTCTGCGTGCCATCCTTAACGAACTGTTGCTGCAGCAAAGTATTTTCTTTGAAGAACTTAGAAAGCTTGCCACGAGCAATCTTTTCAAGCATTTCCTCTGGTTTGCCTTCCCCACGGGCAATTTCCTTGCCTATCTCAATCTCCTTTGCAATAACAGAGGCGTCAACACCGTTCTCGTCTACTGCAACCGGCTTCATGGCAGCTACCTGCATAGCAACATCGCGGCCGGCCGCATGATACTCAGGATTGTCGATACTAAGACCTACCAACACAGCTGCGCGATAACCCATGTGAATGTAAGGAGCCACCAGCGGTGCTTCCAGTTTTTCGTAGCTGGCTACCTCAACCTTCTCACCAATAACGCCAAGTTGCTCAAGAATTTTCTCAGCGATGGTCAACTGTCCGTCGAATGGCTTCTGGAGAAGCTCCTCCAGCGAGCCAGGGAACGTAGACAGTGCTACGTCAGCAATTGACTGCGCGAGATTGATAAAGCTGTCCCCTTTAGCAACGAAGTCCGTTTCACAGCTAAGGCGGATAATAATGCCGCGTTTGTGATCATCGGAAGTAAGTGCAATCACGACACCCTCTTTAGCATCCCGATCAGCACGTTTAACCGACAATTTCTGACCCTGCTTGCGCAGAATTTCGATGGCCATTTCAAAATCACCGGCAGCTTCCTCCAGTGCTTTTTTGCAATCCATCATACCTGCGCCGGTCATTTCACGCAGTTGTTTAACATCAGCAGCAGAAATGCTCATTGATTACTATTTTTTTTGTTGGGAAAAAGCATGGCAAAAGTTTACCACCACACATATGGTGGTTTACGGGAAATAATACCTCTACAGAGGTACCTATCCATTAACCATTAGCTGTCTCCTTATCTCCTTTTAACTGCTTACGCTCCTCCAAACCCTCACGGATAGCTGCCGTCAGATAGTTTGTGATGATAGCGATTGACTTAGAAGCATCATCGTTGGAAGGAATAGCGAAATCAACCTGATTAGGATCAGAGTTGGTATCAACCATGCCGAAAGTACGAATACCCAAGCGGTGAGCCTCCGCTATTGCGAGGTGCTCGTGGTGAATGTCAACGACAAACACTGCAGAAGGCAGACGATTGAGGTTGGCAATACCGCCCAACACTTTGTCCATTTTGATGTGCTCGCGCTGCAGACTGAGCTTCTCCTTCTTAGTTACACTGGAAAGTGTACCATCGTTGAGCATACGCTCAATACTCTGCATTTTGCGTACAGACCTGCGAATGGTAGAGAAATTAGTCATCATACCACCCAGCCAGCGATCCGTCACGTAAGGCATACCAACGCTGCGAGCAGCCTCAGCCACGATCTCACGCGCCTGCTTTTTGGTAGCAACGAACATAATTTTCTTGCCTGCCTTAGCCATTTGACGCATAGCACTAGCAGCGCGGTCGAGCCCCTCGATCGTACGATTGAGGTCGATCAGGTGAATACCTTTGCGCTCCGTGAAGATGTAGGGCGCCATTTTAGGATTCCACTTCCTACGCAGGTGGCCGAAATGAACCCCCGCGTCCAATAAGTCCTTATATGTGAGCTTATCCATTTTTGCGAAATTGCGAATTGATAAATCAAGGAGCCGTATAAGCGGCCGACATTTGACAAAAAATTAGCGCTTACTGAACTGGAAGCTCTTGCGCGCCTTGGGCTTGCCGTACTTCTTGCGCTCGACAATTCTGGCGTCGCGCGTCAGCAACTTCTCTTGCTTTAATGGCTTGCGGAAGTCCTCATTCAGCTTAACAAGTGCCCGGGAGATAGCCATGCGTATAGCCTCTGCCTGCCCTTTGTAACCACCACCCTCAACATTTACGTGAAGGTCATAGATCTTACCGTCGACATCGATAGCGAGAAAAGGCTCGTTTATCTTGCCCTGTATATGAATCTGAGGAAAATACTCCTTGTAGTCACGCCCGTTGACCATGATATGGCCGCTGCCCTGCTTAAGGTATACGCGCGCTACTGAAGCTTTTCTCCTTCCTATGGCATTAATCATTTCCATATTTCAAAGATGCGAATTGAAGGTTCTTAAAAAGTAAACGGTTCGGGCTTTTGTGCATGATGCGGATGCTCTGCACCTGCATAGACAAACAGCTTTTTAAACATGGCACGACCCAGCTTATTCTTTGGCAACATGCCGCGAACACCATTTTCAACAATGGCGTAGTGCTTCTTCGCCTGAAGATTCTTGGCAATTATCCGCTTCTGACCGCCCGGATAACCAGAGAAAGTTATATACTCTTTCTGACTCCACTTCTGACCGGTAAAACGAATCTTGTCAGCATTGATGACAATAACATAATCGCCCGCATCTGCATGGGGGGTGTACGAAGGCTTGTGCTTGCCGCGCAGCACGTGAGCAATACGGGAGCAAATGCGTCCTACCACTTCGCCTTCGGCGTCAATGACATACCACTTGTGCTCAACCGTCTGCTTATTGGCCGATATGGTCTTATAACTCAGCGTATTCACGATTGCGTACTTTTATTTGCTTTAATAAACGCTGCTTTTCCTGAAGGCAACAGTGACAGCATCAGACACTGTATTAATACACCTAACTCAAAAGCAGGTGCAAAGGTAAGTCAAATAATGACACAAACAAGCTTTTTGGCTTTTTTTCACTACATTTTTTTTCGCAAAAGACTGAAAAACAGCACATATTTTGCACTATAATTATCACATATCTCATTTACTATTGCTTTACAGACACTTAAGCTACTTCTCTACAGCACGTCTGCTTCAAAACACCTGTGGACAGCCTAAGCTGCCCACAGGTGTTTTGACAAAAGGCCTTTGGCAACATCAGTACCAAAGGCCTTTTAAATCAAATCATTAGATTGTAATCCCAAGAAAGTTACTGGAGTACAACCTCCTTTTCATCAACCATCTTTCGGATATTGATCAGTGCATATCTCATTCTCCCCAAAGCAGTATTAATACTAACCTGGGTAAACTTGGCAATTTCCTTGAAGCTCATATCTGCATAGTGCCGTAGAATCACTACTTCGCGTTGCTCGGGAGGCAACATGTCGACCAATTGACGGATTTTATCATGCGTCTGACTACGGATGATGTGCTGCTCAATATTCAAATCGGGAGATTGCAGTACATCAAATATATCGAAGCTGTCTGTACCCGACACCAGCGGGCGCCGCTTATTACGGCGGAAGTAGTCCACACACATATTGTATGCAATACGCAGAGCCCATTGCAGGAACTTTCCCTCATGGTTGTATTTGCCTTTGCGCAACGTATCTATGACTTTGATGAAAACCTCCTGCAGGATATCTTCAGCCAATGACTGATCTTTCACAAAAAGATAAATGGAGGTATAAATTTTTTGCTGATGGCGATTGAGCAAGGTTTCGAAAGCTCTCTCATCACCGTCGAGGTAGTTTGCGATCAGCTGCTGATCATTCAAAGGCATAATTTCCATGACCAAACGATTTAGCACCCTTACGGGAGTTAAAAAATGTCGTAGCTAAATGTTTACATGTAGAAATTATGTCCGATAGCAAGAATTTAGTGGAAAATTACTTAGAAATGCTTTATCAAAAAACTAACTGAGCCAAAGATAACAACAAGGAGAATTAATTACCAACTGTTATTGTATTTTTTTTTTCAAATTTAACATATTTTAACGTATCGATTCCGCGCTGCCGTCAACGAAGGGTATCGAATAAGCGTTGCAGGCGCAGGCTGTCAGCGGGAAAAACAATAGGATCTGGATCCTCCGGTCGTGTGGGCCGGGCTGGCCGATAGCTGGTATCACGCTGCAGTAGTGCCCGCTCGAGCATAATGGAATCTGCTATCAGCAGCGCTTCGTCCTGCGCTCGTTTGCGGCAATTATCCCACTGCACCTGCCTAAATTCGCGGATACGTGTCTCCACCTGCGCTGCTATCTCGGCCTCCACATCCACCCGGCCTCGTGCGTCATCGCTGCAGCGCCAGGTAAGGAGTGACAGAAAGATATACACCCAGAGATGTTTCACAGCCAGATTACTCATTGTCTGATGGGGATTCTGCTTCTCAAGCGCTCTTCTGCGGCAATTCGCCCGGAGACGATGCTGTCAACAGCATCCTGTACAAGGTCGGGATACGCAGCATTGCACAGGCTGTCAGCTTCTTCCCGCAGAGCCTCTGCCTGTTGGGCGTATAAAGTATCAATTCTGTTGAGCTCATAGGAGGTCAGCCGCAGCTCGACTTTCTGGTCTGTGCAGCCGGCCTGCACCAGCCAGAGCAAGACAATGACCCCCAGGCGCATCGATTCTCCCCACAAAGCGGGCATGATTTTTTTTGTCATAAACCTACGCTTCTACACGAATAACCTTACGGCGCAACTCAAAATGCTGTCCGAGGTACACCTTGCGCACCATCTCATCTGCCGCAAGCTCTTCCGCTGTACCCGCTTTCAAGATACTGCCCTCAAACATCAGGTATGCGCGATCTGTAATTGACAAGGTTTCCTGTACGTTGTGATCTGTAATCAGAATTCCTATGTTCTTTGTTTTGAGCTTAGCCACGATATACTGTATATCTTCTACCGCAATCGGGTCGATGCCGGCAAAAGGCTCATCGAGCAGGATAAAGCTGGGAGAAGTAGCTAAGGCTCGGGCAATTTCTGTTCGACGCCTTTCACCCCCCGACAGGGTATCTCCGAAACTCTTGCGTACCTTTTCAAGATGGAATTCACTAATCAGCGATTCCGCCCGCTCTCTTTGCTCTTCCCTGCTGAGATTGGTCATCTCGAGTACAGCCAGTATATTATCCTCTACTGATAATTTACGAAATACGGAGGCCTCCTGAGGAAGATAGCCTATCCCCCGCTGCGCACGCTTGTACATCGGCAGATCCGTAATGTCCTCTTGGTTGAGATAAACACGTCCTTGGTCAGGTCGTATGAATCCCACAGTCATATAGAAAGTAGTTGTCTTTCCGGCGCCATTGGGTCCCAGTAAGCCGACGATTTCTCCCTGATTGACTTCAATGGAGACTTCGCGTACTACTTGCCTTCGACCATAAATCTTGATAAGATTTTTGCAGCTGAGTATCATCGGATTGATTAGTCGATGTATTCGATTTTTCGCAAAAAGCGGAAGCCCACAGTAACCTCAAACGTGAGATTGCGTATGCGTCGCTCCGGAATGGTAATCGTTTGGTTGGTAAACGTATCTAAAACGTTTGGTATAGGTGGTTGTTGATACTGAATCGAAAAATCGGGATTAACCGTAAACTCCAGCATCATACCAATCATCTCGCTGAAAGGAAATTCAAGCCCCCCACCTGCCGTAAATCCGTAGTTGATATCTCTGATAAATTGTTTATCATCGAAAGGATAGATAGCGTACTGCGGATTTTGTTCATTGAACTTAGTGTAAATATCCAGGTTGGTATCCAGCGTATAATCCAATCGAGGCCCGAAAAGGTAGTACAAACTGTAACGGCCACGCTGACTGACGCGCTGCTTGGCAGCCAGTACCAAGCTCAAATTATAGAATTTGAAACTCTGGCTGGTAGAGCGGAAAAATTGATTAAAATTGGGGTTAAAAAAAGTTCTTGGCAGCAGGGAGCTGCCTTTTACATGATAGCCAAGCTGTGCATAAAGTGAAAATTTTCCTTCCTCGGGAAGCGTTTCTATATATCCTGCCACATGAGGTGCCAACAGCGGATCCCTGTCAAAATTACTCCACTGTTGGTCGCTGATAGTTAGCCCGCCCTTCAGACCAAAATAATAACCTCCTGTCTCCGTTTGTGCCAGCCCCCTGCCGAGTACGCCCAGTAACAGCAGGCAGCCTAATACGAACCTGTTATTTGCCATTTTCATATTTCAAATGGATTATCCTCTGCAATTTGCAAAACATATTACCCCACCCTGCCAGAAGCCAGGTTGGCATACAAAGGTGAGACTTTTTTGGAAACCAATCAAAACAATAATACTTTATCCGGCGTTAGCAAAGACTAGTTTCGGCACTTTTACCAGCGTGCAGGAGCATTCTAAACAATCAAACACGTAAGAACATGTCCACTTGGCAATTCAAAACCAATATCAACTGCAATAATTGCATCAGGACGGTTACTAACTTCCTGAATGCTGTCGAAGGGGTTGAATCCTGGACTGTAGATACCACTGTGCCCGATAAAATATTAACCGTTGTTGGTACGGTTACTGCAACACAAGTAATGCTGGCCGTTGAAGAGGCAGGATTTGACATCGAGCAGATTGAAAGCTAATCATCCTATAGATAGCTCCCGTCAGCCTCAGTGGCACATGGGTGCCCCATCCATTAACTGCAAAAACTGGAAATTGGCAGGCAGGTGAAAATTGACTCCTCTGTATATGAGCCAAAGCCCCAGCATAACCATAAGCGGGGGATACAGCAACCGTATTTTCCGCCTGATCCCGTGGCCTAGCCACTGTCCGGCCATGCCCACCGCCACCATGGCAGGTAGTGTCCCTAATCCAAAAAAGAGCATATAGGCCCCGCTCCAGCCAAGATTGCCCAAACTAAGAGAGCCCGCAACGGCGAGATACACGAGTCCACAAGGAAGCAGGCCATTGAGCAGCCCCATTTTCCACCAACTGCCCTCCGCATGGCGCAGCAGCATACCCAACTGTGTATGTACCCAGCGGTTAAGTAGCTGAAGTGGCCGCCAGCGAACCAGTTTTGACTCAAGATCGATGGCAAAAACAGCTGCAACAATCATCACACTACCCGCAAATACCGAAAGACCAGCTTGCAGACCAGCCAACCGCAGACCGGCTCCGACGAAACCAAAGAAGACGCCCAGTAGTCCATATACACTTATTCTGCTAATGTTATAGGCCATTAAAGCCCACAACCTGTCCCGCCATTCATGCCCGAGTGGCAGCGCCATACAGATAGGGCCACACATGCCCATACAGTGCATGCTACCCATCAATCCTATTAAAAAGGCAGAACTCAATGTTATCATTAGATGTAGCCCAGTGTACGCATGGTCGATTGGCTGCGAGTGTTCCCCATTCGAAAGATGGCCTAATCAACCAATCAATCGCAGCATTAAAATCCTTACGCTTATCCGAACAGATGCACGTTCCCGTATTCAGGCAGATGCTGTCGCTTTCACAAAAATAAAATTTTATGCTATATACGGGATTCTCTCATGGAGTCTCAAACGAGATATCGTTGCCTTTGTCAAAATCGCGGACCTCACTAAAGCTGCGGCAATACCAAATCGCGTTCGACATAATACTCCTTGCCGTCTTCTTCCCACAAAATTTTGACAATCCAACGTCCTCCAAGCTTAGCCTGCACGGGTACAAGCTGTCTATGTGCCTCATCGACAGCAAGATCAACCCTAAAATCAAAGCGTTGATCACTGGGTCGATAAAAATGGATACTCCCCTGAGCCGCTGAAACTTCCTCCGGAAAAGAAATCACTACAGAAGCCAGCGATTGATCAAACTGTACCTTTACCGGTGCTGATAAGCTATTGGCTCGTTGCATTCGCTCGAATTGTTGCTGATACTGCAGGTCCTGTTCATAATAATTATCAACCACCAGGCTGTGATCGTGCTTTGTGGACTGATAGACGAACCAAAACAGTACAACTGCAAAGAGCGTATACACCAAAAAAATACCTGTCCCCCAATTGAATTTCATACTACTTAATTTTTATCGGCCCTAAGAAATTAGTTTTAACCCTGTCGACCCGTTTATTTCCATTGTAGACATCAACAACCACTTCATTTTTACGAGACTTGAGCAACTCAGGGGGCATATCGATAAAGAAGGCTCCTTTGGCAACTTTGCCTTTACCCACCTGCGGTTTTTCACCCACTAAAACCAGCTTGGCACCTTTCTCAACGATTCGAAACTCGAGTGTGAGATCCTCAGTGGTTTTGTTGACCAATTGGTAATTGTACAGATTGCGGATATGCCCCTCCTCTGTCTCCTGGAACAGCATACCGGGTGTGCGCAAAATCAGTGCCTCCACTTCTGTGCGCGTGCCCAGCAAAAAAACGTTGAGGGCAATCAGCGCCAGCAGAACCCCTGTATAGGCAATTACCCGGGGTGTAAACAGTTGCTTTCGATTCTCCGTCACACCGTTGTAACTATCATACCGAATTAATCCTCTGGGTCGTCCAATTTTATCCATTACCTCATCACAGGCATCAATACAGGCTGTACAGTTGACACATTCGAGCTGGGTACCATTGCGGATATCAATCCCTGTAGGACATACATGAACGCATAATTTACAGTCAATGCAATCCCCCAAGGGTTTGACCTCGCCACCGCTCAAATTGAGTGTCCCGGCTGCATGTCCCCCGCTAATTTCCGACACCATAGCGGACTCCTGCACAGCAACCTGCATACTCAGTAAAGGATCCGGATGCTTATTTGCCTGTGCAACGCTTTTCTTTATTTTGCCTCTTGGTTCTCCACGCAACCAATCATACATGATGGCTATAGAGTTTTTATCAAGCAGAACCCCCTGTAGCCGGCCATAAGGACATATAGCAATACATACCTGCTCTCTCATGCGGGCAAAAACGAAGTAAAAGGCAAAAGAAAAAGCGATCATACCTGTAAAACCCCCCAAGTGCATATAGACCGGTTCCGTAGCTATTTTGACTACCTCATCCATACCAATGATGTAGGCGAGAAAAGTATTGGCGATAATTACAGAAAAGACAAAAAAGATCAGCTGTTTAACCCCCTTTTTTAGTATTTTTTCTCCGTTCCAGGGTGCTGCATCCAGCCGCCGCTGTGCATTGGCATCTCCTTCAATCCAGTACTCAATTTTCCGGAAGACCATCTCCATGAAGATCGTTTGGGGGCAGATCCAGCCGCAAAACAACCGGCCATAAACAACCGTAAAGAGGATGATGAAGACGATAAATGTCAGCATGGCCAACACGAACAGGTGGAAATCCTGTGGCAGGAACTGAATACCGAAGAGAATGAACCTGCGTTCGAGCACATTGAGAAGTATCAAAGGCTCTCCATTGACTTTAATAAAAGGCAGGCCAAAAAGCAGCGCGAGGAGACCCCAGCTAAGCCAGGTTCTCCAGCGATAAAAACGACCATTTGGTTTTTTGGGGTAAATCCATATACGCTTACCAGATTCGTCTACAGTAGCAATCCGGTCGCGATATTCTTCCTGATCCTGAAAAACATCGAATTCTGTTTGCATAACACCCTCGCAATTAGTGTTAGGCGCCACGGGCTGCTGCCAAATGGCAGCAGCCCGCGGTGTCAACTGGTTATTTTACTCATTAACATCATTGCCGTCTGCTGCTGCATCATCCTTTCCGTCTGCAGCAGCCGTGAACAACTCTCCTTGTGGTTCCTTGGCATTTGGCGGATTGGTACCCACCAGCGTCAGCAGATAGCTGGCGACACGTTGCATATCACCGGGGCGAATCTGCTCTTTCCAGGAAATCATTCCCTTTTCAGGTACGCCGTACTTGATTGTTTTGAACACATCCTGAATGCTGCCCCCGTGAAGCCAGTAGTTGTCTGTCATGTTGGGACCTACTCCACCCTCCCCGAGAACTCCGTGACAGGAAGCACAATTGGTTTTATAGATCGTTTCCCCCAAGGCCAGTTCATTCGCTTCAACCAGCGTAGTCACATTGGTTTCATCCACAAAATCTGCCTGCTTGGCCAGATAAGCCTTAACTTCTTTTTCGGCCACCTCTACTTCCTGCTTGTATTCATCCGCCTGCAGCAAGCCGGCATCGAATACGTGGTAATAGCCAACATATACCACAGAAAAAGCGATGCTAATATAGAACAGAGCTACCCACCAGGGAGGGAGGCTGTTATCGAGCTCGTAGATGCCATCATGCGGATGCTCCAGAATGATATCCTTTTCCTTTTCAACAGGTACGACATTCGTCCATTTGCGGTATTGCTGCGCCCACCAGGATTCCTGTGGTTGCTGCTCACTCGCCTTTTCCGGTACTTCTACGCCATGCTCCTGCATTATGCGCATTTTTTGCGCCTGCAGCAGCATATTGGTAGCGCTGTACAGCGCCAGGAAAGCCCCGATAATAATGGCTGCACCCAGCAGAACTACCAGATTATTGTACACCCAGTTCAGAGCAGGTGTTGCACCCGCCCCATTGACACCCCCTTCCTGTGTGGGGCTCATAGCCATCAGCAGGGAATAAGCCGGCAGAAAGGCCGCTGTCAGCAAGTATGGTATAACTGTTCTTTTCATTTCCATTGGGAGTTATCGCAGTTTAACGAAGGATTGTCTTCGAGGGGCATGTTGGACATCTTGTCAATCCAGCCCTGCCGACGGGTAGTGACGACTACTGCACTGATTACAAACATCAGAAAGAAGGTAAGCAATGCAAAAATGGCCATCCAGTTGATGTTGCCGGCGCTTTCAAGAATGTATTTGTACATTGTATTTATTTTTCCAGGCAACCTTGGCAAAGGGCCCCGGCTCACAGAGAGCCGGGAGCCACGGTTGCGAGGGACGATAAAAACCATTTACAGAGGAGAGTAGAAAACCCACTCCCTTAGTTTGCTGCTTGTGACTTGGGCTTGATATCTGTACCCAGTCGTTGGAGATAGGCAATCATTGCTATGATTTCCCGTTTCTCCAGATTCGGATCCTGCTGGTCAAGGTCTTTAATTTCCTTGCGCAGTTGGTCAGCTATCTGCCTGGCTTGTGCCTGCAGATCATCAACTGCAACCTCCTCATAACCTTCTTCATAAGGCGTACCTAAGGTGCGCAAAGTGCGAATCTTATCTGCCGTCAGGCTTGTATTAAGTTCACGCTCAAGTAGCCAGGGATAAGGCGGCATAATAGAACCAGGACTTGTGCTGGTAGGATCGTACATGTGATTGTAGTGCCAACTGTGTGGGTATTTGCCACCAACGCGGTGCAAATCCGGGCCAGTCCGCTTAGAGCCCCATAAAAATGGCCGGTCGTAGATAAATTCGCCCGATTTGGAATATTCGCCATACCGCGCCGTTTCTGAACGGAAAGGCCTGACCATCTGTGAATGGCAACCCAAACACCCTTCGCGAATGTACAAGTCCCGACCCTCCAGTTCAAGCGCTGTATAAGGTTTTACAGATTCTATCTTGGGAACGTTGCTTTCTATCATCATCATCGGAAGCATCTCCACGATACCACCTATGGCCACTGCCACCAGCGACGCCAGTAACATCTGTACAGGCCTGCGCTCAATCCAGCGGTGCCAGTAACCACTACCTTCCTGACTCGTTGCCAGTGCATTCAGCGGTGCAGCCTGAACTTCTTCATCCCCCACGAAAGAACCCACTTTGGCTGTTTTATACAAGTTGTACAACATAACAACCACTCCGCTGACGTAAATCAACCCTCCTACAGCACGCATGAAGTACATCGGCAGAATCTGCGTCACCGTCTCAAGGAAATTGCCATACTTCAGCACACCTTCCGGTAAAAATTCCTTCCACATGAGACTCTGTGTCCAGCCAGCCCAATACAGCGGGATAGCATAGAACAGCAGGCCAAGCGTGCTCATCCAAAAATGTGTATTGGCTAGTTTTTGACTATAGACAGGCGTATTATACAAGCGTGGGAACAACCAGTAAAGCACGCCAAAGGTGAGCATACCGTTCCATCCCAATGCACCCACGTGAACGTGGCCAATCGTCCAGTCGGTATAGTGACTAATGGCATTCACTGATTTGATAGACAGCATAGGTCCTTCCAGCGTTGCCATACCGTAAGCCGTGACAGCCACCACCATAAATTTGAGGACGGGATCCTGGCGCACGCGATCCCAGGCACCTCTCAGCGTCAACAAGCCATTGAGCATACCACCCCAGCTAGGTGCGATAAGCATGAGTGAAAAAACCATACCCAAACTCTGTGCCCAGTCGGGCAAGGAGGTATATAGTAAGTGGTGTGGCCCCGCCCAGATATAGATGAATATCAGTGCCCAAAAGTGAATAATTGACAGCTTGTACGAATATACCGGCCGATTGGCAGCCTTGGGCATAAAATAGTACATCAACCCGAGGTAAGGCGTTGTCAGGAAGAAAGCCACTGCATTGTGGCCGTACCACCACTGTATCAGCGCATCCTGTACCCCCGCGAAAACCGGATAAGACTTCCACATGCTAACCGGCAGTTCCAGACTTTTGACAACGTGAAGTAATGTCACGGTTACCCAAGTAGCTATATAAAACCAAATAGCCACATACAAGTGTTGTTCACGGCGCTTGAGGATAGTCCCCATCATGTTGATACCAAATACCACCCAAATAATCGCAATAGCCAAATCTATGGGCCACTCTAATTCTGCATACTCACCCGAAGCGGTAATGCCCAAGGGCAGTGTTACTGCCGCAGAAACAATAATCAACTGCCAGCCCCAAAAGTGGATCTTACTCAGCAGATCGCTAAACATACGCGCCTTCAGCAGTCGCTGAAGACTGTAATAAACGCCCGTAAAAATACCATTGCCTACAAAAGCAAAAATCACCGCGTTGGTATGCAGCGGTCTGATTCGGCCAAAAGTAGTCTCAGCCAGCCCGAAATTAAGTGCCGGATACAGCAGCTGTAAGGCAGCCAAGAGCCCCACAGTCATACCCACCAACCCCCAAATTGCGGTGGCAATGGCGAAATTCCGGACAATGGCATTGTCATAACGGAAAGTATCTAATTGCGCCATGATTCGTTATCGTTATTGGTTCAAAGATTCTGTTGGATCGTCGTCAAGCAACATGCGAACTGAAGGCGTATAATCGTCTTCGTACTGTCCCGAGCGGACAGCCCACCAAAAGGCAGCCAAAAAGCCCAGCGCCACTATCAGACTTACGAGAATGAGGAAAACCATGATGTACATAAATCGTCCCTTTATGGCGCTAAATTACCGCCGCCCGTTCCCTCACTCAGATGATTTATGTCTAGGGTATACAGGTGATTTTTGTCATCGCCACCTCCTGATCTGTCTATTTATGGCTCATTTGCAGCATGAGGTTGATGTTTGGCGTAAAAAATGAGCCGAACTTCATCCAAACCAAACAGATATTGTTACATTTACTGCCTAGGGTACAACCATAAGCCGTATACCATCAACTGGCTCTGCTACACGCCTTGTTGTCTGAAAGAGAAATAATTTGTGTTTGTTATGAAAAAGATCAGATTGGCGGCCATTGTGTTGGCTGTCGTTTGCCTCATAGCTTTTATTGCTTACCAATCAGGCGTCCTCCAGACAGGGCAGCCGGCTGATATGCCTTCTGCCCCCGGACCGGGAGAGCAGGCCATGCCTGTAGTATCCATTCCCGTCAGGGCTATGGTCATTACATCGGCATCCCTCAATGATTTTATTAATGTCAGTGGCACAACTGCAGCTACCGATGAAGTCCTCATCAGTAGTGAAACAGCTGGGCGCATCAAGTCCATTCTGTTTAAAGAAGGTGATTATGTCAATAAGGGGACTATTCTCGTACGACTCGATGATGATGAACTAAAGGCACAGCACAACCGCCTCAAAGTACAGATGGAACTCAATCAAAAAATTGCTGAACGGCTTTGGGGTCTCTATGAAAAGGAGGGGGTGAGCCTGCAGGAGTATGAGGTAGCTGCCGCAGAACTGGAAAAATCCAAGGCAGAATTGGCCCTGCTCGAGGTTCAGCTCGACAAAAGAATCATCAGGGCCCCTTTCAGTGGCCGTCTGGGTCTGCGACAGGTTAGTGAGGGAAGTTTTTTGGCTCCCGGTGCTGCTATTGTCAAGCTTGTCAGCCTCAACCCCATAAAAATTGAATTTTCCGTGCCCGAAAAATACAGCCCTCAGATCAGGCCCGGCAATATGGTAGAATTCCAGACCGAGGGCGTCGCCGGTATCCTGCGGGCAACTGTAGATGCAATCGACCCTTCTATTGACGCTGCCACCCGTACTTTTCGCATTAAGGCTACTGCCCCCAACCCGAAAGGTCAAATACTGCCCGGCGCCTTTGCCAACGTCAAGCTATCCCTCAATCAGTATGAACAGGCAATTATGATCCCTACTGAAGCTGTGATCCCTGAGATGGGTGGCAAAAAAGTGTTCATCTACCGGAACGGAGTAGCACAGGCGACTGAAGTCACCACCGGCATTCGGCAAGAAAGCAAAATACAGATTGTTAAAGGGCTCGTACCCGGTGATACTGTTATCATTACAGGTATCCTGCAACTCAAGCCCGACGCCCCTGTACGCATCACAGAGATAGAATAAACCCTGTCGGAAATCTCCTGCACCGGATAAAGATGAGGTTTTTCTGTGTTCTCGTACTTTAGCGGGGAGCACAGGACGACATCCGGTGGCTAAAAAGGAGATGAATCCACGCAAAGGAGCGGGGCATGGGCCCTGTAGGAAGATGCCTGATACGTACGTGCACAGTATGCCTACCAAGCGCGCCACAGCATTCCCAATCCAAAAACAATGAAAGCAATGCCCACGATGCGGCGGAGCCAAAACAGGTGTATAGGCTTTATTTTTGCTCTTATCTGCCTTGCGAGCAATGCTTTGAGTGCATCTGTTGATACAATCATGACCATGACACCTGTAAAAAACTGCAGCGATGCAGCTGGTGTCAACTGCCGCTTCACCACGACACCGGCCATAATACTCGTCCAGAAAAAAACAGTAAACGGATTAACTGTATTAATCAAAAAGCCCTTGAGCCACAGCGCCTTGAAGGGGCGGTTTCGATGCAATGTCAATTGATCGCCAAAGGGCGGCGGCGGTGTCAGCAGTGCGTATACACCATAGCCCAACAGCACCCCTCCCCCTGCAACGGCACCCCAAAAGGTGAATTTATCCGTTTGAACAAGCGGATCGACCAGATGGAAGCCCCAATACACCAAACTGATGAAGAGAATATCGCTGATCCACACCCCCAGTCCCACAGATAAGCCTGCTCGAAAACCCTGCTCTACGCCTGCCTGCACGATACCCACCAAGATAGGTCCTACCAAGAGCGAAAGGAGCAGCCCCAGGCGTATCCCTTCCCAAATTAACTGACCATCCATCAACCGTTAAGCATTACCGGCATCACCAGCATAAGGATATCTTCGCCCTGCATCTCTTCGACCGGAAACAGAATACCCGCCCGGGTAGGCGTGCTCATTTCCAGTCTTACCTCATCTGACTCGAGCACACTCAGCATTTCAATCAGGAAGCGCGCGTTGAAGCCAATGGCCAGCGGATCGCCATCATAAGAGCAGGGAAGCTGTTCGACCGCCTCATTCGCAAAGTCCAGGTCCTGTGCAGAAATATTCAGGCTACCTTCATTCAACCTCAACACCACCTGGTTGGTAGTCTTGTTGGCATAGATGGCGATACGCTTAAGAGAACTTTGAAAATCAGTCCGGGAGACCGTCAGCACCTTGGGGTTATCGACAGGGATTACAGCATTGTAATCAGGATAACGCGCATCTATCAGACGACAGGCAAGCCTATTGTCCCCAAAGCTAAAGAAAGCGTTCGTTTTACTGAAGGACAACTTCACCTCTCCGACATCCGGCAGGGTTGCTTTGAGCAAATTGAGCGCCTTTTTGGGGATGATGAAGGATGTTGAAACTTCGCTTTCAACATTACTAAAGCTATATTTGACGAGCTTGTGCGCATCGGTGGCCACCATAATGAGCTTATTGAAATCAATCTGGAAGTAAACCCCCGTCATAGCTGGCCGCAGCTCATCAGTACTGGTTGCAAATAAAGTTTTATTGATACCATTGGTCAGCATTTGTGCCGGCAGTGTAATAGCATCTACCTCATCGGGCTGTGGGATAGCCGGATAATCCTTCCCCTGCTCCCCCTTCTGCTTATACTTACCGTAGGCTGAGGTAATTTCTATACTATAATTATCCTCATCGATGGAAAAGGTGATGGGTTGTGCAGGAAGTGCTTTGATGGTATCCAGCAGTATCTTGCCCGGTATAGCGACGAGGCCATTGTGATCGGCCATAACGTCCATCGTAGTTGTGAAGGAAGTCTCGAGATCAGAAGTAGCGATGGTGAGTCGATTATTTTCGATGGTAAACAGGAAGTCCTCCAAGATTGGCAGTACGGGATTGGAGGCAATTGCACCATTGGCCATCTGCAATCGCTTGAGAAGCTCTGAAGAAGATACGCTGAATTTCATGATCTGCGCGGTATTGTTGAGATGCAAAATTAACAATTCCCGGGAAAATTTTTTTACAAAAAAACACCGCTGCCGACTACTTTTACCTGCTTGCCAGGGCTTCGGCTCTACCATCATCCGGCAGGTTTTGGGGCATAGAAATCCAAACAAGTTCTTACCTTCGTGTCCGAAACCAGAAGAGATGCCAAATCGCCGTCGGAGGCCGAACATACAACGCATTGGAGATATACGCGTACCTGCCGTACGGCCATGGACGCTGCGCAACGGGCTGGCAGCCTACAGCGTTCCCGCAGGTACGCAACCAGGCGTACGTGTAGAATTAATTTTTTTTGCCGGCAGACCGTACGAGCACAAACATCTCGTATCCAGGGTAGCTGCTGATATGCTTGCAGAAGGCTGCTATGGTTACGAAGGCTCCGCCCTGTCTGACCATTTTGACTACTACGGTGCGAGCATAAGTATGCCCGTAAGTCTCGATACGACCAATATATCGCTTTTATCGCTCAACAGGCATCTCCCCCACGTGCTGCCTGTTTTTGCCAACATGATTGCGCGCCCTACTTTTAACGAAGGAGAATTCAGGCGATTTTGCAAACAGCACCAGCAGTTGCTTCGCGAAGATTTGAGCCAGGTAGACGTGGTGGCTTACCGGGAAATTACGAGCTGCATTTTTGGCAGTCAGCATCCCTATGGCTACAATAGTCGACCGGAAGACTACGATGCCCTCAGCACCCTTGACCTGCGACAGCACCATGAGCGGCTTGTACATGCGCACAATGGCCTCGTCATCATTTCCGGCGAAGTTAACAGCGCTGTGGAAGAGATGGTTGACCGTTATCTTGGCGACCTCCCAACAGGGGAAGCAGCCAGTGCTGTTGAGTTTCCGCGCATCCCCGGCACGGTTGAAAAGCTTCGGATGAGCATGCCGGAAGCGCCCCAAAGTTCCATACGCATTGGGCGGCAGCTTTTTAACCGGACCCACCCTGACGCAGCAGGTTTTTATGTTCTGGACACGCTCATCGGCGGGTATTTTGGCAGTCGCCTTATGACCAACATTCGGGAAGATAAGGGGTTTACCTATAACATTGAGAGTTCTTTTGACCCTATGCGCTTTGATGGTTGTTGGTACATTGAGTGCGAGGTAGCTCACGAAGCAGTTGACGAAACCCTTACAGAAATTTACAGAGAGATGGAAAAACTCTGCAGCCGCCCCGTCCCTGCCAGTGAGCTGCGTATGCTCAAGGGCTATCTGTTGGGCAACTACTTAACTATGGTAGATGGTCCTTTTGCCACAGCCGAGTTGCTTCGTTCTGTACTTTCCGACGGGCTTGACATGACCTCCTTTGATGAGTTGGTAAGCGTGACGCGCGAGATTTCGGCGGCGGATCTTATGCAACTGGCGCAACGCTATCTGAATCCTGACGACTGTTGGGAAGTTATTGTTGCTCCCTGAGTAGCGGGAGTTGCACAACTTCTTTATTGGCGCTTGTAGTCCCCGCGTTTCCAGGCATCAAAAAACTGTTTCCAGGCTACCGGGCTAAAAATATTCATGGGAGGTCGCTGGCCGATAAAGTAGTACTGACTCGTCTGTTGCCGCAGAAAGTAATTGGCATTTTCGCGACCATCGCGAATTACTTCCGAGCGCATACGCTGCATGGCATCTTCGGCTACGTTGGTTGCTGCTATTTCGTCCAACTCATAAGAGACATCCATAGCGAGGAATTCGAGTCGAAAATGCTCCCGGCTGGGCCATGGAAAAACGACCGTTTCAGGCAGATTGATGACATCGCGTGTCATAAGCTGAACGATGGAATACCGGTTGTCTGTCAGCGTATCCGGGATGCGGTAGCGCACAGATTCGTAGCCAATAGCGGAAAATTCGATTATATCTCCGACTTCAACCACCAAAGAGAAGAAACCGTTGAAATCCGAGTATGTCCCCCTACTTTTTTCCAACACCAAGATATTGACGTACGGAATCGGCGCAAGCTGCTCATTGGCTCCGTCGAGAACCATACCGGAGAGTTGCACCAAGTGGGGTTCTTTGTTTTGGCCGAGCAAGCCGAACAGAGCAGTTACCAGCAAAAGGGCGGAGATAAATATCCTGCGCATCATATATTTTTTTTTGTTGCTGCTGCACTTCAGCCTTCCAAAGATAGTACAGTAGCGTTTATTGACCAAACCATGTTGGCACGAGACAACAACTCCCGCATAGATAAGGTATTTGGCGGCCTGTTTGTTGTATGCACGACCATAAAAAACACAGCAGGCTACGGAAAGAAAATTCCGTCAATCAGCCCGGGTCAATGCATCTTGTTGCGGTCTGAGCGCATATTTAGTATCTATTGCCAGTCAGCACCGGTTTTGCTCCAAAGATTTTCGCATTATTGAGGTGACAATATTCATGCTACCTCAATAACGTGAAAACGCAAAAAAGCCCTGTTTTGCTAGCGGCACAAATTACCAGATACGCCCCCTGCTTACCAAGGAAACCCTGACCACACGCTACTTACTAGCTTTTTTTGGAGGCCGGCTGAAGCGCCAGTGTTATCACTTCACTCATTTTGCCAACGTATTGGATATTCAGCCCCTTTAAATAATCCTGGTTAATATCTTCCACATGTCTTCTATTCTCCTCACAAAGCAGGATGAATTTCATACCGCTTCGCTTGGCAGCGAGGATTTTTTCTTTGATTCCCCCGACGGGAAGCACCTTGCCCCTGAGCGTAATCTCACCGGTCATTGCCAAATGAGACTTAACTTTTCTGCCCGTCAGCAGGCTGGAAAGTGCCGTCAGCATGGTAACCCCTGCAGAAGGCCCGTCTTTAGGGATAGCACCTTCGGGGACATGCAGGTGAATATCCTTTTGCTCAAAAATCAATGGATCGATGCCCAGCAAGTCGGTGTGAGCTTTTATATAACTGAGTGCAGTAGTAGCGGACTCCTTCATAACATCGCCCAAATTACCTGTGAGAATCAGTTTGCCATTTCCCTTGCTCAGACTGGCCTCAATGAATAATATTTCTCCCCCTACAGCAGTCCAGGCCAGACCGATGGCCACACCAGCCTCTTCCAGCGGTTGGAAGCTATCGGAGGTGAAGCGTGCGGGGCCCAGAATTTCGTGCAGACTCTCCACCTTGATGGTAGGTTCGTATTTTTCTTCCATGGCTACCCTTTTGGCGACAAAACGCATAACAGCTGCCAGCTGCCGGTCAAGCGAGCGCACGCCCGATTCCCGCGTATAGTCCTGAATGATAGCTGTGAGTACCTTCCCGCCCAATTTGACATGCTTAGCATCCAGCCCATGATCTTTGCGTTGTTTGGGAAGCAGATGGCGTTTGGCTATTTCCACCTTTTCCTCCAACGAATAACCGCTGAGATCAATAATCTCCATCCGGTCAAGCAGCGGCTGTTGTATTGTACTTAAGGAATTAGCTGTGGCGATAAATAAGACCTTCGACAAATCATACTCCATTTCGAGATAATTGTCGTAGAAGGAATTGTTCTGTTCCGGATCAAGCACCTCCAACAATGCGGAAGAAGGATCTCCCCTGAAATCACGCCCTACTTTATCAATTTCATCCAAAATAAAGACAGGATTAGAAGCATCTGCCTTTTTCATGGACTGCAGAATGCGCCCTGCCATGGCACCTATGTAGGTTTTGCGGTGCCCTCTTATTTCGCTCTCGTCGTGCACCCCCCCCAAGGACATACGAATAAACTTGCGCTTGAGTGCATTCGCGACAGACTTGCCGAGGGACGTTTTACCGACGCCCGGAGGGCCCACCAGGCAGAGAATAGGTGCCTTCATATCCCCCTTGAGCTTCAGCACTGCCAAATGCTCCAGGATGCGCTCCTTGACTTTTTCGAGTCCGTAGTGGTCTTTATCGAGCACTTCCCGCACCCTGCGAAGATTAAAGTCGTCTTTGGTACATTTATTCCAAGGCAAATCCAGGACAAACTCGAGATAATTGAGTTGAATACTGTGATCCGCCAGTTGAGGATTCATACGACGCAACTTCGCAATTTCCTTGTCAAAAGCAGCTTTTGCATGTGCAGGCCAGTCTTTGCCTTCGGCTCGTTGGATTAGCCTGTTGATATCTTCCTCGTGCGAGCTATGCCCAAGTTCTTCCTGAATAGTGCGCAACTGCTGGTTGAGAATATAGTCCCGCTGCTGCTTTTCCATATCCCCCCTTACCTTATTCTCTATCTGGTCTTTAATTTCGAGGATACGAAGCTCATTATTGAGCTCCATGAGCACGCGATTTGCCTTCTCTCCCAAATCATCTATTTCCAGTATGCTCTGTTTGATATCCATTCCTACATTGAGGTTGGAGGAAATAAAATTGAGCAAAAATCCGGGATTATTAATATTGCGCAGCACCACAGTCGCTTCGGAAGGAATATTGGGCGAAAGTTCGATGATTTGGCGAGCCTGGTCCTGAATGGTAGAGACGAGGGCATCAAATTCGAGTTTATTGGCCGGTGCTGTATGCTCCAACATCCTGACCTTACCTACCATAAAAGGCAGCGTTTCGGTCACTTCAACCAGTTTACACCTACGACGTCCCTGCAAGATTGCGGTGATGGTTCCGTCAGGCATCCGCAGCAACTTCAGGACGCGAGCTATAGTCCCCACCCTATACAGATCGGTCGCTTCAGGTTCCTCGATGTTGAGGTCTCGCTGAGCCATTACAGCCACAAAGCGGTTGGTTTCGTAAGCCTTATTAATTGCCTTGATGGAGCGATCACGACCCACCGTAATCGGTACCACGATATTGGGAAAAAGAACAGTATTTTTCAGTGCGAGCACAGGAAGCACTTCCGGATAAGACTCATCCGGGTCGGTTTCTTCCTCATCTTCGAAGGGCAACATGGGAAGAAAATCTGCTTCATCCTCAAACCCACGATGGGCAAAAAAATCTTCAAACATATTCATTGGTAATTAGTGCAGTCAGTAATGCCGACCAAGTCTATGAAAAAAATAACCTTTTTTTGATCGACAAAATGACGGTATTTTGGGGCGTGATAACCCGTTTTATCTATGGCAAAATTTATGCCATAGCCAAAGCGGACAAAAGTACGGCCTTTTTCCCGTCAAAACGTCATGAAAGCGTGTAAAAAACCGACAAAATGCCGTTTTTATGCTGAGTTCGGCTGCTGCTCGCTGTCAGGGGGGATCATGCCGACCTAAGCTGTTGGCACGCTGGCCAGTCAAGCTCTTGTTAATTGATAATGATGCATCTATGTCAGTGCAATTATCTGTACTCATTACTACCTTCAATGAACGCACACAGCTACCCGCCCTGTTGGCAAGTCTCGATGGCTGGGTTGATGATATTCTCATTGTAGATTCTTTCAGTACCGACGGGACAGCCGAATATGCCCGTACGCAGGGCGTAAGGGTATTGCAGCGATCTTACCAGGGTCCTTCTGATCAAAAAAACTGGGCTATCCCCCAGATGCTGCACCCTTGGGTACTAATTCTCGATGCGGATGAACGTCCGGGGCCAACCCTTCGCACCGAAATAGAGCGGATACTCACGCAAGCCCGCCCCCCGGCCGATGCCTACTGGATTCCAAGGCGTAATCATTTCATGGGCAAGCGCATCCACTACAGTGGCTGGCAAGGCGATGCTGTTATAAGGCTTATCAGGCGCGATCGGTGCCGCTACGACGACAAGCAAGTACATGAAGAAATAGACCAGCAGGGCCTCATAACAGGTCGCCTCAAGGGTTGGCTCGATCACTATACCTTCAAAGACTCTGCCCATTTTTTAGCTAAAATGGAGCGCTACGCGCTCTGGTCTGCAAAGGATCACGCCGCCACAACCCAACACATCAGTTACTTTCATCTAGCCATTAAGCCGGCCTTCCGATTCTTCAAACATTACGTCCTTCAACAAGGATTCCGCGATGGCAGGGTGGGATTTATCATCAGTGCCATTATGGCCTGGGGCGTATTTTTGCGCTATGTAAAAATGCTGGAAGTCCGGCAATCTACTCAATAACCTCCGATCATGAAAATAGAACACATCGGCATTGCCGTCAACAATCTTGCCAGTGCCAACGACTTATTTACGCGCCTGTTGGGTGCTGCTCCCTACAAGGAAGAATCCGTAGCCTCAGAGCATGTGACTACCAGCTTTTTTATGGCCGGGCAGGCCAAGATTGAGTTGCTCGAAGCCACTTCGCCAGAAAGTGCCATCGCGCGGCATATCGAAAAAAGAGGAGAAGGCATCCACCACATCGCCTTCGAAGTAGCCGACATTTACGCTGAGATGGACCGGTTGCGGGCGGCAGGCTTTCAGCTGCTCAATGAGACCCCCAAGCATGGTGCGGACAACAAGCTTGTATGCTTTGTGCACCCCAAATCTGCGCAGGGAGTACTCGTGGAACTTTGTCAGACGATACGCGAAGAGGGCTAGCCACTGGCTGCCCGCACGCGCAGTCCGTCATAGGCTGCAAATACATTGGGAGGCAGGCTTTGCTGTAGTTCCTCGTGCAGCCCGATGCGATGGCTCATGTGGGTAAGGTAGGCGCGCCTGGGCTTTATGCGTTCTATCAGCGCCAGCGCCTGTCGCAGTGTCAGGTGGCTAAAGTGTTCAGGCTCTAACTGTAGCGCACTGATGACCAATACATCCAAATCCTGTAATTTAGTCATTTCCTCCTCCGGAATAGCCTTTACATCCGTGAGATAGGCCAGATTATAAACCCGAAAGCCTAGTATTGACAAATTGCCATGCATGATATTAACAGGCAATACGGGTAACCCGGCTGCCACAAAAGCCTCGCTTCCAATAATTGTGTGCAGCCGGATAGAAGGCGCCCCGGGATACGGATCTTCGTCAAAAGCGTAGGCAAACCGGTGTCGCAGCTCTTTCCCCACCTCTGCCGTACAGTAGAGCGGCATATTTTCCCTTTGGAAAAAATTATAGGGGCGCACTTCGTCCAGCCCAATGACGTGGTCATTGTGCTGGTGGGTCACTAAGATCCCATCGAGTCGCGGAGGGCGAGCGCTGAGCATCTGTTGCCGGAAGTCGGGTCCGATATCAATAGCCAGGAACTTACCCTCAACCTCCAGCAAAGCGGCAGTCCGCAAACGGCGATTTCTGCTGTCTGCAGACGTACACACAGCACAGCGGCAATTTAGCACCGGCACTCCCTGTGACGTCCCTGTTCCCAAAAAGGTAAGTTCAACGGCTCTCATTGGCTGCAAACATCGTAAAAAATGCCAAGATTGCGGCAATTTTCCTTTCTGCTTTGGCTATCCCCCGAAGGAGACTGCAGCCACCCATGCAATTGTCTAGCCTGCCAGCATTCCGCTGTCCCGCAGAACGATTGCCGCCTCCTCGGCAAACGCCTCCTGCACATAGAGCGTAGCCTCGCCCAGCATGGGGAGCACAGAATCCGGCTTGTTGACAATATGACTTGCGATACCCTTCTGTTTGAGGATATCCTCTGCAAATTTGGCCTGCATCAAGTCATCTGAAGCAAACACCTTTACCCATCCTTCCATGACATTCTTCTTCTTGGTAAACAAATAGCATTTCACTGCCTAAAACACACAGACAATATAAGCTGTTTTTCCGACAGTTGCCAGCCCCCGGTACGTCAAATTAATTGATAATTTGTGCTGATATATGGCTGCTTGCCCGTAATATTGTCGTACGAATCAATCCAAACACATGATGCACAATGACAACGATCTCAGCTACATCCTCAACCACCTGGGAGAGGAGCGCGATGATTACTTTCAGGCAGTAGCCCCTCCCGTTGTACAGTCGAGCAACTTTGTCTTCAATAACCTGACAGATTTCAGGCAGAAGTTTGCATCTGAATACGACCAGCATGTATATACCCGGGGTAACAACCCCACAGTAGCGATTTTGCGTAAAAAACTGGCTGCGCTGGAAGGAACTGAAGACTGCCTCGTCTTCAGCAGTGGTGCGGCGGCCGTTGCGGCGGCTGTTATGAGCCAGGTAGCGGCCGGAGATCATATTGTTTGTGTATCATCGCCTTACACCTGGACGCGGCTTTTACTGAGCGAGTATCTGTCTAGATTTGGTGTCAGCACCACCTTTGTCGATGGCAGGGAGCTCAGCAGCCTTGAAGCAGCTCTGCGAGAAAACACCCGGCTTTTGTACCTGGAAAGCCCCAACAGTATGACTTTTGAACTGCAGGATCTGGCTGGCTGTGCCACGCTGGCCAAGGCGCGCGGCATCATCACTGCCATTGATAACAGCCACTGCTCTCCCCTCTTCCAGCAACCACATCGGCTGGGAATTGACCTGGTCATACACTCTGCTACCAAGTATCTCAACGGACACAGCGATGTTGTTGCAGGAGTTGTGTGTGGGAGTCGCCAGTTGCTTTCCCAAATTTTTGGCGGAGCCTACATGACCCTTGGAGCGGTCATCAGCCCGCACGATGCGGCTCTCATCATTCGGGGGCTGCGCACCCTTCCCCTGCGGATGCAGCGCAGCCACGAGAGTGCGCTGCGGGTTGCCCGCTGGCTGGAGGAGCAGCCCGCTGTAGAGTGCGTGCTACACCCGCTACTACCTTCTTTTCCGCAATACCAGCTGGCGAAACAACAGATGCGTGGCAATGGCGGACTTTTCTCTGTCTATTTTCGTGCTGACACCCAGCTAAAGATGGAAAATTTTATCAACCGACTTCAACGTTTTTTGATGGCTGTCAGCTGGGGTGGGCACGAATCGCTCATCATGCCTATGGTAGGATTTTACGATGTGCCGGGCAGGCCCAATGGCAGCCAGCCCTACCAGCTCGTGCGCTTTTACATTGGCCTTGAGGAACCTGACTGGCTCATAGAAGATCTGGCCCAGGCGCTGGAAGCGCTGGGCTAGGCACAGTGCCCTGATTTTTTTTCAAAAAAACACCCCCGCAGCATTTAGAGATCCCGCCGTTCCCAATAATTTTGATCCTCTACCTCCTCTAATATGGTAAGGTAGTTGGCATAGCGCAATTCGCTGATTTCTTCCGCGGCCAGCGCAGCTTTGACAGCGCAGCCCGGCTCATTGCGGTGCAGACAGTTGCCCCCGAAGCGGCAATCTTCGGACAGGACAAAAAATTCGCGAAAATTATGAGCCACATCCTGTGGTTCCAGGTAGTTGAATGACAGCAGCTTGATGCCTGGTGTATCGATGATGCTGCCGCCGAAGTCCAGTGTAAAAAGCTCTGCAAAAGTTGTTGTATGCTGACCCTTGCCCGAATAGTCGCTGAGCTCATGCGTCCGCAACTCCAGCCGGGGCTGAAGGCGATTGATAAGGCTTGACTTACCCACCCCCGACTGCCCACTGACGAGCGTCGTTTTGTTGGCAAGCTTTTCCCGCAATTGTTCCACCCCCTCACCAGTGAGTGCAGACACCATTAGCAGCTCATAGCCAATGGTACCGTAGATATTGTTGAGTCCCTGAAACAACAGCCGCTCCTCCTCAGTGTAGCGATCGGCCTTATTAAACACAATAATGACCGGGATGCTGAAGGGTTCTGTCATGAGTAAAAACCGGTCAATGAAGCCCGGTTTGAGGTTGGGTTCCACCACAGTCACCAGCAGGACAGCCTGATCGATATTGCTGGCCAGCAGATGCAGATCGTGTTTGCGGCGAGGCGACTGCCTGACCACGTAGTTGGTGCGGGCATCAATCTGCTGGATACTCCCTACGGGTCCCTCATCGCCCACTGTAAGCTGAATCTGCACCCGGTCACCTACGGCCAGGGGGTTGGTAAAGCGAATACCCTCGGTACGAAATTTGCCCACGATGCGGCATGGCAGAACGGTTGCATCCTCATCGAGGCGCACCTGATACCAGCTGCCTGTTGATTTTATGACGGTTCCTGTCTTCAAAAGATAATTTTTCTAAGCAGTGATGGCTACCAGCTTGCCAGCTGGTGAACCAGAGAGGTAAAGATAAACAGCCTGTAGCAGACCGCAGCCTTCTAACCGTTGGGGAGTACAAAAAAGTTCCCGCCTGGCGTGTGGCCCGGTACGGGTTTTACAGGAGTCCAAGGGGGAAAACGCGTATCTTTGCCCGTAAATTGATAGATTATGTACACAGCGGAGGAGCAAAAAGACCTGTATGCACTGTCCAAAAAATACCTGACAGCCGATGATACCGTATGGACTGCCGCGCCTGCCGCGCAGGCAGCGGCCTTGCGCAAATTGCTCATTTTCCATGAGTGGCGTTACTACGTATGCAATGATCCGCTGCTGTCAGACTATGAGTACGACCAACTATATGCGCGACTACAACAGCTCGAAGCATTGCACCCTGCGTTGGTGTGCGCCGACAGTCCCACGCAACGGGTATCCAGTGACCTGACCGATTCTTTTTCATCAGTAGCCCACTTATCGCCTATGCTATCGCTTGGCAACAGCTACGATCTGGGTGATTTGGAAGACTTTGACCAGCAACTGAAGCGGATGCTCAATATGCCACTGACCGAAACCATTACATACGCCGTAGAGCCCAAGTTTGACGGTGGTTCCATCGCTTTGGTATATGAGGACGACCTGTTGGTACGCGCTGCCACCCGCGGCAATGGAAGTGAGGGGGAAGAAATTACCGCCAATGCGCGTGTGCTGCACTCCGTTCCGCTGCGTGCATCTTTTAGTAAGCTGGGTATCAAGCGGGTTGAGTTGAGGGGGGAGGTGGTTATCCGAAAAGATATTTTTGCGCGCATCAACGAGGAGCGGGCTGATGCCGGCCTTACCCTTTTTGCCAATCCACGCAATACGGCTACCGGCGGGCTGCGTATGAAAGATCCGCGTGAGGTGGCTGTCAGAGGGCTTGAAGCCTTTGTGTACACCCTTGGTTATGCTGAGGATACCAATGGGCAGCCTGCCTCCGACCGATTCCCGACTCATCGCGAAAGCCTCGACGCTTTGGCGTCGCTAGGCTTTAAAGTACCTGAAGATCAACACGAAAGGCGTATCTGTCACGGTATGCATCAGGTTATGGATTTTATCGGGCAGTGGGAAAAAAAACGCGAAGCCTATCCCTATGAAATCGACGGTATGGTCATCAAAGTAAACGAGCTCAACCTGCAGGAGCGGGCAGGCTACACAGCCCACCACCCTCGTTGGGCCATTGCCTATAAATTTGCAGCGAGGCAGGCTACGACTACCCTATTGAACGTAGAATACCAGGTAGGTAAGACAGGTGCGATTACGCCGGTAGCAAAGGTAAAAACCGTGCCCCTGGCGGGTGTCAAAATCAGTTCCATCTCGCTGCACAACGAAGATTTCATTCGCGAGAAGGACTTGCGGCTGGGTGATCAGGTGCTCATCGAGCGAGCCGGAGATGTAATTCCGTACATTGTAAAACCCTTGGAAGAATTGCGCGACGGCACTGAAAAGCCCATAGAGTGGCCTGCTTTTTGCCCCGTCAACAATACTGATAGCCCGGTGGCGCTGTTGCGCCCCCAGGGCGAAGCCGCCTGGCGATGCCCCCACTGCGTGTGCGGTGCGCAGCACCTGCAGCGCATCATTTTCCATGTCAGCAAAAACGCCATGGACATTGAAGGATTAGGCAAGCAGATTGTTGAGCGCTTTTTTGCACTGGGCTGGCTGCGCAATCTGGCCGACGTGTACAGGCTTGACTATGACAAGATAGCCACGCTGGAAGGTTTTGGCCAAAAATCAGCTGCCAACCTGCGGGCATCGGTAGAAAAAGCCAAGCACAATCCCATATGGCGGCTTTTACATAGCCTCAGTATCCACCAGATGGGGCAGCGGGCCAGCAAGCTGCTCGCTGCTGAGGTTGATCATGTGCTGGAACTCGCCTCGTGGGATGAAGACAAATTTCTGCACATCAAGGATATAGGTCCTACGCTGGCACAAAACACCATGGCGTTTTTCCAGGATGCTGCCAACTTAGACCTGTTGCGAGAGATGGAAGCACTAGGCGTCAATATGCGACCTACCGAGGATGACAAACCGCCCATGCCAGCTACCTCCGGTCCTTTTCTGGGAAAATCTATTCTGTTTACGGGTACTTTGCTGCGGATGAGCCGCAAAGAAGCGCAGGAAAAAGCGGCGGCGGCGGGCGCCAGAAATGTGAGTGCCGTAAGCAACAACCTGGATATACTGGTAGTTGGTGAAAAAGCAGGCTCCAAGCTGAAGAAAGCGCAGGCGCTTGGAAGTGTTCAGATTCTTACTGAAGAAGAATTTTTGGAAACCCTTCAGGGCGCGTAGGCGGGGTAGCAGGCCGGGGGCAGTTCGACAAATTATGTAGCATTGCCGGCAGGATGGGCGCAAGGCCCATCCTGCCGGTGAATGATTATTATGTTAGTTTTTTGCGAAAGCGGCCTCCACAATAGCAGCCTGCTGCTGATCGTGTATTTTCTTGAAGCCCGTAGCCGGAGAAGCGCTGGCGCGACGTGAAATGAGCTTGAGCGGAATTTGCAGCCCCATCTCTTCGCCGAGATTCATCGATTGTATGTACTGCCAGGCCCCCATATTGGCAGGTTCTTCCTGTGCCCAAAAGTAGCTAGCCTCACTGTATTTTTGTGCGATTGCCTTCAGTTGCTTGGCCGGGAAAGGGTAAAGCTGCTCAACCCGCACCAGGGCAACATCATTATGCTCCCCTTCGCGCTTGCGCTGTAGCAGATCGAAGTACAATTTACCCGAACAAAAGACCACTCTGCGTATTTTTTTACCATTGCGAGCCCCGACAGCCGCATCATCAATTACCTCCTGGAAAGCTGTACCTGCTGTAAAATCTTCAAAAGCACTTACACAGTCCGGATGTCGCAGCAATGACTTAGGCGACATGACCACCAACGGTTTGCGGAACGGACGTGCCAACTGACGACGTATGAGATGGAAAAAGTTGGCTGGCGTAGTGCAATTGGCGACCGTCATATTGAATTCTGCACACAACTGCAAGTAGCGCTCAAGGCGGGCACTGGAGTGCTCAGGCCCCTGCCCTTCATAGCCATGCGGCAGTAACATCACCAACCCGCTCATACGCTGCCATTTGCTTTCGCTGGAAGAGATAAACTGATCCATAATCGTTTGCGCACCGTTGGAGAAATCACCAAACTGCGCCTCCCAAATCACCAGCGTATCGGGGTTGGCAATACTGTAGCCATATTCAAAGCCCAGTACGGCAAATTCTGACAACAGTGAGTTGTAGATACGAAATTGTCCCTGATCGCCAGACAAGCGGCTTAAGCGGTTGTAAGGCTGGTAGTTATTGGCATCGCGGAGCACCGCATGGCGGTGACTGAAGGTACCCCTTCTGACATCCTGACCGCTCATGCGTATATCTTTGCCCTCCATCAGAATAGATCCATAGGCCAAAAGCTCACCCATAGACCAGTCGTACTGATTTTGCTCTATCTGCTTATCCTTGCCTTTGAGCAGGCGGTTTACCTTTGACAATGGCGTGAAGTCTTCGGGGATGCGCTGCAGGGTATTGATGATGTGCTGAAGCTTGTCGGCTTCGACACCCGTAGGCGGAGAAGTTTCAAAATCGCGCGGATCAGCCGTTTTTTTGAGCTGCCGCCAGGCCTGTTCAGCCTCCTGGTATGTGTATGGCAGTGGTTTCTCACGAACCTGATCGAGACGTGCCTGTAGCAAGTTCCAAAAATTTTGCTCCAGCTCATCTGCCATTGCCTTCTCCACATCACCCCGCTTAACCAGCTCGTTGGTATAAACCTCACGTGGATCAGGATGGTTGTTGATAAGAGCGTACATCTCTGGTTGTGTAAACTGCGGATCATCGCCCTCGTTATGTCCGTGTTTGCGATAGCATACGATATCAATGAACACATCGCTATCAAACGCCTGTCGGTACTGAACTGCCATTTCGCAGGCAAATACAACCGCTTCCGGATCATCGCCATTTACATGAAAAACAGGCGCCTGAACAACGCCGGCAACGCCGGTGCTATAGGTAGAAGATCGAGCATCATCGAAATCCGTCGTAAAACCTACCTGGTTATTGATTACAAGGTGAATGGTTCCGCCTGTTCTGTAGCCTTCCAGCAGGCTCATTTGTACCGTTTCGAACACAACCCCCTGACCGGCAACAGCCGCATCTCCATGAATCAGGATAGGCAGGATCTTGTCATAGTCACTATTGTAAAGAATGTCTGCCTTGGCACGGGCGAAACCTTCGACAACCGGATTGACGGCCTCGAGATGCGAAGGATTAGGCACCAGTTTGAGGTGCACCAGTTTACCCCCCGTAGTCTCGACCTGACTTGAAAAGCCCAGGTGATACTTTACATCACCGTCGCCAAAACTGAGGTCCGGCACGGCCATACCCTCAAATTCATTGAATATCTGCTCATAGGTTTTACCCATGATATTGGCAAGTACGTTGAGACGCCCGCGGTGCGCCATGCCGATGATGATTTCTTCCGCTGTATATTTGGCTGCCTCATTGATAAGTGCATCCAGCGCTACAATGGTATTTTCTCCCCCTTCCAGTGAAAAGCGCTTTTGTGCGAGATACTTGGTGTGGAGGAAGCGCTCGAACATAGTAGCACCGTTAAGCTTTTCAAGAATGCGACGCTTTTTCACCAGATCGATGTCAAACTGTTTGGCTGGTTGGATTTGTTCAATCCTGCTGCGAAGCCAGCGACGCTTCTCGCGATCGGCAATGTGGTGGTATTCGAAACCTATGTTTCCTGCGTACACCTCTTTCATGCGACCAATAATCTGCCGCAAAGTAACATTTTCGAGCCCGATCTCGTGGCCTGCAAAAAACACCTGATCAAGATGGGCATCGCTCAGACCGTAGTTCTCGAGCTCCAGCATAGGTCTGCGGTCCCGGCGAGGCTTTAGCGGATTGGTTGTAGAGAGCAGGTGACCACGATCGCGAAAAGCCTTTATCAGGGCTAAAACGCGCAGCTCATTGATCATATGCTCTTTATCCGTTGTACTTTCAGCAGGGACCTGCCCGTTACTTTTTACGGCAAAATCGAAGCCCTGAAAAAAAGAGCGCCAACTTGGCTCTGTTTGCTCCGGGTTTTGCAGATACTGCTCATACAACTGCTCTATATATGCCGGATGGGCATTTGCAAGAAACGAAAAATCACTCATGACAGCTGTCTTTATTTAGACTTGTAAGAACATGTTTTTGAGGGAAACAACCACCCTGCCGCAAAAGTTACTCCCCTTATGGTTAAAAACCGTGCTGGGACTTGCTCTGGGTACGGCATGCGATAATTATCACGCAAAGTTGCAATTTTTTCCCCTTCTCTTCTGGCATTTCGGTCAATTCAAATACAGAAAACCGCTATTGACCGAGTATCCCCTCCTCTTCGGAGGTCTCCTCTTAGTTGGATCGCCAAAAAAAGGGCGTAAACAATACCAATATTGTAAACAACTCGAGCCGGCCAAGCAGCATGAGAAAGCTGAGAACCCATTTTACCTCCGGAGCAAGCCAGCTAAAGTTATCGACAGGGCCCACTTTTCCTACACCCGGCCCTACATTCCCGAGGCAGGTTGCTGTAGCGCCAATAGCCGTCAGAAAATCAAGTCCCATGAATGAAAGGACCACAGAGCCCAACAGGAAGGTAATCAGGTAGACCAGCAAGAATATGATAATATGCGTGATGATGCGACCACGTACATTTTGACCGTCAAGCTTAAGCGAAACAATCGCCTGCGGGTGCAGAAGCCGTTTGAACTCCAGGTATGAATTTTTAATAAAAACCAGATGTCGAACCATCTTTATCCCTCCGGAAGTAGAGCCCGCACAGCCCCCCACAAATAGCAGAATAAAAATGAGCATTGTCACCCCGGCACCCCAACCCGTATAATTGGCAGTCACAAACCCAGTAGTTGTCATAATCGACACCACCTGAAAGGCACTGTCGCGAAAGGCTTTTTCCCAGCTTTCGGTACCCGTTGCCTTCACAAAAAAGGCAATAAATACACTAAAGAAAATCACCGTGGCAAGGTATGCCCTGAATTCGTCACTTGCCCATACGCGACTAAATCGTCCTTTTAGCGCCAAGTAATTGATAGTAAAATTATTACCTGCCAGAAACATGAACACGATGACTGTATACTGTATAAAAGGAGACGGATAGGCAGCCATACTGCTGTTTTTGGTGGAAAAGCCTCCTGTAGAAACCGTGGTCATCGCGTGATTGACGGACTCGTAGAATGTCATACCGCCCAAATGTAACAAACCTACCAGCACAACAGTCATTCCCACATAAATCAACCAAAGGCGCTTGGCAGTTTCACTAATGCGGGGATGAAGTTTGTCACTCGTTGGCCCCGGCGATTCTGCCACAAACAACTCTACCCCTCCTATACCCAGCAGCGGAAAAATAGCTACAGTAAAGACAATGATCCCCATTCCACCAATCCACTGCGTCAGGCTTCGCCAATAGAGTATCCCTTGTGGTACGGCTTCTATATCATTGATTACACTGGCCCCAGTCGTCGTAGTCCCTGAGACCACCTCAAAAAAAGCATCGCCCAAAGAGCTGAGAGCCCCACTCATCAGGTAAGGTAATGTGCCCAGTAAGGCGACTACCAACCACCCCAGACTGACAATCAGATACCCCTCCCTTTTGGCAATATGCATAGAACCGGCAGGAACAAAAAACCAAGCAGCTGATCCGCCTGCCATACAGATGAGACCGGACCACAGCAACGCCTGCCAGTCATCACTCTGAAAATACCAGGACACAGGAAGTCCTGTCAACATCATGATACCCAGAAGGAACACCAGGATACCGAGGATGCGGAGTACCGGACGAAAATTGATCATAGCCATTAACGAAACAATTGGTCGAGCTTATTAATAGCCTCCGGTAAGGCAAAGATGATCACTTTATCATCCAGCTGCAGCTGAAAATTTCCATCCGGTATGAGACTCTCCTCTCCGCGAATGACCCCGCCAATGAGTGCTGTTGTCGGGAATTTGATGTCTCGAATAGGCTTGCGCGTCAGATGGTTGTCTTTGTGCACAACATACTCAATCACCTCTGCTTCAACACCATGAAGACCTGTGATAGCCTCTACCCTGCCCTGGCGTACATAGCGGAAGATGTTGTTGGCGGCAATGAGTTTTTTGTTGATTAGCGTGTCAACACCGATATTTTGAGAGATAAAAGTATATTCTTTGCTCTCTACCTGCGCTATGGTTTTATAGACACCATGGTTTTTGGCCGTCAGGCAGGCAATAATGTTTGTCTCAGAGTTTTCGGTTAGTGCGATAAAGGCATTCATATTGTTGAGTCCTTCCGCTTCCAGTATATCTATATTACTGAAATCCGCCTGAATGATGAGCGTATTGTTGAGTAGTTCACTCAGTTCCTTACAACGCTGTTTGTCTTTTTCAATCAGCGTGACACTGTAGTCCCGTTCGAGCCGTTGAGCTGTCATGAGTCCCTGCTCTGTCCCGCCGAGAATCATGATTCGCTTAATACTTACCTGCTTTTTGCCCACAATTTCCTGGATTTTTTCCATCCGGTCTTTGCGGGTAATGAAGTATATGTGATCGCTTTTCTTGAGCACTGTATCCCCGCGAGGAATTATTGTACGATGTCCCCTGAGGATAGCAATCGGACGCAAATCAACTTCGCCGCCATAGCGGTGCAAATCTGTAAGTTTTACATCTACGAGCGGAGAATACTCATCGAGGGTGATTCCTACCAGACTGATTTTGCCCTCTTCAAACTCAAAGATGTCGGTGAAGGTACACTGCTTTACCAGCCG
This sequence comes from uncultured Saprospiraceae bacterium, assembly GCA_964441755.1. Classification (GTDB taxonomy): domain Bacteria; phylum Bacteroidota; class Bacteroidia; order Chitinophagales; family Saprospiraceae; genus JAUMBM01. The sequence goes on from CAYTVG010000004.1 coordinate 36,820, forward strand.
ACAAATTTCTTCGGCAGCCAGTTGTCGGGGGGAGATCAGGTTGTCGACGCCGAGTTGGCGAAAAATTTCCCGCTGATCGGGGTAGAGGTACTCCTGGTTGCTGACCCTCGCAATCGTCTGCCTTGCTCCCATTTTCTTGGCCAGAATGGCCGTAAGCAGATTGGTCTTCTCCAGCGTGGTCACAGCCAATACCAGGTCAGCTTTGGCGGCACCTGCATTGGTGAGTACTTCCATGGAAGTCGCATCACCGCGAAGCGGCATAATATCCAGGCGGGTTTTGGCATATTCGAGCACATCCGGATTGTTGTCAATAAGGACGATATCCTGATTTTCATAACTCAACAGCTGCGCCAGATGGAAGCCCACGTCGCCGGCGCCGGCAATGATAATTTTCATTTTGCTGCGTTTTAGCTGTTTTGAAGCCGCAGTCCGCCTCTTCCATTCGTTATACGTGCAAGCATCCAAACAGCGATGCAAATTTCTAAAGCTTTGCCCGTATTAGCTAAATAAAAGCCTAATTTTCGCAACTTTAGATGAAAATATTATGTTGATGCGTCAAATTTGACCAGCTAGTGATGAAAATATTGATGGTTTGTTTAGGAAATATTTGCCGAAGCCCGTTAGCAGAAGGCATTATGCGACATAAAATCCAACAGCGTCAGTTGGACGGCTGGGTTGTCGATTCAGCAGGTACGGGGAACTGGCACAGCGGAGAGCTTCCTGATTCCCGATCCATAGCAACGGCACGCAAGTACGCTATTGATATCACAGACCAGCGTGCCCGTCAATTTCGAGTGGAAGATTTTGACCGATTTGACCTGATTTTGGCCATGGACAGGAGTAATTACCGCGATCTGTTGTCGCTGGCCAGCAACGACGAGCATCAGTCAAAGGTAGGCATGATTCTTGCCGTTGCTTATCCGGGAAGCCAGGATCAGGTTCCGGATCCTTATTTGGACGATAATGGTTTCGAGCCCGTTTTTCACCTGCTCAATGATGCTTGTGAAAGGGTAATTGATCAGATACTTCGCGACAAAAAGTAAACTACCCCTGTTCAATGCACACCCGTCCAAAGCGGTCTTACACATAGATATTCTACTGCCTTTTGCAGCCTGACACGGCACCGACCGAATGTTTTTCCCTTGATTTTGCTTCGAAAAGTCAAGGGAAAAACATTCGGCAAGCACATTTTTGGCAGCCGAAGCCGCCAGATTATTTGTTGGTTTCGTTGCTCAGTACGCTGTATAACTACAGAAGCATTCACTTATTCGTACTACTGTCTTCCTTTCAAAGTTAAACTGTTCTTGGAGACAGTTCCGGGGATTCCACTGAAAAACCATAAATTCTCATCCCTTCCTGGTTATCTCTTGCTTCATGGACTTCCTGCAAATAGAAAACATCTGCTGTTTCTGCAAGATTTTCCCTGATATGTCCCCTGTGTAGCTTCTCATACGTAGGATAATCGATTGCTTTTCGCTGTAGCAGCCGACTTGTCAGTCGGAAGTTGGTAGCTACTGACCGCCACTCAGGCTGCAGTAAGCCCACAAATACCTTACTCTTGGATCCACTTCCATAGGCAAAACAACCCACAGAGGCATCTGCCCTCAGGTCATCATCTGCCAGTCCGGCTTCCAGTAAGCTCATAATCGATAAGAATAAAGAGCCCGTGTAAAGATTACCCATCAGAGAGGAGGCGCGTTCACCATTTTCAATCCGCTGACTAACAAACTGTCGGTATGCTTTTGTTTTGGTCACTGCCTTAACCATATTCGACCATTCCGGACTTCCCTCTTCTGTCACGGGCATGCCTGTTTGTTCTTCCAGCAAGGCTGCTTCTCCTGAAGCAATGCTCTCGAGCAAAAATATTTCTCCGAACATGCGCCTTGCCTGATAGGCATAGGGAAGGTGAAATGCCAGTCGATCACAGCCTGTCGCTACAGGTGTTGTTAGCTCCAATGAGTTTTTATGCTTATAATCCAGCAACGCCTCCCGTATGCGCTGCTGATAACAGTCGTTGGAGTAAGGACCGTCAAAAACAGGTGTAGATCTATGCAGCTGCAGAACCGCCTCATTACTGTCCAAGACCCCCTGAACGCTTATGGTTTGGTCAAGTTTCGCCAGCATAGCCTCAATATCAACATGGTTACGGTCGGCCAGCTGCAATATTTCGGCAACCAGCTCATGCTTGTAAACCTTGCGGAGCGGTTTGAAAAAATCAAAGACCGGTCGTGTAGCGACACCCCACTCGCCTTCGAAGCGCATCAACCTTGGATCTGCCTTGACCAAAAGAGCTACAGCCCCTGCTCCCTGGGTATACTCTCCTCCGGAACCGAGCTCATACTTGGCAACATCGCTTGCGACCACAATTCCCACACGCCGGCTGTCTGCGCGAACCCAGTCCAGTGTATTCTGCAGTGCATCTACAGCACCGATACAGGCAAAGGTTAGATCGACTACATCGCAATGCAACAGACAGTCATCCCCGTGCGTAGCTGCCAATGCCTGACTGAGCATATCCAATGCGAAGGTAGCTGTTGGCTTGGCTCCGTCGAGCGCACTTTCGGTTCCCAGGTAGATGCGGCCAATATCTCTTGGATTGAGTTGATTCTGCCGGATAAGTGAGAGAACCGCATTAGCCATCATGGTAGCAGCGTCTTCCCTGACATCTGGCAATGACATGGCAGTAAGACCCAGTCCTTGGTTTAGCTTGGCATACTCCAGATTGCGGGCATCCGCCAATGATTCAATTGGGAGATACAGTTGAGGGATATATACCGCCATATCATCGATACCTACGGCTGTAGACTGCAGATGCATAACCATTTTTTTTATCAAATCGAGGGAAAACAAAAATTTGTTGTTTCATTGCGCCCCGAAGGCGACATACCAGGTTGCCAGTCTACGGGCGGCGGATTATTCTCCGCAGAGAAAGCTACCACCAGCGCGATGCAAAAATAAGCCAGTTGGCTATTTATGCAGAATATTCAGGTTCATTAAACAGCATTGTTTGTCTTAGGTTCAAAACAAAAAACGCTTCGTACTAAAAAGGAGCGATTTATTTGTGCTTTTTTTCCCATATGCCTACAAGACAGTATGCGACTGAGATCCCACAGGGTCATCAGTGTTCAGCCCATAGAATGAGCATGCAGTTTTTGATAGCCCTTTCCACCTGCCGCACCACACATTCGAGCTTGTTCCGGACTTCGCTGCGGGTACAGGAGAATTTTTCCCTATTTCTGCCTTTTCCGGTGCATTGACACTAAATGACACACCCTCGAAATAGTGATAATGTATGAATAAGCAGCTCGTTTTTGCCTCCGGCAAAAATTACCCAAATATGCTCTCACCCTTGATCTCCCTTAATTGCCGGATTGATCCCCGTGAGAATTGCATTCCCCAGCGCACATTGCAGGCACTTTCCGGCATTACAATATTCTTTTTTTAGTTCCAGCAGCGCCTGACTGTGAAATGCGGAGAAAACTTCCATCCCCAGATTTTTCCAACCCTCGATGATGACATTTTTCTCAGCAGGTATGTCCTCCAGTAAGCTGATAGCTCGTTGTTGAAATTTTTCGCCGCCCTGTTGCATGCCGTACAAAAAAAGTATCGGCACAATGGCATTCACCACTAATAGATTGACCATCTCCTTGCCCAACAACTTGGGCTGTGGCTTACTCTGCTTATCAAACACAAAATGATCCGCCCAGTAATTGGCCAGTCGCACCGAGAGCATAACTTCCATTTCTGCTGCGGTGAGTGCCGAGAGCGCATGATTCAGCAGTGTGCCCCTGTGATAGATGAGTGCCGTAAGCTGTGCAATCCTGATAGTTGGAAAATTGGCCGGCCGCATGCGCATAAATTTCCACATGCCGACCGGCAAAGGAGTGAGTGAATGTTTGGCTTTTAAAAATGAATACTCCTGCAGCAGCCGCTGCGGGTATTCATCTGCAGGATTTGCAGGCAGCAGGTTGGCCTGACCAAAAAAAAGAGCTTCCAGCTGTAGGCGACTGTGCCTGTAGCGCAACAAAATATGGAGCGGCAACGAGCGCGCCAGCATTTCGAAAGGTTGAGCATTGACATGCCCCCCTAGCCCCTGCGCAAGCGTTTGGTAGAACAGTTCTTCCCAATCACCCTGGACATCTCTGAGGCGAGCGGCCAATTTTTCTGTCCTTCGCGCCAGTCGCTCTACCAACAGTCGGTCGAGCCATGCCTTACTTACTACTTCGGGTACCGAATGGATTTCATGTTGGCAAGGTATCCAGCTTGCTGCCCGCATCAGCCGTTGGTAACGTCCGAGCAGATCTCTCCCAATGCGCTGTTTGAGCTCAAGACAAGGAATACGTATGCCTGCTTCTGTAAATACAGGCTTATCCTCTTCCAAAACTACGTGCAGCACTACATTTCGGTAGGCGGGATCTTGCGTATGTTTATGCGCAACCCAGTCTGATGCGCTAAGATGGATTTCAACATTGCCCACCCAAATCGTATCACCGATACGAATCCGTGCATTACAAAAATCCGGTCCGGACAGGGTATTGCGCTCCCCCCTTCGGATAATTTCGACTTCCTCGCCCACGGTTGTTTTCAGTCCATGGTGATCAAAGTGACCCAATTGCCACACATAGTATAAAAATTCCTCCCGCATAACACCACCGGTTTATATCTTAGTGTCGCTGATGATTCGAAGCGAACGAAGTGCAGCGACCTATAAACAGTCGCAACAAGCCGGCATTTTCCATAAATATTCGATAAAAAAGATGTTCGGAGCGTTTTTGGAGTTTTCTCATCGAGACCGGGACAGAATTAATTCTGTGCGTTTTCGCCTGACAGCCCCATAGTACAGACAATACTATTTAGAGACATTTAAGCCACACGACAAACAGCCTGTTTTCATCTTCGGCAAAAATTTACGAACACAGTCTTAATGAACAGAGTGGTTCATTGCCCATAGTTATCCAACCCGGGAAGGGCCCTGGTTAGCAGTTGATTCTCCGATTGTACTGCTGGCCTGGTGGCTCAGCTGTGAGAGGAAGGCAAGCGTCTGATCCAAACTTTTGAGCACGGATGCATTTTGCGGCAGCGTAACCTCCTGAGCGATTAACTGATAGCCGGAAAAAAGGAAGTGTACAGAAGAACATGCTTTGCACAGCCGATCCACATAATGCTGTATGGATTCACGCGCAAAAGGTTCCGTTATCATAGTAAAAATATAGTTGGGCATGCGAATATTGACAGCATCGCGCAAGTCCGTGACGGAAATATCCTGTCCCAGATAAATAACACGATGCCCCCTGTTTTTCAGCAAGTAGTACATAAAGAGCAGGCTGAGTTCCTGTCGTTCGCCCTCTGGTAAGAACAGCATAAAGCACTGCTGGACACCCTTGGCGGAGCTGGTTGGCAGTTGATCGATTGCAACGATAAGCTTCTGCCGGATTAAGTAGCTGATATAATTTTCCTGTACCGGACTAATTGACCCCGTGAGCCACAGAATGCTCAGTTTTTCAAGAAAAGGATAGATGACCTCCTGCATACTCCGTTCGAACCCTATCTGCTGAATACTGGTATCGAATACGCGGTTGAAACTGTATTCATCCATGTCTATCATAGCCAGTGTCAGCGTATCGATGGGAGTATTCCCCTGCTGTATCGCCTGGTTTTCGGCAATAAGGGCAACCTGCTCGGCTATTTCCTGCCGGTTCATCCGGGCGATCTTGGATATCTTTACACCGTTTCGATTGAGAAGGGCTACGTTGAGCACAAATTTGAGGTCGTCATCCTCAAAATACCGGATATTGGCCTCTGTTCTTTTGGGGTGGATAATTCCATAGCGCTGCTCCCAAATACGCAGGGTATGCGCTTTGATGCCCGATAATCTCTCCAGATCGCTAATGGAATAGACCGCCACGACACTTTTTTTTCTGTTGTGGTGATTGAGGAAGGAGTCAGCTGGTGATACTCCTGATAACCACAGAATACTGCGTAAAATAAACCAGAAATCCTGAATTTGACAACACTATCTAAAAATACTTTACGACATCCTCTGGCAATAAAGTACAGCAAATGCGTAACATAGTGAAAGAAAAAAGGTTTAAAAATTCGCGGCTTATACTACCTTAGAGCCGTCATGGCTAAAAGCCGACAATTTTTACCCTTGTGATTATTCATTTTTGACTACTTTTATACGTTTTTTGTCTGTGCCGGCATCTATAGGATACCAGCAATATAAAACTTACGATTTATGGGCCGAATTTTTACCTATGTATTCCTGAGTGCTTTTCTGTTTCTCTCAGGATGGCAGGTCAGCGCACAAGTATCGTGCCAGTACAATCTTGAACTGTACGACAGCTTTGGTGATGGCTGGAACGGTGCAGTCCTGACAGTAAATGTCGGCGGCACTACCACCCCCTATGCACTTACCCCCGGAGGCGGCTCCAGTTTTCAGGCATTTACCCTGACCGTCACGGCAGGTGACACGCTACGGCTGTCTTACACGCCCGGCAGCTGGGAAAATGAAGTATCTTATTTCCTGCTCGACGGTGACGGCAATGTGGTCTTTTCGGCTGGCCCCAACCCACCCGTGGGAGCAAATATTTTCGAGACGATTATTATATGCCCTGCCTGTCCTGCGCCACCCGCTGCAGATGTATCCATTGATGATATCCGCGCCTTCTATGCTGATATTAGCTGGACGCCTGCCGACCCCAATGGACAGACACTCATAGAATATGGCCTGGCCGGATTCGTTCCTGGAACGGGTCAACAGCGTTCCTCGTCCGGCAGCTCACTGCGACTGCAGCCCTTGTTACAATACACAGACTATGAATTTTATTTACGGGCGGCCTGCTCCGGTGGCGACACAAGCCTTTACCGGGGTCCTTTTGCGTTTAAAACGAAGAGAGCTTACGATGTAGGAGTAGTTGATGCCTTTGTTGAAGGAGTTGATTGCGACTTGTACGGTGTTGAAGAAATTGCCCTGGTAATGCAGAATTTTGGCGGGCTCCCCCAGACCTTCATTCCCTACAACTTTACTGTCAACGGGGTGCCGGGTGGTGTCAACCAACCACAAGACGGTTTCTTCACGGGCGTGATGGGCGTTGACAGCACTTTTCAGACTGTTTTTGAAACTACTTACAATTTTTCCACCCCGGGGGAATATACCATTCAGGTGTTCACACAACTCTCCCAGGACACCAACTACGTCAACGATACGCTGACTTTCTCCATTACGACGGCTCCTTTCATTGACGAGCTCCCTTATTTTGAGGGGTTTGAAGTGTACAACGGTGGCTGGACAGTGGATGCAGAAAGTGTGAATCCCAGCTGGAAACATGGTAAACCTGCAGGCACCCTGATTGCTGCTGCTGCCAGTGGCAATAATGCCTGGGTTACAAATCTGGCCGGCAATTACAACAACGGGGAGCGATCCTATCTGGTTTCTCCCTGTATGGATTTTTCCGGTCTCAGTCAGGATCCAAGAATTTCTTTCTCTTTAAGAATACAGACGGAAGCTTGCTGCGACGAGCTTTGGCTTGAATCCAGCACCGATGGTGGAGAAACCTGGACAAAGGTAGGGGCTTCCGGCTCGGGGCTCAACTGGTATAACGACAATGTCAACCAATGGTGGGATGGTAACGGCGGATTCACTGGTTGGGTAACTGCTGTTAATGTGCTTCAGGGGACAGCAGGCGCTGATCAGGTACGTCTTCGGTTTGCGTTTAGCAGCGATTTTTCAGTTACTGCTGAAGGCATTGGTATAGATAATATCCTTATCAATCCACAGGTAGCCATAGATATGGCTTCTGTTACAGCCAGCAATGCCGCTGGCAACTCCTGCGGTATCCCCAATGATGCCGTAACGGTCAATTTGATAAACCTGGGTACGGATACGCTTACTACTTTTGCTGTTGCCTATCAGGTTAATGGCGGGGATATCGTAAATGAAACCGTCAATGCCACCGTCAATCCTGGTCAGACCTACCCTTACACTTTTGTTACACCATTCAACTCTAGTGCTCCCGGGTCCTACCAGGTAAGTGTCTGGAGTAATTTGACCAATGATGGTGTGCTTTTCAATGATACTGTCACTTTTGTCTTTAACTCTGCACTGTCTTTCCCGAATTTCCAGGATTTTGAATCTGGCACACTCCCGCCCAATTGGACGTTTGATACAGATTTGTTTGTTACCAATGGGCACAATAATACTTCATTTGTCCTCTACGATAACTTATACTCCGCAGATCAGACGATGAACTTCGCTTCACCAGCTTTCGGACCGGTAGAAGCCGGTGACGTTTTGTACTTTGAATATCGATACAGCCTGTGGTCGGCAGGTACAGAACCTCATACGCTCAGCGACAATGATAAACTGGTTGTGAGCATATCTACTGATTGCGGTCAAAATTATACGGATTTATACACGGTAGACGCCAGCAATCACACCCCTACTGTCAGCATGACATCTGTAAGCATTCCGCTGGACAGCTACTTAGGACAAGCTGTCAAAGTCCGGTTTGTGGGTACCTGGGGTAGCGGGGACTATTGGCTTGATATTGACAATATTTTCCTTCAGCGCTGCTCCGGTCTGCAACTTTCTGCAGACATTACAGATGCTACCGGGCAAGCAGCCGGCGATGGCGCTGTAACGGTGGTTCATGGCCGCCCTACGGGTCCTTTCACTTACCAGTGGAGTAATGGAGAGACCGGCAGAACCGTCACATCACTGAATCCCGGCATATATACTGTCACCGTGACAGACAGGTTTGGCTGTCAGGATGTACTGACGGCTGTTGTAGATGTCATGGTCAGCACCTCATCAATTGATCTGCCTTTGGGCGAAATACAGCTGACACCCAACCCCTCAGTTGGAGCAAGCTGGCTGAACATTGAACTTCGAGAGACTAGTGATATCCAAATTCAGGTGTTCAATACATTGGGTCAACAGCTCTGGCAGTCAGCTGTGATGCCAAACATCAGCCGCCTGCGTCAGGAAATAATGCTTCCGACGGCGACCCCCGGACTTTATTTTATTCGAATTCAAGATGCTACAGGCAAACAACAGACGATACGCTGGATACGTCAATAGCCATTGTCAAGTATTTATATCATCACAACGATATTCATGTAAGCGCTCCCTCTCAGGGAGCGCTTTTTTTATGCTTCCACAGGTAGCAGGATTCATAAGCGATATTTTCCGTCTTTTCGTACTAGTGCTAACAGCAGCAAATTATTTTACCCTGGTTCAATGGTTAAAATACCCCCAGAGGTAAACCTTTTCAGGCTTCACACAGTTAGGCAAAGAATAGTTATATATTACTCAGCTTATAGGATGCGGCAAATGAAAATCGGCATAGTATGTTACCCGACTTATGGGGGAAGTGGCGTTATGGCGACCGAGCTGGGCTTAGGCCTGGCACGTAAAGGTCATGAGGTACACTTCATCACCTATAGTCGACCTGCACGACTGTCGGCTTTCCAGGAGAATGTCATCTACCACGAGGTAACGCTGGAAGATTACCCCCTGTTTGAACACACCCCTTACGACACTGCGCTGGCAAGCAAATTGGTAGACGTCGTGCTGTTTGAAAACCTGGATATTCTGCACGTACATTACGCCATCCCCCATGCTGCAGTTGCCTACATGGCAAAAAAAATACTGATTGCACAGGGGCGTTACGTGCCCGTGATCACAACCCTGCACGGCACTGATATTACGCTTGTCGGTTCTAACCCGGCTTTTGCCCCCGTCGTAGCTTTTTCAATCAACAAATCGGATGGCGTAACAGCCGTTTCCAACAGTCTGCGGCAGCAGACATACGATAGCTTCGCCATTCAGCGGGATATAAAGGTAATTTACAATTTTGTCGATTTTACCCGCTTTTCAAAGACGGATAAAGACCACTTCAAGAAAGCTATTGCTCCTAACGGAGAGCGCATTTTGGTTCATACCAGCAACTTTCGGAAGGTAAAACGCATAGAAGACGCTATCTACGTATTTCAGCAAGTACTTGAAAGAATGCCTGCCAAGCTGCTGCTCATTGGCGACGGCCCTGAGCGCCACAACCTGGAAGAATTGTGCAGAAAATTGGGTATATGCCACGAGGTTCGATTTTTAGGTAAACAGGATGCGATTGAAGAAATTCTGGCCATAGCCGATCTTTTTTTAATGCCCTCCGGAAGTGAGAGCTTTGGGCTGGCTGCATTGGAAGCCATGGCTTGTGAAGTGCCTGTGGTATCTACCAATGTGGGAGGTCTGCCTGAAATCAACATACACGGGCAGACTGGCTATCTGGCCGATGTAGGGGATGTAGACACGATGGCAGCTTATGCCATTAGTATTCTGGGGCAAGAGGAAGAATTGCAAAAATTTCGTACTGCAGCATTAGCACAAGCCAAACGTTTCGATTTGCAGGAGATTTTACCTCAATACGAAGCATACTATGAAGAAGTGCTTACCAATTCGGCCTTTACTGTGGAATAAATTACGGCTATAGGATTTTGCTTAGATGTGCGGGCAGCATATCCCCTGCGTAAGCTGGCGGGAGAGGAAAGCTGGTATATTCATCTACATCATCCAGGGCCTTGTGCAACACAAAATCATGCTGTGCATAAAAAGGCGCCCATTGCTGTGTGGCACAGTAATTGGCGAGATAGACCTGCTCTGTTTGGCCCGGCGTTGGTACCAGGATAGCCCTCTGCCCAACGGTCGCCAGATCCATAAGCGTACTGTAGCCCGACCGACAAATCAGCAGGCGGGCACTGGCCAGCAAGTCTGACAGCTCTCTGCCCCCCAGGTAATCCACCACCTGTACTTTGCCTAAGCTGTATCGTTCATTTTTTCCCGCCACACCTCTTAGCAGCCAGGCAGATAAACCGCTGCGGCGGAGCTGCTCCAATAGCTGCCTCTCCCAGTAGCTGCGGGCCGGTTCCGGCCCCGACAGCAGCGCCACTATGGGTCCTTGCGGATTATTTACTTTTTGATAGCCAGGCTTTATGCGCGACAGCCAGCCCATATAGGCTGGCTGTCGGATAAAATCTCCGTGAGCGAGTCGCCCGGCAAGCCGAAGCCCGTCTTCTTCATAATCGGGCACCCACCAACCATCAAAGCGCGTCAGCCACTGATGCTGTAGGTAATTGACAGTACTTTGCAGGGGGCCTCCGTTAAGTTGTATATTGAGCTGATGTGTAATAAAATAGCAAGGAATATCGGGAGACCAACAGCCATATCGATTATCGGACACTACGGCATCGATTGCCAGCCTGCGTCGGACGGTGCGAAGCCAACTGTACTCTGCAGCGATGGCACGAAAAATTCCGGCCGCCTGCAGCCCCATATTCACGTACATATTGCGAAAAAAATACCGCACGTTGTAAGCTGGCATTTCCAGACACTGCTGCCCGGGACAGGCAATACGCAGCAGTTGAAGAGCCCGGCCTGCGCTGCCAATGACTACATCAGCACCAAGCGCTTCCAGCTGTTCGACAATTGGTACAACCCGTGCTGCATGTCCGAGCCCCCAGTCGAGTGCGCATACCAGCACCCTTTTGCCGGCCAGCATCAATCGACGATCATGGCCGTACGGTCTAACTCCTGCTGCCGTATATTGGCGGGCAACTCTCTGTACGCATACTGTTGATCCCGTAGCTGTGGCAGAAATCCAGCCTCCCGTATAGCATCCTGAATACCGTTGGCCGTAAAACGGAACCGGGCACCGGCGGCGGACACAACATTCTCTTCGATCATGATAGATCCAAAATCATTGGCGCCGGCGTGCAGACACACCTGCGCTATTTGCTTACCGACCGTGAGCCAGGATGCCTGTATATTGGCTACATTGGGCAGCATGATTCTGCTGAGGGCGATCATACGGATATACTCATCACCAGTCACTGTATTTCTGGCTCTTTTGAGTTTTTTCAGGATGGTATCCTCATCCTGAAAAGGCCAGGGAATGAAAGCTATGAAGCCCTTGGCATGGTCGGGTTTTTCCGCCTGCACCTCCCGTATTTTGACTAGGTGCTCCATACGTTCGAGATTTGTTTCGATATGGCCGAACATCATGGTAGCGGAAGTTGTGATATCCAACTGATGTGCGGCCCGCATGACATCCAGCCACTCCTGCGCGCCACATTTTCCCTTGCTAATCAGGCGGCGTACGCGATCATCGAGAATTTCTGCACCGGCACCCGGCAGACTGTCGAGCCCTGATTCTTTGAGCGCTTTGAGTACTTCATAATGAGTACTCTTTTCCAATTTGGCAATGTGAGCTATCTCGGGGGGCCCCAGTGCATGTAACTTTAAATTGGGGAAGCGCGATTTCAGTTGCCGAAACAAGTCCGTATAATAATTAAGCCCCAGATCAGGATGATGCCCACCCTGTAGCAGGAGTTGCTCACCCCCCAAAGCAAATGTTTCTTCAATTTTTTGCTCGTATTCTTCCAAGGTCGTAATGTAAGATTCGGCATGTCCCGGGCGGCGATAGAAGTTGCAGAACTTACAATTGGCTATACATACGTTGGTAGTATTAGAATTGCGGTCGATAATCCAGGTGACGACATTACCGGGAACTTTCTGCTGCCGGAGAGCATTGCCCACATAGGCCAACTCAGCGGTAGAAGCCCTTTCGAGCAAAAAAACCCCTTCTTCGGCAGAAAGGAACTCATTGCGTAGTGCCCCGTGGAGCAAGTCGGAAACATGCATAACAATTCTGTTTTACGGACTATATGTCCGGATAATCGCAGTACAGCAAAAACAACTTATCCGTTACAACAAAGATAAAACACCAACGGTTGCCTTTCAACTCAATTAATCAACTACACCGTCTCCTGATTCTTTTCCGGACAACCTGACAGTGAGTGCCCCCTATACAAGTCCTGTATTTTTCCCTTGCGCAACATAAATTTTATACTTAACTTTGCACCAGAAATGAATAAACAAGAGGGAGTCGCACAAGGCTCCCTCTTTTCGTTACAGTACTACAGGTAAAAATGGTTGAAGAGAAAATTTTTGATCTGCTGGAAGACAAATTTGCAGAGCCGGACTTTGCCGATTGTTTCCTGATAGAGTTGCATGTGCACACAGGCAAAAAAGTCGAGATCATAGTCGACGCGGACCAAGGGGTTACATTCAGCCAATGCACCCAGATAAGTCGTTATGTGGAAAATTTCCTGGACGAGTCCCTGCTGTTGGGGGATGATTACACGCTGGAAGTTTCTTCACCCGGCGTTGGTCGGCCATTAAAATTATGGAGACAGTACCCCAGGCAAGTTGGCCGACAGCTTGAGATTACACTTACGGACGACAGCCAGCACAGTGGCCTGCTCGTATCTGTGGGCGAAAGTAGTCTGTTACTTGAGGAAACGATCAAGCGTAAAGAGGGTAAGCGCAATATTACGGAAAAAGTACAGCGCGAAATCCCGGCTGACCAGATCAAAAAAGCCATTGTCAAGGTTTCTTTCAAAGAATAGTGCCATGAATTTAGCAGAAGTCTTTTCAGAATTTAAAGACGGCAAAAACATAGACCGCCCTACGATGGTGCGTGTTATGGAAGATGTATGCCGCACACTTATCCGCAAAAAATACGGATCCGACGAGAACTTTGATGTTATCGTAAACCCCCAGAAGGGAGATATGGAGTTGTGGCGCGTACGCGAAATCGTGCCTGACGGGGAGGTCACTGATGAACGCAGTCAGGTGTCCATCTCGGAAGCCCTGACCATTGACGAAGACTACAGCGTTGGTGAGGAATGCTACGAACAGCTCTTTCTTGAGGACTTTGGCCGCAGAGCCATTATGGCTGCCCGCCAGACGCTGATTTCCCGCATCATGGAGCTCGAAAAAGATGATGTATTCAAAAAGTATACTGATCGCATTGGTGAACTCGTAGCCGGTGAGATCCATCAGGTACTCAAGCGTGAGGTGCTGGTGCTGGATGACGCCACAGGCACTGAACTGGTACTTCCCAGAGCGGAAACCATCAAGGGGGACTACTTCCGCAAGGGCGATATGGTCAGGGCAGTGATCAAGGATGTAGAAATGCGCAACAACAATCCTGTGGTCATTTTATCCCGTACTGATGGTCTTTTCCTCGAAAAATTGCTTGAGCAGGAGGTTCCGGAAATCGAAGACGGGCTCATCAGCGTGAAGAGCATCGTCCGGTTACCCGGAGAGCGTGCCAAAGTGGCCGTTGAATCCTACGATGACCGCATCGACCCCGTAGGCGCCTGCGTAGGTATGAAAGGATCCCGAATCCACGGCATCGTCAGAGAGCTCAACAATGAGAATATCGACATCATCAACTTCACCAACAATGTCAGCCTGTATATTCAACGCGCCCTTACCCCCGCTAAGGTTACGTCGATTGATCTGAATCAGGCTAATCAGCACGCCAATGTATACCTTGAGCCAGATCAGGTTTCACTGGCTATCGGTAAAGGAGGAACTAATATCAAGCTGGCGAGCCGACTGACGGGCTACGAAATCGATGTCTATCGCAATAACGATGAGATAGAAATCGACGATGTAGATCTCGACGAATTCAAAGACGAAATTGACGAATGGGTCATTGAAGCACTCAAGTCTATTGGCTGCGACACTGCCCGCAGTGTACTATCCCTTAGCCTGGAAGAACTCATTCGCCGCTCTGACCTCGAGGAGGAAACCATTCAGCACGTCATCAATGTGTTGGAATCAGAGTTTGAAGAATAATATTGCCCGGAGCTGCTAGCTGTTAGCTTCGCCAACAGCTAGCAGCTCCAATAAGCCCCTTGATTTTTTGAAAAAACCCAAAAAACAGGCACCTGTTATATGTTTTGCCTGCCGCCAAGGGCGGCGAGATACTTTTGGTGTAACTCCATTATCGTTGATGCCATTTCAGCCTTCAGGATGTGAGATGGCATTGTTGTTATTACGGCCTACCCTTTCCCGCCAAAGCCCGGAACTAATTTCAGCATGATTTTGTAATGAGGAGAGGTATTTTCACTAGCAGACATAACAAAATCCGTATCAAGGGACAAAATCTATCTTCTATTTGTACAAATGATTGTTTTTCTGTAAAAGAATTATTGATAACACTTTATTTACGCTTATCTTTGCTACGGAATGTACCCATAAGGAACGGCTGGTGGTTAATAAATTTGCATTTTGCTGTTTTTGATGCTGTTATAAAAATCAATAGAGTCCAGGACCATAATTCATTGCCTGATCATCAGTTGCTTTCGACTAGGGTTGCCGGATGTTAAAACTTACGAATGGAGAGACGTCTAATTAAGGTCGCTACAGAGCTGAACGTTGGTTTGCATACCATTGTAGATTTCCTCAATGGTAAAGGGTTTGATATTGAAGATAAGCCCACTGCGAAGGTTACAGATGCGATGTATACCGAACTGCAGAAGGAATATCAGAAATCAGTCGACATAAAAGAGAAAGCAGACTCGCTGGTCATAGGCAATCGCCCCGGACAAGTGACTGTCCCCCCTGTTGTCAAGCGTGATACGCCCCCTGCTCCCGCTGCAAAAGCGGATGCACCGGCTCCGCCGGAAGATACTCCTAAAGAGGAGCCCCGCGAAGAAAGGCCTTCGCCACCCAAGATTAAGGTTGTTGGAAAAATCAACCTGGAAGAGCGCCTCAAAACGCGTCTGCGGGGAGGCGAGGTTAGTGAGCCGGCTCAGCCTGCTGTCGAAAACAAGCCTGCCCCCGAGCCTGTAAGTCCGCCTCCTGTCGAAATCGTTGAGACTAAGGTCGCAGATGTACAGGCAGAGCCTAAGCAGGAAGAAACCATAGTGGCCTCTCCTAAGCCTGCAGACAGCCCCGCACCGGCACCCGAGCCTGTCGTTGTAGCTGAACCAAGTGTAGTTTCGGAAGAACCACCCGTACGGACTAAAGCTGTCGTTGCCGAGCAGCCTCCAAAACCTGCTGCCAAGCCTGCCAGTCCATCGACACCTCAACCAGCAGCGGCATTGCCTGCAGCTGCGCCGGAAGATGATGTTTATCGCGCTGAAGCCCCTGAACTCAGAGGTCTCAAAATCCTCGGTAAGATTGAGCTCGATAAGCACAGCTCGCGCGGAAGAGGTGGTAAAAAGGAAAAAGAGAAAGAAAAACCAAAGCCAGCACAAACACCGGCTGATGGTAGTAAAGCTGCAGCGCCTACTCAGTCCGACAGCGCTGCTGATGCAGAAAACAAGCGCAAGCGCAAGCGTAAGCGCAAGAAGATATCCGGAGAGGAGAACAATGGTCCTAACACAAGACCAGCTCCTCAGGGTGGTGGCGACAGACCTCAACAGGCAGGCCAGCAACAGGGCAGGCCGCAAGGCAGACCTTCTTCAGCTCCTCCCAACCAGCAACAACCCAGAGGACAGCAGCAGCAGCAGCCTCACAGGATGGGATCGGCTCCACAAGCGTCTCAGGAAGTCAGCCAGCGTGAAATTGAGGAAAAAATCAAGGCCACCATGGCTCGCCTGTCCGGCGGCGGAAAGAAAAAGCGTCAGAAACTTCGGCGCGATAACCGTGAGCGTTTAAGGGGACGGCAGGAGGAGCGTGATGCCGAAATGATGACCGACAAGCTGCAGGTAACGGAATTTATTTCCGTTCAGGAGCTTGCCAACGTAATGGGCGTGCCTGCTGTAGAGGTCATTATGACCTGTATGAACCTGGGTGTTATTGTTAGTATCAACCAGCGTCTTGACGCAGAAGTCATTGAGCTTGTTGCCAGTGAATTCGGTTATGAGGTGGAGTTCATCTCTGTAGAGGAACAGCTTGAAGACGAGTTGGAAGTTAAGGATGATCCGGAGGATCTGCAGCCCCGGGCACCTATTGTAACGGTCATGGGACACGTAGACCACGGTAAGACCTCATTACTCGACTATATCCGAAGTGCCAATGTTGTTAGTGGCGAAGCGGGTGGTATTACACAGCATATTGGGGCTTACGAAGTTGAAGTCGGTCCTTCAAAGAAAAAAATCACTTTCCTTGATACCCCCGGTCACGAGGCTTTCACTGCCATGCGTGCTCGCGGCGCCAAAATTACTGATATTGCTGTCATCATCGTTGCCGCTGACGATAGTGTGATGCCCCAAACGCGTGAGGCTATAAGCCACGCGACGGCTGCGGGTGTACCCATTGTTTTTGCTATCAACAAAATTGACAAGCCTGGTGCCAATCCTGAAAAGATCAAGCAGGATTTGGCTGCTATGAATTACCTCGTTGAATCTTGGGGTGGCAAGTATCAGTCACAGGATATTTCTGCCAAGACTGGTGTAGGCATTGAAGAATTACTGGAAAAAATCCTTTTGGAAGCAGAAATGCTCGATCTCAAGGCCAATCCGGATCGGATTGCTACCGGTACTGTTATCGAAGCTTCGCTCGACAAAGGCCGTGGTTATGTGACTAAGTTGTTGGTACAGTCCGGTACGCTGAAAGATGGTCATGTAATTGTCGCAGGGGAATACTCTGGTCGCGTAAAGGCCATGTTCAACGAGCGCAATAAGCGCATCAAAGCTGCTGGTCCATCGGCACCTGTATTGGTGCTGGGTCTGAGCGGTGCTCCTCAGGCTGGTGAGCGCTTCAAGGTTACTGAAACAGACCAGGAAGCGCGTCAGCTTGCCATGAAGAGGGCTCAAATATCGCGGGAGCAGGCTAACCGCGCTACCAAGCGTATCAGTCTGGAAGAAATTGGTCGCCGTTTGGCACTGGGCAGCTTTAAGGAACTCAACATCATTGTTAAGGGTGATGTGGATGGCTCAGTAGAAGCACTCAGCGACGCGCTGATCAAGCTGTCCATTGAAAGTGTTCAGGTCAATACCATTCACAAGGCGGTTGGACAGATTACAGAATCGGATGTTCTGTTGGCCTCTGCTTCTGACGCTATCATCGTGGGCTTTCAGGTTCGTCCTTCTGCCAATGCCCGCAAACTGGCGGAGCGTGAAGGTGTGGAGATTAAGCTCTACTCAATCATCTACGAAGCGATCGAACAGGTTAAGGCTGCCATCGAAGGAATGTTGGAGCCCACTCGTGAGGAGACAATTGTCGCTCAGGTACAGGTTCGGGATGTGTTCAAGATATCCAAAGTGGGCATCGTAGCGGGTTGCTATGTCGAAGAAGGCAAAATTGCCCGTTCAACGCATATCCGACTCATCAGAGATGGTATCGTTATATTCCCTACGCGGGAAGGAGCCAATGGAGAAATTGAATCGCTCAAGCGATTTAAGGATGATGTCCGGGAGGTTCGTGCCGGTATGGAATGTGGTATTACAATCAAAAACTGTAATGATATACAGGTGGGTGACGTCATCGAAGGTTATGAAATTACGATGACTAAGCAAAAATTAAACTAGCGTAGCATTTCATTGCACCGCATAACAGGCACTTGGGGGCGTGAAGCCCAAAAGTGCCTGTTTTTTTTATGCGAAGCAATGCCCGACATGGGTAGTTTTTTTCATTTTTTGTTCAACCAATCGTGTTGAAATGTCGTTGCTACTAAGAGCATGGCATAGATTTTTTGCCGGAGGCAAAAAGTCCGAACTTCTACATACATGCGCCCCCGGTGCTCATTCGGGAAGGTAGCAATCATTTATCTCCTCAAAATAACGGTTTATTATGGCTGCAAGTGCTGATATGCCTTACTTCATCAAGCCCTCTGTCAATTTCGAGCCTGCTGACAAACACAAAGCCTATCAGGATGCACTGCAGGCGATCAATGCTACATTGGAAGGAGAAAGCTGGATGATTTTAAAAATGAGTACCATCAATTGTCTTCTAAAAACCCACTTACCTTACTATTATTGGACAGGTTTTTATTTGGTGCGGGATGGCAGACTGAGTGTGGGGCCCTATCAGGGAACACTAGGCTGTCTGCACATAACTTTTGACAGGGGAGTCTGTGGTAAGGCTGCACGCACCGGCAAGACACAGCTGGTACAGGACACCCACGCACTTGCTGAAGGTAGTGAACACATTACCTGCGATCCCAATTCACAATCAGAGATAGTAGTTCCTGTTAAGAACAAAGAGGGAAAATTGATCGCTGTTTTTGACGTCGACAGTTCTACGACTGGCTCTTTTGATGAAATTGACCAATATTACCTCGAGCGATTGTTAGCGCATCAATTTGCTGATGTTCAACCGATATAGCTGTCTTTCAAATTTATACGCGCCCGAAGCCGGGGCCGTATATAGCAGCTGTAGTCATCCTAAGCAGCCTTACCGCCGACAATAATAACAATCTCGCCTTTAGCCGCCCCTTCCTGCATATAATGTTCATGCAAAGCCGACAGGGTTGTAGTTCTGATATCCTCGTAATATTTACTGATCTCACGAGCCACGCAGGCCTGACGTTCTCCGCCACAAAATTCTATAAGTTGCTGCAGACACTTGGCAAGTCTGTGCGGAGACTCGTACAGAACAAATGTATTTGGCAGAGAGGCCAGGTATTGCAGGCGTGTTTGTCGGCCTTTTTTGTGGGGCAGAAAACCCTCAAAATGGAAGCGGTCGCAGGGTAGACCCGAAGCAGCTAAGGCAGGTACAAAAGCCGTAGGCCCGGGCAGGCAACTGACTTTTACACCAGCAGCCAAACACGCGCGGGTTAGTAAAAAGCCCGGGTCGCTGATGCCCGGGGTGCCAGCATCACTTACCAGTGCCGCACTGCCGCCTTGTTGTAGTTGCTGCACCAGGTGCCCAACAGCTGCATGCTCATTATGCGCATGATGCGCCCTCAGCGGCGTCTTGATATCATAATGATCCAACAGCTTTCGAGTAGTTCTGGTATCCTCTGCAAGAATAAAATCTACTTCGCCAAGAATGCGGATTGCTCTGAGGGTCATATCTTCGAGGTTGCCGACAGGCGTGGGCACTAAGTAGAGCATAGACTTAGTTCTGGGCGATAAGCTCGTAGCTGTAAGTTTCCATAATGAGATTGGCAAGTAACTGCTTGCAGGCAGCCTCAACTTGTGCCCTGGCAGCGGCTTCATCAGCGGCTTCGATGCGAAGAGAAATATGCTTTCCTATGCGTACATCCTGTACACCAACGACCTGAATCGCTCCCAGATTATGCTGGACAGCTTTCCCCTGTGGATCCAGCAGCTCTTTATGCGGCATTATATTTATCTCGGCCTGAAAAACCATCATTTATGAGTTGAATTGTAAAAAATAGCGAATCACATTTAGAAGAATGTAGGCAGACATCAATGGTGCAAGTGCCAACCCCCCGGCCAGCAGCAATGAACCCAAAGCCAGCACGGCAAAGATAATCCTAATCTCATTCCCTTGCCAGCCTGCTTTTTTGAATTTAAAGCTAAACATGGGTAGCTCGCTCAATAACAAATACGAAAGAACAGCCACCAGTACATACAAGCTGGCAGGTTGAGACAACCATATACGGCTGCCCCACAAGTCATGCTGATGCCACAAAAGCAGCCCCACCACCAACAGCGTCGCTGCGGGCGTTGGCAACCCCAAAAACTGATCTGTCTGCCGGCTATCAATGTTAAATTTAGCCAATCGAAGTGCTGAAGCTCCCGTGAGCAGAAAGGCAGGAAGACCCGGCAGATAAATTTCCGTAGCCTCTGCATCGCTCCCGCTTTGCAGCATCATATAAAGAATTACCCCGGGAGCCAACCCAAAGGATACCATATCTGCCAGACTGTCTAATTCCCGTCCGATGGCAGACTGTACATTCAGCATTCTCGCAACGAAGCCATCTGCAAAATCAGCTACACCTCCCGCAAGCAACAGGAGTACAGCTGCAGCGTAATGCTGATACAGTAGACAGACAACCGCTACGCAACCTGCCAGCAAATTGGCCAGGGTGAGTGCATTGGGAATATGCTTTTTCATCGTTTGACTTATCGAGCGCTAAGATACCAAAAGAAATGCGTTTGCGTTACAATCATCCGGACAGAAGCCCAACGGCCATCGACAATCGTAGTTTTTCAAGCATCAGCGTATTGTAGTAGTGGTACAAATACACTATTGACCAAACTCTACAGCAGATTTTATTGTCTTAATAATTACAGGTTTGTCCTTATCCATAAAACATAAAAACAATCATATACCTGGCTGCGTTCCCACTGAACGATGACCAGGTGTGTTGTTGAAATCAAGCTAAGGCTATGCGAAATATTTTCCTGACATTCATATTTTTGGGTATTCATCTTTTGGCTTTCGCCCAATCGCCTGCCAATGATGCCTGCCAGAATGCCATCGTATTGACAGATCTCGAAAATTTTTGCTCTCTCTCCGGCGCTTACTCCAATATTAATGCAACGGATGAGGGTAGCACCCCTATTGCGAGTTGCTTTCTGAATACGACCGTTAGCCGTGATGTTTGGTTTCAATTTACAGCTATTGCCAATGGCCTGAGTCTGGCCATCATTGGTGACAACGATGTTAATATATCGGGTGGCACCCTTGCCAATCCCGATGTTGTTGTCTACAGTGGCAACTGTGGCGCACTCACTGAGTTGGCGTGTAATAATGATGGTGCCCAGGATGGGTTTGTACAAATTCTCAGTAATGAATTGGAAGTTGGAGAGACCTACTTCATACGTGTCAGCGCAGCTTTTGGCAATACGGGCACCTTTGAGTTGTGTATTAATAATTTTAATCTGGTACCCGAGCCATCCGGTGACTGCAACAATGCCGTTGTTCTGTGTGATAAATCGCCTTTCACCGTACCGAGAGTTGTAGGAGCCGGTGCTGATCCCAACGAACTTACGGGTGCCACCTGCGGAGGTCTGCCTCTTGACGAAGACGCCTCCACTTGGTACAAATGGACCTGTGCCACTTCAGGGACGCTAACTTTCATACTGACCCCCCTCAATCCTGCGGATGATTTGGATTTTTATGTTTACGAATTACCCAATGGGATAGACAACTGCTCGGGGAAAATATTGCGCAGGGATATGTCTGCCGGACAGCAAGGCGGGCAGCCTTTTTCTTTTTGGCAACGATGTACAGGACAGACAGGACTGTCTGCTTCCTCTACGGACATATCCGAGCAGTGCGGTTGTCCCCCGGGTAATGACAATTTTTTGGTGGCACTCAACATGGTTGCCGGTAGAAGCTACGCACTGGTTGTCAACAATTTCAGTGAATCAGGTGCTGGATTTTCCATAGAATTTGGTGGGACGGGTACTTTTGTTGGCCCCACAGCCCGCTTTACAGCTACGCCCACTCGCGTATGTGTTGGAGAATCTATCACTTTCACCGACGCCTCCACATTTACGACGGATCCTATTAATATACGTCGGTGGAATTTCGGGCAGGGTGCCTCTATCAGCCCTGTGAGCGGCTCGGGGCCTTTCACTGTTTCCTATAATCGTCCTGGTGTAAAATCCATTGTATTGGAAGTGGAAACCAATCGGGGATGCATCGTGACGGAAGTGGCTACCGTCGAAGTAGTATGCTGCGACGATCACTTCACCACCTCTGCCAACATTACGGATGTCAGTTGTCCGGGCACTACGACAGGCAGTATTGATTTCAGTGTCAGCAACGCTTTCGGGCCCTATGTCTATAGCTGGAACACCGGTGCTTCGAGTCAGGACATTACAGGTTTGGCAGCAGGAACGTACAGTCTGGCTATACGGGATCAGTCGGGCTGCAGGGATACGCTCACATTTTCGGTAGACAGTCCCCCGCCTTATGATTTTGACACCCTGTTTGTACGGCCTACCTGTAACGGAGGTACTGATGGTTCCCTCACATTTGTAGTCAACGGAGGCACCCCCCCATACGAATACAACTGGCAGGGCGGCGGTTTTGGCAATTCGAATACGCTCAGCAACATATCACAGGGAAACTACGAGCTGGTCGTTAGAGATGGCAATGGCTGCATCATCAACCAGACCTTGCCCCTTCGGGAGCTTGAGCTCACATTAAATCCGGCCGTACAGGCCATTACACGCCCCAGTTGCTTTGGTTTCAGCGATGGACAGATTGTTGTGGCCATCAACAACGGGCTTCCCCCTTACCAGTTTGACTTCAACAACGGCAATGGTTTTCAGTCTGCCAACGTACTCAATCAGTTAGTTGCGGGCACTTACCAGGTTGAGGTACTGGATGCGAATCTCTGCAGGGGAGACTTCATCTTTTCGGTAGAGGATCATCCGCCGTTAGTGCTTGATTTTGATGTGGCTAATGTTAGCTGCTTTGGTGAAACAGACGGCCGCATTGATGCCCTGATAAGTGGTGGCGTTGGAGGCTACCAATACTTATGGAATACAGGTACGACCAACAGCAGTCTGACACAACTGCCGGCTGACAGTTATTTTTTAACGGTGACTGACGCCAATGGCTGCATTATTTGGGGCGACACACTACTCACGCAGCCACCCGCACTTCTGCTGGATGTTGCAGACATTGTGGACAATATATGCTTTGGTGAATCAGCCGGCAGCATAGCAGTCATTGCCCGAGGCGGCAGGCCTGGCTACGAGTATAGCCTTGACGGTAACACCTACCAGTTGGATTCTGTGCTCCGCAATCTGGCGGCAGGTCGCTACGAAGTCAGCGTACTGGACGCAAACGGTTGTACGGCAAGTGTTGACGCCATTGTTGGAGAACCCGCACAATTATTTGTGGAAGCTGGTCCGGACAGGTCGATTATCCTTGGATATGACACCCTGCTCACCGCCTTTAGCAACTATTCTCCGGTTACGTTCCGATGGGATCCGGTTGACAGCCTCGAATGCCTGACACCTGACTGTGACCGCGTGCGCGTCAACCCGGTTGATTTGACTCTCTACACGGTGACTGTCGTCAACGAGGACGGCTGTGTAGCCATCGACACCGTACTTGTGCGCGTCATCAAAGACCGCCCCGTATACGCACCGAATGCCTTTAGCCCTAACAGTGACGGCATCAACGATTTTTTCACCCTTTATGGAGGTCCCGGGCTGCGGCGGATTCAAAAACTTCAGGTATATAGCCGGTGGGGGTCTTTGGTTTTTGAAGCCAATGACATTTTACCCAACGACCCAAAGCTGGGTTGGGACGGCAGATTCAGGAATCAGGAAGTGGATCCGGGTGTATTTGTATTCCGGGCGGAAGTAATTTTTACTGACGGTGTATCGGAGCTGATTAGCGGAGATATCACTGTCCTGCGCTAGAAGCCTCAACTAAATTCCCTTTTCCGTCCTGCTAATTCACTATCTTTGCAGACGAAAATGGCGTGTATATTGGCGCAAAGCCACTATACATGCGACCGATAGAGACTACATTTTACCAAATACTACCAAAACAACCTCCGGCCTGTACCAGCAGTCGTTGGCATATCTGCACGACAACATGCTAACGGTGCTGTCTGGCTCATGTCCGGGGCTTCAACACCAGTATGGAAACAGCTGCCATTTATCAACCCCGCCACAAGCTGCGAATTGTCACGGCTGCCAGCCTTTTTGATGGCCATGATGCCGCCATCAACATCATGCGCCGCATCATGCAAAGCAGTGGTGCGGAAATCATTCACCTTGGCCACAACCGGTCTGTTCAGGAAATCGTAGAGACTGCCATTCAGGAAGATGCTCAGGCCATTGCCATTACCTCTTACCAAGGCGGGCACATCGAATTTTTCAAATACATGTATGACCTGCTGCAGGAACGGGGGGCAGGACACATAAAAATATTTGGCGGCGGCGGCGGCACCATTTTGCCTTCAGAAATTGAAGAGCTCCACGCCTACGGGATTGACCGTGTATACTCCCCCGATGACGGACGTTCGCTGGGCTTGCAGGGCATGATCAATGACCTGCTGCAGCAATCAGACTTTGAGCTGGGTCGCCACCTGAACGGAGAGCTCAGGCATTATCAGGAAGGGGATTTTTTGGCCATCGCACGCCTGATTTCAGCGGCTGAAAACTATCCGGAAGAAAACAAGGCCCAATTGGCCGCCATACACGCACAGGCGAGTACCGTTCGGACACCTGTATTAGGGATTACCGGCACTGGCGGTGCCGGCAAATCGAGTATGATTGACGAGCTCATCCGGCGTTTTTTGCGAGATTTTCCCGACAAAAAACTGGGAATCATTTCTGTTGACCCTTCAAAACGCAAGACCGGAGGTGCTCTGCTGGGTGATCGTATCCGCATGAACGCTGTAAATCCGGCAATTTCGGGCGGTAGAGTGTACATGCGTTCGCTGGCTACCCGTCAGAGCAACCTGGCCCTGTCTGCCCACGTGCAATCAGCCCTGGACATACTCAAGACAGCGCATTTTGACCTCATTATTCTGGAGACCTCCGGCATAGGACAGTCAGATACTGAAATTGTCGACCACAGCGATATTTCTCTCTACGTCATGACACCTGAATTTGGTGCAGCGACCCAGCTCGAAAAAATTGACATGCTGGATTTTGCAGACGTAATTGCCATCAACAAATTTGACAAGCGAGGAGCGCAGGATGCACTCAGAGCGGTCAAGAAGCAATACCAGCGCAACCATCAGCTCTGGGACAAGGATGTTGATCAGATGCCGGTCTTTGGCGCCATTGCCAGTCAATTTAACGATCCCGGTGTCAATGCTGTCTACCATGCCATTCTCTCACAGCTAGATCAGAAGACAGGTTCTGACTTTGTACGTCTGTTACCGATGGGCGTACAGTCTGGTGAGTCCGAAAAAATATACATTATCCCGCCGGCACGGGTACGCTATCTTTCAGAAATAACCGATACTATCCGCCGCTACAACGAGTGGGTTGACAAACAGTCCGAGCTGGCGGACAAGCTCTATGCACTGCAACAGACCCTAGGCCTATTGCAGGAAAAAGAAGACAAGGCAGCCATTCAGCAAGCGGCTTTGCGCGACATGTACGACCAGCTGCAACAGGATCTGGAAGGGAACAATCGCCGTCTGCTCGCCTCCTGGGAAGCCAAGGTAGCCCGTTATGCCGCAGATGAGTACGTGTACCAGGTTCGCGGTAAAGATATACGCGTAGCTACGCATACCCGCTCACTGTCAGGTACCCGCATCGCCCGGGTAAGCACCCCGCGCTACCGCTCATGGGGGGATATTCTTCGCTGGAATTTGCAGGAAAATGTGCCCGGTGAATTTCCTTACACAGCGGGTGTATTTCCGTTTAAGCGTCAAGGGGAAGACCCTACCCGTATGTTTGCCGGAGAAGGAGGTCCTGAGCGGACCAATAAGCGCTTCCACTACCTTTCCCTGGGTATGCCTGCTGCACGACTCAGTACAGCCTTCGACTCTGTGACGCTGTACGGTGAAGATCCCGACCACCGTCCCGATATCTTTGGAAAGATTGGCAATTCGGGTGTCAGTGTATGCTGTCTTGACGATGCCAAACGATTGTACTCCGGTTTTGACCTTTGTGATCCACGCACCTCTGTGAGTATGACCATCAATGGCCCGGCCGCTACCATTTGCGCTTACTTCATGAATGCAGCCATAGACCAACAGTGTGAACGCTACATACGTCAGCACGGCCTGGAGCATCTTGTGGAGGATCAGCTGCGCGAAAAATACGATGCGCGAGGCCTTAGCCGCCCGGTATATGCTGCATCCCTGCCTGAAGGCAATGACGGTTTGGGGCTTATGCTATTGGGGATCACAGGCGATCAGGTACTACCGCCGGACATCTATCAGCAGATAAAAGCCTCCGCCCTACGGGCTGTCCGCGGCACGGTTCAGGCTGACATTCTCAAAGAAGATCAGGCCCAAAACACCTGCATTTTCAGCACTGAATTTTCGCTCCGCCTGATGGGCGACATGCAGGCCTACTTCATTGATCATCAGGTGCGAAATTTTTACTCCGTATCCATTTCAGGCTACCACATTGCCGAAGCAGGCGCCAATCCCATCACGCAACTGGCATTTACGCTGGCCAATGGCTTCACCTTTGTTGAATACTACCTGAGCAGGGGGATGCATATTGACGATTTTGCCCCCAACCTGTCATTCTTTTTCAGCAACGGTGTAGATCCGGAATACGCCGTTATTGGCCGTGTTGCCCGCCGTATTTGGGCAAAAGCCATGCGTGAAAAATACGGAGCCAATGAGCGCAGCCAGATGCTCAAGTACCACATCCAAACCAGCGGTCGCAGCCTGCACGCACAGGAGATTGCATTCAATGATATCCGGACCACGCTGCAGGCGCTTTATGCCATCTACGACAACTGCAACAGTCTGCATACCAATGCCTATGACGAGGCAATTACCACCCCTACGGAGGAAAGCGTGCGCAGAGCCGTTGCCATTCAGATGATCATCAACCATGAGCTGGGACTGGCTAAGAATGAAAACCCCATGCAGGGCAGCTTTATTATTGAAGAGCTGACCGATCTTGTTGAGGAGGCTGTGATGATGGAATTCGACCGCATCACTGAGCGCGGAGGTGTGCTGGGTGCTATGGAGACCATGTATCAGCGCAACAAAATACAAGAAGAAAGTCTCCATTACGAAATGCTGAAGCACACGGGAGAGCTTCCCATCATTGGTGTCAACACCTATTTGGGGCGTGATGGTTCACCGACCATTCAACCCGGCGAGGTCATCCGTTCCACTACGGCAGAAAAAAACAACCAGATTGCCACCCGCGACGGGCTACAGTCTGTTCACGTCAACATCACCCCTGCTGCACTGCAGCAACTTCAGCAAGTGGCCCTCCAAAACGGCAACCTTTTTGAAGCGCTGATGGAGACTACCAAGGTTGCTACCCTTGGGCAGATAACACAGGCACTGTTTGAGGTTGGCGGACAGTACCGGAGAAATATGTAATACTTCTGTAGTAAAAAAGATGAGGGTCTGAGGCCGGCCGGCCTCAGACCCTCATCTTTTTTTGTTTGTATTTTGAATTAAAAATATTTTTTGTTTTTAAATTTTGTTTATATTTGTTTCTCGTTGAGCCGGTAGTAAAGGCTCGGCATCAGATATTGTATACCCAGATCGGCGCCCGGGGAGCGCTGTTACCTCTCAACAACTTGCTTTTCATGGCACAGGAACAACAGACTGCCGTTACCTATAGTGAAGAAAACATTCGGTCGCTGGACTGGAAAGAGCACATACGCCTCAGGCCTGGCATGTATATTGGAAAATTGGGAGACGGTTCTTCCCCTGAGGATGGCATTTATATTTTGTTGAAGGAAGTTATTGACAATTCCATTGATGAATTTGTCATGGGGCATGGTAAAACCATAGAAGTCAATATTCAGGAGGGTTGGGTGAATATACGGGACTACGGCAGGGGTATTCCCTTGGGCAAAGTAATCGACTGTGTTTCTAAGATCAACACCGGTGGTAAGTACGATTCCAAGGCTTTCAAAAAATCCGTCGGGTTAAACGGCGTAGGTACCAAAGCCGTCAATGCCCTGTCTGCAGCTTTTCGGGTAGAATCCATACGCGAAAACAAGGCAAAGGTTGCTGAATTTGAACAGGGCAATTTGATAAAAGACCACAAGCTTGCCAAGAGTGACGAGCCTGACGGCACCCGCATCTCTTTTTTACCTGATGACGGAATTTTTAAAAAATTCCGATTCCGGTCTGACATTGTGGAAAGCCAGTTATGGAATTATGCTTTCCTCAACGCTGGTTTAAAAATCAACTACAACGGTCAGATTCTTTTCAGCAAAAATGGCCTGCTGGATCTTTTAGGCAGGCGAACCAATCCGGAACACCTGCGCTATGATATCATTCATCTTCGAGGCGAAGATATAGAGGTAGCCCTGACGCACGGCAACCAATACGGGGAGGTCTACTATTCGTTTGTCAACGGCCAGCACACCACTCAGGGTGGTACGCACCTGAATGCTTTCAAGGAAGCACTGGTTGAGACAGTCAACAAGCACTACAACAAGAACTACGATCGCAGGGATATCCTTGCCAGTGTTATTGCTGCCGTTAGTGTTAAAGTGGAAGAACCTGTCTTTGAATCCCAGACAAAAACCAAGCTTGGCAGTGCCGATATGGGTCCCGGTCAGCCCAGTATTCGCACTTTCGTACGCAATTTTTTGATTGAGCAGCTGGACAATTACCTCCATCGCCATACCGAACAAGCCAAGGCGCTCGAGAAGCGAATACTGCAGTCCGAACGAGAGCGAAAAGAAATTGCCGGCATCCAAAAACTTGCTAATCAGCGCGCAAAAAAAGCCAACCTTCACAATAAAAAACTGCGTGACTGCCGTATACACCTCAGCGACGGTGTCAGGAAAGTAGATGAAGACTTACGTCTTGCATCTACCATTTTTATTACAGAGGGTGATTCTGCCAGTGGCTCTATCACCAAAGCCCGCGATGTACAAACACAGGCAGTATTTAGTCTGCGCGGTAAGCCATTGAATACCTTTGGTCTCAGCAAGAAGATTGTCTACGAAAATGAGGAGTTCAACTTACTCCAGCATGCACTCAATATTGAAGACGGGCTGGATGACCTTCGCTATAATCGCGTTGTAATCGCTACTGATGCGGATGTAGATGGCATGCACATTCGCCTGTTGCTGCTCACTTTTTTCCTGCAGTTTTTCCCTGATCTGGTACGGCAGGGACACTTGTATATTCTTGACACGCCCCTCTTCAGGGTCAGGGACAAGCAACAGACATTTTATTGTTACAGCGAGTCAGAGCGCGATCAGGCTGTCAGAAAACTAAAAGGGAAGCCGGAAATTACCCGCTTCAAGGGCTTGGGAGAGATCTCTCCGGATGAGTTTAAAGACTTCATCAATGAAAATATTCGCCTTGATCCTGTGGCACTAACTGATGACACAGATATTGGCTCTGTGTTGGAGTACTATATGGGTAAAAATACGCCCAGTCGGCAAGAATTTATTATCGGTAATCTTCGGGTTGAGAAAGACGAAATCAAAGAGAACGAGGTAATCGCTGTTTAGAATTGATTTTGTGCTTTTGTTTAACACTAGCATTAAGCGCGTAGTGGGCGTACAACTATAGGAAATGAAAGCAAAAAGTATCTTATCTGAGGATACTAAATGCTTGTTCGGGATGTTTTCATTGTGACAAAAAACAGCTCGTTTTTTTCCCCAGGCAGAAAATCCCAAACACAATTTTAGTATTGCCAGCCTTGTTGCCAAAGCAACTACTGCTTAGTTATCGGCTACAGAAGATATTGTAGACGATTACTTGGTTTACGCCCCAATGAAGTGTAGATAGTCGGTATTTTCTGACAGTTCGTTAAACAGCTGTTGCAATTAAGTGCGACATGTAGAGTACCAATCCTGCAAGCAATATACTCCCTTCTATTCTTGAAATTTTGTTGTTGTAGGCAAATAAGAACAGTAACAGGCTGGAAGCTATGCACACCAGGAAATCAATCTGGGTAATACCCCCGATTGACAGTGGTTTTATCACTGCTGTTGTCCCTAATATAAAAAACACATTAAATATATTAGAGCCTACGACATTACCCACTGCTATATCTGCTTGCTTTTTCAGCGCAGCCACCAGAGAGGTTGCCAGCTCAGGCATAGACGTACCTAAAGCTACTATTGTAAGTCCGATAACTGATTTATTCATTCCCATTCTTTCGGCAATTGTTACTGCCCCGTCTACCAGCCATTTTCCTCCCAGAATAAGCATGCCAAGCCCCCCAATCACCATTAGCAGCGTGAGCAAGAGTGGATACTCTTTCACCGAATTGTGCAAATCGTCGGGAGGAGATTTTCTGGCCACATCAAATGTGTAATAGAGAAAGATGGCCAGAAAACCCAGTAAGGCTATCCCCTCTGTTCTGGACAGGCTGGATTTCGTATAGCCGTCCAACAGGATATCATTTGCAAAGACTGCTACTAATATGGCGGCTAATAAACTGAAAGGGATCTCCTTCCAAATGGTACTACTTTGTACAGAAAGCGGATAGATAATTGACGTAATACCCAGAATCGCCAGTACATTCATGATATTACTACCTATCACATTGCCCAATGCTATGTCTGACTCTCCTTGGTAAGCGGAGTAAACACTTACTGTAAGTTCCGGTGCAGAAGTTCCGAAAGCAACTACCGTCAGGCCGATGATCAGGTTAGAGATGTTGAATTTTTTGGCCATCGAGCTGGCGCCATCCACTAGAAAATTAGCACCCAGGATTAATATTGCGAAACCGCCAATTAACATCAACAAGCTTGTGATCATATGACTGATAACCCTACGTTATGTGATTAGGAAATAGATTTTTTAATGAGTCTAAAGCCTTACCGATTACTCAAAATCAGGAATGTTGTGTAGGCAATAAACCCCGTAAAAAAAAGTCCCCCTTCCAGGCGGGATATTGTAGAATTGAATGAAAAAATGAACAACAACAGACTGGACAGTATACAAACGGCCAGATCTATTTGAGTAATCCCGCCGATTGACAATGGTTTAATCACGGATGAAATACCGACAACCATAAATACATTGAAAATATTTGACCCGACGACATTACCCACCGCAATATCAGCATTCTTTTTCAGTGCAGCTACCAGAGAAGTTGCCAGTTCCGGTAATGATGTACCAATAGCGACGATAGTCAAGCCGATAATAGATTTACTAACGCCCAATTGTGTTGCTATATCGACTGCCCCATCAACCAGCCATCTTCCTCCCAGCACCAACATAGCCAGTCCCCCGGCAATCATCAACAGCGTCAGCGGAATGCTGTAAATTTTAACCTGGTTGTGCAGCTCATCGGGCGATGATTTTTTGGCAATATCAAATGTATAGTACATAAATATTGCCATAAAAGCCATGAGAGCCAGCCCTTCGGTTCTCGAAACAAATGAACTGCCAGTGCCATCAATCAATATATCGTTGGCAAAGATAGCGATAAGGACAGCAGCCAACAATGACAGCGGAATCTCCTTCCAAATAGTGCTACTCTGTACGGAAAGAGGAACTATCAAAGCTGTAAGTCCCAAAATTCCCAAAATGTTAAATACATTACTTCCTACGACATTTCCCAGCGCTATGTCTGATTCCCCCTGCAGTGCAGAATAAATGCTAACTGTCAGCTCTGGTGCAGAGGTGCCAAAAGCCACCACTGTGAGGCCAATAACCAAATTACTGACGTTAAATCGCTTAGCTAAGGAACTGGCACCATCTACCAATAGATTAGCCCCAATAATCAAAATTACAAAGCCACCAATCAAAAACAATATGCTGGCCATGTCTGGTATTTAATTTGGTTAGTTGACTGTTTTATGCCTAATCAAGCCATAGTATTCATCTCAGCTGTTTGTAAACACCCCGACCGGCGGTATGGTTTGACAATTGATACCGATTGAAAACAACTTGTAATGAGCCTAATACTTGAGGGCAGCAACAAAGATAACCAAAGCACTCATACAGCCTCTATTTCGCAAAATATTTACAGTGGGTAACCCCGTAACATCAGCAGTAATAAGATAATTAAAGAGGTGATTGCAAGCCAAAAGCGCGAGTCGCGAAAAACAGTTTCAGAAGATTTCATAATCGGTTTTTTTGGAAAATTGTAAAATCCGTTGGGCCTTGCCTGGTCCCGTTTTCCCACACGTAGTACCTACGTACACAAACACAGCCGAAAACTCAGTACCAAAAACGATGCCAACACATTTTTTTATAATACGACTTTACCAAACCGACCAGCCCTGAGCCCTGAAAAGATCAGGTATGGGCAAAAAAAAAGTCCGGCATTGAAAGCCGGACCTCTGATAATAACAAATCATAATCTCATGAAAAAAAGACGACCTAAAATTCTTACGCGTATATATATATTGATAACGCAATTGTCTTTGAAAGGGTTCCTTGCCAACGGGCAAGGAACCAAACGTTTTTGGGATTATGATTACTGCGCGATCAATTTACCGCTGCCAAGGAGCTCACGGTTTTCTCCACGCAAATCATACATGTATAAGCCGGGAGCCAGTCCCTGGCGATTGAAAACAAAACTATTCGATCTTTCGTAAGTTGACATGCGAACCAGGCGCCCCATTGCATCATAGATTCGAAGTTCAACTTTTCCTTCTGTGCAGCTTTCGCATTCGAAAGTTGCTGATTCTTCCAGGGGATTAGGATATACCTTTATTCCATAGCGGCTCGCCGGCTCCTCATCAACCGACACCAGCAGGCATCCCTGGCTGAAGTAATCGGCACATCCAACCACATGCATCTCCCTATTTGTCTGCTGAGGTTCAAAGTAGTCGAAATAAACGGCCACCTGATTTTCGATGACTGTACCCACCGGATTACCTGCTTTCTGTGCCAGCCGAAGCTTGATAAAGCCCTGGGAAGTAAGCAGGTCACCATTACCTGTCGGCAGCAGATTGATACCGTCAAATGTAATCTTGAGCATACCCTGACCATACAAACTGTAGGTGAAAGGATGGCTTGCAGGCCCCATCTCCAGGGAAGCAGGATCCAGCCATTGAGGCAGCGTATCACGAATAACTACACGGGACACCGTGTCCGTAGTACTGATATTGGAGAAGAAGATAGTGTACTCAATATCTGTAGTAGGCGTGATAATCAGATCCTGATACCCTTTCGGATGCGCTACCAATCCTGTTGTAACGCCTTCATCCATCACCTCCTGAACATCTATGTCAACTGTTGCTTCCTGATCATTTTCAGGAAACTGGGCGACTACGCCTGTTGTATACTGATCATTTACATCCTCTGTACAACCCTCGACAGCTATGGTGCGCAGAAGGCCTGTAGGACTTCCGGCTGTCTGCTCTACAATCAGCCGGTAAGTAGCGCCTGTTGCGGGCATATCGATCGGCAACTCCTCACCACCCCCCAGTTGGTATCCATCATTGAGGAATACCACGACATCTTCGGTGACAATATATCGTTGGGCAGCAGCCATCGTTGCGCCTTCATTCCGGATCGAAAAACGCACCTGACCATTTTCACAGCGGCCATCGACCTGAATACGCGAGCCATCCCATTCGGGGCTGACAGGCTGGCAATTAATGTCAGGCGAAACCTCTGCCCTTAGCAGTACTGCTTCCCCCACCACTACACCATCGCAAGAAAGCTCCACATCGACGGTAAACTGACCACATACATAGGAGCCAACATTTCCGACAGGAAAGGATAACTCCCTATCATTTAGGATCGTATACGGGATACTCGCATTGACGAATGTAAGCTTATCGTCCAGAAAAATTGTTACCTGCGCATTTTCCGCCACAGCAGGCCCCAGATTACAATAAGCTACGGTATAACGGGCACTGGAGCACTCGACCACAGCGGGCACCGATACATTGACCTCCATGAAAGGGCAGTTATAGGCTGCCCGGACAGGGAAATCATAGCTGGTTGTATCATAGAAGTTTGTAAACTGGGCGATATAAGCCACAGGATTACATACTTCCCAATGTGCATTGGGTGGCAGCAAGGTCACTGTATACTGTCCTGTATCGACCAGCATTTCGTAACGACCGTCCTCATCTGTGCTGCCGATGAACGTCAAGTCCTGGCTTTCTGCCCTTACCAGCCACCCGCTCATCAGCGGATCACCCTGTTGGTAAGCGCGGCAGCCATTTTGAGGCCAGAATACCCTTCCCTGCAGTCTGTTGGAGTAGTAGTTACCCTCTCCATCGACCTTAAAGAAAAGCATATCGTTGAAGAACACCAATGCGCCCAGTGAATTGTATCCTCCGATAACAAAGCCTCCATCTACCGTTGGCGCCAGTGACACACCGAAATTGATGTTGCCCTGAGAGCCCAGGTTTCGGTTCCAGATGAGATTACCTGCTGTATCCATCTTCACCAGCAATGCTACGATTGAAGAAGCCGTAGGAGCCGTCAGACCAACCGCCACGATGCTGCCGTCTTCAAGTTCTACTGCGCTTTGCAGTACGTCATCAAAATCCGCGAAGTCAAGTTGTTGATCCCAGAGCAGATTTCCGTTCAAATCGCTCCTGGCCAAAAGGGCCTTGTTATCATTATCTACTGAACCCACCCACACCAACTGATTATCGCTGGTTAGCAGCAGATCTGTGATTTTTTCTGAAGCACTGTTGTCTGCACCATAGACCTGCACAGAAAGCAGGTTACCGGACAAATCCACGCGATAGATCGCAATATTGCTGTATCCCTGTTGGTTTTTGACATTGGCTACGAACACATAACCATTGGGCAGAGAAACGATATCAATACCCTGGTCATCTCTATTGTTGTCATACACCTCGCGCCACTCCTCGTCACCATTGGCATCCAGCTTAATCACCAGAATATCGAGCTCTCCGCCTGCAGGATTCTGCGTCTGTCCGACCAAAATAAAGCCACCATCAGCCGTTTGGCTAATTCCGTTGGCTCGTTGATCGAGGCCAAAGTTATTCAGTGTCCGACTCCAGTTGACCTCGCCAACATTATTGATTGACAGGACATACACCTGATTGGGATCCCCTGCATTTGCAGAAGCGAAGCCGGCGATGATAAACCCGCGACGGTTGCTCAGTTCGATCAGCGAAGTTGGTTGCTCAATGAACCCGGGATCGTAGCTGCGCTCCCAGAGCAAAGTGCCGTCGACATCTGTACGCACCGCATATATGTCAATATCGCCATCGGCACCGAAAGACTCACTGAAACCCACCTGCAGATACCCGTGATCGATTGTCTGCAAGATGGCAATTCCCTGATCCTCTCTGCTGCCACCGAAAGTAGCCTCCCAGCCCTGGGCCATGCCCGGCTGCAATGACAGTGCAATCAACACCAGCGAGCTCAGCTGCCACTTCAGGAGCGTGAACCAAACCGATATTTTGGCGATTGCCTTTCTCATTTGCTTTTTTGTTAGGTCGTTACTTTCGTTTGACATTACAAAAGTGTTGCAATAATCGCTGCCCGACAAGGACAAAAAAAGCCGTTTGTTGAAAAAAAAACGTAAATTTACAGCCACTACAAACATGATTTTAAAATACAAAAAACTGCAAATCAATAAAATAATCTTACCAGCCATCTGCCAATTTTGTTGATGAAAAACAAAAAAAACTCATGGAAAACAGTCAATTAATTTCCATACTACGGACACTTGACAAGCGAGAAAGGCGCGAATTTCGCAAATGGCTGGCCTCTCCCTTTCTAAACCAACGGCAAGACGTCATAGATTTGTATGAATACCTAACAACTGCCGACCACCTTGAGCAGGATAAATTTCTGGAGAAAGAGAAAATATCCAGAAAAATTTTTCCCGGAGAGCCTTTTGACGACGCTCGCATGCGGCAAGTTGCCCACTTTTTACTCAAGCAGTTGGAAAATTTTCTGGCCTACCAGGAAATCAATACCGAAGCCCGCCACATGCCCTTAGCGCTGGCGCGCGCGCTGCGGAAGAGAAAACTGAGCAAAAGTTTTCTCCGCACGATCAAGACGCTTGAAGAGATGCACGATGCCGGTGAGCGAAAAGATACCCTCTCCCTGCGTCTGCACTATGACCAGCTCAACGAATACTCAACTTTTCTCAACGAACAAAGCGGCCGGACGGACATCAAGCTGCAGGCTGCCATTGACGCCCTTGACACCTATCTGCTGGCGGAGAAGCTCAAGCAAGCCTGCTATGTGCTTGCCCACCAAAAGGTTTACACCATACAGTACCGGCACCGCTTCCTTGATTACGTACTCGAAGAGATCAGGCTGCATCCCCCACTGCTCGAACACCCTTCCATTCATTTATACTACCATATATACCAGGCACAGGTATTGCCCGAGCGAGCGGGAGAAGAACATTTTTTCAAGTTACGCGATAGCATGGCCACCTTTTTCAGGTATTTTTCTGAGCCTGAGCGGCGCGACATCTATCTGATGGCGCTCAACTACTGCGTGCAAAAAATGAACAGTGGCAATGCTGCCTTTGTCCGGGAGGCTTTTGAACTATACCGACAAGGGCTGGATTCACAAGTATTGATTCAAAAAGGCAGTCTTTCCAAAACCACCTTTCTCAATATTACGGCCATTGGTCTTCGGCTTAAAGAATACGACTGGATTGCCAGTTTCATCAGACAGTACACACCATTGCTGGAAGAGCAGCACCGCGAGAGCTTCAGTCTATTTTGTCAGGCAAAGATGTTTTTTGAAAAACAGGACTATAAAAAAGCCATGGCTTTGCTGGTTCAATTTGACCCGGATGACATACTCATCAACCTCAACGCTAAGTCAATGCTGTTGAAGATGTTTTATGAACAAGGAGAGACCGACGCCCTGGAGTCCCTGCTTGACAGCTTTAATGCCTACCTAAAGCGCAAGGAAATAATTGGCTATCATAAGCAGATATACACGCAGCTAGTGAAGTATACCAAACGGCTGGTTCGCATAAATCCTTTTGACCAGCAACAGCGACAGAAGTTAAGAGCGGAAGTTGAGACCGCCAACCCCTTGCCTGAGCGGAGCTGGCTGCTTGAGCAAATTGACAAAATCAGTGGCGGCTGAGCAATTTTGTCCTATTAACAGCCGGATCAGTAATCGTCATCATCACTGAAATAATCATCCCCCATGAAGTCCATATCCGTTTCATCATCGTCATCATCATCCCACTCATCTCCCAGCCCCAGCAAATCATCGTCATCGACCATTAAATGAGCTGCTCCACCGGCTGCGATACCCGCAGACCGGTTGGCAAATCCGGCACCTGCAAATTTATCTTCAATGAATTCTAGGAACTCGCTCATCAGGTCGACGATATCAGCAGCGTCGGCCTGACCGATGCGCTGGTACAACCGTTGTACAGCAACCACATCTGTGAGAGAGGCCGTTGCCTGATCGGTATCCAATAGCTCGCGGTAGTCCGCAACATCCTCTTCATAGGCCATCAGAAGATCTTCCAGCCTTGCTCTTTCTGAGCCTGTAATCTCGGGCATCAGCTCCGTAATCTTTTCGGTCAGCAGGCTGGACATTCTATCCAGCAGTTCGGACATCTGGTTGTTGTGTGAAGCCATAATGAATGGGTTGTTGATGCAATGTTAGCAAAACTATCCTTACTATGCAAGAGGCGGCAGGGGAGGTGGGTGTAAAAACAGGTATGGATTGATGAATGCAAGCCAAGTGGCTCATGCCACTTGGCTTGCATTGAGTTTTTAATACTTTTGAGCGGCAGCTGCCGCTCAAAAGCATTGACTTAAAGTCATTTTTAATTTTTTTTCAAAAAATTAAAAAAACCTTTACTCAGGTATTTCTACTGCTTCCAGATTTTTAAACAACTGCAAGGGCACTGCCTCCACCTGCTTGCGGTAATCTGCAAAAGTAGTTGTCAAGAAATTATTGACTGCCAGTAGCACTTTGGCTACCTGTTCTTTAGCACGAGCCAGCTCCAGCAAGGCCATTTGGCTGGCGGCTCCTTCTACCTCAGCGATGTAGCGCGAAGCGCTGTACAGTCTGGCATTGAGATTATCCGCAGAGCGCTGGATACCCTTTAGGCCATCGGGCATCATATAGAGCGCTTCCAGCACATCCAGCGAATCCCTCACTGAGCCCCCTAATTTTTTCAGCTGACGGAGTGTAGAATCCGGTGCATGCACCAGGGCGCGCTCCACCAAGTCTGTCGTTTTGCGGGCGTTGAGGAGGCGGTTAAAGCCTTCGGTGGCTGCTTTTGTGATTGTGCTCAGTTGAGCGTAAAGGGTATCACGTACAGCATATTGCCGGGGATCATACGGCAGGCGCGGGTCGGCATGTACGACCAGCATACTGCTGTCTTTGTGCGTACCTATCTGCAGTATCACCTTATAAGTGCCCGGCAACACTTCCAGACCCTGAGGTGTTCTGCCACTGGTATTTTCGCGGCGCGACGGGAACCGGATACCATCGGCTCTCAGATTCCAGCTAAAGCGATTCATACCTTTGGCCAGCTCCCACTGTGTATTGCGTACCGTATCGCCTGCAGCATCCAGCACTAGCAGACTCGCCTTCTTTCCTTTCTCCGGTGCATCTTTCAACCAGGCCGTCATCAAGGCACCATAAGGGCGGTTGGTTCCCTCAAAATCGCCATCTGCAGGAAACCGGATACCCTGGTAAGAGCGTGTATTGGCCAGCCAGGCATCCGGTAACGGGAACAAGCGCAGCGATTTATCGAGCACGGACTTATCTGTGGCAGCAATCTCCCTAAACGGGCGGATATCATCCAGAATCCAGGCAGCGCGGCCAAAAGTACCGATAATCAAATCATGCTCACGCGGATGAATTTTCAGGTCAATGGTAGTCACCGCAGGATAACCCTTATTCCACTGCTGCCACTGCTGTCCGCCATTGAGACTGAAGTACAGACCATGGTCGGTACCCAACCACAACAACTTAGGCTCAACCGGATCCTGCACGATGGCCAGCGCGTGTCCCTGCACTTGCTTTTCATCGACAATCCGCCGCCACTTGCCGCCAAAGTTAGATGTATGGTAAACCATAGGCCGCCAATCATTTCGCCGATAATTATTGACCACCACAAAGGCCTCTCCCGGGTTGGTTGCCGACAACTCTATGTAGGGAATCCAGCTACCGGCGGGGGCATCGATGAGTTGGGCAGAAAAATCTGTCCATGTGCGCCCGCGGTCGCGGGTGAGCTGCAGGCGACCATCATCGGTACCAACCCAGATCACATTGCTATCGAGCGGACTAGGCGCTATGGCCAGAATAGTCGTATGATTTTCAGCCCCTGTCTGGTCGATCGTAAGCCCGCCGCTCTTATCCTGGTGCTGCTTACTGGTATCATTGGTTGTGAGATCCGGACTGAGGAGCGTCCAGTGCTGCCCGCAATCACTGCTATAGTGAACAAACTGGCTGCCATAGTACACACCACAGCTATTAAAAGGATCGAGTGCGATGGCCGCATTCCAGTTGAACCGCAGTTCGGCCCCGTCCGGATGCACAGGCTTGATGAAGCGGGTACGTCCCGTCTGCCGGTCTACCAGGCCCAGGTTACCCCCTTGCGACATAGCATATACATAGCGATTATCATCGGGCTTAAACACCACATCAAAGCCATCGCCGAAATACACCTCCTGCCAGTCGTGATTGGTGATACCACCATCCTTCCACACCTGGCTAGGTCCGACCCAGGAGCCATTGTCCTGCATACCCCCGGCCACATTGTAGGGGATATCCATATCGTGGCTAATGTGGTAGAACTGCGCCAGCGGCAGATTGGGGATAAACCGCCACGACCTGGCCCCGTCGCGGCTGATATTGAGACCGCCATCATTCCCTTCGATCAGGTAATTGGGATCCTCCGGATGTATCCAAAAAGCGTGGTGATCCGGATGCACCCCTGAATACGGGAGGATAACCGAAAAAGTTTTGCCTCCGTCTTCACTTCTGCTCACGAGTGAATACAAGCTATAAACCCGGTTTTCATTTTTGGGGTCGACATAAATTTCGGCATAGTAGAACGGGCGATCGCCAATATTCTCTGTACCAACCTTTGCCCACTTTCTGCCCCCGTCGGTACTCTTATAGAGTGCATTTTCTTTGGCCTCAATCAGCGCATATACCAGCTCGGGCTTACTGCGGGCGATCGCCAGGCCCATGCGGCCCAGGTTGCCCTCCGGCAGCCCGTCCTCACTGCTACGGCGCACCCAATTGTCTCCACCATCATGCGTGATATACATGCCCGATCCGGGTCCGCCTGAGTTAAACGTCCAGGGTTTGCGACCATACTCCCACATTGAAGCAATCAGCTTATCAGGATTGGAGGGATCGACCACCAGCTCGGCACAGCCCACTCCTTCATTGACGTAGAGCACCTTCTCCCATGTCTTGCCGCCATCGCGCGTACGGAACACCCCGCGCTCCGCATTGGGGCCCCAGATAGAGCCCAACGCTGCTACATAGACGATCTGCGGATTATCGCGATGGACGATGATGCGATGAATATTGCGGGTAGCCTGCAGCCCCATGCACTGCCAGGTTTTGCCGCCATCGAGACTCTTGTAGATACCGGCACCTGTGTTGTGGGAATTTCGCGGATTGCCCTCTCCCGTACCAACCCATATTACATCCGGATTTTGCTGATTGACCGCTACAGCGCCAATCGCCTGTACAGCCTGTTCGTCGAAGATGGGCGTCCAGGTAATTCCGCCATTGAGGCTCTTCCAGACCCCCCCGGAGGCGGCTCCGGCGTAGATGATATCGGGATCGCTCAGATCGACATCAATGGCCGTTATACGGCCGCTCATACCTGCCGGCCCGATATTGCGCGGCTTGAGCGGATCAAAAAGCGAAAGCTCCAGTGGCTGCGCCAGCAGCATTCCCGGCAGCGCAAGCAGTGCACTGAGGAGCATCGGCATCCATTTTTTCATACGGTGCGATTGTAGTGGTACAAAACAATTAAGATTGCTATTGATTTTGTTACAAGGTAATAAATCAGTCCAATATCCACCTCAAGCTGCTGCAAATTTGCCGTCTTTTGCAGTAGATAATCGCAACCTCAGTGCTCCGCCTCCCGCCCGCGGCGGCGGCGGTAGGCTTTAGCCCCCGCGTAGACCAGCCCCACAAAAATTGCCACCCCCAGCAGCAGGTAACTATAATTGAGCGTGCCCATTTTTCCATACACAGCCACAAAGGCTATGGCCACCAGGAGCAGCGTAGGCACCTCATTGAAAAGCCGCAGCTGCCAGGCATCGAAAGGCCTTTGGCCTGCTTGCAGCTGGCTTATCAGCCGCTTGCAGCGCAGGTGGTAGAGGGTCAAAAAGACCAGCAGCAGCAGCTTGAGGTGCAGCCAGCCGGGCGTGCCCGTGCTGAAGTAAGCCCGTGGCTGTAGCCCTCCTAAATCGACTGCCAGCATAGCCAGACCTGCCAGCCAGGTGATCATCATCGCCGGATTGGTGATGATGCTGTAGAGCCGCCGGCTCATGAGCGTAAACTGCGCCTGCAGCAAGCTGCGCTCAGCTTCCGGCCGCTCATCAGCCTCCACCATGTATACAAACAGCCGTGCCAGGTAAAAAAGCCCTGCAAACCAGCTCACAAAACCCACCACATGCAAAGCCTTAAAGAAAGAAATCAAATCCATGGCTCGTTGAAATTTATCGGCACAATATACGCGATTTGCCCGCAATGCAGGCCCTGTTGCGCAAGCGCAGCAGCAGCTGTGAGCTCCTGCTTTTTACCTAAAAATAAACCATCCCCCCGCTTCGTTGTTTTGAAAAAGCGTGCCGAAGTTTACAGCCTCGCGGCTGGCAGCAGGGCTTCGCCCCGCCAATCATTATCCATCACCAAACAGCACATACCACATGTCACAGCTTCAAGTGGGTCAGGCAGCACCCGAGATTCAGGGCACTGACGAACAAGGCAACCCCCTATCCCTCAGCCAATTCAGCGGTAAAAAACTCATACTGTTTTTTTACCCCAAAGACGATACGCCCGGCTGCACGGCAGAAGCCTGCAGCCTGCGCGACGCCTACGGCGAGCTGCAGGCCCAGGGCTACGAGCTGCTGGGCGTGAGCCCCGATACGGCCCAAAAGCACCAGAAATTCAAAAAAAACCACAACCTCCCTTTTCCGCTGCTCGTTGACAACGACAAAGCCACCATGCAGGCTTATGGCGTGTGGGGACCCAAAAAATTTATGGGTCGCAGCTATGAAGGCGTCAACCGGACGACTTTTGTCATCGACGAAGCCGGCATGATTGCCAAAATCATTGATAAGGTGGAGACCAAGTCGCACGCAAGCCAGATACTGGGCGCCTAAGCGAACGTGCGTCTCCTTTTCATCAGGCCTGAAACGGCTTTTTCCCGCGGGTTTTCACCTTTTTTCAGTCCCGTGGCGTCGACTATGCGCCTTCAGAAACGCGAAAATGTGCGAAAAAAAACCTCGCTTTTGCCTTCGGCAGTGATTCCCGCACACCCTGTGCGTATGTGGCTCGCCTGCCTGGCGGCGGCCATCCTGCTGCTGCTGCCCCTGCGGGCGCAGCTGCAGGACAGCCTGCCTGCCCCGGCCGAGCCCGTGTTGTGGACCCGCCCCGGCCATTTTCGCTCGCTGGCAACTGACGAGCTGGGGCAGCTTTATGCGATCAGCAGCAACTATGAACTCATCAAATACAAGCGCGAAGGGGAGGAGCTTTTTCGCTACAACAACAGCACGCTGGGCGAACTCAGCCAGGTAGATGCTGCCAACCCATTTGGGTTACTGTTGTTTTACGGCCCTATGCAACAAGTGGTGGTGCTTGACCGGACCCTCAATTTGTGGGCGACCCTTGACCTTCGGCAGCCGGGCCTTGTCAACGTGGCTGTTGCCGGGCTCAGCCGCAACAACCAGGTATGGGTCTACGACGACTGGCACTACCGGCTGAAGCTGCTCGATGCGCAGGCAACGGAAGTGCTCACCTCCGACGACCTGCGGCTGAGTCTGGGTATAACTGCCCCCCCCGACGAGTTGCTGGTAGAAGGTAATCAGGTACTGCTGGTATTCAGGGAGCGGGGCGTAGCAGCCTTTACCAACCTGGGGCAGTTTGTCGGCTGGTTGCCCATACCTGCAGGAGCATACGCCCTGCACTGGCAACAGGACCAATTGTTCTTTCGACTTCAGGGTCGACTGTACTGCTGGCGCGGGCGCGGAGAGCCCGTTGCCCTGCCGCTGCCCCCTGCTTTTTCCCCCAACCAACTGCTGGACGCACGCATTGCGGGCGATCATATTTTTTTGCTTACCAAGCAAGGCATTCATTGCCTGCCATATACGTATTCATGTCATGAGTGAACTTACGCATCTTGATGAGGCGGGGCAGCCCCGCATGGTCGATGTAGGAGACAAAGCGGTGAGTGTACGTACCGCCAAAGCCCGGGCCACCGTAGTCGTGCCGCCGCAGGTGCTGGAGCTTCTCGACAGGCAGGAGATCTACACCCCCAAAGGAGCTGTTTTTCAGACGGCCATCCTCGCAGGCATCATGGCTGCCAAAAAAACCGGCGAACTGATACCCCTCTGCCATCCGTTGCCCCTGGAAAAAATCAGTGTCGAGATAGGCGTCAATGACGCCGGCGAGATTATCATCGATTGCAGCGCCCGGCTTACAGGTAAAACGGGCGTAGAGATGGAAGCCCTTACAGGCGCCAGTTTGGCTGCCCTTACCATCTACGACATGTGCAAAGCCCTGAGCCATGACATACGCATACGCGAAATATGTCTGTTGGAAAAAACCGGTGGCAAGAGCGACTATCGCCGGGCGGTGGGCGACTGAGCAGCTGCCCGGCACTTTTTGTATACAACAGCAAGTGCCGGGCAGGCAGCCAACCACCCTCAGGCAGGCAACAGCAATCCCAAACAATCGCAGCAAAATAAGCCGGCTGAAATCCCTATCTTTGC
The DNA here is from genome assembly GCA_964441755.1 of uncultured Saprospiraceae bacterium. Lineage (GTDB taxonomy): Bacteria > Bacteroidota > Bacteroidia > Chitinophagales > Saprospiraceae > JAUMBM01. The sequence continues at coordinate 80,999 of CAYTVG010000004.1, forward strand.
CCATGTACTGGCGCATGCTGTTCCCCTCTCTTGGCAGAAGGCCGCCAGCTGTTGAACCACAACTGCAACCGTACAAAGCCAACGGATGAAAATAATTCGCTTTTACTATCTATCTGCGATTCTGATATCGGCACTATTGCTTGTCTGGACGGGCTGCGTGCCCCCCAAGGCGCCTGAAGTATACAGCGAGCTGAGCATCGACTATCGCGACACCCTCTTCCAGCGTATCCATAATTTTCAGGACCAACGGCTGGCCGACAGCCTGTACAGCTACCTGAGGCACCCCAACCCCAGCTACCGTTACCTTGCCGCCATGGCTTTCAGCAGTCTGCGCGACAGCACAGCCATCGACAGTCTGGCGCTACTGCTGGCTGACGATTTTGACGAAGTGCGCGCAGCCGCGGCCTATGCGATGGGGCAGACAGGTGCCGGCAGTGCGCTGCCACTGCTGTCAGCAGCTTTTGTGGCTGCGGACACCGCAGGTGCTTATGCCAAAACCAACCGCGCCATACTCGAGGCTGTCGGTAAATGTGGTGATGAGACGACGCTCAGCCTGCTGGCAGGCATCAGCACCTACCGCGCAACTGACACCCTGCTGCTGGAAGGGCAGGCATGGGGAATTTACCGGCTGGGCATCCGCGGCATCACCAGTACTGAGGGGCAGCAGCACATGATTGACCGGGCGGCTGATGCAACCTTCCCCTGGCAGGCGCGACTGCCGGCAGTCCACTACCTTGGCCGCATCAGCAAGACCATAGATTCACTGCAGGCGCTAAAGCTTGTACGAGCCCTTGATGGCGAAAAAAACAACCAACTTCGCATGGGCTTAGTGTTGGCGCTCGGCAAAGCGGCATCAAGCGAAGCCTTGTCTGCCCTGCGCCGACAGTACGAACGCGAATCCGACTACCGCGTAAAAATCAATATTCTGCGTGCATTGGGAGGGCACCCCTATGAGCAATGCAGGGAGACTGCCCAGCAGGCGCTGCGCGACCCCAACCTGCACATTGCCCGCCGTGCTGCCACCTACTTTGTCGAGCACGGCAAGCCTGAAGACGCTACCCTCTACTGGCGTTTTGCCAAGGACTCGCTGCCTACGCTTGTGCAGCTGGATCTCTACCGCGCTGCCAATAAGCACCTGCCGCGCTATTTCTCTGATTACCGGGATTTCATCAATTCCGAAATCCGCAACCACTACAACCGCTCGGGCGATCCCGTTGTCAAAGCGGCAGCGCTGCACGCATTATCAGAATTTGGCTGGAACATGCGCTTCATCCAGGCACAGCTACAAGCCAGCAATGACAGCTATCTCCGCAGCCAGGCCATGGAAGCCCTGGCCTACATCAGCAACCATCCGGGATTCGATGCCTTTTTTACCCTCAGCGCCCGCCGCGTGCGCCGGGAGCTGGCGGCCTATTTTTCGCAGGCCATTGACAGTGGCGACGAAGGGTTGATTTCCGTCGCCTCCAACGCCCTGCGCCACCCCACTTTCGACTATGCTTTCGCCTTTGACAGCCTGACGGTGCTGGAGCAGGCGCTCAGCAAACTGGCACTTCCCCAAAATATCGAGGCTTACAACGACCTGTCACATACCATTGCACAACTTTCAGGGAAACCCTTCGAGGCCAGGCTTATCGACTACAACCACCCGCCCAATTGGGCTATCCTTACGGGGCTGAAAAATAATCCGACTGCCCGCATCAGCACTTCAAAAGGTGAGCTTGTGGTTGAACTTTGGCCGGCGCAGGCGCCTGCCACCGTCATAAGTTTTATAGAGCTGGCGCGTAGCGGCTATTACGAGGGGAAAAAATTCCATCGCGTGGTGCCCAACTTTGTGATTCAGGGAGGCTGTCCCAGAGGAGACGGCTATGGCAGTCTCGACTACAGCCTTCGTTCTGAGCTGCCAGATGTCTACTATCACGAAGACGGTATCCTGGGCATGGCCTCAGCAGGTAATGACACGGAGGGGGTACAGTTTTTCATCACCCACTCCCCTGCCCCACACCTCGACGGCCGTTACACAGCCTTCGGGCGCGTACTTGAGGGCATGGACATCGTGCATAATATTCAGGTAGGCGACGTCATCAGGTCTGTCAACATTCAATAACCAACATCGGGCGCGCCCGAAATACAACCAAATACAGTCAGTAACATGAAGACCACACCACTAACGGCTTATCACGAGGCCCTCAATGCCAAAATGGCAGCCTTTGCCGGCTATAATATGCCCATTTCTTATACAGGCATTAAGGAGGAGCACCACGCTGTGCGGCAGCGGGCCGGCATATTTGACGTTTCGCACATGGGCGAGTTTATCGTTCGCGGTAAGCAGGCACTTGACTTCGTGCAGTACGTAATCTCCAATGATGCCAGCAAACTGAGCATCGGACAGGCGCAGTATGCCTGTCTGCCCAATGCAACAGGAGGCATTGTAGATGACCTGCTCGTATACCGCCTGCCTGAAGATTACTGCGCTGCAGGCGAGCAGGCCTTCATGCTGGTCGTCAATGCTGCCAACATTGAAAAAGACTGGAACTGGCTGGAGCAACACCGTGCAGCCTTTGACTGTCGTATGATTGATATCTCTGAGCAGACAGGGCTGATTGCCGTGCAGGGTCCTCTCGCTACCCGCATCCTGCAGCCACTCACCGATCTGCCGCTCAGCAGCATGGGTTACTATACCTTCCAAAAGGGTCGGTTTGGCGGATTTGACAATGTGCTCGTCTCTGCCACAGGCTATACCGGGGCCGGCGGGGTAGAAATTTACGCTGAAAATGACGCCATCCATGCTTTATGGCCGATGATTCTGGAAGCAGGAAAAGAAGACGGCCTGCTGCCTGCGGGTCTGGGGGCGCGTGACACCCTGCGATTAGAAATGGGCTACTGCCTCTACGGCAACGACATCGATGACACCACCTCTCCACTCGAAGCAGGCCTTGGCTGGATTACCAAGCTCAACAAAGGCGCGTTTGTAGGTCGCGAAGCGATTACAGCGGTCAAAGCAGCAGGACTTAGGCGCAAGCTGGTCGGTCTTACCGTCGATGACCGGCGGGTACCCCGCCACGACTACCCCCTGCTGAACGAAGCCGATGAGCTCATCGGCAAGGTCACCTCAGGTACACTTTCTCCAACCCTCGACTCTCCCATTGCCATGGGCTACGTAGCCGCCGAATATGCTGCTGCAGGAAGCGTTGTATACGTTGATATGGGCAGAAAAAAAGTTCCCGCAACTGTCGCAAAAACCCCTTTTATCTAAAAGGGAAACTCAACTATTTTCAGGTATGATTGTTGAATGTTGTTTGCTCATACTTTATCCGGGCAAACAACATTTATTTTTGGGGTTGTCAACGCTAGTTACGACAGCCGTTGTATTCCCTTTTACCCTTACAAACACCTAAGAACAAGCGCGTTGCCGGTGGACTAAATCCTTGGTGTTCAATCATTGGTCATAACAGCTCCATGACAAGCTGCCTGCAGGCAGCTTGTCATGGAGTATGAATACAGGCCGAGTTGTATGCCTGAAAACGAAGTGAACATGAATGTAGAAGAAGGAAAAGAGAAGTTCATACAATCGTGGGGTGCGTTGGGCAGCAGTTGGGGCATAAACCGCACCATGGCCCAGATTCATGCGCTCCTCCTGATTTCACCCTTCGCCCTCAGTGCTGATGAAATCATGGAAGAGTTAAAAATTTCACGCGGCAATACCAACATGAATTTGCGAGCCCTCATTGACTGGCGGCTTGTGTACAGGGAAGTAAAGACCGGTGAGCGAAAAGAGTATTTTGTCGCAGAAAAGGACATGTGGGAGGTGGTCAAAAACATCATCATACAGCGCAAGAAGCGAGAGCTTGAGCCCATGCTGAAAGTACTTGACGAGCTATCCACCATTGATGAAGATTCTGAAGAAGCCCGGGAGTTTGTGTCGGTAATTCACGACATCAAATTGTTTAGCAGTAAGGCCGATTCGACCCTGGATACGCTGGTCAAGTCTGATTCCAACTGGTTTGTAGGGACTTTTATGAAGATGATCCGGTAGAGGGCATTCTTTGGCGGCATCAGCCGCCAAAGAATGCTTGCGGAAGAGGCTTGCGCATGGGTTTTTTCCAAAAACCAGTGCACAAACCTCCTGTCTCTCTAGCGTCCGTGGCAATGCTTAAACTTTTTCCCGCTACCGCAGGGACATGAGTCATTTCTGCCCACTTTGGCCTCCATGCGGCGAATAGTTTCCTGCTTTGCAGCCTGGCTTACCGCCTCCGCGGCTCTGCGTTCCTCTTCCTGTCCGTGATGCAACTGGGACTTACTCATGTCCGTCTTCACTTCTCTCGCCTGCCGGATTTGGCGCTCTTCTGCCTGCACGGCAATATTGCACTTGGAGAGATAAGCCGTAACTTCCTGGTTGATTTCCATAACCAACTGCTCAAACAGGTTGTAGGCTTCCATTTTGTAGACGACCAGCGGGTCTTTCTGTTCGAAACTGGCAGCCTGTACAGACTCTTTCAGTTCGTCCATATTGCGGAGATGCTCTTTCCACTTGTCATCGATGATGAGCAGTGTGACCACCTGCTCTACATCCCGGATGATCGAGCGCCCGTTGGTCTGTACGGCTTTGGCCAGGTCTGCGGAGATAGGCAGCGGGTGAGAGCTACCATCGGTAAACGGAAGCAATATGCGCTTATACCGGTGGCTCTGTGTAGCGTGCACATCTTTGATCTGCGGCATCACCATATCGATGATCTGGCTAAACTTATGCTGGTAGAACTGTTGGAACTGCTGCAGCACCTCATCGGCCAGCGCCTCTGCCTGTGCCGTACGGAATTGCTGCTCATCAATTTCCGGCACATAACCCATCGTCTCCAGCATACCGCGCTTCAGCAGCTCAATAGAGCCCTGTTGTTTGCTGTTGAAGACAACGCTCTCCACCAGCGTGAGGAACATATTGTTGATATCTACTGAGAGGCGCTCTCCGTACAAGGCATTGCGGCGCTTCTTATAGATAGCCTCCCGCTGGATATTCATGACATCATCATACTCCAGCAATCGCTTACGGATACCGAAGTTATTCTCTTCGACCTTCTTCTGCGCCCGTTCGATGGATTTGGTCACCATGCTGTGCTGAATCACCTCCCCTTCCTGATGGCCAAGCTTGTCCATCCAGGAAGCCATACGCTCGGAACCAAACAAGCGCATCAGGCGGTCTTCCAGTGACACATAGAACTGAGAAGTACCCGGATCCCCCTGGCGGCCTGCGCGACCCCGCAGCTGCCGGTCGATGCGGCGGCTTTCGTGCCGTTCTGTACCGATGATGGCCAGACCACCCGCCTTACGCACCTCCTCGGAGATTTTGATGTCGGTACCACGACCAGCCATGTTGGTAGCGATGGTCACTTTGCCGGGTTTGCCGGCTTCGGCGACGATCTCCGCTTCGCGCTGGTGCTGTTTGGCGTTGAGTACATTGTGGTCGATGCCCTTCAGCTTGAGCATGCGGCTCAGCTTTTCGGAGATTTCGACCGAAGTAGTACCTACCAGTACGGGGCGTCCGGCCTTACTCAGGGCGACCACCTCCTCGCTTACTGCGTTGAACTTCTCCCGCTCTGTTTTGAAGATCAGGTCTTCGCGGTCATCGCGCACGATGGGCTTGTTGGTCGGAATGACTACTACGTCCAGCTTGTAGATCTCCCAGAATTCGCCTGCTTCCGTCTCGGCGGTACCCGTCATACCGGCCAGCTTGTGGTACATGCGGAAATAATTCTGCAGGGTGACCGTCGCATAGGTCTGGGTGATATCGCCCACCTTGACATTTTCCTTTGCTTCGAGCGCCTGGTGGAGACCATCGCTGTATCGGCGCCCCTCCATCATACGACCCGTCTGTTCGTCGACAATTTTCACCTCACCGTCTTCGGTGACGATGTAGTCATCATCGCGTTCGAACAAAGTATACGCCTTGAGCAACTGGCTGATGGCGTGAAGGCGCTTAGATTTGACAGCAAAATCCTGCGCGAGGCGGTTTTTCGCATCATTTTTGTCCATAGCGCTGAGGCTTGCATCGGCGTCGATTTCCACCATACGCGTAGCGATATCCGGCAGCACGAAGAAATTAGGATCTTCATTACCTTTAGCCAGCAGCTCTGTACCCTTTTCGGTGAGCTCCACCTGTCGGTTCTTTTCATCGATTGTAAACAGGAGTTCCTCATCTACCAGGTGCATGTTTTTGGACTGCTCCTGCATGTAGTGATTCTCCGTCTTTTGCAGAACCACCCGCATACCCTCTTCGCTCAAAAACTTGATGAGCGGCCGGTATTTGGGGAGTGCGCGGTGTGCGCGCAGCAGCGCCATACCCCCTTCGCCCTCCTGCACACCTGTATTACCGTCCTGAATCGACTTGCGGGCAGTGGTCAGAAACTCCGTTGCCAGTTTGCGCTGCGCATTCATCAGGCGCTCGACATGCGGCTTCAGCTCTATATACTCCTGATCATCTGCCCCTTGCGATACGGGCCCGGAAATAATCAAGGGCGTACGAGCATCATCGACCAGGACCGAGTCGACCTCATCGACCATTGCATAATGGTGCTTGCGCTGCACGATCTCATCCACACTGCGCACCATATTGTCGCGCAGGTAATCGAAACCAAACTCATTGTTGGTACCGTAGGTAATATCAGCCCGGTAGGCGCGCATACGCTCGGGGCTGTGCGGCCGGTATTTATCGATACAATCGATTGTCAGGAGCAAAAATTCGAAAATAGGCCCTATCCACTCACTGTCGCGGCGCGCCAGGTAATCGTTGACAGTTACCACATGCACCCCCTGACCGGATAGACCATTGAGGTAAGCCGGCAAGGTAGCCACCAGCGTTTTACCCTCACCTGTGGCCATTTCGGCAATTTTTCCGTCGTGCAGCACCATACCACCGATTAGCTGTACATCGTAGTGGACCATATTCCACACGATTTCGCCACCTGCTGCATGCCAGCGATTTTGCCAGACAGCCTCATCACCCTCGATGCGGACGTAAGGCTTGCCTGCCCGAGCGGCCAGTTCCCGGTCATGCTCGGTGGCTGTCACGCGGATCAGAGCGTTCTCCGTAAAGCGGCGGGCTGTTTCTTTTACGACAGCGAAAGCCTCCGGCAGCAGTTCGCGGAGGATAATCTCCAGCTCTTCATCGCGTTGCTTTTTGAGCTTATCGATGGCAGCGAAAATATCCTCCTTTTCTGCCAGATCTTCGGCTGCGACAGCCTCATCGTGCAGTTTGCCAATCTCTTCGTCAATTTCCGAAAGATGCTCAGCTATACGCTTGCGAAAATTGAGGGTCAGGTGGCGGAGTTCGTCATGGCTCAGAGAGCGATAACTGGCAGCAAACTCGTTAATTTCCTCGACGACGGGCGCATAGCCGGCTACGTCTCTGTCCTGTTTGCTGCCAAAAATTTTCTTGAGTGAATCGGCAAATGATTTGAACATATATATCGCTAATTATCGTCGATTTGAAAATAAAGTACAAAGATAAAGGATTTAGAGAATACAGGCATGGCTTTGTATGATTGCGACTGCTTCTGAGTAGCTATCAGGAATGCCCCCTGTGATCTGCATATTTCATTTTTCGCAGGTTTTAGCTGCTCAGTAGTTTTAAGCGCAGGCAGGAATTTATACCGGCAGTAAATAAGATGTTTCCCGTGTTTTTTCACATTTTTAAAGACGCGTAGCCGGAGGTTCGTGACTAGAAAAGCTCAAAATCCGGGGAAACAGCCATTTGGGTCCGGTAAAAACCCGGCATACTTTTAGCGCCTGTTACTAGGGCGTTCTCGCCAAAACAATAACGAGCCAATTTTCGTATGTCTTCACAGAAGTATTACCGGTGCTACCTGACTAAAAAAAGAGGAGTTACCATAAAAGAACTCCCTTGAGCTGGTCAGCATATTCCGGACAGGCTCCGGGCCACTATATATATCAAGGCACAGAGACATATACTTCAGGCCGCCAAGTTTTGTGGGTGCTAATGTGCCAAAATGATGTGGATTTTGGCACATTAGCCGCAACGCTGTATACAAAAATCTGGCGACTCGCAGTATACACCAAGCCGTCATAGTTTTGTGAGCGCCAGACTGCCGCAATCACGAGGATTTTAGCAATCCGGTTGCAACGATGAATGCAAAACTTTACGACTTACAGGCAGAAAACATACAACAGCCTATTGGACACCCTTGTTAACCGATCACAATTTGTGCCACAATCGATTTTTTGAAATATTTTTACAAGCCAGTGCCAATTTTACACATAATTACACCCAAAAGCAGCCATTATGTCATCTATGTCAACACTATCTGAACCAACTGTCACGACTCCCCGGCCACCGACGGCAGCAGGGATACATCCGCAGGATTTGCGCACCCATAACAACAGCCCGACTGCCCGTCCGCTGATCGCAGGCCTGTTTATCCTCCTTGTACTCATTGGCGCCGGCTGTCAGCCGGGCGAAGAGCGCGACATCCGCGACTACTACTTCCCTGTAAAAACCCTGTCGGACGGACTCGTATACGAGTACACTCCTGTCGGACAAGCCGACTCCCTGCGCACCGGCGCTGAGTACTGGTACTACCGCAGCCTGCCCACCGACTCGGCTATCTACCTGACGGTAGCTTTTTACGACCGCAACTTCACGCCCACACAACTTTCCAGAGAGCAGCTCACCAATGCGGGCATGTACCTGCAGGACCTCTACTTATACGAGACCGACAGCAGCGGCCGGCAGCAGCAAGTGCGTACGGAGATCCTCTCGCCCTTGGTTTTTCCCTTCAGCCTGCGGCGGGCGCAGCGAGAGACTTTTCCCTACCGGCTTAGATTTCAGCTGCCTTCGCAGCCCCACGGCACGACCACCCTCAACCTGTACCGGCAGTATGCGGGCGACACCACGGTCGTCTTTCGGGGCAAGCAATACGATGCGCTTGTATTCAACCTGACGGGCTCCGTCGACCAGCGCGACAGCCTCCTTGGCGACATAGAGCCCGCCTTCAGCGGGCAGGAGATTTACGCCAAAAAGCTGGGGCTCTATGCCTATTGGCGCGACTATGGCGGAGCGGCTTTGCGCTACCGCCTCAACGACACCTACCCCATGAGCCGGCTGGAGGCTAAGAGCCGGCAGGCGCAGCAGTAATTTTTGCCCTCAACGCTCCGACCAGCCCTTCAGCGACAAGCTGATGGAGCCCGTCTGCCGACTAAAGCTGAAGACCACTTCATCGAAAGCCGGCGCCTTCCACTTGGCGCGGGGGTTGCGGGAAAAAGCGTAGGGCTCCTGTGGTATACCCATGGCATTGGTGTCCAGCTTGCCGTTGCCGTTGAGGTCGTGGAAAGCGGCCACCGCATAGCGCCCTTCCGGCAGGGCCGGCACCTCTATGACCATATCTGCCCCCCGCTCGAGGGGTCGGATGGCCTCGAATACAGCGTTGGCGCGATTGTCGAAATCGCGCTGATTCGCGTAGACGGCCAGGTGAATATGCCCTTTGCCAGCCTGGCTGGTATTGAGGCGGACCTGCAGGGAGGCTGTTGCAGAGGTTTCCATAGGTAAGTAATAAGCGATGAGTAATACGAACAATAACGGCATAAGCAGGCGGTTGGTTTTTTCGTAAAAAGCTCCGCAGCGGCCCGGCGCCTCCGGCGGTGGGGCAGAGCTGCGGGCGGGCAGGCCCAAAAGCCAAAGCGCCCAAGGCGGCAGCACCGGCAGCGCTAAACGGCCGGCGCCTGTGGCGGTAGCGCACAGCCGCAGGCAGGCAAGCCCAAAAGCCCAAGGCGGCAACGCCGGCAGGCTAAACGGCCAGCGCCTGTAGCGGCAGCGCACAGCCGCAGGCGAGCGAGCCTCGCACCCAAGCCGGCACGGCTCCTAACCCATCATCCCCGTCTGGTGCAGTATGGGCAGCTGGCCGCCATAGGTTTTGCGGATATTTTCCTCCGTAAAAATCTCCCTGGTGGAGCCAAAGGCCACGAGTCGCTGGTTGATAAGAATAATGCGGTCAAAATAATTGGCCACCGTAGACAAATCGTGATGTACAACAAGCAGGGTTTTACCTTGTTGTGCCAGCGTCTGCAAGAGTTGTATGATTTTTTCTTCCGTCGTCACGTCTACCCCCACAAAAGGCTCATCGAGCAGCCAGATATCTGCCTCCTGGCACAAAGCACGCGCCAGAAAGACCCGCTGCTGCTGCCCGCCCGAGAGGGCGCCAATCTGGCGGTCGCGCAGCGACTCGATACCCAGCTCCTGAAGTGCTGCCATCGCTTTGGCATGATCGTCGGCCGTGAGTCGCTCGAAGACCCGCTTGTGCGGATAACGCCCCATGAGGGTCACGTCGTATACCGTTGCCGGAAACGACCAGTCGATGTCGCTTTTTTGGGGCAGGTAGACCATCTCCTTGCGCTGTTCCTCCACAGGGCGGTCATGGATGCGCACCTCCCCGGTGGTATTGCCCTCTGACAGCCCCAGGATGGCTTTAAACAAAGTAGACTTGCCTGCCCCGTTGGGGCCGATGAGTCCGTACACATGGCCGGCTTCCAGGGATAAAAAAATGTTACTCAGCACCCGCTTGCGATCGTAGGAAACTGACAGTCCCGCTATTGAAATTGCATACTTCATACCCACTTATTGAGACGATACACCATATATATAAGACTCCCCAGCATGAGCACCGCCACCAGCGCCATAGCGCCCGGCGGCTGCCGCGGGGGCGCTGCCGGATTTTTTTTACCCTCCCCCGACAAAGCCCCGGCGATCAGCCCGCTGTTGTGGCGCAGCATGGCCACGTAGGTGGCCGCCGGGCTGAGGCTGTCGCCCAGCGCATCGGCGTACAGGCTGCCGCCGATGGCGACGCCATTGTCGCGGGCAATCTGCTCGATGATTTTGGGATTGACAGAACTTTCGACAAAAATGGCAGGTACGCCGGTCTGCTGCAGCAACTGGTGGAGGCGGCGGACATCGGTAATGCGTGCCTCTGCATCGGTAGATGTCCCCAGCACTGCCTCAACCCGGATGCCATAGCGCCTGCCAAAGTAGCGGAAGGCATCGTGCGAAGTGACCAGCACGCGGTTGCGTACCGGGATGGCAGCCATTTGTTGCCGGATGGCCGAGTCCAGATCTGCCAGTTCGCGGTCATACAGCCGGTAATTGAAATCGTAGATATCTGCATTGGCCGGATCGACGGCCACCAGCGCATCGCGGATATTGCGGATATACATGCGCCCGTTGGCGGCATCCATCCAGGCGTGCGGGTCGTAAGAATTGCGGTAGGTCTCGCTTTCGATGGCTGCAATCCCTTGGGTGATGGTCACCACCCGGGCGCGGCTGCCCGCACCGGCAATCATTTTGGACATCCAGCCCTCGAGGGTGAGGCCGTTCATCAGGATGAGCGACGCACTCGCCGCCAGCTGCACATCGGCCGGCGTAGGCTCGTGCATGTGCGGATCGCTCCCCCGGGGTACGATCGAGCGCACCTCCAGCAGTCCCCCGGCGATCACCTCCGCCATGTCGGCAAAAATAGAGGTTGTAGCCACGACCAAAGGTCGTGCGGCGGCCTGCTCCGGGCGCTGTCCCGCGACCTGAGGCACGCACCACAGCCACAACAAGCACATCAACGACCACCTCATAGATACCTTTTTTTACCCAAAAAACTAAGCCCCTACCAGCAAATGCTGCGCTACTTTGTGCGACACTACGCGCTCCTCGCCCTGCGGCAGCGCGATGCGCAAAGAGAGATCATAGCCAAAACACTCCAGCACCTCTACCTGCGTGCCGAGCCGGAGCCCCATATAATCGAGGTACTGTAAAAAAGCAGGATCGTGCATACCCACCCCCACGATGGTGGCCGGCTGGCAGAGCGGCAGGCTCGCCAGCGGCAGCTGCCGGCGGCTGGCCAGCTGCCCCGCGGCATCGGGGATAGGATCCCCGTGCGGATCAAACTGCGGGCAGCCCAGGAATACATCCAGCCGGTTGATGAGCTCGTCGGACTGAATATGCTCGAGCTGCTCCGCCAGCTCGTGCACTTCGTCCCAGCTGAAATCCAGTTTTTCAAATAAAAATGTCTCCCACAGGCGATGCTTGCGCAGCAGCTGCAGCGCCAGCTGCCGGCCTGTGTCCGACAAAGTGCAGCCCTGCCGGGCTGCGTAGACTACCAAGCCTTTGGCCGACAGCCGTTTGAGCATATCCGTCACCGAGGCTGCCGTAGTCTGCAGCACCTCTGCCAGCGCATTGGTACCCGCCGGTTCTGTTTGTCGCTCCGTTATCTTGTAGACAGCCTTGATGTAATTCTCTTCTGCGGGGGAATGCATCTTTGTTATTTTAGACAAATCTAAATGATTATTTTGATTAATCAAAATAATCATTTAGATCTGATCTTGCCTGCGGGTATGGCTTGTAAAATGCATGACGCTAGAGATATACGCAGGTCGGGGGGGAAGAGAGCGCTGTTTCTGTCGCGAGGTGGCAACAAAAGCCCGGCGGAACATCAATTTTTTGCACAAACCAACATTGATTATCGACCCATACCTCATCCCTGACCGCCTCGAAAGTCGCCGGACTGAGGGAGAAGCCGCGTCCGTCAGCTTTGATGACTGCCTCCTTGCGCGTCCAGAAATGATAAAACAGCGCCTCGGGTGAGGTCTCTGCTGTAATGAGACGGCACTCAGCGGGTGTAAATACCAGCTTGTGGTCGAGTTCTTCCAGCGGCAGCAAAGCTTCGACATCGATACCGACCCGCCCGCTGCGGCTCAGGGCGCATACTACCAAGCCTTTACAGTGCGAGATATTGAAATCGGGCCCATCGGGGATGTATGGGCGCTGGTAGGTATCTGTGCGGATATTGTGCAGCAGGGCCGGAGACAATCCCAGCCGGATAAGCCCCTGCTGCAGCGCTACTTTTCCCAGCAAGGAAGCCTGTTTGTCCTGCCAGTGCACATAGCTCGCGGCCACCCGTATAAAGGTCGGCGGCAGGCCGGCGCAATAGCGTTGCGCTGTAGCCGGCAGCCACTCGCAGTTATTAGCCACCACAACGATACACACTTCCTGCATGCGTAGAAGATTGATGCGCACGATGATTTGGCGACAAGATAAGAAGTTGTGCGCGTATGGTGGGCGGAGAAAAAAACGATAATCGACAGAGCTGTGACCTTTGGCAATGAGTGTCTTTTCCCGGCTGTGTGTGCGGCATTTTCAAATGCCCCAAGCATACGAATAGCAGTTTATTACCCCTGCAGGCAGCGGATTCCGATTTTATTTTCCATACGGATGATTTCTTTTTGGGGCAGGTCGTCGTTTGGCAGGATTCTGAACATCTTGAGTGTTCTCGCGTGCTTGCTACCGATACCATCCAATTTGACCAGCTTGTTCCGGCAAGCGTAAATTTCCGTCAGCTCTGTCAGATTTTTCAAAGGCTCCAGCGAGCTGATTTCGTTGTTCTGAAAATACAGTTGCTTAAGGTTTTTGAGATTTTCTATGCCTGTCAGGCTTTTGATTTGGTTGTCAAGTACGAACAGGCTCTCCAACTGATGCAGTGCGGCTAAGGGGATTTCGTCAATTTGGCCAATGCTCTGTGCAAGACCTTGTAAATCAAGACATTCTACAAGTGATCACATTTATTCATTACCTATATTCGTCGATATACCTTCACAAAACAGATTTCTTAGAGCGTCCTGACAACTGAAACAGCCCTTGATAAGACCCAATCTTAAATCTGGCAAAGCATCGCCGTGTGCGACAAAGGTCTGTCACAAAGCCGGAAAAACCTTATCGCTGCCGGCAAAATCAATCGTGGCTACTGCCTTGAGGCTTCTGAAAAGCAAGTAATCCGATGCTGTATCAAAAAATCACGCAACGAGTAACCCTCAGACACATCCTGCCCACAACTTTTTAATAAAATCAATGTTTATACATCAAATAACGCAAAGTATGCAAACCAGAAGCGTTCAGCAAATCACCACGGGGCATTCATTGCAGATGGGTGCCATAAGCGTACGCCAGCCACTGCCAACGCAGCGGGTTGAGCAGGTAGATCCTTTCATTCTTCTGCATCATTTTGGCCCGACGACTGCGGAGCCGGGTTTTGATCCGCTGGACCTGGGTCCTCATCCGCACCGGGGCTTTGAGCCGGTTACTTTTTTGTATCAGGGCGCTTTGCGGCATCGCGACAGTCGTGGCAATACGGGTCACCTCAAGGCGGGCGACGTGCAGTGGATGACTGCGGGCATGGGCATCATCCACAGCGAGCGGGCGCACCAGGATTTTGTGCGGGAAGGTGGTACGCTGGAGGGGATTCAGTTGTGGGTAAACCTGCCCAAGCGGCACAAGATGGTGCAACCCCGCTATCAGGATATCAAGCAAAGCCAGATTCCGTTGGTGACCATGCCCGATCCGGGAGCAGTGGTGCGGCTGGTAGCCGGTGAATATATGGGGATACAGGGGCCCGCGATGACCTACACGCCTATGCTGGCGCTGCAGATCAGCCTGACTGCCGGTGCCGAAGCCACCCTGCCGCTGCCTGCCGAATGGAATGCGCTAATCTATATACTGAGCGGAGAATTGCAGCTCAACAACAACTGGCAGTATGAGGGTGAGACCCTGGTCAATTTCAGGCAGGACGGTGATGGCATACAGCTCAAGGGCATTGCGGAACACACACAGGTATTGCTGCTCGCCGGTGAGCCCCTCAATGAGCCCGTCGCCCAGTGGGGACCTTTTGTGATGAATAACCAAACAGAACTGATGGAAGCCATGCGCGACTACCAGATGGGGAAAATGGGCGTGTACATCGAGCAGGACTAAGCTGGCTGCAAACTCAATCATGCGATAACAGGACAGATACACATGGGTGTATCACTATGATACTCAGCGGACAGATGTATGCTGCGAATAGCCATATTTTGTGCATGCGTTGCAGGCAGACTGGTAAAACACACACCACCAAGTCGGTAAATCTGACAGCTCAGTTGTAACCCCCGCTACAACAGCCCAATCACCGCCATAGCACGCCCTGTGACGCCCCCGGAAGCCCGGTAAGAAAAATGATCCTCCACATCGCGTACCGTTGAAAAAGGCGAACAATCGACCTGTTCCGGGGGCAGTCCCCCCTTAAGCAGCTGGTCGCGGTTGGCCCGCTGCAGATCCAGCAGGTACTTGCCGGGGCTGTGCCCGGCGCGCAGGTAGGTTGGGAAAAAGGCATCCGCCACGGCACTGCCTACTTCGTAGTTGTCCACATCAATACAAGTGCCTACATAGGCCCAGGTGCGGGCGGGCTCTGCGCCCAGTACCTGCATGGCCTGCAGGGTCTTGCGGGTAATGGCCGCCTGCGTACCCTTCCAGCCGGCATGTGCCGCCCCGATGATGCCCGCGACCGGATCTACCAGCAATACAGGCACACAGTCGGCAACTGAAACGCTGATGAAGAGCCCCGGCCGCCTGCAGACGAAAGCGTCGTAGCCGTCCCACTGCCCGTCTGTTACCACCTCCAGCACATCAGCTCCGTGCACCTGGCGTGCACCCGCCAGCTGTTCGGCCCGAAATCCAAGTTCTTTGCAGAACCTGCGGCGGTTTTCAGCCACGTGAAAGGGATGATCATCGGTGTACAAGCCGAGGTTGAGCGAATCGTAGGGCGGCGGGCTGATGCCGCCGTGGCGCGTACTCTCTGCTGCGAGTACAGTTGAGGACAGGCTGCCCGCCCAGGCGGGCAGCCTGTACATGGATTTTTTCCCTGCGTGGGGTGTAGACATGCTGTGTATGCTTCTGAAGGCTCGTTGCGAGCTGCTTTGTGGCGGCTAAAGCCGCCACAAAGCAGCTCGCTGCATCTATTTTTAAAAAAAAGAAAACATAATTCCGCCGCTTACCTACCGAAACGCCAGATTAAGCAGATCCATCACTGTAAGAATCCCCCTGAGCTGCTTGGTGCCGCGCTCGAGCACAGGCATAGCATGGAAGCGATTTTCGCGAAATATGCCCACGGCCACTTCTACCGTATCATCTTCATAAACGGATACAACCGGCTGGCTCATGACCTCCCCGACCAGCATATTGTCGGCCACCGTATCGTTGAAGTAGCGGCTTTCTTTGGTATTAAAGAGCGTAAACCCGTGCAGCAGCATCAGGTAGTCCGACTTGCTCACCATACCCACCACCTGCGCATCCTTCACAACCGGCAGGTGATGGATATTGTGCTGATGAAACAAATCCCGGACGCGCCCCATGGTCTCATCAGGTCCGATGAAGACGACTTCCTGCGTCATTACCTCACTAACTGGTGTTGTCCTGATCATGACAGATGTTTTTTCGGTGAATAATTATGTGCAGGCACAAGCGCCCTCTGTTGCCCTAAAGATAGGGTAAAAAAATTTACCAAACAGCCCCTCTATGCCATCGGCCGGGCTGTTTTCCGTTTTTTTACCTGCTGATTTTTATCAGTGCAAACCATGTTTAAGGCTTGCTCACCGAGCTCCCGACGGTTGTTTCCCGGGGTTTTATCTTTTCCCAATAGCTTTGCATTTCCGGCAAGATAAAATTGTGCAAAAAACAGCCCGTTTTTGTCTCTGACAGTAATTTGCGAACACGCTCTTAGTATCTTACGCTCCATTACACGCAACAACCACTCCATGGCCAGCATCAGCATACAACGGGTCAACAGCCGACAGGATCTCCGTACTTTCATTTACCTGCCCGAAGAAATCCACCAAACGCACAGCCAGTGGCTGCCGCCGCTATACGCTGATGAAGAGGATTTTTTTGACCCCCGCAATAACAAAGCTTTTTCCTATTGCGATACAGCCCTCTGGCTGGCCCGTCGGGACGGGCAGCCTGCAGGGCGCATCATGGGCATCATCCACCATCCTTACAACGCCCGGCAGGGCGAAAAAACTGTCCGGTTTTCCCATTTTGACTGTTATGATGATGCCGCCCTCGCTCAGGCACTGCTGCAGACTGTCGAAGACTGGGGGCGCAGCCACGGCATGCACACCATTGTCGGGCCTTTCGGCTTTTCCGACAAAGACCCGGAGGGGCTGCAGGTCGAAGGATTTGACCAGCTGCCTATACTGGTGACGGCCAACAACCTGCCCTATCTGCCCACCTTTCTCGAAGCCCGGGGCTACGCCAAAATGCTGGACTGCCTCGACTACGCTTTTGATCTTTCCGACGGCCTGCCCCCGCGGCTGGAGCAGCTCCACGACCGCCTGCTGGCGCGGCTGCCCTTCCGCGTGACGCATTTTCGCAGTAAGCGCGCGCTCGGGCAGGTCATACTGCCCGCCCTGCAGCTCGTCAACGACAATTACGACCACTTGTATGGTTTTTCCCCCATGACCCCTGCCGAGATGGAAGCACTGGCTGCCCGCTACCTGCCCATCCTCGACCCCCGCTACATCAAGGCTGTTTTTCACCCCACCAACGGGCAGCTGCTCGCTTTTATGGTGGGGCTGCCCAACTTCAGCCGCGGCATACAGCGCGCCCGCGGGCGGCTGCTGCCTTTCGGCTGGCTGCACATTTTGCGGGCTATGAAAAAAGCCAGCCAGCTCGACCTGATGCTGGGGGCCGTGGATAAAGCCTGGCGGCATCGCGGCCTGGAGGTGCTCATGGGGGTGGAAATGATGCGCGCGGCAGCGGCCGGCGGCCTGTACCGGGTGGAAACGCACCTGGTGCTGGAAAATAATCAGCCCATGCGGGCGGTGTACGAAAAAAACGGTGCAGCACTCATTAAGCGCTTTCGCATCTACCAGCGTCCGCTTGACTGAGCACAGCCGCAATTTCTGCGCGAGATTTTCTTACGCGGGTGGTGGTCATATCTGCAGGTTAAACTATATTTGTTGTACAGGCTCTGCCCGGGGACAGCAATGACTAAGCCGGGGTCGCCTTTTTCTATATATACAACAATCCAACACCATGGCAGACAGCAGCGATACGCAGCTATACAACCTCAAACGCCGCGTCAATCAGTACCACGAGGTGCTCGAAAATACCCTTGATTATCGCAGGCTGTGGAAGGAAGGCCTCAGAGAAGCGATCTTCCAAAAACTCAGCACCCTCACGCAACAGGTGGGCCTGAAGGCAAGCATCACCTACCGCGAGCAAATAGACAATCTCGAAGCTGTAGTCGTCAGTCTGGGCACCGTAGAAAGCGGCATCTCACAAAAATTAGGCGATTCCATACAACGGGGACTCATCAAGCACAACGGAGATCTGATCTACCAGCAGCTCTTCAACGGCAAGATTCTCGTCCTCATCAACTACCCTTTTATCGAGGGCTATGACGAACCTACGGCGCCCAAGACCATCGCCATCTACCGGCCCGATGAGCTACAGGAGCCTTACTACCAGCGCCATCTCGAGGAATTCATTCAGGAGGTCACCCTGTGGGAGGACTATGACGATGACGAGCCTCACCAGCGCATAGGTTTCCAGCTCAACTTCGGAACGGGTCAGCCGAAACCGCTCGGCTCGACAGGTGCCCCCGCAGCTTCGGACGAAAAAAGCGACTAATATTAATCCGTACGCACCATAAAGTCAGTGATGGTATGCCAGACTTCGGGGCTCTGAATGCTGTGCCCCAGTCCCTGGGTGAGCAGCAACCGGCTGTTGCGCCAGGCTGCTTGCAGCGCCCGCCCGTCGGCAGGCGTAGCGGTTGTATCTTCTTGATCGTGGATAATCAGTGCGGGCTGCGACAATTGTGCCGCCAGTAAGGGCATCGAAAAAATGGCGGGATCAAAACCGTATCTTTTTTTCAGCCATTCGTCCATGCGCTGCATCACGAGCGGACTTACGCCCAAAATCTGCTGGTAGCGATCCAGCAGCCCATCGAGATTGGCCGGGGTTCCCAGCAGCACTACCCGCTCTACAGGCGCAGACGGTTGCAATTTGGCGAGACAAAATAAGGTAGCCATAGAACCTGCCGAGTGCGCCACTATGCCGGCAGGTGCGTACACATCCAATGCTTTAGCCAAAAAACGCCCGTACTGCACGGCGGTAAACCGCTTGCCTCCGGAATAGCCATGGGCGGGCGCATCCATGGCCCATACGTCGCAGCCGGCCTTGCGGAGCTCTTTCCACAGGCCAAACCAACGGCTGCTGTTGCTCTCCCAGCCATGCAGCAACAGCACGCGCTTCCCCTTACCCGGCCAGTGATAGACCTGCAGATCATTGTCTCCCAGCGACAACCGGCTGTGACGGGCACTGTCGAGCCAGTCGTATTGCCCCGGCCGCAGCCGTCCCTTTCGGGGAGAACTGAAAAGCTGCATGGAAAGCCAACCTGAGGCCGATGGCCACGTATGTGCGCTTGCCTCCAACAGGCCGCGCAGAACAACGACTTTCCAGCTGGCAGCGTGATTACTTTGCATAGTTTTTTTGGTAAAAAGCCTCATCATGTCAGACTGCCGAGGCATCTACTGGCGGCGTAAGCCGCCAGTAAGTGTCGCATTTGGTCTTTATTTTTGCCGCGTGAGCGGCAAAAATAAAGACCGAATTTGCCAGACTATGATTTCAGTTGGTTAAATAGCTCCTCCCGGTAGGATTTACTTACCCGAAATCGCTTGCCGTCTTTCATTCTTACCTCTACATCACCGGATCCAATATGCTGTATTTCTGCGAGATATTGCATATTGATGATCGTCGACCGATGAATACGCATGAATGTTTTCGGGTCAAGCTGCTCGAGAATTTGCTGCATAGACTCCCGCAGGAGGATGCGCTTTTCCTGGGTAAAAACCTCTATATAGTAGCCAGATGCCTCTATATAGCGAATATCTGCCGGTGCCACGAGGCTTACCTTGCTACCATGCTTGAGTGCCAGCTTGGGTGCCTCTGTCGTCGTAGCCACAGCAGTTGCACCGGACTGCAAATAGGCAATAAGTTCCTGCAGTTGCGCTATCTCCTGCTGCTGCTGTGCCCGGTCGAGCAAGGTAGCTCTCGCCTTTTCGACCGACAATGCAAAACGGTCGTCTTTAAAAGGCTTCAGCAGATAATCGAAGGCAAATACATCAAAGGCGCGGATAGCATACTGGTCATAGGCCGTAACAAAAATGGTCAGCGGTCGCTCCTCCTCCTTGAGCTGGCTAAGCACCTCAAAACCAGTCATATCCTTCATGTGGATGTCCAAAAAAATGAGGTCAGGCTTCTTCTCCCGAATAGCTGACAGGGCCTCCGCACCGTTGCGGCACTCTCCCAAAAGCTGCAGGTCTTCCCACTGAGGCAGCAGTTTTTGGATGCGCCTGCGAGCAAGCGCCTCATCATCAATGATTAGCACCTTAAACATCGGACAATTGATTGACAGGGATCTCTGTGACAGGATAGGCAAGCTCTGCAGCACCGTATGCCAACGGCAGAACAATCAGACTACAGGTACCTTCCTGCGTGTCCCGTACGGAGAACTCAAAAGTATCACCGTAGATCGACTGAAGCCTTTCCCGTGTATTTTGAAGTCCCATCCCTTGCTGAAAAATATCTTTCCCGGCAGCATGCCCAAGCCCCTGTCCATTGTCGCATACCGACAGGCACAGGTTTCCATGCTGCCTGTACGCCCGGATGATAATCGCCAGCTCAAGATGTTTTTTGGAAAACCCGTGATGAATAGCATTCTCTACCAGCGGCTGCAAAATCATGGACGGCAGCTGTGTGCTCAGCAGGGACTCGTCAATATCCCAGCTCACGCTGAGGTCATCGCTGAAGCGCGTCTTTTCTATGTTGACGTACTTTTCCAGCAGGTCGAGCTCATTCGACAGGGAGGCAATCTGTACGTCTTTTTGATCCAGCACCCGGCGCAACAGCTCCGCCAGATCGGCAATCATTATTTTGGCCCGCTCAACATCCATATCCATCAGGCTGGAGATGCTGTTGAGGGTATTAAAAAGAAAATGCGGCTGCAGCTGCGAATGCAGCATTTTGAGGCGCGCCTGCAATAGTTGTGTTTCCATCTGGGCATGCTGCAGCTTGTTGTAGTGATCCCGCATCACGTAATAATACGTATATGTGATGCTTACCGTGACCAGGTACAACAAGAACAGTTTGTCAAAATTGATCAGAAACCAAAAAAACAGATCCTGCCCGATATCATGACACTCTTTGCCCTTACAAAAAAGCTTGTGCACCCCAATCAGGGTAGCATACCAGACGACCGAAAAAACAGAGGAAAAGGCCAGGTGGATCAGGCTGAGGCGCAGCCAGGACCAGTTGCGCTGCTGCAGTAGCTGCCGGGTTGTCAGCACGATGATGAAGGCAAAAACAACACCTACGACCCAGGCAACAATGCGGTCGCGGAGCATGATGTTGATAGAAATGACATCATTGTCGAGCCTAAGCTGTGAGTAGGTACGCAGGAAGGTAATCAGCTGCGTGATGGCATAAATGATAGCGATAGCTACAATCAGCCGCCGATCACGCCAGGGCAACCCTTTGATGTTCTTCACTGCTCCCATAAACCAACTACAGTTTGATCGTACGCAATATGTGTTCTAGTTTTTGCATGTCATTGCGTTTTTCCTCCCCCGGTGCGTGCAAAAACCCATCGATAAACAATAGCTCGGCCTTCCGGGGATTGTAAATCAGGTAACTGATGAAGGCTCCGCCCATAAAATCATTTTCAATTTCCCAGATACCCCTTGCCTCCAGCGCATATTGTCCGCTGATGGTGACCTGCTCCACAAACATGGGCAAGTCCCAGTCATTGATGCGCATATAGGTGTTGGGTAAGGTTGAAGATACGTATTTTCTGCCCAGACTATCCCGGATTGCCTTTATCCCCTCCCGGCTGAGCTGTGACTGCGCCTTGTACGGCAGGCGATAAAGCATAATGTTATTGCTGGCTACATCTGTTTCCAATCGCAGCCACATAAAGTTATCCTGATTGGTGGCCTTTACAAAGCCTTTAGGGATGCGCATGGACACACCCATGGAAGTTCTTATTTCCTCCTGCAGCTGAAAGTTCTCCCCACTAAAGTAAGCCGTTGCGTCGATACGCTCAGCATCGGCCTCATTAAAGCGCTTGCGCACGGCAGGAAAACTGGCAATGAGGTTGGTGATCAGATCTGTCTGCTTATAGGCATACATATAAATCAGCAACTGCCCTTTTGCCCATTTGTCGCGGCCGGCGGTAGTACCAAAGCCGGAGCCAGTACGAGCCTCTTCCCGCTTTTCCGCTGCAATATCTGCACGAACCATGGCCGCTGTCGCAGAAAATTCATCTGACAGATCTGCGACAACCAGGTAGTTGCGCAACTCTTTCTTGACCGGTGCTTTGGCAAGTTGCTCAGGTGTGACGTGATAAAGATCAAAAATCGGTTCCGGTTGCGGCAAAATCAGGTAGGCAGAACTGTAATAAAAACGTATGGAGTCCCCAACGGGGCCCATCCAGAGGCTGCTGTCTGCAATGACCATAACCTGATTGATCTTACCATAAGCCGTTGGCGTTGGCGCCAGGCTTTTTTGTACTTCCGAACCACAGGAAAAGCTAAGCCAACCTAAGGCTATGGCAAACACCCAAGCAACAATTCTGACCATGTGATGGCGCATGACGATACATTTATGAAGAACACATACAAAAACCCTCAGGCCACAAAGCGATATGACAGCACCCACTCATCCTGCTCACTACGCAACGGCCGGAAGCCCAAAAGCAAGCTGTATCAGAGCGCCGCGCGGCGCTCTGATACAGCTTACAGATGATTTTTTCTTCCCCTTTGGCGTACCGCCGAAGCAAGCATACGCTACTACAGCAATCCCTCGATCACCTTTTCCTCCGTCACACCCTCTGCTTCCGCTTTATAGTTTCGTACAATACGGTGTCTCAACACATAGCGGGCGATAGCCTGCACATCTTCGATATCCGGAGAATATTTACCGGAGATAGCTGCGTGACACTTGGCGCCCAGCACCAGATACTGCGAAGCGCGCGGACCGGCACCCCAGGCTATATAGTCGTTGACCGCCTGCGTAGCCCTGGCCGTGTTGGGGCGCGTCTTCGTTGCCAGTCCCACGGCATATTCCAGCACATTGTCGGAAATAGGAATTTTGCGCACCAGTTGCTGGAAGAACAGAATATCTGCGCTGCTGAGCACATGCTTCAGCACTTGCTTTTCATTGGAGGTTGTACTTTTCACCACCCGGATTTCCTCCTCATAGGACGGATAATCAAGCGGGATATTGAACATGAAGCGGTCGAGCTGCGCTTCGGGCAGCGGGTAGGTCCCTTCCTGCTCGATGGGGTTTTGGGTTGCGAGGACGAAAAAGGGCGCGGGCAGGCTGTGGCGTTCGCCCGAGACTGTCACACAGCGCTCCTGCATAGCCTCCAGCAAGGCTGCCTGCGTCTTGGGAGGCGTACGGTTGATCTCATCCGCCAGTACGATATTGGCGAACAAAGGCCCCCGGTTGAAGCGGAATTGCCTGTTTTCATCCAGAATTTCGGAGCCCGTGATGTCAGAGGGCATGAGGTCCGGAGTAAACTGTATACGCTTGAAGTCGAGATCAAGCACTTCAGCGATGGTACTCACCAGCAGTGTTTTTGCGAGGCCGGGCACGCCCACCAGCAAACTGTGGCCATTACTGAACAGCGAGATAATCACCGTTTTGACAACCTCATCCTGGCCAACGATGATTTTGCCGATCTCTTTGGTAAGGTCGCGGTACGATTGGGCGAGCGCGTCAACAGCTGCTACGTCAGAGGTATATTCGTGTTTTGCCATCAGAATAGTTGATTTTTCACGTTGATTGTTCACTTGGAAACCAATGCGGCTGCAATTTCTGAATTTTTTCAGAAACCAGCCTGATAAGTTTGCCTTTACAACCCGCTACGACACAAAAAGCCATGCAGCTACAGCCCGGCTGAGCCGGCTGCAGCCGTATGGCTTTTTGTATGTAAAAACTTGCAGGCAAGCAGCCGTCAGTATCTACACTTAAAAGTTGGAGCGGCCGGGATTAGCTGCATTAAAACGCTTGGTCACCTCCTGCCAGTTGACAATGTTGAAGAAAGCCTCGACATAGTCATTGCGGCGGTTTTGGTAGTTGAGGTAGTACGCGTGCTCCCACACATCGAGCCCCAGAATGGGCGTACCCTGCTTCTCGGCCACATCCATCAGCGGATTGTCCTGGTTGGCCGTAGAGGTAATAAACAGGTGGTCGTTGTCGTCAACACAAAGCCATGCCCAGCCGGAACCGAAGCGCGTCATAGCTGCTTGTGTAAACAACTTGCGGAACTCGTCATAAGTACCGAAGTCGCGCTCGATAGCCTTGTCAATATTCATGCGGGCACTTGGCTCCCCGCCTCCTACCGGAGACATGATTTCCCAGAAAAGATTGTGGTTGTAAAAACCACCCCCGTTGTTGCGAACTGCAGGGGAATATTGAGAGATGTTGGCCAGAATCTCCTCTATGCGCATACCCTCCAGTGCCGTACCGGCGATCGCTGCATTGAGATTATTGGTATACGCTGCGTGGTGCTTGGTATGGTGAATTTCCATCGTGCGCGCGTCCACAAAAGGCTCCAGCGCATCATAGCCGTATGGAAGTTCTGGAAGTTGAAAAGCCATAATATGTAATTTATATTATTGATAATCAATATATATTTCTAGTGTCAATGATTTGACCGGCTGAGCCCGGTGCATGTCCAAAGGTGTTTTGCATTACCGTTGTACATCCTGACCTGATATACTTTTTAACAGCAGCAGCGATAATTTGTTTAGCTGCAGCAAAATCATACATTTGTAAAAAAATGCCTCCTTTATCTTGAAGATACTATACCAATTATTAAAAATCATCATGCGGATAGGCCTTAGGCTTTTCTACCCGCACATTCGCATACAGGCTGCAGAGCGGCTTTCCCTCAGCGGGCCCACCATTCTCGTGTCCAATCACCCCAATACGCTGATGGATGCGCTGATCATAGCTTCGCTGGTAAACCGGCAGGTGTATTTCCTCGCCAACGCAGGCATGTTCCGCTATCGGTTTACCCGATGGTTTTTTTCCAAAACCTGGAGTATCCCCATCAAGCGGAGCACCGACGATACAGGCAAACAAGTCATCAACAACGAAGACAGCTTTGCGATGTGTTATCAGCACCTGGCCGATGGCGGCAACCTGTTTATAGCGGTCGAAGGCCGCAGCATGCAGCTTCGGCGGCTGCACCCGCTGCGCACGGGTGCGGCGCGCATAGCGCTGGAGACGGAAAAGCAGCACGGCTATCGCCTGGGCATCAACATTTTGCCGATAGGCCTCAACTACCAGCGGCCGCGGCGCAGCGGCGCGGGCCTGGTCGTGGAGGCAGGCCACCCCCTGCGGGCCAGCGACTGGCGCCATTGGTACGAGAAAGACCCGCGGGATGCCGTGCGTTCGCTCACGGGTGTGCTGGAAGCACAGCTGGAGCAGCTCGTCTACCTGCATGCCGAGGATGACGAGCAGGATGTCATGCTTTACCGGCTCGAGAACATGATACAAAGCCAGCAGCCGCTGGGGCTTGAGCCCTACCTGCTGCGTTCCCGCAAGCTGCTGGCGCAGCTGCAGCAGCTGCGGCTACAGTCGCCCGACCGCTACCGCCAACTGGCGGAAGCACTGGATGCCTACAACCGACAGCGCAAGGAGACGAAACAGCACGATCTCGGTATCGCCTTCAGTAACCGCCCCACCCCCTGGCTGCTGCTGCTGCCGGGCTTTGTGCTCTGGCTGTGGAGCTGGCTCAACCACCTCATCGCCTACCAGTTGCCCCGACTCGCATGGCGATACAGCGGCTTATATCCTACCTATGCAGCTACCTTTAAGTTTAGCGTTGGCCTCGTGCTCACCTTCCCGCTGGGCTACGGTCTGCAGTACTACCTGGCCAGCCGCTGGCTGTCAGCCCCCTGGCCGTTGATATACCTGCTGAGTTTACCGGTTTTTGCTTTCATCGGGTATTGGTATACCTCCTTTGCGCGTCCTTACTACTATGCCTGGCGTTTCAGGCACTGGCAGCGTACAGCGCCGGCAGCGGCTGAGTCGCTGCTTCGGCTGCGACAAACCATTTTGGCGTATACGAGCCTGTGACGTATCTTTACCCTGTGCCGGCAGCCTCCCGCGCAGCGGACTGTCTTCACCATCCTCTCCGGGGGCTGATGCCTGCGGAGAGGATGGCACAACGTCTCCTCGTGCGAACAGCCCGAGCTTTTTTCAGCCTTTAAAAAAAGTACCATGCTGACCATACCTGAGCGGCTGGCCGCTCTCCGCCACGAGATGCAGCAGCAGGGCTTTGCAGCCTGCCTCATCCTAAGCGCTGACCCTCACCAGAGTGAGTACCTGCCGGAGCACTGGCAGGCACGTCAGTGGCTATCCGGCTTTACCGGTTCTGCCGGCACCCTCATCGTGACCCCCACCTTTGCCGGCCTGTGGACTGACGCCCGCTATTTTCTGCAGGCTGAGCAGGAGTTGCAGGCTACGGGCATACAGCTCCAAAAATTAAGCGTCCCTCATACGCCGGAATATGTGGACTGGCTGCAGCAGCAGCTTGCCGAGGGCGATGTGCTGAGTGTTGACGGCGCCTCCCTGTCTTTGTCGCTGGCACGGCTCCTTCGCAAAAAGCTGTCTGCCAAAAATATCCAGCTGGACACCCGCTTCGACCTCGTCGATGCCATCTGGCATGACCGGCCGCCACGGCCTGCTACGCCTGTCTTCAGCTTCCCCGACCAGTTTGCCGGGCAGTCGCGTCGCGACAAGCTGGCGCAGCTGCGCCAGCAGCTCCACCTCCATCAGGCTGATTATCTGCTCGTCAACGCACTCGACGATATTGCCTGGACGCTCAATATAAGAGCGTCCGATGTAGCCTGCAATCCATTCTGTGTGAGCTTTTTGGTCATTGGAAAACAGAAAACACGCTGGTGGGTGGGCGAAGAGCGCCTGGGCGATTCCCTGCGGTCACAGCTCGCTGCCGACGGCCTTGAGGTGGGCGACTACGATCAGCTTGGCAGCTGGCTGCAAGCGCTGCCCGAAGACGCGCAAGTACTGGTAGACCCTGCCACCATCAGCACAAGACTTTACGAAACCCTCGGCCGCAGCCGCAGCATAGAACTCAGCAGCCCGGTGGCCGCCATGAAGGCCATCAAAAACCGAACCGAGCTAAGCCACCTGCGACAGGCTATGCGCAAAGACGGCTGTGCTTTGCTGCGCCTCTACCGCTGGCTGGAAGCCCGCATGCCCACGGATCCGCCCACAGAGGCCGAAATCGCGCTGCAGCTCGACGCCTTCCGCCGCGAACAGGGAGATTACTACGGCAGCAGCTTCGACGCCATTGTCGGCTATGCCGCCAATGGGGCTATCATCCACTACAAGCCCGAGGAAGCAAGTTGTGCGCGGCTCAAGCCGGAAGGACTGCTGCTGCTCGACTCCGGTGGCCAGTATCTGCAAGGCACCACCGATATCACGCGCACTACGGCCCTGGGCGAGCCGACGCTGCCGCAAAAAATGCATTTTACCCTCGTCCTGAAAGGACATATTGCCCTGGCCACAGCTCTTTTCCCGCTGGGCACCGGTGGCGCCCAGCTCGATACGCTGGCCCGCCAGCCGCTTTGGGCCCATGGCCTCAACTATGGCCACGGCACGGGCCATGGGGTGGGATTTTTTCTGGGCGTGCACGAAGGGCCGCAGCGCATTGCCGCCAATGCAGCGGCGGCAGGCTGCCAGCAGCCGCTGCTGCCGGGCATGCTCACCAGCAATGAGCCCGGCTTGTATATCGAAGGTGCCTATGGCATCCGGCTCGAAAATCTTATACTCTGTGTCGAGCGCGTCAAAAACGCTTTCGGCCAGTTTTTGTCTTTCGAGACGCTCTCCCTGTTTCCGTTTGACAAAAAACTAATAGATATCTCCCTGCTGACGACCGCCGAAATTCAATGGATCGATGACTACCACCAGCGCGTACTGGAGGCACTGTCGCCCATGCTGTCAGCGGATGAGCAGCAGTGGCTGGCCGCGCACTGCAGCCCGTTGGTGTAGGGTAAAAAAAAGCTGCCGGCACACGCGTGCGTGCGCCGGCAGCTTTTTTAGCCTAACACTATCACCACTTGATGAGGCCCAGTATCTCCTTTTCTGCAGCATCGGCCGCATCAATCATCTGCTGGCCACGCCCCAGCAAATCATTGACAAAATCGGCATCCTCTATAGATCCGGTGTTGATTTTTACGTTGAGAAAAGCGCCGTGAGCGGCCGCGCGGGCGCAAAGGGCGCCAACGGCTGCATCCGAAGCCGAAGCCGCCAGGCCGTTGACGATCATCTCCCGGCATAGAGGAAAGACCTCCATGACCAGTTCGAGCGTGCGGAAAGGTGTGAGCGTAGCCGACTTGGTCGCTTCCTGTATCGCCTGTTTGCGGACGGCCTTCTCCTCGGCCGACTCCTTCGGCAGTCGCATGGCTACCATCACCTGCTCAAAGGCTGTGGTATCATCATCAACGAGGCGGAGCAGCTCGTCTTTGATGCGCTGCCCCCGTTCTGCCCATTCGCTGAAGTACGCCCAGCGGTCATCCCAGCCGCGTTTGTGGCTGCTGATGTTGGCCACCATGGCGCCCAGGCTGGCGCCCAGGGCACCCATGTAGGCGCTGATAGAGCCTCCGCCGGGGGCGGGGCTCTCAGACGCAGTCTCATTGGCAAACTGCCGCAGGCTCATGCCCACCAGCCGGCGCTTCTCTGTCGCGCGCAGCTTGTATTCAATGATTTTTTGCTGCGGATCAAAAGGTCCCAGCTCATCGAGCCCCATCGATTTGACGGCAATTTTGATAAGCTCCTCCTCACTTACGCCCAGCGAGCGCTGCTGCAGCCCCAGGTAGTAGCGGCCGGCCTCCAGCATCACCGACAGCGGCACCAGCCCCACCAGCTCTGAACCCGTCACCCGCAGCCCTCGCGATTCCGCACTCTTGCGGCAGGCCTCGTACGCCTCGTGCAGAGACGTCTGCCGGATGTCGGTGATGTTCATACTCACCTGTGCAACGCCATACTCCTCAATAAACCAGCCAATGGCTTTTACCCCCTTGCACATGCCTGTCGAGCGCAGCGGCTCGCCCTGCGCATCCGTGAGCACCTTGCCTGTGACGGGGTTCCCCTCGCGCAGGACGCGCCCTTTTTCGCGCACATCAAAGGCAACCGAGTTGGCCCGCCGCTCGGAAGTCGTATTGAGATTCACATTGTAGGCCACCAAAAAATCGCGGGCGCCAATGACGGTAGCGCCGGCGGTAGGATTGAAGGCCGCCGGCCCGAAATCAGGCTGCCAGTCGGCCTGCTTCATTTTATCGGCCAGCCCTTCGTACTCACCCGCACGGATGGTGGCGAGGTTCTTGCGCTCCGGCCGGCTGGCCGCAGCTTCGTACAAGTAGACGGGTATTCCCAGCTCCCTGCCGACCCGCTCGCCCAGGCGCCGGGCCCAGTCGGCCGTCTCCTCAAGCGTTATGCCACTCACCGGAATCAATGGACACACGTCCGTTGCGCCCATGCGCGGATGCTCGCCCTTGTGCCTGCGCATATCTATGCGGGCAGCCGCTTGCTTAGTTCCCTGAAAGGCAGCTTCTATAACGGCCTCCGGCCCACCCACAAAAGTGACGACCGTACGGTGGGTGGCTTTGCCCGGGTCTACATCGAGCAGCTCGACGCCTCCGACTGCGGCTATGGCATCGGTGATAGCCTGAATGACCGCAGGATCGCGGCCTTCACTAAAGTTAGGCACACATTCGATGATGGCTTTTGACATATATTGGCAATTTTTGATTAGCAAATGGTCCGAAAGGTGAGGTTGATCCGCAAAGATCTGATTTTTTTCTCCTTCGGTATGGCATGCTGCCAAAAGTGCTGCATGCGCCCGCGCATTAGCAGCAGGCTGCCGTGGGTGAGGGGCAGCTCCCACTTACACTGGTGGTCGTCCTTGCGGCGCATGAGGAAGCGGCGGCTGGCACCCAGGTTGACGGAGGCAATGACGGGGTTCGGCCCTAGTTCGGGCTCGTCATCCGCATGCCAGCCCATAGAGTCCGTACCATCGCGATACCAGTTCAGCAGGACACTGTTGAAGGCGCAGCCCGTCCGTTGCTCCACTCCCTGTCGCAGGCCGCTTAAGAGATCATTCCAGGGGTGCGGTTTGAGCCTGAGCCCTGAGTAGGCATACGATTTCCCTTCGTCTCCGTACCAGGCCGAAAAGCGGGGTACAGCTACCATTTTTCCAAACATGCGTATATGGTCGCGCTGCCACTGTATATTTTTCCAGCTTACCTGCCGCGGATCTACGGACAGCCAGTCGGTGCCTGCTACCGGCAGGTCGGCATTGGCCAGCATGGCCTCGATCAGCGCATCGGCTGTAGGGGCGGGTAAAAAGGAGGGCACAAACAGCAGCTCGGCTTCCGGCAGTTGAACGCGAATATCTCCCGTGCGCTCGTCGCAGTGGGCAGCAAAACCAGGCTTATCCGGGAAAGGGGCTAAGACTGGTGGTAAGTCAAATAAGTCATGCATAATGTGTCAGACATAGCTACAATTAATATGCGTTGCATCGGTGGGTTTTGGGCATGATAGTGAACAGATAGCTTGTTGATTGAACAGGACATGCAGCCGATTGTTCCGGGCTTGGCAGTGACTGTAGGTCTTCGGTATTTTGACTCGCCGGCTTTGTATACAGCAACCAACTACCTCACTGCATTGCTGACTGTCTGCCCACAGCTCATCATGCGTCGCTACCGCCAAAATCGCGGCCGGCAACTTCCCAGCAGGTCATAAACAGGGCAGCAATGACAGGCCCCAATACAAAGCCTGTGAGCCCAAACCAGCCAATACCCCCAAGGGTTGAAATGAGTACCATGAAATCGGGCATCTGGGTATCCCGCCCTACCAATATCGGACGTAGTACATTGTCGATCAGCCCAATCCCTAAAGAGCCTACTACCGTAAGTAAGATAGCCGGTCCCACCTGCCCGGTGATAAACAAGTAAATAGCGGCAGGAAACCACACGATCGCACTGCCCCCCACCGGCAGCAGTGAAAGGAGTATCATAATGACGCCCCAAAAAATATAGCCTTTGATGCCCAGCAGACCAAACATGATACCCCCTATGCTGCCCTGCACGACCGCCACGATCAGCGTTCCTTTGAGTGTCGCCCTCGATACACTGGCAAAGCGATTGATGACCACATACTCCCAGCGATTGCCAAAGGGCAGGGAGTGGACGATGGCGCGGATGATCTTAGTACCGTCGCGCAGGAAGAAGAACAAGACGTACAGCATCACAAAAAATTCTCCTATCACGACGATGGCATTTTGGGTATACGCCAATGCCTGCTCTGCCAGCAGCCGCGTCATACGCAGCACCAAAGCACTCAGATCTTCCTTAAGCCGTTCGGGCGTGTATCCAATTTTGGCGAGCCACTCGCCAAGGCGGGGCATCTGTTGCTCAAATATGTCAATGAACTGCGCGGGGTTCCAGTTGCCGGTCTCGATCTCTTTGTATATCCCCATGCTTTGGTTGACCAGGGCCGAAAAGACGAGCATTACAGGCAATACGACTATGATGGCTACCAGCAATACGGTCAGTAAGGCTGCGAAATTTTCTTTGCCGCCCAGCCGCCAGCGAATGATGCGGTTGGAACGGTGAAAAACCACTGCCAGCAATACAGACCAGAATACGGTCAGCAGGAAGGGTTTAATCATACCGAAGAAGGCAGTGGTAATCACCAGCACCATCATCCAAAAGGCTGTTTGTCGGATTTGGGGTCTGTGTTGTGTGTGCTGCGCCATGTTACGAAAGCTGTTTAGTGTTTATTTTTACCGTTTTTTGCGGTAAAAATTAGTCTCTGCCTGCAGTTTGCGCCGGCGGCGCAAACTGCAGGCCACCTCGCTGAAGAGGTTTTTTATAAGAAACAAAAATAATGGTTTCCTGCAACAAGCCGTGCGGCAGTTATGATCCCTCCGCTACCGCGCCTCAACTGCCACCCACCCGCCTGAATTCGCTGTATACCACAGGTATAGGAGGGCCCAACTCAGCCCTGCCGTATTTGTCCAGCAGCAGTTGCAGGTTGGGTTCAGCGCCTTCAGGCACGTAGCTGTTGTAGACAGGTAAGCGGATGCCGCCCTCCTCAATGAGCCCGCTGACCTCCAGCAGGCGGGAACCGCCGCCGTTGCGTTGAAAAGAATAAGCTATATAGGCCAGTGCGAATGTGGAGGTATCTATCAGACACAGATATTCTTCTTCTGCTGAAAAACCTGCCCAGTACTTGCGAAAATGAAAGCCTACACGGTAGTAAGCCTTGCCCTCCGGCTTAAAACGGTATGTGCCCAGGTAGTTTGCCTCAACCATGGAATCTCGCAAAAAGTGCGGAAAAAAGGCGAATAAAACGACCTGCCCCAGTGAAAAGGAAGATTCCTCCCGATCACCCGGTGCCATGCGTATACGCTCCCGGTCTACCGCCCGGCTGAACCCATTTTGATCGACAACATCCACCGCCTCCTGGTCCATCATGCGCAGCCTTCGCTCATAGCGAAAACCCGTGGAATCAAAACGAGCCTTGTAGGTACGATTGCGCGACATGAAGCTCAGGTCTGCATCGTAGTATCGCTCCCCGCCGTGATAAGCAATCGCGTGGTCGAGTACCCAGCGCGCACTATCGATGGTAACTGCCTCGGCAGCTGGCTTTGTGCGGGCTGTAGCACATGATGACAACCACAGCCCCATCCATAGTCCCAACAGCAACATTCTCATGACGGCAGCAGGTTTTTGACGAGCATGGCGGCGCCAAAGACGCCGGCACTGTCGCCGAGCTTGGGTCGAAGCAGCGGAGTATCGAGCCGGGGGTTGAAGACGAAGGATCGCACGCGATCGACCCCTTCGGAATAGAGCAGGTCTATGTTGCCCAGACCTCCCCCCAGAATGATGGCATCGGGATCGAGGATATTGACAAGATTTGCCACCCCTTTGCCAAAAAAATGCAACAGCCGCTCGACCGTAGCAGCAGCGTGCGGATCATCAGCACGAGCGGCAATGATATCGGTGAGATGTTTTTTCTCCCCGCTGAGGCTGGCATAGAAGCGTTCCAGCGCCGGTCCGGAAATGAGCGTTTCCACACAACCAACATGCCCGCAGTAGCAATTGCCACCGGAAGCATCCAGAAACGAATGCCCCCATTCACCACCAATGCCCTGCAATCCGCCCCAGATGTGGCCGTCGATGACGATGCCTCCCCCGACGCCCGTTCCCATAATGATGCCAAAAACCAGCCTTGCGTCGGGTTTGAACTCCTGCACGCAGCCCATTTTGGTCTCTGCCAGCGCAAAGCAGTTGGCATCATTGGCCAGCAGGACGGGTATCCCCAGCCGCTGTTCGAGATGCTCACGGACGGGTTTACCATTGAGCACCAGGGTGTTGCTGTTTTTGAGTAAGCCCGTCGGCGGATCAATGGTGCCCGGTGTGCCTATGCCTACTGCATGCGGCTCAACACCTGTTTCGGCCTGCAACAGCCAGATTAGTTCCTTGATTCTGTTGAGAATATGATCATAGCCGTACTCCTGTTCGGTAGCAATACGGCGGCGACTCAGAACCTGTCCGTTTTGGTCGATGACGACCCCTTCAATTTTGGTTCCTCCCAGATCGAGTCCCCAGTAGGTTGTTGCCATAAGAAGATGATTTATATATCTATGTCCATTTTTTCACGTAGTAAGCCTGCCACAAAGACGATAAAGACAGCTGTCCCCGGCTGGGTCTCCAACAACTGCTCTGCTACCATAGCACTGCCGGCAATGATATAAACAGCTACCAGCAGTGGCTCTTTGTAGGCTTTTCGGTAGAAGAGCGGCAGCAGCAGGCAGCACAAAAAAATCAGTAGCCCGGTATAACCGGTAGCAGCTGCCATGAGTACCAGCTGGCTCTGCGGCATAAACTGCTCGTTGGTCAGCGACGGATATCGGTCGCTGACATACGCAACTGTCTCGTCGCGGATATCCCCTACGCCCACACCCAGCCAGGGGTGCTGTTGCAGCAAGTGTATACCCCCTTCGATGCTGGCTACGCGGTAGGCGTCTGATAAGTCCCGTAAATTTCCCCCCTTGCGGATTTGCTCTATATTGTACAGGGTGTAGTTGATTTTATGCTGCAGGCTTGGAAAAAGCCGCAAGGCGCTCCCTGCTGCCAGCACGGCCAGCAGCAACAGCACCAGGCCCAGTCCAAAGCGCTTTTTTACAAACAACTCCCGTACCAGCAGGTAGAGAACCACCAGGTACAGCGCCAGCAGGCCGCTGCGTACGGCCAGTAAATGCAGGAATCCCAGCATAAAGAGCGTACCTCCCAGCAACAGCGCGGCCTCAGGCCGCGGATAGCGCCAGTGAAACCCCTGCCGCCAGTGATCCCAGCCGATGACTGCGGCTACAACCACCATCAGGCTAAAGTGGATATGGCGGGTGGGCGTGGGAAGTACCTGCCCCAGCTTGTAGGAGGCATTCATTTCCTCCCAGTGGATCAGGTACCAGGCCGTCAGATAAAAACAGGTGGCCAGTATCAGCAGGAAAAAAAAATGCAGCAACAGCCGGTGGGTGCGCTGCGTGAAAGCGGGGATGGCTACCATTGCAAAAGGCAGGGCCACGAAGGGCAGCTTCATCCGCAGGCGATTGATCAGCCAGCTGAGGTTTTCTGACCACAAACCGCTCAGGGCGTACAGCAGGAAAATGCCCGCCAGGGCCAGCAGGGCCGGCTCGGCGCGGAAGCGCTGCCAGTGCTTAGGCAGATCCCGGTGAAATACAGCATTGAGCATCAGGCCTATCACCCCCATACTCAGCAGCAACTTGGAGAAAACCATGCCGAATAACATGAATAACCATGCCAGCAGACAATAATATTCCCTTATTCGCGTCTCTGTCCAAGCAGCCATTACAGGTCATCTTTGTGAATCAATGCAGCAGCAACTGCACATTTTTTGCTTACCTTGTACACAAAAATAGTATTTATTACACATTCTCACGGGTAAGAGCGAGTTTGGGGTTTTCTGCCGGCGGTAAATGGGTTGTTTTCCAGTGCGTTTTTGCGTTTTCGAAAGCGTATAGTCGGTGCTTACTGACTGAAAAACGCGGGAACCTACGAAAAAAGGGCTGTTTGGAGCCGGTAAAAATGACCTGAGCACGCTTCCGGATCGTGCCGGCTCCCGTGAGTGGAATGAAGTCAACTATGCCGAGCAGATACTTTTTGTTTTTTTTTGGTATGTGGACCATAGGAGCTGCCGCGCTGGCCATTTTTTATGAACCCTCCCTCTATCTGTGGATGCTGCCGGGTGCCGTTATGGTTGCCGTAGTGTATGTACTTGAGCCTCAAATCAACTGGTGGTACTGGCAGTGGAGTCCCCCTGAACTGAAAGGCCTGGCCCGCCGGTTGCTTGAAACACAGAGTAATTACTACCAAAGGCTTGACAAGATAGCCGGACGTGAGTTCAGGCGGCGCGTTTTTCTGCTGATGGAAGGCACCAACTTTATGCCGCAGGGATTTGAGGAAGTACCACAGGATGTGAAGCTGATCATTGCTGCGACTGTAGCGGAGATGAATATGGGGCAGCGGGATTTCATATTTCCTGCCTTCGAAAATGTTGTCCTCTACCCGCATCCTTTTCCTTCGCCCCAGTATCCGGAGGTTGTACATGCCTCCGAGACTTATATTCCGGATGGTGTTCTCATTTTTTGCACGGAACATGTGCGCCGGGGGTTTATTCATCCCCGGCAATACCTGAGTCTGGTTTTTTACGAGTATGCCAAGGTGTTCAGGCACTGCAGGTCGGAGCGCCCGTTGCCACAGGCCGACCTCTACAGCTGGGACATGGTTGAAGAGATAGCTGGTTTTTCACAACCGGCGCTCCGATCCTGGATAGGGCTCGAGGAGATTGACCTGTTTGCTGTGGTCGCAACCCTCTTCTTTACTCACGCAGATCGGTTTTTGGAAAACCACCCTGCTCTTTACCAGCAATTTGCGAACTACTTTGGCCAGAATCCGCTCCAGCCGCCCCGGGCGGCGAATGGCTGAGTTTTTTCTCGACACCCTTTTACATACACCCACAAACACTTCAACATGAAACAAATCATGCGCCACCTGCTCGAACTCTTTTACCCCAGGCTTTGCATGGCCTGCGCAACCCATCTCCCCCCACAGGCACGCAGTCTGTGCCTGCACTGCCAGCTGCAGTTGCCGAAGACCGACTACCATCTTAGTCAGGAAAATCCCTTTACCCGGCGATTTTGGGGGCGAGTGCCCCTGCATACGGGTGCAGCACTCTACCATTTTGACAAGGGCGGAAAGGTGCAGCGACTCATACACCAGCTCAAGTACAAAGGGCAGCAACAGATAGGCAGCGAGCTCGGGCAGCTCTACGGGGAGATGCTTTGCGACATACCGCACTACCGGGATGTAGAGGTTATCGTACCTGTACCCCTGCATCCGCGCAAGCAGCATGAGCGGGGCTACAACCAGAGCGAACCTTTCGCCCGCGGCCTTGCAGCGGCTATGCGGACCGGCTGCGAGCCCGATGCGCTGATGCGCCGCACCTATGCGGCGAGTCAGACCGCTAAGACGCGGCAGGACCGTATGGAAAATGTCCTCCAGGCTTTTTCGCTCCGCGAAGGCAGGCTGTCAGGCTGCCGCAGTGTGCTGCTCGTCGATGATGTACTCACTACGGGTGCAACCCTCGAAGCCTGCAGCAATGCGCTTTTGGAGCACGTGCAGCCGCGCATCAGCATGCTGACCATAGCCATGGCCAGTCAATAGACTTACTGCCTGTTCGGGAATTGCTGCGGGAGGCAAAAGCGGGTACTTTTTGCGCGTTTTGGGGCTCCTGAAGAAACATGGCCAGCGCTGTTATGACCAACAAGAGACAGAAACCCGCAAAAATTCACCTGACGCCTCCGAAGAATATCCCGGATACATTTTTATGCCAGCTTCAGTGAGCCCTGAGGCTTAGCTGCCTTGTAGCGACCTTTGCCAAAATGGCTGCCATTGAACACCATGACAGGCTTTTTGGCTGCCTGCTCCTCAGGCGGCAATTGCATGAAATCAGCACAGGTATCCGAACAACACTGATGGTATCGGCTCGCGCAAGCCTTGCACTGTATGAAAAGAATATGACAAGCAGGATTGGCGCAATTGACATGGTCATCACAGGCAGCACCACACTGGTGGCAGTTGGCGACAATCTCTTCGCTGATGCGCTCACCCATGCGTTCGTCGAAGACAAAATTCTTCCCGATAAAATAATTAGGCAGCCCCTGTTTTTCGCACTGATGGCTGTACTCGATGATACCTCCGTCGACCATGAACACATTTTTGAAGCCACGGTGCAGGTAGTAAGCACTTGCCTTTTCACAGCGGATGCCTCCGGTACAATACATTACAATAGGCTTATCCTTCTGATCGGCCAGCGTTTGCTCAACGATCGGCAATGCCTCCCGGAAAGTCTCGACATCCGGACGGATAGCTCCCTTGAAGTAGCCTACTTCACTTTCGTAGTGATTGCGCATGTCAACCACAATGGTCTCCGGCTGGTCAAGCAGTGCATTGACCTCAGCGGCATTCAGGTGGCGGCCGCGCTTGGTCACATCGAAGGTAGCATCGTCAAGTCCGTCAGCGACAATTTTGCTTCGGACTTTTATTTTTAGCTTGTAAAAAGAGTGCCCGTCGTCTTCTACGGCAATGTTTAGCCGGATGCCATTGAGGAAAGGGATGCTGAAGAGGGCCTCTTTAAACTGATCAAACTGCACCGTGGGTACGGAAATCTGACCATTGACACCTTCATTCGCTACATAGATGCGGCCATATACACGCACAGCATCCAGTGTTTGGTAGAGAAAATCCCTGAAAGCTGCAGGATTTTCGATCTGGTGGTATTTGTAAAAAGAGAGCGTCGTGCGCTCCTCTGCCGAAGCAAGCATTCGCTGCTTCAGTTCCTCGTTGTTGACGAGATTAAAAAGTCTCTTAGCCATACGTAAATGAATGGGTACGAAAAAAGCAAGATGCAGGCTTGCCGGGTTGCCCCAGTGCGTACCTGCCAGCAGCGGATGCACTTATGCAGCCATTGCTGACGTAACGGGCACAAAAATACACAATTTGATACATGCTGCAAGGAAGAAGCCGTGCAGGGCCTGATCTCGGACAGGTGATTTTTGTCAGCACTCCTGTCGTGTTGTCCATTAATCCAGAGCATCCAAATTATGGAGCAAAGTGAGAATCTTTTTGAGACAGTTCTTGCGCATCCAAAAAAAGTACCTATATTTGCATCCTCATTTGGCAAGATGCCCACTTTAGCGGGTATAATGTCTTTGAAAAGGTCGGGTGGCCGAGTGGCTAGGCAGAGGTCTGCAAAACCTCGTACGGCGGTTCGAATCCGCTCCCGACCTCAATAATTTCCTGCAAGCGCCGGGATACAAAACAAAAGGGTTTGAGCTCCGCTCAAACCCTTTTGTTTTTGGCCTGCCTTTTCACCTGATCAGTTCCTGTCACATCCTACCTTATTCGCTTGATACCGTCCAAAAGGTTATAAAAAAAAGGAGGCAGCGCCACCACAGCACTACCTCAGCCCTAACCAAATAAAACCAAATTATCTTACATATCTTTATCCGAACTAAATCCGGAGCGATTTCTTACAGTTGTTGATGCAAATATAACACTTATTGTAAAAAATACAATTACAAAATTGGCAATTTTTTACGACATCTTTGCACCTCGACGCTAAATTAGCAGCTAATTTTTAATAAATTGCATTTACTTGCAGAGACCGAGGGTTGACCCAAGCTCACAAAGATTTGTTGTGAAATTTTATTCTATTACCGAGAAAATAAACACTTGTTTCGGCACAAAATTCCGAAACCAACACAATAAAAAACAATTCCCTTTTTTTCTTCGCACAAGAAGCCACAGAAAAATAAGCAGCTTACGCTATTTACAGCCTTGTAAGGTCGTATTGCTGGCTCCTCAAAAACATATATTTTTTTACGATGACCAAGTATATTTATTACCGCATTTTTTTGGGAATTCTCGCCCTTGGGTGCATACGCGGGGGGCTGCTGTCAGCACAAGAAACCGAAAATCTCACCACAACTGATGCGTTTTACATTCGGCGCATCTATGACATGTCGCTTACGAGCGGCAGCAGCTATGATTGGTTATCTCATCTGACACAACAAATAGGCGGAAGGCTATCGGGCTCTCCTGAAGCGGCGGCGGCCGTCACCTACACACAGCAGATGCTGGATACGCTCGGCCTTGACAGTGTATGGCTACAGCCATGTATGGTCCCTCGCTGGGTGAGGGGTGAAGCGGAGGAGGTGCGTATTGTAAACTCTGTACAGATCGGAACACAAGTATTGCGGGGGCTGGCCTTGGGAAATTCTGAGGGTACCGGACCGGCAGGGCTCACGGCCGAGGTTGTTGAGGTAAAAAGCCTGGATGAGCTGGCACAGCTGGGCACTGCCCGGCTGGCCGGTAAGATTGTTTTTTTCAACAGGCCTTTTGACCCCACCCAGCTCAACACTTTTGCCGCCTACGGCGGCGCTGTTGACCAGCGGGGACTAGGAGCCAGCAGGGCTGCCCGCTATGGTGCTGCAGGTGTGCTGGTACGTTCTATGACCAACCGGATAGATGAATATCCGCATACAGGCGCCATGATGTACGAAGATGGCGTCCCGAAAATCCCGGCTATGGCCATCAGTACACTTGATGCCGAACTGTTGAGCCGCCTGCTGCAAAAGGAGGCTGTGCGCGTATACATGCGCAGCACTTCGCGCATGCTCTCTCCTGTCCTCTCCTACAATGTCATTGGTGAGATCCGTGGCAGTGAGCATCCTGAAGAAATTATTCTGGTGGGTGGTCATCTCGATTCCTGGGATATCGGCCAGGGAGCACATGACGACGGAACAGGCTGCGTACAGGCCATGCAGGTTTTGCAAACCTTACGGCAACTGTCGTACAAACCCCGGCATACCCTCCGCTGTGTGTTGTTTATGAATGAAGAGAATGGTCTACAAGGAGGACGTGTATATGCAGACAGTTCGAATGCACGCAACGAATTCCATCTCGCAGCCATCGAGTCCGATCGCGGTGGGTTTACGCCTCGCGGGTTCACTTGCGAAGGTGATGAAGCCGTCATAGGAGCCTACTTCAAGCGGTTGGGCGAGTGGCTACCGCTGCTGGAACCCTACGGCCTCTCTTTGCGCCGGGGTGGCAGCGGAGCCGATATCAGTCCGCTCAAATCTCAAAAAGGACTTCTTCTTGGCTATGAACCTGACTCCCAGCGGTATTTTGACTACCACCACGCTGCTTCAGATGTTTTTGAGACTGTCAATAAGCGTGAACTCGAACTAGGGGCGGCTTCTATGACCGCGCTCGTCTACCTGCTGGATAAATATGGTTTGAAAGAATAAAGTCTCGCGCAGCTTGTGTGCCTGGTCGGGACTGTATGCGATCCGGCAGGGGTTGTATGGCTTGCAGAAAAGGGCATCCGGCAAAAATCCGTCGCAGAAGATGTAGCGTATTTATCGCGTAATTTTTATATAAAAACCTATACATTTACGTTATTTAAATAAACACAGGTATGAAACCGTTCAAGTTTTTGGTATTTTGTATGCTCTTGCTGCCCGGCTGGACGGGTGCTCTGTATGCACAAAGTACACATTTTACGATCGCACTGGATACGGTACGGAATCCGCTTCCGGGCGACTATGCCGCTGCCCGCTCGCTGGGTTTTGTGTATGCCCAGCCTGTTGACAATGGCAATATAGCCAGTGTATGTTTGGGCGGATTCAGAAGTTCCAGGGATGCGGAGAGTCTGCTGCCCTCTCTTAGGCCTACCTATCCCAAGGCTGCTGTCGTGACCAGATCACTTGCCGGAGGACGCTCACTCTACGCCCTGCAACTCAGCAGCAGACCTTTCAATGAGCCCATTGACTGGGACCATCTAATGAAAGTAGGTGATTTGTATGCAACACTCGATGGCAACAACGTACACATTATCCATCAGGTATACGATGATCCTTCCATCGCCACCCGCAAGGCTTACGAATTACAACTTGACGGCTACCCCGAAGCCAGTGTACGCCTCATCAATTCCGTGCAGTTGATCGCCATCGGTGACTTTGAGATGAACTACAAGCCTGCTTTCATTCCTATCGAATCTGCAGGCAACAGAAATGAACGCGCATCAACCGCCTACGACAAGGAGAATCCTACAGAACTGCCGGTCATTCGCAATACAAACAGGCGTATGTCTATCTTCGATCTGCAGCTACTGCTGCGGGAAAAAGGCTATCTCCTGCAAGCGCCGGATGGTATCTACACTGAGGGAACCGCCAGTGCTTACGAGGATATGCTTAATGAGGACAAAGAACTGATTAAGTACTCGCTGTTGGCAGAGGCTTTCCCTGTCAAAATAACCAA
This sequence comes from uncultured Saprospiraceae bacterium, assembly GCA_964441755.1. GTDB lineage: Bacteria > Bacteroidota > Bacteroidia > Chitinophagales > Saprospiraceae > JAUMBM01. The sequence continues at coordinate 122,354 of CAYTVG010000004.1, forward strand.
TGATTATCGCGGTGATGCGCTGGAGGAGGCTATTTTGGATTTACCCGACAACAACGCTGCACTCATAACGATACGCAGCAGTTCACATCCGTTGGCTAATGCCTACCACGCCTACTACCTGTTTAGAAACAATGGCTCGAGATCAGAGGTCAATCGCCTTATGAATCAGGCGCTTCGAAACACTTATGCCTATAAGGCTGTGCGCGAGATTCCTGCTGCCATCGATATACGTACCGAATATACATACAGCGACCTCAGCCAGCTCATTACACACATGTACTATCTTCACCTGGCCTCCGGACAATCTTACATCATCCCTTGCTGGCTTATTGGCTCTCATCCATATGAGGCGGAGCAGGCAAGAGCTGAAATTGAGCGGGATCCAACCAATACCCTGAGCTATGAGACTTGCGATCCCTTTATGGAGTGGCCCGAAATTCAGTTGTTATATGCCATAGCCAGTGATCTCAACGACGATGATATACTCGACCAAAATGAACTGAAAGCTTCGGCTGTTGACAGAGCCAAGCTCTACCTGGCTGACAATCCTGTTACGGTGCTGCAGTTGCGGCAGCTCGACAGCTGGCGCAGCTCTCTTTTCGATGAAATAAAGATATGGGGTGCTAAAGATCCTGTGCTACAACGCATCGGAGATGCGCTCAAGCTAACTTTTCTGCATGCCCAAATCCGGCTGGAGGCCTATTATGTGCAACAATCTTTTACGGACGAAGAAGCTCGCGGACTGGCATTGGCTACGCTTGACAGTATTGTTGGCTACCACTTAGCTCGATTTGCCGACTAAGAGGGCGTGTGTGCCGCCGGTAAAAACGAGTAATTCTTTCGTTTCTATATTTCTGTAGGAACACCACAGCTGCTGCGCAACTGAAAAAGCGTAAAATCTGCGAGCAAGGATCGTTATAGTCCGGAGGGGGAATTTTTTGTATACGCTCTACCTGAGTGTTCTTCGGTATGTAAATTTATATGATGACAGCTATTGTATAATATGAGATAATCGTTCTGTTTCTATGATTAATCAGTACATCTTCACAGAAAATCAGCGATTTGGAACATGGTCTGTTCTGGTCGCACTGGTGCTGCTGCCATTTCTCTTCAGGATTTACGCGCAAATCAGGGATGGTGAGCCTTTATTGAGCAGCGATAATATTGCGCTGTTGGTAGGTTTGTTGATAACAACCTCCATAGTGGTTTTTTTTCTTGTTTTGCAACTGCATACGCGCATTGACAACAAAGGCATAGAGGTTCGTTTTGCGCCGGTACACAGGCAGTGGGCTCGTTATGAATGGCATATGTTACAGGCGGTATACGTCCGCGAGTACAGCCCTTTAGGCGAATACGGCGGATGGGGATTTAGAGGAACCGGCAGCAACAAGGCATTAAACGTGTCCGGCAGTCATGGCATACAGCTCATTTTTTCGGACGGACGACGGTTGCTGATAGGTACGCAAAAGGCAGAAGAAGTGAAGCGTGTCCTGCAAAAGCTAAACCAGTATAAGTTACCTGAGTAAACAAGCAATGGCGTATAACCTCCTTTGTGGTCATACGCCATTGTCTTTCGGTGGCTTATTGTGTCGTTTCATGTAAAAACCACAGAACAAGCTGTTGGCCTCCGATTTTTATGTCCCGCACCCGATGTTATTGTTTGGTAAAGGCCATGTTGGTGACAATTTTTTTTAGCTTTGTACTTTCTTATCAAGAAGGAAGCCGGCCTGCTGTTGTGCACTCGCTACAACTACGTATGCCGGTTGTAAGCTCGATTAAAATCGTTCAATTACATGGGATCCACCAAAAGATTGCATCAGCTCACAGGGTGGCTGGTTTTTGCCATCACGGCTACTGTTTTTTACATGACTGCTGAACGCACGGGAAGCCTGTGGGACTGTGGGGAATTTATCCTGGGTGCCTACAAGCTGCAAGTCGTTCACCCGCCGGGAGCACCTTTGTTTTTGCTGATCGGCCGTATATTTACCTGGGTCGCTGAGTTGTTTAGCGACAATCCCGAAGATATTGCCTTCGCTGTCAACCTCATGTCCGGACTTAGTACAGCTATGTCAGCTGCCTTTGTTGCCTGGATTACCATCATGCTGGGCAAACTGGCGTTGGTTGGTCGCGAGCAGGACACGGATATGGGACAAGACATTGCACTCGCAGGTGCGGGTCTTACCGGCGGCCTGGCCTCAGCTTTTGCAACCTCCATCTGGTTTTCTGCCGTTGAGGGCGAAGTATATGCCATGTCTACTTTCTTCACGGCCCTCACCATTTGGGCAATGATTAAGTGGTATGTGCTGCCTGATACCCCCAAAGCCGACCGCTGGATGCTTTTCGCAGTTTATGCTGCAGGACTCTCCATAGGCGTTCACTTGCTCAGCTTGCTGACCTTTCCCGCTCTGGCGCTTTTCTATTATTTTAAGAAGTATAAAAATCATACTGTTGTAGGGGCCGGACTGGCTGCACTGGTAGGTGTTATATTTATCGCTGCAACCCAAAAGCTTATCATTGTGGGCATACCACAGCTATGGGCTACTTTTGACCTGCTGATGGTCAATACTTTCGGCCTTCCTTTTGATACGGGTATCATTCCGACCCTTCTCATCATCGGCAGTCTGCTGTACTTTGGCTTTCGGTATGCTCACCAACGAAAGAGTGCTGTTCTCCAGCATATTGTTATGGGTGCTGCCCTGATGGTCATTTCTTACACAACTGCAGGTGTAGTGATTATTCGTGCCAATACAGATCCCCCGGTCAACATGAACCGCCCCAATGATCCGCTGCGCCTCATGCCCTACATCAACCGGGAGCAGTATGGTGAGCGGCCGCTGTTGCGCGGCCCGCAGTTCAATGCAGAACCGACCAATACAACGGTCGAAGACCGCTACGGACGTGTTGGTGATCGCTATGAGATTACCGACTACAAAATTTCTGTTGAATACGACAACCGCGACAAGGTGTTGCTGCCGCGTATGAGCGATAATACCATGGGGCGTCCGTCTCTTTATATGCAGTGGATGGGACTCGACCCGGGTAGTCGCCTGCCGGTTGGTCGCCCCAATGTTGCCGACAATGTCGGCTTCCTTATCAATTACCAGTTAGGATGGATGTACTGGCGCTACTTCATGTGGAATTTCTCTGGTCGACAGAATGGACAGCAGGGATTTGCTCCCTGGGATAAGTCCGCCGGCCACTGGATCACAGGTATACAGCCGCTGGATGAAATGAGACTGGGCGAGTTGGATTTGCTGCCCAAATCACAGCGCGAGAACCCGGCACGCAACGTATACTATGCATTGCCATTCTTATTCGGCCTGCTCGGAATGCTTTTTCACTACCAACGCAACAGCAAAGATTTTCTCGGACTGCTGGCGTTATTCATCATCACAGGTGTCGGCATCATCATTTATACCAATCAGCCGCCCAACGAACCGCGTGAGCGGGACTACGTCCTTGCTGGCTCTATTTTCACTTACTGTATTTGGCTGGGTATGGGTGTACTCTCCCTTTTCTCCTTGCTGGGCAATTTCCTAAGGTCAAAGAGCAGCCAGCTGGGAGCTGCCGTACTCGCCACAGCACTGGTACTCATTGCTCCCGTACTCATGGGTACACAAAATTATGACGATCACGATCGCTCACAGCAGAGCGGTGCCCGTGATTATGCGCGTAACTTCCTGGAATCCTGTGCTCCTAACGCTATCATTTTCACTTACGGTGATAATGACACCTATCCGCTTTGGTATGCGCAGGAGGTTGAGGGCATCCGCACAGACGTAAGGGTTGTCAACCTGAGTCTGATTGCCGTTGATTGGTATATTGATCTGCTGCGTCGAAAGGTCAATGAATCTCCGGCCATCAAGATGTCTATCCCTTCTTCAGCATTGCTGGGTAAGGCGCGCAACCAAGTTTTTTACTACAATCCGGCAGGGGTCGATCAGGAGCAGAGTCTGCAGGATTTTATGCGCTACATAGGCGAAAATCATCCGATACAGGCGGGGAGTGGCCGCACACTCGAAAGCCACTACACTACAAAGAATGTATACCTGCCTGTCAATCGCGAACAGGCCATGCGGGCAGGTCTTGTCAGCGATGCTGATACGACTGAAATTGTTGACAGAATACCCGTCAAAGTCAATGAAACACAGCTGCTGAAGGACGATATCGCTGTACTGGATATCATTGCCAGCAACCTGTGGGAGCGCCCTATCTACTTCGCGGTTACCTGCCGGCCAGAGAAGCTTTTTGGTATGGATGATTACATGCGACTCGAGGGTCTTGCATTGCGTTTCACCCCTGTGAGACGTCCTGGCCAGTCAGAGTACGGCATCCTGGGTAGTGGCCGTGTCGATGGTGAGAAAACCTACGACATAGTCATGAATAAGTGGACTTGGGGTAATTTTGATAAAGTGGATACGTATGCCAACAGCAGCTATGGCCCGAGTGTACAGAGTATGCAACTTGTCATTCGCCGCGCGGCCTTACAGCTTATCGCTGCCGGCCAAAAAGACAAGGCCATCGAATTGGCTGACAAGTACTTCGAGGCGTTCCCGCACATGAATTTCCCCTATGATTACAGAACTATGTATATGCTGACGGTGTATTTTTCTGCAGACGCCTATGAGAAGGCAAAACCACATATGAAAATTCTGGCAGAAGAATTATCCCAGCAGCTCAACTATTACGCTTCTGTTTCTACCAGTATATTCACCGCCAGCTTCGAACGGGAAGCAGGTATCAGTCGGCAAATGGCCAACGCACTCTTCATCGAAGCAACCAAGGCAAAAGATGATGAGTTTGCCGAAGAACTGCAACAGCTTTTCAAAGGCTATCTTGACGAAAGACCCGCTCCTGAGGCAGCTCCGCCAGCGGAATAAGGCGTCTTTTTCGCTGCTTTTTAGCGGTAAAAAATCCGAAACAGGCACTTTTGGGTGGCTAAGCCACCCAAAAGTGCTCTCCCAACCACTTATAGTATGAAAATTGCGATCGGATGTGATCATGCCGGCTTTGCCTACAAAGCTGGTATCGTGCAGCTACTGACCCAGAGAGGCATTGAAGTGCTTGATTTTGGTACCAACAGCGCTGCATCTGTCGACTACCCTGATTTTGCACACCCTGTCGCACGAGCAGTTAGCGACGGTGAAGCACAACTGGGAATAGTTTTGTGTGGCAGTGGCAACGGGGTTGCCATGACTGTCAATAAATACCAGGCCATCAGGGCTGCACTGTGTTGGACAGAGGAACTTGCAAGCCTGGCCCGGCAGCATAATGATGCCAATATCCTGGCTATACCTGCACGGTTTGTAAGTATAGAGACAGCGCTGGCCATGACTGCACATTTCCTTGATACACCCTTTGAGGGCGGACGCCATGGCCAGCGTGTGGAAAAAATTTCCTGCTGCTAATTCCTTCTTATCTTCCTTATTTCAATCACACCATCATTATGAAAATTTTTTCAGCCATTATGCTATGCCTGCTGTGCGTGCAGGCGAGTTATGCGCAGCTATCCCGCCCGGTCGATACAGATATTGCCCGTACGCTGGCATCTACCATTACACCCGTTGAGCTGGAGCGCCACCTCACCCAGATTGCCTCCGAGGAGTTTGAAGGTCGTGAAACAGGTAGTCCGGGGCAGCGAAAGGCAGCTGAGTACATTGCCAGTGTATTCAGCTCTTATGGTCTGCCTCCGGCAGTAGGTGACAGTAGCTACTTCCAGCGTATATCTTTCATCGCAGAGACCTGGGCAGAAATCAATATGATGGTAGGAGATGAAAGTATTCGCCATCTTTGGGAGTACTACTCCGTCCCTGGCCAAAATGCAAGCCGTGAGTCCTTCAGCACCCGCGAGGTTGTTTTCTTAGGCTATGGCATTGACGACCCCCGGTACAGCGATTATGCAGAACAGGACGTGAATGGAAAAACAATTCTCATCTATGCCGGCGAACCCCTCAATACCGACGGCAATTCGCTGCTGACAAATGATACCAGCCGCACCGCCTGGACGAGCGATCCCACCCTCAAGCTCCGGGCAGCTCACAAGCACGGCGCTGCTATGGTCATGATTATCGACCCGGATTTTCGCCGCAATGTGGACCAGGTGCGCAGGGAGATTCTCAACAACCGTCTCCGTATGGGCTGGAGTGCCAATCCGGCCGATAATTTCGCCAACAGTGTGTATCTGTCCTCAGAGGCTGCACGCAAAATACTGGGTAAGTCTTTCAACGATGTCGTCAACGCACGCACCCGCATCGAGCGTACCGCCAAGCCCCGCGCTGTAACTTTTCCCGCAAAATTGTCCTTCGTTCAGCGCAAAAATGTGCGTGAACTGCTCGGCGAGAATGTGCTTGGCTTTGTAGAAGGCAGCGATCCCGTACTCAAAAATGAAGTACTGGTCGTCACTGCGCACTATGATCACCTCGGCCGACGTGGTGATGGCATCTATTTTGGCGCCGATGACAATGGCTCCGGCACCTCTACCGTGCTGGAGATAGCACAAGCCTTTGCCGAGGCCCGTAAGCTTGGCTATGGCCCTCGCCGGAGCGTACTTTTTTTGCTGGTTTCCGGTGAAGAGAAAGGCCTGCTGGGCTCGGAGTACTACGTCAACTACCCCGTATTCCCGCTTGAAAACACCATTGCTAATATCAATATTGATATGGTGGGTAGAATTGATCCGCAGCACGAGCAAAATCCAAATTATATCTATGTGATCGGTTCTGACCGACTGAGCTCAGAATTGCATACCATCAATGAGGAGGCCAATACTACCTACACCCAGCTGGAGCTTGACTATACTTACAATGCAGAAAATGATCCTAACCGCTACTACTACCGGTCAGATCACTACAATTTTGCGGAAAGAGGCATACCGGCCATTTTTTACTTCAATGGCACTCATGCTGACTATCACCGCACCACCGATACAGTCGATAAAATCCAGTTTGAGAAAATGGCAACCATTGGCAGACTCGTTTTCCATACTGCCTGGGAACTATCCAACCGGGATAAGCGCATAGTCGTGGACAAAGTCTCCAAATAAGAGGCCTCTTTGCTCATCTTGCCGCCAGAGGCGATAAGATGAGCGAAGAAACAACATTGGGCTTTCTGGTTTTTTTTCAAAAATCAGAAAGCCCAATGTTGTTTAAAACAGCGCTGTTACCTGCATCCTCCCCAAATGAACCATCCTGGCATCCCCGGTCTGCCTGCCTTCATAACCAAGTGTGAGTTGCAGCAAACTCCCCAACTGACGGGTAGCCGTAAGATTCCACAGCCAGTTGCGCCCGGGTCGAAGACCATTGAGCAGTACAAACGCCAAAGGGGAGCGTATATCGGCCTGCAAATCTACCTCAATTAAACTCAGGTTGGCCCGAAGCCAACGCTGGTATACAAGTTCTCCGACAATTTCTGTGCGTTTCATCCCTTCATTTGCTGTGGACAGGCGGCTTGTCTCTTGCTGCCGTATATAGCGCATATCAAGCCGCAGGTCTTTCCCCGGTTGCCATGTGAGCTCCGGCCCTGCCTTTACAAATCCTAATTTGTAATCTTTATTGTCAAATAACTCCAGGTCTGCCTGCCGCTGCCCTGCAGCGCCCAACAGGCGAAGTCCAAGTTCTGTTGTGGCATTGTAGCGGATGCGCAGTGTGTATTCTGCCCGCTGTTGGCTTTCAAAACCTGCCATCTGCACAAACCGCCTGCGCTGCTCTGTATGCTCAAGCTGAACATCAAATCGGGGATGCCGCCGGTTGAAAAAAAGGCTGTTCCGGAAACCCAACTGAATAGCCGTGAGTGAGCTGTCGGGAAGATCCCATTGCAGAGGATTCCATACCTGTACCGCTGCAGATGGTTGCGTCTTTCGGTTGACGGTAAGCGTTGACTGTAAGGAAAACTTTGCGAGTTGCTTTTTCCATCCCTCTGCCTGCCGCCAGTACCGCTCAGGCTCCAGAAACAAGCTTTGGTTGAGGATGAGGTTATTGGTTCTGATAAACTCATCCGTCAGCAGTACCACACGCGTATAGTCGGCAATATCAGCAAATGGGCTGACTTCCATTTCATTAATTTGTATTTTACCGTCGGCATTGTAGAGGCTGTCAAGCCATATATACTGACCAAGTCCGGGTCCCACATACACGTATACAAAGGTCACCCTTGGCTCCTGTCCTGTACCAATTTCATAAGTTGTATTGGTACGCAGAGCAGACTTCCACGCCTGAAAAGAGAGGTCGAATCGTCCAAGGGTAATTTTTCCGCTCCGCAGACCACCGGCATCCATTGAATCGCCTACCTGCAGTTGTCGCCAGCTAAAAACACCCCCGAGCCGCAGCTGTTGTGAAGGTTGCCACTGGCCGTTGACGGCTGCTTCGGTGGCTAGCGGCCCTTGCACAAAACGAGTTCCCAGCGGTATTTCATCGCGTCGCTGGCGGAGGCTGAACCCCAGCCCCCGGTTTTCCCGTTCGGGGCTGTTCGCCTCTGCTACAAAGCGATTAAAAGCAAAGCTGCTCATCTCCAGCGTATCCGTTCCTCCCGGCCAGCGGCGGCTGTGCTCTGATTCCCACAGCAACTGTGTCTTCCAGTTGCCCAAAGCGGTCCAGGTCTTCCCTATTGTCAGTGTCGGACGCCAAAACTGAGTACGCCGCATCGGCTCCCGGCTTTGCAGATGGCTGGCCTGTGCATTCAGCGCCCAGCCTGCATGCTGCCAGGCAGCCTCCCCTTGCTGCCGCCAGCCTGCATACTGACCCAGTCGCTGAAAAGTAGCCGAGCGCCAGGAGACAACTCCCCTTTGAGGATGAGAAAGCCGCAGCTCCGCCTGTGCCATATGTTCCTCAGCAGGTTGCGTCTGGCCAATACCCAGTACGCTTGCCAGATTCCAGTCACGTAAAAACTCCGGCGATCGATAGGGGTTTAGCGTCGTAAAATGCCTGTGCACCCACTCATAGCCTGCTCGCGTGTGTAGTTGCCAGCGGCTACTGTCCTGCTGCAGTAAATATCTTCGGGCATAATCAAACCTGCCCGCATACCCAAGATCATCACGACTGTCCAGCTGACTAAACCGATTCCTGTCATTCTGTGATAACGCCAGTTCCCATCGCCAATTTCCACCACCCTTATCCTGCATTGCAGCACCTGCTGTAATCATTCGCTGCTGCTCAGGAGCTACCAGCCTGATGACAGGCTCATAATTTCCCAAGGGTCGGCAATCATCCGCTCCGGGAGCTACCCAGATAAATATTCGTTCATTGGACGCTGTCTCAGAAGCCAGCACATAATGACCATTACCCTCTCCCACAAAGGTAAATGTTGCCACATAGGTAGCTGCTTCAGGGTCCGTCGTATATACGAGTACTTGCAACAGACTATCCCTTCCTACACAGCGCAGTACACTGTCGCGCAGCGCATAAGTAGCTCGCTGTGCAGCCTGCGTGCCTACCGGCTCAATCGAGCTCGCCAGAATCCCCAGAGGCTGATCACCTGCAGCCCTGAGAGCAGCCCGCTGATCGGGCGTCAGGCGGATATCAGCCGTGGCTGTCTTACTGTCCTGCTGACTGAAAACATTGACATACACTTGCCAGCGCTCTGCAACATAGCGGGTATCCATAGCGTACATAGATCGAAGATACTGCTGGTCAGCATACTCGTATTCGACTGTTATCCGGCTGTCTTTGGTAATGAGTCGCTTAGGCATGAATGTAACCTCCGCCTGATTGTAATCAATCGTATAGTCGCGATCACGACCGCGTTCCTGTAGTATCCCGTCAATAAAGACCTTTTCAGTGCCCGACAGCACAACAATAAATCGCTCACCCTGTGCACCTGTCAGCTTATAGGGTCCCTGATTTCCCTCAGCAGCGACTACATTTTGCCGCACAAAGCGCCCGCGAGCGATGGCAATGCTCGAACGCCCCTGCCATCGACCGTCTGCTGTTGCTGTTTGATAGGTTGCACCTTCCAATTTTTTAAAATATTGCATGAAATACCCGTCAGGCTGCCTGAGCTCGTAATCCCCGGCCGTGAGCTGGCTTCGATTGCGGGATAGCTGGATAAATATGCGGTCAAACTCGCGAAGCTGTTGGGTGTTTCCCTCTACCTGTACAGGCAGATTATCATCCGAAATGGCTGCCTGTAAGCGTATGCCCTCTCCCAATTCGCCCTGAACCTGCAAATTAAATGCCGAATTGAGCACCAGATCCTGCCGGTTGCCAAATGAAAGCCCACGACTAAAAGCACCTTGATAATCCAATCCGCGCTGCCCCGTAAGACTTAGACCGCCGGCACGATTGTCGTAAGCGCTGATTGCAATGCCCTCCGGCAGCAGCCGTGCCTCTGTACTTTCGGGCAGCCGGCCCTTGTTGTCCAAAGTAAAAGGCAGTACCCGCCAATAGGCCCGCAGGCTATCTGCAGGCAGGGGTGGCTTCCACCTAAGCCATGGTTCTTCAAAGACATAGCTGCTGCTGTCGAGCAGTGATCCTGCACCATCATAGATCCTGAGCGAGCCCGGCACCAAAGAAAGGGAATCAAGCCGAACACTGTCGGCCGAAGGGTACAACCAGGCAGTTCGTTGATTCGTGAGGACAGCCTGTGCGTCCATTGCAGCCATCGGCAACACCCACATTACCAATCGCAACAACCAGCTTACAGTCCCCTGATGACGAACGACCATTACCATTTTCTTGTAACGAATGGATTTTCGTCCTGTTGCGTAGCAAAGATGATTGGATATCTGCTCCTGTCATGCTGCAAACAGCCCGGCAAGCAAAACACTTCTCAGGCAGGTTGGCGCTACCAACAAATTACCTTTACCCCCATTTTACCAATACCTCAGGCTGTACCATTCAGTATCTGCAATTTAGCAAATTTGAGCATGATTTTCTTATCCGAAGAATCACCAAGTGCAAACCGGATGGTAGCCACGCGATTATCGGCGGCGCCATCAATTTGCAGCACCTCACCTTCTCCAAATTTGAGGTGTAGAACACGCTGTCCCACGGCAATTTGCGAAGCCGGGCTGGCTGCAAAATTGGCCGCATCTACCTGAAAAGCCGGCTGGGCTGCTTTTTTTACAGGAAAAACACCGCTTACGCGAGCGCCCGCCGGCGCGGCCGGCTCGCGGCCTGCCGCCGCAACCGCCGCCTGTCGGCTGACTGGTGGGTTATCAAAAACCTCTGCAGGAATCTCCTCTAAAAAGCGGCTGGGGGGGTTGTAGGTCATTTTACCAAACCGATAGCGGGAATTGGCATAGGAAAGCGTCAGAAATTGCTCAGCCCGGGTGATGGCCACATAAAACAGGCGGCGCTCCTCATCAAGCCCTTCAGTCGTCTCAATGCTCATAAAGGACGGGAATAGTTTCTCCTCCAGCCCCACCAAAAAAACAGACTTGAACTCAAGTCCTTTGGCAGCATGCACTGACATAAGGCTCACTTTTTCCTGATTGGCATCATCCTTTTCATCAAAATCGGTAATCAGGGCAATGTGCTGAAGATAGGTAGTCAGCGATTTATCGGCCTCCTCACCCACTTCTGCCACAAGATCCTCCTCTACAAAAGTCTTGATGCCATCCAGCAGGGCGTTGAAGTTCTCCAGGCGTCCCATACCTTCCACTGTGGTATCCGCTTTGAGTATGTCCTTTAAGCCCGACTGACTGGCCATAAATACAGCAGCCTCGTAAGCATTTTTTCCCTCCTGATACTGCTGCCCCTGCCTGATGAGCTGTAAAAAATTTTCCAGCGGGGCACGCGCGCGTGCCGGCAGCTCAATGTTGGCTGCTGCCTCCCAGAGCGTCATGCCTGTCTGGTTGGCAAACTCCAGCATGCGATCAATAGTGCTCTCGCCGATGCCGCGCCGCGGGTAGTTGATCACCCGTTTCAGCGCCTCTTCGTCCTGCGGATTGATCAACAACCGCAGGTAAGCAATCATGTCTTTCACCTCTTTGCGCTGGTAAAAAGACATGCCCCCGAAGACGCGATAGGAGATATTGTAGCGGCGAAGGTATTCTTCGAACGTCCGGCTCTGCGCATTGGTGCGGTAGAGGATGGCAATATCGCTGTTGCGAAGGTGGTAGCGGTTTTTATGCTCAATGATGGTATCTGCTACGCGATTGGCCTCTTCATTGTCGGTCATTGTCCTGATGAGGCGGATGCGGTGGCCGTCACCCTTATCACTCCATATTTTTTTCTGTATCTGCCGGCGATTGTAAGAGATTACCTCATTGGCAGCCTTGACGATATGTGATGTAGACCGATAATTTTGCTCCAGCTTAAAGACCTGAATGCCAAATTTTTTAAAATCCTCCTCAAAATCGAGAATGTTCTGTATTGTTGCCCCCCGAAAGCCATAGATCGACTGCGCGTCGTCGCCCACCACGCAGATGTTGCGGGGGCTGCCATCATAGTGGCAGAGCTTTCTCAGAATGGCATACTGCAGGTAGTTGGTGTCCTGGAACTCATCGACGAGAAGGTAGCGAAAGCGGGTTCTGTATTTTTCTGCAACCTCAGGGCGGTTTTGCAAGAGCTCAAACAACCTGTACAGCAGATCGTCAAAATCCATGGCGCCGGCTTTTTTGCAGCGCGCAGTGTAGGTTTCATAAATTTTATATACCAACGGGATGCGGGACATGCGATCCTGCTGTAACAGCCCCTGGTCCTGGGCATAACGGGCAGGCGTTATCAGGTTGCTCTTGGCAGCCGAAATTCGGTGAAGAATATCATTGGCCTTATACACCTCTTTATCGAGGTTCATCTCCCGGATAATGCTGTTTAGCAGGCTCTTACTGTCATCGGTATCATAGATCGTAAAATTGGTCGGATAGCCGATGTGGGTTGCCTCCGCCCGCAGGATGCGGGCAAAGATGGAGTGAAAAGTGCCGGCCCAGATAGCGCCGGCGCGCTGGCCTACTACCCCCTCTATGCGGGCTTTCATTTCGCGGGCAGACTTATTGGTAAATGTGAGTGCAAGAATTTCCCAGGGCGACACACCCTGCTCAATCAGGTAGGCAATCCTGTAAGTGAGTACGCGGGTCTTGCCGGACCCCGGTCCGGCAACAATAAGCACGGGGCCTTCCGTGGTGGTTACGGCGGCCAGTTGTACAGGGTTGAGGGTGCTGAGATAAGCTTGCGGTTGGGTATTCATGAAAAGTTATAACGTTTGTGTACAACGCTAAGGTACGGTTTATGATCGGCATCAGGCCGTTGGACTGTCACTTACACCTAATTGCTGTTTGGCAGACAATATGCGGTTGAGGATTACTTTGGTGATGAGGTAAGTAGGCTTTACCCCCTCGAGCCCCAGGCTGCCGCTCGCCAGGGTATGCCCCGTCAACAAGGGATTGTCCGAAGCATAGTAAGCATAGCGAAGGACTACGTCCTTGCGAATATTGTTGCGAATCTGGCTGGATGCCTGTATAGCCTTCTGGTAGTGCGCCCCCTCCATTTCGAGACCGATGGCCCGCCAGGAGGAGTCGCGCAGGTACTGCAATACATCTTTATTCTGTAGGCTGGTGCCCAATACCGTAATCATGGTACCTGCACTTACGCGCAACCCCTGCCCCACAAAATCTTCAACACGCAGGTCATTCCGGAAGGGATAGTTATCAGCCGTACCCTCAAATACATGGGAAGAAGGAATCATAATATCCCCCTTACCTCCCTCCAGAATACCGGCTTTCCCCATGATATTAATCGAATGCACATCAAGCCGCACAGGCGTTCCTTTGCCTTCAAAGGGACGAAGTAGTTCGTCCATGGTCTCATACGCCTGCTCCCCGAAAGCGTAATCCATGACAATCATCACAGGCATTTCTTCGACCGAAGCAGGGCGATTAAATTGGATGTCGGCGGGCAGCAGCGCAGGATCAATCGCTGCTGTATCAAAAATCTGTACCGTTATACCAGCACCGCTCCCGTCTTCAAGCTGAATCATGCCATTCGACTGCGCATACGCAAAGACGCGCGTGCGCCAGGCTGCGCGCTGAGGAAGGCTCAGCTCCTTAGTAAGTTCTTCCAGCGACATACCGGCGGCCTGCTCCTGCAGTGCCGCCTGTGCGTACAGGCTGTTCATCACACTGTGCGGATTGGCACTGATGATATGAATAGGACGCTCCAACAGGTCACGATCGCTCAGACATTGTTTGATGTCAATGGCCCAGACCTCCCCGTGGTGGTGGTGCCCCACACGCTCCCGCAATGCGCTGGAAAAGGTGATCTCCCGGTCATTTTTATTCAGCTGCTCATCATCGGCACGCTTGCCCAGCCAATAGGTTATGTGAAAAAGGCTGTTGACAGCCCCGTCTTCCTCGAAGCGCTTGCAAGCACCGACCGTTTCCTCATAGGTACGCCCCAGCAGGGTACTCAGGTAGATGTAAGCCACCTCTTTGTTAAACTCCTGCCCCTGCCGCTCTTTTTCCACCAACTCTTCCAGCATTTTCCACTCGCGCTTCTTCTCCTTGCGGTGATTTTCACTATTGCGCCGGATTTTTTCAGCCTCAATATACATAAACGTCAGGTGCGTAAGGATATCATAAATATCCGAGCGCCCGCGCGTCATTTCAATGTAGATTTCATCACTGTCAATACGGTAAGCGTTGCGGCGGCGCTTGGGCGCAATGACAGGCTCAAACAGGCTTTTTTCAAAACCTTCTTTGGTCACCAGCCGGATAAACTGCACCTCCTCAATGCCCCTGGGAAGTCGCTGAAAGATGTACAGCAGACCATCCAGCTCGACCCGCTCAGGATCGTTGATGCTGCCATAAATCTCGGGCCGAAGATCCTGCAGTGCAGCAATCATCGCCTCTCCCGACACACCCATGGGCTTGTAGCCACCCCGGATCAGCAGGTGGCGCATAGAGATGTACAGGTGCTCAATGGCTGAGCGGCTCTGCTGAGCACGTGTTCGGGATGGAAGCTGTGTGGGCATAGCAATATTTTTAGCCTGTAAAGATACGACGCTTACAGAAACAAAAATCCCCTCATCCGTCGCCGGATGAAGGGATTTTTTTGCCTTTCGGAAAAAAGGCTGCCGCAGCGGCCTGCCGCCCGGGCCTTAAGGCCTTACACGGTTGACCACAAACGCCCGCGTCTGCGGCTCGCGGCCTTCTGCCTGCAATGTCAGGTTGTATACACCTGCCGGCAGCTGATCAACAGGCAGGCTGATGAGCAACTCGCTGATTTCATCGAAACGGAGCGTGCGTACCACCTGTCCAAGTGTGTTGCGCACAGTCAGTACTGCGAGAAGCCCCATGTAGTCCTCTACTTTGACGTTCAGTACATCCGCCGTCGGGTTGGGGAATAATTCTATACTTTCCGGTCCGCCACCTATCGTCTCATTTCCAGTTGTCAGACCTCCTGCTTCCGGCAATTCCTGAAGATCCATGTTGTTACCAGACAATGTGATGTCGTCAAAGATCCCCATACCCAACTGCACGTTAAGTGCCTGCGTCATGAACCCTATTTGGGCACAACTTTGCATAGGAATACTGACAATAAACGACTGCTGCCAGGTTATACCGTCAATGGAAGTAGATCCGGTAAATACATTACCCGTACGAACGAGCCTCAACCAGCTGTGCTGTGGCCTGATAACTTGCTGTATATTAATATTTCCGTTGGTCATATTTCTCACATCACGAAATACTACAGGACTAGCCGCCTGAGTACGCAAAGATACACGACGGGCTCCCGGTGCCGAACTCTCACGTATCATGAGACCCCCATAGGCGCCGTTACTGGTGTTTACTATCCTGGCCGTGATACTTGCATTGCCACAAACAGACATCCATGCAAAACGCAACCGATCGGAATTAAAGGACCCAAATCCATTGGAACTAACGTCTATTGTTCCATCACACACATTGTCAATCGCAGTGCCACCGGCATTACCAATGCTCGTCACCGTCCATGGAGCCCCCAATACCGGCTCACAGTTGCAGGTAACATCCATACTAAAACTACCCGCGGAACTACCAAAACCAGATACTAGTATATAATATGTTACCCCTGCATTGGCCACAAAGACTGCCTCCGACTGTAGGCCGCATCGATCATCATTGCCTGCGATACAGCTGAGTGCTCCACAACTTCCGGTATAAACATTGATCTTTGTATCATAGCTTGAATTGCAAAGGCTCAATGTAACCTGCGCCCCATTGCCGATCAGGCTATACCATATACCATTACCGGGCGTGGTATTGCAAAAAGGCGAACTACTATCTGAGGCGGCACCTGAGGTATTCCCATTGACTGTACCCCCACAGTTAATGGGAATCGCACCACTGCATTCGTCATTCGGAATTGAGGCCGTCGTAAAGGTTGTACTCACATAATTAGTCGGAGTTCCCACCCCGCATGTCGATGTACGAACACAGAATCTATAGGTTGTATTGGGCAATAGCCCTGTGAGATTTACCGATGTACCACTGGTAGCAATCGCACCCGTTCCGCAGCTATGCCCAACAGGACCATAGGAATACTCGTAACTGCTGGCTCCGGCCGCAGTTGTCCAATTAAGTATGGCGGTGGTTGGTGTAATTCCCGAAGCAGTAGGTGTGCCCGGACTGTTGCAAGGTGGCTGAACAGACCAGCTTATCGTGAAAGGACCTGAGCCGGAACCAAAGCCATCCTGAACCCAATACACCCGCTGGGTACTCCCCGTTGTATTTGTCCAGGTTACTACCCGCTCATCCTGGTCATCCCAACAGGCAATTTGTGTATTCCCCGGGCAAGCACCTCCATAGAATACTGCTACCTTGGAATCATAACTATTGGTAACCTGTTCAATGGTCAGTTGGTTATTAGCTGGTACATCTATATAAAATATCATATCATTGGCCGTGTTAGCGGCACAACTGATGTTAAAATTGTTGGTAAACTCACTCGTTGATCCTGAGTAAGGACTCATTAAGGTAGCCAAGTCCAACGCATTGGAACAATCATTTCCATCTAGTGGTAGCTGAACAGACCAGCTTATCGTGAAAGGACCTGAGCCGGAACTATAGCCATCCTGAACCCAATACACCCGCTGGGTACTACCCGTTGTATTTATCCAGGTTACTACCCGCTCATCCTGGTCATCCCAACAGGCAATTTGTGTATTCCCCGGGCAAGCACCTCCATAGAATACTGCTACCTTGGAATCATAACTATTGGTAACCTGTTCAATGGTCAGTTGGTTATTAGCTGGTACATCTATATAAAATATCATATCATTGGCCGTGTTAATGGCACAACTGATGTTAAAATTATCGGTAAAGCCGCTCGTTGATCCTGAGTAAGGACTCACTAAGGTAGCCAAGTCCAACGCATTGGAACAATCATTTCCCGGAGGTGGAGGACTGCTACTTGTACAGGCAACCTGTTTTGTTCTGTTGACATCAGCCTCTCCACAAGCACTGTTTGTGTGTGTGTAAAAACGAATATCCCCAGTAAAAGTCGCTGTCCACTCGACAGAGCCTGTACCCCATGCTAATGCAGCTGAACCTGTGCTATTGGCAATCGTCAAGTAGTCCGTGGTAATAGAACTAGAAAATGTATACGGGTTCCCTGACACTACATTTACGCTAGAATATTCTCCCGCCCATCCAATGGTGGTGATGGTCTGCGGGCTACCTGTACAACTAGGCGTGAATGTACTACCAGGCCACTGCCCATATGAAGCTGTCAGGCACTGCGCCGAAAGCACGGCCATCCCACCTGCGCACAATAGAAATACAGTGAATAACCATCGCTTTCCATAACTACAAATCAAGCCGTAAATAATGTTAATCATGGCATCTTTATTTAAATAATTAATAATTTCTTCCCGCAACACAACTGTGCTTGTATTGAAAACAGGTAATAGCTTAGCCTGCCTGAATGGAGATTTGTTCTCCATCAAGAGTCTTAATGAAGTTCTGAAAGACATTCATGGAATGCTTTCTGAGCGTTGAGGAGAAAGATTGTATGCGTGCGTAATGCTAAGCACCCTTGAAAACTTGAAAATTGGTAGCGACTTTTTGCTTGATTTTAAGGTGGCGGATGTCTCGTTCAGCCTGGTTGTTTGTGAACGGTACGTCTGCCAAAAAAGCAAAACTATGCCACGCATCGCGCTTACTTGTATGTCGATTGAGCAGATTCTGATCTTTGGAATTTTTGGGCTTTCCTCTTCCTTTTTGCGTGGGTTGAGGCTCTTGTCCATCCGCCAGCTGGCAGATCTGCTCAAACTCCTGCAATCAGGATTTTCTTTCGGGTTCATCAATGATTCCGTGCCGCATTAGCTTGTAAAGTCGGAGGATAAATTGATGCATTTTGGAGGCCCACTCAAGAATATTCTCTCTAATCTCCTGCTCGACTACCTGAAGGGAGTCGTACATACCAGTGTTTAGTGTTCACTACTGTTCCCTCGTCTAAGGAACAGCCCTGCTACTCACTAAAACCAAATTACGTTGCAAGTGTACAGGCGATTTTCAAAAATAGGGTTAAATAAAAGCTAATGCTTACGCATGCTAACACTTGCTAGGGTACAATGCAATTGTCAACGCTTTTGTGACGATCGACTGCTCCACAATGATAGATTCTTTTTTAACTAAACGCTATACGACAAAATTTATACAAAATGTAATTAATTGATTTTGTGTTTTTTACAAAAAAATAGTATTACTTTTGTCGCAAATTCTATACGAAGTACACTATTGCGAGGAGTCCCCTTCCGTCAGATCTTTCGGAAAAAAAGAGATGACAGGGAAAAAGATTTGCAGAAGCGCAGCGCAGAGAGTTGTTGCGCTTGTTCCAGACTCGTACAGGGAGCGTTGAAGCCTTTACAAAATGTGCTTTCTGAGCGTTGAGGAGAAAGATTGTATGCGTGCGTAATGCTGAGCACCCTTGAAAGTCTGAAAATTGGTAGTGACTTTTTGCTTGATTTTGAGGTGGCGGATGTCTCGTTCAGCCTGGTTGTTCGTGAACGGTACGTCTGCCACAAAAGCAAAACTACGCCACGCATAACGTTGACTTGCAAATTGATTGATCAGGTTGCGACTCTTAGAATTTTTGGGGTTTTCTTTGAAGTAAGTCGCCCAACAACCATGTACAGCGCGGTGTGTGTAGTCTTTCAACAATGAATCTTCGGATTCGGGTGCAGCCTTTCCGCGATGGCTGTGTACAAATAAAGAGGTGAACATTTCCGTAGAGGCAGCATGAAACCAGTGCAGCTTCTTGCTTACGCGCATACCGGTTTCATCAAAATGAGCCAGCTTTGTAGCAAGGATATTCGCTCTGATCTCCTGCTCGACTACCTGAAGGGAGTCGTACATGCCAGCGTTAGTGTTCACTACTGTGCTCTCGTTGAAGGAGCAGCCCCACAGATCGCGCATGAGCTGTTCGATTTTCTGCAGCGGCAGCTTATAGTCGTTGTTCAAAAGAACGCTGAGCGCCTTGATTCTGGAGCCATACTGAACAGGCTGACTCACTTTTTCCGGAAAGGCACCGTAGAGCCTTTGACCGCAACATGTGATCATACCAAGCTGATGCTCGGTGACTTCCATACGAGGCTTCGGGATATCAAAAACCTGTCGTTTCTGAATAATCGATGTCACATCAGCTCCACTGAATTTCTTGTTACAGCAGGGGCAGGATATTGCATGATGCACGACTACTTCATCAGGCTGCTCAACCATACGAAGTGTGGTGCCCGTATGACCCTTCTGGCCACCCGTTTTTTTAGCAGCTGCTTTGGGCAGGCCCGGCTTTTTGCTCAGGCCATCAGATGAAGGTGGCTTATGACTGTTATTGCTGTTTTGCTTCAGGCATGATTGTAAGGCCGAGTTTTCTTCACGAAGCTTGACATTCTCCGAACGAAGGGTAACGATTTCACTTCCCAAATCGTCAATACGTTTCAGCAAAACTGAAACGAGCAACTTCAAATCCTTTATTTTGTTCGGTAATTCCATGCGCCTGAGCTACAAAAAATCGTGTAACTTGGCACAAGTTTAAAAATATGGCTAAGCTTCTACAAAAAATTTAAAAAAACATACTACGCATACGTTTTTTTTATCATTTTTTGTGAGCTTACAGCTCATGCAGCAGATGCATCTATAGCAATTTTAGGGTCCGTACAAAACAAAAATCCCCTCATCCGTTGCCGGATGAAGGGATTTTTTTTGCCTTTCGGAAAAAAGGCTGCCGCAGCGGCCTGCCGCCCGGGCCTTAAGGCCTTACACGGTTGACCACAAACGCCCGCGTCTGCGGCTCGCGGCCTTCGGCCTGCAGTGTCAGGTTGTATACACCTGCCGGCAGCTGATTAACCGGCAGGCTGATGAGCAATTCGCTGATTTCATCGAAGCGCAGCGTTTGCACTACCTGCCCGAGTGTGTTGCGCACAGTAAGCACCGCAGGAAGCCCCACGTAGTCCTCTACTTTGACGTTCAGCACATCCGCCGTCGGGTTGGGGAATAATTCTATACTTTCCGGTCCACCACCTATCGTCTCATTTCCAGTTGTCAGATCTCCTGCTTCCGGCAATTCCTGAAGATTGGAGTTGTTACCAGACAATGTGATGTCATCAAAGATCCCCATACCCAACTGCACGTTAAGTGCCTGCGTCATGAACCCTATTTGGGCACAACTTTGCATAGGAATACTGACAATAAACGACTGCTGCCAGGTTATACCGTCAATGGAAGTAGATCCGGTAAATACATTACCCGTACGAACGAGCCTCAACCAGCTGTGCTGTGGCCTGATAACTTGCTGTATATTAATATTTCCGTTGGTCATATTTCTCACATCACGAAATACTACAGGACTAGCCGCCTGAGTACGCAAAGATACACGACGGGCTCCCGGTGCCGAACTCTCACGTATCATGAGACCCCCATAGGCGCCGTTACTGGTGTTTACTATCCTGGCCGTGATACTTGCATTGCCACAAACAGACATCCATGCAAAACGCAACCGATCGGAATTAAAGGACCCAAATCCATTGGAACTAACGTCTATTGTTCCATCACACACATTGTCAATCGCAGTGCCACCGGCATTACCAATGCTCGTCACCGTCCATGGAGCCCCCAATACCGGCTCACAGTTGCAGGTAACATCCATACTAAAACTACCCGCGGAACTACCAAAACCAGATACTAGTATATAATATGTTACCCCTGCATTGGCCACAAAGACTGCCTCCGACTGTAGGCCGCATCGATCATCATTGCCTGCGATACAGCTGAGTGCTCCACAACTTCCGGTATAAACATTGATCTTTGTATCATAGCTTGAATTGCAAAGGCTCAATGTAACCTGCGCCCCATTGCCGATCAGGCTATACCATATACCATTACCGGGCGTGGTATTGCAAAAAGGCGAACTACTATCTGAGGCGGCACCTGAGGTATTCCCATTGACTGTACCCCCACAGTTAATGGGAATCGCACCACTGCATTCGTCATTCGGAATTGAGGCCGTCGTAAAGGTTGTACTCACATAATTAGTCGGAGTTCCCACCCCGCATGTCGATGTACGAACACAGAATCTATAGGTTGTATTGGGCAATAGCCCTGTGAGATTTACCGATGTACCACTGGTAGCAATCGCACCCGTTCCGCAGCTATGCCCAACAGGACCATAGGAATACTCGTAACTGCTGGCTCCGGCCGCAGTTGTCCAATTAAGTATGGCGGTGGTTGGTGTAATTCCCGAAGCAGTAGGTGTACCCGGACTGTTGCAAGGAGGAATAAATTCGTTAATCGTGAGATTAAATGCCGTACAATTGGGAGAAGGCCAAGTATCGACAATCAGATAATACGTTCCGCCGGAGGTAAAAGTGTAGTTTCCCGAAACCGAAGAGGAACTGGAAGTAGCACTGCTAAGACAAGCAGAGGCATTGGCGCAAGCAAGCCCCCCCTTGAGAAACCAGCCCGTCCATCCTCCTGTACCTGTCAACGCAATGGTATAGGTACCCGCAGCCGGAATCTGCAGCTCGTATACTATATCTTCTCCACCTCCGTAACTGCCACCACACTGGTTGCCGTAGTCATTTAATTTTCCACAGGTCGTATTCGAGGTCGAATAAGGGAAACTACTGACTACTATTGGATTAGCACAGCTTGCTCCTGCCGGTGGTGGCGGTGGCAACTGAACAGACCAGCTTATCGTGAAAGGACCCGATCCGGAACTATAGCCATCCTGAACCCAATACACCCGCTGGATACTACCCGTTGTATTTGTCCAGGTTACTACCCGCTCATCCTGGTCATCCCAACAGTCAATTTGTGTATTCCCCGGGCAAGCACCTCCATAGAATACTGCTACCTTGGAATCATAACTATTGGTAACCTGTTCAATGGTCAGTTGGTTATTAGCTGGTACATCTATATAAAATATCATATCATTGGCCGTGTTAATGGCACAACTGATGTTAAAATTATCGGTAAAGCCGCTCGTTGATCCTGAGTAAGGACTCACTAAGGTAGCCAAGTCCAACGCATTGGAACAATCATTTCCCGGAGGTGGAGGACTGCTACTTGTACAGGCAACCTGTTTTGTTCTGTTGACATCAGCCTCTCCACAAGCACTGTTTGTGTGTGTGTAAAAACGAATATCCCCAGTAAAAGTCGCTGTCCACTCGACAGAGCCTGTACCCCATGCTAATGCAGCTGAACCTGTGCTATTGGCAATCGTCAAGTAGTCCGTGGTAATAGAACTAGAAAATGTATACGGGTTCCCTGACACTACATTTACGCTAGAATATTCTCCCGCCCATCCAATGGTGGTGATGGTCTGCGGGCTACCTGTACAACTAGGCGTGAATGTACTACCAGGCCACTGCCCATATGAAGCTGTCAGGCACTGCGCCGAAAGCACGGCCATCCCACCTGCGCACAATAGAAATACAGTGAATAACCATTGATTCCTCAATTTTCTAACCAATCCGAAACTAATGTTAATCATGATAACTTCATTTAAGTAATTAATAATTTCTTGCCCCTGCAACACAGCTGTTCTTGTTTTTGGGGTAACATCAATGGCATGCTGTAGCGTAAACACGATCAAGCAACGATAGTACAACAAATACCAATTTTTCTACCTCCACACACGAACCCAGTCAAAGATCTGCTGTAAATGATCCTTGAAAGCAAGCTCTTGCTGCACTTTTAGGCAAATACGGTAATAAGAGATTTAAAAAAAAGCCCACCTAAACCCGTAATTCCAATCTATAATTTTAGCTAAAACGGGAAAACCAAAACATACGCTGCTTAAAGACGGATTACGTAAAACTAGACAAAAGGTTACATAAAATCACCATATATTTATAAAAAAATTTTCGCAGCAGTGCTGTCTTATGATAAACCTCAGATAAACAAAATATAATATAAAAAAATAATACCTAGCTAAGTAAAGGGGTCGCTACTAACAGACATTTGGGAATGTCCACCCTAAATTCCCGGCCACTTTCATTGTTGCGAAGCGTATAGTATCCATGCATAGTGCCTATACCTGACTGAAGGTGGCACCAGGATACGTAGTTGTGGTGATCGCCCGGCTGGATAATCGGTTGTTGACCCACTACTCCTTCTCCCTCCACCTCCCGCTGTATACCTGTCCCCTCCTTAATAAACCAGTGCCTGCGCAGGAGTTGGACAGATACGTCTGAATTATTTTCTATATGTATGCGATATGCGAAGAGATAGTTATTCTCTACGGGGCGAGAGTGCCCCGGATGGTAAAAAGGCTCGATACTTACCGTTATGCCGCTGGTCGTTTGCTGGTTCATGAGAGCGTGTTACTTTTTACTCAGTTGGCAGTGTCACTATCGTCTTCCAACGGTACGGGCACCACCTCCAAAAAGGTGGCTACCAACATCTCCGCCTCTGAGAGTGCTGTTGCCAGCACCTCGTTCAATAATACTTTGTCAAACAGCGGTTCGTAGGCGAGTTCCTCCTCAACACGTGACATGCGTATGGCCAGTGTTTGCGGCGTTTCCGAACCTCTCGACATAAGCCGCTCCCGCACCACCTCCATACTTGGCGGTTTTACAAAAACAGAGAGCGAACAGTCCGGATAAGCTTCCTTCAGCTTGAGCGCCCCTTTCACATCAACATCAAAAATCACGTGCAGCCCCTTTTGCCAGATGCGCTCTATTTCGGAGCGCAAAGTACCGTAGTACTGGCCGCCGTACACTTCCTCCCACTCCACAAACGAACCGGCAGCCACTTTATCCAGAAAATCCTCTTTTGACAGGAAATAATAATCCCGGCCGTCCTCTTCATCTGCACGGCATGTACGGGTGGTTGCAGACACAGAAAAGGCCAACTGCGGAAATCTGCGAAGCAAATGCCTGACGATGGTAGTCTTTCCCGAGCCTGATGGCGCTGCAAATAACACTAACTTTCCCTTCATATCCATTAGACTGAATTGGCTACTTGTTCCTTGATTTTTTCCAACTCGTCCTTCATATTGACAGCTATTTTCTGAATATCAGAAGAATATGCTTTAGAACCGAGCGTATTTATCTCTCTGCCTATCTCCTGACTGATGAAGCTCAGCTTGCGCCCCTTCGATCGGCTGCGGGTATCCAGTTCTTCTAAAAAATACTTGCAATGCTGCTCAAGGCGAACTTTTTCCTCCGTTATATCCATTTTTTCGAGATAGAACAACAACTCCTGCTCCAGACGACTCTCATCAACCCGTTCGCGAAGGAGATGCTCATCCAGCGATTTATTGAGTTTCTCACGCGTGCGGAGCGTCCTTTCCTCCTCATAGGGTGTCAGTTCACTCATTAATTGCATGATGTTGGCAATTCGCAACCGAAGGTCTGCCTCCATGGCTGCACCCTCAGCAAGTCGGAAGTGATCAAATTTTTGCATCGCCTCCTCAAAGGTTGCGAGCACTGCATTCCACTCCTCCTCAGATATTTCTACCGCATCTGTAGCAACTACATTGGGCAAGCGCAATATCGCCTGCAGCATATCTCCCTGCGGCAGCCCGAGTTCTCCTGCCAAGCTGGCAAGTTCCCGGTGGTAGCGCCGGAAGAGAGGCTGATTGAGCCCGTACTCACCGTCTCCCTCGATTGATTTCACCTCCACCGACAGTTCCAGCTTCCCCCGCTCGGCACCTTCCAAGAGGAGACGGCGGAGTTCAGTCTCCTTTTCTTTAAAGTACTGCGGTGTTCTGACACGAACATCCGTAAACTTGCTGTTGAGAGACTTAAGCTCGACCGTAATGGCTTTATTTGCATAGGGCCGCGTCGCGCGCCCATAACCTGTCATTGAAAATAGCATATAGTTCACTTGGTGGATTAAAAGCCCCTTGACATCGTCCCAAAGACTTATCTGGCAAAGATAGCCAATGACCTCTAATTAGCACACGACTTTTTACTTGCCCAACTACGCAATACGCCCGCCTACTCCTATTCCACAGTCTGCAAAGACAGACTCTCCGCATACCTCTACAGCTCTCAAGGCCGCGAATTTATTGCATTCCAACAAAACTATTACCCCCCCCGTCATGTTAATCATTTTGAAGTCAGTTGGTTACTCGCTCTGCGCGTATGCATTTAGTCATCCGGAAGCCGTCACAACTTCTAATCAATTGACACTTAGATAAAATTCATGAAAAATAGTTTTCAGATTCGCATATTTTTATAGATATTTGCGTCTCATTTTGAAAGCCATAATCGTTTATTACGTCTCATAAACCAGTGAAAAACAATGAGAAAAGCTGATTTAGTGGCCGCTATTGCAGAGAAGACGGGTATATCAAAAGTCGATGTACTCGTGTCTTTAGAGGCATTTTTCAAGGAGGTAAAAGGATCTCTGTCTGAAGGGGAGAATGTGTACATCCGTGGTTTCGGGTCCTTCATTGTTAAGAAACGCGCCAAGAAAATTGGTCGTCATATCAAGCAGAACCAAGCTATCGAAATTCCGGAACACTTCATTCCTGCATTCAAGCCCGCCAAAATCTTTATCGAACAGGTAAAAGACAAAGTCACTCATTTGCCTGAAGTAGAAGAAGATGATGAATAACCCCATTCCTCACTAGAGGACTTTAATGTGCCAGCTTATGACCAAACTACAGTACGGATACTTGGCGGGTTCAGTCATACTGTTTGTGATACTGTACTTTGGTTGCGATACCAAAGCCCCGGGTCACGACCAAATTGAAACCACCCGAGAGCTGTCTATTGAGACCGTCAACGTTCAGTCGTTGATAAAGTCTGCACAAAACAGCTTATCCTCTTCTTCATTGAGTGCCATAGGCCTCGTTGAAGAAGAACTGTCTGGTTTATCTGACACTGACACCAGCCGGCGTATCGAATTGCTCAAACAGTTGTCCGGTCGTTGGTATGAAGCATCTCAACCTGCCATTGCAGGCCATTATGCAGAAGAAATTGCACTGCTTGAGAACAATGAATCGGCTTGGTCAATCGCCGGAACAACTTATGCAATATGCGCGCAGCGAAGCGACGCAGCTGATGTAAGAACCTTCTGCGCCAATCGGGCAGCCATGGCTTTCCAGCACGCAATTTCTTTTGCTCCTGACGATGTGTCACACCAGATTAACCTGGCGTTGACCTACACCGAAAACCCTCCGGCAGGCGAGCCCATGAAAGGTATTCTCATGCTTCGGGAGTTACAAACCAAGTTTCCGGAAAATGTGAGCATACTCAATTCGCTGGCTAAGCTCGCGCTAAAGACTAATCAGTTTGATCGCGCTCTGCAGCGTCTCAAACAGGCGGAAGCACTCGAACCTGACAATCCTGCTACCTTATGCATGCTGGCTAAAGCTTATGAGGGTACAGGAGATCAGGCGAACGCAACCCTCTATCAACAAAAATGTGATCGTTCCACCCAATAACATATACGATGGTGGCCTTTAGTTGGCTTGCCTACAATGGTCTTTCGTGTTATTGATGGTATTATTTAACTCTGTAAATTGATTTCATCATGCCTTGCGGAAAAAAAAGAAAAAGGCACAAGATTGCAACGCACAAACGCAAGAAGCGCCTGCGTAAGAATCGCCATAAGAAGAAAAACAGATAAGTAAACAACCGGCCGGGGAAAGGTCTGAAAGTGCATACACTTTGTTGTATCGCACCCATCTTTTTTCCATGCGCATCCGGGTGCCTCTGCCTCGTACTCTGCCGACAGCTTTGTTAAAGTGTCGGCAGAGTATTGGCGTTTAAGGAGGTTCTGTGTTGATCTGCTGGCGGGGGTTGTCTTCGTCCGTCATCGCTCGTCAAGTCAGTGAACCTCGCTGCACCCGTCTCCAAAGCAAGGAAAACGGCGTGGGTTAAATTGTTGTATCTGCTGAAAAGCAACCCTAAGGAAGGCAATATTTCGGTCTTGTTGGACCGAATGGAAAAATATTGAAAGTTTGTTGCTCAGTGCAGCGTCAGCATACAGTCGCTGTTCTGCATTGAGGATGCTGTCTTTCCAGATCAAATGAGAAAAGGCTCGAAGCTGTCCTTTTGATCAGTCGGCTCTCCTGTATGGCGTTACTTGTTCAATATCTTCGCTCCAAAATATAGGCTCTTTCCCGCTCAATTCCCGGCCGAACAAAGTTTGTTCGCGTGGAAAAGGAATTAATTATTAATGCTACCCCAACAGAGGTCGAAATTGCGCTGTTGGAAGATGGCAAGCTTGTAGAGCTTCACAACCAAAAGACCAACAGCAACTTCACCGTGGGTGATGTTTTTGTGGGCCAGATTCATCGGCTTATGCCTGGCCTCAACGCAGCTTTCGTTGACATAGGCCACAAAAAGGATGCCTTTCTTCATTACACTGACCTTGGCCCGCGCGTCAGGTCTCTGCTGAAGTATACACAGGGGGCTATCAATGGGGACTTGACTACGGCTAAGCTCGATAATTTTACGCTGGAGCCCGAAATCATCAAGTCGGGTAAAGTAGATCAGGTACTCAGCAAAAAACAGAATATTCTCGTTCAAATCCTTAAAGAACCGATCTCCACCAAAGGGCATCGCCTTAGTTGCGAAATCACTATCCCGGGTCGATACCTCGTGTTGACACCTTTTTCCAGCTCTGTGGCGGTTTCCAAAAAAATATCTTCAGCAGAAGAGCGCAAACGCCTGCAATTGCTCATAGAAAGCATTAAGCCTAAAAATTTTGGCGTCATTGTAAGAACTGCTGCCGAAGGCCGTAAAGTGGCTGAGCTTCATGAAGAAATGAACCTCCTGACAGAAAAATGGCAGGATGTGTTTGATCAGCTGAGAAGCGTGAAGCCCCCGCAAAAATTACTGAGTGAACTCGATAAGACTTCCTCCATACTACGCGATTTGCTGAGCGACACCTTTACACGCATTGTTGTCAACGACAAGCAGCTTTTTGGTAATATCAAAAGCTACCTTGCCTCCATTGCACCTGATCAGATTCGCATCCTCCAACTCCATAAGGGAACCAAGCCGGTATTTGAAGCATTCAGTGTAACCCGACAGATTAAGTCGTCTTTTGGAAAGACGGCGACTATGAGTAGCGGTGCCTACATTGTCATCGAACATACTGAGGCCATGCACGTGATCGATGTCAACAGCGGTCACAAGATGCCTAGTGCCAACCAGACGGAGGCTGTCCTCAACATCAATATGGAGGCAGCAGAGGAAATAGCCCGGCAGTTGCGATTGCGCGATATAGGCGGGATCATCATTATCGATTTCATCGATATGAAAAATCCCGATCATAAGAAGGAGCTTATGAAGGCGATGACCCAGTTCATGAAGAAAGATCGCGCCCAGCATACCATCCTGCCGCTGTCCAAGTTTGGCCTGATGCAAATTACCCGCCAAAGGGTACGCCCGGAAGTTACGATCAATACCGCAGAAGTATGCCCCTCTTGCAACGGCACTGGGAAAATCACTGCCTCTATTTTGGTTGCCAACGATATTGAACGTGACCTGAATTTCATTATGCAGTCGCATCCTAAGTCCAAACTTAGCCTGCACCTGCATCCTTTCCTGGCAGCTTATTTCAAACAGGGACTGCCGAGCCCGCAGATGAAGTGGTTCATGAAATATTACAAGTGGGTGCAAATCGTACCCGCCAACGATTTTAGCGTAACCGACTATAAGTTTTTTGAAAACAATGAGGATGAGATACGGCTCTAAGCTTTGCTTTTTTGCCGCCCTAGGCGGCAGGAAAAAATACTGATAAAATTTTGGGCGGCTGATACCGCCCAAAATTTTATGCCCCCATGGCTCGTCTCCTATAATTTTTCCTCAACCTCCTGGATATCTTTTTCATCATAATCACCAAACCATGCCCCCAGCTGGCGACGAGCTTCCAGCCGAACGCCCTCGTTGATGTAAGCAGCAACGACGACCAAGCCAAAGGCCAATACGCCCATATCATCGGTGTATCCCAATAGGGGCGTCAAATCGGGTAAGGCATCTATAGGTGCCAAAAAATAACCCAATACCCCCAGTATGATCCCCTTTGCCCAGCGAGGTGTCTCCTTGCGCCGATAGGCATAGAACATCAGCAGGGCAGCATAGACGACTTTTATGCCCGCATGCTTAGCATGCCGCCCCAGTTTTTTCCAAAAACTCTCCTCCGAATAATGTGCCCGCCAGGCTTTCATGTATATTGCTGTATTTTTTTTGGCTGATGTCTTAGATGCACATCGCTTGTAAGGCTGCTGCTGCTGTAAGCAGCAACTTAACAACATCGTTTATCCAAAATTAACTAATTTTGCTCAATTGTTTACTTTTTCTATTTCAACAGCATGAAAACGTCGCTGAACTGGCTCAAACAATATATTGATACAGATTTAAATCCGGAAGATATCGGTGCTCTCCTGACCAGTATAGGTCTGGAGGTGGAAGGTATAGAAGAAATTGAACAGGTAAAGGGAGGGCTTAAGGGCGTAGTAACCGGAAAAATACTTAGCTGTCAGCGACATCCTAATGCAGACCGACTCTCACTAACTACTGTTGATGTAGGTCAACCCGATCCACTGCATATTGTTTGTGGTGCTCCCAATGTCGCCGCCGGCCAAATGGTGCTGGT
This sequence comes from uncultured Saprospiraceae bacterium, assembly GCA_964441755.1. Lineage (GTDB taxonomy): Bacteria > Bacteroidota > Bacteroidia > Chitinophagales > Saprospiraceae > JAUMBM01. Next base: position 152,325 of record CAYTVG010000004.1, read on the forward strand.
TGCTACCGTTGGTACAACCCTCTACCCGACGGACGGCGACCCTATCACCCTCAAAAAGGGTAAAATCCGAGGCGAAGAGTCCAATGGTATGATTTGTGCCGAAGATGAACTCGGACTTGGCCACAGCCACGACGGCATCATGGTACTGCCCGCTGATACTCCCATAGGCATGGCTGCTGCGGAGTATTTTCAGCTCAGTACGGATATTGTCTATGAGATAGGCCTTACGCCCAACCGATCGGATGCGACCAACCACCTGGGCGTCGCCCGCGACCTTCGCGCAGCGCTTGCCGCCAACTATGGCTATACGGCAGCGCTCCGGCTTCCGGATGTTTCCTCTTTTGATACCCCCGACCACAGCCGGCCCATTCAGGTGACCGTCGTTGATACCAATGCCTGCCCCCGTTATGCAGGCCTCACCATTGCAGGCCTCACCATTGCCGATTCTCCCGACTGGCTCAAGCAACGCCTGCAGGCAGTCGGTGTCAGGCCCATCAACAATGTGGTGGATGTAACCAACTACGTACTGCACGAACTTGGTCAGCCGCTACATGCCTTTGACTATGATGCTATTGCGGATAAAAAAATTGTTGTTCAGACACTTCCTGCCAATACGCCCTTTGTAAGTCTTGATGAGATTGAACGATCCCTGCACGCAGATGATCTCATGATCTGTGACGGACAACATAAGCCTATGTGTATGGGTGGCGTATTTGGGGGGGCAAAAAGCGGTGTCACCGCTACCACTACCAGCATCTTCCTGGAGTCTGCGCACTTCGATCCTAAGTTCATCCGGCGATCCAGTATGCGGCATAACCTGCGCACAGATGCCGCCAAGGTTTTTGAAAAAGGGAGCGATCCCAACATTGTGCTATTTGCCCTTAAGCGGGCTACGCTCATGATTTGCGAGCTCGCAGGAGGATACATTGCCTCGCCCGTCACCGACCTATATCCGCTCCCCATTGAAGCGGTACAGATTCCTGTTCGCCTCACACGCATTAACCAGGTAATCGGTATGGAACTGGATCGTGCACGTGTGCTGGCCATTCTGAAAGCCCTGGACATGCGTATTGTCGATCAGACGGATCACTCGCTGCTCGTAGCTGTGCCAACAAACAAGGCCGACGTTCTTCGGGAGATTGATGTCATTGAGGAAATTCTGCGCATCCATGGCTTCAATAACGTACCTGCTCCGGGCAGGTTATCGGCATCCATGGCTATTGCTCCGGAACCAGATCCTGTGCGCGTACGCAATCTTATTGCAGATATGCTCACGGCTACCGGCTTCCACGAAATGATGGGACTGAGTCTGTCAGAGTCCAGATACTACCGGGACATCCTCCCTTTACCTGACGAATCGCTGGTATACGTCAATCATACAGCTAACGTACAGCTTGACATCATGCGCCCGGAGATGGTATTCACTGGGCTCGAAGCCATCGTACGCAGCCAAAACCGTCAGGAGAGCGACCTCCGGCTGTTTGAGTTTGGACGTACATATAAAAAAGAAGGAGACACTTATCTTGAGACCAACCGACTGGCATTGTATGTAACTGGCCGCCGCTGGGCCGAAAGCTGGCTGACACAAGGCAAAAACGAAGAAAATTTCTTTTCTCTAAAGGGGGCAGTCAAACAAATACTTGACAGGCTGGGTCTCGCAGGCTACCAGGCCTTCGAGTATCAGGACGATCGTTTTGCCTACGCGCTACAATACCGGCGTGGCCGGCAGGTGCTCGTCACCCTGGGCAGTCTGCAGCCCAAACTACTCAAGGCCATGGATGCCAAAGGCAAAATCATGTATGCGGATTTTAACTGGGATGCCGTCTTTGAAGCCCTGCCAAGCCGCAGGATACAGTTCAGAGAACTCAACAAATTCCCGCTCGTGAGGAGAGATTTGGCGCTGGTAGTTGATAATTCCGTAAAATTCAGCGATATTGCGACCGCTGCAGCCAAAACTGAAAAGCAACTGCTCAAGAGCGTCAATCTGTTTGACGTTTATACCAGTGAAAATCAGCTAGGCCCTGGCAAAAAATCTTATGCAGTAAGCTTTGTTTTTGAGAATCCTGAAAAAACCCTGCAAGACCATGAGATTGACAAAGTGATGAATAAACTGATTGATGTGTTTGCTACACAACTACAGGCACAAGTAAGACGTTAGTAGTTGAAGCAATAACCTCTGGTGTATGAATATCCTACAAGAGTTGACATCCATCAGCGCAAAAATATACCAGGTCGAGCAATTGTTACTTTCGCTCAGCAGCGAAAACAACAGGCTTCGCCAGGAAAACGAAGTGCTGCAGTCTACCCTGACCAGTCATATTGAACTGCTGGAAAAGCTGCAGGGCCAATTGGAAAATACCCCGGAAGAAGTGGGGGGAATATGTAAGACAACAGCTTTACCAGTTCACAATATTCGCGCACAAATAAGCGATTGCCTGCGCGAAATGGAAAAGTGTATTCAGCTGCTGGAACAGCAATAGGGCGCTATGGAAGACCAAAAATTGATAACGCTAACCGTTTTGATTGCCGGTCGACCGTATCCACTGCGCGTGCAAATCGGCGAGGACGAGGAAATCAGAAAACTGGTCAAGGAAGTGAATGACCAACTCAACCACTTCCGAAAGATTTACCCCGACCGCGACAAGCAAGATTATCTCGCTATGTCGGTACTCACGCTGGCCGTTGAACGCGCTAAACTCCAACAACAGTTGCATGAATTATCCGCAACTGAGGTAGATACACAATTAACCGGTATCCAAAATACTTTGGATAACCTGCTGCAAGCTGGTCTTTCTCCCATCCCTCTCAATGATCCTCCGGCATTCTATTTATTGAACGAAAATCCATAAAGGTATGGAAATTGGAATGGGACTGGTTATCGGTTTGGTGCTGGGCGCCGCTATCGGATATGCTGTCGTCCAAATGCTGGGGAAACGTTCTCTGGCAACACAACGAGAGGAGCTCAACGCCAAGATTGATCAGGAAATCAAAGAGGCTCGCTTAACTGCCAAGCGTATTGTCGATGAGGCAGAGACGAAGGCGGAGAAAACGATGTCGCAGGCAGAGCTCCACAATGAAAAAACCAAACAGCGGAAAATTCAGGAGGCAAAGGAAAAATTCAATCGCTTCAAATCGGAGTTTGATGCTCACAAGGCTGAGCAACTGGTAGAGCTCAAAGAACGCGAGATGGAGGTCAAAAGCCAGGAGGTTGAGCTGCGCGGTAAACTTGAAAAAATTGAAGACCAGCGCAAACAACTCGACCAGTTTAAACTGGAGGTAGATGCTAAAAATGACGAAATCCGCCTGGCACGCGAAAACCTCGACACCCAGCTGAAAATCGTCGCCAAGAAAAAAGAGGAGCTCGAAAACGCCAGCGAACGTCATATCAAAGAGCTGGAAAGCGTTGCACGCCTCACCGAAGCAGAAGCCCGCGAACAATTGCTGGAAGCCGTCAGAGGTAAGGCCGAAAACGATGCTATGGTCATTGTCAAGGACACGATCGAGCAGGCTAAGCTCACCGCCAACAAGGAGGCAAAGAAAATTGTCATCCAGACAATTCAGCGCATGTGCGCAGAGTATACCATTGAAAATACAGTATCTGTCTTCAACCTCGAATCGGACGATATCAAAGGACAAATCATCGGACGAGAGGGACGGAATATTCGTGCACTCGAAGCAGCAACCGGCGCTGAAATTATCGTCGATGATACGCCTGAAGCTATCGTCATTTCCAGTTTTGATCCCGTACGTCGCGAAGTAGCCCGCCTGGCACTCAAGCGGCTGGTAGCTGACGGACGTATACACCCTGCTCGTATTGAAGAGGTTGTGCTTAAGGTACGCAAACAACTCGACGAACAAATACAGGAGATTGGCGAGCGTACAGTCATAGAACTCGACATCCACGGTCTCGATCCTTATCTGGTCAAAATGGTTGGCCGTATGCGATTCCGCTCTTCCTACGGTCAAAATCTTCTTAAACACTCCATCGAAACGGCCAATCTGTGTGCCGTGATGGCGGCTGAACTAGGGATGAGCCCTAAGCAAATTAAGCTTGCTAAACGAGCTGGTCTGCTGCACGATATTGGCAAAGTTTCTGAAGAGCAAAGCGAACTCTCTCACGCACTGCTCGGCATGAAGTTGTGCGAGAAGTACAATGAGCATCCTTCTGTATCCAATGCCGTTGGTGCACACCACGACGAAATTGAGATGAACAACCTCATCTCGCCCATTATTCAGGCTTGTGATGCCATCTCCGGCGCACGCCCCGGCGCAAGACGCGAAATTCTCGAGAGCTATCTCAAGCGCATCAATGAACTTGAAGAGCTCGCCATGGCGCACGAGGGTGTTCAAAAGGCTTATGCACTGCAGGCTGGTCGCGAGTTGCGGGTCATTGTTGAGGCCGAGAAGGTATCTGACCAGTTTGCTGACGATCTGTCCTTTATGATTTCTCAGAAAATCCAGTCGGAAATGCAATATCCCGGCCAGATTAAAGTCACGGTCATCCGTGAAAAGCGTGCAGTGGCTTACGCTCGCTAATAATCGTTACTGTTGTCTTTGTCAAAAGGAGGGGAGGCTGTGCGCAGCTTCCCCTCCTTGCATTACCACCTGAGCCGAAATCCCTGTTCAAAGGCTTGTGCCCGCAGACTGATCCCCGCCGGTGGTTGTGCGTCATACAGGAAAGTGTATCTGAACGTTATTCTGATTCGGGCACTCACCGTAAGTTCCAGGCTGGATTCATGACTTAGCCGATAATCGGCCAACAGATCCATGCGCGGCTGGTAGTAAGTCGTCATTATCCATTCACCCGGCAGCCAGCGAGGCAGCTCTATGGAGGAGGAAAGATAGGTACTCCAGCGTCCGTCCCGCCTCAGCACAGGCAATGCTGCTGCTGTTTCTTCCTGCTCCAACATGGCCGATAATCCCCAATATGCCTGACTTTTGCCCTCCTTCAGGTTGAACTTGAGCCTCGATCCTGTTCCCAGCAGTACACGGTTCTGTATGCCCAGCACCCTGTTGTGCTGCAGTTGCGCAAAAGCCTCCCAACGAAGGGATTTGGACAGTTTCCTGTTGTACCGCAAGTGGCCAAAACCAGCCCGGGTGAAAGCTTTATCGTTGGCCCTCGACAAATCAAAATTGACCATGGCAAGCCATAAATCTCTGTAATCTTTGGACTTGAGCTGCAGCATAAGTGCATTGCGTGTGACCAGCAGCCTGTTATTGTTGTTATTGGTATAGTGAAAGCCCAAATTGGCATAACCAGCAACACGAACCGAGTCGCTGTGTATCCTGTTGTTTTCCATGTTGACAATCTGCCCCTGAACAACCGTGCACAGCCAGGCTGTAAGACTCATTACTATACAGGATCTAAAGGTCACTCGTTGTTTTGAATTCATTGTAAAGGGTGTTTTTTATAATGATCAGATTTACCACCTGTCAGCGGTTATGCTGACAGCCCTTCTGAACTTACCTTTGTTGCTGCCGCTACCTTCAAAGGCAGAATGCTCAGCTTACAGGAGATACTTGAGATTTTCTGCCAGCCCCCCCAATACGCACTAAAAAAACAGTTTTTCTGCCACTTGCCAAACAGTTTCACACCTTTAAACCTGCAATTTTGCAAAATGCCGTAATTTGCTGACATGCTTTTTCCATAAAAATTATTCCCCATGGCCACTGTTCGCTACCGCCTGTTGTTTTTCTTCTTATTCGTTACCTCGGCTGCCTTCATGACGAGCTCCTCCCCGCTATGGCAGCAAAAAATAGCCTCGGATTTGCTGACAGCCCTCGAAAGCGGACAGGAGCAGGAAGTGCTGATTGTTTTATCCAAAAAGGCCGACCTACAGTTTGCGTACAGCATAAAAGGTAAAGAAGCCAAGGCCGGCTGGGTGTACAACACCCTCTTACAAACCGCCCGGGAGAGCCAGCAGTCTGTCCGTTCTTTACTAACCCGGCATGGACGTTCTTTTAGGGCGTTCTACATAGTGAATGCCCTCTATACGCGCGTTGACCTGCCGCTGGCTCGTCTGCTGGCCGCTGATCCTGCGGTAGCCAGCATTCAGCCCAACCCGTGGACACCTTTTGATGCCCCCCTGCGGGAGCAGCCTGCCGGGCAGGGACGCGTACTGCTGGAATGGGGTGTAGAACGCATTAATGCCGATGACGTATGGGCGCTTGGTTTCAATGGACAGGGCGTTGTGGTGGGTGGTCAGGACACGGGTTATGCATGGGATCACCCGGCAATCCGCAACCAATACCGGGGATGGAACGGAGTCGAGGCCAATCATCAGTACAACTGGCATGATGCCATACACGCCATAAGCCCACTCCACGGCGACACGACCCTCAATCCCGCCAGTAATCCCTGCGGCATCAGCATTAGTGCGCCCTGTGATGACCATAACCACGGTACACACACCATGGGCACCATGGTAGGTGATGACGGCCAGGGCAATCAGATTGGTGTAGCTCCTGGTGCAAAATGGGTAGGCGTGCGCAATATGGAGCGAGGCTGGGGTAGTCCCGCCTCCTACATCGAAAGCTTTGAGTGGTTTCTGGCGCCCACTGATCTGGAAGGCGAAAATCCGCGTCCGGAACTAGCCCCACATGTTATCAACAACTCATGGGGCTGCCCGGCTATGGAAGGTTGTAATCCTGACAACTGGGCTCTCATGAATCAGGCAGTTGAGGCGCTCCGGGCAGCAGGTGTCGTTGTTGTAGTCTCGGCCGGCAATAGTGGTCCCGGCTGCGGCAGTGTATCGGATCCTGCCTCTATTTTTGAAGCCTCCTTCACCGTCGGTGCCACCCGCATCAACGACACCATAGCCGGCTACAGCAGCCGCGGTCCCGTTCTTGCCGATGGCAGCCTGCGGCTGAAACCCGATGTGACCGCTCCCGGCAGCAATGTACGTTCGTGCATACGCAACGGGCAGTATGCTGCCTTCTCCGGCACCAGTATGGCAGGGCCTCATGTGGCGGGCGCCGTGGCCCTGCTCATCTCGGCAGTTCCCCAACTCGCCGGTGAAGTAGATACCATAGAAGCTATCCTGCGCAGAACTGCCATTCCTAAATTTAGCAGCCAGGACTGCAGTGGTATTTCAGGGCAAGACTATCCCAACGCTGTCTATGGCTATGGCAGGATTGACGTCCTGGCCGCCGTACTCGAAGCGCAGCAGGTGATTAGCAAGACAAGTGAATTTATGGCGACAGCGGCACCCCTGGTTTCACCCAATCCGGTGGGCGAATGGCTGAGAATCTCCTGGGGAGAAACCAATACGTGGACCCTGCTCGAAGTCTGGAGTATAGATGGAAGGTTTGTTTGCCGGCAGACGATCGAACAAGGCAACTACACAGAGTTGTCTGTGCGCCAACTAAGTCCGGGCACTTATGTCTACAGACTCAGCAACGACCGACAGTCGGTAACCGGCAAGTTTGTACGCAACTAACGGCACGACCCTCGTCGGCATCCACAAGCTTATATCATTGAAAAAGGAGAACCTTCAATGGCTATGGCAACTTGCCTTGATAGCATCTACCAATACATCTGAAGGCTTTTGAGAAGGTAATTTTCGCTTTAGGAAGGCGCGAAAATGATTTTCGTCAGGAGGGGAAGCAATCGTCTCAAACATCGGTTCTGCAATGGGAACCTCTTCGTGTTTGCTATTGGACAAGTTATCATCTGTCCCCGGAACAAGTCGGGACGCTACAACTGAAAGATGCTGATTTTTCATCTTACTCATTTTTACATGGCAGCCAACAATCCTGAACCCCGGACTCACCCCTCTTGCAGGTTCACCAGACAGGCAACAGCTGACAGAAGGGTGTCGAACGACTCCTTTCTGCCGGTTGATAATCCATTCCTGTCTTTTGTGAACTGCTGCAACATTCTTTGAGGAGCTTGATCCGGCCACGGGAAATTAGTGAATCCCCCTGGGATGGGTCTTTCGACCGCGACTGCCGGATGGTAGAAGTTAATGTTTGATGCTGCGGTAATTCGTATATCCTTGCTGGTGAGCAAAGCCTGCCAGGGCCTCACCCAAAATCAATCTGGCTCTGTGGAGGCGAGACCGAACAGTGCCTATCGGCAGTTCGAGCATCTCCGCAATCTCTTCATACTTAAAGTCCTCCAAATCCGCCATAATCAGTACTATGCGGTACTCTGCCTTAAGCTTTTGCAGGGCTTCCAGCACCTCATCACTGAGTAAATGCTCCCAACTTTCAATGTCGGAGGTAAGATACTGCGGCGCCTGAGCGCTGCCGTCTTCCCCTTCTCTGATCGTTTCTGCCACTTGCTCGAAATCGACCTCCTGTGGACGGTTGACGCGGCGGCGGTATTCGTTGATAAAGTAGTTCTTAAGTATGGTAAACAGCCACGCCTTAGGATTAGACCCTTCCTGATACCTGCCGATAGACTTGATAGCGCGCAGGTAAGTCTCCTGCACCAAATCCTCAGCCTCCTCCCGACTCCCTGTCAGGTGGTAGGCAAAATTATAGAGCGGATGAATTACCGGAAGCAGTTCCTGCTCCAGAATCTCTTGATTGTCACGTTGAATCATTGTTTCCATGGCGTAGGCAGCTGTTTTTTGTTAACGCGGGACTACTCCCCGCGCACTTACTATAACGCAGTGAACAAAGCAAGTAATGTACTTTGTTCCTAAATAGTTCCCGATCAGAAAAATTTTTATTCCGACTGTCTAATCCGCCCCTGCCGCAGCGGCAATACCAGACTTTCTCCTGTAGGTAAGTAAGGAATTTTTTGCCGGACACAAGCCCGTGCTACTTCCCGTGTGTTTTTGCATTTTGAAGAATGCGGCCAGTGCAACAAACTGAAACCAAGTTGACATCATACAGGGAGAGAAGCATTCAGCCACTGGTAAGAAACTCCTGAATATGCTCTAAGACTGCCGCATAACAACATCCGGTTGCAACAGCACCACCTGCTCCATAGGCCGCAGACGCTCTTCAAACCAATGTAAAGGTGCCCGTGTCTTATCTCCGGTAAGCGTATCGCAAACAAAAAACAAGTAATAAAGCTGCAGCATATCTCCTTCCATACGATCCATAAACCTGTCAAATCGCTGCTGCGCCTCATCAGACCGTCTGTGCAGATGCTCAAGCCTCCATATGTAGTAGGCTTCGTCATGCCACTCAATAATATCAAGCCAGTGGTCTGGCAGCGGATAACGCTCCATGAAGCGCCGTGCCAGCACGCCGTGATGTGCCGACCAGTCTCGTTCTTTTCCCTTGGCTTCCATATATTTGAAAGTATCATGAGCAAAAGCCACCACTCGTAATAACTCCCGCTGTGCAGCATCCTGTACAAAGCGGTTGATGTTATCCAGTACCTCCAAAATATGTTTGTATACAGCACCCTCCGGATGGCCGTAGCGCGGAAAACCCCAGTCCAGCCCTGCTACGAACACAGGTTCTTTCAGCAACATTTCTTCCAATGCTGTCTCGGGCTGCAAAATCAGTGCCCAATCTTGACTGTCCTTACCCGTTTCCAAATTCATAGGCCTTCTTTTGGGGGTTCGCATCTGTTTACTAAGCGGGATATCAACAGCTTTCATCGACGGTAGCTGTTTGTTGATCGACAGAACTCAAAAATACTGTTGGCTAATATACAAAACGATTTGAAATTGACGTATGTTATCGTAAATACTGTACGAATGTCATTATCTGCCAACGAAGCCTTTGCTGCATGTACTATAAATTCTACAAACACCACAACCACACGCGCCTATAGGGCGTTGTATTGGCATATATATAGTCTAAGAGCGAGTTTGGGATTTTCTCACGGAGTCCGGCACGATTTTGGTCCAAGTTTTGACCTTTTTTGCTACATCACAGCATTTGTTCTGTCTGGTGTAAAAATGTCCGACAGCAGCGTGCTTTTGTCTATGACAGAAAATTCCGAACATACTTTGAGACTAAATAACCACTGTAGTCTGCTCTCTCTGCGGGTGCCGGCTACCCAATCAGTCCCATTTGAGCTCAATTTTACCTTTTTGATTTTCTAGTTTTTTAACCAAAACAACTAACCGTGAAAAACAGAGGCATCATGAGACAGTTTGGCATCACCCTGCTTGCAGGCGTGATGGGCGGATTAATCACACTGGCTGGTATTAACTGGCTGGATATGCGAAAGACAGCCGACACACAGGCCGGCAGCCCGGCCCGGCTGGTCAACATGTCACCAACAGGAGCAGGGTTTTCACCCTCTTTTGACTTCAAAGAGGCTGCCCGGATTGTCACCCCGGCTGTCGTCCATATCTCAACCCTCAGCTCCGCGGCTGTCAATCCAATGATGTATTTTTTCCCTGGCAGTGGCGGCAATGTCCCCTACAGTGAAGGCGCTGGTTCGGGTGTCATCTACTCTTCTGATGGCTACATCATCACCAACAATCACGTCATTGAGTCTGCAAAAGAAATTAAGGTAACCCTGGCCGATAACCGGGTTTTTGAAGCAAGGCTGATTGGTAAAGACCCCAAATCTGATCTGGCGGTACTGAAAATCGATGCCCGTGACCTGCCTACACTGGCGCTCGCCAACTCCGACCTGGCCGAAATCGGCGAATGGGTGCTGGCTGTTGGCAATCCACTGGAACTCAACTCCACCGTCACGGCCGGCATCATCAGTGCCAAGGGTCGCAGTCTGAAACTGCTCCCGGATCGCGATGCCATCGAAGCTTTCATCCAGACCGATGCAGCTGTTAATCCGGGCAACAGCGGTGGTGCTTTGGTAGATGCGCAAGGCCGTCTGCTCGGCATCAACACAGCCATTGCAACACGTACAGGCACCTTTCAGGGATATTCCTTCGCCATACCTGTCAACCTGGTTGTGCGCATCGCCGATGATATCATTCAGTATGGTTCGTACCAGCGTGCATTTTTGGGTGTGGAAATATACTCACTCGACGCCAATGCGGCTCGTGAGCTTGATGTAGACATCAATCAGGGGGTTGTCGTGGAACGTGTAGTCGACGGTGGCTCAGCTCAATATGCGGGCATTCTGCCCAAGGATATCATCGTCAGCGTCAACGACCGCAACATAAGAGATGTGCCAGAGCTTACCGAGATCGTAGGCCGCGCCAAGGTAGGAGATACCCTGCAGGTCAGGGTATTGCGCGACGGCAGAGAGGTTGATGTATCCGTCCGTATGAGGGCATCCAAGTAGCATACAACTTAAACTGGCTCGTTTCCTGACGATGCCGTCAACGACAAATGAGCCGGCTTCAAACACCCTTTCGCGGCCCAAACCGCGAAAGGGTGTTTTTTTTAAAAATCCATCCCCAACGAAAGATGCAGCCGCGGCTGTTGAACCGTTTTTGTTTCAACACCCCAGGCGTAATCCACCCGCATGAAGTAACCAAATAGCAGTGCCCTCGCGCCCACACCATAGCCAGCAATAATAGGATCGCGGAAATACACCACCCGAATCTGTACCGGTGGTGTGGTCACCTGCGCAGGGTCAGGAAAGGTAGCCGTATTTAAAGGATTTTCGTCGCTGTAGGGATCTGGTCCCGACCAAGCTGTCCCCACATCGAAAAAGCCCACCAGTTGGAAATTTCGCAGAAACGGAGACCTGATTCTTTCGGATAAATACCGAAACACAGGGATACGCAACTCGCTGTTAAACAACAAATACGAATTGCCGTTGCGCGCGTTGGAAGAAAACCCGCGCATACTGTTGGCCAGGGCCGTCAGCCGGTTGTTTTCGTCTCCCACCGGTATACTTGCATTAAAACTGGGTATCAGACTATTGTCGGTATCTCCGAGATAGTAAAGTATGCGCTGCTGCCCAAAAGATGCAGCCCCCGCTAAGCGGAGTGCCAAGATAGACCGCTTGTCCAGCCGCTGATAGTGTCGCATATCTGCCGATACCACCCCCAGATAGCCCGGAGCAAAAGAAAGCCCGTCACCACTGCCAAAAGCGAAGCTTTTATAGGCCTCTATCCACATCTTATACCGAGTACCCTGCCGCAGATTCATAGCCAGATCAATACTGTTGTCAAACACATACTCCAATCGCAAGCCGACCCTTTGCTCGCGTACAACAGGATTGTCGAGGGCAAAATTGTCTGTACCCACGTATTGCACCCGGTCGCGCCGCACCGTAGCCGTTGCCCGTACGCTCCTGAAAATGTCCAGCGGATAGCGGACCCCCGCCTGCCCCAGCAGCACGTTGGTCTCCCGTCGCCAAGGTACAAAGGCAGCCCCTGACTCTGCAAATCGCATATTGCGCCGATAGACAGAAAAAATCTGATCGAGCCGATGCTTGCGCTTCTGACCCGTCACATAATACTCTGTACCGTTGAAAGAAGTAGGAACACGCACGCCCCCCTCGATCACATAATCTTCTAACAAGTCCTTGAAATTAGCTTTCAACAGCACTCCCAGCGGCTGAAAATTAAAGCCGTCACTACTGGCAGCATAGCTATCGAGCCCCTCAAACAAGAGATTGTTGTCCATGTTAAACGAGACAAAATCGGTCTGAAAAGCCTCCCTGTAAGGAGTGATATTCCCCTGTTGGAAGATATAATTTCCGGCATCTGCCCGTCGGTAGAAAGGTGACTGTACCAACTGTGCCAATGAGGATGAAGGCTGGCTGAGCTCCTGTTCCGTGACCACTTCCTGGTCGGCCACTGTAGGTTCATCCTCAAATCGACTCTGAAACAAATAACTATCGATGGATATAGTCTCCAGACTATCCTCCGCAGGTTCTTTCTCCTGTACAGGAATTACCAGTCCCTTTGCCGTATCTGCCGGTGCGGCTGCAGGCAACTGCACTGCCGGGCCGCCGGGCTGCGCGTCAGGCGCGTCAGGCGTTTGGCCATGCGTGCGCAGCCGCTGGAAAACCGTTGGTATGAGTCGCGCAGACTGGCTACTGTCCCTGCTCATGGGTGCCAGCCGAATCCTGTACGAGCGCGTTGAGTCCTGCCACAACTGAGCAAGACGATCTCCTCCTGTAGCCGTAGACTGCTGCAGGATATTCACTTTATAGTTGGTCATTGGGTAACTGACTGCGCGTTCGCGCATGACAGGTACCAGGCTCACCTCCCGGACCAGGGAGCTGTCGCTGACAGTCCACAGGCTGTCCATCGGCAACTGTAAGCGCGTACCGTCATTCAGCACTATCAGCTGTTCATACGAATGAATATACTCCTCAAAACGTCCCAACACACGATTGCTGATACCCGCTGCGTCACTCAGGTAGTAAAAATGACTGCTGTCAACTGCCACTGCTCCGGTTTCGCTTACATCCGGGCTGTTGGTTAGTCGCACCAGCGTAGCAGGGCGCCCCTCGAGATTGTAGTAAAAAAGATCATACTGCTGCAAAGGCAGGAGGCTGTCCAGCCGTGTTGACGCCTGCAGCAAGGTATCCGGCCGGTTAGAAGCAAAAATCAACCCTGGTCGATTCCGCAGATTGACTGCCACTACCCCCAGATCGTCCCAGGGATCTGCTGTGATGCGCTGTGATTGCCGCGTAGCCGGAAAATAGAGAAAAACATCAGAAAAACCCCTCACCGTAGCCGACAGTGCCAGCACAGAAGGATTGAGGTAACACATACTATTGACCCGCTGGTAGTCGGAAGCCAGTGGTTCCACCACCCGTTGTTCCGTACGCACAGCATAGCGAAGCAGCTGCCCTTTGTCGCGGTGCTCATACATAATAGCAAGTTCCTGTCCGTTGGGATTCCAGGCCAGCAGCGGATAATTGTAGTCGGGGCTCTGCAAGTTATTGCGGAAACCATAGCGAAAAATCCGCTTGCGCTCCATGCTTCCCAGATCCGTCAAGTACACCTTATACCGACCTATTTCGTTGACGACATAGACCAGTCGCCGGCCGTCAGGACTTATCTCCATAGCCGTCACCGGCAACCGCTTCTTGTTGCGGACAGGTACTTCCCTGCCACTGACCTCCTCTCGCATACGCATATCCACTGCGTATCGGTTGCCAAAAAACGCAAGCCAGTCATGCGCGATGATACCATAGGTTTTTCCGAGCGCATACATAAACCCTTCATCCAGACTCCGGTTGATGCGCGTCACGTACAACAGATAGGATACTGTTGACAAACCCTGAGCAGAATAGATGTAATACCAGAAAGAGTGCCCGGCAATGGCGGGATGTTCCTTTGCCAGCGCCTCAAAACTGCTGTATCGCCCTGACAGCAGCAACTGCCGCAGTTCATCATCGAGCCGGGTATTCCACTTTTCCCCTACAAAAGCCGTAAGACCCGTCGTAAACCAGTCCGGCAGATTCATCAGGATAGCATTCTGAACGATCTCCTGCAGGCCGGAGCCATAGAGCATTGCTTCGAGATAAACCCCTGCTATGCCCTCCCGTACCTGCCTGCGGAGGTCATTGTGATCACCGTTGAAGTAGACAAACACCTTATTGCCCAGGAACTTCGTACGCCCGGCGGCATTGGTAAAAATTTCATCGCTACCCAGATTACTCTGTTTCAGGTCCGTAAGATCAACATATACAATGATTTGCACCTTTTCATTCATGCGATGCTCCAGGATGCGTTGCACGTAAGGAAAATCCATCTCCGCCATTTGCACTACTGCCTGCGCGATATTGCGACCTTCCCCATACCAATAGGTGACAAAATTATCACTCTCATACTTCATCCAGGCGTCGAAATCCCGATGATACTGCACCCTGTTTTTCCCAAACACAACCTGCGACGTCTGTGCCTTCGCCCCCCCGTCAGCGAGCAGCAAGAGCAGCAGCATGACTGCTTTGAGCATGACCATTGTAGCAATTCTGAGCATGACAGCTTGGTATTTTTTTTTGTAAAAATGGCCGCAGCGGTAAGGCCGGCAGGCTGCACGCAAGTGGCAGCCATGGCAGCGGCCGGGCGGCCGGGGGCGAATGAGCATGTAAATTATACTATTTATACATTTTGCCCCAATGGTAAGTTGCAAAATAAATATTTTTGTCATCTGCAAAAGCTTTATACCCGCAAAGCCGCTGCTCAAAGCCGGCTATACACCGGGAAAGCATACTTTCACACACATACCATCCGCTCATGGCAGCTGTTATTCGACTTACCTTCAACCCTTTTCAGGAAAACACCTATATTGTGTACGATGCTACCGGCGAATGCATCATCTTTGATCCCGGTTGCCACGACCAGGCCGAAAAAGAAGAACTGAGCCGCGTCATCGAAGAGCGAAACCTCCGCCCCGTAAGGCTCATCAATACGCACTGCCACCTCGACCATGTATTTGGCAATCGCTACGTTGCAGACACCTATCAGCTGCCGCTGGAAATCCATACCCTTGAGCAAGCTGTGCTGGATGCAGTACCCCAGGTATGCATGCTCTACGGGCTGCCCCCTGCGGAGCCTTCACCCGCCCCTGCACGCTATATCGAAGCCGGAGAGACCATCCTTTTTGGCCAAAGCCAGCTCCACACCCTGCTTTGCCCGGGCCATTCGCCCGGCAGCCTGTGTTTTTACGAGCAGCACGAAGGCTTTGTCATCGCAGGCGATGTACTTTTCTATGGCAGCATTGGCCGCACCGATCTGCCCGGCGGCAACCACGACGCACTGATTGCCTCCATCAGGCGGGAACTAATGCCGCTGCCCGACCAGGTGCGCGTCTACCCCGGCCATGGTCCCGCAACCACGATAGGCTTTGAGCGCATGAACAACCCTTTTTTATAAAATATACAACCTTTTTACCATGAAAGACGCCCTAGGCCGCTGGCAGGCACTCTGGAACCCCGAGCAGTACCACGGCTGGGGCCGCAGCCGCAACTATTTTGAAGGCTGGTACTTCAAGCTCATCGATCCAACCGAGCAGTACGCTCTGGCTGTCATCCCCGGCATATCTATGGATGAAGCGGGCAGGCAGGAAGCCTTCATACAAGTGCTTGACGGCAAGCAGTGCAAAGCAGCTTTTCACACATTTCCTGCAGAAGCATTCATCCCTACAAAAGGAAAATTTGAGGTGCAGCTGGGTGGCAGCTATTTTTCCGGCAGCCGGCTGGCGCTGCAGTTGCCCGATCTGGAGGGGGAGCTGCATTTTAGCAGCCAGCACCCGTGGCCGTCGCGCCTGGGGGCGCCCGGCATCATGGGCTGGTACGGCTTTATGCCGTTTATGGAATGCTACCACGGTGTGGTCAGCGTTTTTCACCGGCTCAGCGGGCAGCTTAGGGTGGAAGGCAAGCCGGTAGACTTTACAGGCGGCATTGGCTATATGGAAAAAGACTGGGGTCGCTCCTTTCCCAGCTCGTGGATATGGATGCAGAGCAACCATTTTGACCATGCTGAGCCCGTATCAGTCATGGTGTCCGTGGCGCGCATTCCATGGCTGGGAAGCCACTTCGTGGGCTTCATAGCAGGCTTTTTGTGGGAGGGAAAAATATACCGCATGGCCACCTACACAGGCGCGCGGCTGCAGGCCGCCGTCGTCGACGGCCACCCGACCGTCACCCTGACCGACAGCCGCTACCGGCTGGAAGTCACCGGCTTAAGGGCCGAAGGGGCCGACCTCATATCGCCCGTCTCCGGCCGTATGACCGGCAAAGTCAATGAGAGCCTGCTGTCGCAGCTGTCGGTTTCTTTTTATGAAGGCAATCGCCTGCTCTTTGCCGGCCTAGGCCGCAATGCAGGCCTGGAGCTGGCCGGCAATGTGCAGGAAGAACTTATTAACCCGTAAGCTGTCGCTACCCACAGATTAGCCGGGGGCATTGCCCCAAAAATATCCGGCGTTTTAATACTCCTACAGGCCCGTCTCACCCGTTATTTCCCGCGCCGGAGCTTCTCAACGGCCGGCATGGCATGGCCGATGCCCGGGCGACGCCCGTGTCCGTGGGCAAAAATGTCTATTATGCCCGCAAAGCCCTGCAGGAGCAGGCTTAAGCCCCGCCCCCGAGGCGGCCCGGGCGCCCGCTTGTGCGAATGCTGAGTCAAGCCGCTTTTATTCTGTAGCAGCCTTTCGGCAAATGATATAAAACCCTTAGCTTTGCCTGATTGTTATTCGTTCATTATTCGTATTCGCAATAGAAAAAATAAAGTCATGGCGTTTGATCTTGAAATGATAAAGGCTGTTTACGCAGACATGCCGCGCAAGGTTGATGCTGCCCGTGCCCACCTTGGGCGGCCGCTGACCTTAGCTGAAAAAATTCTCTACAGCCATCTCCATCCGGATTCCCCGCTGCAGGCCTATCAGCGCGGTAAGGATTATGTATTTTTCGCTCCTGACAGGGTCGCTATGCAGGACGCTACCGCTCAAATGGCGCTGCTGCAGTTTATGACCTGCGGTCGCGACAAAACAGCTGTCCCCTCTACCGTCCACTGCGACCACCTCATTCAGGCTGAGTCCGGAGCAGACAAGGATCTCGCTACCGCCATGACCGACAATAAGGAGGTATATGACTTTCTGGCTTCTGTTTCCAACAAATATGGCATAGGCTTCTGGAAGCCCGGCGCTGGTATCATTCACCAGATCGTACTCGAAAATTATGCCTTCCCCGGAGGTATGATGATTGGTACAGACTCACATACACCCAATGCGGGCGGACTGGGTATGGTAGCCATTGGTGTCGGCGGTGCTGATGCTGTGGACGTTATGGTCGGCATGCCTTGGGAACTGAAGATGCCCAAGCTTATTGGTGTCAAGCTGACGGGCCAACTCAGCGGCTGGACGTCGCCCAAAGATGTTATCCTGAAAGTAGCGGGTATCCTGACTGTAAAAGGTGGTACGGGTGCTATCGTCGAGTACTTCGGCGAAGGCGCACAGGCCATGTCTTGTACGGGTAAAGGTACCATCTGCAACATGGGTGCAGAAATTGGTGCCACTACCTCTACTTTTGGCTATGACGACTCTATGAGCCGCTACCTGCGCGCTACCGACCGCGCAGATATTGCTGATATGGCCGATCAGATTGCCGACTGTCTTACAGGCGATGCGGACTGCTACGCAGCACCGGAAAAATATTTTGATCAGGTAATCGAAATCAACCTGAGTGAGCTGGAGCCTCATGTCAATGGTCCTTACACGCCGGATCTCGCATGGCCTATCTCCGCGTTTGCTAAGGCGGTCAAGGAGCAGGGCTACCCACAAAAGCTGGAAGTAGGCCTCATTGGTAGCTGCACCAACTCCAGCTATGAAGACCTCGATCGCGCTGCCAGCGTTGCGCGACAGGCCAAGGCCAAAAAACTGAAAACGCAGGCTGAGTTTACCATCACGCCGGGTTCTGAGCAGATCCGCTACACGGTTGCCCGCGACGGGCAACTGGAGGCCTTTGAAGAAATCGGCGGCGTTGTGATGGCCAATGCCTGTGGTCCTTGTATCGGACAGTGGGCGCGCCACACCGATGATCCTAAGCGTGCCAATTCTATCATTACCAGCTTCAACCGCAATTTCTCCAAGCGCAACGACGGCAATCCGCAAACGCGTGCTTTCGTCGCCAGCCCGGAGATTGTCACCGCGCTTGTCATCGCTGGTGATCTGACCTTCAATCCGCTGACAGACACACTCATCAACGAAGATGGTGAGGCGGTACATCTCGACCCGCCCAGCGGTGTTGAGCTGCCTCCTCGTGGCTTCGACGTTGAAGATGCCGGCTATCAGCCCCCCGCTGCCAATAGTTCCGGTGTAGAGGTGCATGTGTCGCCCAGCAGCGACCGCCTGCAACTGCTCACACCTTTTGAGCCAATCACACAGGCACAGCTCAAGGGTATGCGCCTGCTGATCAAAGCCAAGGGCAAGTGTACAACTGATCATATTTCCATGGCCGGCCCCTGGCTGGTATACCGCGGCCACCTCGAAAATATCTCCAACAACTGCCTCATCGGCGCTATCAATGCTTACAATGATGAAGCCAACAAGGTGCTCAACTTTGTAAACGATGCGTATATGGGGGTGCCTGATAGCGCCCGCACCTACAAGGCAGCAGGCATCAGTACCGTTGTCTTCGGTGAGGAAAATTATGGTGAAGGCTCCAGCCGTGAGCACGCAGCCATGGAACCTCGCTTCCTGGGTGTAAAAGCGGTAATCGTCAAATCTTTCGCCCGTATCCACGAGACCAACCTCAAAAAGCAGGGGATGCTGGCGCTCACATTTGTCAATCCGGCTGATTATGACAAAATTCGTCAGGACGACAGCATCGATCTGCTCGGCTTCGATGATATGGCTCCCGGCCGGAATATGACCGTTGTTCTCAACCATGCCGACGGTTCTTCTGACAGCTTTGAGGTGACGCATACCTACAACGCGCAACAAATCGACTGGGTGCGCGCAGGATCGGCACTCAACAAGATTCGCGAAGAGCTGGGCGCCTAAGCGCTGGTTTTGGATAAAAAAATACGAGACCGCTCCTGCTGTGCAGGGCGGTCTCGCGTTTTTTACCCTCTGCTCCATTCCTGCTGCCTTATTGACAACTTATTGACAATTTTTTGGTTTTGTGTGTATCGTGCATAAAAACAATGTATTTTTCCATGGCGAAAAGATGAATGCAATTTATGCTGTCACGAGATCGAAATAACATTGTCAACCCTTACAGGCTGCTCCGCTGCTGCCTGTTCGCCCTGCTCTTCGCCGGCCAACAGCTGTCGGCACAAAAACCTGCCTATGTCGAAGGCGAACTGCTCGTACAGCTGCCCCCTGCCGTCGACGGTAAGCATTGGGCGGCTGCCTGGGCCGAAGGCGACCGGCACGCACCTCAGTTGAGGGCCGTCGACTGCGTTTCGCCTCCCCTCAATGTCTGGCTCTTTCAGTTTGATCCCTATTCCACAGAAGACCTGCGGCTGCTGAAAATCGTACGCAGCCGCAAGGAGGTGCTGGCAGCACAGTTCAACCACCTCGTTGACCTCCGCTCAACCCTGCCCGATGACCCGCTCGTCAGCAACCAGTGGCAGTACCTCAACACAGGGCAGACCAATGGTTTACCCGATGCCGATATCGATGCAGATCTTGCCTGGGATATAGCCACAGGAGGGCTGACGATCACAGGAGATACCATCGTCATTTGTGTCATCGATGATGGCTTGTCGCTCTCTCATCCCGATTTTCAGCAAAATCGATGGATCAACCACGCAGAAATTCCTGCCAACGGGATTGACGATGACCAGAATGGTTACATTGATGACTATCTGGGGTGGAGTACCGTCACCAACGACGATCAGATAGGCAGTGGTGGTAGCCATGGAACGCCCGTTGTGGGAATCGTTGGTGCCGATGGCAACAATGGCATAGGCGTGAGCGGACTCAACTGGCGAGTGAAGGTGATGATTATCAAAAACAACTTCAACACCACGGAAGCCAAAGTATTGGCCGCTTATTCGTACCCGCTCGCGCAGCGCATGCGCTACAATGCCAGCCAGGGGTCGGCAGGCGCTTTTGTCGTTGCTACCAATGCTTCCTGGGGTGTCAATGGCGGTATGCCTGATGACAGCCCCATCTGGTGTTCCCTCTATGACAGCTTAGGCACACAGGGCATCCTCAACTGCGGCGCTACCGCCAACCAAAATGTCAATGTTGATGTATCGGGTGATCTGCCCACAACCTGCCCCAGCCCTTTCCTCATCGCCGTCACCAATACCAATCATCTCGACGAAAAGGTAGCCTCTGCCGGTTATGGCGCTGTCAATATCGACTTAGGAGCGCCCGGTAGTGGCAGTTATACACTCTCTGCCAGCGGCAGCTATGGCGTTTTTGGCGGCACCTCCGCCGCAACCCCACATGTTACAGGTGCTATCGGGCTGCTGTACAGCGCTCCTTGTCCTTCGCTCATGACCCTGGTGCGCAGCGATCCGGCAGCCGCCGCCCTTTGGATCAGGGATGTAATCCTGGGCGGCGTAGATGTGAAGCCGGCCCTCACCAACCTGATGGCCACCGGCGGGCGGCTCAATGTTTACAATAGTTTGGAACTGTTGCTGCAGGACTGCGGGAGCTGCCTCCCGCCAAGCTCCAACCAGGTCATTCAGCGAACTGATGTACAGGCAAGTATTGCCTGGAACACCAACGACAGCCTGTTGCGCGTTGCTATACGCTGGCGACCTGCCGGCAGCACCGAATGGCTACTGGCAGAAGATGTGCAGAGCCCCTTCCTTATCACCGGTCTGCAGGCATGTACACAGTACGAGTACCAGTTGGCCGGCTTTTGCCAAAGTGAAGCGACCGGCTTTGGCAGCAGTTTCTTCTTTACGACCGATGGCTGTTGTGTGGCGCCCGACAATATTGTGATGGATGCCATAGGCCAGGCGCAGGCGACGATTTACTGGTCAGCAGTGCTCGCCGCCACAACCTACGATATCCGTTGGCGACCTGAAGGTAGCAACCAATGGAATACACTCTCTACCTCCGGACTGACGGTCCTGCTGGCAAACCTCGAAACCTGCACAGCTTACGAATACCAGGTGGGCGTGCGGTGCAGCAGCGGCCTGCTGATTTTTAGCCCCCTCAAGACTTTTTCTACCTCCGGCTGTGGCCCATGCCTCGATCGCCCCTACTGTGTATCCGGAGAATTTAACAACACAGGCGAATGGATCCGGCGGGTAGCTATCGGCAATTTTTTTGAAAATATCTCCGGAGCAGAGCCTGATGGTTACAGCAATTACGGCCTCAGGCTGGATCCTGTCCCGCTGACAAGAGGGCTCTCCTACCCGCTGCAACTCGAGCCGGCTTTCTCCGGTAGCCCCTACCTTGAAGCCTTCTCCATCTGGGTAGATCTGGATCAAAATGGTTTTTTCACCGGCCAGGAAAGAGTGTTTAGTGGTGAGAGCAGCAGTCAGGTGACAGCGGGCAGTCTACTCATCCCCGCCAGTGCACTACCCGGGCTCACCCGCATGCGGGTGGTCATGCAATTTTTGTCGGCCTCAGATCCTTGTCCCTTCCTGAGCGTCTACGGCGAAACAGAAGACTACTGTATCTACCTGCTTGGCGACAATGAATGTCCTTCCCCCGTCGGTTTTCGATTGTCCAATACCGACACTACCCGGCTGACCGTGCGCTGGAACAGCCAGTCCGGTATCTCCGACTATCTGCTCGCTTATCGTCAACGAGGGACTACCAATTGGACGACAGTGGCTGTACAGGACACTTTTTTCCTGCTGGATGCTCTACAGCCTTGTACGGAATATATCCTGCAACTGAGTGCGAGCTGTGATACTACTTTGGGTGCTATACAACCTACCCTCAATGCCGTGACGGCATGTGTTAATTCTGTTGATAACCCGACAGATGACCAGCCTCTTTGGGTTATTTATCCCAATCCGGGTTCTTCTGCCCGGATTGCGTGGCTGGCTGATCTCGATCGACCCGATTTCCGGCTAAGTTTTTTTGATGTGCTGGGTCGACCGATTGGCAGACAGGTATGGCCGTCAACTGCAGCCGATGAAACATTGCTGCAGCCCTCTGTAGCCTGGCCTGCCGGACTGTATTTTATCCTTATTGAAAGCGAAAAAGGCGGCCCTGCAGGCAGAATGACCTGGTTCAAGCAGTAGGTCTGACCACCGGTGCCGGGCAGCGACTGACAGATGTATACTTCAGGCCGTCAAGTTTTGTGCGTGCCAGTATGCCAAAATGCTGTAAATTTTGGTACACTGACCTCAACGCCATGAACAAAATTCGGCGACTAGCAGAATACAACCGTTATACATCTCCCTGGCAGTTGGTGGATTTCTGTAAACAGGCTTAAGATCAGGAAACAGGCGGTTGCAAAAATTATTGGCAGTTGTATGGAGGTTTGGTGTTTTGTGTAATCCTGACAGCCCAAATGCCGTCTATTTTTGGCCATCCGGCTGCCTATAAAACTAACTGCAAAACCTCAGGGCTCGCAGTGTATTTCCACGCCTGACTATGCAGCTACAAAGGTCTGCGGCGCGATGAAAAATACAATTGCCGGCAAAACAATGCCCTAATTGTTGTTTTTACTTTATTTTTGTTTCGGCTGTGTGCTTGCTGCTGCCTTGTCAGATAAAAGCTATTGGCTAAGATGTTGTTCTACAGATCATTGCAAAGATACCTCATGATTATTCTGAGAATTCTTCATCGCCATAAGGGCGGAAATGATTGTGTGCGGCAACCCGGCCTGCGCCCCGGAAGTAAGCGTGTAGGTCCTCGTGTAATGAACATCAAACAAATTGATTGCATTATGAAAAAATACATATTACCCATCGTCTTTGCCTCAGCTGTCTGGGCTTGTGGTGGTAGTGATACGGCCGGCAGCTCCGGAAGCAGCAGCGCAAGTGCATCTCCTGCTATCGATGGTGCTAAAATTTACAAAACTTACTGTGTGACCTGCCACGGCCTTTACGGAGATATGGGCGCTAGTGGTGCTTTTAACCTACAGACTACGCAACTCACGCTGGAAGAGCGGGTGCAGGTCATCACCAACGGTCGCAATGCTATGACTCCTTTTGCCAATTTGCTCACGCCCGAGCAGATACAGGCAGTAGCAGAATATACACTTACACTGAAAAAATAAGTGCTGTTGTTTGCTGCTGTATTGGAACAGCTGGCAGGCAGCTCGCGTTCGGGATTTTCTCGCTGAGCTTACATTGATTTTTCTAACAGATTATTAGTTTTATTCGTTGCTCAGCGGAGCGCTGTGCTTTTCTGGAGCCGAATAACTAAGCAGGAAAAGCTCAGTTTTGCCGGCAGAAAATTCCGGACGTACCGTCAGCTGATCGCTTTGTAGGTCAACTCCACACAATTGTCCAGTTGAAGCCAGGACTGTGACAGTTGCTGCAGAGACGTTGCCGTCACGCTGTTGTACAAGTCGGGTTCCTCGTTGATTAGTTCAGGATTGCCCAGCAGTTCGAAAAAAGCCAGATTGGATGCCTTGCTTAAGATGCTCATTTCCGAAAAAATGAGTGTGCTCTCTGCTTTGTTGCGAAGCATGGTCATCTCCGTCTCTGTCACCCCCTCCGTTTTCAATGCATTCAGTTGCCCCCAAATGGCCTCACGCGCCTGTTCAAGGCTTACGCCTCCGGCGGGCCTGCCCTCGATGATCAGCAAGCCCGGATCGATGGTTGCCGTCACGTAGGCATCAATCATGGTGAAAAGTTCACTTTCCTTCACCAAGTGGCGATACAAGCGGCTTGAACGCCCGTTCCCCAGCAGATCAGACAATAAGTCGGAAGCGTAGTAAGCTCCATCCTGTCGGCCGGGCGTATGAAAGGCCATAAAAATCGCATCGCCCGGCACCCGCGCCTCCACCAATTGCTGGCGAAAAACCTTGTGAGCAGGTTCAGCCGGAAGATTTCGGACGGGTATATTACCGCCGGGGATTTCCCCAAACCACTTCTCTGCCAGGCGGAATACACGATCTGCCTTGACATTGCCCGTGACTGTGAGGATGGCATTGTTGGGCCGGTAGTGGCGATAAAAAAAATCTTTTACCTCCCCTAAGCTGGCATTGGCTACGTGCTCAGGCACAAGCCCAATGGTTGGCCATCGGTAGGGATGCACCTGATAGGCCAGCGCAGCCAGGTGATGGCCATGATCTCCGTAGGGCTCATTCAGGCAGGTCTCCTTAAACTCTTCTACCACCACCTTCCGCTGCACATCCAGCACCTTTTCGCTAAAGTCCAGCTGCAACATGCGGTCACTTTCCAGCCAGAAAGCTATTTCCAGGTTTTCAGCCGGCACGGATATATAAAAATTGGTGATATCATTGTTGGTGAAAGCATTGTTCTCTCCCCCGGCATGCTGCAGCGGCGTATCGAAATCCGGTATATTTACGGAACCGCCAAACATAAGGTGCTCAAAGAGGTGAGCAAAGCCCGTCCTGTCTGGCGACTCGTCGCGGGAGCCAACATTGTACAATACGTTGACGACAGCCATAGGCGTACTGCTGTCTTCATGTACCAGCACGCGCAGACCGTTGGAAAGAGTATGTTTCGTATAAGCAATCACGATGCAAATATATACGTGTTTGAACGATAATCAGGTTTTTTGATGATCCTTGTGCGAAAGACGGGAGAATTGCGGAGATTCTTATCATTGACAACATATAATGTGCGGCGGCTGTTTTAAATTGCAGGCTATAATCAAAAAACGAAACTATGGCACGCCCTGACTTTCGCAGCCATAAACTCAGCTGGGCGCTGGATTCCCTTCGCCCCGGCGCCGATACCCCTCAGGTACATACATCTACCGAAGGTATTGAAATACCTGCCTGGTTTTCGGCCAAAGAAGCTGCCGCCTACGATCATCTCGACTATACTGCCGGCAAGCCCCCCTACCTGCGAGGGCCTTATGCCTCCATGTACACCATACGTCCCTGGACCATACGGCAGTATGCCGGCTTCAGCACGGCGGAAGAGAGCAACGCTTTTTATCGCCGCAACCTGGCCCAGGGACAAAAGGGGCTTTCGGTTGCTTTTGACCTGGCTACCCACCGCGGTTACGACAGTGACCATGAGCGGGTGAAGGGAGATGTGGGCAAGGCAGGTGTTGCTATTGATACCGTGGAGGATATGAAAATCCTCTTCGACCAGATACCGCTGGATGAGATGTCGGTATCTATGACCATGAACGGCGCCGTCATTCCCATCATGGCTTTCTATATTGTGGCTGCTGAGGAACAAGGCGTTAGCCCCGACAAGCTCAGTGGCACCATACAGAATGATATTCTCAAGGAGTTTATGGTGCGCAATACCTACATTTACCCTCCGGGGCCCAGCATGCGCATCATCGGTGATATTTTTGCCTATACTTCCCGCCACATGCCGCGCTTCAACTCCATCAGTGTGAGTGGCTACCACATGCACGAAGCAGGTGCCCCTGCTGAACTGGAACTGGCCTTCACCCTGGCCGATGGCCTGGAGTACCTGCGTACAGGCATGGCGGCAGGCTTAGATATTGACGATTTTGCACCCCGTATTTCATTCTTCTGGGGTATCGGTATGAATCACTTCATGGAGATTGCCAAGATGCGGGCAGGCCGCCTGTTGTGGTCAAAAATTGTCTCCAAATTTAACCCGCGCGATGAGCGTAGCTTGTCGTTGCGCACCCACAGCCAGACTTCCGGTTATAGCCTGACAGAACAGGATCCTTTCAACAATATCGGCCGCACCTGCATAGAAGCTATGGCCGCTATTTTTGGAGGCACACAGTCATTGCATACCAATGCACTGGACGAGGCTATTGCCCTGCCGACCGATTTTTCTGCCAAAATTGCGCGGGATACGCAGAAGTATCTGCAACAGGATACTGATATCACCCGCGCTATTGACCCCTGGGGTGGTTCATACTACATCGAATACCTCACAGCTGAGCTGGTACGCAAAGCCTGGGAAATTATCGAAGAAGTTGAAGCAGCCGGCGGCATGGCACGTGCCATCGAGCTGGGGCTGCCTAAAATGCGTATTGAAGAGGCTGCCGCCAAAAAGCAGGCACGTATAGACAGTGGGCAGGAAAAAATTGTGGGTGTCAACCTCTACCCTGTTAATGAAGCCACCAATATTGATATTCTCGAAGTAGATAACACGGCCGTGCGTCAGGGCCAGATCGAGCGGCTGCAGCAGCTGCGTGCCAGCCGCGACGAGCCGTTGGTGCAGCAGAAGCTCGAAGCCATCTATCAGGCTAGTCTTGGCAACGACAACCTGTTGGCTCTGGCCATAGACGCAGCGCGCGCGCGCGCCAGCCTGGGTGAAATAAGCTTCGCCATGGAGCGTGCTTTCGGACGCTATCAGGCCGTACAACACACCATCAGCGGCGTATATGCGGGTGAAATTATGCTTGATCCCGATTTCATACACGCCCGGGAGATGGCCGACGCTTTTGCACAAAAGGAAGGCCGGCGACCGCGCATCATGGTGGTCAAACTGGGACAGGATGGCCATGACCGCGGTGCCAAAATCATCGCCACCAGCTTTGCAGATCTGGGTTTTGACGTCGATATGGGCGCCTTGTTCCAGACACCGGCAGAAGCAGCAAAGCAGGCAGCCGAAAATGATGTCCATATCCTGGGTATCTCCTCTCTGGCAGCCGGCCATAAGACCTTAGTTCCCGAAACACTGGCGGCATTGGCGGCGCTCAACCGACAGGATATACTGGTAGTCGTAGGGGGGATTATCCCGCATGCCGACTATGCGTGGCTATATGAGCAGGGGGTCGCAGGTATCTTTGGACCAGGCACCAAAATTGCCGTGGCTGCTGCAGAAATCCTCAAAATCCTGTCAGCAGATGCCTGATAGCGTGTCAGGAAGTTTTTGCCTCCGGTAAAACGGGGCATTTTTGTGCATTTTCGCGTTTTGGAGAGGGCTTTACCGGGGCTATGTGACTGAGGGTCCGAAGAAAGCCAATGGGAGCCCTGTAAGAAAATCCCGGAAACACTCTTCGCATTTGAACGACCTTAGACAGAATACTAAGCTGGTAAAGCATGAATTTACAACCGCACCTTTTTGAAGTCGATACGGCTGTTATCTCGCGAAGAGTCCTCATGAGACGCTTCCGGGAGGGCGACGGGCAGGCTTTCTATCAGCTCGTAGCTGATAATTCAGCACTCATAAACGATCATTTTCCTGCCCTGGCAGAAACTGTTACCAGCCCCGTCAATGGAGAGGCCGAAGTGCGCAAAAGGCTCGCTGCCTGGCTGATGCAGGAAATGTATAGTTTTGGTATCTGGCGCAGCGAAGAAGCCGACCTTATCGGATTCGTCAGCTTGTGTGATATCGACTGGCAAATCCCCAGAGCTGATCTCAATTATTTTTTGCACCACCAATACACTGGCCAGGGGTTTATGACAGAGGCATTGACCAAGGTTATAACGCTAGCATTCAAACAGTTACAGCTTGAAAAACTGGTTGTCAAAACACTGGCTGACAATGCTGCCAGCCAACGGCTCGCCCGTAAACTAGGTTTTCGAAGGGAGGGAGATTTGCGCAACGAATACCGGAAAATGAGTGGCCTGCTGATTGATATTACTGTCTTCGGTATGACTGCCGAGGAGTTTAATGCCTACTAACTGTGCCTTAGCCCGACCACGACTGCAGGTGATGGTTGTGCCTTTGCATATTATGCCTGCCAGCCATGCTATACACACGTTTTGGCGCCCTGAGGCGAAGGTATTTATTGTCCCGGCTATACCAGAAACTACTGTCGGCAATTGCAAGAAGCTAACTATTTTTTGACTGCCAGCCGAAGGCTGCAGGCATGAAAGCGGTTTTTCCCCAACAAAAAAGCCCCCCTTCCACCGAAGTGAAAGAGAGGCCATCCCAAAAACCGATTTAAGTATACACTTGAAACGGTTCCTGTGTAAATCACATACAATCCAATCGCCTTATCGTTCTCTGTTACGCAGAAAGAGCGATTAGGTTACATATTTGCTCAAAAAAAATCTGAGATTGAAGTTTTTTGTTGACCGCCTGCTTTTGTGTGCCGGATCAAGCAGATAATATGCTGTTCGCGGGATGGAGCATCCGGCGAGATAAAACCTTTATCCTGCGTGGTGGTCGTGGGCAGAAAAAAGGACAGCCCTGGCAAACGGGCTGGATCTTGCCCTGTATTTGCTGCCCGGGGCAGCAAATACAGGGCATTACACCTGCACTTATCTTGGCTGTCGGTGAGATTCCAGTCCGTTGGCGGCTATGGTAACCAAGCCGGGTGCGGTTATTTGGCCGGCCGGGAAGATAATGAGGGTCTGCCGGCTACAAAACCTACAGGCCCATGATATCGTCGGCGAATGCTTGCCAAACGGGCGTTACCGGAGGAGGCGCTGTCAGCAATTGCCATTCGCTGGTAACAGGCCTCTTGAAGCCTAGCTGCCAACTGTGCAGATCAATAGACCGATCGGCATTGGCTCGTTTGAAGCCATACTTGACGTCACCGCGCACAGGGCAACCGAGCTGTGCCAGTTGCGCGCGAATCTGGTGATGCCTGCCTGTCAGCAGCTTTACCAACAACAAGTGGTAGCGGTCGCTGCTGCTGATATACTGATACTGGAGCCGGGCCTCCAACGCCCCGGGAAAAGCTGTATCTGCGATGCGCGTCCTGTTGGTAGCTCCATTGTTGCGCAGATAGTGGACGACTTCGCCGGACGTAGCGGGCGGCATATTACCGACGATGGCCAGGTATGATTTTTCCACCTCCCTTTCCTGAAATTGTTGATTCAGAAAAGCGACGGAAGATTTTTTCTTAGCAAACAGCACCAGACCACTTACAGGCCTGTCAATGCGATTGACGATATCCAGCGGCTGGCGACAGTAGGCGGTAGCCAATGCGAGAAGAGACGTATCTGTTGTTTTATCTGGCTGTACAGGCAGGCCGGCTGGCTTGTTACATGCGATAAACTGGTGGTTGCTGGCCACAAGCCAGCTGCTGAATGGCGATGCTTCCTGCCCGCTCAATATTGAATGCATTTATTTCAATTCTTCGTAATCAATGTAATCGTCATCATCGCGACGCCTGTTGGGGTTTGACGGAGGTTGCTGCCCGCCACCCTGCCCATTGAGGCGGGGAGCGGCAAAAAGGAGGCGATATGCAAAGTAGATGATGGCGATGGTAATCAGAAACTTCATAACTATGCCTTTTTGCAAAGATAGCGATTTAGCGGCAATTGGGGGTGATAATTGACAGGGGCGCAGCAACAATCAGTACAAAATTCCCGTTTTTATAGGAGGGTGTGTGTCCGTCTACAAGTGGGTTACGCCCTTTTCACTTAGCTTTTTCCTATATGATACGCTATTTACTCCCCCTGCTGGTGTTAGGGATTGTGTCGGCCTGTGCCAGTGTAAAACCCAAGGGACATTTCCAGCAACAAAAGGTGCCTGTTGCGCCTGACTACAGTCAGGAGCGCTTTTGGGCAGCACTCCCCTGGCGCACTGATGCGGCTGATCTGACCCCTGACGGCCTGACCGATGAGCAGTCAGCAGCAGCAGTGGACGTTTTTTTCCTTCACCCCACTACCTACATTGGCAAGCGTGGTGACACTGGCTGGAACGGCCCTGTGGATGATCCCGCGCTTAATCTGCGCACGGATGAGAGCCCGATACAGTTTCAGGCATCGCTCTTCAATGGTGTCGGCAGGGTATTTGCGCCTTACTATCGACAGGCGCACCTCAATGCCTATTTTACCCGCGATACCAGCAGCGCTCTGCAGGCATTTGAGGTGGCTTATGCAGATATCAAGGCTGCTTTTCTATACTACATCGAACACTACAACCAGGGGCGTCCTTTTATCATTGCTTCACACAGCCAGGGCACTACCCATGGGCAGCGGCTGGTCAGAGAATTCATTGACGGACAACCGCTTCAATACCAGCTGGTTGCCGCCTATCTGGTTGGCATCCCGGTCAATATCAACCATTTTTCCTCACTCCGCCCCTGTGAGTCCCCGGAGGATATTGGTTGCCTGATGTCGTGGCGCACCTGGCAGCGCAACCACGGTCCGGATGGTGCCCCGGGCATACTGGTTACCAATCCACTGCTTTGGACGACCCAACCGACCTATGCCGATGCTTCGCTCAACCTGGGCGGTGTCATTACGCCCTTTTCCAAGGTGAGGCCGCGGGTTGCCGACGCGCAAATCCACGAGTCTGTTCTCTGGACAAAGCGCCCCCACTTCCCGGGCAGCATATTTTATACGAGGAAGAATTACCATCCGGGTGATTTCAACCTTTTCTATGTAAATGTGCGCGAAAATGCCCGCCTGCGGGCCAGGGTATTTTTGGAAAATCATCGTGCCGAAAAGCCCTGAGCGCGCCTGCCGGGCTTTTGCCGGCGGCGGCCATGAGCTGCATTGGCGGGGCCGGCGGCCGGGTGTAAAAAAGGGGGATGTATCCGTGGGTTGCGGGCTTGTGTGAGAAAATCCCCCAGGCTTGCTGTTGTAAAAATGCTGCTGCCGTCCAAATAACTTGTATCTTTGTGCCTGACACAGGTGGTGCGCCTCGCCGCACCTGAAAAGGGAATCCGGTGAAAATCCGGAGCAGTCCCCGCTGCTGTAAGTTTCCAGGGATGTATATCCAGCACTTTGCCACATGCCACTGTCATGCTCTCTCCGGGCAGATGGGAAGGCGGCCAGGATGCCGAAACGAGCCAGAAGACCTGCCCGTGTCATAGATTCATTCCAGGCTTTCGGAGGAAAAGCGGATGTGAGACGTCATGGGTTCTGTCGGGCCAGCCTATCAGGCGTAGCCTGCTGCCGCGCTGTTTAGTCAGCCATTTCGTTTTCCAGCTCGTGTAAACTCCGCTTAATACAGGTAAGCGGATGAGAGAATCGGTTTATTGCATAGTGATTGTGCTGACGCTGGTCGTCACTGCCCGTGCGCAAGCGCCCGACAGCAGTCTGCTGCTGCCGACTGTGACTGTCCTGGCCGGGCGCGAACAGATTGTAGCGCTGGGTGAGCGGGTTGAGCGCTGGGATTCGCTGGGGCAGCGGTATGCTGCTCTTAGCAATGTTGCCGATCTGCTGAGCCGCGAGGGGGGGATTTATATAAAAAGCTATGGTGCCGGCAGCCTTGCAACTGCCTCCCTGCGCGGCGGAGCAGCAGGGCAGCAGTTGCTGCTCTGGAATGGGCTGCCAATTGTAAACCCCAGCCTGGGGCTGCTGGATTTTTCCTTACTCCCGCTAATTTTTACCGATAAGATCAACATACACTATGGGGGGCTGTCGGCTTTGTGGGGGAGCGGTGCTATGGGAGGAGCCATCAATCTGCAAAATACGCCTGCCTACGGGCAGCGTTGGCTGGTGGACGGGCAGTTGAGTGCAGGTAGTTTTGGCCTCTTTGACGGACAAGTGCGCCTGGGCGCGGGCGGGCAGCGATGGGCTGTGCAGACTCGTTTTTTTCGGCGCACAGCCGACAATAATTTTATCTTCCGCCCGGCACCCGGCCTGCCGGAGCAGCGGCAGCAGCACGCTGCCGTCAGGGGGGGTGGTATGTTGCAATCCCTGCATTGGAAAATTGGCCCACGGCAGCAATTGGCAATTTTTCACTGGAGCCAGCGACAGTTTCGGGAAATCCCTCCCACGCTGGTGCAAACGCGCAGCGAGGCAACCCAGGCAGACAGTATCCTGCGAACGGCTCTCCACTGGCAGCGGTCAGCCGACCGCTGGCTGCTACAGCTGCGGACAGCCTTTTTTCGCGAACGTATTCAGTACAACGACCCAGCCATAAGGCTTTTTTCCCCCAGCAGCTTTGCCAGCTGGCTGATGGATGCAGAGGCGAGTTTCCCACAGGGAAAAAACGGGCAGTTGCATGGGGGGGTAACGAATATGTATACGCAGGCCACCACGACGGCCTATCCCGAAGGGGCGGCCGTCGCAATGCGCCAGCTGGCCGTATTCGGCAGCTGGCGTCGACAATGGGCGGCGCAGCTCGCCACACAACTAAGCCTCCGGCAGGAATGGATAGACGGCAGGCCGCAAAAGCTGCTGCCGACACTCAGCCTCAGAAGCCAGCTTAGCCGCAGCTTATGGCTGCGGGCGCAGCTCGCCAGATCTTTTAGATTTCCAACCCTCAACGATCGCTACTGGCAGCCCGGCGGCCAGCCGGATCTGCTGCCGGAATATGCCTGGAGTCAGGAACTGGGTCTCAGCTATACGCCCGGAAAGCAATGGCAGCTTTCCTTCACCGGTTTTCATCGGTATGTCCACAACTGGATCTTGTGGTACCCGGTCCCGGGACAGCTTTTCTGGTCTGCCGCCAATGCTACAGCTGTAAGGGCAAGTGGCCTCGAAATCAGATTGCAACATACACTACGCTTCCGGCAATGGTATTTCCGGGGTATGGCCGGCTAT
This sequence comes from uncultured Saprospiraceae bacterium, assembly GCA_964441755.1. GTDB lineage: Bacteria > Bacteroidota > Bacteroidia > Chitinophagales > Saprospiraceae > JAUMBM01. The sequence goes on from CAYTVG010000004.1 coordinate 185,026, forward strand.
GACTATATCAGGGCTATCAACCAGATTGAGCTGCAGCGTCCATTGATGAAAGTAGGTCAACAACTCGCCTATACGCCGGTACACCAGGCCTTCGCAAGCATACTGGTCGAGTACAGGCGCTGGAAGCTGTCGTACCAACAGCGGTATACAGGGGCTGTATCTACGCTCACGGAGCCACTACCAGGCTATCTGCCCGCTTTTGCTCAGCTTGACTACCAACAGAACAAGTACGGACTCACCGTTTTTATTCAAATCAACAACGTGTGGAATGCAGACTACCAGGCAGTTGAGCGGCGACCTATGCCAGGACGACACTGGCTGCTCGGATGCCGGCTTAGACTGGACAGATGAGTCAGGTGAGATGCTTATTTTCAAATTACAATAGATACACTATGAGGTATTTTCTTTATTCGTGGCTGATGTTTTCTTTGGCGGGTAGGTTGATGGCACAACCGGTCATCGCTGGTTTTGACGAGATAGAAATCCCCGCCGCCGGTTATCTCAATAATGCCGGTCCGGCAGGAGCTTTTGTAAGTCAGCAGCTGGCGCTCCCCAATCAGTACAATAGTCAGTTTGATTTTTGGTCAGGCTGGGCAATCTCGAGGATTACAGACAACCAGACAGCCGGCTTTGGTAATCAGTACAGCGTCATAAGTGGTAGCGGTGCAGAAGGCTCTGCCAATTATGCGGTCGGCTATTGTTTTGATCCGATCATAGTGAGACTTACGGGCACACAGGCCGGAAGCACCGTCGAGGGATTGTCTGTCAACAATAGTACCTATACTTACTTCAGCATGCGCGATGGCGATGCCTTCTCGAAAAGATTTGGTGGGGTTAGTGGCAATGATCCCGACTATCTGTTGCTCAGCATTCGCGCCTACTACCAGGGGCTGCTCAGCCCCGACAGTGCAACCATCTACCTCGCAGATTATCGGTTTGCTGATAACCAACTCGACTATATTCTTGACGAGTGGACATTTGTAGATCTCTCCGCCCTGGGCAACGCCGACAGCCTGCAGTTTAGGCTCACTTCCACCGACATCGGCGTTTTTGGAATGAATACCCCCGCCTATTTTTGTATCGATAATGTCAGGCTGAGCCCCCTCAGCACAACAGAGACGTTATCAGCTTCTGCACCCATCGCAAAGGTATGGCCCAATCCTGCTGCCCATGAATTATATATCGACACCCCGGAAGCGGGCGTGTTGCTGCTTTGGAACAGCAGCGGACAGCTATTGAGGCAACAACAGATTGTCGGTCCGCTAACCACACTGGATATCTCCCTCTTACCAACAGGTAACTACCGGCTGCAGTCTGTCTCTGCAGTTGGTTCCCGAATTGGCACCTTTATTAAATGGTAACATAAAAAAGCACCTTTGGGCAGCCATGGCTGCCCAAAGGTGCTTTTTTATGCAAAAAGTCTATTGCTGGTTTTTCAAAAAAACCACAATAAACGGCTGGCTACTTATTCCGGCAGGCCCAGCTGCTTTTTCACCAACGGAAGAATATTCTCTGTTTCCACCGCAAACAAGATAGCGTTGAATGTGCTGGTGTCAAACACCATAACATACTGATTCGCTTTTGCTACCTGATCAATCGCAGCACGCGCCTTTGTGATAATGGGTCCGAGCAGCTCATTACGCCTTTGATTGATCATATTTTCGAGTTTCTGCTCGTAGTCGAGAATCTCCTGCTGTTGTTTCTCCAGCTCCTGCTGCTTTTGCTGCTGTTGAAGAGGCGTAAGCTCTCCGCCCTGTGCAAGGCGGGCAAAATCTGTATAATTGGTTTCAAATCTGGCTACCATTGCCTGTCCCTCAGTCATCAACTGCTTTTGGTAGGCTTCCAAGGAAGCCTCTGCACCCTTGGTGTCGGGCATTACGCTCAGCAGTTCTCCAAAATTGAGGTGGCCATAGCGGTTCTGGGCAGTCAGTGAAAGAACTGCACTACCCAGGAGGACAAAAATTAGAGTGAAACGCTTCATGAAGAAGTTAAATAAGTAGGTAATCGAATATTTCGCAAAGATAAGCGGTTTCGCGAAACGAAGGCTGCCGCTTGCCTATAATACGATCTAAGCTTCTTTTTATTGTAACCTAATGGGCAGCGCCTCCCAAACCTGCCACAGATACATCTCGCTTGTGCTGGTATCTGATTAGCAGGACACTTACAGCTGCCAGCAGCATCAGTATACCCGCCAGCCGAAGTGCATTTACAGGGTTGTTGCCCAGCCAGGTTTCGTAATACAGGGGGATGGTAAAGGTCTCTATGAGCATAGGAATCACAATAAACATATTAAAAATACCCATATATACCCCGGTTCTTTCCGGCGGAATGCTGCCGGCCAACATGATGTAGGGATTACCCATCATACTGGCCCAACAGAGCCCTATTCCAATCATGGGTATGAAGAGCAGTTGTTCTGACTGTAGCATCGGTATTGCCAACATACTTAGCCCCGCAAGGAATAGTGCAACTCCATGAATACCCTTAGGCCCGTATTTTCGAGCCAACCAGGCAAGCCCAAAGGCGGAGACAAATGCTACTGCATTGTAGAAAGCTCCCAAAGGTCCCACCAACAACTCAGCTTTTCTAAAGAAAGGACTTGCTGCATCAACTGTGTCATATAAGGACTTGGAAAGGGCTTTGGCAATGTATTGCCAGTAAATAAACATGGCATACCAACTGAATAACATCATGGGGCCCATGAGTTTCATCGTGAGGGGCATGGTCTTGATGGCATGCCCAATCTCCGAAAAGGTAGCTGCTAAGCCCTTGGGGGCCCGTCGAATTGCTTCCAGCTCTTCCTGACTCAGTGGATTTTCAGGGGTTTTGTATACTGACCAAAGGATTGAACCGACAGAGATGACAGCACCAATCAGGAAAGCGATGAGGGTGGTTGTTGGTATATGGCCAAATTTATCAGCTTCGCTGAAGGCGAAAAAATTGATCAGCAGGAAGGGTGTGAGATAGGAAAGTGTCTGACCCAATCCTGTGAACGCACTCTGCGTCAGAAACCCCAATGAATGCTGTCGCTCATCAAGTTTGTCACTCACAAATGCTCGGTAAGGTTCCTGCGTAATATTGTTGGCTGCATCCAATATCCAGAGAATACTGGCCGCCATCCACACAGTGCTGCTGAAGGGCATCGCCAGCAAAGAGAGACTGCAAAAAACAGCGCCAATCAGAAAATAGGGCGTCCGACGACCCCAACGACTTATTGTACGGTCACTCAGCGCTCCCACAATCGGTTGAACGATCAGCCCCGTCATGGGTCCTGCCAGCCACAACAACGGTAGTTTGCTTTCTTCAGCTCCCAAATAGGAATATATGGGACTCATATTGGCCTGCTGTAACCCAAAGCTGTACTGCAGCCCAAGAAAGCCAAAATTCATGTTGAGGATCTGCGAAAACGTGAGTAATTTTTTTTCGGAAGCCATAGAGTGATTAATCGCTGTTGTGACAAGATAGACTGCTGGCCGGCAGGCTGCAAAAGATTTATATGACAATTACCCCTACAACCAAACAGCATTGGCAAAGAAAAACAATCACCCGCACAAAATCAAAGAACGCATCCAAAAAGACCCAAAAAAGTAGAAGGTGAATAAGCGAAAACCTTTGGCAGCTGACGCCACCAAAGGTTTCTTGCGACCTGCACTTGTTTTAAAAAAACAAGGCTGGGTTCTTTTGTCATCTTGCTGTCAATGACAGCGCTGTAAAGTATGTAGTCAGACGGATGTTACTCTGCCATTTTCAAACTCTGCCTGACAAAATTTGTCAGCGCCTCTCCCTTGAGAAGATTTTGGCTGAGCAAAGCTACCTGGTAGAGATAATTGGCCAGTTCTTCCCTGCTTTCAGCCGAAGCGGCCAGCAGTTTGCCCGAAACCAGCGGATGGTTGGTATTTACCACCACATTGTAGCTCATCGGAAAATCATCCATCCTGTTCCCTTGCAGGGCTTGCATTTCCTGCATCCGCCGCAAGAATTCAGGTCTGGTGATTTGCACCGGAAGATCTTCAGGACTCAGCGCTTTTGTTTCTACCCTGCCCTGCTGCTTGATGACGGCTTCAAAAGCGTCTTTTACCTCCTTCGTCTGCTCCTCACTGAGTACTGACTCAGGTTTATCGTCCTTTTGCACCAGATTGTCAAGGGTATCACTGTCAACACGCACGAAAGTGAGCTTGTCTTCCTTCATTTCCAGCTGCTGCATGAAGTGATTGTCGATGATGTTATCACAAACAAGTACATCATAGCCCCGGTCCTTTGCTGCCGTGACGATCGCGTGATGCGCGGCCTCGTCATGTGTATAAATGTACACCTGACGATCGTGTTTATCCGTTTGCAGGCTCTTTACTTTATCGCGATACTCCTCAAGGGTAAAGTATTTTCCTTCCGTAGTTTTCAGCAACACAAACTTGGTTGCGCGCTCATAAAATTTCTCATCGCTGACCATGCCGTATTTTACAAATACGCTGAGGTCATCCCACTTCTCAGCAAAAGCGTCACGGTCGTTCTTGAAAAGATCGTGCAGTTTTTCAGCTACCTTGCGAGTGATATAGCCTGTAATCTTTTTTACATTCTGATCACTCTGCAAATAACTGCGTGAAACGTTGAGGGGGATATCAGGAGAGTCAATAACCCCGTGCAAGAGTGTCAGAAATTCGGGTACAATTTCTTTTACCTCATCCGTCACATACACCTGATTAGCGTATAGTTGGATCTTATTTCGCTGCATGTCAAAACTACCACTCACCTTAGGGAAATAGAGTATACCTGTAAGGTTAAAGGGATAGTCAATATTGAGGTGAATCCAAAACATGGGCGGCTGACTGTAGGGGTGCAGCTCCTCATAGAACGCCCTGTAGTCTTCGTCTGTAAGGTCTGTCGGTTGCTTCTTCCAGATAGGATTGGGATTATTGACGATGTTGGCAACCTCAACCTCTTTTGATTTTTCATCCTCTCCTTCTCCCTCATAGATGGTCTCTTTGCGCAAACCAAACTGTATGGGGACGGGCAGGAAACGGCAGTATTTCTTAAGTAAGCCTTCGATGCGGCTATCTTCCAAAAACTCGTCACTATCCTTGCTAATGTGCAGGATGATGTCTGTTCCTCGATCGTCGCGCGATGCCGGCTCCAGTCCATAGGAAGGATCGCCTTCACAAGTCCAGCGTACTGCCTTTTCGTCAGTCCGGTAAGAACGCGTCACTACCTCAACGCGGTCCGCAACCATAAACGCTGAGTAAAAACCAAGCCCGAAATGGCCTATGATACTGGCTTCATCTTTGTATTTATCCAAAAATTCCTGTGCGCTGGAGAAAGCTACCTGATTCAGGTATTTCTTCACCTCTTCCTCGCTCATACCTATACCCCGATCGCTAATGGTGAGCGTGCGGGCATCTTTGTCCAGCTTGACTTGTATGGTCAGATCGCCCACTTCTGTCACCGCTTCTCCTTTAGATGCCAGTGTCTTTAATTTCGTGGTAGCATCTACAGCATTGGAAACCAGTTCTCTGAGAAAAATCTCATGATCAGAGTACAGGAATTTTTTGATGATTGGAAAAATATTTTCCGTTTGTACTGATATATTACCTCTTTCCATTTGAACACTTTTTTTTATTATTTCCTTCTGTGCAAAGCTCGTGCCAAGGAGGTATTAACTGACATTTTGGCACCTTTTGCTGATTCTCTGCAACCGGTAACAACGCCGGAACGGGCAACGGGTTGTATGCATTGAGAAAATCTTGGGTATAAGTCCGGCCCGGATCAGGCCGTTGAATAAACATACTATTTCTAACCAGATTCAATCAATTGTACATTAAGTATATTAATTATGTTAATTAGTTTTGTTTTGCTAAATTATTTTTTAGTTTTGTGCGTCGAATTGTATACACATCTATCCCTGCAATACTCATTTCGTAGTCCCTTCTCCTTGCTTCCGGACTTATTTTTTGAACATCAAAACCTTTTATCTGTTGTTTTTTTTTGGATTGATGGGTAGGTCTGTCTCTAGCTTTCAAAACATGCCTTATGGTTGTCTAATCCGCAACCCAATACCTAACAAGAACTTACATCGGGACTAACATCTCGGTGTGTGAGTGAGTCGGGTCGGTTTACTGGGGGGTATAACCGACCTTATGCTCACTTTTATTATTTCTCAAGAGGCCTGTTCGCAGGCCTCTTGTCGTTTAAAAAAATCAACCTATCCTTCGCCGGCCATCATTTACTGTGCTGGCTCATTCCCTGGTTTCCATTTAATATTGCATCCACCGCTGGGATACTGCTTTTCGGGCGCAGCAATTCCCGCCAGCAAGCCGTCGAGTGCATTGCGCAGATCTGCTCCGGTGAGCGGCAGGTCATTTTTGGGCCGGGAGCCGTCGATACGCCCCCTGTAGTAAAGCCGCCTTTCCCGATCAAATACGTAAAAATCGGGCGTACAGGCAGCATCATAAGCTTTGGCTACCGCTTGACTCTCATCATACAGGTAGGGAAATGGATAACCCACCTGCTGTGCATGTTCCCGCATTTTGTCCGGTGCATCATCCGGGTATTTGTCCACATCATTGCTGCTAATACCAATAAAATTGACTCCCCGCTGTCGATAGTCATTGGCAATCTGTACAATTTGAGGATTGACGTGAATAACGTAGGGACAGTGATTGCATAGAAAAATTATAACTGTAGCCTGTTCTCCAACAAGCTGATCTAGTTCAAACCACTGATCCGTGACGGTATCTGGCAATCGGAAAGAGGGTGCAGTGCTCCCCAGCGGCATCATATTGGACTCTGTATAAGCCATTGGATTGTTTTTTATTCATGAAAACAGTCAAGTAAAGTCTCTTTAGGGGGCACAATCTGGATGAATCCCCAGTACATAGCGACCCACGACATCAATTCTTACAGCAGCTTCTGCTCCCTCAAAACCATTGATGTCCTCATTGCGGAGCTGCTCTCTGGCCAGCTGTGTCAAAGTAGCGGATAGTGGCAGATATGACCAGTGCCATTTTTCTTCCTCGTAGCCCGTTGGACGTTCATCTCCTTTGCGTGTATAGGGCTGACAGTAGCCATAAGCACTGGCATTGGCAATTAGCCAGTCATAGATTTTTTTACCTTCGCCTTCTTCAAAAAAAGCATTGTCAAGAGCTACCAGATCGATATCAGTACCCCAATGGTGACGAGAGGTCCCTGGCATAGAAGAATACCTAAGTATAGCCAAAGCCCTTTGTGCCGGATCCGGATAAGCTACAGGTGCTGACTCACCTCCTTCAAGGAGTCGCTCACCCCGCCACTTTGCTTCCCATATTTGCTTTTGTCGGTAAAAATTACGGGTGGCGGAAACAATGCTGAGGCGAATGCCTTCTTTCATTGCCGCTGCATGCATTTGTTTGAATGCTTCATATGCCTGCCGGTGCATATAGAAATCTGTACGCTCTGTATATCCTGCCTCCACCTTTGCAAAATCAGGATGCGTAGCAGGGTCAAAAAGACCGCGTAAAAAATTGATGTCGTAACTTTTATCTGCTACCCTTCCCCTGATTACTGCAGGCTCTTGCCCCTGTACTTGCCAGGTATCTGAGGCGCGTACACCCCATGCAAGCCCGGCTATCAATACAGCACCCAAGACAATTAGTCCTGTCCTGCCTTTATTATTGCGTTGCGTCTTCATTGCGGACGAGAATGATCGAGTAACTGAAGTAAATATTCGCCATATCCACTTTTGAGATAGCGATGTGCAAGTCGTTCAAGCTGGGCGGCATCAATAAATCCCTGGGTGTAGGCGACCTCCTCAATACAACCTATTTTGAGGCCTTGCCTGTCTTCTATTACCTCGATAAACTGACCTGCCTGCATCAGAGATTTGTGGGTACCTGTATCCAACCAGGCAACACCTCGCCCAAGAAGCCCCACCTGAAGCCGGCCTTTTGACAGATAATACTTATTGACGTCCGTAATTTCGTACTCTCCCCTGGCACTGGGCTGTAGATTTTTGGCAATCTCTACGACCTCATTGTCATAAAAATACAAACCGGGAACTGCATAATTTGATTTAGGTCTTACAGGTTTTTCTTCAATCGAAATCGCCTGAAAATGTTCGTCAAATTCCACAACGCCATATCTTTCCGGATCGGCTACCCAATAAGCAAACACAACACCCCCACTGGGGTTGGTGCTTGCTGCCAATAACTCATTTAGCCCGGCTCCGTAAAAAATATTGTCTCCTAAAATAAGTGCTGCAGGATCCCCGCCAATAAATGATTCTCCCAGTACAAATGCCTGCGCAAGGCCGTTGGGCTCATGTTGCGGTTGATAACTGAACGAGCACCCTATGTCGCTGCCGTCTCCGAGCAGTTTACTGAAATTGGGTAGATCCTCCGGTGTTGAAATGATCAGGATATCACGTATACCCGCCGATAAGAGTGTCGATAAGGGATAATAAATCATGGGCTTATCATACACTGGCATCAGCTGCTTGCTCACAGCCAATGTTAAAGGATACAGTCGCGTACCCAACCCTCCTGCTAGAATGATTCCTTTCATAATCAGTCAATTGATAGATTGGCTTACAATCTGCCGATAGCAGCCGGCCAGCCTGTTATACAATGAAAAGGGTGAGTGCTACAGGTCGGTTACGATTGCCTGTAAATGCTTGCTTTGGCTGAGTGTCCCCTGCTAACGGGGCTTTTGACAGATAAAATGTCCCCTGCTAAATTCGAGGAATGAAAGCAAATGATGCTTGTCCCGCATCCCAAACCAAAAAACACAGCTGTTCTGCAGCGTCCTTATAAATGGTTCTGAAATGATCGACCTTTTCCATGCCTATGACCTGTCGGGAAGCAAGTTCTTCTAATGTACTTATGTGAATGGTCCAGTCAAAAAGTTGCCCTTCTTCAGCCTGAATCACCGGTAGTCCCAGTCCTACTTCCTGCTGCCCCTTGAAAGCTACAAATATCGGATAAATAGAAACACCCTGCCCGACAACTTCATCAGCCATTTTCCCCAGCAGTGGCATATAACCTGTGAGCCCTTTCTTTAGCTCATGAAGAATTTCTTCCTGCACCATCACGCTTCGTCAGTTTGTATAATTCCTTCGGCAACTTGTGGCAGAGAGTTGACCGCCTCCAGCAGTGCTTCGAGCTGCCAGGCCTGCTGTAAATGATATTCACCTATGCTTGTCCGACAGAGCGCCGTCAGGTGAGCCCCACTACCAAGTGCCCGACCAAAATCAAAGGCAAGTGATCGTATGTACGTACCTTTACTACAGTGGACGGAAAAATCAACCTCCGGCAACTCAAATCGGGTGATTGCAAAGGCATGAATGACAACGGGACGTCCGGCAAGCTCCAGCATTTCTCCCTTACGGGCCTTCTTATATAAGGGCTGCCCATCTTTCTTGATGGCCGAGTACATAGGTGGCACCTGTTCAAGTGGCCCCGTCAGAGATTGGCAGGCAAGCTGTGCCTGCGTCATAGTGATATGCTCATAGGGATAGGTCGCATCTACTGCTGTTTCTGCATCGTAGCTCGGTGTTGTCGCGCCTAGTTGGATTGTTCCGGTATAGTTTTTGTCAAAGCCCTGAAAATCGTGCAGCAAGCGGGTAGCCTTGCCTGTACATATTATCAGCAGCCCCGTCGCCATGGGATCCAATGTGCCGGCATGGCCAACTTTAATTTTTTTTACACCCAATTTTTTGCGCAGATGATATCTTATCTTGTTGACTACGTCAAAAGAGGTCCAGCCGGCTGGCTTATCTACCAGTAAAGTAGCCCCTTCCAGAAAATCACAGCCCTCCAAAGTTGGGCTTGCAGGATGTAGCATGGCCATCGTCATAGTTTATGTCAGGGTATAGATTGCAATTGCCAAGGCTCCTACAGCCATACAGTAATAGGCAAAGTAGTGTAACCTGCTATTCTTAACAATGCGAATCATCCACGTGCAGGCAAATAGCCCCGTAAGAAAAGCTGCTGTGAAACCGGCACCCAACTCAAGCAAGCGGTCAGACTGACCTATATCCCCGTCAAGTATGTCTTTAGCTATCTTTCCTAAGATCAATGGTAATACCATCAGGAACGAAAAACGAGCCGCCTGAGCCCGGTCAACACCCAACAGCACGGATGTACTGATGGTCGCTCCGGAACGGGAAATACCCGGCAGTATGGCAATTGCCTGAGCAATTCCGATGAGTAAGGCGTTTGTGAAACTCAATTCCGCTTTACCTGATTTGACGCGATCGGCAAGCAACAACAACAGCCCGGTGACAACCAGCATCATTGACACCAGGAGCACCTGCTTGTCAAAAAGTGCATCAAGGGCATCCTCGTAAAAGAATCCTACCAGACCCGCAGGAATCATCGAAACAATAATTTTTAAACTGAATCGGGTTTCTTCATTATCCTGAAACCGGAATAAGCCCGCAATGATTTGCCCGATATCCTTTCGGAAAATTACCACGGTACTCAGGGCTGTCGCAGCATGAAGCACAATAGTCATGAGCAAACTCTCCTTGGCCATGCTGCTGTCTCCCAAAAAATACTTTGCCAACTCCAAATGCCCGCTACTGCTCACTGGTAGAAACTCGGTAAGCCCCTGGACGATTCCCAGTAGTATGGCTATGAGCGTATCCTGCATGATTGATTGTCTGCGTATTACTTGCGAAAGATGGCATAAATCTCTATCCCCAGCCCCAACAGTATGAATATGGGTGCCAACGTAATGCGGCGAAAGCTGTAAATCAGGGAAGGATCCCATGTATCAGCATTCGGCATTTTACCCCCGCTCATCAGTGCCAAACCTGTCATAATGAAGACCAGACCTATACCCAGCCATATATAGGTATCACGACCAAAAGTGAGCTCTCGATCACTGACGACAGAACTCGCAACACGCGTACGCGCTTTGGCAGGTTCAGTAGCTGTCGACCTATTGCTGACAACCACCTTTTTCTTATCCGGACTGTTTTTTGCCATTGTCTTATTTCATTAAGGATAACATTACAATTCAGTACAAATCGTCAACCCGCAGGCGCAAATACTTGCGGACAGTTATGTAGGTGCTGAGCCAATTAATCCCTATACCCAATAGAATTATCACGGCTGCAAGCACACCCAAAGCCAATGGGTTGCGTAGCTGCCGAAGTTCAGGTAGCTCTGTTTCCATCCACCATTGCAATACTACCAGCGACAACAATGCCAGCAACGCGCTGATAAACCCATTGCGGACACTTTTCCAAAGATATGGCCCGGTGATGAAATCCCAGGAGGCTCCCACCAGTTCCTGCGTCTTTATGAGAAATCTGTCGGCATTTAGTGCTAAACGCACAACACTGTGTATCAATAAAGTACTAAAAAACATCAATAACACCCCTATCCCAAGCAGTACCCACAGCATCGACCTAAAATTAAGTGCCAGTTGATCTGCCAGTGATTCTTGATAGTATACATCTGCAACGCCTTCCAGTTGCAGCAATTCGTCTTTGATCTGCACGAGACTGTCAGGTGACAGGTATGCTGCGGAAGCATTGAATACAAAGCTGTTATACAACGGATTGGGCAACTCCAGCCGGAGAATTTCCTCACCGAATGTTTTACTCAACTGCTGCAAGGCTTCTTCTTTGCTAACATACGCTACAGATGCCTCTCTCACGTATTGCTGTCTGCCAAGTTGGATACCAATTTCTTTGACCACTGCCTCAGGCAGGCTATCCCTTACTTCAACAATAATATCTACTTTCTCCTTCAGCAGCCTGTTAAGTTCGTTGGCCTGTATTAACATGAGCGCGAACAAACCCAGCAGCCATAGTACGACGGCTACGCTCAACACAACCAACAAAAAAGTTGGCCTGCGCTGCCGATTGTTCGTACTTGCAGTAGCAGCTGCCATAGGCTTGTTATATAGTGTTACTGTCCGTCATTTTGATCAGGCCGAGGTGCCGCATCCTGCCGTGGTGGCCTTCTCCTGTCTCCCTGGCGTCTGTTGGGTCGTGGTCGTCCGGCACCCCTGCCTCCCCTTTCCTCCCTGCCCCTCGATGGTTGTGCCTGCCTGTCGGCCCTGGCTGCATCGGCTGCCAATTCAGCAGGCAGAGGCATGTATTTGACTTTCATGCCCATCAATTCTTCTATACGCAGAAATTTGCGCCTATCACGACGATTGATGAAAGTAAAAGCGACACCCGATTCATCTGCCCGGGCTGTACGCCCTATACGGTGTACATAATCCTCTGCATCTCCCGGCACATCAAAGTTAATAACCACATCAATCCCTTTGATATCTATCCCGCGGGACAGAACATCTGTAGCGACCACGATTGGCAATGAGCCGCTACGAAAAGCTGCCAGTTTGGACTCGCGCTCCTCCTGAGCAAGATCCGAGTGAATCGCATCTGCCTTGAGACCGCGTCTCTTTAAGCTGCTGGCGAGATCTTTGACACTTTTTTTCGTACCAGCAAAAATGATAACCCTTTGAACGTCCTTCATCCCTGCAAGCAAGTGAGCGGTCAGGGCTATCTTCATCTCATCTTCAACCTCGATAGCGTTCTGCTGTATCTTTTCGGCAGGCTTGGAGACAGCCAGACTAATCTCCACAGGTTTTCGCAACATTTGCTGCGCAAACTTTCGAATCTGTGGCGGCATGGTTGCAGAAAACAGCAGTGTCTGCCGATCTACTGGCAATCGATTGACGATATTCATAATCGCGGGAGCGAATCCCATGTCGAGCATACGATCAGCCTCATCAAGAATCAAAAAACGTACTTTGCTGAAATCTACATAGCCCAAGTCCAAATGCGCCGTAAGACGCCCTGGCGTAGCGACCACAATATCAGCACCTTGCTTCAGTGCTTTGCGCTCTATCTCCATAGACTGTCCGTCACGACCTCCATAAACGGCAACAGAACTGCAGTTGGTGAAATAAGCAAACCCCTCCAATTGTTGATCTACCTGAACTGCCAACTCGCGCGTAGGCTCAATAATCAGTGTATCAATAGCATCATTGGGCTTGGCTATCAATTGATTGAGAACCGGCAACAGAAATGCGGCAGTCTTACCGGTACCTGTTTGGGCGCAAGCCAGAATGTCTCTGCCGTCCATGATAGCCGGGATGGACTGTTCCTGAATGGGCGTTGCGTCTTTAAAGCCCATGGCGTCTAAGCCTTCCAAAAGTTCTGGGCGAAAACCAAATGCAGTGAATTTCAAAATTTCATCTTTCGTTTACGCTACAAAGAACGGAAAAAAAAATGATACCGCTATGTCTTAATTTGCCTATTTACAGCCAGCAATAGGCTGGTGCAATATCTCCGGTGAGCTGGATTCGTGTGCCGGAAAAAACCGAGCTGCTTTTGGCACATTCCTGCGTCCGCAAAGAAGCAGAACCAGCACTACATGGCTGCAAAAAGATGAAAACCTCAGCGAAAGAACCCTTTGTCCTCCATGCTGAGAAATTCACAAACATGCTCTAAGCGTTATTCGTTATCTTTGTAGTCCAAATACGAGGGATATATGCCAGCAGCAGATCCGGGGATGCTTGTAAACAGACTGGTGAAAAATTACCGGCACCTGTCGAAATGGGCGAAAAGAGAGCAGGTTAGCTGCTTCAGAATTTACGATGCGGACATACCCGAGTTTCCACTCGCCATAGACCTGTACGAGCACTGCCTCCACGTGGCAGAATACAGGCGTAAACACAAACTCTCCCCTGAAGAGTACCGGGCGTGGCGAGATGCGTCCATACAAGCCATGACCACCGCGCTAAATATTCCGGCAGATAATATTTTCTTCAAAGAGAGAGAACCTCAAAAAGGTTTTCAGCAATACGACAAATACGACGAACGTAGGGCCGAAATCATTGTCAATGAAAATGGCCTTAGCTTTGTCGTCAACCTGAGCGATTATCTCGATACAGGGCTCTTCCTTGACCACCGTCCGCTTCGCAAGCGCGTACGCGAACAGGCTGCAGGTAAAGAGATACTCAACTTATTTGCTTATACAGGGTCTTTTTCAGTCTATGCAGCTGCCGGCGGGGCTGCCTCAGTCACTACCATAGATCTCTCCAACACCTATCTTGACTGGGCTCGACGCAACTTTACCGTCAACAAGCTACTGGATCCGTCCAAACATCACTTTATTCGGGCTGATGTTAAGGCATGGCTGCGCCAGCAACCAACCAAAACATACGACCTCATTATACTCGATCCGCCTACATTCTCCAATTCCAAGGCAATGACCGACATCCTGGACACCCAGCGGGATCATGTCGAGCTCATCAATCGATGTCTCGCACGCCTGCGACCAAACGGCACACTCTTTTTTTCGACCAATTACCGCAAATTCCGGCTGGAGCCGGCAGAGATTCAAACACCTCTGATTACGGATATCAGCAAATACACCATTCCGCCGGATTTTCGCAACGATAAGATTCATTATTGCTACCAGCTAGATAAAGCACCGGCACCTGTACGGTCGGGTCGTTAAACCTTTCACGCCTATAAAAACGAGCTGATCCAATCAGGCAATAAGCTCGCTGCACCTACAATTTCCTTATCTTTGCAGCTGCATTGCTTTTCCGTAAAATCAAAGCACCCCATGGCACAAATCAAAATTCACAATTTGGTATTCAAACCATTTTTGGATGCAGCTACCATTCAACAACGCGTGCGTGCAATGGGTAACACAATTGCCCGGGACTATGAGGGGCGTAATCCCCTCTTTTTGGTGATGCTCAAAGGAGCTGCCATCTTCGGTGCAGATCTTATCAGATCATGTAATATTGAATGCGAACTCTCCTTCGTTCGTTTATCTTCCTATAAGGGAACTTCCTCCACTGGCGAAGTCAATATGCAACTGCCACCGGATCCCGACGAAATCCGTCATCGCGATATCATCCTCGTAGAGGATATCGTCGACAGTGGCCATACATTGTCACAGTTTTTGCCAGTGCTGCAGGAGATGCAGCCCCACTCAGTGGCCATCGCTTCCCTGTTGTTTAAACCTGATATGCTCCAACACCCGGGCATTACCATCGATTATCTGGGATTCAGCATCCCTCCCGAATTTGTCGTTGGTTATGGCCTTGACTACGATGGACTCGGACGCAATTTGCCCGAGATATATACCTTGGCTGAGTCCGACAACTAATTACCGTCACCCCTGCATTTTTATCTTTCGGCTATCTTTTTATACAGAATCAGCCGAACTTTGCTAAACTATTTCTGGCTTCGGGCTGTCATTTGACCACAGCGGGCGCTGAATCAATAAATCAACAAAACCATGCAATACGATCTTACCATCATCGGCTCCGGGCCCGGTGGCTATGTAGCAGCCATCCGCGCAGCCCAACTGGGTCTCAAAACGGCCATCATTGAGCGCTATAATACGCTGGGCGGAACATGTCTCAACGTAGGTTGCATCCCCTCAAAAGCATTGCTGGATTCATCTGAACACTACCATGCTGCACATGAGCGATTTGAAGAACACGGTATTCGCCTTAGCAATC
This sequence comes from uncultured Saprospiraceae bacterium, assembly GCA_964441755.1. Lineage (GTDB taxonomy): Bacteria > Bacteroidota > Bacteroidia > Chitinophagales > Saprospiraceae > JAUMBM01. The sequence continues at coordinate 200,500 of CAYTVG010000004.1, forward strand.
TTCAGGTTGATATGGCACAGATGATTCGGCGCAAGCAGGATGTCGTTGACCAAACCTGCAAAGGAGTGGCTTTCCTGATGAAAAAAAATAAGATTGATGTACACCACGGCCATGGATCCTTTGTTGACAAAAATACAATCTCTATCGCCAAAGCGGACGGCAGCAACGAGACCATCACCACACGCAATGTGATCATTGCTACAGGCTCTAAGCCGATTACACCAGCTGCTTTCAATTATGACAAAAAACGAAGTATTACCAGTACGGAGGCGCTCAACCTGACGGAAGTACCCGCCAGCATGGTAATCATTGGCGGTGGTGTCATCGGGCTCGAACTCGGCTCGGTGTATGCCCGACTCGGCACCCGTATTGATGTCGTCGAATACCTCGACCGCATCATTCCCGGCATGGACAATGACTGTGGCAAAGAGCTCCAACGTTCTCTGAAAAAAATTGGCATGCAATTTCACCTGAAACATCAGGTATTGTCTGTCGAGCCCCATGATACAGGCGTAAAGGTGCATATTCAAAAGCGGGATAGTGACCAGCAACAAACTATTGATGCAGACTATTGCCTGATTGCCATTGGTCGCCGACCTTATACCGACGGACTTCAACTCGATAAAGCGGGAGTAACTGCTGATGAAAAGGGCAGGGTAATCGTAGATGATCATCTGCAAACGAGTGTGCCCGGCATCTATGCCATTGGTGATGTGGTTCGTGGCGCAATGCTGGCCCATAAAGCAGAAGAAGAAGGTGTTTTTGTGGCCGAAACAATAGCCGGCCAGAAACCTCATATCAACTACAACCTGATCCCCGGAGTGGTATACACATGGCCCGAAGTGGCTGCTGTGGGTCAAACGGAAGAGCAACTCAAAGAAGCAGGTGTACCATTCAAGTCCGGTAAGTTTCCCTTCAAAGCGCTGGGGCGTGCCCGTGCCAGTATGGATGTCGACGGCATGGTGAAAGTACTGGCACACGCTGATACTGATGAAATTCTGGGTGTTCACATGGTAGGACCACGTGCCGCAGATATGATTGCAGAAGCAGTTGCCCTCATGGAATTTAGGGCAAGTGCCGAAGATGCTGCCCGCATGAGCCATGCCCATCCAACGTATACCGAGGCATTCAAAGAAGCGGCCTTAGCTGCCACAGCAGACCGAGCATTGCATGTGTAAAAATTGTAAAATAAAAAGGCGGGCAATGCCCGCCTTTTTATTTTACAACACAACCGGACTAAGCGCTGGCTGACTGTAAAAATTGCATCTCGTAAAGCTCCCTGTAACGTCCTCCCTCGTTCTTTAACAGCTGCTCATGGCTGCCAAATTCTACTACCTGCCCTTTCTCCAGCACCAGGATATTCGTAGCCTTGCGAATCGTACTCAAGCGGTGAGCAATCACAATGGAAGTTCTTTTCTCTATCAAGGTATCAATAGCATGCTGTATGACAGACTCCGTCTCCGGATCAACTGAAGACGTGGCTTCATCCAGAATAAGAATATCTGGCTTAAAAACTAATGCCCGCACAAATGAAATCAGCTGCCGCTGCCCCATGGAAAGGGTAGCTCCTCTCTCCATTACCTCGTAATCGTAGCCTCCCGGCAAACGCTCAATGAACTCATGTGCTCCTATCATTTTAGCAGCGTCAATGATCTCTTCTTCGCTGATTTTTTGATCCCGAAGACTAATATTCTCCTTTACAGAGCCTCTGAATAAGAAGACATCCTGCAGGACAACAGCCAGGCGGGAGCGAAGCTCTGAAAGGTCATAATCACTGATATCTCTACCATCGACCAGAATCCTGCCTCGCTGTATATCATAGAAACGACTAATCAGACTGATAATGGTTGTTTTTCCAGACCCGGTGCTGCCTATGATCGCAAGTGTCTCCCCTGATTTGATCTGAAAGCTTACATCTCTTAGTATCCAGTCTTCATCCTGATAAGCAAACCAAACATTCTCAAATACAATCTCCCCCTTCACACTACCAGCCAAGTGCTCCCCCGTAGTCTCAAGATCCTCACGCTGATCAAGTACCTTGAATACTCGTTCTGCCGCTACTAAACCCATTTGAAGCGTGTTAAACTTGTCAGCCAACATGCGAATAGGCCTGAAAAGCATATTTAGATAAATCGGAAAAGCTACCAAAGCCCCCAAAGTTACATTGCCACCACCAATGACATCCCGTGCACCCCACCACACCATCAGCGCTAAGGACGCAGCAGAGATAATGTCCACCACCGGATAGAAAACAGCGTAAGCCGTTATCGAGTCAAGATGAGCCCTCGTTTGATCCCGGTTTATTTGCTTGAACTTATCCATCTCCTGACGTTCAGCATTGAATATCTGCACAATACGCATACCGGAGATACGTTCCTGCAAAAAACTGTTCATGTATTGAACCTGCGTACGCACTTTTTGAAAGGCTGTCTTTACCCGCTCCTTAAATATATAGCTGGCAATAATGAGAAACGGCAGTGTAGTAAGACAAACAAGTGTAAGCTCCCAGCTTGTGTAAAACATGATTGCCGCTACTGCTATGAGTGACAAAATATCAGCCAAAATAGTGATAATACCCTCCCCAAAAATCGAGTTAATAGTCTCTATATCATTAATGGTACGTGTTGTCGATGCCCCTATCGGCGTCTTATCAAAATAGCGCAGCCGCAAGCTCGTAATATGGTTGAACACCCGAATTCTTAAATCCCGGATAACCGACTGCCCCAACCAACCAGAATAATACGTAAACAGGTACCGAAAAATCGTCTCTATAACCAACAGGGCTACTACCAATATTGTAACTGCTATCAAGCCGTGGGCGTCTTCTGCAAAAACATAGTCGTCAACCATGCGCTGTATGAGCCATGGCCGGGCGATACCCAAAGGCGCTAATAATACCGCCAGACCAGCTACAAATAACAATGTACTTCTGTAGGGCTTTGCCAGCGCCACTACCCTACCCAATAAAACAATGTCCATCTGCCCCTTGGAAGAACCCGCCATAAGTTGTTGATTTCTATCAATTGTACCTAAACAATGCAGAACAGGCACCAAAAGTTGTGTGATCTGATAAAATCATGGAGCTTTACAACAACGCCTTGTGGTGTGATGCAGGTTTTTCAGCACAGCCTGGCTACACAAATTTCCTAATTTGCCTTCACGTAACAGTCTCCAAAGCCTTTAGTCTCCAGCTCTCGTTCCAGACGGGCAGCAGCAGCAGAGTTGTCGAATGATCGCACCATTACCCGATAAATGCCATTGTCAGCAGATAAAACACGGGTCTGTGTATAGCCAAGTTGACGTAGCCGACTTGCCTGACTCTCCGCATTCACCTGACTTTTGAAAGCCCCGGCGATGACCTTATAAGTTCCGCCGGATCCTGCTTGTGGCCCTATTGTAACAGGTGCAGGCTTCGGATTGGTGCTGACCGGCGCCTCTGACGATGCAACCGTAGTTGTTTTTGCGGAGGAAGTCGTAGACGGAGATGAAGACACATTTGATCCTCTGTCTGCTGCGGGGCGTGAGGCAGAAGGTACTGAAGCCGGTTTGGGACGTTCTGCCGGCCAGGTTTTTTCTTGCTTTGCTTTGGCTATTTCCTCTTCGGCAATTCCTGCATCTTCTGCAACAGAACCGCCCATGTCCTCTTCAAGTGCCTCAATTTCGTCCAGGTAGGCAGAAGAATCCTCACCCAACCAAGTATCCACAATCTCTTCTCCCCCCTTTTCCGGACGATCATCAACTACCTCGACCTGCGCTTTTTCACGGACGTCATCCTCATTCATCGCTTCTACCAGTTTATATACAAGCAAACCAAGTATGCCCATACAGAAGAACACGATGACTGCCGTCAGAATATCAAGCCGGGACCAGGACATAGTGTGAAACTTTTCGAGTTATCAAGGAGGATATCAACCACCCGTACATGATTGTCTACCAATTGACGGGCTTACACAGATGCATTACAAAGATATAACAATTACTTGTAAAAAACCGCCCTGATCCAACAGATTATTACATTAATTAGTTGTCTCAAAAAATTTGACACGCTCCTGAATGGAGGTAGTTGCCATTCAAGATAGCTTCAATCGCCCAAAAATATTTTAAGCAGGCATTACCAACAGCGGAATTGCTGATTTTTCAACTAGCTGTTGAGTTGAACTCCTATGCAAAAACCGATCAATCAATCCTCTGTGTGGTCGAATCATCACAATCAAATCCGCATCGTATGTACTCCCTGCTGAATAGATTGTATCTGCAATTTCCCCTTCTTCCCACTCATGAAAACTAAGCTGTAAAGTCGATGCTCCTTTTTCCGTCATAAAGAGCTCCAATTCCTCAAAGCTTAGTTCGCTATCTGCATCCCCTGCCTGTTTTACATGCACACAACGAATAATCTGCCCTTGGTCTCCTAGCAATTGTTTGAGCTCCCAAAGAAGAAAAGGAGTAGATTTCGTAAGACTCGCAGCAAACAGGACGACGGTCACCGGAAGACAGACAGCCCCCTCAGGCACAACCCATACCGGACACGAAGCAACCTGAATGAGTTCAAGCGTATTGCTCCCCAAGAAGCGGTTGAGACTTTTTCCTCCCCCTCGTGCACCTATGACGATAATGTCTGCAGACTCCCTGACCGCCAGCTGTTGTATTAGCGCAACAGCCGATCCTATCTCTATCATGGATATGATCTCAACAGCTGCTGACGGTCCGCCTGTTGCCTGCAGACGAGTGCTCAAAGCTTTCATCATTTCATCCGCACTTCGCAGCTGTAGCTGTGTGGCTGCCAATGCAGCTGTAGGCAGATCCAGTGACTGCGTATCCGGGTATACAACATGAAGTAGCAGCAGATCAGCACCATAATGATCCGCCAACTGCCAGGCATACGTAGCGGCGTTATCTGACAATTCGGAAAAATCAACGGGACAAAGAATTTTTTTTATCTTTTTCATTGGCTGCTCATATAGGTTGTCATTGAATACTGTCAATTATCATGGGCCGTTGACAGATGAAGGCTGGTGGCAATTTTCAGTTCGCTCGCATATTGCTGCATGAGCCCAAAATAACGTCTGGCTTTCTTCTGTGCCTTTTGTAAGGAATCTTCTCTGTTGTATCCTTCTACCTGAAAAAAAGAACCTTCACCGTCGGCAATTAACTGCCGCCACAGCAAAGCTGCAACTTTTAATCTTACGTTGGCTCTGTACAGCTGAAAATATAGAAGCAGAGGCGCATGAAACGGCGATTTTCGACCTTGACTTGCATACACTTCTTCATAGGCACTCCAAAGTTGCCGTTTCAGCGCTGGTTCATCAAAGAAATCAAGATCGACACTTAAAAAAGCAAGCTCATCAAGCACATCTACTCTCCTCCATGAATCATTGAATTCAATAGCGTCAAAGAAAACCACCCTGTCCGTATAGATAAATATATTGGCAGCATGCATATCCCCGTGTCCATCTACCCGCCAGCCTTGCGCTGCACGCTTTTTTAGCAGGTTTTTCCACCCCCCCAATAGCCCCGACAGCGCACTGCGGCATTTCTTCAACCAAGCTACCGCATCGGCCCCCAACATGGCCATAAGTTCAAGCTGAACATTTTCTATATCATCAAATTCCAGTAATAATCGAACGGAATCTAGTGGTTGCGCCACCTTTTCCGCTTTGCGATGAAAAGAGGCCAGTGCCCGGGCCACCTGAACTATTTCCTTGGTTTCAGGCCTGATAAGATGTTGCTGCAGCAGGTAGTCAAGCTGGCGCTTGTTGTCTAATCTCTTCATGTACAACGCATAATCTTCAACCGTCTCTGCAGCAGCGCCCAACACCCATCGATCTCCTTTCCTGCCAATGGGCAATACATCCAGATATACATCCTGTGTATATCGCCGATTAAGTATTAATTCACGCGTACAATAATACCTGCGCTGCGCTCGTAAGCGATAATCTACAAAACTAAGCAATACCGGTTTCTTGATTTTAAAGGCGTACGTATCGTTCATCAGAACCCATGACATATGCGTCTCCACCACGGTAGCCATACCTCCCGGTAGCGTGTCGCTTTGTGCCAATAAGTTAATTTCTTCCCTGGTCATGATTTTCTGGATCTATTATATGGTCAGCTTCGCCTATATGACTAAGCACAAGTCTGACCATCGCCGCCAATGACAATTGGTCTGATGCCAATGACAAGTGAGCCCCTTCGAAGGGTTCAAAAATTTCTTTGAGGCACAAATAGACATGGTAGTCCGCCTCACTTTCAAAAGGCCTGCCTGTCTGCATTCTCACTCGAACGACCGCATCCGCTGATGTCATCAATATCCAGTAAACGGATACGCCCAAGGATGCTGCCATCTGCTCAAAGGCTCGTCGCCAATGCCGAAACGTAAAAGTTGCATCTGCAATAACAGTACGCCCCTCAGTTAGCGCTTGGCAACATGCATCCAGAAGCACCTGATAAACAAGCGCCTTGTCGTCATCCGAATACTTACCCTTGGATGCCAATTCCTTGCGGACAGTGTCGCTATTGAGGTGAATCGCCCTCAGCGAGGTTGCTATAGCAGATGCCAGGGTCGATTTACCACTGGCAGGCAACCCGCTCATGAGGATCAATTTTGGAGACATAAGCTAACAGGATTTTTCATCGAGCCAAGCCTGAACCGGTCGGCTGTTCCCACAACCGGCCGGCTACAGTCCATATCAAATAATCATCAATGACTATCTACCTGTATCTGTCGCTCTTTCGTTCCTCCGACTGATTTCTTCTTGGTAAAACGAAGAGAGAGAATACCATTTTCAAGCTTAGCCGCCACTTCCTCCTGGGCTACATCAGGTGCAAGCCTGAACCACCGCTCAAATGACTCAACACCAAACTCATTCAACAGATAACGCCCCTCCTGCTTGTCGATTTTCGATTCTCTTTTTCCTGTGATTTTCAAAAAATCACCGTCAAGCGTAATCGTCAGGTCCTCCTTTGTAAAACCCGGGACAGCCAACTCCAGCAGATAATCAGCGTCTGCCTCCGACACGTTGGCAGCTACCCTCCTGCGCGGATAACCCAATGCACTGCGACCCCAAAAATGGTCACCATCGATGTAAGGTGCGTACACCTCACCCATCCAGTCGAAAGAATGATTGCGAATGTTAGGACGGAACATAAGGCAGTATTTTTGTTATACTGCAAATTAGCAGGAATCAGGCAGTATGTTGAGAATGCTAATCACCGCTCGTCACTGATTTTTATCAGTTGATGCCACCCCTATCCCTCCTTTTAGATTAAAAAAGCGTGCTTCAGGCAGCTGCTGCTGCCAACGCTGTATGGCAATCTGGCTCCTAATCCCCCTTTTACAATAAACGACGATTGGCAGGCCGAGACTGAGTCTGTGCGTGTGGCGATGCAGTTCCGAAAGAGGAACCAAGAGCCCTCCTATATTGAATTGTTCGTGTTCCTCTGGTTCTCGTATATCAATGAGCTGATACTCAGTTCCGGTCTGCTGCCAGTTTCGAAGCTCTTCGAGTGTAATTTCAGCCATCATATTCTGTCAACAATCAGCCCTGCAATTGGTTGGTATCATCCTCTGTAACCACCGTCCATCCCGAAGCTGCAGCAAGTCGTTCGAGCATACTAATTAATTGATTTCCCCTGGATTTGGCTTTTTCCAGCAGCCCGGACGCTGTTGCTTTCTGCCTTAGTATTTCCTTGGCATTTTTGTTCAGTTGCGTGTAATCGTCCACCTTGAATTCATTGAAAAAACTTTCTTCAAGGTTACGGTAAATTACCTGGTGGTCAACGGCCAAAATTTTGGGATCCGGCAGATTGCTAAGCCGTATTTCATGCCGACTGCTATCAATCGTGATGCTCATCTTGCTCATATCATACCCTACCAGCACTTTACCTCTTACTTCCAAAATAGCAGATCTGCTGAACGTCCAGTTCGTCGGAATTGGCAGGTATAAGGTTACGTCTTTATGATTGGTCTCGTTGTATATCTCATGAAAATACCCCTCCACGGTGACTAGCTGCATGACCGAACGCGTCTGCTCAAGTATCACGGAGGCATCCTGCTCAATACGTTCCGGACTCTCCTTTTGAGATAACCGCCAACTAAGCCAAAAGCCAGCACCAAAGGTGCTCAGCAACAGCACAGCAATTATGATTGCACGTGTACTCATCTTGTATTTTTTGCGGTAAAAGGATAGCGAAGTCCTTTAGATTCTTTGAGAATCACCTTTACAGAACCAACCGAAACCGGTGATTCTATCATGACAGGTATTTTGTTTTGATCTTGTGATACCCAGACAGTCATTTGTTGACCTTGTTTGAAAACTTCACCGGCAATAAGCTGCGGGCTGATTTTATGCGTACGAAACGTTCCCATACCCTTCACTTCAGTCGCAGATTCCGTGCCAAGATACACAACTGACAGCGAATGGATTTCCTTGTCAAAAAACATTTTTACCGGTATGCGCTGACCTTTGGCAAACTGATCAGCATCCAGATTGCGCATAAAATAAAATGTTGACAATAGATCATGCATGCATGCATCCAGCGTATAGGCCGATTCCACAGCTTCTTCTCTGCTTTTTCCTCGCAAAGAAACAGCGCGACGACTCTGTTGGTCGAAGGCCACGCGATCATACATACGATATCCTCCTTCGTGAATATCCCGGACAGAAAGCCGGGGAAGCAGCGTTGTTTTGTCAACATAAGCATCGAAACGATCCCGAACCTTAAAAAACCATTCGTAGGATGGATAGGTTCTGCCTACCGCGGAAAAGTGATACTCCCCTGCCGTTTCATTAATTCGAAAAGTAACCTCTCCGGCAGAAAGCCAGACAAAATTCCAATTGTAATACACCTTGTAGGTTATTTCCTCACCTGCACTAAAGGCTACATTGGTCGTTTGACAGGGATCGACAAAAGGTTGGTCAGGAATAAAAGCCGGATAATTCCCGGATGAAGAAAACACCACCCCACCAAACCCTGTCATCGTCATCAGTAGAAAAATGCTTCTAAGTTTCATACAACCCATGTTATGGTTCATTCCGCACTATGTAAAACAATCCTACCAACGAAGGAATTCCAAGGTTTATTACAAAAAGGAAAAAAGTGGCCATGAGGATAGCTACTGATGAATCTGGCTGGTCTGCCCACAACCAAATGGCCATTTCTGTACGCAACAGCAAAGCAGCTCCGTTGGGTAACGGAAAGGCAGCCTGAAGTAAATAAATGGCAGCAATGCCCGTTAATCCCCAGAATAAGGAAAGATTGACCCCAAACAAATGCAGACAAAGCCAATACTGCAGGCAATACACACAAAACCTGGTTGCTGCTATCAGCACTGCCCACTGCACATAACTACCTTCAATATTCCTAACTAACCGCAGCTGTTTACAATAGCTCCAAAGGAAAGAAGGAATATTACGCAGCACTATTGACGGAATTTTTACCTTCAGTCGCCAACGATCCCAGCTTATGATTAGCAACCACACTCCAATAGGCCCCAAAGAGGCTAAGATGATTATAAGGCATACCTGCCAGGTCTCGTACCAACTGTTTAGTCTGCCAATCCAAAGCCACACAGCTGGCCACCCCACTACGATGAAGGCAAGCCAGGCGCAAATACTCCCCATAAAAGTACTAAGCCCTGCAGACCACCGCTGTCCTGCAGGAAGAACCCATACCCGACCTACATACTCCCCCATACGATTGGGTGTCACTACTGAAAAGCTTATCCCTGCCATCAGGCTTTTAAATAGTGGCAGCCCCTGCAGGGAAATGCCCATTCCAAGCATTAACTGCTGCCATTTTTGCGCTTCCAGCAACCAGTTTACAGGCATTAGTGCAATAGCAATCACAAACCAGTACAGTGCCTTCGGATGCCCAAATGCGGCCAGTGTGATATCTATCCAGCGAGACGGACTTGAAGGTAGGTAAAGTTGCTTGTAAAGAACCCATAACAACCAGCATACAAATATCCATTTTGCAACACGCAGGAACCATTTTGTCCCGGAAGCATCAACGGCCCATCTCATTTTGGTTGGCCACATAGACTTACCCTGTTTTGTGCTGATTTGCGCCAGTCAAAAAAATTTGTTGGTTTACTAAAATTAGACGTACTTAGCTGTTGCAAAACGATTTCGTCTAACGATACAAACTATTTACTTTGCCCCTAGCTGTCCATATGAATTATCGCTTGCTCGGTATTGACCCAGGCACTAATATTCTTGGTTTCGCACTCTTGGATGTACGAGGTCGACAGTTGAGTGTCAAAGAAATGGGTGTATTACACCTCCATCTCTTCAATTCCCACGAAGAACGACTCAAGCGAATTTTCGAGAGAATCCAACAGATCATCAAAATGCACCAGCCTCGGGAAATGGCCATCGAGGCACCTTTTTTTGGAAAAAATGCCCAGTCAATGCTCAAATTGGGTCGTGCACAGGGAGTAGCTATCGCTGCAGCTATGACCAGCGGTATCCCCATTTTCGAATATTCACCCAAATCTATCAAACAAGCAGTAACCGGCAATGGAAATGCAGCCAAGGAACAGGTTGCTGCATTGTTAGAAACACAGCTCAAGGTTGATTTGGCAGAACATCTGTTTGATGCTACCGATGCCCTTGCCACAGCATTCTGCCACCAGCTTCAAATCTCTGCCGGCCCGGCTAAAAAAACAGGTAAAGGCAACAGCTGGGGCGACTTTATTAAAAATAATCCCGGTCGGTTAAAGTAGGAAAAGCACTAAACTGCCTGGCTCCCGTGAATCTGCCCGTAAGCAGTCCGGATGCTCGTCGCAATAGCTGCAAGTTCCTCCATGCTCAGTTCGAGCTTGGGATTCGAAAAATTAATATCCCCCACTGCCCTAATGGGTACGAGATGTATATGCGCATGAGCAACCTCCAGGCCAATCACGGCCACGCCAATCTTCTCACAGCTTATCACTGATTTTATAGCTTGCGCAACTTTTTTGGAAAAAACCATCAACCCTTGCAGCGTATCGTCAGGAAGATCAAAAACGTAGTCAATCTCTGCCTTTGGTATGACCAGCGTATGTCCCTTAGCCAAAGGACGAACATCCAGAAAGGCTATGTAAGCTTCGGTCTCTGCAATCAAATGACAGGGGATTTCCCGATTGATAATGCGTGTGAATATACTAGCCATACGACTAATCTATTGAAATATCCATTACCTCAAACTCCATCTTGCCCGCAGGTGTCTGCACCTCAGCTATATCCCCTATAACCTTGCCCAACAAGCCCTTCCCCATAGGAGAATTAACAGAGATTTTACCCTCCTTTAAATCTGCTTCCGACTCGGAAACAAGCTTATAGGTAATCTCCTTACCTGACTTGCGGTTTTTTATCCGCACACGGGTCAATACCGTTACCTTAGAGGAATCCAACTGACTTTCATCCAAAATACGCGCATTGGATAATACCGTTTCCAGCTCATTAATTTTGAGCTCCAGCATACCCTGAGCCTCCTTAGCAGCATCGTACTCAGCATTCTCCGAGAGATCCCCCTTTTCGCGCGCTTCAGCAATGGCACGTGCAGCATCCTCCCGACCTTTGGTCTTCAGCTCCTCCAATTCGCTTTTTAGGCGATGAAATCCTTCCAGCGTAAGGTAATTAACGGCAGACATTTCATTTATTTTTATCAAAAAACCATAAAACTAATAATACCCGTGATTCTTTCATTCGCAAAACAGAGACTATCCACGATCCTCTTATCAACTCCATCCATATATTATCTTTGGAATCAACTGTTGCCGTCGAACTGAAAAACCAGAGAGCGCGGTCATACCGAACTACTGTAAATTTACTCAGCTGATACCTGCCTGGCAGCACAACTTCTTTGGCAAGTAGGTGGGGATGTTGCGGTTACAATCATTTGCGATAAACGAAAAAAATGAGAACGTCTCCGCCTGTTCGGCGAAAACGTTCTCATTACGGTAACACAAATATAAGTAAAAAATCAGATCAACGCAATTGAATCCGTTTTTTACCTTAAAAATTGAAGCGTATCCCAAAATTGTGTGTTCCCTTCCAAACACGGGATGCCGTAAATGCATAGTCAATACCAAAGGTAGAGTCTTTCTTATCACGGCTCGTAGGAACCTCCAGTGAAGCTCCCGCACTCAAACCAGAGTAGATGGGGGCTTCTGCTATATTGGTAACACCCATATCTATTTTATAGGCACCGCGCAGCATAAACCGCTCCTTAAGTGCATACTCAAGGCCGCCGCCTATCTGGTCACGGGAAAATGAGTTGGCAGTAAAATTGCCCAGCATCGTCAACCGATGCACACTGCCCATCCGAAAGTCATAAGAAGCTCCGATGTTCAATACCGAAGGCAACTCAAACCCTGTTGCGCGTTGTGCATAGGTCAAATTATAGGCTCCTCTTCCCGGTGCCGGTGCGGCTGTAGACAACCCTTGACCACTATAGGTCATACGAGAACCTACATTGCGAAGCGAGATACCAAATTTGAAATTGTCCTGCTCTCCCGTCACATACTGAACACCTGCATCCACTGCAAAGGCAAACGAGTTGATGTCCGCTGTAGATTCGGAAACAGCACGCATCGTAATACCTACAGATACTTTGTTCTCGAAAATGTGCGCATACGACAACCCCATATTGAAAAATGCAGGAGAGAAGGTAGCCCCCGTACCTTCCGGCTGGAAGGTCGTCGTCACAGGGATATCACCAAAATCAACAGACATAAGGCTGAAACCGAAGGCCCCGCCTTTGCCAACTCGCTGTGACAAACCCAGCGCATTAAACCGGATGTCGGTACCCTGCAGATAAACCGTATTTCCCAAAACAAACTGGGTCTTGGCAATTCGTGACAAGCCCGCAGGGTTCAAATGGAGGGCCTCAACACCACTCACACTAGATGTGTTCAATGTGTGCAGACCCGCAGAACGCGCATAGGGGTTCAGCAACAGCTGAGAAGCACCTGCTTCGCCCTGCCGATCGGGATTTCCTGCGTAGACAGAAAATCCTGCCAGCAGAAAAATATAGATGATGTAAAGCGTTTTTTTCATAAACCTGAAATTATTGGGCAGGCCCGGTCAAAGCACAATTAGACATTGAGCCGGGCCTGCCAAAATGATTTACAAACCAGATGGGTCAAACTGGCGATTGACGCCAAGCCACTTGATCGTACGTTCACCTAACCCCTCAGCTGCGACATGTATCAGGTACATACCACTTGCTACGGGGATACCTTTTGAGTTTTTCAGGTCCCATTCAAGTGCAGGAATTATCTGCCCTTCATCAATAGCCCTGTTATTCCCTTCTGGTATAATTCCCCGCTCATCCCGGTTATACTGACGTACAAACTTACCGTCCAAGGTGTAAATAGATACTACACACTTGGCCGGAAGATTCGTGATTTTGATGACCGTCTCGAACTGGCTGTCTTCATATTCTGAGAAACCATAGTAAGGATTGGGTACGACGTTGATCGCATCGAGTGCTGACGCAACACCCTCGCTATCGAGTGCACTGGATGACTTACCTTCGATCTTGAACCGATACGTAGGATAGCCATTAAACTCTCCGGAGCCCGTCTTCACTGCGTAGCTGTTGTCAACGCGAAGCTTGTAAATCATATCCTGCGGAATCAGCCCGTCCTTGTAGGAACGCATCTGCTGACCCGGAGCAGCCATGATAAAGCCCGCCCAGGTAATTTCATTCAGCGCACTAATCTTGCGAAGAGCACTTGGGTGACCAAAACGCTCACGGAAAAGTGCACACTCATCGTATGCCGTCTTCGTAACGTAAATAAAGTGATGACCACCCGCAACGTAGTTATAGGCCGTCGGGAAAGCTCCCTCGATAGGACGGTAAATAATGTCAGAAGGATTCCACATCATGTCACGCCCATTATTGGCTTCCGGAATCAGCGTTCCGTCATAGGTTGAATTCTCACCAAAGAAGATATTCAGGCGCTGACCTGTCTCCACGTCAACCGCGTAGCCAGGAAACCATCCCATACCAATTTCCTGTCCCGTACCCGGACTAGGATCCTGATCTGGAAGGCCATTACTATCATCATCAAATTTGGTGACACTTGGCGAGCGACGCAGGTCAAACATACCGGCAGCACCCTCCGTTGTGAAGCCGGCGCCCGTGATATACTGGTTTGCTGTCTCAATGATCACACAACGGCTCCACAAATCTTTGTTAGATGTCAGCACGATGTCAACATTATTCAAGGTAGCCAGTGAAGTCTGGCTGTGGGAAATACCATTGCGGTTACCCTGACTCTGCCAAGCCGGACCAATATAAGGTGAAATCGGATTACCGTCAGTGTCAGCTGTCAGCCAACCACACAGGTAATAAGGAACAAAATGGTTAGGAGCCATCAGGTCGCTGGTATAGCGCTCCCTCGGATCATCCCCCTCCAATGGCTCCAATGCTCCTGTCGGTACGTAGTTGAAGATATTGAAATCCAGTGTTGGATTTCCTGTCTGTATGGCTAAGCCATCACGTATTCCAAGAGCCCACTGAACCGGGTCTACTGAACCCGGATAACTAATGGAAGCACCCCGGGCACCATTTGAACCAAGCTTATCAGCACCTGGCTCCTGTACCTGATAAATATTGACCGCAAGACCGTACTGACGGATAATCTGCTCGTTAGGCTGATCAATTGTGCGCTCGGATATGATCACAGGAGATCCTGCAACACTAATATTGCGCAACACCCAACGAACCGTATTGTCCAGACGATTATTGGCCACGTCCTCGTCAACCATCGTTACCTCATACTCTCCGTCAACCACATCTAATGGATTGAAGATCTTCACATCAATCGGACCAAATCCGGGCTCGTACTCTATTTTTCCATCAAAGGTACTTCCAAAAGATTCTTCGATTTTCTGACGGCTGGCATCGCTGATGTCAAGGAAACCTGCACCTGTACCTTCACCGTCGATACGGGTAATTATTGCACCTTCTCCATAGCGTGCATTGAGTTTGCGATCAACAATCGGACGAGGAATGACCGTATAGTAAGGATTGTCTCCGTCACCAATGTTGCGGCTGCCCTCGAGATATGGCTTATCCTGACCCGGATCCAGTCGGTTGGTAGGATCAAACTGCTTATAATTGTTGTATGCATAAGCTACCGCTGTAAAGTAGTACTTACGGTGGTTGACCAGACGATTATCCCCTTCTGCGAATTGGTCAGTCGTAATGCGGAAAGTGTGACGAATACCCTGGTCAGCACCATCTACCTTCAGCTCAGGAACGAAATACACCTCTTCCGTTGGTGTTCCGCCATCCTCAGGGTTTAATCCCTGCCAATTGAAGATCTTGGATACTCCGTTCTTCACGTCCACTTGATAGACCAAACGAACTTTAGACGGATCATCTACATCGGCCAGCGACGCATCAGGACCTGAGAACTGATAAAGCTTATAGCCCTCGAAACGGTAGATAGAATCAACACCCTGTGGAAGACCCAGCCCTTC
Source organism: uncultured Saprospiraceae bacterium (assembly GCA_964441755.1). Classification (GTDB taxonomy): domain Bacteria; phylum Bacteroidota; class Bacteroidia; order Chitinophagales; family Saprospiraceae; genus JAUMBM01. The sequence goes on from CAYTVG010000004.1 coordinate 215,976, forward strand.
TTCGGCATAGGCTTCAAAAGCATTGTTTGAGTTCTGTACAATTGTGTCGTTGGTGAAAACAGCGATGATTTCACGATCGAGCTCAATCCAGTCCACATCCGGCGCATCTGGTCCCCTTGGCAAGTCGAAACAATTGTCGAACAAGTCCTGCGCAATATCATCTGCCTTTTGCAGACGAGCAATGCTTGGATTAGGATAAATCTGGTCAGCTACCCAAACAGCCCCGATGATCAGTTCGTTAACTGCACCAGGCTTAAGTGTGAAAGGACCAGAAGCCTGCAGCGTACGGCGGTCACCCACAGGAAGGCCGGCAGATGACATTGACCAGCCACTTGGATCATTTGGCGAGTCAGGGAAAGCATAAGGGATTACATCCGTGCTTCCAACATTATACCCTGTACCACCACGCGTAACCGGCGTACCATCTTTCCAACGACCTGAGATGTAGTTGTAATACTGCTGGGGGTTACCGCGATCTGGGTCTGTAGTCTGCGGAGCAGGCGTAGGTGTAGTGCCGCCGTTGTTATTATAAGTAAACGATGACATACCAATCTCCTCACCAAACTCATCCAATGGACCACGGAAATAGTCAATACCCAAGATTGGAATTTCGTCACAATAGGTATTTACACCACCCGGACAGGTACATCCCGGCTGTCCATCCAGCTGGTCTGCATTGTACACGTAAGCCAAGCTTCGAGACACGTCGCAACCAATGAAATCGTCAAGGTAACATCCAAGATCCGCATCTACCCACATGGCAAAGTAAGTATCCTTGATATCATCAACAGCGCGGTTAATCAGCTTGTAGCGCTGGAAGGTCATGTTGTTGATGTCATCGTTGGTTTTGTAGGCAAAGGCCTGTACCTGAACCTCCATCTGAATGACATTCGGAGAACCAGACTCCTGGTGAGCGTTACCCGCGTCATTGTAAATCCAGAAAATCATTTCATCCGGTGGACCCAGCGGTTCCTTATCCAAACAGCCACGAATTTCTATGATTGGATAATCGCCCAGATCCGGTTCGTAGATACCATTGAGGTTCTGATCCCAGAAACCCGCCAGACCTTGGCTGGTATTAGGCAGTGGAAATTGATTGATTTGAGCAAAAAAGCGGTTACCCGCTCCCGGCCAACCCAATACATCCCGGGGAATTTCATCCTGATCAATTGACGACCGGCCCTCAGCAAGCGCACGACGCCAACTGCCAATATGCCTACGGATACTTTCTCCTGAAACCACAAAAAAGCGGTCCCAGCGAGCACAAGTATCTTTAGATGTGGTTCCCTGATTGACAAACCCTTCCGGCACAAGAGGCCCGGGATAAAAGTCAAAGGATCCGCTGCTACGGCCATAACTCTGTGCAGCAAGCTTTAGTCCGCCACCAGGCTCTTTTCCTCCGATCCATACCGCACCGGCAAAGATGGAAGATACCTCAGGCACACCCGGAGGTGGTTTGGGGATTACATATCGCCCGTTGTTACCATCCCACCATACGTCTCCTCCCGTTGTCAAACGAGCTCTTACATTGTTGATGGCCTGGTCAATTTGTTGAATCGCATTATCGCACGACTCCCGGAAATTAACCGTATTGGTAACCGGTCGGGTTCCGGGGCGCTGCCCCGTATTGTTTGGGTCGATATGCGCGAAAGTGGCTGTAGTTGTCAGCAAACCCAGCAGGATCAACAACCATGATTGTTGCAAACGCATAATCTATGATTTTAAAGTTCTTATGAATATCGCCGCTATGTCGCAGCCTGCTTCGATCGGGTTAGCCGATTTTAGTGTCGGCTAACCCTTTCAAAAATGTATTAGAAATCGAGGATTGCACCTAAAAACATCCTCCGTGGCAAACTGAAGAAATCATCATTCAGTATGCGCCACTGATAGGAAGCCAAATAGGAGTCGATGCTGCGACCTGAATCAATGATTGACTGCAACTGCAGCTCACCAAAGTATGAGCGCAGGAAGCCATCATCCTCACTGGAACCTGTCGCAGGATATACATTTATAATGTTTCTGCGATCAAGAACGTTCGATACGCGCAGATAAACATTTAAGCCAAGCTTATCTCCCAGGCTAAAGTTCTTATCTACCCGAAGATTGATGGTGAAGTTCCAGGGCTTGCGAGCACCGTTCAAAGCGCCCACCGTACCTGCACCCCCCAATTCGGAAGGTACGAGTTTAGCAGTATAAGGCCGGCCAGATACCGCTACCGCCTGCAGGTTCAGACCTGCATTGGCAAAGATATCAAGTCCCGCAATGCTGGGACCATTGTACGTCTTACCTGAGCCATAACGATAGTCCATAATTACGTTGACACGGTGACGCTCGTCGAAACTAAGCGGGAATAACGTACGAAGGTTACCACGGTTGGTAAGACCCCGCTGTGATTCCGGATCCGAACCCGTACCATCTGCAAACTGCAGTGTATAGTTGGCATTTAAAGAAACGTTGCCTGTTCTGCGAAGGTCATACTGGAATGAGAAACCCTTTACCGTACCAAAATCCTGATTGTCAAAAGTGGTGTATTGATTCACCAACGGAACAGGGAAGAATGTACGGAGCTGAATCATATCCCGAAGCTCCTTGTAGTAGGCAGCAATCTTAATGGCTGAACTGGCCGACAAACGCTGTTGGAAGCCCACCTCATAATCTACCGTTCGCTCAGGGCGAAGAGCAGGATTATTCTTGGTAATATCGTTGCGTTCCACAAAATAGAAGAAATCCAGTGGTGTAGCAATGGTATTGCTTGGAGGACGCTGAACCAAGATATCGTAGTGCGCAAAAAAGTTGGCATCTTCAGAAATCGGGAAAGAGAACGCCAAACGAGGCATTACATTAAACTGAACCTCGTAGTCCTTGAATGAATCATCAGGGTTGAAGTTCTCACTCTTGATGTAGTTGCCGTCGAAAGCCGCAGCGTTTCTGTATTTCGGGAATACAAGACCTGTGCGTATATTCTCGATTTCCTGAGGACCGTTTACAGGCGTACCATCTGCTTTGTACCATACATCCCCGTTGCGGTATGCCTGTACTTCAGTACCATCCTGCTGGGTGGTGTACACCCGAAAATCATCCCCAATGTTGCCCGGTCTGCTGCCTCCTGAAGTAGCATGGAATTCTTCCGCACCCTGAATTTCATACAGAGAGTACGGATCTTTCAGAACCTGTGTGTTGGCATCGTAGCGGTCTACGCGCACCCCAAGGCGGAAAATGATATCCTTGAATGTGAACTTGTCCTGAATGTAAGCAGATGCATAAATAGGCTGGTTAGGAGCAACCGGAAATGTCCGGATACCTGTCTGAGGATCCCGCGCTGTAAAGAAGTCGCGGAAAGTACCATCATAAACATTCCCCAGATAATCATAGCCATAATAATTGATGATCCGCTGGTCATTCAATTCTTTTGCAGAGAACATATCCATGCTCATCTGGCTGGGATCCAGCTCATCAATATTTACGAACTGGTCTAAAGGAACACCCAGCGACTCACGCAGACGGCGGTAGAAAAGAGCGTCCGAGCCAGGCGCAATCACAAGGCTCAACAGCGGCACAGGTCCCTGAAAGAAAGGTGTCACCACATCAACCGTACCGATTGTATCAGAAACTCCGGGAACGATACCCTGGATGTGTACGTTTGCATTCTGCCTTGCCGCACGCCACAAGTTGTATTGGTTATTGCTTGATACCGAGTATGCGCGATTTGTACGACCCTCATAAGCAATACCCAATTGGATACTATGGCGTCCCTTTTCGGATCCTCCCGGTACCAGGTCAAATGACATATTAGCGTTGAAAATCGAGACATCCTGACGCGTGCGTTGTGCAAGTCCATAGACTGCCCCTACGTTAGAATGAAAACCCCACGCACTTTGGAAGGCATCGAAGGTACGCCCGTTGATTGCGTAAAAGTCATCAATTGTCAACGCAGTCTCTCCAACACCGCGCAACGCATAGGTACCCTGATCTGCATTTAGCTGCTCACCCACCGGAATGTTGAGGACATTGTTGTAATTTGCACGAACAGGATTGGAAGTGCCCGGCGTATACCCCCGAAGTACTTCGCGATAGTCAGCATGTTGCAGATAAATCAGCTGCGACAGCGGATCGACCTGCACTTCAAATACAGGGATGAAATCCGTATCGAAGCGAGCAACGTGACCGTAGTTGAAGTAGTTGAACTTATGACGGGGATCATACGCCTCGTTTTCCTGGCGCTCATAACCATACTGCAGCGTGTAGCTTGCATTTTGGATCAAAGATACCTTGCGATCACTACCCGTGCCCGTAGAAGCTCCTCCCAGTCTGTGGCGGAAGCGGAAGTTGACGCGATAGTCCGTACCATAACTCGTAGGGTTGTTATGAGCATTCAGCAAACGCCAGCTTGAACCGGAATTCTCATTGGGCGTAAACAAGTTCTCTGTGTTGCTCACCGCACCGGACAAAGAGACATCGATGGCACTACTCAGGCGGGCATCCAGCTTACCGTTGATATCATACCGCGTGAAATCTTCAAATAGCCGCGCATTGTTGGCAACAACATCATCCTGCGTGAGGAAGTCAGCAGCCCCAAAGAAATTACCGGAACGACGGATAACCGGATTTGCTTCCAGTTCCTTGAGCTTGTCCTCTTTTATCCGGTAAACAGGTACTGCCGTCGGATCATCATCCTCATTATAGGTGTAACGACCAGACAAACGAAACCCGAGTATAGAGACCCCCTGCTTATTCCGCAGGATAGGACCGCTCAGGTTAAAACCTGCGAGGTTGTTGTTGTAAGGATCCAGAAAGCTGGAGGTTTCAACCTCGACACCACCTGAGAATTTGTTTGAAGGGCCTTTGGTAGTAATCGAAATTACACCGCCCGTCACATCACCGTAGCGTGCTTCCACACCACCAGTGATAACCTGCAACTGGTCGATCTCTGATTCCTGTACCAGGTTACCCAGAACACGTACACCATCTACATAATAGTTGGTGGCATCAGAGCGCGAACCCCTTACGGTAATGGCACCACCTTCATCGGCCGCACCAAGACCTGCACTGGTTGCAGCCAGAGCATTAATGTTTCGCGTGGGCAAAGCACGAATCTGGTCACTGGTCAATACCGCACCCGATGTCGTGTTGTCTTGCTGAATCAACGGCACTTTGTAATCGACGACCTCAACGCCGATATCCAGCGTCACCCCTTGAGATAACTTAGCGTCCAACTTGACTGCCTTGCCTGCGAGTACCTGTACCCCGGCAATACGCTGTGTCTGGTAACCTGTGTAGCTGAATTCTACATCATAGGTACCAGGGTCAATGTTAGAAAAACTGTAGTTACCGTCAAAGTCGGTCTCAGCACCGCTCTTCAGCACCCCGTTTAAGTAAAGCACAACGGTGCCGAAAATAATCGGCTCTCCGCTAGCCTCATCGCTTACCTTACCGGCCAGCGAAGTCTGTGCAACCGCCTGTACGGTTGTAAACAGGAGTAAAAAAAAGAAGAGTAAAAATTGTTTCATAGAATCCTGTTTTATACCAATTCCACTTCTCAAAATGTTTGCAATGTTAAGGAATATGTAGGGGTTTGCCAAAAAAAAAGGGGACTGGTGCAACTTTTTTTATCGCCTTATGACAAAGGGCATGCAAATTTAGAACTTAGACAAGCTGCAGCACACAATTTTTCATCCAATTGCCTGCCTGCGGACCATATTTTGAAATCATCTGTCCATGTACGTACGCAATAGAACTGCGGGTTATGCTGATCAACTTGCGATATCTACGATTGAATTAACATTTTATGCCGGGCTGACACAGCAACGAAACCTTGTTGTTACATACGCACCATGTATCTTTGTAAAAATTTCCAACTACGCATGACTCGCTTTTTATTCCTGCTTATGGTTACAGGACTGCTTGCCTGCCAGTCCGACAAAGAAAACGAGCGCCTTCCCCTGAGTGCAAGTCTGTATGTGCGTTACATCGCAGACCAACAGCTCATGCAGGCCGAAGCCTCCTTTTACAAAGGCGACTCTCTTTCACAGCAAGCTGTTGAATTCCCGGCAGGCGTTGCTTTTATGGGTAGCGGCATGAAGGTATCTAAAATTCCGGGTATTGCACCACGCTACCAGTTGGAACGTCCTATGATACTCCCGGATGACTCGCTCCGATTTGTTTTTCGCGAAACTGCATCTGACGAACCTACTACCCTACGCCTGCACATTCAACCAATCGACAGCCTGATCTTCACCAACACACCAAATCTTCGGGAAGGAATGGGCATCAGCCTCCCCCGCCCCTTGGGCAAAAACGAAAATCTGATCATGTTGTTTACCGATGCTTCGGGAAAAACACAAACCCTAATCATTGAGGGTCCTACACGTACATCCCAAACGGCAGCCCCCGGCCCTGCTTTTAAGGATTTTTCTCCGGGTACCTACACGCTCAGCATCCTTACTCGCCAGGAAAGTCAGACCTCCTACGGCAAGCTTCAGGTCAACAGTATTTTGGAATATTATGGCTTCGACCGCTCTGTGACCTTGCAGTAACAAAGCGGTAAACGATCATATTATTGAGCAAAAGAAGCATCCGATTGCTTATCTTTGCTACCCGATAAGAAACAACATTCTTAGTATCAACCGCAATTTCGCCTCATGATCAACATAACTTTTCCTGACGGACAGGTCCGCCAATACGAAGGTGGCGTAACCGCTCTGGATATTGCAGGCTCCATCAGTCAGGGGCTTGCCCGCAACGTACTCTCTGCAAAAATAAATGGCGAGGTGTGGGATGCCACCCGCCCTATCCACCAGGACGCAAGCGTTCAGCTCCTCACCTGGAATGACAAGGAGGGCAAAGCCACCTTTTGGCACTCATCGGCACACCTCATGGCAGAGGCCCTTGAAGCTCTCTATCCTGGTATCAAATTTGGCGCCGGTCCCGCCACAGAGCAAGGTTTTTACTATGATGTCGATCCGGGTAGTGACCCCATTTCCTCTGATGACTTCCCCAAAATAGAAGCTAAAATGCTCGAGTTGGCGAGGACAAAAAGTCAGTACACGCGCATACCGGTCAGCCGCGAGGAAGCCCTTCAATTTTTTACCGAAAAAGGGGATGAATACAAAATCGAGTTAATTGAGAAAAGGGCTGCTGATGAAACCCTCACCTTGTACAGGCAAGGGGAATTCACTGATTTGTGTAAAGGGCCGCACATTCCGGACACCGGCTGGATTAAGGCAGTAAAGCTCATGAACGTCGCCGGAGCTTACTGGCAGGGCGATGAAACAAGGCAGCAGATGACCCGTATCTATGGTGTCACTTTCCCCAAACAGAGCGAACTCACAGAATACCTCACACTGCTTGAGGAAGCAAAGAAAAGAGATCATCGCAAACTGGGCCAGGAGCTCGAGCTTTTCATGTTCAGCGAGCGCGTGGGCGCCGGATTGCCCATATGGCTGCCCAAAGGAAATGCACTGCGGGAGCGCCTGATGGCCTTCATGCGCGAGGAGCAGGAGAAAAGAGGCTACAAACTGGTAGCCACCCCACATATTGGCAAAAAGGAGCTGTATGTTACCTCTGGCCACTATGAAAAATATGGCAAAGACGCTTTCCAGCCCATCAGGACGCCAAGGGAGGATGAGGAGTTTTATCTGAAACCCATGAACTGTCCTCATCACTGTGAAATCTATGCCAATCGGCCGCACTCCTACCGTGAACTACCGCTCCGAATCGCTGAGTTCGGCACAGTTTATCGCTACGAGCAAAGCGGTGAATTGCATGGCCTCAGCCGTGTACGCGGATTCACGCAAGACGATGCGCATATCTTCTGCACACCGGATCAGGTTAAAGCCGAATTCCTGAATGTTCTTGACCTGACGCAAACTGTCCTCGGTCGGATGGGGTTTGAATCTTTTACCGCTCAGATAAGTTTGCGAGATCCCCAAAATCCATCAAAATATATAGGCTCTGATGAAAATTGGGAAAATGCAGAGAGGGCTATCATAGAGGCAACAGAGGAAGCCGGCTTATCAACCATAAAAGCTTATGGCGAAGCTGCATTCTATGGCCCCAAACTGGATTTCATGATCAAGGATGCGCTGGGCAGATCCTGGCAGTTGGGTACTATACAGGTTGACTATAATCTGCCTGAACGCTTCCAACTCGAGTATATCGGCCCTGACAACCAACCTCATCGCCCGGTAATGATTCACCGGGCTCCTTTTGGCTCCATGGAACGCTTCATTAGTATCCTGATTGAGAATACCGCCGGTAAATTTCCTCTTTGGCTGACCCCGGATCAGTATGCACTGCTCCCGATAAGTGATAAATTCAATACTTACTGCAAACAAATACAGCAGCAACTGGGGTCTTATGACATTCGCGGTTTTGTGGATGATCGTAGTGAAACCATTGGTAAGAAGATTCGTGATACAGAACTAAAGCGAATTCCGATCATGCTGATCGTAGGGGAAAAGGAAGAGGAATCAGCTACCGTTTCTGTTCGCCGCCAAGGAGAAGGTGATCAGGGGAGTATGTCTATCGACGATTTTGTCACTTACTTCAAAGGATTGCTCTAAGAAGCGGCTCTTTCCCTGCTGTTTAGCCCCCTCAGCTGGTGTAACTCCCGGATTTTGCTCCGCGCATTGCTTTGCCTTTGCTGTCAAAACAATGCGCGGAGCAACTTTTCAGCTTCATTAGGCATTTTTATTTATGAAACACGCTGTTTCCCACCGTTAAGGATACTCGTCATGAGCCAATTTGTCGTCTCTGCCCGTAAATATAGACCCCAGCGTTTTGAAGACGTTGTAGGACAGGAGCATGTGTCAAAAACACTAAAGAATGCGCTACAGAGTCAACATCTTGCGCAGGCTTTCCTCTTTTGTGGTCCTCGTGGTGTAGGTAAGACTACCTGTGCCCGAATTCTGGCAAAGACACTCAACTGCAGGCAGCTGACAGCTCATTTTGAGCCCTGCAATGAATGTGACAGCTGTAAAGCGTTTAATGAAAATGCAAGTTTCAATATTACGGAACTAGACGCGGCCTCGAACAACTCTGTCGATCATATCCGGTCGCTCATTGATCAGGTTCGATTCCAGCCTCAACAAGGCAAATATAAAGTGTTCATTATAGATGAGGTTCACATGCTGTCTGCCTCAGCCTTCAATGCATTCCTAAAAACACTTGAAGAGCCGCCACCGTATGCTATTTTCATTTTGGCGACTACGGAAAAACATAAAATCATTCCGACCATACTGTCGCGTTGTCAGATTTTTGATTTTCGCCGCATACAGATCCCGGATATTGTTGCACACTTAACCAATATTTGTTCGCAGGAAGGCATACAGGCTGATCCTGATGCCCTTCACATCATCGCTCAAAAAGCGGATGGAGGCCTGCGCGATGCGCTCTCCATTTTCGACAGGATTGTTTCTTTTGCTGGCAGGCGTGTGACTTATGAGGATGTCATTGCCAATTTGAACATCCTGGACTATGATTATTTTTTCCGGATCACAGATTCCCTGCTCACCGAGGATATCCCGCAGACACTGGCAGTTTTTGACGATGTAATTCGAAAAGGGTTTGATGCAGACCTGTTTATCAACGGCCTGGCAGAGCATCTGCGCAATTTACTGGTATGTAAGGACGAACAGACCCTCGCTTTGCTGGAAGCCGGCGACAGTCTGCGCGAGCGCTACCGCCAGCAGGCTCGTCTAAGCCCTATGGCTTTTTTGCTGACAGCGCTCAACCTGGCCAATGATTGTGATATCAACTATAAGATGGCGCGCAACAAGCGCCTGCACGCAGAGATGTCGCTATTGCGAATGGCCAGCATCGGTCGTGCCCGCCGCATAGATCTCTCCGGAGATACGGAAAAAAAAAACCCTGAACCAATAGATAACCGGCCGGACAGCTCTTCAGAGTCTCTCCGGATGCAGCAACCTACAACAGTAGTAAGTACGCCCGATGCTGCACCGGCTGTTCCCATACCCTCTGTTAATGAAACAGCTGTATCATTAACAACTGCCTCTCCCAAGGCTCATCTACTCCCCAAAATTGACCTGCACTCCATTTTATCAGAAGTCGCAGAGGCCAGGGATTCCATGCCGGTAAAGACGCAGTTAACAATGGAGGAAGTACAACAGGCTTGGAGTAATTACGCTGCAACCGTAACACAGGAGATCGTAAAGCTGCAACTCAAAAGTGCCCGACTCGAAGTAGATACACTACGAGTCACCGCCTATGTCGGTTCAAAGCTGGCAGAAAGTACGTTGCGGGAAGATAGCGCACTCATGGATTCCCTGCGTCAGCAGCTTCAATGCGACAGCATAAGCTTGCAAATTGTAATAGATGAAAGCATGCGCTCCGTTGAGAAAACTCCCCAAATTAAAATACTCACAGCCCGGGAAAAATACATCCAACTCCGGGAGGTCAATCCCGCGCTGGAACAGATATTCAAAAGGTTTGATCTTCAATTTGATGAAGAGTAGTACACAAGGCCGCCTCGACCTGTTCAGTGCGTTTACCCGTCTCTCGGTGAGCATGTGCATTACTTATTAGCGCGGATTTCAGGGCTCAGACTTGGCCGTTATACTTTTTTTCATCATCTTTGCCGCAACAAAAGATGAAGTATCATGTCAGAAGTTGTAAATGCAGGTAAGAAGGGGTATTGCCTTTTATACTTCTTTATCTTTCTACTCCTTTTTGTCATTTTGGTGGTGAGTGTGTACAATTACAACTTTAAGTTTCTGGCTGATTAATTTAAATACGCCAGAGATATAGTAACTCTTCCTCGGCTGACCTGCCGGGGCAGTTCTCTTTATAATATGTGCCAATATCACTTTCATGGAAAGTGGTATACCTGCCTATAACTTAGGTATCCTTGTTTGCCGATAGCAACAACACAACCTGCCAGAACGATTTTGGGGCGGCTGAAAGCCACCCCAAAACCATTCGCTTAGTAAAAATGCAGCTAAAAACTTACTAAGTAAGCTATTTATACAAGCTCGGAGGAACCACTAAGAATAGGCAAATACTTTTGCCCCTCGAGAATACCTCTACTAATAACAAGTTTTTGGATTTCGGAAGTACCCTCATATATCTGCGTAATTTTCGCATCCCGCATGAGTCGTTCCACGTGATATTCCTTAACAAATCCATACCCTCCATGGATCTGTACCGCCTCAACCGTCTGTCGCATAGCCACCTCTGAAGCATATAACTTAGCCATTGCGCTTGCTTCGTTGTAGTTGAGCCCCTGATCTTTAAGCCAGGCGGCGCGATAGACCATAAGTTTAGCCGCTTCTATTTCTGTAGCCATTTCTGCCAGCTTAAATGCTATGGCCTGATGCTGACTTATAGGTTTTCCGAATGCAGCTCGCTCTTGGCTGTAGGCTAATGCCAGTTCGTAGGCTCCGCCAGCGATTCCAAGCGCCTGGGATGCGATACCGATTCGCCCCCCTGCCAGTGTTTTCATCGCGAACTTGAATCCAAAGCCATCCTCTCCAATGCGATTTTCTTTGGGCACCTTTACATCCGTATACATGATCGTGTGCGTATCACTGGATCGGATGCCCAGTTTATCTTCTTTTGCCCCGATAACGACACCAGGCCAGCTCGTCTCTACAATTAAAACATTGATGCCTCTGTGTCCTTTTTCCGGATGAGTTTGTGCAATAACGAGATGCAACTGCGATGTGCCGCCATTAGTAATCCAGTTCTTGGTGCCATTGACCAGGTAGTGATCTCCCATGTCGACAGCCGTCGTACGCTGGGAAGTAGCATCGCTTCCGGCCTCAGGTTCGCTGAGACAGAAAGATCCTATCCATTCGCCCGTGACCAGCTTCGGTAAGTATTTTTGTTTTTGCTCTTCTGTACCAAATGCTTCAATACCCCAGCACACCAGCGAGTTATTGACTGACATGATGACAGAACAGGAGTTATCTATTTTGCTGATTTCTTCCATTGCCAGCACATAGCTGAGCGTATCCATACCCCCTCCACCATATCGGGGATCTGTCATCATTCCCAAAAACCCCAGATCACCCATCTTGCGAACCTGCTCGTAAGGGTAAAGCATTTGTGCATCTCTTTCGATGACCCCGGGTTTCAATTCCTTTTGTGCAAACTCTCTGGCAGCGTCCCGGACAGCCAGATGTTCCTCAGACAGTTCAAAAATCATATTTTGGTTTTTTTGGTTCTCAATGGCTATTACCCGCAAAAATACGCTGATTTGGGCAAATTGTTCAATTAAACCGCCTGTAAATAGTATCGGTTTCAGGCCGGCAGGTTGAAGACTGGCATGAGGCATCCCCCACTATTCCCAATCGGCTTCATATACATGTACACCGGAAGCATCCCCTACCGTGTAGCGAAAATTGCTAACGTTGGCAAAAGCTCCGGTAGTTCCGTCATTGCGAATAGCTACAAAACCAGCCATTGGCCGGCCCGGGCCTGACGGCAAACGCTTATTGATGCGCCGGACCACTTCCTTACAGGCCTCGGTCGGGCTGGCTCCTTGTCGCATCAGCTCAACAACAAGAAAGCACCCTACGGCCTTGATGATGTATTCACCCTGTCCGGTGGCACTTGCCCCCCCTACTTCGTTGTCTACATACAGGCCGGCTCCAATAATAGGTGAATCTCCAACCCTGCCACGCAGTTTATTGCTCATGCCACTGGTAGAGCAAGCTCCTGCCATTCGGCTGTCAGCCCCGAGTACCACCATGCCGATGGTGTCATGGTTATCCGCACCACTGGCGGGCAATACGGCAGCTTCTTTCATGGCACGGCGTTGATCTTCCCAAATACGCTTTGCCTCGTCTGTGAGCAAATTTTCCTTTCTGAACCCTTTTTCTTTTGCAAACAGCAAAGCTCCTTCCCCTGCCAGGACCACGTGCTGCGTATCCTCCATGACTCGACGCGCCACGGATACCGGGTGCTTTATATGCTCCAGAAACATAACACTGCCTGCATTACCCTGTTCATCCATGATGCATGCATCCAGCGTAACCTTGCCAGTGATATCTGGCAAACCTCCATAGCCTACGGAATGATCCTCAGGATCCGCTTCTACATACCTCACACCCGCTTCCACAGCATCCAGGGGTCTTTCATTCCTAAGCAGCGCAGCCAGTGCCACCTCTACACCAGGACTGTTGGGCCATGTAGCAATAACCTTGGGGCCACCCCTCTGAGCCCTCCAGGCAGGATGAGCTTGCAACGAAAAAGAATTCCCCAGCAAGGCCCCGAGCCCCAGGGACTGCCAGAAAAATCTACGACGATTGTTCATATTATAGTAATCAGATATGATAAAAGAAAAATTACCAAATTCCTAGCAGCAGGTAAAAAAAGGCTGCCCCGGCGCCCGCCAGTAAAGCGTACGGAAGCTGTGTTTTCACATGGTCTACATGATCTGTAGCAGATGCCATAGATGATAAAATGGTCGTATCGCTGATAGGCGAACAATGGTCTCCAAACACACCTCCTCCGAGAGCTGCTGCAATTGCCATGGTTACATCTGCCCCAAGTTGCTGAGCCATTGGTACAGCTATTGGGATCATAATAGCAAAGGTTCCCCAGGAGGTCCCTGTAGCAAAGGCAATAAAACAACTTACAACGAATATGAGCAGTGGTGTCAGCGAAGGCGAAAGCCAGGAACGTGTCAGTTCAGCCACATATAAGCCGGTCCCCAACTGCTTGCAAAGGCTACCAATTGCGAAAGCCAGCATCATCAACAGCGCCAACGGCATCATACCTGATATTCCCTTCAGGCTAAGCTCTACCATTTCGATGAAACCCATGATACGCTGGGCTTTATAAAGTAACATACTCATCAATAGAGAGGTCAATACAGCAATCAGCACAGCCGTAGATCCCGACCCTCTCCCTATGGCCAGCACGAAGGTATTCAACCAATTTCCCTGAGGCTGGTCTTTCAACGCAGCCTCCCAGCCAGTGTATGCCAGCATGAGAGGCATCGATACAACCATCAGTACAATTGGTAGCACCATATTAAATGCGCGGGGCGTAACGCCCACCACCATTGGCTGCTCCGTGAGTTCAGCACCTACCATCGGGCGTGCATTTTCCCACAAAACTTTTCCTTCCTCTGTGCGCCTGCGCGCCAGCCGCAAAGGGCCTATCAACCAACCACGCCATGCAACCGCCAAGCAAAGCAGAAGCGCCAGCATAGGATAAAAATTCCACACCATTACAGACATCATAACAGAAAAAGGGTCGGTGAAGCCCTGTACCACTAAAAGCCCCATAATAAATGCTCCCCAACCATTGAAAGGTATGAGAATACTACTATTGGCCGACGTAGCGTCAGCTATATATGCCAGCTCCTCCCGCGACATTCTCAACTTATCAAACAAAGGACGAAATAAGGCGCCCACAGTGAGCACCGAGATACTCGACTCCACAAAAATCAGTACTCCTGTCAGCCAGGCCATCAAAGCAACCTTACGACGAGAATGCTCCTCTCCCGTTTGTGCCTGCCTGCTCAACCATTGTTGAATCAGTCTGATGAAGCCCTCTACCCCGCCTGATCGTTGCATCATGATAATCAGGCCTCCTACAAGCGCACAAAACATAATAGTCCGGGTATTACCCGCATCAGCGAAGACATCCACCAATGCCTGCACAGTTTGCAAACTACCCTGCAACAGGTTACCGTTGGCAATAATCAGCCAACCAGCCCAAATTCCCAACAGCAAAGAGATGAATACCTGCCGACTCAGGATGGACAACACCACTGCTAACAGTGGAGGCAGCAGGCTCAACAATCCATAATTTGCTTCCATTGTGCGTATATTTGCGCTTGCAAAATACGCAGATACAGGAATCATTGTTATAAAAATGATTCCTTTACCTTATTTAATTTGATACCATGTCACTACCTCCTTTATTCGCAGTACCCGATAAAAACGACCTCATCCTCACCCACGCCTATATTACACCTTATATTCGGCGTACACCCGTACTCAGCAGCGGTAGCCTTAACAGGCTGGCAGGCGCCGAACTATACTTTAAGTGTGAAAATTTTCAAAAAATTGGCGCCTTCAAAATGCGCGGAGGCGCAAGCGCTGCCCTTCGGCTTACAGATGAGGAGCGGCGCCTTGGCCTTGCCACACACTCCAGCGGCAACCATGCACAAGCCGTTGCACGAGCAGCACGACTCTTTGGTGCTCCGGCCTATATTGTTATGCCAAACAATGCTCCCAGACCCAAAATTGAGGCAACTCGTAGTTATGGAGCAGAAGTCATCTTCTGTGCCCCAACGCCTGAAGACCGAGAAGCTGCGCTGGCCGAAGTTGTCCGTAAAACCGGTGCCACTTTTATCCACCCTTACAACGACTGGAATGTCATTGCCGGACAGGCAACGGCAGCCAAGGAACTCATTGAAGATGTGCCGCTACCCCTTGACATAATAATTCCACCCGTTGGTGGTGGAGGCCTGCTGAGCGGCACGGCACTTGCTGCCCGCTATTTTTCACCCTCAACCCGTACCATAGGCGCCGAACCTCAGGCGGTGGATGATGCCAAACGATCCTTACAAAGTGGTACTATTGAAAAAAATCTCACTACAAATACCATCGCTGACGGACTCCGGACACCACTGGGAGAGAAAACTTTTGCCGTCATCCAACAGCATGTTGAAGACATTCTTACCGTTGATGAAGAGGCTATCGTGCAGGCCATGAAACTTACTTACGAAAGGCTCAAGATTGTCATAGAGCCCAGTTGTGCCTTACCTTTGGCTGTCGTGCTGGCAAATCCACAGCTCTTTCACGACAAAAAAATCGGACTGATCCTCACAGGAGGCAATGTTGACTTAAACAAACTACCTTTTTAGCAAGGCTTTTACCGCTACAAAGCTTAAACAATTCATGATTTATTCACTGATGTCCCCTCTACACGGGCTCAGCTGCTCTATTTTTTACGGGATGACTGCCTATTTTCATACTTTTTTCATTTTTTATTGAAAATACAATAAAAATTCATTTTATCAGATTTTTAATTAAATACTTAAATAACAAATATTTACACAAAAACTAAGCATAAAAACAGACTAAAAAAGCTTTTTTCGTACAAAAAAAACGAGCCCCTGTCGGTATTTTGTTGAATAAAGTTGTATTTTTGATTCAACAAATCAATTAGAACAATTTCAACGTTCAACAAAACCACCGTCTTATGTCTCAATTAGAGTTTCATGATCGCTTTGAGAAAATGTCGGCGCTGTTGCAGGCTTTTGCCTATAACTTGACGAAGAATTCTGATGATGCAAAAGACCTGTATCAGGAGACGGCATTCAGAGCGTTGACCAATCGCGACAAATTTCGTCCGGGTACCAATTTCAAAGCCTGGCTTTTCACGATTATGAAAAATATTTTCATCAACAATTATCGTCGTAAAGCCAAGGCTAATACAATTATGGATTCTACGGATAACCTTTACTTTCTCAACGCAAGTGCTGCACTCACGCCGAACGCTGCGGAAAGTAGCATGATGATGAAGGAACTCACGAAGATGGTTATCTCACTGGATGACAGTATTCGGGTGCCATTTCTGATGCACTATCAAGGCTACCGTTATCAGGAGATTGCTGATTATCTTGAGCTGCCGCTCGGTACTGTGAAAAGTCGCATTTTCTTTGCCCGCAAAGAACTCAAAGATCAGGTGCAGCGTCACTATGGTCTTCGTCTAAGCCCGGGAGTAGAGAGTGATGAGCTCAACTAATCGCGCTCTCATTCACTCAATAGTTTTTCTCTAAGCACACATTAGCGGTTGTTGCCGCTAATGTGTGCTTTCATTTAGCGCCTTTTTTTGAAAAAAAAGAAAAAACAGGCTGCTGTTTTTGTTGTTTTATCCGCATGACGAACGAACAACAGGTTTTCTTCACAACCCGTCTTCTCAAATGGTATGCCGGTTCTCACCGACCACTGCCCTGGAAAGCCTCTAAAGATGTGTATATTATTTGGATTTCTGAGATTATCCTACAGCAGACACGCGTGGTGCAGGGACTCTCTTATTTTCACCGTTTTATAGAGCGCTTTCCTTCTGTTGAAGTGCTGGCTGCGGCGCCTGTCGACGATGTTCTGAAGTGCTGGGAAGGACTGGGTTACTACACGCGCGCGCGCAATCTGCACAAAGCAGCTGCTATCATTGTGCGTGATTACGGTGGGCAATTTCCAAAGACCTATCAACAAATACTGGCTCTGCCGGGGATAGGCCCCTACACCGCTTCAGCCATTGCCTCATTCGCCTTTGATCTCCCTCACGCGGTTGTCGACGGGAATGTGTATCGGGTGCTTTCTCGCTTCACGGGCATTGACACCCCTATTGACCGGCCTGAGGGAATACACATATTCAGGGAGCTTGCCAACCGATGCCTCGACATCCAGGATCCGGCCACCTATAATCAGGCGATTATGGATTTTGGTGCAACTTGCTGCACGCCTGCGCGACCCGGCTGTTCTCGTTGTCCACTCGCAGATCAATGCCGCGCTTTTCAGACAGACAGCGTGCAGACACTGCCTGTCAAGGCCAATAAGATCGAGCGGAAGACGCGTTACTTTCACTATTGCCTGTTTAATCAGGGAAACCACCTCTGGATACGACAGCGTTCCTCAGGCGATATTTGGGCCGGACTTTACGATTTTCCATGCATAGAAACCTCCACTCCTTTGACTGAGCTGTTTGTCCCCACAGAACACCCACAATTTCAGGTATGGTGCGATCCGGCACAGATTTCAGCCATTGTTTGCTCACCCCCCTTTCGTCAGCAACTGACGCATCAGGAGATCATTGCCTGCTTCTGGGAAATAAATTTGACTGCAGAATTAGCCCTTCCTGACGGCTTTGTTATCACTGAGCGAAAAAAATTAAGTAATTTTGCCTTGCCTAAAGTAATTATCAGCTATTTACAGCAGAATACCCTATATTTAAACCTACATTAATACATCATTTATGCTAAATCGCGTCATGCTCATTGGGCATTTGGGTAGAGATCCGGAAGTCCGTCGGCTGGAAGGCGGTCAGGCGGTAGGCAAATTTTCAGTTGCCACCAACGAAAGCTATCAGGATAAGAGTGGTAGCTGGCAGACGCTGACAGAGTGGCATGAGGTTGTAGTATGGAGGCAGTTGGCCGAGAGGGCCGAAATGCAGTTGAAAAAGGGCATGCAGGTATACATAGAAGGCAAGCTCTCTACTCGTAGCTGGCAGGATGCCGAAGGTAATCAACGCCGTACTACAGAAGTAGTTGCCAATACCTTTCGCGTTCTCGGACGAAAAGAAGACGGCACAAGAGAAGGCCAGCCTGCAGACAACCCAACATCCTTCCCTTCATCACCTTCCAATCCCGTCAACAACCATCCGACCGACAGTCCGAATTACAGTTCGACCGCCCCGGATGATGACCTGCCGTTTTAAACATTTGCTCACAACGCTTTTACCAGTTGGATACTGACCCCTTACCTTTATCTTCGTTCACTTCTGTCCTCGGCTTCACCGAACCACTCCTCCTGTCCGTCGGTTCATCATCGGATGCTATCTTTGGGCTGGTTACTATATGTCTGTTACTGGTTTGCTCAGCACTCGTGTCAGGGTCTGAAGTTTCATATTTTTCTCTAAGTCCCACCGACATAGAAAAATTGGCCGAAGAAAATTCAGTCGTCTCCCGAAGAATCCTCAGTCTGAAAGACAAACCCCGACGGCTGTTGGCTACGATCCTGATCAGCAATAACTTTATCAATATTGCCATCGTGCTGCTGTCAGAATATACACTCCGATCTCTGTTGTCCGAAGAATTACTCAACACTTGGGCATCATCCTTAATGCCGCTGCTTACTTGGATAGGCTCTTACGCTCAGGAGTCCGTTGCACAAGCCATCCATTTTTTCATCACTGTTGTCGGTGTAACTTTTTTATTGGTTCTTTTCGGTGAAGCTTCCCCAAAGGTGTATGCAACCAATAATCGCATATTGTTGTCCAGACAAATGTCTGCTCCGCTCATGCTCCTCATGCGTATATTTCACTGGCCTGCCGAGTTACTTGTGCGGGGTACCAACCTGATTGAAAAGAGACTTACCAATCATACCGCAACGGTAGCACGCACCAGCAGAGAAGACATTGACGAAGCTATTGCCATTACCATCCGTGGGGAAGAAGACGGAGAACAAGACAGCGACATTCTCAAAAGAATCCTCAAGTTCCGAGATGTGGCCGTTAAGCAAATCATGCGCTCTCGTGTTGATTTGGTAGCTGTTGACCAGCAAGTCTTATTCCCCGAACTACTCGACATCATCCGTAGCAGTGGCTATTCGCGCATTCCTGTTTATGACGAAAACATTGATAATGTTGTTGGCATACTCTACGTTAAAGATTTACTGGGGCATTTATCTGAATCTAATTCCTTTCGCTGGCAGCAACTGGTACGCACCACCGTGTTGTTTATCCCGGAAGCAAAAAAAATAAAGGATCTGCTGCAGGAATTTCAGTCAGCCCAGTTACATATGGCCATTGTTGTCGACGAATACGGTGGCACCAGCGGCCTCATCACCCTCGAGGACATACTCGAAGAAATTATCGGCGACATCAAAGATGAGTTCGATGATGAGCCAGAAGTTATTTTTGAAAAACTGGATGATTTCAATTATATCTTCGATGGCCGCACCATGCTCAACGATGTTTGTCGCACTATGGGTATCTCCGTAGACGTGTTTGAAGAGGCTAAAGGAGAGGCTGATTCGTTAGCTGGTATGGTACTGGAAATCCTGCGCGAATTTCCCGAAAATGGTGAAGAAGTTCTCCTCTACCCCTATCGGCTCAAAGTTGTGGCTGTCAATGAAAGGCGCATTGAACGCATACTGATTACGCTTCCCTCATCAGAAGAACTTTAATTGCATGCAAGATTTTCCAGGTAATTCCATATACAACTACAGAGGTGCTGTCAGATTTATGGTACTACTGGCGATTGCTGTCACAGGCCTTCTGGGTCTTACAGCTTGCAGTAATGAGCCTGTACCCGCACCGCGTCCCCGCGCCTATCCAAAGGTTGTGTACCCTCAAAAACAGTACCAGCCACTGGATGCCGGTTATTGTCCCTTTACTTTTTCCTACCCTAGCTACACCCGTATTGAGCAACAGAAACTTTTCTTTGATGAACGTCCCGCCCACGATTGTTGGTTTGACGTTTATTATCCGCAGTTCGATGCCCGGATTCACTTCAGCTATTATCCCATTGGGCAGGCAGGCAAAGATTTAAATCAGCTTTGGCAGGACGCATTTGAGCTGGCCGACTGGCACAATAAGCGCGCCAACTATATTGACGAGCTTCGTATTAACCGGCCGGAAGCCAAGGTAAGCGGGATTGCCTTTGAGATGAAGGGTGCTGCTGCCAGCCCGTACCAGTTTTTTGTCACAGACAGCACCAACCATTTTGTGCGTGCTGCCCTCTACTTCAACACCCAGTCGCGTCCTGATTCTCTGGCACCTGTCATCCAATTCGTCAAAGAAGATATCGTCCACCTGCTGGAAACTTTTCAATGGCAACAATAGCAGCAGGTATTTCATATTGCTTTAATATGCTTCCTTTAGGGAGGCATTTGCATGGGAGGTTGCGCCCTGCAGTCATGCGACGGCCGGCTCTGTCTATATTGTTTTTAGCACTCATACTTATATTGCCCCCTTCCCTGTGGAGCCAGTCTGGCAGACCACTCCCCGGTCAAGGTACAGGTAGTCTGGGTGGCGGTCGGCCAACAGGCAGCAGTAGTGGCAGTGGCAGTGGTGGTGGTAACCAACAACAAATTCAACTCCCCGATACATTCGGGCTATTTGCGCTATATGCCGATGCCCCCCTGGAAGAAACAGCATTTTCTGACTCTCTGCTACGAAATTTTCAGCAATATGACCCGACGCGACGTCAAATATTTGACGACCGCCATCTGGGTATATTAGGTTCTGCTCACCAACCTATCGTCTACCAACCGTGGCTGCGCAATGGCTTCTCCGTAGGATTGCGACAGTACGAACGCTATCAGATTAATGGTCGAACCATGCCTTATTTTAGGCTGCAACGCCCGCATACCTTGCTTTCTTATGTGCAGGGCTCGGAACAGGAAGACGGCTATCTGACGGCACGTTTTAGCAGAAATTTTTCTGACGGCATCAATTTTGTAGTTGATTACAGTCGGATCAGCCAGATAGGTACGGTTGATCAGTACCCCAATCAGCAAAACAGAAACACGGCTATCGCTACGGGTGTGCGCCGAACAAGTAAAGATGGTCGTTATGATTCCTTTCTGAGTTTTGCAGCCAATACAACTGAGCACAAAGACAACGGAGGTATCCGCATCCCCCCGGCCAATGCTACCGAATTCGCAACACCTTCTTCTGCCACTGTTTTTTTAGCTGATGCACGTACACGATATGCGCAACGCGAGCTCATGTACACCCAATACTATCGCCTGGGTGGTGGTAGTGACTCTACGGGCACAGTACGCAGAGGGCTCAGTCTGATGCACCAGTTCGTTTACAACAACGCCACCTATAAATTTCGGGATGCATTTGCTACCGTTGATTCCTTTTTCTATCAGTATTGGTATCCCGCCCTGCTCCCCGATGACCGGGGAGCCCGCTATTGGATTGAGCACCGGCTTATTGAAAACAGTTTTCAACTCATCACCTACAAGCCTTATCGCAACAAATCCGTCAAAGAGGCACAGGCATCCCCTGATTTTTTGCGGATCGGCATCACCCATAAGTACAACGACCTTCGGCAGGAACCCATAGACAGTCTCATCAACAACCTGTTGCTCACAGGTAAAGTACAGTTTTCGCTTGGCGACAGGCTACGGCTCAAAGCTGACGGACAACTGGACTTATGGGATCAGGCAGGCGATTATCGCGTCACCGGCGAGCTTTTTTTAGATCTTAAAAAAGCAGGTAACTGGCGATTCAGGCTCAACAATCAGCTTTACTTACCCACCCTCCTGCAACAGCAACACTGGATAACACAGGTGCCTGTTTGGCAAAACAACAATTTTTCGCGCACCCTTGAAACCAATCTGGGTGCCGTTTACAATTTACCCACCTCCAAGCTGGAAGTTGGTGGGCATTACCACCTGATCAACAGCTATATTTATTTTGATACAACAGGACTACCGCAACAATTTTCGGCAGCGCTGAGTATTCTGCAACTAAGCCTACGAAAAGATTTCGTGTTGGGCCCCTTCGTATTGAGCAATACGCTGGCGTGGCAAAACAGTTCGTCGGAAGTGCTTCGTCTCCCTGATGTTTTTGGCAAGCATAGTCTCTTTTTTGACAGCCGCTTGTTTAAAAATCTCGAAATCCAGGCAGGCATCGATATTCGGTATACAACCAGTTATTTTGCAGATTACTACAATCCCCTGACCGGACAGTTCAACCGGCAGGACAGACAGAAGGTCGGATTTTTCCCCAATGCCGACCTGTTCTTTTCCATGAAAGTCACCTCTTTCCGCGCTTTTGTTAAGTGGGAAAATGCAACTGCAGCCATTCGCCCGGGCGAATGGCTGCAGTTGACAGCTTTTTATCCCTTTCCCGACGCCGCTCTCCGCATCGGTATTCACTGGCGTATGCTTGACTAGTTGCTAACACTTTCAACAGCGCTGCTGCTGATGGTGTGTCCAAGGAACAATGCGTTCATCAGCATTTTATTGCCTCCTTTCCAATAAGAACGGAAGCTTGGATTGTCAGCCAGACAAATGACGCGACCGGTACGCAGACCACATACAATGGCTGCCGCCGACTTACTGATTGTTTTGAGTGCATTGGCATGTGCATAGCCACTCAACAAGGGATTTTCGGGATACACCAGAGGCGTGGCGTATACATTTCTGGCAGGTTCAAAAAACAAGGTGCCCCGTCTGAAAACAGGCAACTGTGACCTGCGATATCCGAACAGGAGCGGATGACTCAAATCTGCCTCAGCTCCGAAAATAGCTCCTGAGATACCCTTGCTTCCAGCCTCTTCGGATATATTGCCATAGGGAAGTCTCGTATTGGCAGGGTAGTCGGATGGATTGGCCCGCACTGTCAGGCTGGCCAGCCCATTATCAGCACACCACTTAGCTGCTCGCTGTTGCGCAACCAACACATTACCTTGCTGAACCCAGCCCTTGAGTGCTGATGCCCCTGTTGCCCCGATGCTCCCATAGCTTCCATCAACCATAATGATGGCATTAAAAGCTTGGAGGTTTGTCCGCGCCAGCCCATCTCCTTCGATTTTTGTCACAGGAATACCATAAAACTGATCAAGGAGATGCCATACCTCCCCGGCGTCATAGCTGGATACACCATCCCCGACCACAAGTCCCACTTTAGGTAGCCGCAGTGTCTCAAAACTACCACTCCCCAAGTCAACACCCTCTGTAGAAAGCCCCGTACCAACAGCCACAATAGGAGCCCCTGTCTGCTCTACTATACTTCTCACGAGGCGATGAATCTGATCAGCCGAAAAATCCCCTTGCTGCCATACGGGTATCAGCACTGTACCCGGTGCGTAAGAACGCCCCTCGGCCGTGAAGGCTGCCTGAGCCGATTTTAGCCGCATACCTGCCTGCATAAGCATATAGGCCGCCTTAGGAGCATAATAATGCTCCCACGGCAGTAAATAGGCATACCCACTGGCAGCAGGAGCTGCCGGGGAAATTGGTTTTTCCCAACTGTCTCCAACGAGCAGCCGTTCTCCTTTCCCCACCACCGTATACGGCAGGTTGAATGCCAACGGCATCGTCCAGGTTGAAATATCGTAGAAGAGACTGTCTGTAAAAGTAGTTGTAGATTCAAAAATGGCCCGTACAAGCGCATACTGAGGCTGGTCGAGTTTGACGAATAACGCGTGACCCGATTCATAACTGCGCCCATTTTTACTAAAATTACCCCCTAGCTGGTTTACAGTTATCTGGTGCCGACTCAGCATCTCTGCAAATTGAGCCAGTCGTGCAGGGTCGCCATCATCGGCCACCACGTATCCCATATTAGCGTCCTTCCGGCCAGCCTCTCGCTGATCGCGAAAATAAGCTCGCTGGTAGCGCAACAAATCTTCCCGAAGCTCGACCGCAGCCCGTTGTGTACTCAGTGCCGTAGTCACCTGGTTGCGGATGGTAAATGCAAAGCTCAGTGGCCCGTTTTCGGTATCCTGCAAATGTCCCCGGGAGCTAGCCTGCTCGAAAAGAATACCTACACAACCCTGCAAATCAGGATATGTGCTGCCCT
The DNA here is from genome assembly GCA_964441755.1 of uncultured Saprospiraceae bacterium. Classification (GTDB taxonomy): domain Bacteria; phylum Bacteroidota; class Bacteroidia; order Chitinophagales; family Saprospiraceae; genus JAUMBM01. The sequence continues at coordinate 240,219 of CAYTVG010000004.1, forward strand.
TGCCCACGTAAAAATCATCAAAGCCCTCCTTCGTATAATAAAGTGACCCAATCTTATCAAGTGCTGCCGCATGGTAGCGTCCAATGCGCTCAGTCAACTGCTGGTTGATCGCCGGTGTGAGCGGGTTTACGCGGCTTGGCTCGCCCGGCATGAAGAAAAAGGTAGAATTGGACCCCATCTCGTGATGATCCGTCAGAATATTGGGTCGCCATTCATGAAACGTCCGAATACGCCCCTGGCTTTCAGGATGCTGAACAGGCAGCCAATCTCTGTTGAGATCAAACCAATAATGGTTTGTGCGCCCCCCTGGCCAAACCTCCCGATACTCCCTGTCAGCGGGATTAGAGGTCAGGTGCAGGTTTTTGTGCATATTTGCCCAGGTAGAAAAACGCTGCATGCCGTCAGGATTGAGACAGGGATCCAACAGGATGATTGTTTGCTGCAGCAGGCGATCGATTTCTTCACTTTTACCCGCTGCCAGATAATAGGCCAGCAGCACAGCTGCATTGGCACCACTAGGCTCATTACCATGAATAGTAAACCCCTGGTTAATAACTAAAGGAACCTGACCGATATCAGGCTGCTTGTCTGCATCCGGGTTGCTGTATTGCAAATGTAAATTGCGGAGCTCCTCCAGACGACTGTGGTTGTCAGGAGATGTAACCACCAAGTGCACCAACGGCCTCTGCTCATGCGAGCGACCATACTCCCGAATACTTATGCGTGGGGACAGCATATCCAGGGTGCGCAGATAGGCCAACTGCTGGTCATGCGATAAATGCCACTCTCCAATCTGCCAGCCAAAGTAACTTTCTGGTGTGGGGATAGCCGCGTCATAACTGATTGGCGGCAGGAAATACGTGATAGGCTGCTTTTGAGCAGACAGCCGGGATAAGCATAGTGCTAAGCATAGCAAAAGAAAAATTCGAATTTTCATAGCGGTCGCATATTTCAGTTTGGGTAAATATACGACCTCAATGGCTTAGCACCAACTACAATGCTGCAAAGCAAACTCCACACGCTGTACAATAACCGATACAGGAAACCCAATCCCTGGCTGCTATAGCTTATTAAAGTAATAATCTGTACTACCAGCAAGTAGTGTTTTATCTGCTATCATCGACAAAACCAGCTCGTCAAGCTCAATATATTTAACATACATGGCGGCAGCCCCCCCCTCTTGGGATAAGCACAGAAACACTGTCTGACCATCGTGCCCCTCCCTCCAGAAACCCTCGATCCGCTCTACCCCCAATGCAGTTTGTCTCCTGAGCCTGAATTGGCCATTCCGCATGAAACTTACATAGTTTGTTTCGCCATACTGCGAAGATTGCCATTCACCTGATAAAGCAGAAGCCACGGATTGGCTTGCAACAGTAGACAGCTCTACAAAAGTTTGATCATTTACCAGCTGTACATGTTGTGTATCCCCTATTGCTACCATATAGCGCTGCTGAGATTCGTCGAAGGTAAGCAATAACTCGACCCCCAGCAGCCCCGACGCTACTGACCAATGCCCCTGACGGAAGTACTGTTGCTCATAAGACCAAATATAGGCCGTACCATCGGCCTCCAACTGCCAATAAGCGCCGTCAGCCTGCTGCCAAAAATGTGTTGATAAGACCTCCACAACAGTAGACACAGGCGTTTCTCCTGATTTACCCGGCGAACCTGCAGAAAGCCATGAGCTCCCGATAAGCGCCAACAACAAAAGTGGAAGTTTAATAAATGCCATAATAAATATATTGATTTGCAATTTTATTTGTCTTTTATTTATAATCATAAAGACTCCTGGCAATTGCAATGGTTGCATTGTTTTTATTACAAACATACAAAAACATTATTTTGTTTTTGCGTTAAACATCATTAAATACAGATTAATATTTGTTGATTGCTACCTATAAATCAAGCTTGGTCGGATGCCGACGTAGTTTTGTCGATTAAGTCATCAAAAAAGTCGATATTTGTAGGCATGATTATTAGCAGTCGCGGCATAGTTTTTCGCACACTCAAATACGGAGAAAGCAGCCTGATTCTGGATATTTATACCGAAGCATTAGGTCTGCGATCCTATATGTTTAGTGGTGTACGCTCAGGAAAGTCGCGTGCACAGGCAGCGGTTTGCCAACTGACATACCTTCTTGATATTATTGTCTACGAGCGGGAGGATAAGGAGCTGAACCGCATGAAAGAAGTGCGCCCGGCTTACATCTACAACACAATCCCGTTTGACATAAAAAAAAGTGCAGTAGGCTTATTTATGCTGGAAGTAGCTCGTAAAACAATACGAGAACGAGAACGAAACCCCGAACTTTTTGCTTATTTATGGCAACAATTTTATTTGCTTGACAGCAGTGAGCACCCTGTCAGTAACCTGCACCTATCTTTCCTATTGTCATTAGCCCCCTATTTAGGATTCGCTCCCATGAACAACTACAGTGACAGCTGTTCTTACTTCAACTTACGGGAAGGCATTTTTGAGCAACACCCTCCTGTTGATCATATGTGGTTTTTTGATCCCCCCCAAAGCAAGTTACTTCACCTGCTGCTCAACACGCCCAGTGAGACCTGCCACGAAATCCCTATCAGCCGTACGGAGCGGCAGCATTTGCTCGACGGACTGCTGGAGTACTATCGTTTTCACACCGACAGCCTGCACCACCTTAATACGCACCAGATTTTCAAGGAGGTATTAGGGTAGTGATTTGTTTTGTATTATGGCCTGGCGGCCAAAAAATAAGCCCCCCCTCAACCCTTGTTATCCGACAATCGCATAATGCTCTTCCTGACTAAATCAAGGGCGTAGACCGAAGCCAACTGAATATTTTTGATACGATCTTTTCCCAATAGCAGCTGTCTGCTGCGGGTCTCACCGGCTGTACTGATAGCCAACCACACAGTACCTACAGGTTTGTCTGGTGTCCCCCCCTCAGGACCGGCAATACCCGAAATAGCCAGGGCGATGTCTACTGCCAACGCTCGACGCGCGCCCTCGGCCATCGCTTTTACCACCTGCTCACTTACAGCGCCATGTGTGTGAATTTCTTCATAAGGCACCCCAAGCAGACTCATTTTCACCGCATTACTATAGGCCACTATACTTCCTGTGAAGTAAGCAGAACTTCCGGGTACACTAGTAAACAAGTGTGCCAAATAACCTCCTGTACAACTCTCCGCCGTTGCTACCCGCAGGCCTGCTTCTTTCAGCATATTACCTACGACCTCTTCCAGGCGCTGATTGCCCACACCAAACACCACATCGCTCAGGCGATCTGTCAGTCGATTTTTCCAGTGATCCAACTCGCTGGCCAGCTGCTGCTCATTGGGCCCGCGGCCCGTGAGCCGCAGTCGCACCTGCCCCAGATTGGGCAGGTAGGCCAGGCGAATATGTGGGGGCAAAGCATCCTCTATATCAGCAATCCGCTCCGACAAGATCGTTTCACCTTCACCTACTGTCAGGATTGTCCGATGCAGAATGGGTTCCCCCCCGAAGCGAGCTGTCAGGCGTGGCATTACAGCCTCGGTCATAAGATGTTCCATTTCGTAAGGGACACCAGGCATAGATACGACCACAGTCTGCCCATACTCCATCCACAAACCAGGTGCCGTACCCTGATAATTGGTAAGCACCTCCGCATTGGTTGGTAGCAGACACTGTTCCTTGTGGGCCTCCGTCGTCGGCCGGTTAAAGCGTGCAAAAATGCGGGTAAGCCGTTCAAAAGTAGGCTGATGAAAAGCCAGACCGGCGCCAAAAAAAGCCGCAAGCGCCTTTTTGGTGACATCGTCTTTGGTTGGCCCCAAACCACCGGTGAGCAGAACAGCATCAGCGCCCTTAACCGCCTGGCTTAAAGCGTCCATAATCTGGTCATGATCATCTCCGATGGTAGTCACTTGCACCAACCGTGCCCCTATAAGGTTGAGCTGCTGCCCCATCCAGGCGGCATTGGTATTGACAATCTGGCCGATGAGAATCTCATCACCGATATTAATAAGATGAATACGCATCGCAAATAAAATTTATGGACATTGCAGCATTAGCCTGCAAAGGCCCGAAGGCCGTGCGGAATCGCGCTGTATTACCAGGATTTGGAGCGTCCTCCGTCGACAGTCAGGTTAGTTCCTGTGATGTAGGCTGCTGCAGGACTGGCCAAAAAAGCAGCTGCGGCTGCTATTTCCGAAGCAGCAGCAAAGCGCTGCATAGGAATTTCCTCCTGCATTTCTGCAGCAATAGCTGCTGCCGATCGTCCGCTCTTCTGCGCCAGGTTATGGATAATTTCCTGTAGGCGATCCGTATCTGTTGCCCCCGGCAGCACATTATTGACCGTGATGCCTTCAGAAGCGAGCTCATTTGCAAGCGTTTTCGCCCAATTTGCGACAGCCGCCCGAACCGTGTTAGAAACGCCCAAGTTGGGCAAAGGCGCTTTTACAGACGTGGAAATGATATTGACTATACGGCCATAACCCGCCTTTTTCATTCCCGGCAACACTGCCTGCACTAACAGGTGATTACAAATGAGATGGTTGTGAAAAGCTTGCGCCAATTGATCCGTATTGGCTTCCGGCAGAGGCCCGGAAGCAGGTCCGCCTGTATTGTTTATCAGGATGTGAACGTCTTTCAGGGAAGTTAAGGCTGACACGCGCTTTCGCAAATCAATACTATCCGCAAAATCAGCCTGTAAAAAATCATGTTTCTGCCCCTTGCTGTGGTCAAGCTCAGAGACAACCGTAGCCAATACGCTGGCTGAACGGGCTACCAGGGTGACGTTGGCACCCAAGGAGGCAAGCTCGAGGGCGATAGCCTTACCTATCCCCTTGCTACTGCCACATACCAATGCGTTTTTTCCGACTAAATCTAGGTTCATTGATGAATGCGCTGTATTTTGGCCTAAAAATAAGGCTTTGCCATGAAACGCGAGCCATAAACCAATTAAAACTGTCCATTTATGGCCATCAGTAAACCATTCAATCTGAAAGGCTGGATAGAGGAAAACCGCCACCTCCTCAAGCCACCCGTCGGCAATCACCAGCTGTACAAAGGCAATGATGACTATATCGTCATGGTTGTAGGAGGTCCCAATGGCCGCAAAGATTATCACTGGGAAGAAGGCGAAGAATTATTCTACCAGGTGGAAGGGGATATCAGTGTCAAAATCATCAATGAAGAAGGACAGCCTGAAACTATCCATATCAGGGAAGGAGAGATGTTTCTCCTCCCGGCACGCATTCCTCACTCACCCCAGCGGCCGCCCAACACTGTCGGACTCGTTATCGAGCGCTATCGCAAACCAGGAGAAATTGACAAACTTCTTTGGTTTTGCGAAAGCTGTAACCACCCGCTGCATGAAGCTGGTTTCGCACTACAGGATATAGGCACCCAAATAAAGGCGGCTATTCAGGCATTTATGGCCGACGAAAATCTGCGCACTTGTCGTCATTGCGGTACCGTGATGCAACCCGGTTAATGCATGGCCACTTATTTTGCTTCTGATTTTCACTTGGGAGTTGATGCCCGCCTGTCCAGCGCCGAACGCGAAAAGCAAATCATACGATGGCTTGACCAAATCGCGGGAAAGGCAGATGCCGTCTACCTTGTGGGTGATTTGTTTGATTTCTGGTTCGAATATGCGACCGTTGTCCCCAGGGGCTACACCCGCCTGCTAGGGCAGTTGGCTACCATGCGCGATGCAGGTATACCGATCTATTTTTTTACGGGCAATCACGACATGTGGATGTTTGGCTACTTCGAACAAGAGCTAGGCATCCCCATCTATCGCAGTCCCATCATTCGGGAAATCGATGGCAAAAAATACTATATTGGCCATGGAGACGGACTTGGACCAGGTGACTACGGATATAAATTCATCAAACAGGTTTTTGCTAATCCGCTGAGCCAGTGGTTATTTGCGAGACTACACCCCAATTTTGGCATCCGGTTGGCACAATACTTTTCAGGCAGTAGCCGACAGGCTAACCCAAGTCCGCAGGTTTTTCTGGGCGAAGAACAGGAATGGCTGGCAGTTTACGCCCAACAAAAACTCGAACAAATTCCGGATATCGACTATTTTATTTTTGGGCATCGTCACCTGCCTATTGATTTTCTGTTGCGCAACGGCCACAGCCGCTACCTCAATCTGGGCGAATGGCTCTACCATAACAGCTATGTTGTAGCAGAAAAGGGACAGGTGCAGCACCTTTTTTTTGAAAATGAACGAGGCCACATCTTTGGCAGGGAAAGTACCTAGCGATCAGCCTGCTTTCAGGATTTCCCGTCGAAGAAAAATGACATGTTTTTTTAGTGCGTTCTCTCGTTTTCAAAAGAAATGGCCGGCGCTACGGGTCTGAAAACAGGTTGAAAACACACAAAAAAGTACTGTTTGGGGCTCGGTACCAAAATCCCGGATATGCTCTTTGTCCGAGATACAACCTGGCTGCTACTGTCCCTGACAAATCGGCACACTAAGTGACTTATACCATGGAATCCCTGCCCGACAGAATTATTGGTGATTATACCGGCCAGCAACCTGGTCCGCTGGTAGTCGTTTTTGGCGGAATACACGGCAACGAGCCCGCTGGTGTTGAGGCGCTAAAGACCCTGTTTGACCTCCTCCATCTCGAACCCGGCCACAATCCCGGCTTCCGGTTTTTTGGCAGACTATTAGCACTGCGCGGCAACCGGCGCGCACTGCAAGCAGGGAAGCGATTTGTTGACAAAGACCTCAACCGGTTCTGGCAGCCACAACATCTGCGGTACCTGCAAAATTTAGCCCCCGGAAGCACCTCTGCAGACTCAGAAGATCAGGAACTACTAGAGTTGCTGGAGTTGATCCGGCAGACGATTGTTGACTACCAACCCCGGCAGATGTATATACTGGATCTGCATACGACCAGCACGCACGGGGGAATATTCACGATCACCTCAGAGCAGGATGAGAGCATCCAACTTGCTGTACAGCTCCATGCACCCGTAATCACCGGAGTACTCAAGGGGCTTTCGGGCACCACCCTACACCATTTCACAAGCGAGCACTACCCCTGCCACACCGTTGCGCTTTCGTTCGAAGCCGGACAGCACGATGACCCTGTGTCTGTTCAGCGGGCAATAGCAGCCATTATCAATCTCCTCAGATCAGTGGGATGTGTCAGGGCCGAGGATGTAGAAAACAAACACGACCAGCTTCTTATGACTTATAGCGCCGGACTTCCTAAGGTAGCTGAACTCGTCTACACACACCGCATTCCGGCTGGCTGCCAATTTTGCATGCTGCCGGGTTACACCAACTTTCAGCCGGTCAAAGCGGGAGAACTATTGGCCTATCAGGATGGGGAAGCTATTTACTGCCCCTTTGATGCTCATATTCTTATGCCTTTATACCAGCCACAAGGTGAAGACGGGTTTTTTCTTGTACACCCTGTCCAATAGCCCGAAATCAATCCGTGAGGCAGTCGCTCATCGGCTTACAATAGCGAGTATTGTGTAATTTAGGCGGCCCTCACAGAAACACAATTTCTTTGAGACCATAGGAAGACTCCCCCTGAGCGTGCAGCAGCCGCAGCTTCCCGAAATTATCCACACCTACGATGCGCCCCCATAACCGCTCCCCCGAAGGAAGTCCATACCAGCCATCTTCACCAAAGCGGTACAGCCGGTTGAGATAATCATGCAAAATAATTCGCTGCTCACCTGCCCGCAATTGCAGATAGCGCCTTTCAAGCGTTTTACACAAGCCCGCCAACAGTGTTTCCCTGTCAAAACTACGACCAAAAGTCAATGCAAGAGATGTGGCCATAGGCAAGGATTCATCAAAATCCTGCTGGTTGACATTCAGGCCAATACCCACTACTGACCACTGAATACGGCTCCCTTGCAGGCTATTTTGCACCAATAGCCCCCCCGCTTTTTTACCCTCTATGTATATGTCATTAGGCCATTTAACAGCTGGCTGGCTACCGGCCAAAAGCCCCACAGCATCCGAGACAGCCAGCGAAAAGATCTGATTTAGCCAAAAAGACTCTCGGGCGGGCAGAAAAGAGGGATAAAAAATAACGCTCATAAGTAAGTTGCTGCCAGCCGCTGCCTGCCAGCTACTGCCAATTTGTCCTCTGCCAGCCCACTGATAATCAGCCGTTATGACAGTTCCCTCTGCTGGCTTGGTTTTTGATAGTAATTCAGTGGCGTAATCATTGGTAGATGCCAAGCGGGAGAAATCGTGCCGCGTTCTTCCTGTAAAAAGTGTGTCCAAAATATCTAAGTTGGAATTAATTGATAGGTTGCGTACTTTTACATTTGGTAAATACATTACAAAACTAAAAAATTGAGCTCGTTTGAATTCAGTAGTTGAGCCCAAAACAGTTGCTATAAGTCAGGAAGAGATCAATGATCTGATTGTTGACAGCATACAGGACATTAAGGGTAAGCACATCCTAAAGCTGGATCTTCGCCGGCTTCACGATTCCCCTGCAGATTTTTTCATCATTTGTGAAGGCGACTCCACCACACAGGTTCGTGCCATAGCAGATAATATCCGACGCAGGCTGCGTGAAGAAATTCAACTTGCTCCCCTACATGTTGAAGGGGAGCGTCCTGCAGCATGGGTTTGCATGGACTATTTCAATACGGTGGTGCATATTTTTCACAAAGAAACGCGCAAATATTACGAACTGGAAGACCTCTGGAGTGATGCGCGCATAACCGAATATGAAACCTTGTAGTCAACCTAAGCCTTACAGCAGGCCATAACGGCTGCCAGGGCTACAGCCTGTTGATGAAAAAACAGCCTCAGGTATAACTGCACAATACACACAGGCAAAAAAGCGTCTTTCGTTTAATAAATAAACACAAAGGCCGCAATTACTGCGCTTTGCTGCTGTCCTAGCAAACGAATCCTGCTTTTATGTGTTTATTGTAATTAAAATACATCATTTCGCCCAAAGCTTCGGCCGGGTGTAAAATAGAGAAGTCGAAATGGAGAATGACAACAATAACAAGCAGCCCTCCGGTGGCGGATCCCGTATCGGTTCCTACTGGGTATACGCGCTTATTGCCATAGTTTTGATTGCCCTTAATATCCTCAGTTTTTCTGAAGGACATAACGAACCCATCACGCAGAGCCGCCTCAAGACCATGATCGCTGACAATGCGGTTGAAAAGGTCGTTATTATAAGCAACCAGAACAGGGCTCATGTGTACATCTTCAAGGAAAAGCTGCAAGAGAAGGGCTATGAAGATGCCAAAAAACCCTCTGGCTTCAGTAATAACCGGTTCAATTACTGGCTAAAAATTGGCTCTGTTGATTCCTTCGTTGCTTTCCTGCAGGATACTAAGAACGAGATTGGTATTGAAACCAATGTCGTTTACACGGAGAAAGGCAAAATCATGGAGAATATTCTCAGCTTTATTCTCCCTATCGTTATCATCGCCTTTATTTGGATCATCATCATGCGCCGTGTAGGTGGCGGTGCCGGCGGGCCCGGCGCCCAGATTTTTAATATAGGAAAAAGCAAAGCCACACTTTTTGACCAAAACAGCCGCGTTGACATAACCTTTGCCGACGTCGCCGGCCTGGATGAGGCCAAGGAGGAAGTCATGGAGGTGGTAGATTTTCTTAAAAATCCTAAAAAATACACCTCTTTGGGGGGTAAAATCCCCAAGGGCGTGCTCTTGGTGGGCCCTCCGGGCACCGGTAAAACGCTGCTCGCCAAGGCTGTCGCCGGCGAAGCAGGCGTGCCTTTCTTCTCTATGTCCGGCTCTGATTTCGTCGAAATGTTTGTTGGCGTGGGCGCTTCGCGCGTACGTGACCTCTTCAAGCAGGCACGCGAAAAGGCTCCCTGCATCGTTTTTATCGACGAAATTGACGCCATTGGCCGCGCACGCGGCCGCGGCGGCTTCCAGGGAGGCAATGACGAGCGTGAAAATACGCTCAACCAGTTGCTCGTAGAAATGGATGGCTTCAGCACAGATAAGGGCGTAATCCTCATGGCGGCCACCAACCGCCCGGATGTACTTGACTCTGCATTACTGCGCCCCGGCCGCTTCGACCGTCAAATCAGCATCGATCGCCCCGATCTGAAAGGACGTGCAGCTATTTTCAATGTTCACCTTAAGAATATTAAGGTCTCCGAAGAAGTAAACGCAGAGGTGCTGGCGGAGATGACACCGGGCTTCGCCGGTGCCGAAATTGCCAACCTGTGCAATGAGGCTGCGCTCATTGCTGCTCGCCGCAACAAAAAGTCTATCGACCTTGATGACTTCAACTATGCGCTCGACAAGGTCATCGGCGGACTGGAGAAAAAAAATAAAATCATCTCTCCGGAAGAGAAAAAAATCATTGCCTACCATGAGGCCGGGCATGCTCTTTGCGGTTGGTATCTCGAGCATGCTATGCCGCTGCTCAAGGTCACTATTGTGCCCAGAGGTGTGGCAGCACTTGGCTATGCTCAGTATCTGCCTAAAGAACAGTACATCATACGCACCGAGCAATTGCTTGATCAGATGTGCATGACCTTCGGCGGTCGTGCCGCTGAACAGGTGGTCTTCAATAAGATTAGTACGGGAGCTCAGAATGATCTCGACCGCGTAACTAAGATGGCCTACGATATGATTACCATCTATGGTATGAACGACTCTGTCGGACAAGTCAGCTTCTATGGTATGTCGCAGGACGCTTTCCAGCGGCCTTATTCAGATCAGACCGCAACGCTTATCGATAACCAGGTAAGGCAGCTGGTCGAATCTCAGTACCAGCGTGCGCAACAGTTACTCACCGAGAAGCGCGATCAACTTGAAATTCTGGCCAATGCACTCTTAGACAAAGAGGTGATTCTGAAGTCCGATGTTGTTCGTCTCATCGGTCCTCGCCCTTACGATGTGGAAGATATCCCGCAAAACGGGCTGGATCCTGTACTGGAAGGAGTAGGCGATCATACCACGGAAGAAACGCCAACTGTAGAGGAAGCTGCCAATTAGCGAAGAAGCTCGTAAAAAAATACCTGTGGCAGAATTTTTCAAAGAAAAATTCTGCCACAGGTATTTTTTTCATCTTACAGCCATCTGCAATGACAAAGGAAATGAAGCGATAGCACCTATTGATTTTTCAATCTCTTCAGCCGTTATCGATATCGGCTCTGTATAAGTGCCGATTGGATATTTCAATGCATCGATATCCATTTGATTATTTTATTTATTTAAGAATGAAGCTCTCTGATTTCTTTCAGCACAGCCCCCAACTGCTCCAGCATGAAGTCAGCTTGGGAAAAAGTCAGGCTCATGGGAGGTTTTATTTTGATTACGTTGTGCCGGGGCCCATCGGTACTCATCAATACGCCCTTTTCCCTCATTCTGTTGATTAGATAGTCTGCCTCTGCTGTCGCAGGGGCAAGGTCTCTTGTTTCTTTGATCATTTCGATACCTAAAAACAAACCCTCACCTCTGATATCTCCCAGCAAACTATATTGTTGCTGTAAGTCCTGCAAACCTTTTTTCAAGTACTCTCCCAACTGCAAGGCATGCTCCTGCAGGCTCTCTTCTTGTACAACACGAAGTACTGCCAGCCCTGCTGCGCAAGATACGGGGTTGCCTCCATAGGTGTTGAAATACTCCATCCCATTATCAAAGGCCTCTGCTATATCCCGGGTTGTCACCACAACGCCCAGTGGATGGCCATTGCCAACCGGTTTACCCAATGTGACTATATCTGGCACTACCCCTTGCATACCGAATCCCCAAAATGATTTTCCCGTCCGTCCCATACCAACTTGTACCTCGTCGGCAATGCAGAGGCCTCCCACAGAACGTACCCGCTTGTATACCTCCGCAAGATAGCCCACCGGCAGAGGAATCTGGCCCGCACAGCTCAGGATACTTTCCGCAATGAAGCCCGCCGGCTTTCGACCCATTACTTGTAGCGAGCCAATAATCTCCTCGGTATAGGCTGCATATTTCCCTGCAGCTTCCTCTCCCTTCCACGGACCCCTATAGGTGTCCGGCACAGGTAATACATGCGTATACGGCGATCGGCCACTGCCCCCCTTGCCATCAAATTTGTAAGAACTAATTTCTACACACCCCAGTGTGTTGCCATGGTACCCGCTCTCCATCACCAACATATCCCGCTGACCGCTATAGGTGCGAGCCAGGCGGATGGCCAGCTCATTGGCTTCGCTGCCAGAATTTACAAAATAACACACGCTAAGCGGTGGTGGAAAGGTGGCTAATAGTTCTTCGGCAAAATCGATGATGTGAGAGTGCAGGTAACGCGTATTCGTATTCAATACCGCTTGCTGCCCACTGATTGCCCTTACCACGGCAGGGTGCTGATGCCCCAAGTGAGCTACATTGTTAACTGTATCCAGATATCGACGGGCAGTCTCGTCATATAAATAACTGCCAAAACCCCTCACTATTTGCAATGGCCGCCAATAGGACAGGCTTAGATTGGGTGCCAGACAACGCCGCCTCCTTTCCAATAATGATGATGCCGATGCAGCCCTTTCAGACACCGGGTAATGTTTCCGCAACCAATTTGAAGGATTCGGACAAATACGCAGCCAGACAGCCGCTTCTTCAGGAAAAGCGACACCCGGAAAATCCCCCTCCTTCCCCAACATATCCAGTATAATCTGAAAATGCAAATGAGGCGGCCAGTTACCATTTTCGGGTGGCGGACCTATATGGGCAATACAATCGCCTTTGTGTATTTGCTGCCCAAGCTGTAGCGATGGCAGATCAATCCTACTCAAATGACCATAGAGCGTATAAAATTGCTGCCCATCCCCCATGCTATGCTCCAGAATAATTGTCGGACCATAATCATTGTCATTCGCATTATCCTGAAAACTGTGCACCTTTCCTTCCCAAGGCGCATATACCGGCGTACCCGATGCTGCCCACAAATCAAGCCCCAGATGCACGCTGCGCCATCGATATCCATCGTTGGCAGCAACACTATAAGCATCACTCGTATAGAAAGGCCTCACTTCTCCATAACCTCCTATACCCAGCCGACAGCTGTCAGCAGCAAGCATTTCATCAACCTTACGGCTAAATGTGGCCACATCTTCAAAAATATCATTACTCCCCAAAGCTGTACTGCTCACGCTAAGATCAAGTAGTGTGGCAGGTCCGAGGGCAGGTAGTAAGGCAGCAGGGTCTGTGTCCTCACACCACCGATCGAATACAACCCGTGCCGGACAAGCCTCAAATCTTGCTGCATCACGAAATACATAGTGCGCTAATGCAGGAGGGATCTCGCGTAATCGCCTCAGCATCGCCCAGGCAGCATCCTCGCTAACAAGCAAATACGCATTCATACGAGCCTCCTCACGGTTCACAGCCGAATTGACCACACTAACACACAACCGAATAGCTATCAATGGAAAAAGAACCAACAATTCTGTTTCATTAAGCGCATACCGCCTGTGAAACCCCCTGATCAATGACCTGGCTGCCGCCAGAAAATCTTCTTTGCCCATACAAGCATACGCAATCGCTATCGCCAGCTCATTGACCACTTCGCTGTATACCACATCCCCAAAATCAATGAGCCCCACTACCCGACGAGTATGATTCTGCTCTCCTCCTACAATAATATTATAATCATTGGCATCATTGTAAATCACTCCTTTGCGCAATTCATCCCGCTGAGGTAATACCGTAGCTGTATACAAATCCACAAAATATTCCACTAACTCCAGATCCTCCATGCGCTCTATCCGGTACAGCTCATCTTCTATCCACAGTGCTTCCGACAAATTCCATTTAAAGGATCGATGGGCCGCAGCATGATCAAAATCGCTCAAGCGCCGGCATATCTCACCGCAGGCTTCCCCCAACGAGTCCAAGAGCTCGGGTCCGTGAGGGCACACATTTACCCACAAATCCCCCTCCAACCAACTCAACACACGCATCATTCTGCTTCTGCCGTTTTTATCCTGTATCCTACATATTTCAGCACCGCTAATTGTCGGCATCAGCGAAGGCAGCATCAATTCACCGGCCTGTCTGGCTACATGTCGCAACAACGCATGCTGCATCTCCAACAGCTGCTCTTCTTCTTCCTCATGAGCAATTTTGACAACAAAGCACTTCCCGTCCTCTGTATGCAGCCGATAGTTGAGATCCTTCTCTGCCGTAAGGCTTTGCAATGTTCCTTCTAATCCGTATTCTTTGCGCAGTAGCTGCTGCAAATTTTCCAACGCTATTTGCATGGCTTTCTTTTTTGCGTGTATACTTAGCTGCCTTTCTGTGGCTGCAGCCACAGAAAGGCAGCTAAACACACATCATTTTCGATTTTTGAAAAAATCAAAGAGCGATTACATACTTTGCTGTCTACCTCCCATCAAAAGCAGCAAAGTAAAAATAATACAACCCTTTGCTCTTTGAGATGACAGAGCCAGATAAAAAAAATCCCGGAAACAGCCTCTGGCTGCTCCCGGGATAGTAGGCACCGCCATAGACAATCTCGCCCACAGCTGACCTTTATAGTCTAATATACATCAGGAAAATACAATTCCCTGCCTAAAGATCGTTCGCCTTATTTGTCATCACCAAAAAAAGCAAGAATTCTATCCGCTAGTTCAAGCCCAATATATGCCTGCGCCTCAATTGTAGATGCCCCGATGTGCGGCGTAACCGATATGCGTGGATGGTCAAGCAAGGCCGGCCGTGGATTCGGCTCATTTTCGAAAACATCAATTCCTGCACCACCGATCTGCCCTGATTCGAGCGCCTCCAACAAAGCCTCTTCATCTACAATACCTCCCCGGGAGGTATTGATGATGATAGCCCCCTGCTTCATCTTAGCAATTTCTGCCTTGCCAATGAGTGCTCCATTGGATGCCGGTACGTGTAGCGTGAGATAATCACTGGTTGTCAGTACTTCCTCCATATCAAAAGTTGGTACATGAACAGATAGCTTCACCGCATCCATATTGAAAAGCTGGATATTAATATCCGCTTCTTCAACAATTAAATCCACCGGCTTTACATTCATACCCAGAGCCAGCCCAATACGAGCTACTTCCTGACCAATGCGACCAAATCCTATAATCCCAAGGGTCTTACCGCGAAGTTGTCTTCCTTCCGAAAATTCCTCCTTGAGTTTCTTAAAACTGCTGCTGGCCAACTCACGGTTAGAGCGGTTGAGAAAGCGTGCCAGGGAGAAAATATGCGCAAAAGCCAGCTCCGCAACAGATGAAGAGGAGGCCGCCGGTGTATTCATCACGGCAATGCCTTTGCTTTGCGCGTATTCGTAATCAATGTTATCGAGACCAACCCCTCCTCTTGCAATAATCTTAAGCTTCGGGCAGGCATCGATCAGGTCTTTGCGAACTTTGGTAGCCGAACGAACGATAATGACGTCGTAATCAGGCAGTACCTTGATAAGGTCTTCCTGAGGGACCTTTTCTGTGTCAACTTCATAACCGGCTTCTCCCAAGAGCGTTAAAGCATCAGGGTGAATACCATCATTAGCAAGAATCTTAATCATGACAGATTATTTTCCGGAGTTATCTAAGGGGTAAGCAATCAAATTAGTGTCTATTGCCCAACCTGCCTTCTCCTGAAGGCAATGCAAAGTAAAATATTTTCACTCACTCTGCCTTACAAAAATAATACTTATTTGAAGGGCGATCAGTTTCTTAGCGATCGGAAAAAAGACACTTTCTAAACAACGCTTTCTTAGCAGCTATTACACTGATTTCATCCCGGCTTACTGCATGTAAGTCGAAAAATCCTGTACATCCTGCAGAAAACACGTATTTTTGACTCATGATTGTCGACCTGTTTTGCATTCTGTCCGTCATCTTGGGATTCTGGCTGGGGTACCGTCGCGGTATCATCCACACCGTCTTTTCTATCTTATCAATTCTATTTGGTATCATCGTAGCCGCCAAATTTAGCCCGGCGATGACAGACCTTCTCAATACGCTGGCGGGCAATGGCGAACAGTCCAGTATGTTCACCCTGCTGGCAGGTATTGTGGCTTCATTTGGACTGACCATGCTCCTCTTCAGGCTGCTTGGCAGAACGATCGAGGGGGCTTTGGAATCTTTTAACGTAAATATTATCAACCAAGTCGCCGGAGGAATCCTTATGGTCTTCGTGGTTGTATTCCTTTACAGTCTGATTATAGCCTTTTCATCCCGGGCGCGACTGCTCAAAGAGCCCACCAAGACGGAGTCTGTCACCTATGTTTTTTTGGAAAAATATCCTGAAGTGGCCTGGAATATCAGTCGTAGGTTCTGGCCTGTGTTTGTCGAATTTTATGATTACATCATCACTGTTGTTGACAAAATAGGTCACGAAACTTCAGACCCTGCTACCACTCCAAATCCGGAACAAAACGGTTCCGACTTCTTCGAATTACCGGAAGATCCCCGCTAATCTTTAACCAATTGGTCAGGCATATCATTTGCTCTCCGTTTTTCCGGATCGGAAGCAGGATTTTTCATTGCAAGACTCTCACTTATGATCACTTGCCTTACTAAGCTAATATAGCTCTCCGGCTCCAAGAAAAAGCTCATCTGCCGATCATCCGCCCCACATGAGAGACCCTTGTCAGGGACTACTGTGGGTTCTTTTTCTCACAACCAATCCCAGTCCTACCTACCTTTCCAAAGATAAACCACGAGTCTCAGTGGGAAAATAATTCCGGCAATCACACTACCAACGCCAAATAGCAACATTTCCGTATGTATGTATTGTATCATTGAGAGTTGTTGCTCCTGCGGTAAGTTTCCCACAATAGACAAAAATCCATTCTCATCCAGGTAGGTCTGGAATAGATTTATCTCCTGAATCAACAGGAATACAGCCGGAATACTTAGAAATACAAATGCAAGATTAAGATAACGCCGCCCCTGCAAGAAAGTATATTTCAACAGAAACAAGTATCTGGTGAGTGTGATAAATACGACCACAAAAACAATATTGACCCCGTAAAAGGGAAACAATACCTCCAGTGCTGTATAGATGGGAAGTAGTACCAGCGCTACCACGACAGCCGTAGCAAGCCACCAGATCAATTCTAGCCGTAGGTACAAATTATTGGACTCGTTCATCAGCTTATCATCTTTTGTATACGTCTAAAACGGCGAAGGCCCAGCCGTTGTGACGACTGAGCCTTCATAAAAGTTG
>CAYTVG010000005.1:0-247191 GCA_964441755.1 uncultured Saprospiraceae bacterium
TAGCTCAGTTGGTAGAGCAGCTGATTTGTAATCAGCTGGTCGGGGGTTCGAGTCCCTCCACTGGCTCAAACAAATTACCGTGTAATACACTTTCCGCTGTATTACTGATAATGTCTGAGTAAGTATAATTTTCTGGTAATTTATAGGCAATTGTAATTCATTTGTTGTTACTAATTTGCCTGCTTGTAAAGATAGTTTTGGGGGTGCGCCGGAGTAGGAGAGCCGGGCCAGACTGTAAATCTGGTGCTTTTAGCTGAGTGGGTTCGAATCCAACTACCCCCACTAATTTGACATTGACAGCCTGCTTGCTTTTCAAGGAGTCGGTTGGTAATAAGCGGGCGTAGCTCAGTTGGTAGAGCATCAGCCTTCCAAGCTGAGGGTCGCGGGTTCGAGTCTCGTCGCCCGCTCAAAACTTCGCCCGCATGGCGGAGGCCAAGCAAAGACTTTGCCTGAATCCTTCTTTTACCCAAGGCGGGGTACTGCAAAGCTTATATATCTGGCGGACTTGTCCGCTTTTTGTGTTTGTTGATACTATTTTGATAGGCCATTGTAGCTCAGGGGTAGAGCACTTCCATGGTAAGGAAGGGGTCGAGGGTTCAATTCCCTCCATTGGCTCTGATGCCGCGCCTGGACGGTCAGGCCAGAGTAGCTTCTTTAAAGCTAATCTGTTATCTCGGCACTATGTGCAAATCTAACTTTCGCTATCTAAAAGGAAGAACTGATGGCTAAGGAATCATTTGTGAGGACCAAACCTCACGTTAATGTCGGTACGATCGGTCACGTAGACCACGGGAAAACCACGCTGACCGCCGCAATTACTTATGTGCTTTCCCAAAAGGGTTTGGCAGAGGCAAAGGGTTACGATTCTATCGACGCCGCTCCTGAAGAAAAGGAGCGCGGTATCACCATCAACACGGCTCACGTTGAGTATCAGACGGAAAATCGTCACTATGCTCACGTTGACTGCCCTGGTCACGCCGACTATGTAAAGAACATGGTAACGGGTGCCGCTCAGATGGATGGTGCTATTCTTGTGGTGGCAGCTACGGATGGCCCAATGCCACAAACGCGCGAACACATCCTGTTGGCTCGCCAGGTTGGTGTACCTCGTATCGTTGTGTTCATGAACAAGGCTGATCTTGTTGATGATCCTGAAATGTTGGAACTCGTAGAAATGGAAGTTCGTGAACTTCTCAGCAGCTACCAGTTCGATGGTGATAACACGCCAATCATTGCAGGTTCTGCACTCAAAGCGCTTGAAGGTGACAGTGGTGCTCAGGCTAAGATCCTCGAACTGATGCAGTCAGTTGATGATTACATCCCGACGCCTGTTCGTCTCGTTGACCAGCCGTTCCTGATGCCGATCGAAGACGTATTCTCTATCACTGGTCGTGGTACAGTTGCAACGGGTCGTATCGAGCGCGGTGTTATCAATGTCGGTGATGCAGTTGAGATCATCGGTATGATGGGTGAAGAAGAAGGTCCTATCAAGTCAACAGTAACCGGGGTAGAGATGTTCCGCAAGCTGCTCGATCGCGGTGAAGCCGGTGACAATGCAGGTCTGCTTCTCCGTGGGGTTGAAAAGACGCAAATCAAGCGTGGTATGGTAATCTGCAAGCCAGGTTCCGTTAAGCCACACAAGCACTTCAAGTGTGAGATTTACGTTCTTAGCAAAGAAGAAGGTGGTCGTCATACGCCGTTCTTCAATGGCTATCGTCCTCAGTTCTACTTCCGTACTACTGACGTGACAGGCGACGTTAAGCTCCCTGAAAACGTTGAGATGGTAATGCCAGGTGACAACGTTACCTTGGAAGTGAAACTGCTCAACACAATCGCTCTTGAGAAGGGTCTCCGCTTTGCTATTCGCGAAGGCGGTCGTACCGTAGGTGCAGGTCAGGTTACCGAAATTTTCGGCTAATATTCAGTCAATTTTCATAATTGACTTCGGAAGTTCGGAAGTTGAATATATCTTTGTGTTCAACTTCCGACTTCCTCATGAATACGGGTGTAGTTCAAGGGTAGAATAGCGGTCTCCAAAACCGTTGATGGGAGTTCGAATCTCTCCACCCGTGCAAAGCCAAAACAATGGAAAGAATTAAATTGTACGTACTCGAAAGTTACAATGAATTGATGCACAAGGTTGATTGGCCTAGCTGGGCTAGCCTCCAAAGTAGCACTGTGCTCGTTATTGTTTCTTCGTTTATCCTGGCATTGTTGATATTGCTCATGGATCTCGTGTCTAATAATGTCACGGGTCTCATCTACGGTATCAACTAGTAACCTTCTCCGGCATGTCTGAAGAGAAACGGTGGTATTCCCTCCGCGTCATTAGTGGTAAAGAGCGCAAAATCAAAGAGCGCATTGATCTGGAAGTGCAGCGCAACGGATGGGATGCCTTCATCACACAGGTGCTGGTGCCTACCGAAAAGGTCTATAAAATCAGAAATGGCAAAAAAGTCATTTCTGAACGAAATATCCTTCCCGGTTATATTCTTATCGAGGCAGTTCCGGCTGGGCTCACAGGTGAGGTTATTCAGACCATTGCTAATGTCCCAAATGTTATTCATTTCCTGGGTAAAGAAACGCCCATTCCAATGCGTTCTGCAGAGGCGAACCGATTGCTCGGTAAGGTAGATGAGTCACAAGACGCCGGAGAGGCCCTGATCGAACCTTTCATCGTAGGAGAAACGGTAAAAATTATTGACGGGCCTTTCAGTGAGTTCATCGGAGATGTACAGGAAATCAATGAAGAGAAGAAGAAACTAAAGGTCATCGTCAAGATTTTTGGTCGAGGTACCGAAGTCGAGTTGAACTTTATGCAGGTTGAAAAAACTTCTTAACTTATAACGTTTACATCCATAGGGTAGTTCCTTCAATCTTCAGATCCATCTATTGGATGCTTCCCTGAAGATTCAGAATGTTCTGCTCACCAACAGGAGAGTAATTATGGCAAAGGAAATCGAAACGTATATAAAATTACAGGCTAAAGGTGGTCAGGCCAATCCGGCTCCTCCTATTGGCCCTGCCCTGGGTTCTAAAGGGGTTAACATCATGGAATTCTGTAAGCGCTTCAATGCTGCTACACAAGACCAGATGGGTAAGCTCCTTCCTGTGGTCATCACCGTTTATAAGGACAAGTCTTTCGAGTTTGTCATCAAAACGGTTCCCGCAGCTATCCAGTTGAAAGAGGCAGCTAAACTGAAGTCAGGTAGCCCTCAGCCAAACCGTAATAAGGTTGGTAAGGTCACTTGGGATCAGGTCCAGGCTATCGCTCAGGACAAGATGAGTGATCTTAACTGCTTTACCATCGAGTCTGCTATGCGCATGGTTGCAGGAACTGCTCGTAGTATGGGTATTACTATCGAAGGTACGCCTCCCTGGAACTAGTTGTTCGATAGTTTCCGAATTCTTTTTTCTTCCGTAAGGAAGTCCGAAGGGAGTTCCTCTTTGCTGATGTTCATAATCTTTAAAGAGGAATGTTAATCACCTCAAATTTTTTTCTGTCATGAGTAAACTTGCTAAAAAACGTGCAGCCGTCAATGGTAAGGTCGATAGCCTGAAATTGTATGAGTTGGCTGATGCAATGAAGCTGGTCAAGGAGGTCAATACGACCAAATTTGACGCTTCTGTAGACTTGCACGTTCGCCTCGGGGTTGACCCTCGTAAACCTGATCAGGCGCTTCGTGGTACAGTCTCCCTCCCGCATGGTACGGGTAAGACAAAGCGGGTGCTGGTTTTCTGTACGCCTGATAAAGAAGCAGAGGCACTGGCAGCTGGTGCTGATTTTGTTGGTCTGGATGAGTTGATCAACAAGGTAGCTGATGGCTGGACAGACTTTGATGTCGTTATTGCTATGCCTCAGGTAATGGCTAAAGTAGGACGCCTCGGTCGCGTATTGGGCCCTCGCTCTTTGATGCCTAACCCCAAAACAGGTACGGTAACCCAGGATGTAGGGGCTGCTGTTACGGATGTTAAGGGTGGTAAAATTGCTTTCCGGGTAGATAAATATGGTATCATTCACGCTTCTGTAGGTCGCGTTTCATTCGCACCTGAAAAGCTGACTGAGAATGCAATGGAGCTTCTTCAGACACTTCATCGCATGAAGCCCTCCTCTGCAAAAGGTACTTATTTTAAGTCACTGACAGTAGCTGGTACTATGAGTCCGGGTATCAAAGTTGACACCAAAATAATTAAGTAATCTTCTAATTCATTTCCAAAATGACGAAAGCAGAAAAAACCGCTACCATAGAGGTATTGAAGGAGAAGCTTGCTGGTGTTGACTTCTTCTACCTCACTGATGCCTCCGCAATGACGGTCGCTCAGGTCAACTCTTTCCGCCGCATGTGTTTCGATAAAGGTATCGAGATGCGGGTCGTGAAAAATACTTTGCTCCGCAAGGCGCTCGAGTCCTTTTCAGAGGAAAGAAATTTCGAGCCTGTATACGCTGCGCTGAAAGGTTCTACGGCTATCCTTTTTGCTGAGGGTGCGGCCAGTGGTCCCGCTAAGGCGCTCAAAGAGTTCCGCAAGGGTGGCGAGTTGCCGCGCTTGAAAGGAGCTTATATCGATACGGCTGTCTTCTTCGGAGATGATCAGCTCGATACGCTCACTAAACTCAAATCCAAAGAGGATTTGCTGGGAGAAATCCTGGGTATGCTGCAGTCTCCTATGTCAAATGTACTGGGTGCACTCCAGTCAGGTGGCGGCAATATCATGGGGCTGCTCAAGGCACTCGAAGAGAGGGGCGAAACAAACAATTAATTCATTGGCTTCCAAGCTGTTTTGCGCACGATAACTTTATCGTCCATTACACTCAAAAATTTAACTATCATGGCTGATTTGAAAGCAATTGCAGAACAACTCGTTAACCTTACTGTGAAGGATGTAAGTGAGTTGGCAAAAATAATGGAAGAGGATTACGGCATTAAGCCGGCTGCTGCCGCTGTTGCAGTAGCTGCTGCTCCTGCTGGCGGTGACGGTGGTGGCGCTGCTGCTGCCGAAAAGACAGAGTTCGATGTAATCCTCACTTCTGGCGGCGCTGCTAAACTGCAGGTGGTTAAGGAGGTTAAAAACCTGCTCAACCTTGGCCTGAAAGAGGCTAAAGATCTCGTTGACGGTGCTCCTGCTCCTGTTAAGCAGGGTATCCCGAAAGAAGAGGCTGAGGCTATCAAAAAGGCTCTTGAAGAGGCTGGCGCTTCTGTTGAGATTAAGTAATCTCCGCCTTCGGAAGGCCAAATCGCATGGCCTTCTTCAGAACAATCAGGCTTGGCAAGTTGATTACCCAACTTGCTAAGCCTATTGTCGTATATTTTGACAGCTTAGCGATGGAACTTTTTTCCCGCGTGAGGGGTTATTACTTAATGACCTCTCGCTATTGTGTCCCTCCGGGATCAATCTGCCGGGAAAATTATCAATGCAAAAAATAAACGCTTTTTGCAAATGACCTCAAACGGCAAGCCATTAAATGCCGAAGAACGCCGAATCAGCTTCGGTAAAATCTCTCTGGCTTCAACGCATCCGGATCTGCTGGAAATCCAGCTTAAGTCCTTCCAGGAATTTTTCCAACTCGAAACTACGCCCGAAAACAGAATGAATGAGGGCCTGTATAAGGTGTTTCAGGAAAACTTTCCCATTACTGATGCCCGGAATATCTTTGTGTTGGAGTTCCTTGATTACTACGTAGACCCGCCTCGATATACTATCGAGGAGTGTATGCAGCGTGGTCTCACTTATAGTGTACCGCTCAAGGCCAAACTTAAGCTGTCTTGTAATGACGAAGAACATGTAGATTTCGAAACCATCGTTCAGGATGTGTTCCTCGGAAATATCCCCTACATGACGCCTAAGGGCACCTTCGTTATCAATGGCGCCGAAAGGGTCATTGTTTCCCAGTTACATCGATCTCCAGGGGTGTTTTTCGGACAGACCTTCCACCCCAATGGTACCAAAATCTACTCCGCACGGGTAATTCCTTTCAAAGGTGCCTGGATGGAGTTTGCAACGGATATCAATACGGTCATGTACGCTTACATTGACCGCAAGAAGAAGTTTCCGGTTACAACTTTGCTAAGAGCAATCGGTTACGATACGGACAAAGCCATCCTCGATATTTTTGATTTGGCTGACGAAATTCCTGCAACCCGTGAGGCGCTGGAGGTTTCTGTTGGCCGAAAACTTGCCGCCCGGGTACTCCGCTCCTGGACTGAGGACTTCGTTGATGAGGATACCGGAGAGGTGGTAACCATCGAACGCAATGAGATTATCCTCGAAAGGGATGTTATCCTTGATGAAGATAATATTGAGTTGATCCTCAATGCTAATATGGATGTCATCATCCTGCAAAAAGAGGATATTGAGCTCGATTATTCAATCATCTACAATACGCTGCAAAAAGATCCCTCCAGTTCTGAAATGGAGGCTGTACAATATATTTATCGACAGCTCAGGGGAGCTGAGCCGCCTGATGATGAAACGGCCCGCGGGATTATTGAGAAGCTGTTTTTCTCCGATAAGCGCTACAACCTGGGTGAGGTTGGTCGATACAAGATCAACAAGAAATTAGGTCTCAATATCTCTGATGAGGTGCTGGTACTCACAAAAGAGGATATCATCTCAATCGTGCGCTACCTGGTTGCCCTCATGAACTCCAAGGCCGAAATCGACGATATCGATCACCTTAGCAATCGTCGCGTGCGTTCTGTTGGCGAGCAACTATACGCACAGTTTGGTGTGGGTCTCGCTCGTATGGCGCGCACGATCCGCGAACGCATGAATGTACGCGATAATGAGGTCTTCACGCCCGTCGACCTGATCAATGCCCGTACGCTCTCCAGTGTCATCAATTCTTTCTTTGGAACGAGTCAGCTTTCTCAGTTTCTCGATCAGACCAATCCGCTGTCAGAGATTACGCACAAGCGTAGAATTTCAGCGCTGGGGCCGGGAGGACTTTCAAGGGAGCGCGCAGGATTCGAAGTGCGGGACGTCCACTATTCTCACTACGGACGCCTTTGTACAATCGAAACGCCCGAGGGACCCAATATCGGTCTTATTTCGACGCTCTGCGTTCATGCAAAGATCAATAAGATGGGTTTCCTCGAGACACCCTACCGCAAGGTCGAGGATGGTAAAGTGGTCATGACAGGAGATCCGATTTATCTGTCTGCAGAGGGGGAGGATTATCGCAAGATTGCACAGGCTAATGCAAAGCTGGACGCCGGTGGTAATTTCATAAACGATCGGGTGAAGTCACGTGAGCATGGGGATTTCCCGGTGCTTATGCCAGAGGAATTGGAGTATATGGATGTTGCGCCTAACCAAATTGTAGGGGTGTCCGCTTCCATGATTCCATTTTTGGAGAATGATGATGCCAACCGGGCGCTTATGGGATCCAACATGCAACGGCAGGCGGTTCCGCTCATCAGGCCCAATTCGCCCATTGTTGGTACTGGTCTGGAAGGTAAGGTCGCCAGAGATTCCCGGATGCTCATCAATGCAGAAGGCGATGGAGTAGTGGAGTTTGTCGACGCTAATGAAATTGTCATCCGCTATGATCGCACTGAAGAGGAGCAATTAGTTTCTTTTGAGGACAATCGCCGTACGTACCAGCTCACAAAATTCCTGCGTACCAATCAGGGGACATGCATCAACTTGCGTCCTATTGTACGCAGAGGGATGCGCGTGACGAAAGGACAGATCTTGTGCGATGGATATGCTACGCAGGATGGTGAACTCGCACTCGGTCAAAACCTCAAAGTGGCTTTCATGCCCTGGAAAGGTTATAACTTCGAAGATGCCATCGTAATCTCCGAAAGGGTCGTACGCGAGGATATTTTCAGCTCGTTGCACATAGAGCATTTTGAGCTTGATGTACGCGATACCAAATTGGGTGAAGAAGAACTGACGAATGATATTCCCAATGTAAGTGAAGATGCGACTCGTGATCTGGATGAAAACGGGATTATCCGCGTTGGGGCCTGGGTTAGGGAAGGTGATATTCTGATCGGAAAGATCACGCCCAAAGGGGAAAGCGATCCTACGCCTGAAGAAAAACTTCTGCGTGCTATTTTTGGTGATAAGGCAGGAGATGTAAAAGACGCTTCTCTCAAGGCGCCTCCTTCGACTACAGGTGTTGTAATCGACAAACAGCTTTTTGCACGTGCCAAAAAGGATCAGAAGCAAAAAGAGCAGGAGAAGCAGCAGCTTACTCGCCTGGAGGATCAGCATAAGATCGCACTTAATGAGCTGAAGACTATCCTGATCGATAAGCTGGGCTCGTTGGTCAAAAATAAAACTAGCCAGGGAATTCGTACCATCTATGGTGAACCGTTGTTGCCAAAGGGGGAGCGTTTTTCAACTGCAGTCATGCGTGAGCTTGACTATACGACAGTTGACTATACTAACTGGACGGAGCATGCCCCTACCAATGAATTGATATCCAGATTGCTGCACAACTACAGCATTAAGGTCAATGAAGAGGTTGGGCGCTATAAGCGGGAAAAATTCAACATCTCCATTGGTGATGAACTTCCTGCTGGCGTACTCAAGCTTGCCAAGGTATACATGGCCAAAAAACGCAAATTGCGCGTAGGCGATAAGCTTGCAGGCCGCCACGGCAACAAGGGTATCGTATCCCGTATTGTGCGTATCGAAGATATGCCCTTCCTTGAGGATGGGTCTGCTGTAGATATTGTACTCAATCCGCTGGGCGTACCTTCGCGTATGAACCTTGGACAAATCTTCGAAACGGTATTGGGCTGGGCAGGTGAAAAGCTGGGCGTGAAGTTTGCTACGCCTATCTTTGATGGTGCCAGCAAAGATGAAATCGAGGAGTATATCCAAAAGGCAGGCTTGCCTAGCCTGGGACAGACGTACCTCCATGACGGAGAAACCGGTGATCGTTTCCATCAACAAGCAACCGTAGGGGTGATTTACATGCTCAAGTTGTCGCATATGGTCGATGACAAGATGCATGCTCGTTCAATCGGCCCCTACTCGCTCATTACTCAACAACCGCTGGGTGGAAAGGCTCAGTTCGGTGGTCAGCGATTTGGGGAAATGGAAGTATGGGCTCTGGAGGCCTTCGGTGCTTCCAATATCCTTCAGGAGCTTCTCACGATCAAGTCGGACGACATCAACGGTCGTGCTAAGGCGTACGAGGCTATTGTTAAGGGAGATAATCTCCCTGAACCCAATATTCCCGAGTCATTCAATGTGTTGATTCACGAATTGCGGGGACTGGCACTGGATGTGAAATTCGAGTAATCAATCCTTACCTGACTCCTTAAACAGGGTCAGGGCGTAGGAATCTTTGAGCTATCAACCTTTTTTAAAGCAGCATATATGCCTTTTAAAAAGAAAGCACAGGCGCAAGTTCGTCAGGATTTTGACAGCATAACCATTAGCTTGGCTTCTCCTGATGACATTCTCGAGCGCTCCTATGGCGAAGTGCTCAAGCCGGAAACCATCAATTATCGCTCATACAAGCCTGAGCGTGATGGCCTTTTCTGTGAGCGTATCTTTGGTCCTGTAAAGGATTATGAATGCTATTGTGGTAAGTATAAACGCATTCGCTACAAGGGTATCGTCTGCGATCGTTGTGGAGTAGAGGTCACTGAGAAGAAAGTTCGTCGCGAGCGCATGGGACACATCAAGTTGGTGGTGCCCGTCGTTCACATCTGGTTCTTCAAGTCTCTGCCCAACAAGATTGGCTACCTTTTGGGGCTGTCTTCCAAAAAACTAGAGTCTATTGTTTATTATGAGCGCTACGTGGTCATTCAGCCTGGTGTCAAAGAGGCCGATGGTGTAGGGGCTATGGATTTGCTCACAGAAGAAGAATATCTCGAAATTCTGGATACGCTGCCAGCAGATAACCAGATGCTCGAGGAGAGTGATCCTAACCGATTTGTTGCTAAAATGGGTGCCGATGCTATTCGGGATCTCTTGATGCGGCTCGATCTGGATCAACTCAGTTACGATCTTCGCCATCAGGCAGGTACGGAGACCAGCCAGCAGCGCAAATCAGAGGCACTCAAGCGCCTGCGGGTTGTCGAAGCGTTCAGAGAGGCTACTACGCGCATGGAAAATCGTCCTGAATGGACGATCATCCAGTACTTGCCAGTAGTTCCACCCGAGTTAAGGCCCTTGGTACCGCTGGATGGAGGTCGCTTTGCCAGTTCAGATCTTAATGATTTGTATCGCCGCGTAATCATTCGCAATAATCGTCTCAAGCGACTGCTGGAAATTAAAGCACCTGAGGTGATTTTGCGCAACGAAAAGCGCATGTTGCAGGAGGCAGTTGACTCGCTGTTCGATAACTCCCGTAAATCCAATGCTGTCAAGGCTGAGGGAGGGAGGGCGCTCAAGTCTTTGAGCGATATCCTCAAAGGGAAGCAGGGACGGTTCCGTCAGAACCTGTTGGGTAAGCGCGTAGACTACTCGGGGCGTTCGGTAATCGTAGTAGGTCCTACACTCAAGCTTCACGAGTGTGGTCTGCCTAAAGCAATGGCTGCGGAGCTTTTCAAACCGTTCATTATCCGCAAACTCATCGAGCGTGGTATCGTCAAAACGGTCAAATCAGCTAAAAAACTGGTCGATCGTAAAGAACCGGTAATCTGGGAAATTCTGGAGAATATTCTCAAGGGACACCCGGTCATGCTCAACCGTGCTCCAACGCTTCACCGCCTCTCGATTCAGGCTTTCCAGCCTAAGCTGATTGAGGGTAAGGCTATTCAGCTCCACCCATTGGTATGCGGTGCGTTTAACGCAGATTTTGACGGTGACCAGATGGCTGTACACGTGCCGCTGAGTCAAGCTTCTATTCTGGAGGCGCAGGTACTCATGTTGTCTTCTCACAACATGCTCAACCCGCAAAACGGAACCCCGATTACGCTGCCTTCACAGGACATGGTCTTGGGGCTCTACTACATCACCAAAGAAAAACGTTCTGTTGGTGATCTTAAGGTGAAGGGAGAAGGAAGAGCTTTCTACTCTGCAGAAGAGGTCATCATTGCGTACAATGAAGGCCAGCTCGATCTGCACGCTTGCATCAAAGTCCGGGCAAGGGTTGAAGATGATAAGGGAGGGATGGTCACCAGGCTGATTGATACAACCACCGGGCGTGTAATCTTCAATGAGGTTGCGCCCAAGCAGGTGCCTTATGTCAATATGCTGCTGACTAAAAAGAACCTCAAAACGGTTATCGGTGACGTGCTGGAGCGTACCAATTTTGCGGTAACAGCTGAATTCCTCGATAATATTAAAGACTTAGGCTTCCGTTGGGCCTATAAGGGAGGTCTGTCCTTTAACCTGGGGGATCTCATTACACCTTCCAATAAGGCTAAAATGCTGGCAGAGGCACAGGCTGAGGTGGATGAGGTATGGGATAACTACAATATGGGTCTCATCACCAACAATGAGCGCTACAACCAGATTATTGACAAGTGGACCTATGCTGACAACCGTATTACGGACGCACTCATGAAGGAACTTGCGCTGCACAAGCAGGGCTTCAATTCTGTTTTCATGATGCTCGATTCTGGTGCACGGGGTTCTAAGCAGCAGATTAAGCAGCTTTGCGGTCTTCGTGGCCTGATGGCAAAACCCAAAAAATCCGGAGATTCAGGGGGAGCGGTTATTGAAAACCCCATTCTCTCCAATTTTGGGGATGGTCTGTCGGTTCTGGAGTACTTTATCTCTACGCACGGTGCCCGTAAGGGTTTGGCAGATACAGCACTTAAGACGGCAGATGCGGGTTATCTTACCCGGCGATTGGTTGATGTTGCGCAGGATGTCGTCATCACAGAAGATGATTGCAGCACTCTCCGTGGTATTGAAACGTCTGCACTGAAAGATAACGAAAAGATTATCGAGCCACTTTCTTCACGCATTGAAGGCCGGTTTACGTTGCATGATATAGTTCACCCTCTGACGGATGAAATTATCCTCAAGGCAGGTGACTATATCAATACCAGACTGGCAGATTATATCGAAAAAGAGGGTGTTGAAAATGTTACTATCCGCTCTGTACTTACTTGTGAGAGCAAACAGGGTGTATGTGCCAAGTGTTATGGTAAAAATCTCGCCATTGGGCGCATTGCCGAAATAGGGGATGCAGTGGGCATTATCGCTGCACAGTCTATTGGTGAACCTGGTACCCAGCTTACACTGCGTACGTTCCACGTAGGTGGTGTGGCTTCTCTTTCAAAGACGGAGTCGGAAATTATCTCTAAATTCAACGGAAAAGTTGAATTCGATGGTTTGCGTGTGTCTGAATTTGAAGATGAGCTGGGTAACCTGACGCAGGTGGTGCTTTCACGTACGGGTGAGCTTCGTCTCGTTGATACGGACACGGGCAAGCTGTATGTTTCTCAGCACATCCCTTACGGTGCAATTATGTATGTGAAGGATGGAGAGCAAATTGCCAGAGGCAAGCGTATTTGCGAGTGGGATCCGTTCAATGCGGTTATCGTTTCTGAATTCTCTGGCATCGCCCGATTTGAAGATATCGAAGAAGGTATCACATTTAGGGTGGAGAGAGATGATCAGACCGGTTATGCGGAGAAAGTCATCATTGAACCTAAGAATCGCCGCAAAATGCCTTCCATTCGCATTGTCGACCGGAATGGTGAAGAACTTCGCAGCTATAACCTGCCGGTAGGTTCTTACATTTCTATCGAGGATGGCTCGGAAGTTTCTGCAGGACAAAAGATTGTTAAGATACCTCGCAAGCTTGGTAAGATCCAGGATATCACCGGTGGTCTGCCGCGGGTAACAGAACTCGTGGAGGCTCGTAACCCTTCTAATCCTGCTATTGTATCGGAAATAGATGGTGTAGTCAGCTTCAGTGCAAAAATTAAGCGTGGCAATAGGGAGGTGGTTGTTACATCGCGCGATGGGCACAAGCATAAGTATCTCATCGGCTTGTCTAAGCATATTCTCGTGCAGGATGGAGATTTTGTGCGTGCAGGAACGCCTCTGTCCGACGGAGCCGTTGCTCCGCGGGATATCCTCCTCATTAAGGGCCCCTTTGCTGTACAACAGTATATTGTAAATGGTATTCAGGAGGTCTATCGTTCTCAGGGTATCACGATCAATAATAAGCATATCGAGACAATTGTCCGCCAAATGATGCGCAGGGTACAGATCGAGGATGCAGGTGATACCAACTTCCTGGAGGGTGAAGCTGTAGAGAAGTTCGAGTTCATGGAAGTCAATGACTGGATCTTCGACAAAAAAGTTGTCACCGATGCCGGCGATTCAAATAAATTGAAGGCAGGTCAGCTAGTAACGCTGCGGCAGTTGCGTGAAGAGAACTCCTACTTGAAGCGCAATGACAAGAAGCTGGTGATTTACCGGGATGCAATTGCTGCTACTTCAAGCCCACTGTTGCAGGGTATTACAAAGTCTTCATTGGGTACGACCAGTTGGATCTCAGCTGCCTCGTTCCAGGAGACAACGAAAGTATTGAGTACTGCAGCTATTTCCGCAAAACGGGATGAACTGCTCGGCCTCAAAGAGAATGTCATCGTAGGGAAGCGAATTCCTGCAGGTACAGGTATGCGCAGATTCGAAAATATGTTCGTTACCACTAAGGCCAATCAGGCAAGCTGGGAAGCTCGTCAGGCAATGGACGAACTGGAATACGAGGAAGAGGATCTCTAGGAGTACACCTTCCATTGCATTACTGACGGAACTGCCCTTTGACCAGCTGTGGTCAAAGGGCAGTTCCTTTTGATTACACTACAGTGGGGCAATTTCCTGCTTGTGTGATAGATAGGGGGTGTTGAGCGGATGGTTTGCTTACATTTTAATGAACCATCGCCAAGCGTCAGCGGTTTCTTTTACGGGGTTGACTCCATTCTTCCCGCTGGGCGAATTCAACAATAATCCTTACTACTCCGATTAATGACAAAAATACCAGGTAACCAATCGTTACGACCACATAAATCCAGCGGTAGGATCCTGCCTCGCTAATGGTCAGGGAGGAAAATCCCCATGCCAGTAGACCGTTGCCAAGCGCCAGCCCCATAAAACTATAGATGGACTGCCCCCAATAGCTGGCCATGTTTTTGGCAGAAAGACTAAGCAGACTGTTGCCAACAGCAAATAAAAGCATGAAAGAAGCCGCTATCATCCAGTATAACCTTGCAGATATTGGGATGATACCGGAAATAGCAGTTAGTTTAATACCTATTTCCAGTAAGACAACACAGCCAAAAACAACTAGTGCCTGCTGATAAGGTTTGACAGAATACTCGTATATGCTTTTTGAATCATTCATATCATTGAATTAAGCAGTAAATTTAGTGCACTCAAGTAGTTATGATCTTCTTTGTGGGGTTGATCAAACGCCAGTTCCCACAATATACTCATTTGAATATATACTCATTGTGTACAACAGAAAATTGAATTGAATGTTAAAAATATTTTTCCCATTACTCCTTTTCTGCTTTTCCTCCGGAATTTATGCGCAGACGGCACTTGAAATATGGCAACTGCAGGGTAGCAGCGGATTGAGCCCTTTTCAGTTCCAAACAGTATACACAGAAGATAATGTAGTCACGGCCATTGGCAGTGGACTTTTTTTTATCCAAACGCCTGCAGATCGTTCGGACAATAATCCACTAACGTCCGATGGTATAATTGTTTATAGTAGTGCAGCTGCGACGGTGCAACCCGGAAGTCGTGTAAATGTTACCGGGACCATATCCGAAACGAGTGGGATGACAGGTATTGTAGCAACAGAGGTAGAGGTGCTGTCACCATCGGGACCGCTACCCGTACCGGAGAGACTGTCAGCAAGCTTTCCTTTGACAGCAGCTTCCAGTTTGCATAGTCTTGAAAGGGTAGAAGGTATGCGGGTAGATTTTGTGAATGCCAAAGTCTGTGCTCCGTCTAATGATAGCGAACATGCTGCCTTGGTGACGACAGATCATTTGCCGAGGCGGGAGCCGGGTGTCCGTTTCCCCGGACAGGCAGGTTTGTTGGTATGGGATGGAAATCCCGAAATTTTTTGGATAAACCCCGACGCGCTCAACGCGCCAAACAACCGATTTTTGAGTGTCGGTATGCAAGTGAGTGGTACGGGCATTATGGTGCAGTCAGGGAGTCGATATTTCTTCTGGCCCAATCAGTATACTACTTCCGGGGCACCTGCAATCATTCCTGCACGGCCTGCTGAACCGGAAGAAATTACACTCGCGTCATTCAATGCACTACAGTTGCGAACTGACAACTCCAACTATGGACAGCACGTACAGAAGGTGGCTCGCTACGTAGTCGATGCGCTCAGATTACCTCATATCATCGCACTGCAGGAAGTCGGAAATCTGGCAGCATTACAGGACTTGGCGTATTATATAGCACAACTTTCAGGAGGAGTACAGTATACGCCTCATTTTTTGGCCGGCAATGACAATATTAATACAGCATATTTAGTAAGGCCAGGTATGCAGAATATAGTGCTTACACAACTTGGGAAGAATGAATTTTTGAGTTTGGGGGGTAGGTTACACGACAGACCACCCCTGTTACTCGAGCTAGATCTGCCTACTGATCCCCCGGTTTCATTGGCTGTCATGAATTTACATCTTCGGTCATTAATTGGTATTGAAGGTAACGATGCTGCCTATGTACGTACCAAACGGCACGAACAAGCAGTCTCTGTTGCGAACAAGGTGCAGGCCAGACAGCACCAGAATCTTTTCTTAGTTGGTGATTTTAATGCCTTTGGTTTTTCAGATGGCTATGTGGATATCCATAGCCAGATTAGCGGTCGCCCTACCTTAGGTGCACTTATCATGCCACAGCCCATCGTTCAGCCTGCTTTGGTGGACTATGCTAGCCAGCTACCGGCAGAAGAGCAGTTTTCATATATTTTTGATGGTTCAGCGCAGCAACTTGATCATTGTCTCAGCACACAATTGCAGGGGCTGGAAGTAGTGGACTTTCAGTTTGTAAGGGGCAACGCGGGTGCTTCAATAGCCTATGAACCTAATTTGCAGTTATTTGCTGCAAGTAGTGATCACGATGGATTCGTAGTTTATTTACGTCCATCCACCGTCAGCTCGATTGATCAGTGGGGAGGTCTGCCCGGTCTTGCGGTTTATCCAAATCCATGTAAAGCAGGTGATTGCCAATTGACGATTAGTGCTGCTGACCAGATTGATGCGCTGGAGGTACTGGACATCATGGGAAGAACGAGACTTGTTATTCAGCCGGATACGTTCTCTGCATCACCACTTGCTCTACCAGCTGGATTGTATATAATTAAGCTGAAAAGTGGAGGAAAGGTATATGCTCGCACTTTGATAATTCAATGATGCGTAGCCTGTATGTAGCTCCGGGTAAATTGTCGTTTGGTTGTGATCCGGGAGTGTAATAAATTACAAGCGCTGATAATACAGTAGAGTGTACTATCAGCGCTTGTAATTTATTACATTAACGTTTAACCCATCTCAGATACAACCTCCTGTACCTCGGGTATCATTCGTTTGAGCATACCTTCGATACCTGCTTTGAGTGTAACGGTTGAGCTGGGGCATCCGCTACAGGAACCCTGCAGAATAACAGTCACAATGCCATTGTCAAAGGATTTGAATTCTATGTTGCCACCATCCATCTCCACGGCAGGTTTTACATAGGTTTCAATGAGATCCTTGATTTTTTGCACTATTTCGGCTTCATTGCCTGTGTACTGCTGTCCCGAGCGCTCTGCTTCTGCAGCAGCCATTGCATCAGCAAAACCATCTAAAATCAGTGGCTCTCCCTGCTCAATATACTCTTTGATGAAAGCTTTCAGCTTCAGCATGATATCATCCCAGCTGTAATTGAATTCCTTAGTAACCGTGACAAAGTTATTGCTGATATAAACACCTTTCACATAAGGAAATCCAAACAGCGCTTTGCCCAGCGGAGACCATGTTTCAGCCAATGAAGCTTCGCGGAAATCGGCAGTACCCTTGTATAACATCCTGTTGGTCACGAATTTGAGGGACTCTGGATTGGGAGTCTGCTCAGTGTACAGCAACACAGGGCTTTTGAGAACTGTATTGTTTTCCATCAGCGGATAAATTTATTCTTATGAGGTTTATTTAGACTAATTTAAAAACAACAACCAACAGGGGTGAAAGGTTGCGAGTTGTTAGTATCAGTGCACACAGAAGGGCTCACAAAAGCTAGCGGTCTCCAATGATGATATATTGGTATTCCAGGGCCATATCATTAGCAACTATATTCTTGAACTCAGCTGCATAAAAAAGTTCCTCAATTTCATGTATCGGGTAACGTAGATGCGCAGGAGGGCCAAAAGGAGTGCGTTTTTTCTTAAAATCAACGACAAGCAATCTTCCTCCGGGCCGTATCGCTGATTTTAATTTTTGCAAATAGGCGGGTTTGTCCTGAATATACATGAATGTATTTACAATGATTATGGCATCTACTTCATTGGATTTGAGCATAGGATCTTCTGGTTTGGCAAAGCGTGTCTCAATCCTGTCATGTAAATCTTCAGGTAGTTTTATGATCTTTACGCTATCAATATACCCTACAAAACGTGGGTCAATATCGATGGCAATGACCTTTTGCGCCTTACCAGCGAGGGGGATAGTAAAGAAACCAGTGCCTGCGCCTATATCTGCAACGGTTTTATCCTTAAGATCACCTAATAACTCGAGAATCATATCTGGTTTTTGCCAAATAACCCGGTTGGTATTGCGGTAATCTTCCGTTTTTCCTGCATCTATAGTGGGTGCCGAAGTAGCGGATTGATCTCGCTCCTGACGTAAAGTATCTTTAGCAGGATCCATGGCTTGTTCATTGTGATCAGTAAAGCACCCAAGGCACAGTATATGTATAGATAGCGAGAGGAGTAGCGTTTTTTTCACGTTCTTAGCTGTGTAAACATAAACAGATAGATGAGACAACAAATCTAAGACGGTTCTCATGAGGTTTGGAGTTGGGTGACGGCGGTAATTAATCGATCAAGGTCACGGGTAACTGTGTATACATTGGGCGTTATTCGTATGCCGCGGATATTTTCCCATGAAATAGCCACCGTATGTATTTTATACTTCTGGAAGAGTGCCGAAGAAATTTCTTCTGGCTTCTTGTTTTGTACGGTCATAAGACAAAGTGCACAAGAGTTGGCGGGCTGCAGATTTGTTCCGAAGCTGATACCAGGTACAGCCTCGATACCGGAGGTCCAGTATTCCTTAAGATATTGCAACCGTCTTTGTTTGCGTAGTGTTCCTATGGCCAATTGAAAATTAAGTGCCTGAGCAATGGCGTGCTCAATAGGAAAAGAACGGGTACCGAGAGACTCAAATTTTCGGATATCGCTACTTTCCGGATCTGGAGCAGCCAGCAGCGGGTAAAGATTACTTATTTTATCCTTTCTCACATACAATAATCCACTACCAAAAGGAGCACCCAGCCATTTGTGTAGACTGCTCCCAAAATAATCGCAATTGAGATCAGGAATCTTGTAATCAATATGGGCAAAAGAGTGCGCGCCATCTACCAGCACTTCTATTCCTCGCTGCTGTGCGTGATTGGCAATCTGCCTAACCGGGAGTATCTGTCCGTTCCAATTAATCATATGGGTCAGGTGTACAACTTTAGTACGATCACTAAAGGCACTGACATAGGTCTCTGTCAGTGCTTCCGCATCGGCCGAAGGTAGTATGGGTTCTACCCATTTCAGGACAATGCCATCTCGCATAGATCTTTGCTTCCACGCATTGATCATGTTGGGGTAGTCGTAGCGGGAAAGCACTATTTCATCGCCCGCCTGCAGGCGCAGTCCAAAGATGACAGTTTCGAGTGCTTCGGAAGCATTGCGATTAATCGCCAGTTCTTCCGGTTCACAGCCTGCAAAATGTGCCAGTTCGGCACGTAACGGCTCCCGCCCCATATCCAGGATTTGCCACATGTAATAGGAAGGAGCTTCGTTGCACAAGCGATTATATCGTTCCATAGCATCCTGAACAATACGGGGTTGAGGGCATACACCACCATTATTCAGATTGAGAATGCTGGTTGATGTTGTATAAGATTGTTGGATGGCATACCAATAGTCTTCGTCAGTAGCCAGCAGCTCTGCCGGAGTATCAGCCCTGTCGTTGAGGATATCAACAAAAGCTTCACCTTCTCTGCTGCTTATAAACGAGGGTGTTGCCAGCAGCCCGCTGGCAGCCACGAGTTGTCGGAGGAAGTATCGGCGATCTGACATGCGAATCGATTATTTTACGGGTTATTAAAAGGGTGTTGGATTTTTTGGGGTGTGAGGACAAGTACCTTTCGTCAAACAACAACATGACAGGACGTTTCAGCCCCTTTGCAAGGGGTCAAGACTGACGCGTTGCGTTGTTCGTTTACCTAATAGCTGGGTTGGCAGGTTATCTATAATAGTCTTTTTGAGTGCCGCTTGCATTCTGGGTCGACCATTAGTACGGTGTATGACAAGGCTGATTTCTCTGGCTGGTGCCGGCTCCTTGAAAAAACGTACAAACTGCATACGTTCCTCGTTGAGATCCAGTAGCGCTAACTCAGGCAGTATGGTCATACCACCATTTTTTTCGACAATTCTGCGAAGGGTCTCTAAACTACCCGTCTCGTAGGTAAAATTACTCACAGCGCCTTGCATTTTCTGTAGGGCACAGAGATTAATTACCTGTGTGCGTATACAATGCCCCTCTTCCAGTAATAGCAGTCGGTTGGGGTCTATATCTCCTGCCAATAAATACTGCTTTTGAAGGATGGTTGTTTCATGTGGAGCGTATACGAAAAACTCCTCCATAAACAGCGGAAGTTCAACTAGTTTCTCATCGTTAAGGGGAGTAGCCATGATGCCAATATCAATGACATCTTTTTTTAACTGTTGCATGATAACAGCCGTGGGCTGTTCACTAATATGCAGTTGAACTTCAGGGTGATTTTCGGTGAATGAGCGGATAAAAAGCGGAATCAGGTAAGGAGATAGAGTTGGGATGATAGCAATGCGCAATTCTCCGTTGAGCTTAGCAAACTGCTCTTGTGCAAGTTGGTGGAGCTTTTTGGATTCATGCAGAATTTGCCGCGCCTGGGCAATAATACGCTCACCCATCTCTGTAGGAGTAATGGGCTGTTTACTCCTGTCGAACAGCTTAATGCCTAGCTCCGCTTCCAGCTTCTGAACCATAAGGCTGAGCGATGGCTGAGTGACGTGGCACAAGTCCGCAGCTACCGAGAAGCTGCGGCAGTTGTTTAAAGCCACGATGTACTCTAATTGCTGTAAGGTCATCCATCTAAGGTTGAAAATCACTCATGTTCCTACAAATATAGGACTTTTGAGTGATTTTCGACCTAATTTAGGCAGCAGTTCGCTTTGCAATACTCGTTGAGGAGTCCAGTTGCTGACGTATGCGTTCACGTTGGTAAAATTCCCGGAAAGTTATCATTCTTTGCTGTTCCTCAGACCAAAGCTTATTGAACATACACTTAAGACTTTCCCAGAAGGTAATACTAGTGATATACTTCTGAAGAACGGGATTTTCTTCAGCACAACGCACCAAGTGGTAGCTGGGGATTTTCGAGTTGAGGTGATGAATATGATGGTAGCCAATATTTCCAGTCAGCCAGTGTACTACTTTAGGTAAGCGATAAAAGGTACTGCCGCGAATAGCTGAAAGCAGGTAGTCCCAATTTTTGTGCCACTGCTTATAGGCCAGCTCGTGTTGATGCTGCACATAGAAGAACCAGATAGCGATGATGAAGAAAGCAATCACTATGGGAGCCTGTACCAACAGGAAGCGCTGCCAACCAACTAACCAGCCAATGAACAGGTATACTGCTGCAATTAGCAGGTTGTTGATATACATACGAAACCTTGTTCCTTTCCACCCTTTCATATTGGTCAGTGGCCAACGCATGTTGATGCTCAGATAAACCAATGGGCCTATTACAAAGGTAACCAATGGCATGCGGTAGACGCGGTACCACAGACGCTGCCAGCGGGAAGCCTGCCGGAACTCTTCTTCTGTCATCAGGCGGATGTCGCCAATGTCGCGCACCTCAAGCTCACCATTGTGACCATGATGAAAACTGTGCTGCCGCGACCAGTAATCGTAAGGGATAGTACTAAAAAAACTACAAGTAAAACCCACAATCTTGTTCCAAAGCTGGGAGGGGAAAAAAGATTTGTGGCCGCAATCATGCTGAATGATGAAGATCCTTACCAAAAAGAAGGCATTAAGAATCCCTAGTCCCAAGGTAATCCAATAGGACCATGAGAGGCTAAAGTACATAAGTACCCACAATGCCAGAAAAGGAAGGAAGGTCGTCGCCATCTGGATGAGTGCTTTCGTCTTGTCCGCGCGGGCATACTCATGTAGGAGAACTTGCCAGTTTCGGAGCGCTTTGACGATTTCTTCGTTGCTGTAAGACTGCATAAAAACGTTCAATTAAAAGTTTCAATCACAATAATATTACTCCCGTAAACCCGGTGAGCAGGGATCAATCTGTGCTGCTTGGCAACAGTAACCACATCTTTGATGCCAGAGACTCACCATTTTGGTATGTTTATTATTATTCCCGGTATAGAAAATTCTGTAGCTAACCTTTGTTTATCCGCCTCCGCCTGGGCGTAATCGGTGTAGATACCTGTCATTACCTTGTACAGATTGTCTTTCTTGATGATAAAAGCACTGTTGATACCTATACTTTGGAGACGGGTCTGCAGAACAAGGGCATTGTTGACATTGCTATAGCTACCGGTTTGAACCATATATCCGGCCTCCGGCAGTACAATTTCCGGAATTTCAGGCACTACCGCCGTCTCAGGCTGCACACTTGTGCTGTCTGCAACTATATCGTTTGGGGACAACCGGGTTGCGGGAGCACCTCCTCCACAGGGCATCTTGCCTGATCCGGGCACAATGAGTTCAACCACCACTACGGCAACGCCATCGCGAATGAGGTCTATTTCGCGGGCAGCTGCTCTGGACAAATCAATTACCCGGTCTCTGACGTGCGGACCACAGTCATTGACTCTTACTTCGGTTACCAATCCGTTATCTTCTCTGGTGACGCGCAGGATGGAGCCCACAGGATAAAACTTGCATGCACAGGTATAAGCGTCGCGGTCATACTGCTCACCTGTAGAAGTGGGTTTACCGTGAAAAACATCATTGTAGAAGGACGCTTTTCCTCTGAGCGTGTCCTGTGCCTCTGAGTAAGTGGGCAGCAGCCCGAATAAACAGAAATACACCAGACTAAGCACGTAATTATCAACGAATATCCTCAAGAAGTGAGTTTGGTTCATAGCACGGAACATCATTTTGAAGAGGAAAGTTGCATAGTACCACCTGCGCAGGTTAAATCGTTCAAATATAGTCAAAATAGTTGTAACATTGTTGCATTTTGCCTTCCCGTAAACATAAAAGCGACAGGAGTAGATACCCCCGTCGCTTTTATCTTGTTGATAAACAATCTCAATTATGAAAAAAGCTATCAGGCATTTTTTACGATCTCACCGGATTTTACTTTTGCCAGATATTTATTTAATTCAGTCCGTACTTCAGGAAGCAGGAAATACAAGCCGAGTACATTGGGGAAACACATAGCAAAGATCATGGCATCGCCAAAATCAAAGACAGCTCCCAGGCTCATAGCAGAACCAACAATGATGAATCCGCAAAAGATAGCCTTGTAGATAATTTCGTTGATTTTGCTCTCGCCAAACAGGTAAGTCCAAGCCTTTAAGCCATAGTACGACCATGAGATCATGGTAGAGAGTGCGAACAGAATTACCGCAAGGGAGAGAACTGGCGGGAACCATGGTATCTCTGACATGAAAGCTGAATTTGTCAGTGCGATACCACCCATACTTTCTGCGCCATTAAGTGCGCTCTCAGCGCCTTGTCCACCGTAGTTGGTGAGGACAATGACGAGGGCTGTCATTGTACATATCACAACAGTGTCTATGAAAGGCTCCAGTAATGATACGATACCTTCACTAATCGGCTCATCCGTCTTTGCTGCCGAATGCGCAATGGAGGCAGATCCGATACCGGCTTCGTTGGAAAAGGCTGCACGCCTGAATCCCTGTATAATGACGCCGATAACCCCTCCGTAAATGGCATCAGCAGCAAAAGCACCTTTGAAAATCTGTCCGAAAGCCCAGGGGATTTGCCCCAGGTTGACCAACAGCACATATATCGCACCGGCAAGGTAAACGCCTACCATAAACGGAACAATCTTATCGGTTACCCGCGCAATGGATTTAATGCCTCCAATGATTACAATCGCAACCAATATAGCCATGACGGCACCAAAAATCCAGCCCTTGCCATAGAAAAAGCTTGAAGTTCCGCCGGTTACCTCAATGAATTGCTGGGTAGCCTGATTGACTTGCACCATATTGCCACCGCCAAAAGAACCGCCTACGCAGGCGATGGCAAACATGATAGCCAGGACTTTACCCAGTCCTGCAAATCCTTTTTTGGCGAGTCCCTTGTCAAGATAGTACATAGGACCACCAGAGACGGTGCCATCGGGGTTGATGTTGCGATACATTGTACCCAGAGAACACTCTACGAACTTGGAAGACATGCCCAGCAAGCCGGCAATAATCATCCAAAAAGTAGCCCCGGGTCCTCCAATAGATACGGCAATAGCTACACCTGCAATGTTGCCTACACCTACCGTGCCGGATAGTGCGGCAGTCAGGGCCTGAAAGTGAGAAACCTCTCCCTGTTCGCCTGGTTTATCGTATTTACCACGTACGACATCCAGTGCATGCCTGAACTGCCGGATATTGATAAAACGCAAATAGACGGTAAAAATAATAGCACCCGCTATCAACCAGATGAGTACGAACGGAACGCTGATACTGCCCAGGGGTATGGATACAAATACTACTTTTTCAATTGCTTTAGTGATGGGAGCAAAAACCGCATTGATTTTTTCGTCAATACTCGGCGCGTCGTTGGCTACCAGAATCATTGGCAAAAAGAGCAGGCCAATGAGTGCATACAGTGATTTTTTCATCTTTCAAGTGGTTGCATAAATAAAAAGGCCCGTCAAGATATCCGATTTATTTGATTCGACCAAAATAATATTCGGTATTTTTTA
The DNA here is from genome assembly GCA_964441755.1 of uncultured Saprospiraceae bacterium. Classification (GTDB taxonomy): domain Bacteria; phylum Bacteroidota; class Bacteroidia; order Chitinophagales; family Saprospiraceae; genus JAUMBM01. The sequence goes on from CAYTVG010000005.1 coordinate 24,106, forward strand.
TTCTGTCGGGAAAACAGCATTTATCCGCATTGGCATGTTTTAATGATTGCAGGATTGTAATATATTTACTTGCTAATTGTTATGTGGATTGACAACTGACCAATTACTTCTTCTTAAACTCAAATCTTCCGAGGAGTCTGCTATGGATCTCCTCTTCAAGACCCATTACGAAGCGTTGTGCAGAACAGCCTTTCGTATCCTGGCCGACGGCGTTGCCGCGGAAGATATTGTGCAGGAAGTTTTCCTGGAAATTTGGCGCAACAGAGACAGGCTACAGCTATCGGGATCCTTTGGGGCTTATCTTCGCAAAGCAACTGTAAACAGGTCGCTAAATTACCTGCGCGACCGCAAAATGATCGTAACAGACGTAGATGAATCAGATGGAGATCTGTCTGGTGCGGCAGAAAATGCTGTTTTGGATTTCGAAACGCTTGAGTTGCAAGAGGCCATTGAGCGTGCTATTGATACATTGCCTGTTCGCTGTCGACAGGTATTTATGCTGAGCCGTTTTGAGGAAATGCCCGCTAAAGAAATAGCTGAGACGCTTGGAATAAGTATTAAAACTGTTGAAAATCAAATGACTAAAGCGATTAAAACGCTTCGCTTTTTGCTGCGCGATCGTCTCTGACGATACAAACGCCACTGTTCCTTTATCTATGCTGGCCAATGGCTCCCCCTTTTTTTCATACCTCTCTGCTCTAAACACCAGCCCGCCTGCATTGTTATAGTTTGTTTACCAAAAGATCACAGCAGCTTGAAAGTAGGAATTGTAGGTGCCGGAATCGCTGGTCTGGCCAGCGCTGTTCGTATGGCTGTTAAGGGGCATACAGTCGATGTATTTGAAAAGGAGGCCAAGCCGGGCGGTAAGCTTTCTTCTTTATCAGTGGGAGCCTATCGATTTGATCTGGGCCCTTCGCTGTTTACCATGCCGCAGTACGTAGATGAGCTGTTTACATTGGCAGGCGAAGATCCCCGTGAGCATTTTCAATATCACCGGTTGCCCGTAATCTGTAATTATTTTTGGGAAGATGGCACGCGCCTGCACGCATATGCCGAAAAAGAGGCTTTTGCCCGGGAGGCAGAGGATAAGCTGGGTGTCAGTGCTAAAAAAGTGCTGCAACTGCTTCGGGAGGCAGAGATAAAATACCAGCTCACAGGGAAAACATTCTTAGAGAAGAGCCTGCACAAGGCATCTACCTGGCTTGATCCTTCCGTACTTTTGGCACTGTTACAGTTGCCGCGATTTGATCTTTTTACAAGCATGCATAGTGTGCACACAAAGGCATTGGGTAATCCGAAGATGGTTCAGCTCTTCAATCGCTTTGCTACCTACAACGGTTCTAATCCTTATAAGGCTCCCGGCTTGTTATCTATCATACCGCACTTTGAGCACCATTATGGCGCTTATTTACCCGAAGGAGGGATGGTTGCTATTACCGAGCGCATCCACGCTTTGGCAGAGCGGCTTGGTGTGAAATTCCATTTCAATCAGGCTGTAGAGGAAATCGTAGTGGACAATGGCCAGGCCACTGGCCTGCGTGTAGAGGGGGAGTTTCTCGATTTTGAGCGGGTAATCTGCAATATGGACGTATTTTTTGCCTATCATAAGCTCTTGCCTAAGGCAAAAAAGCCTGAGCGGGTGCTTCGACAGCAAAAATCTACATCCGCTCTGATCTTTTACTGGGGAGTAAAGAAGTCATTTCCGGAACTCAACGTGCACAATATTTTTTTTAGTGAAAATTATCAGGCAGAGTTTGAGGCACTTGAAGCGGGTGGTATGCATGAGGATCCTACAGTGTATATCAATCTTACGTCAAGGCATGTAGTAGGCGACGCACCGGAAGGCTGTGAAAATTGGTTTGTCATGATTAATGCCCCTTATGACAGGGGGCAGGACTGGGAGGAGTTGACACGGCTTACCCGGGCCAGGACACTGGAGAAACTTAGTCGCCTATTGGGCACGGATATCAGCACCCTGATTGAGGCAGAGTATATACTTACACCGCCGACCATTGAGTCCCGGACGGGTTCTCATTTGGGAGCACTCTATGGCACCAGCTCCAACAACAGGATGGCGGCCTTTATGCGACACGCTAATTTTAGCAATGATATTCGGGAGTTGTACTTTACAGGAGGTAGCGTACATCCCGGGGGTGGGATTCCGCTTTGTTTGCTATCCGCACGCATCGTTGACGAGTATTGCAGCCATTGAGTATACTACCAGGCCTGTGGAGGTAACAGGGATATCTGCATTTTTTAACACAAAAAAAGTTAGAGAATATCAAACAGATGTCCCATCTCAGTCTGCTTGATTTTGAGGTAGTCTGTATTCTCTTTTTGTGGCTGAATGACGATGGGTACGCGTTGGCGGATGCTTATACCCGATTTATCAAAGGCGTCAATTTTTTCGGGATTATTGGTAATTAGCTGAATTTCCTGAACGCCAAGGTCATGCAGCATAACCACCGCAGCATCGTATTGGCGAGCATCGACTTCCAGTCCCAGATGGAGGTTGGCATGTATGGTGTCGTACCCTTGCTCTTGCAGTTGGTATGCTTTCAGTTTATTGATTATGCCAATTCCTCTGCCCTCCTGACGAAGGTATAGCAAAATACCCTTGCCGGTCGCAATCATTTGCAGCGCCTCGTGGAGCTGCTCTCCGCAATCACATTTTTTTGAGCCGAACAAATCACCGGTGATGCATTCTGAATGAATTCGCACGATTACGGGCTGTTGGCGATCACAATCCTCGTGCATTAGTGCCAAATGAGGCATCCAGTCACCAGCGTGATCTGCATAGGCAAACATGCGAAAGTTACCCCAAGGCGTGGGTATCATGGCATCGGCCTGCCTTAGCAGCGAATGAAGGCTTGATTTCGTTGTTAGATAGTCGGCGGTCACTGACATATATTACCGTTCTGTAAAAATCATTTTACGCGTTCTGAATACAACAAAATGGATTGCGTAAAGTTAACGCTCTTTGTAATATCGGCACAGAAACAAGGCAACTCATCAGTCATAATGCGGGTGGTGTTAGGGCAAATTTTTATACTCGCCTGAACTCTGTGGGGCGATTGTTGTTATTATAACTGTTGCTTTAGCAACTAAAAGATGCTAACTTTGGCACGTGATCAAAGATAAAATTTTGCATTATAACATGGGTTAAACAATTATTTCATAAACCAAATTCATTCAGAATGAAAAAACTTTCACTAATTCTGATGCTTGTGTTGTTCGGCTCTGTAGGGCTTGTGGCGCAGCGTAGCATCAGTGGAAAGGTGACAGACACCAATGGTGAAGCACTCATTGGAACGAGTATCCTGGTAAAGGGTACGGTGACCGGTACGGTCACGGATTTCGATGGATCCTATTCGCTGAGTGTCCCTGCGGGTGCTACTGCGCTGGTATTCAGCTATACAGGTTTCAAGACACTGGAAGTAGCCATCGGGCCGTCCAACGTGATGAACGTAACGATGGAAATGGATGCTGTCAGTCTGGAAACGGCAGTGGTTGTAGGTTACGGTACACAACAGAAGCGTGACGTAACGGGTTCTATTTCTCAGGTAAAGGGGGATGAACTCGCCAACCTGGCAACACCCAGCTTTGTACAGCAGCTGGCAGGCCGTGCGGCAGGTGTACAGATTACGCCACCGAGTGGTATCCTGGGTGCAGCCCCTCAGATTCGTATTCGTGGTGTAAACTCCATCTCGTCTGGTACAGGACCGCTCATCGTTATCGATGGTGTACCTGTTTTCAGTGGTGATGTAGGTTCTTCAACGCCTAACAATGCACTGGCAGACGTCAACCCTGCGGATATCGAGTCTTTCGAGATACTTAAGGACGGTGCGGCTACAGCTATCTACGGTTCACGTGCTTCCAATGGTGTTGTCCTGATTACGACTAAGAAAGGTAAAGCAGGTCGCGCTAAGTTCAACTATGACAACTATGTCGGTTATGCGCAGGCTACTAAGCTGTTTGACCTGTTGGGTGCAGAGCAATTTGTTGAAATCAACAACGAGAAGAACCGTAACGCCGGTGGTGCGTCAAACATTGCGGCGCTTCAGACACGCGCAGATGGCAGCACGGTTGAGACGGACTGGAACGATGTTATCTATCGCAACGCTTTCCAGCAGAACCACGTGTTTTCTGTGAGTGGTGGTACGGATATGACGAGCTACTACGTTTCTTTTGGCTATGCTGCTCAGGAGGGTATTGCAATTGCCAACAGCCTTTCTCGTTACACTTTCCGTTCGAACCTCGATCAGAAAATCAACAACTGGCTGAAAATTGGTTTTTCCAGCGGTGTAACGCGTCAGGAAAACCTTGGACCGTTGACGGGATCCAACAACCTGTCGGGCAATACTTTCTCAGTGATGCGTATGTTCCCGAACGTTGATGTATTTGATCCTAATGATCCAACTGGCTATAACATCGATGATGCTAACCCACGTACCCTGGGTCGTGGCGCTAACTCTATCGAGATTGCCAATGGTATTCCTAACCAGCGCTTTGTATTGGATAATGACCAGCGTCGTTCCAATAGCTGGCGCTTGCTCGGCAATGCTTATGCTACAGCCAATCTGGCAAAAGGGCTTGATTTGCGTACGCAAGTAGGTATTGACGGTAGCTATGTTGAAGATTTCCTATTCCAGGATCCACGTCATGGTGACGGTTTTTCTGCCAACGGTCGCGTTTCACAGGCTTTCCTGCCCTCACTGCGTTGGAACTGGCAGAATATCCTTACTTACAACAACACTTTCGCCGAAAAGCACAACCTGAACCTCACATTTGTACAGGAATACCAGAAGGAGCGTACCAGCTTCTACCGGGCTACGGCTACAGACCTGTCTGACCGCTTCTTCCAGGAAAACCTGATTTCTGGTACTTTTGCCAACCAGACGATCACGGGTGGTCTGCAGGAGAATGGTCTGGCTTCTTACCTGGGTCGTGTAAACTACAACTTTGCACGCAAGTACTATATTAGCGCGTCTATCCGTCGCGATGCACTCTCTTCACTTCCGAAAGAGGGCCGTGTAGGTTACTTCCCATCAGCTTCTTTCGCATACCGTTTGTCAGAAGAGGCTTTCTGGGGCAGTTTGTCTAACGTAATCTCTGACTTCCGTATCCGTGGATCTTTTGCAGAGGTAGGTAACACGAATATTGGTAACTATCCTTACATTGGTTCATACGGCTCAGCACAGTACGGTTCGCAGAATGGTATTGCTTACAGTAATTTCGGCAACGATCTGCTTACTTGGGAATCTCAGCGCAAGTATGATTTCGGTTTTGATATGGGGCTGCTTGACAACCGTATCAACCTGTCATTGGCTTACTGGATGCAGGATAACGACAACATCATCCTGCAGGCACCAACGGCACCTTCTTTGGGTGTTCCTGGTAACATCATCAGCCAGAACGTTGGCCGTGTAAGGGGTCAGGGGGTAGAACTTACGCTGGATGCAGCTGTGATCAATACGGATAAGTTCAAGTGGAACGCAGCCTTTAATATTTCTACGCAGAATAACGAAGTGCTTGGACTGGTAGGCGATCGCGATATCGTTTCCAGCTACAACATTATCCGGGTAGGGGAGTCTCTTAACTCTATCTACGGCTTTGATTACTGGGGTGTAAATCCTGCAAATGGCAACCCTGTATATGTGAAGGCAAATGGTACGCTGGTTGAAAACGAGCTGACCAACGGTGCTTTCTTTGTATTCGACCCGGCTAATCCTGGTACACGTGGTGAGTCTAGCTCATTGTCTGCTACAACTGACCGTCGCGTTCTGGGAGTTGCTATTCCTAAGTGGTTTGGTGGTTTTGACAACAACTTCCGCTTTGGCAACTTCGACATGAATATTTTCTTCCGTTTCCAGGGTGGAAATGTGATTATGAACCGTACGCGTATCGATCTGCTGGAGATGGCCTTTAACAACAACGGTACTGAAATTCTCGGTCGTTGGCAAAGTGCCGATAATACTGGTGATGGTGTAACGCCAAGATTGATTCTCGGCCAGAGCAACCGTATCAATCTTCCGGATTTTGCTACTACACGTTTTGTAGAGAAAGGTGATTTCATCCGCCTCGGCAACTTCGCTATTGGCTATACACTGCCAACGGATCTTACAAAGAAGGCGAGCATTCAGTCACTGCGCGTGTTTGTACAGGCGCAGAATGCACTTACCTTCACTAACTATACCGGTATTGACCCGGAAACAAATACCAACGGCTTTGGTGTTGACTGGAACGGCAACCCACAGCAGCGTGTGTATTCAGTAGGTGTTAATCTCGGTTTCTAAATTAAAAATCTCGGTAAGAAATGAAAAGATTCATAAAGAATATTAATTTCCTTTTCGCGGCTTCTCTGATCCTCATGGGATTGGTAACTGTCTCTTGCGATAAGGACACAACAGATTTGTTGCCCTACGATCGCATCACCGAAACGGCAGCTTTTGAAACGCCTGAGCGTTGCGAGCTGTCAATGGTGGGTGTGTATGATGCGGCTCAGAGTGGGTTCTATGCGGGGGGTGCAGTTCGTGGTTATCCATTTGGTGCTGCCAACACCCAGCAGGGTGACAACCGTGGTGAGGATATGTTGAATGTTGCTGCCTTTTACGCAATTACGTATGAAGCAACTTACAACCCTACTACAGCCAACAACCAGTTTCACTGGGAAACGCTCTACGGGCTCATTAATCGTGCTAACATCGTCATTGAGGGTGTTGGCAGGGCCGCTGCTAATGGTGTAATTACAACAGCAAAGGCTGCTGAGTACGAAGGAGAAGCTCGCTTCCTGCGCGCTTTGGCTCATCATGAACTGTTGGTTCATTTCGCACGGCCTTATGCGCATACAGCGGATGCTTCACATCTTGGTGTTCCTTATCGCACAACGGCTATCAATACGACGGGTGCACTTGATGCAGCATTGGCGCAGGGTCGCAATACGGTTGCAGAGTGTTATGCTAAGATACTGGAGGATCTGAATTTTGCTGAGACGAGTCTGCCTGATACGCGTACGGGCTCACGCAAAATTACACGGGCTACCTCAGGTGCTGCAACGGCGCTGAAAACGCGCATCTATCTCCACATGGGTAACTGGGACAATGTTATTGCGGAAGGTCAGAAATTGATCGCAAAGAACGCGTATAGCCTCACGGCAACGCCGGAAGGTCCTTTTGCCAACAATGCTGCTAATACGGAGTCTGTATTTGCCATTGAGAACTCACAAGTTGATAACCCGTTTGTCAACGGTGCGCTACCGGTGATGTACTCGGTTGCTCCGGGTCGCTCATTAGTGGCAGTAAGCCCCATCATCTACAATGCAACTTTCTGGCAAGAGAGCGATCTTCGTCGCAGCCAGCTGTTGAAGAACAATGGCCGTGCTTACTTCTCTCACAAGTATCGCAACATCACAACGCAGGATGACTACAACCAGATTATCCGCTACGCAGAGGTGTTGCTGAATATGGCAGAAGCATATGGTCGTAGAAGTGATGTGGCAACTGGTCTCGTTCACCTGAACAGCGTGCGCAATCGCGCTTTGGCTGACGCTGGCTTGCACTATACAGCAGCTTCTTTTGCTACGCCGAAAGAATTTATCCAGGCGGTTCTCGATGAGCGCCGTATCGAATTCCTGGGCGAAGGCCGTCGTTGGTCAGATATCCACCGCCTTGCTAAGGACGCTGATTTCAGCACAGGAGGAATCCCGGCAAAAGTTCGTTACAACAACACGACTTTCGCCAGCTGGACCATCGGTGCTGCACCGCTGCCAACGGATCCGACCAAAATCGTTCAGGCAATTCCTTACGATGACTATCGTTTTGTTTGGCCAATTCCGCAGTCTGAGTTGAATACCAACCCGACGCTGGCGGCTCAGCAGAACCCTGGCTATTAATAGAGGATTTTAGTCGCATTGCATTGCGATGGGCTGAAAAATGTGCGGCATGGAGGCAACTCCATGCCGCATTATTTTTTAAAAATCAAAGCCCAGCGCCAGCAGCCAGTTTCTGCCTGCCTGCGGATAGAGTCCCTGGTCGAAGCTAAGTTGATCGTCAATCAGATACCGATAACTCCAGCCATTGGTTGAGAACATAGCATTGAAAATATTCTGAATCACAAAATTTAGCCTGATCCGATTGTCAGCGGCTGTTCGGTGCTGGAAACCAAACCGGCAATCGGCAAAAGTGAAAGGATCCAGACTGTTTCGTAGGTCGCCTGCATTGTCGAGATAGCGACGGCTGACGTATTTTGTCTGTAGAGCTGTCTCAAAGTAGGTCCTGTCTTTATGCTTGCCAACGGGTTGCCGATAGGTGACATCTGCTGCTGCAACAACGGAAGGGGAGAATGAAAGTGGGGTGTTGGTCCGTTGAACAATCTGCTGACCGAGGTAGTTGAAGTCGCTATCATAGCGATCGACGTATTCTTCAAATGATGCTACGCGATTCTGACTCAGCGCGATATTGGCTTGCAGACTGAGTACCTTGGTCAGCTGATGTGCACCGCTGAGCTCCAGTCCGTATCGGTAACTGCGTGCAATATTAATTCGCATATACTCACCAACATCGTTTAGCTGACCATTTAGGGCTAACTGATTATGATAAAGCATGTAGAAAGCATTGATTTCACCGGCGGTGCGATTGCTGCGGAAGCGCCATCCCGATTCAACATTGTATAGTTTTTCCGGCAGCGGTCGGGTCACTGGTGGATTGTCCACATAATCATTGCGATTAGGCTCTCGTTGGGCTATACCGAAACCCAGATATGCCTGCCCTGTGGGAAGCTTATAGGTAAAACCTGCCTTGGGATTGAAAAATAAAAGATTTTCGCGCTGGTCTAATAGCTGAAGTCGGTTTCCATAGCCCTCAAAACGATAGTCAACAGATCTGAGTTGCAAATCACCGAAAGCCTCCAGCCGATCGCCTAATGGATAGTTTAGCCTGATGAAGGTATTAAAATCTTTTTTGATACCGTCATTATCGTAGTAGCGGTGCCGAATTTCGGAAGCGGCAGCAAAACGCGCCCAGATAACCTCACCAAAGTGCTGGCCGATATAGTGGCTGTAAGCACCTCCCCAAGTAAATTGCCACTTCTTGACTGGATGATCATATCGCAGGCCAAAGGTACCTCCGACCAGGTCGTTATCGAGCCATCGGCGGCGAATAAGATCGGTAAACTGGGGTTCGCCCAATGACGGAAGCTGATAGCTGGCCGGATCCTCATCAGCTTTGTATTGTTCGAAAAAACCAGCTCCCCGGGTGTAGTAAGCAGCGAGATTGAGCTGCCACTGTGGACCGATTACTGTGTTATACAGCAGTTGCAAGTGGGTTTGTCCATAGTCATCTACTTCGTTTTCGTAGGGCTCGCCTTCTCTCTCTGTGCCTGCAGGGTTGAAGGTGCGTGTTGCCGGATCGTCGATAAGAGAGGCAGGTACTCCGTACCATGCCTGATAGGTCTTTTCTTTGCCCTGAAAAACGTTGACTCTAAACGTGCTTTTGGCACCAATATAAGCCCCCGTCATAAACCACGCACTGAGATCAGCCGAGGCTCTGTCAATGTATCCGTCAGACTGAATATTGCTCAGTCGACCATCCAGCGTAAATTTTCCTTTCATCAGACCCGTACCAAATCGCATACTGGATCTGTAGGTGTTGAAACTGCCGGCAGTGCCATCCAGCGTTAGATAGGGCTTCTCATACACTTTTTGGGTGTTAATGTTGATGGTAGCACCAAATGCGCCAGGGCCATTGGTGGAGGCACCAACCCCGCGCTGGATTTGTATTTCCTCGGCAGAGCTGAGAAAATCTGGCAGATTGACCCAAAAAACAGCCTGTGACTCCGCGTCGTTGAGTGGGATGCCATTGATGGTGATATTGGTCCGGGTGGGGTCAGATCCACGGATCCAGATACCGGTATACCCGATACCTGTCCCTGCGTCGGAGGTTACCACAGCAGAAGGCGTCCACTGCATTAGAAAGGGTGCATCTTGTCCCAGATTACGTGGGGCCAGATCGGCACGGCTGAGCGTCGTATAGGTCACGGGTGTGCGTTCGTCAACGCGTACGGCCGTAACCAGCAACTCTTGCGTCGTGAAACTAATCTCTGCAAGTGTAAAGTTGAGCTTGCAGACAGACTCTCCGGCACTGACTACCAATCGTTGCCGGTTGCTTTGGTAGCCCAGAAAACTTCCCTCTACAGTGTAGGCACCCGGATTGAGCGTCTCAATGGTAAAGCTACCATCTGCATTGCTTACACTACCTTTTTGCAGCTCCGAAATGAATATTCCGGCACCTTCCAATGGCTGACCGGTTTGGTTGGTAATCATTCCTTCCAGCCGACACTGCGCGCTGACTGACAGGTGGTAAAAAAAGCTGATTACCAGGCAAAAAACCTGTAATTTCCACAAATTACAACTTGACATGATGAAAAAGTTAGAGTGAAACCTTGACATTACCCGGGGCCAGGTAATGCTTTTAACGGTATCACCCCTTTGTGCCGGTCTCGAAACCGACAAGAGGACGGCAGCCTTAGGATTTCCCTTCCCGGCATTACCCGGGCAGGTTCCTGTTCCAGTGGCTGTATATCCGGAACAAAGGGTATGATCTCAGCCTCGCTAACACGAGGCACCCCAAAACAGGCCATAAAGATAGGACTTATGTCCGACTTTTGTATTTTTGTCGGTATGGAAAGAGGAATCAAGAGAACAGTCATCGTTTTGGCTATCATATTGGCCAATGTGGCGTTAGATCAATGGACAAAAGAGCTTGCGCGGGAGCATCTGTCCGGCAATTACATGCTTACTTACTGGAATGATTTCTTTCGGCTGTTGTACGTGGAAAACAAGGGCGCTTTTCTGAGTCTGGGGTCTTCGCTGACAGACCAGCTTCGCTACTGGGTTCTTCACTATTTTCCTTCCGCCCTGCTGGCCGTCATGTTGGGGTATGTATTGATGGACCGACGCATGGATCGCTGGCAGATTCTCTCTTTTTCTTTCATCATTGGAGGAGGATTTAGCAATATTATCGATCGTATATTGTACGGGCAGGTGACAGATTTTATGAATATCGGAATAGGTAGTCTGCGTACGGGGATTTTCAATTTTGCAGACGTTAGCATCATGATAGGTTTGGGACTGATGCTACCTACAATATTCCGTAAACAATCAACTATATGAGCAAGGGACTGATTTGGGCATGTCTGCTAATTAGTTGTCAGCAGTTGTTGCTGGCACAGGCAATCCCGGGCAAAAAATTGCCTGACTATAATACTGCACTGGCTTCCGTCAAGGTGTTGGTAAACCCGGACGGTATCCTGCCGCTGCGTCGCCTTGATACAGTCCGACTCGCTTTCACTAACATTAATGTTGCCAACGATACCGTTTTGTGGGAGACCATCAATCTGTATCAGACAGCTGCCCGTGTGCAGTGGTTACCCAATGGTTCTGCGGTGATGACTGCAGTCGAAGAAACAGATGGCCGAATGTTGGCCAACAAACCCTACAGCCCGATTATTGCCATTGATGCAGCTGAGTTTGACGATCGCATACCCGTACCGGATAACTGGTTATCTGGCTTTCCCAGGCCTTGTGTGCTGCTTATCCTCAACGGCAATAGCAAGATTTTGAAAGCGATACGTCAGGATGCTGAAGTAGCGGTTGTTTTCTCTACCCAAAATGATGCATGGACGCAGTCTTTGATCGTACAGACCCTGTTTGGCGGTGTCGCCATCCATGAGGCTGCCGATACAACGCTGATGGAAATTTTTCCGGGGGCAAAAGGTATAGCTACTGCTCCTGCAATCCGCCTGGGGTACGCGCCTCCGGAAGTTGTGGGTATGAATGCAGATCGCCTTCGCGACAGCATTGAGGTCATCGTGAACGAGGGTATACAGGCAGGAGCATTTCCGGGAGCACAGGTATTGCTTGCTAAAAATGGAAAGGTTGTTTACCATGAAACATTTGGACATCACACCTACGAACCAGACGCAAGGCCAACAACGGCTACTGATATCTACGACTTGGCATCTGTCACGAAAATCAGCACCGGGCTACCTGTTTTGATGCGGCTTTACGGGCAGGGCAGAATGGATCTCGATGGAAATTTGGAGACTTATCTCCCGTATATGGAAGGTAGCAACAAGGCCAATCTGGGTATGCGAGACCTGCTGGCGCATCAGGGGAGATTACGGGCATGGATTCCGTTCTGGCGTGGAACACTGAAAGGTCATGCAAAGTACCCATGGAAAAAAAATTGGGATGACACAATTATCAATAATTATCGTTTCAGACCTCGTACGCTCAGTCAGGACTCGTCGGCCAATTATTCTCTGAAACTTTCGGAAGGGCTGTGGCGGCACAAAAGTTATGCAGATATTTTATTCAATACCATCCGCATTTCGCCTCTGAACGAACAGTTCGGCTATGTTTACTCTGATTTGTTTTTTACGCTCATGCCGCTGATTGTACAACATACCACGAGTCATGATATTGTTGATTACCTAAGAGATAGCTTATACAGACCATTAGGGGCATACACTATGGGATTCAACCCTGATTCGCGCTTTCCTTTGAGCCGGATTGTGCCGACAGAAGTGGATACTTTTTTCAGGATGACACTCCTTCATGGTAAGGTACATGACGAGAGCGCAGCGCTGCTGGGAGGAATTTCCGGCCATGCGGGACTTTTCTCTTCCGCAAACGATCTCGCAAAACTGATGCAGCTCTACCTTAATCGGGGGCAGTATGGCGGAGATACACTGATAGCTCCGCACGCCATAGATACCTTTACCAGGGCGCATTTTGCAGACCTTGGTAACCATCGGGGATTAGGCTTCGACAAGCTACCACTCAACTATACCGATTCTACCCTGCCATCAAGGGCTGCGGGGCCTGCAAGTTTTGGGCATTCGGGTTATACGGGAACCTTTACCTGGGCTGATCCGGATACCGGATTGTTACTGGTGTTTTTGAGCAACCGCGTGCATCCTACTCGTAACAATTCACTCATTTCATCGCTGCGTATACGTACTCGCATACACGATGCGGCCTATCAGTCGATACAGGACGGGACAGGCGGGGAGTAGGATAGCTTTACAGCCGGCTAAAAAGTGCTTGTTGTGGTTGCGCGGCCCAATAGTGAGCATCGAAAGCAAGGCTGATGTTGCGTAAAAAGGGTCTGCCAGCTGGTGTAACACGAAGAAAATTGTTGCCTAGTTCAATAAGTTCATCAGCAAGAAATTCGTCCAGTCTCTTCAAACCTTCAAAAAATGCCGGACAGCGGGCAGCAGGCGCTTCCCAGGAAGTGTACTGCCTGCACATCAGGTTGAGAATATGTCTTCGGATTATTTCATCGTCGGGACTAAGCTTATATCCTTTGATGAGTGGAAATTCTCCGCGTGCAATCCGCAACTGGTAAGCTTCGACGGACTTTTCATTTTGGGCGAAGCCAGACCAAGTGTCGCTAATGGCAGATGTACCGAGACCTATATTGAGCAGGGTAAGATTAGGCGTATAGCCCATAAAATTGCGATGCAGGACACCCTCCCGATGTGCAATAGCCAGACTGTCCCCGGCTAGCGCAAAGTGATCCATACCAATCTCCTGATAGCCGATATCCAGCAATAAATCCCTGCCTAGCTCGTACAGCGTCCTTTTTTCGGCACCCAGGGGCAAATCTTTTTCGCTGTAGGCTCGCTGACTGGGTTTTACCCACGGCACATGTGCATAACTGTAAAAGGCAATGCGATCGGGTCGCAGGATGCTTACCTGCGCTATGTTGGCCCGTATATGATCCGGGGTCTGGAAGGGTAGCCCAAAAATCAGATCGTAATTGACAGAGGAATACCCCATTTCTCTGGCCCAGCGCGTAACCTGCATGACCTGTTCCCGCGTTTGATAGCGGTTAATAACTTTTAGGATATGATCATCAAAGTCCTGGACACCCACGCTGATGCGCCGGAAACCCAATTCGTATAGTAGACGCATGTGCTCGCGTGTGGTGGATGCGGGATGCGCCTCAAAACTACCTTCAAAATCGGGGGCTGTTGAAACGTTTTCAAGGAGTATGGACAGTAGGCGGTAAAGATTATCGGGAGAAAAAAAAGTTGGAGTACCTCCCCCTAAATGCAGCTCGCACAGACGTGGCTTGCCGGGAAGAGCTTTCACATAGAGATTCCACTCGGCCAAAAGGGCGGTTATGTAAGGGTCTTCCACACCGTGATTGGTGGTGATTCGCTTATTACACCCACAATAAGTACATAATTTTTCGCAAAAGGGCAGGTGAATGTACAGACTACTGTCTGGCGATGTGTTGTAGACCCGTGTCAACTGCTCGCGCCACGATGCTTGGTCGAATGCATCATCCTGCCAGTAAGGCGCTGTTGGATAGCTTGTGTACCTTGGCGCAGGACGGTCGTATTTTTCAATTAGCGTATTCTCCATCGTTCCTCTTATTGGGGCAAAATTACCGGCCGCTCTCAGGCGGGCAGGGTGATTTTTGTCATGATGGCGGATGATATAAGTCGTGAGTCTACAGCTTTGTACGATTGTATTTTTGAGCGGGCTATTGCGAGCAGCCCATATCACAATGAGACTGGACGATAACTTACTTTCCGTCAGAGGCGGAAAACGGACGACAACACAGTGTTTTCACTGCGGCGATGATTGTCAGTCAGGTCTTATCCTGGCCGATGAACATGATTTTTGCTGCGAAGGCTGCAAAACCGTGTACACGCTCCTGCGCGACAATGGGCTGGATGGGTACTACAGGATTAATCCGGCAGCAGGAATAAGCCGCAAAAATCAACAGGAAGAACGTTATGCATGGCTGGATGATCCGGAAGTCGAGGAAAAATTACTCGAATTTTCGGAGGGACGTCATGGGCGTATTCGCCTTCATTTGCCGCAAATACATTGCGCATCTTGTATCTGGTTGCTTGAAAATTTACCCAAACTGCATCCCGGTTTTCTCAGTAGCCATGTCAATTTTCCCAAGCGGGAGGCCTCAATTGTTTTTGACAGGGAGCATATAAGCCTTCGAAAGGCTGTTGAGATACTGGCAGCCATAGGTTATCCGCCCGATCTTCGGTTAGACAGGCTGTCAGGGGCTAAGCAGCGGACTCCTGAGACTAAGCTGTACCTGCAGCTCGGAATTGCCGGTTTTTCTTTTGGAAATATTATGTTGCTAAGCTTCCCCGAGTACCTGGGGATGCAGGCATGGAATGGCGGTGAGCTCCCCTTTTACATCAATCTATTTAATATACTGCTGGCAACGCCCGTGCTTTTATACAGCAGTCAGGACTATTTTAAATCTGCCTGGGCAGGTATTCGCTACAAGGACTGGAATATTGACATTCCCATTGCGCTCGGTATGATTGTTCTGTTCATGCGAAGTCTGTATGAAATAGTGACAGGCTATGGTCCGGGCTATCTCGACAGTCTGGCCGGGCTTGCTTTTTTTCTGCTGACGGGCAGGTGGTTTCAGCGACGGACCTACCAACAACTTTCTTTTGACAGGGATTACAAATCTTATTTTCCGGTAGCTGCCCAACGGATTAGCACTGAAGGAGAGGAAGAATCTGTAACACTGGACAAATTGCAACCGGGTGATGAGCTTATCATTCGTCATGCAGAGCTTATCCCGGCTGATGCACGCCTCCTTGGAGGAAAAGCGCGCATTGACTATAGTTTCGTCAGTGGGGAAGCAGAACCGGTCACCAAACAGACGGGCGATCGCTTGTTTGCAGGCGGACGGCAACAGGGAGAGGCAATCCGCATTTTGTTGAAAAAAAGGGTTGACCAAAGTTACCTTACACAGCTTTGGGTGGAGAGCGATCTGCGTGATGAGGGGAGCAGTTCTGCAAGTGGCATCGCTAAAAAGGTGGGGCGGTATTTTACATTTACGATTCTGACTATTTCGTTGATCACTTTGGCCTATTGGTGGCCTCAAAATCCCGGGATTGCTATCAATGCTTTCACGGCGGTACTCATCATCGCCTGTCCGTGTGCATTGGCATTGGCCGTACCTTTTACCTTGGGAACTGCATTACGGATGCTCACGCGTACGGGTATCTATAGTAAAAACACGGAAGCAATTGAAAGATTGTCTGCCGCAAGTACGATTGTATTTGATAAAACAGGGACACTCACAGACAACAATAGCCTGGAAGTCAATTACTCAGGCAGCACATTGGATGTACAGGTAAAGTCGGTGTTGTTGAAAATCAGCCGACAGAGTACACATCCTATGAGTGTGGCTGTGTATACCTGGTTACTAGCCCAAACAACGGATGATGACTTACCCGACTGTGAATTGGATTTTTTCTGGGAGGAAACGGGTAAGGGACTGTCCGCCCAAGCCAACGGGCAGCCGCTTCGGCTTGGGCGTCTCGATTGGGTAAGGGAAATTCAGCCGGAATTGACAGGGGAAGGTGAGGTATACTGGGCATGGGGACTTGCTTATGGTGGTGTCTTCAGTGTCCGGCAAGCCTATAGGCAGGGTTTGGGAGAGCTGATGATGGCATTGTCGAAGGAACATACGCGCAGTATACACCTGCTCTCTGGTGACAATGAGCATGCATACGCACACCTGACAACCGTTTTTCCTGCTAATGCGAAGTTGAAGTTCAGACAAAGTCCGCATGATAAACTCGCTTCTGTTCGGGAGCTTGAAGAAAATGGCGAGCGCGTCCTCATGATAGGAGACGGGCTCAATGATGCGGGTGCGCTCAAGCGAGCCTGGGTAGGAATGGTTATTACTGAAAAGGCCAATAATTTTACACCTGCCAGCGATTTGATTTTTGAGGGGAAATATTTTGAAAATTTATCACAGGTAATGCGGTACGCTAAGGCTAGTGTGCGGCTGGTTTATGTCGCGTTCTTTTTTGCCTTTGTATACAACGTCATAGGATTGAGTTTCGCCGTGCGAGCTGCACTATCGCCGGTAGTCGCAGCCATTCTTATGCCGGTGAGTTCGATCACGATTGTGGCCTTGGGTGTTGCCGGCAGTACACTGATATTTAAGTATATCTTCGCAAAAAGCCGGCAGCGGTCCTGAGACCCCTGCCGGCTTTAGTTAAACGGAAGTAAGAGAATATGACCGGGATTTCATTGCCAGGTCAGCAACAGTTTTTTGTTGCTTTTTTTACCCTTGCTGCGGCCTACGCTCCTTCAAAACGCATTGCCTGGCTTGTTGAGGGCACAAGCAAAAATCCCGGATACCTTCTAAGACTTAGTAGCGGTAGTACTCAGGTTTGAACGGACCCTCGGGCGACACACCAATGTAGCTGGCTTGCTCATCAGAGAGTATATCCAGTTCAACACCAATTTTGGCGAGGTGCAGCAGTGCAACTTGCTCATCCAGATGCTTAGGCAGCATATAGACCTTGTTTTCGTACTGTCCTTCGTTCTTCCAAAGTTCTATCTGAGCCAACACCTGATTGGTGAAGGATGTAGACATGACGAAAGAGGGGTGACCGGTAGCACAACCCAGATTGACGAGGCGACCCTCTGCCAGGACGATAATATCTTTACCTTCGATATTATACATATCTACCTGCGGCTTGATATTTATCTTCGTCTGCCCATAGTTAGCATTCAGCCATGCCATGTCAATCTCATTATCGAAATGGCCGATGTTGCAGACAATCGTCTTATCCTTCAACAGACGGAAGTGCCGTTCACTGACGATATTGACGTTACCGGTAGCTGTTACGATAATATCAGCCAAAGGCGCTGCATATGACATTTTTCGCACCTCAAAACCGTCCATAGCAGCCTGTAGTGCGCATATAGGATCAATCTCAGTGACAATTACGCGACAACCGGCACCACGCAGGCTGGCAGCTGTACCTTTGCCAACATCTCCATAGCCCGCTACAACGGCCACTTTACCGGCCATCATGATATCAGTTGCCCGGCGGATGGCATCCACACTACTCTCACGGCAACCGTATTTATTGTCAAACTTAGACTTGGTTACAGAGTCGTTGACATTGATGGCGGGCAACGGGAGCGTGCCATTGGCCATACGCTCGTACAGCCGGTGCACACCAGTGGTTGTCTCTTCAGAGATTCCTTTGATACCTGCGACCAGCTCGGGGTGCTGATCCAATACTATGTTGGTCAGGTCTCCACCGTCGTCGAGAATCATATTCAGGGGCTGTCCGCCTTCGAAAGCAAACAATGTCTGCTCAATACACCACCAAAATTCTTCCTCCGTTTGTCCTTTCCAGGCATATACAGGGATACCTGCAGCCGCTATAGCTGCTGCTGCGTGGTCTTGAGTGGAAAAGATATTGCAGGAAGACCAGCTCACTTCAGCACCCAACGCGACCAAGGTCTCAATGAGGACAGCTGTTTGTATGGTCATGTGCAGACAGCCGGCAACGCGGGCACCGCGCAAAGGCTTGAGCGGGCCGTATTGCTCGCGAAGTGCCATAAGACCAGGCATTTCAGCTTCAGCGAGTCGTATTTCCTTACGGCCCCAGTCGGCCATGTTGATATCCTTGACTTTGTACTTCAAGGTAGTTGCAGTTGACATTGGAAAAGAGGTTATTTGGTAATAATACGCTGCAAAGATACTCATTATCTGCCAAATAATCATGTAGAAGAGGGGAGGGTTTGCCGGCCTGAGTAACAAATAGAGGCTGGTTTAACAGCCTTTTGTCTTGCGCAGAGGAGGTGACATAGCTGAAGAGCCCTCATTAGCGGCAGCTGCCACCAATGAGGGCTCTTCAGCTATGTCATTTGTGTGAACCGTTATTGAAACGGATCGCTGAAGCGATGATCTGTAATGAATTCCTGATCGGTAAGAGATTTCAGGAAAGCAACCAACGCAGCTTTATCCGCATTGGAAAAATTGAAACGAACCGGTGCGCCATTGGGTGCGCGCAGGCGATGGTCTAAATTGGGATGTGATTGAATACCTTGACTGTAATGGTCAACCACCTCCTCCAGTGTAGTAAAGCGACCATCGTGCATATAGGGCGCCGTCAGCGCAATGTTGCGAAGGAAAGGTATCTTAAATACTCCATTGTCCGAAGGCGAAAGCGTTTGCTCCCCAAGGCCATTGTCAGTATAAATCTGATCAAGACCGTTGTTGGCCATGCTGATAAACACAGGCGACGACATATCTGTTCCGTGGCAGGAACTACAGTTGGCCATGAAAAGGCTTTTGCCGCGGTTTTCCAGCTGGCTGTAGTTGGAAAAATCTGTAAAGGGATCCCGCGTTCTGTTAAGGCCTTCATCAAAGCGCGAATTAGTAGACACGAATGCATTCAGAAACTCTTGCAAGGCTTCTGTTATACGATTACCATCAATATGCGCGTCACCAAAAGCTTTGGAAAAAAGAATTTGATAATGCTCCTGACCCCAAATGCGCGCAACGAGATCAGACATTTTCATGCCCATTTCAACTTCATCTTCAATCGTGAGATGGCTTTGTTCGGAGATACTACTGGCTCGCTCATCCCAAAAAAAACCAATTCCAGCCACGTTGCCAAAAGAGGATCCTCCTTCGTAGGAGGAGACGAAGTTGGCAGCCGTAGCCAATGCCAGTGAGTTGCGGCGAGTAAGGCTGCCATCAAAACCTTCGCTAAATGCTTTGTCGTCGGAGAAGGCAAGTTCCTGCTTGTGGCAGGAGGCACAGGAAACGGTCTGTGTGCGTGAAAGTTGCTTGTCATAAAACAGCACCCGCCCCAAAGTTGCTTTAGCATTGTGGATAACGGGAGCAGCGGCTCCGGCCATGTGCGGAGGCAACTGAAACCGATAGTTGATTTGCTCTTCAGGCAGGTTAAGCGTCTGTCTCAGTACAGCATACTCAGAAGGGCTGTATGTCTGCGTATATGAGACCTCCTCATCTTTGAGGCAACTGCTCAGACTGCCCGCGATGAGCGCGGATAAGAGAACTATTCGTGGAAATGTATTCATAGCTTGCCAACAGTTTGTAAACACATATCAATATTGCCACTTCAAAGATAAGCGAGATTATCGCTGTATTGATATAAATAACAGTTTTTTAACACATAATGGATTTGGTTAGCCTCAGTGACCTGAAAGGCAGGCCATACAAAAGAACACCCCCTTTCATTTGTCAAATAGAAATGGAAGGGGGTACTTCTTTGTGCAGATAACAAATCCGTCAGGCAGAATTACTCGTTGGATTCCGGGCGCTCAGCCTGATTTTGCTTCTGTATTTTGTTGAGTACCAAGGCTGCTTTCAGTAGGAAATCATCGTGGAACTCTGTATATTCATTGTATACCATCATTAGGCGAGCTGCATCGTAAGCAGCCGACTTAGGCAGTAGCTGACGCGCAGCAATAGGATGCAACCAGTACTCAAGATTGTTGGAGCGCAGATAAGAACGATCCATTTCAAAATTGATGACCACTGATAGCTTGTTGAGCGAGAATAGGTAATCAGTCTCGCGGTTGAGATCTTTCTGAATATCAATGATATTGACACGATTGAAACTGAAGCCAGTACGCTCACACAAGAAAATATCCCTGCGCCCGTCGAATACAATCAGGTCGCGGATACCATATTTCTTGAAATTTTTGAGCAGAAAACTTTTAATAGGAGCTTTTGACGGGCGAAGCTGGCGGAACGCCTGCTGCAGCTGAGCATCGTCAAGCCGAAAATCCTCCTCATACGGACGCCTGCGCCGCGTACGCATATTGAAGACTTCTTTGGCACGACCAATAGTGTGACCTAAGTCATTAGTCCGCGCAAATACATTGACAACATCAACGTTTGCGTTGTTAACCCAGCTTTCGATGAAAATCTTGTTGGATCCGTACTCGAAGACAAGTAACGCAATCTCACTGATGGCATAAAAGTTGGGGTAACCGCCGTAAATGTTTCCATACTTCAGTTCCAGGAAAGCAACGATATTGTTGCTACCGGAAGAGTGGTAGTTTTGGTTTGATCTTTGTTGCTCTTTCATAGTCGTTCTCGGGCGAAAGCTTTCACTTGTTGTTTAATACCGAATCACAAAGGTAAAAAGTATTGGAATAAATACTTAAACACTTTTTATAAATCAGTAAAAATAAGCCATAAATCTCAGCAAAAAAGGCTCACGGCAGAAGAATAAATGTTTTTACCCATCAAATCAGGAATAGACCATTTTCGTAAATCTTGACCCCATCCGCAAAAATTTGGCCGCCCTGCTTCATGTCGGCAATCATATCCCAGTGGATAGCTGATTCATTCTTGCCACCTGTCTGCAGGTAGGACTGGCCAATGGCCATGTGCACCGTGCCGCCAATTTTTTCGTCAAAAAGTATGTTGCGGCTAAAGCGTTGTATGCGGTAGTTGGTACCTATAGCCACTTCGCCCAGGCGCCTTGCGCCGGGCAGTCCGAATACCTCGTCCAGCACTTCCTTACCCTGTGCAGCATCCCAACGCTCAACATAACCATCTTTTAACCATAGACTTACACGCTGTACTTCCTGCCCTTGGTGTATGGCCGGCAGGTCGAAATGTATGAAACCCTGTGCGCTGTCTTCTATAGGTGAGGTATATACCTCACCGCTGGGCATATTGGTCTGACCATCAGAGTTAATCCAGATGCGCCCCGCAGTCGAAAAGCGGATATCTGTACGGTCGTTGAGATAACGGAAGTCCTGACAGCGATTGAGATAATCTACAATATGTTGCTGCTCTTTACTAAGCTGGCGCCACGCTTCAACAGGATCATCCTCGTACAATCGGCAGGCTTCAAATACAAACTGTTCGTAGGCCTCCAGGGACATGCCAGCCTCCTGAGCTTGTGCCTGTGTAGGATACTGACAAAGGCATCGCTTGAGGGCACGGGTGGCTGTACGCTCAAAGTAAATATTAGAAAAAGGAGACAGTGCCTGCTGCCGCTGCCGCATACGCCCGGGTTCGGGCTTGTAGTCATCACGCAAACTGAAAGGAGCCTTAATATATAGATAGGCGTCAAAGTGCTGCATTGCCTCACTGTACAGCATGGAAACATATGCAAGCTGTGTATCATTGCCCTCTTGCAAAAGAATCCGATGCTGTCCTTCAAACTCCAGTTCTGATTCGACTACCGCTCCTGCACGGAGGGCTTCGCGGTACACTTCCCTTACAAGGGGTTCTGCCAAAGTTGTAGAGCGTATGAAGAGTTTTTCCCCGGGCTGAATCGACAGGCAGTAGCTGACCAGAAGTCGGGCATACTTGTTGAGCATACTATCCATAAGCATTCGTAGTTAGTATGCTTGTTTGGCCTGACAGTTACATTCGGACAAACAAGCGAAGATTGACAAGAGAGCTACCATTTTTGTGCCAGGTAAGGGTAACGCAGGTGGTACTGCTCCCGTACCATTGAGAGAACACGCTGCCGGAGCACGTCAATATTTTCACGACTGACAGCAGAGACGAGTATCGCTTCTGAGCCAAACTGGAACTGCAAACTTTCAATCAGACTACCCTCAATCTCCTGCCGCGCTTCTTCATCAACATAGGGGTCATAATTGAGCTCTCTGTATAGATCTATTTTATTGAAAACAAGTAGAGTAGGCTTGTCTTGTGCACCAATATCCTTTAGCGTCTGCATCACAGTGCGTATATGGTCTTCGTGCTGTGGGTGTGCTATATCGACGACATGGAGTAGTATGTCGCTTTCCCGCACTTCATCGAGGGTAGACTTAAAGCTTTCGATGAGGTGGTGGGGGAGCTTTCGTATAAAGCCTACAGTATCAGACAACAAAAAGGGTACGCCCTCTAGCGCTATCTTGCGCACCGTTGTATCGAGGGTGGCAAACAGTTTGTTTTCGGCAAAAACATCTGACTTGCTGAGCAGGTTCATTAAGGTGCTTTTACCTACATTGGTATAGCCCACCAGTGCGACCCTGATCAGCGTTTCACGCGTCTTTCGCTGAGTGACGTTCTGCAGATCTATTTTTTCAAGTTTCTTCTTGAGGAGCGATATTTTGTCGCGTACGATTCGTCGGTCGGTTTCAATTTCCTTCTCACCGGGACCGCGCATACCGATACCCCCGCGCTGCCGCTCAAGGTGCGTCCACAGTCCCCGGAGCCTGGGTAGCAGGTACTGCATCTGTGCCAGTTCCACCTGCGTTTTTGCCTGTGCTGTTTGTGCTCTGCTGGCGAAGATGTCTAAAATGAGGGTAGAACGATCAATGATCTTTACCTTTAGTGTCTCTTCCAGCACATTGACCTGCTTACCGGATAAATCGTCATCAAAAATGACGAGGCTCACTTCCTCATTAGCATCAATATAATTTTTAATTTCCTCAAGCTTACCCTTACCGACAAAGGTGCGGGAGTCAGGATGGGGAAGCTTTTGCAAGAATCGTTTTTGGGTGACAGCACCCGCCGTAAGTGCCAAAAATTCAAGCTCGTCAAGGTACTCGTTGACCTGGCGCTCCGTCATGTTTGACTGTACTACACCAACGGTGACAGCGTATTCTGTTTCTTTTTTTAATCCGCCGGACGATTTCTCTCCGACATTCCATTCATTGGCCATGTGCAATAATTCTAATAAACGTGGTGCCCGGAGGCTGTAGGTAAAGGTTGTTTGTACAAACAGCGTAACAGGAATTAGACACAAATAATTCTTGTTAACAAAAATAATGGGTGTTTTGCCTGAAAAAAATGAAAAAAGGGGAATCTATCTCCGCTGAATCCATTTTTCCGGATCCTGACTGGCGCTGCCCTTCCACAATTCAAAGTGCAGGGGGCTGTCATCGCCAGCAGCAGTGCCCAGTATATCTCCCGCCTTTACCTGCTGTCCTTTGGCAACTTCTACGGTTTCAAGGTTTGAGTAAACTGTAAAGTATTCACCGTGCTTCACTAAGATCATTTGTCTGGAACCAGGTACAGTCTGAACACTGGCAATTTCACCATTGAAAATGCAGCGCACAGCGCTTGCAGCTGGCACCGTGATTTTTATACCGTTGTTGGAAATCATAATATTGGGGACACTAGGGTGCGGCTGTCGCCCGTAACGGCTGTAAATCTGGCCATTCGTTACCGGCCAGGGGAGTCTGCCGCGTTGGGCTGCAAAGGATGCCGATAGCTGGTTTGAAGACGGGTTGGTTGAAGGATTAGAAGGGAGTTCATCCCTTCGACTCGCATTGCCTGAGCTGGTATTAGTACTCCTGTTCTGTATGGCCAACTCACGGTTGATCGCGTTGGTAATTGCGGTATTGAGCGCTTGATTTTCCCGCTGCTGCTGCCGGATTTTGGCAAGAATATCTTTCTCACTGGAATTAAGCTTACCTACAAGATCGCTGTGGCGGCTTCTTTCCGAAGAAAGCGCTGCTCGTTGTCTCTCATTGTTGCTGAGCAGGCGCTCTTTCTCAGCTTTTTGGAGGTGCAATTCGTCCACTCGTCTTTGTACCGCACGTTGTGCGATCTCAATGTCGCGTGATTGTCTGCTCCGGTGCCTTTGATATTGCCGAAAGTAAAGCCAGCGGCGAATAGCATCGTTGAGGCTGCTGGAGGTGTATAAAAAATTGAGCCAGCTCTGGGTTTGGTAGGCGCGGTAGGCGGTGCGGAGGGTGCGGGCATATTCTTGTCTGAGCTGCTCGATATAAGCCTGTTGGGTGCGGATGGTATCTTCAACAGCACTCACATAGACATCAATCTGTTCAACTTCTTCCCGCAGTATCCGTATGAGCTGTTTGCGCTTGCTTATCTGGCGATCCAGCAGCGAAAGCTGCGATAATGCCTCTCGTTTTTCGCGTCTGGTTTCGTTAAGACGCTGTTGGTTGCGGCGGATATCTCGTTCCAGCTGTTGCCGTTGCCGGCGCAAATCACTGGCATTACCTTGCTGCGCCAGCAGGTAGTGGTTGCTCAGGACAAGCAGTAGCAGCCATAAAAATCCATATCTACCTGCTGCGCTCATATCGTTCCGGAATCTCAAAATGGATGGACGTAGGCTCGTCAAGAGACACTTTTGTGAATTCTATAAGCATGGTGGCGCTGCCAAGCTGTTGTTCGTTGACCTGAAAGCGACGCAGGTGCGAGAAATGCTGGTTGGCAGCCAGTTGGCTGTAATTGAGCAGACTCATCTCCAGCTGTCGCCCTGCATTCTTATCCAATAACAGCATACGTTGTAATCTGTGCTGTTGAGGATCAAACCACAAACGATTGGAAGCTTGTTCGTCCTCGGCATACAGTGCATAGCTGTCTGTACCGGCAGCGTACTGAAGATTATCTGTTACCAGAAACAAGGGATTGCCCAGCAGAAGATTTTCCAGCACAGAGAACTCAGCGGGAAGCTGCAGGGCCTCTTCAATCATGCTGAGCGGTGATACGGCGTAAGTATTGTTAATGCGGTCAATCACGTAGACCGAGTCGTGGGTGATCAGTGCTCTGGCAAGCTCAAAACCCATTTTTTTGACGTTGATCCAAATAACACTATCTGTGCGCATCTTGATGCTGGCGGCCAGCGAGATGGTCTTCCCGTCGTTTTCCAGGCTTATTGTTGCCCGGGCATCCAGCCAACTGACATCCAACTGGTTCTTGCGCACTTGTTCATACAACAAACTTACTCGATTCTCGCTGATTTCAGCTCCGCTGCCCATATTGCGGGCTGTACCACAGCCACTTGTGAGTAGCAGTAGCCACGTCATTAGCAAGAGGCCACTGAGCTGTAGGAGGTATTTATTCATGCCACTTTTTTTGAGCAATTTTTTTGGTGACAGCCGGCCAGTCAGCACCTTGCTGTCGCGCTTTTTCCCAATATTGCA
Source organism: uncultured Saprospiraceae bacterium (assembly GCA_964441755.1). Lineage (GTDB taxonomy): Bacteria > Bacteroidota > Bacteroidia > Chitinophagales > Saprospiraceae > JAUMBM01. Next base: position 49,817 of record CAYTVG010000005.1, read on the forward strand.
GGGCTTCATCGAGCTGATTCAGGTGATACAGTACATCTCCATAAAGATCAAGCACAGCGACCCATTGGTCGGCACCTGCCGCCAATGCACGGTCAAGGGTTGCTTTTGCCTGTAAAAAATCGCGTTGCAGGAATTGTACCCTCGCCAATGTTTCGAGATAGAAAAAATTGCCGGGCTGCGAACCGGCGGCTTGCTGTGCAAGCCTGAGTGCTTCGCGGGACTGTCCATTGGCTTGCAACCAAAGCGCATACCGATAAGAAACTTCTGCCGAATTGGGTCGCAGCCGCAGCGCTTCGCTGAAAGCCTGCAGTGATTGCTGCTGCTGACCTTGCTTCATAAACAGGTAAGCTTGTAATGACGTAAGCTCAGCTCTCAGTTGTTCGTCGGGCAGGGGGATCATCATCGCATCCTGCAGGTAGTTGAGAGCCTGCGAATAGTTGTGAAGATTTTCGTGTGCAAGAGCAGCATAATAATAAACGAGTATTTTATTAGGGTAGTAGTCCATCGCCATCTCTGAATACTTGCGGAGTTGAACCATGTTTCCGCTTGTGTAGCAGAGTAGCATTAAATTTTCCCATACAGCAAAGACACTCTTGTCGGCCGCAACAGCAGCCTGGTACTTAACCAAAGCCTCTGCCTTGCGCTGGCTGTACATGAGCAAATCAGCAGAAGCCGCCAAAGGCTTTGCCGCTCCGGGATACTGCTTTTCGAGAATTTCTGTAAGTCGCAGGGCAGCATCTGCCAGTGCCGGCTGACCCGTCTGGGCAACTTTTTCAATGGAGGGCAACAGGTTTTTTATTTTTTCATCCAATGACACATCCGGCTTGCTAAATACGGCTTCGAGGGAATTCAAATAAGCAATTTCATCCTCATTGCCGGCGCTCTGGCGCATGAGTGCCAACCGGGCCTGTGAGTCGTCCGGCCACTGCTGCAAAATTTGCTGGTAGGTGCGGCGGGCAGATTCCCAATCCTTGCCGGATTCGTAATAGGTCGCCAGCAGATAGCGGTAGCTTCGGTTGGTAGGGAAGGTAGCCACCAGCCGCTCCAGCTCAGCCGCCGCTTTTACTTTGTTGCCCGTACCGGCATGAAGGGTGTGCCGCCGCCGCGCGATCTCTTCATTGAAACCCACAACCGATTCCAACTGTGCGTACACCTTCAGCGCCTGCTCAGTTTGCTGTGCCTTTGCGAGCTGCTCTGCCCATTGATAGTAATAGGAAGCTTGCAGCGGCTGCTGCCCGGCAAGCTGGCCATAGATAGCGGCCGCATCCCCATACCTGCCCTCCGACTGATATGCATCGGCCAGGTAAAGGGCATACCAGTTATTGGAAGGATCAAGTCTGCGGGCTGTTTCTAAAAATCGAACAGCCTCCAGAGGTGCCTTTGAAATCAGGTGAAGACGCCCCAATTCGAATGCTACCGCCGCATTACTACTGTTTTCTTTGAAGAGACCATCGAGCAAAGCTATCGCTTCGCTGTTTTCGCCCAAAAGTTTTTCTCTGGTTGCATCAATAAACTTACTCTGAAGGGCTATCTCTTTTTCCGATAGCTGTGCCATCACAGCACCTGATGCAATCAGTAAGAGTACCCCTGGTAGCAATAAATTCAGTGTTCGGCTCATACAGGAATGATGCTCAAGCAGTATACGAAATGGTATGTGAAATGTCACACCCTTGCGGACTTCCCTAAAGTTGTGACAAACGTCTACAAAGATAACGGTAAATACTTATCATAGTTGTGTTTGATTCTGTCTAATTGACAGGCTGCGGCCGGCAAGGATGGTGGGAAAAAAGCTGCAGCAGAGGGGCTTTACCGCCTTTGGCGGAAAAAAAGGGCCGAATATACAAGACGCAGGCAGGCGGCTATGGCCACCCGCCTGCGTACCGAACTAAGTATTATTCAACAACCGTTATCTTCATCATATTGGTTCGGTGACGACGATGCAGCGGCATGCTGCCCGTATTGACGAGTACATCGTCGGGCTGAACCAATCCATTGACTTTCAATATTTCTGTAACATCCTGAATGGTCTCGTCCGTGGTCGTAAATCGATCATAGTAGAAGCAACGTACGCCCCAGCAAAGGTTGAGCGTCGAAAGCATATGCGTACGGTCAGAGAAAATGTAAATCTCTGCATTTGGGCGGCAACTGGATACCTTAAAGGCAGTATAACCGGAGCTGGTCATTCCGATAATGGCTTTCGCCCGGACTTCCTCGGCCATGCTGACAGCCTGAAAACATACGGCGTCGCTGAGGAAGGTACGCGCCTTGTCCGTAAGGAAAGGGCGAAGCGATGAAGGCGTGTAATGCGCTTCGGCTTTCTCGATGATGCGGTTCATATACTGTACAACTTTGGCAGGATGCCTGCCAACAGAAGTTTCAGCACTCAGCATCACGGCATCAGCACCGTCCAGTACAGCATTGGCCACATCCGATACCTCCGCTCGCGTGGGGCTCGGATTGGTAATCATACTGTCCATCATCTGGGTGGCAACAATGACAGGACGGGCATATTGTATACACTTACGAATGATTTCTTTCTGAATCATCGGAAGGCGCTCAATAGGCATCTCAATGCCCAAATCTCCACGGGCAACCATGATGCCGTTAGAGGCTTTGATGATCTCGTCAATCCGTTCTACTGCTTCCGGCTTTTCTATCTTCGCAATGATTTTGGCAGGGTGATTCTTTTGATCAATGCGCTGGCGCAAATCGTATATGTCATCAGGATTGCGCACAAAGCTTAGTGCTATCCAGTTGACGGGTTGCGTAAGAATGAAATCAAGGTCAGCCAAATCCTTCTCCGTTAGGGATGGCAGGGAGACATTGGTATTGGGCAGGTTTACACCTTTGTTGGATGAAAGCACGCCGCCAAAGACAGTCTTCAGCCGGACAGTATCCCGTTTGTTGGTTTCTATGACTTCGAATACCAACTTGCCATCGTCAACAAGGACGATTTCCCCAACTTCAACATCGGTTGGGAATTCGGGATAACTCATGTAGATGCGGTCTTTGTTACCGATACATGGCTCATTGACAAAAGTAACCACATCGCCTTCCGCCAAAGGGAGAGCGTTGTTCTCAATCTTGCCCACCCGCAACTTCGGCCCCTGCAAATCGGCCAATATGCTGATATGCAGGTTGTATTTCTCATTAATGTAAATGAGGCGGTTGATCACTTCCAAGTGATCTTCGTGACTGCCGTGGGAGAAATTGAGCCTGAATACGTCGACGCCGGATTGGATGAGTTCGAGTAAGTTTTCATAAGAGCTGCAAGCCGGACCAACAGTAGCTACAATTTTTGTTCGCTGATGATCAACAATTTTCATAGACGTCCTTTTTCTTCTGTTTTCAACTGCAAACTAAGTGTAAATTTTACAATAATTGGCTATTTAAGAGGCGATTTTCTGAAATTAACTGATTTTTTTTTAAAAACTTTGGTTATCAGGGTTGATCTGTGTTACTTTGCGGCACAATTCGTGAACCATAAAAGCGAATGGACATGTCAAGCATTGAAGAAAGAGTAAAAAAAATCATCGTGGAGCGCCTCGGTGTCGATGAAACCGAGATCACGAACGAAGCCAGCTTTACCAATGATCTGGGTGCAGATTCATTGGATACTGTAGAGCTGATCATGGAATTCGAACGCGAGTTCAATATCTCTATTCCTGACGATAAAGCAGAGAACATCCAACGGGTGGGCGATGCTATCGAGTATCTGAAATCAGAGGTTAAAGAGTAATTCCTGCAAACTGTTCACTCGAAGTGCATTCCTGTCATTATTTGGTAGTTTGTTTCTTCGGGTGAACAGATATGCTTCGGCCTGCTGTGCAGGGCATTTTTTCTGCAGGATTCAGGAAACTCAGCGGTAATTATCGTACAAATGGTGTGTGCGTCGATCCAAGTTGGTTTTCGCATGCACTTTGTTTGTGTGTATAAAGCGTTAGTTTCTTTTTCATGTCTTGTGTACAGCTAAGTTACTTCTTTTAGTTCCTGTTTATCGTACACATCCTGTTTTTCCAATAACCAAATAATGCTATGCGGAGAGTTGTTGTCACGGGCTTGGGAGCCTTAACACCAATCGGCAATACGATTTCTTCTTACCTCGAGAGCCTCCAAAAGGGGGTGAGTGGCGCCAATCCTATCACGCGTTTCGATGCAACCCTTTTCAAAACGCATTTCGCATGCGAAATCAAAAACTTTCGCGCTGAGGATTTCATAGAGCCTAAAGAGGTCAAGCGTCTGGATAATTTTGCCATATACGCTATGGTGGCAGCCGATGAGGCAATAGCTGCAGCGGGTCTCGTGCCTGAGCAGCTGGATTTGGACAGGGTAGGGGTTATTTGGGGCTCGGGGATAGGCGGTATGCGCTCTCTGGAAAAAGAAGTTGAGGACTTTACACTGGGCAATGGTATTCCGCGTTACAATCCTTTTCTCATTCCCAAGCTGATCGTGGATATCGTGGCTGGCCATATTTCCATCAAATATGGTTTCAGAGGTGTCAATTATGCTACAGTTTCTGCTTGCGCGTCAGCTTCTCACGCCATACTCAATGCGTTCGATACAATTCGTATGGGACGCAATGATGTCATTGTAACCGGAGGCTCTGAGGCGGCTGTGACAAAGACCGGCATGGGTGGTTTCAACGCTATGAAGGCTCTCTCCACCCGCAATGACGACTATATGACGGCTTCCCGGCCATTCGACCGCGACCGCGATGGGTTTGTTCTGGGGGAGGGTGGAGGTGCCATGGTACTGGAAGAATTGGAACATGCCAAGCGCCGCGGGGCAACCATCTACGCTGAACTTGTGGGAGCCGCTGCTACAGCCGACGCCTATCACATTACTGCTCCGCATCCGGAGGGATTGGGCGCAGCTAATGTTATGAAACTCGCCATGGCCGATGCCGGCCTTTCTCTCGATCAACTCGACTATGTAAACGTACACGGCACGTCTACCCCACTGGGAGATATTGCCGAAACCAAAGCCATTCAAAAGGTCTTTGGTGAGCATGCATACGCGATGAACATCAGCTCCACAAAGTCAATGACAGGACACTTGTTGGGTGCCGCAGGGGCAGTAGAGGCTATTGCTTGTATTTTGGCTATACAGGAGCAGTTTGTTCCACCGACCATCAATCATTTTACCGACGATCCTGAGATCGACAGCCGACTCAATCTGACATTTAATGAGGCACAGCAGCGAGCAGTAAAGGTGGCGCTGAGCAATACATTTGGTTTCGGAGGGCATAATGCTTCGCTGGTATTCAAAAAATTTGAATCCTAGCCAACTTGCGTTCGCTTCCTGTTCATGAAATAACTACTTTTGTGTCTCAATAATCTGCTAGACCTTGATATTTCGTTGGATCAGGCAAGGATATAATTTCTATCTCTCCCCGGACCGCTCTATGGTCAGGCGCCTAAGAGATATTATCGGCTTCATTCCGGCTGACCTCCGTATTTTTAGGCTTGCCTTCGCCCACAAATCTACACCCTCCGATAAGGTGTATGCTATGCAAAATAACGAGCGGCTCGAATATCTGGGGGATGCGGTGCTGGGTACGATCGTTGCGGAGTATTTGTTCAAAAAATACCCCAATGCTGACGAAGGTTTCTTAACTAAGATGCGCTCAAAAATTGTCAAACGCCAGTCGCTTAATCTGATCGGTGACAGTATGGGCTTGGATTCTTTACTTAATGAGTTCAATAATACCCGGTTGAGCCGCTCCATGTTGGGCAATGCAGTGGAAGCATTGGTAGGGGCGGTCTATCTGGATGGAGGCTATGATTCAACCAGATCGTTTGTTGTGAGACGCGTATTGCGGAGGTATGTGGATATTCATGAATTGGAAACCTTTGACGATAACTATAAAAGTCAGCTGCTCGAGTGGTGTCAGAAAAATGGTCATGCTGTTTCTTATAAGTTGATTTCGCGCTACAAACACGACCGTCGCGATCGGTTTAAAATTGCCGTCATGATTGATGGAAAAAAGGTTGCCACTGCCGATGATTACAACAAGAAGAGTGCGGAACAAATGGCGTCCGAAAAGGCTATAGCTTCTCTGGGGATCTCCAATGGTGAAATATTTGAAGAGGATGAAGGTTAGTGCATTGATTCCTCCCTTGCAGCACAAATATGTCTTAGGCGCTTCCTGTCAAAGCAAAAGTAAGATGGTTTCGTATATATTCACACTTTTGAAATAGCATATCGCTGCTACTTGACTGAAACCGTGCAAAATCAGCGATAAATGGGCTTTTGATCTCCGGAAAAATCTTCAAGGTCTAAGTCTGCTTCTTTGTAGACAAGTGGCCTAATCATCCTCTCTGCGTTCGGATTTTTCATCACCGGCTTTCAATAAATTTGTAGCTGCGGCATCAAGTTCATCATAATAATCAATGCCGTATCTGCGAATGATAGCCTCTTTCAAAAATACATAAACAGGCAATTTTTCCTGCTTGCCCAGAGAGCAGGCTGCTTTACAAATATCCCACCGGTCATAGTTTAGCACTTCGTAGTCGTGCTGTGGATAAACGCTCACCCGTATTGGGTATAGGTGACAGGAAATTGGTTTCAAAAAATCAATAACGCCTGCACGCTGAGCCTGCTCAATGCCACATTTCGCAATGCCATCGCGATCCTTTATCATGTAAGCACAGGGACCATTGTCAATCAAAGGAGTTCCAAACGAATCATTATCTTCGTAGTACACAGCTGTACCTTGCCGGTCTATAGCTGCCTGACCTGCCGGGCTCAAAAATGGCCTGACGGCAGGGTATATATCTTTTAGTTTGTCTAATTCGTCCAGTTCTAATGGAGCCCCAAAATCGCCTTCCCAACAGCAGGCACCCTTACATGCAGTCAGGTTACATTTAAATTGTTCTCGCACAACATCATCGCTTACAAGCGTGTTTTGTATCATGAGCATGGTAGGGGCACATTTTATTTCAGGTTACAAATATGCGACATATCAACGGAATAATCTTCAAAAGTCGTAAATTGCTGCCCACAAAAGAATCGCTTATGAAACACTTTCTTTTATTGGTCATCACACTGTTTTCAATACAGTTACTTTCCGCCCAGACACAGACTGAGCGCGTTGAGGCAGAGACAGCCAAGCTACGGCAGCTATATCAGCTTGATGAGTCACAAGCAACAGAAATGCGTCGTATTCAGCAACGACGGTTCAACAACATAGAAGAAATAGCCTCCCTGCAACAATCAGATTTCAGCCTTTGGGTACAAAAACGTAGGGCTATACAAACCAATACCGAGGGATCTGTCCGTCGCATGCTTCGTCCTGAGCAGCTGACAGTATTTGACCAACAAATGAGGCAGCGCCGCATCGAGGATAGTAATTTTATCAAAGAAATGCAGCAGCAAGGAAGAACCAAAGAACAGATTGAACTGTTGCTTTTGGGGCGAGAATAGTTGCCTTAGCAATAATTTAAACCTTACTTTCGTTCGGTCAGCCTCCAAATAATTCCACTTTGGCTTTCTGGTCGATCCGTGGATTGTAAATAAGCACCTAACTTTATACGCTTGTTAGTCATGGGCTCGCGCATTGGGTTCGTTATTTCTTGTGCGGGCATCACCCCAGCGATTACAAACACATTACTTACGATAAAATAACGAACTTATACATGGATCCCTTAAAAGAAAGGTTCATACAGAAGGCAGCAGCCCTGCGGGATGAGATTAAAGGCATGCTTAAAACGCATGGCGACACAGTTGTTGATCAAGTTACATTGGAGCAGATTTATGGTGGTGCAAGGAGCATTCCCATGATGGTCTGGGAAACGTCTGCACTCGATCCTGTAGAAGGCATCCGCTTCCGGGGCTATTCAATCGACGAATTGAAGACATTATTACCTGGCGGTCCGAACCAGCAGCCAAGACCGGAAGGCTTGTTTTGGCTGATGCTGGTAGGGGAGGTGCCTACTGAGGATCAGGTCAACTGGCTGGCTGATGAGTGGCGTCGACGTGCTACATTGCCTGATCATACTTTAGCCGTGCTCAATACGCTGGATGTCAATACGCATCCAATGACACAGTTTAGCATTGCTATCAATGCTATGCAGGTTGACAGCGTTTTTGCCAGCCGCTATGCCGCGGGTATGAGCAAAAATAATTATTGGGATGCTGCCTATGAAGATGCGATGAATCTGATAGCACGCCTGCCTCGCGTGGCTGCTCACATCTATCGTCGCACTTATCACAACGGACAGCACATTGACCCCAATCCTGCGCTGGACTGGGCTGGTAATTTTGCCCACATGCTTGGGTTCTCCGATCCCGTTTTCGGTAGTCTGATGCGGCTGTATCTGACAATTCATGCAGATCATGAGGGGGGGAACGCTTCTGCTCATACCATGCATTTGGTAGGTTCTACGCTGAGCGATCCTTACTTATCTTTTGCCGCTGCTATGAATGCGCTGGCAGGACCGCTACATGGTCTCGCCAACCAGGAAGTCGTGGACTGGATTAATGAGATGCTCGAATCGATTGGCTCGCAAACACCTGGTAAGGAACAGATAGCAGACTATGTTCATAAAACGCTGTCAGAGGGTAAAGTGGTGCCAGGTTATGGACATGCGGTACTTCGCCGCCCGGATCCTCGCTTTATGGCCCAGAAGGAGTTTGCTGAACAATATCTTCCGGACAGCCCGATTGTGAACGTGGTGTGGAATGTTTTTGAAGTGGTGCCTGGCATTCTTCAGCAGCTCGGTAAGGTCAAAAATCCGTGGCCTAACGTAGACGCACACTCGGGAGCGCTCCTGATTCATTTTGGACTTACTGAGTCGGGTTTTTATACTGTATTGTTTGGCGTGTCTCGTGCATTGGGGGTCTTAGCAGCTAGCTGTTGGTCTCGTGCGCTCGGTATGCCTCTTGAGCGACCCAAGTCCATTACAACGGAATGGGCAAAGGCTTTTTTGGCTAAGCAGCAGGCAGCGGGCTAGGAGTGTATCTGGGGTTTTTCGCCGGGGACAAAACGAGTTGTTTTACGTTTGGCAGGCGTATAGCAGGAGCTGTGCGCCTAAAAAGGTAAAAACACCCATAAAATGTTCCTGTATCAGTGAAAATACTCAATATATACGAAGACAGTCTGTTGCACGCAGTGCTATATGAATAGTTATCTTTATTATACTCATTGAGGTTCCCCCTGGCTCCCTAACCGCTGGCGGGAACCTCCGTACATTAAACTCAAAAGGTATGAATTTTCCTGAAAATTTGCTCTATACTCCTGAGCATGAATGGATTAAAGTAGAGGATGGCGGTGTTGCCTATGTAGGGATTACAGACTTTGCACAGAAAGAGCTCGATGAGCTGGTCTACATTGAAGTTGATACGGTAGGCGATGAGCTTGAGCAGGGCGAAGTATTTGGCACGGTTGAGGCGGTCAAGACAACCTCGGAGTTGTTTATGCCTGTATCCGGCAAAATCCTCGAGTTTAACTTACAACTGAGCGAAAGTGACGGGGATGACCCTACGCTGGTCAACCGTGATCCTTATGGGGAGGGATGGATTGTCAAGATCAGCATTGCAGATACAGCACAACTCAGCGGGTTGATGGATGCCAAGGCTTATCGGGAACTTGTGGGCTAATTTTTCAGCAGGAATATTTTCATTGTGGACATTTTTTTCTAAGTTTGCCCACCAAAATGATATTTCCTTGCATCTTTGGGGTAAAAGGCGCTTAAATATTCTTTCTTTGAGCATTTGGGTGGTGTTGATTGCCGGCCTCTCTTTAATGCCGGGAAGTACAGTTCCCAAAGTCAGCCTCTTTGAAGGAGTGGATAAGTTGGTTCATGGACTCATGTACGCTGTGCTGGTAGTGCTGGCCTATCTGACCTTCCGACGTCTGCTGTTGGCGATTTTGGGTAGTGTGGTCTACGGTCTTGTATTGGAGTGCCTTCAGGCTGCCGGCAGTGCGTATTTCGAAATAGGTCGCTCTTTTGAAATGGCGGATATAGCCGCCAATACGAGTGGAGCGCTTTTTGCAGCCTGTATATTGTATTATTTTTTTTATACATAAACCATTCAGTATGGAGTTCACAAGTAATGGATTGCTATTGAGCCTGCTGGGGGTTGTTGTTGGCATAGTCGGATTAATCCGGGTGATGAAGGCAGCTTTTGCCAAGCGAGCTGAAGAGGGTATGTCTGGTGCATACGCTCATCAGGAAAAGTCACTGATAAAGAATCGGACCAAGTATGAGGGCGTTGATGCCTTCAAGCTTAGCGGTACTTTCTTTAACTTGGGACTGGTATTGGTATTGGCGATTACGGTAATCTCATTCGGCTGGACGATTTACGAGGAGAAAGTAATTATCCCCGAAGGGGCGCTGGAACTCGATGATGATATCGAGATCGAACCGCCGCGTACTGCCGAGCCGCCGCCACCGCCACCACCGCCGCCGCCGCCTGTAATTGAAGCGGTTCCGGATGAAGAAATTCTGGAAGAACCGGAGGATTTTACAGACAACAGTGCTGACGAACAAGAGGCGTATACTGGACCTCCTGCTGGTCCGCCACCACCACCACCACCACCGCCACCGCCGCCACCAGAGCCGGAGGTTGATGAGATCTTTAAGGTGGTGGAGCAAATGCCTCGCTTCCCCGGTTGCGAAGACTTGTCTACCGACGAGGAAAAGAAAAATTGTGCCAATCAGGAGCTACTGAAGTTCATTTACAAAAACATCAAGTACCCGGCAATTGCTCGTGAAAACGGCGTTGAGGGCACGGTGGTAGTGACCTTCGTAGTTGAAAAGGATGGGCGCGTAGCTGATGCTCGCGTGGTTCGTGACATCGGTGCACAGTGTGGTGAAGAGGCGCTTCGCGTAGTCAACCTGATGAACACGGAAAACCTCCGCTGGACACCGGGTAAGCAGCGTGGTCGTCCCGTTCGTGTGCAATTCAACTTGCCTGTCAAGTTTAAGCTCGAAGGTTAGTCAATTGCTTCCACACGCATCAACGGCTAAATCTGGTGTCATCGCCAGGTTTAGCCGTTCTTGCTTTGTATACGCTGATGGCTGTTAGGTGAAAAACATTTTTATTTTTTTCTGCGTTTTGAATTTTATTGGTAAATATATTTTGTTCATACCATCAACCTCTGTTCGCTATGATTCATCGTATGTTGTTGCTACTGTCGCTGCTGTTGCTAGGCAGTGGCTTGTATGCGCAGGATGCCCGCCTGGCACAACAATATTTCCAGAATGGGGAATACGAAAAAGCGGCAGATACTTATAACCGTCTTTATCAGCAAAATTCTTCCAACGACTATTTTTTCAATCGTTATGTTGAATGCCTGATCGCACTCAAACAGTATGAGGAGGGCGTAGAAACAGTCAAACGACAATTGCGCAGGTTTCCGGATAATCCTACGCTTTACGTGATGCAAGGGCAGTTGTTGGAGCGACTCTATCAGGATGCAGAGGCTAACCGACAATACACAACGGCGATTGATAAACTCACCCCCGATCAGTACTCTGTCACAGTGCTCGCCAATGCTTTCATCAATCTGGCTAAATATGACCTGGCGGTCGCTGCCTATGAAAAAGGGGCTGCTCTGTTAAAAGATAACAGGGTGTTTGCCTATAATATGGCTGAACTCTACCGACGTATGGGAGAAACGCCTAAGATGGTAGAAAACTACCTGAATGCGATCACAGACAATCCCGAGCGGCTTACGCAGCTTCAGACTATCTTTCAGCGGTTTTTCAGCGTTGAAGATTATGAAGAACTTCAACGCCAGCTATATGTACGTATTAATGCCGATGACAATAATGTCCTTTATCCGGAGATGTTGGCATGGATTTTTATCCAGCGAAAGGATTACCGCAACGCGCTGCGCCAGCAGCGAGCCCTGGATGCCCGGCTCAATGAAAATGGCAACCGTGTTTACCAGCTCGGCCTCATGGCAAGTACGGATAAAGAATATGACGCGGCTATTGCGGCTTTTGACTATATAGTGGATGTCAAAGGTGCGGCCTCCACCTTATACCTTGATGCCAAAAGAGAAGGTCTCCGCAATCGCCGGCTCAAACTTACAGAGGGTTATAGCTTTACCAGGGATGAATTGCTTGTATTAGAGGGGCAATATGATTTTTTCCTCACTGAATTTGGCAGAAACCGTACCACTGCCGGTATTATGTTCGAACTGGCGGAGCTGGAAGCTATGTACCTGTTCAATGGTAGCAGGGCTATCGCGCTACTGGACTCGCTCATCAACCTGCCGGGCGTCGACCCTATCCTCAAGGCGCAGGCTAAACTAAATCTGGGGGATTATTACCTTATGGGCGGCGAAATATGGGAGGCAACATTGCTGTACTCTCAGGTCGACAAATCTTTCAAGGAGGATGCCCTGGGGCACGAAGCGCGTTTCCGAAACGCTCGGCTGTCTTATTTTACCAGAGATTTTCAGTGGGCACAGGCGCAGTTTGATGTGCTGAAAGCTTCGACATCCAAGCTGATAGCCAACGATGCGCTTGATCTTTCGATTTTTATTATGGATAATATGGGGCTGGATACCAGTGACCTGGCACTTGGTATGTACGCGGAAGCAGAATGGCTTGCCTTTCAAAATCGATTCTCAGAGGCAACAGCCCAAATGGATAGTTTACTTTCTGCCTTCCCCAAACACAGCCTGGAAGATGATGTCCTGTATTTACGTGCAACCCTGGAGATGAAACAGCGACACTACGAGCTTGCCGCTGCCTTGTTTCAACAGGTAGTCGACGGCTTTCCTACGGATATTCGTGCTGATAATGCTTTGTTTAATCTTGCTGAACTCAATGAGCAACAACTTGGCAATCCGGATAAGGCTATGGAGTTATACGAGAAGATTTTTGTTGATTATTCTTCCAGTACCTTCGCTGTTGAGGCTCGGAAGCGCTTCCGCAGACTCAGGGGGGATGCTATCTAGCTTGCTCAGGTCATAAATATTACGCATCATGCTCAGAGACCGACTACGCAGTTTTACCTACGCTTTCAAAGGGATCGCAGATGTGGTGCTCCACCAGGCCAATATGCAAATCCATGTGGTCGTAATGTTGTTGGTCCTGTTCATTGCATTCCTGTTGCCTTTGCATGCATTGGAGTGGGCAGTATTGTTAATCTGTATGGGCATGGTGCTCTCTGCGGAGTTATTCAATTCTGCGTTGGAGTACTTGACAGATCTTGTTTCGCCAGATTATCATCCACTTGCGGGTAAAGCTAAAGATGCAGCCGCCGGGGCTGTATTGATTTGTGCTTTCGTAGCAGTATTGGTGGGGCTGTTGATTTTAGGCCCCAAGCTAATGATTTTCTTGGGGTGGTAATCGTCCACTGTGTGCTTATTGAAGGTTTTTCGGTGAATTTCTTGTTGGTATAATGTAAAAAAGCATGCTTGCTCTGGACATCCTGTTCTCAGGAAAGAGCAGGTCTGTTCATTTTATGCTATCTTAGCGCCATGTACCAAGTTTTTTCGTTTTGAAGATATTGCATAGTCTCACCCTTCGCTTACCGTGGGCAATAGTATGCATAGTCATGCTACTTGAGACCTGCTCTCCTGCAGGACAGCCCTCAAAAGAAGCTGTCGCCACAATGCCTGCCGCTGATGAGAGCCTGTCAGATACTATCCTGCAGACAGCCTTGCGGGCACTGGAACGGGACATTGACAAGCTAATGCACAAAGAACAACTGCCGGGTTTAGCTGCTGTGGTGGTTAAATCAGGGCAGATTGTATGGATAGACACCTGGGGACTTAAAGATGTGAACCTGCCCGGAGACAGTATTGATGTGCATACCCGCTTTCGGCTGGCCAGTGTATCCAAAAATTTTACGCCAGTCCTGCTGGGGCAGTTGGTGGAGGGAAAAAAGCTAGGTTGGTCAGCAGAAGTTGGCCGGTATGTGCAAGATTTTCAACCTAAGTACCCTGTGGAATCCAGTAACAAACTCCAGGTCAGGCACATCCTTAGTCAGGCATCCGGTTTTCCTTACCAAACTTTCTCTAACCGGCTCAATCGAGGGGAGGACTATGCCTCCATACGAAAAGATCTGGGACAGGTAGCACTGTCCCATCCGCCAGGCGTGTACTACAACTACCAGAATGTTGTGTATTGTATGGCAGCCGAGGTAATAGAAGCAGTGAGTAAAGTTGGTTATGACGATCTGCTACAGAGAAACGTATTTGGTCCGCTGGGTATGAACGATGCCAGTTCCGGACTCAAATCGCTACTTGCTTCCGATAATTTGGCTTTGCCTCATCATCTGTCGGCCAGCGGTAGTTACAGAATTCCTTTGTCTGGAAAGTATTACAGCGCTTCGGCCGCTGCCGGTCAAAATGCCAGCATCACAGATATGGGAATTTGGCTGGGAGCGCTACAGGGCTTTCGACCAGACGTCATTCCGCCGGCTACGCTCGAAGAAATGACTTGTATTCAGGTGCCCTTCCTGCCCGGCGAATCCAGTGCCCGTCGGTGGGTACCCTATACCGCTGCCGGCTATGGGCTGGGTATGCGGGTAGTACATATCCCTCCCGTCACCATCGCTTATCATGGCGGCTTTGTCAACGGATATCGCACAGAACTTGCCTACTGTCCCGAAAAACAACTGGGGATATGCTTGCTCACCAATGCCAGCAGTGGTTATCTGGCAGCGATTCCTGCCTTGTTTTTTAAAAATTGTGGTCTAACATCCGGGCTCACGGGCAAAATGGACTTGCTACTTAATTAGCGAGCCATCATTCAGCCGTTTTTTAAATCTGGATTGTCAGAGGAAAAGAAAGGTCAGGCAATATTTTCCTATTGAATTTATATAATTTTGCACAGCCCGGGCATGTAGGTTGAACCCAAACGGAGAGCGATTGTTATGCCAAAGTAATCAGATTTCACAGCTATTCAATTTTTATATAATGCAGCTGGATTCGGCAGATAAAATAAATCTTACACATTCGCCTGAGAAGCTAAAGCACATTGCCGCTATGCTCAAAGTGATCGCGCATCCATTGCGCCTGGCCATCATTCAGTTGTTGGATAGTAATGAACGTGTGATGGTGAGCGAGATCTGTGAATATCTTGCTGCAGAGCAGTCATTGGTTTCTCATCACTTGCAGAATATGCGTACCAACGGGATTTTACAGGTGGAACGCGAAGGACGTAGTATGTATTATTCGCTCAAAGAAAGAGGTGTCCTGCGCATCGTTGAGTGTATTGAAAATTGTCAGTTTGAATCATAAGTATATATGAACGCTTTTTCATAAAACAAAGTAACTTTGCCGCAAATAACAAGCGACAGGTATGGCAATTTTTGGAAAAGGCAGCAAATTGTACAGTATTTTCGGCATCAAATGCCCGCGCTGTCACAGCGCTGATATGTTTGAGCACGGCAGCTTCACTTTCGTTAAGCCCTTTGATATGAAGGAGCGATGTGATCACTGCGATCTGGATCTTGAACCCGAGCCGGGCTACTATTACGGAGCGATGTTCATTTCCTACATTTTCACAGGCTTTTTCTGCCTTGGCTTCGTTTTCTTTGTTCATTGGGTATTAGATATCGGCCTGCTGGGTAGTTTTGCACTGCTGCTGGCGGTACTGGGGGTATTATTTGTATATATTTTCAGACTGGCGCGTTCCATCTGGATAAATATCAATATTGGGTACGATCCTCGGACGGCCAAAGACAAGTAGCGGGGGTAGCAAGATGTTTCAGAGCGTGTTCGCGAATTTCTAATGGTGCCAAAAACAGGGTTTTCTCTGTATGTTCTTACGGTTTCGAAGGAGCATAGTCGTTCTTTTGTGACTGTTAATACTGAAAACCCACAGAGACAGCCTTTTCAGCCCGATCAGAAAATCCCGAATGCGCTCTTGTAATTTATTTTTACACCAACGGAAGGTAGGCGCTGAAAGTTTACTGCAAAGGACCTGTTGCATCAATAACAGCAATTGCGTAACCTTGCTGTATGAAAACAGTCATTGATCAGCTGGGGCGGTCAGTTTCCTTTTCGTATCCGCCCAAACGTATCATCTCATTGGTTCCCTCCCAAACAGAGCTGCTGGCCTCTTTGGCGCTGGATGAGGAGGTCGTGGGAATTACGCGCTTTTGTACCCATCCTCCTGAATGGTTTGCTAGTAAAAAACGGGTGGGAGGTACCAAACAGCTACGATTCCCCGCTGTCGAGGAACTGTGTCCTGATCTGATTATTGGCAATCGTGAAGAAAATGACCGGGAGCAGATAGAATGGCTTTCAGCCCGCTACCCTGTATGGCTGAGTGATATTTATACACTTCCCGATGCCTTGGATATGATGCTGCGACTTGGTGAAATATGTAACCGATCCGAACAGGCAGCAATGCTGACAGAACAGATAAGCAGCGCTTTTACAGAAATTACGCGACCAATACCTGTCAGTGCTGCCTACCTTATTTGGCGTGAGCCCTACATGGCAGCCGCTGCAAATACATTCATTGATGATATGTTGCAGCGCGCGGGATTCTCCAATGTTTTTGGCGATCGGCAGCGGTACCCGGTCCTGACTGCTGCCGAGCTGGCGGCGGCAGCGCCTGAGGTTGTCCTTCTTTCCTCAGAGCCTTATCCATTTACGGGTAAACACGTGGCAGAGATACAGGCAATTTGCCGACATTCACGTGTGCTATTGGTCGACGGAGCAGCATTTTCCTGGTATGGAAGCCGATTGTTGTCTTCGCCCGCTTATCTGCAATCATGTTATCACGCGGCCACCCGCTACAAAACAACACTATAATGAAAATACTGACTTTCATCATAGGTATGATCATCGCCCTTAGCGTGCTGCCGCTTCAGGCGCAGCAGGCAACCGCCCCTGTTGCCGGAGAACTGATTGTTCGGCTGAAAGCCGGGGTGCATCCTACGGCACTGCTATCTGTGGCAGGAGGCCGCTCCGGCTACCTCAATCACAGTCGTCAATTGAGCAGCCATTTCAATATTCACCTTTTTACTACCACTGCGGGTAACGAGCAGGTAGTGCTCGACTGGCTGCTAGGCCAGTCGGCAGTCGAGTCTGCTCAGCTCCATTATCCACTCGATTTTCGTTCTTCACCCAATGATCCGGAGTTTATTAATCAGTGGACGCTCGAGAAAATTGCCGTACCTGCAGTATGGGAAGAAACTACCGGGGGGCTGACTGCCTTGGGCGATACGATTGTCATTGCATTGCTTGATAATGGCTTTGAGCCTGCACATCCCGATTTGTCTGCCAATATTTGGCGCAACAAAGGGGAGATTCCAAATGATGGGCTCGATAATGATAACAATGGCTATGTGGATGATTATCAGGGCTGGAATTTTGTTGGCAATAGTCCTGTACACAACATATATACTAGTCACGGCCAATCAGTAGCGGGGATTATGGGGGCGAGCGGCAACAATAACCTGGGAGTTACGGGGATTAACTGGCATGTCAAAATTATGCTGCTCAATGTGCGGGAAGTACCTCAAATCATTGAAGCTTATGATTATGTGATCGAACAGCGCAGAAGGTACAATGCCTCGCAGGGCCAGGAAGGGGCGCTCGTTGTGGTGACCAATGCTTCTTTCGGACAAAGC
This sequence comes from uncultured Saprospiraceae bacterium, assembly GCA_964441755.1. Classification (GTDB taxonomy): domain Bacteria; phylum Bacteroidota; class Bacteroidia; order Chitinophagales; family Saprospiraceae; genus JAUMBM01. The sequence goes on from CAYTVG010000005.1 coordinate 67,370, forward strand.
CGTATTTTTTGTAGCCAGCAACCTGTATGGGGGGGTATGTATGACCTTTTGGGTGAAGTGGGCATACTTACCGGTGCAGCGACAGATAACTTTCGGTACGATGTGGATCTGCTTGGTGATATGCCTTCGACCTGTGAAAGTGACTATCTTATCGTCACACTCAATACTTCCGAAACAGATGGCATAAGCCAGTCATCGGCCTATGGGGCGGTTTCCATAGATCTTGGTACACCCGGGGATGGTAGTTTTACAACCAAAGGAGTAACGGGCTATGGTACTTTTGGCAGCAATAGTGCCGCAGCACCGCATCTCAGCGGAGCAATCGCGCTGCTTTACAGTCTGCCTTGCGAGCAACTGGCTGCCCGGTTTCGCAGCCAACCTGCTGAAACAGCCAGGCTTATGCGCAGTTTTATACTTGAAGGGGTTGATCAGGCAGCAGCTCTGCAAAACAAAACAGTTACCGGTGGGCGACTCAATGTCTTCAAGAGTATGGTACTGGCGCGTGAAGCCTGTGGGGATAATACAGGCAACTTTGCACTGCTAAAACTTTTTCCCAATCCTACAGAAGATCATCTGACGATCATCTATGAAACAGCTGATTATGCCCCACTAGAGCTTACTTTATTTGATGTCTACGGCCGCCAGCTGCGCGCAGAGCGCGTGCGCGTGCCCTATTTTTCAGAAAAAAAACACCTGCTTAATGTTGCCAACCTGCCACAGGGGGCTTACTTTTTGCGTCTTACTTCCGGTAAAAACAGCGCTTTGACAAAGTTTATCATTAGTCGCTGATCCTTTACACTAAAAAAGCCTGCGCCCTAAGGACGCAGGCTCAAAAAAGCACAACGGCTTTTTGGGGTAACTACCGAATTATTGCAAGCTTATATCATTGGTCCAGGATTTTCCCTGCTGCGAAAGAACGAGAATATATTGACCGGCAGGCAGGGAGCTCAGATTGAATCGACGCTCAAGGCGTTGGTCACCAGCAGCTATGTAATTTTCATAAAGAACTTCTCCCGTTGTTAGCTGCAATTGAAATTGCACTTTTTCCCGACCAGAGAGCAACCAGTTTACTTCCAAAGAGCGGCCCTCAAGCTTAATTTCAGGAGCCATGTAAGTTCTGCAGGCTACCGGATCGCAGTACAAACCTGTACGAGCGATGGTAAATGGCTGTACAATCGCCTCACGATGAGTAGCAATAGTCAGCGTATACTGCCCGGGCGACAGCCCCTGCAAATTCAGTACCTTCTGATAGTTGCTACCTTCCGCAACAGTTTCTTCATAAAGGACGCCACCTTCGGTATCGGTCACCTGTAACTGACCATTGGTATGAAGACCAGTCAGGCGGATAGCCATTTTTTGCGTACCGCTAAGGGCACTCACGGTTAATACGGGGGAGGCATTGTTTGGTATTGCTGCGCCCATTGTCAGCAAGGGCAGCAATAGCAGAATCATTGCGCGAACGCGCAGTTGCAGTACATAATTCATAACACTTGGTTTTTTGAGTATCCGAAATTTCATTTTTGGGGGGGTGCACACAATTGTGCACATCTTCAGTCATTTGGCAGGCATCTTTGTTTGTGTCAAAAATACACTAAGTAAACGATGCGAGTCTACCTTTAGTTTAACCGATACTGATGGTATTTTGTCTTTTGTTGCTGACAGGCGTGTTTTCGGGGTTTTTGATTGGGCTAAAAACAGGTATTGTTTGTGTGTTACTGCCTTTTTTCGGTTGGGAACGCCAGCAGGGCGGATGTAAAAACACAACAATGTGAGAGAAACACCTCGTTTTGCCTCCTGCAGTACGATTTGGAGGATCAAGAGATGTTACTTCTGGGAGAATAGGTGGAAAAAGGGGCAAAAGAGGGTAAAAATAAATTTGGCATGGTCTTTGGATACAGAAGATGAGACCTATATCAGTAAAAGAGCCGTAGCTGCCGGAATCGGCGCATAATAACTTCTACCACTGTAGAGACAGGTTGCGCATTGATTAGATGGTGTTGACTGTCTGCAATACGGCGCAGGCTGATATGAAATGGAGCATGGAGAAAACAAACGAAGTCAATCAATTCCGGTAAAGTCTCAAGAAAGATTCTTTACAAAAACCGTTAGTAGTATGGAAAAGATAAGCCCGAGGAAGCAATTAATGATTGCACATGTACTGGCATTGTCGCTGTTGTTGATGAGTTGGCCGCCGCTGTTGGGTCAGACCATTTTTTTGGGGTCTACGCCTTCACAGCCGGCGAGTTGTAATTGTCTCAACAACGCCACTACGCTCGCCAACGGACAGTTCAGCGAGCAAATAACCATTTCCGGCCCTGCCGGTGCTACGTGGACGGTGAGTGCCGTCACAGGTTTTTTTCAGGCAGGCAGCCCGGCACCACCGGCATCACCTTTGCCGGTGACAGTGGGAACAATATTCCCGGAAATTAGCCCCGGGATTTACCGCCTGTCGGGAAGGCATGTGACTGGTCAGGGGTTCAGCCTCTCGGCCAGCAATGGGAGTACCACGCTCACCATTGGCAATACCTGCCATTATCCCAATGTGCAGTTTGTAGGACTACCCGATACAATATGTATCTCCAGCTTGCCGGTGATTCTCACAGCGAGCGCCAATGGAGCTCAAGGCAGCGGAAGTTTTAGTATCAATGGTGCTCCTGCAACCATCTTCAACCCGGTGGCGCTGGGTCCCGGTACGCACATAGTATCTTATACATTTAATGCAGGCACAGGTACGCCTAATAATGCTGCGGACCCTGCCTGTTCGGTGCAGATAAGCAGGGAAGTGGTAGTACCTCATCAGCCAAGTACGGCGGTCAACAGTCAGATCAATGTAACGCTTGACGATGACTGCGAGGCACTAATCACGCCTGAAATGGTTATGGAAGGCTACTACCCATGCCTTGAAGATTTTATCGTCACAGTATATAATAATCAAGGACAGCCAATTGGCAACCTGGTTACGGAATATTATGTGGGTCAGACGCTAAACCTGCAGGTTATTTCTGTCAATGGTTCATTGGTGGGTACTGGCAGTATACGCGTTTTTGATACCACTCCACCACAGCTCAACTGTGTGAGCCTGACCAATATGGCCATTGTCAGTAATCAGGTTCAGCTGATGAACGGCAATCTGACTACTGCCATGCCTACATTTTTACCTTCCAATTTTGCCTGTTACAGCAATTCAGTCGGGCAGTTGAGCGGTGTTCACTATTATCATTTACAGCAGTTTACCGTCACAGCTACGGATATTTATACCTTTGAGTTGTCGGCGTCTTATGCAGGTGGAGGTGCATTTGGGCTTTACCAGACCACCTTTAATCCTTTTGCGGGTCCCTGCCACAATATTGTCGGGAGTTCGCAATTGGCACCGGTGGGAGAGGGATATTTTTCTACTGCTACGGGTACTGTAGTACGGTTTTCAGCATTGCTTATGGCAGGCTCGTCATATACTATACTGACTACTTCGCGCGAGGCCAATCGTACAGGAAGTTATCAGTATGCAGTGTATAGTAACGGCGACGGGCAAGTCACAGGGATCACACCTCAATGGGTGCAATTGGCATTACCCGTGTACTGTAACAGCTCCGCGCTCTTTGTCAACAACGTGCAAAGCTTGCCCTGGACAGGGGTTCCGCTGGTGGAAGATGGTTGTCTTCCTAATCCGCAGGTAACATTCACAGATCAGGTGACTCAGGGCGGCCTCTGTGGTACTGCGCGCATTGTACGCACTTTTACTGCTTTGGATCAGTCCAATAATATGGCTCAATGTACTCAGGAAATTGTGCTGCCGCCTATCAAAATTGAAAATGTATCATTGCCGCCGAAAACACTTATCCTTCCCTGCGAGGGGAGTTATCAGCAACTGGCCAGCGGTAACCCACATCCTTCCGTTACGGGCTATCCGCTGATTATTACCGCTTTTGGAGTATTCGAAATCAATGGCGTTTATGGTAATATGCTGGCAAGCTATTCAGATCAGGCAAGGGTAAATACTTGTGAAGGTTCATATCAGTTTATTCGGCGTTGGGTAATTTATGATAACTGCCAGACGGGCGTTGTGACTACCTATGACCAGATTATTCGCATCGCTGACCTGCAACCACCTGTTATTCATTGCAGTGCTCCCGATGCCAATCTGGATGGACTTCCGGATACTCTGCGGTACGCAACAACGGCCAGCCTGTGTGCAGCAACCTTGTCGGTACCTACAGCGACCGTCTCTGATAACTGCTCGAGCTTTAGCGTTGTTACGGAGGTTATTACAGAGGAATTGAGGCCGATTCTGAATCCTTTTGGGGTAACAATCGGTCATGATACAATTATTCAGGTACTGGCAACCATCCCTGCCAACGCAAGTAGTCGAATCGTGTCGGGTATTCCGGCCGGGCGGCATTGGTTTAGGTACAGAGCCACCGATCATTGTGGCAATGTGGCCACTCAGACTTGTCCGTTCGTAGTTACCGATACGGCACCACCTACGGCCATATGTGACGACCTCGTGCAAGTCTCTCTGGGGGGTAACGGTATTGGTGTATTGCGAGCCGTGGATATTGACGAGGGTAGTACTGACAACTGTGGAAGCTTACAGATGGAGGTTAGACGCATGGTGGGGTACAATCCTGCTACCTGTCAGGAAGTGCCTGCTGCACTTACGGATTGGGGTAGTACAGTTACCTTTAGCTGTTGTGAGGTGGGGCAAACCATTCCGGTACAATTACGGGTCAGTGACCCTGGCGGGAATCGCAATATGTGTGCTACACAGGTTGTTGTACTCGATTATGTAGCGCCAACCTGTGTGGCCCCACCACCTGTGTTTGTGTCCTGTAATGCGTTGCCTACGTTGTTTATAGCAGACAGCATGCCACAACTTCAGGCTTTGTTTGGTATGGCTGAAGTCCTGGACGATTGCTCGGGTGCAACCATACAGGAACTTAGTCCCGTCATTGACCGGGATGAATGCGGTACGGGAACGATCAAGCGCACATTTAAAGGAGAAGATGGCGCGGGCAATGAGTCAGATCCATGTGAGCAGGTCATTACTTTTACCGGAAACACGCACTATGAGATAAAATTCCCCAGAGATGTTATAGGCGATTGTGCAGCAGTGGCAGCAGATACGCTTGTAACGCGTAATTATGGCTGCGATATGGTGGCGATAAGTCATGTTGACCAGCGATATGATATTCCCGAAGCGGGGGGTGTCTGCTTCAAAATTTTCCGTACCTACAGTGTAATTAATTGGTGTGAATATGATGGTATATCGGATCCATACATCGTATCAAGAGACCCAGACTGCAATGGTCATGCGGGAGAAACAGATGTATGGGTACTGCGGCGTCCCAATCAAATAACTTACCTCGATCGGGACAATAATGAATCCAACAACCTGCCTTTTGCAGGAAGTCGGGGAATTTCCTGCGGCACTGCTACCAATCCTATGGGGTATTGGCAAACATTGCCCAACAGAGGGTACTGGAAGTATACGCAGGTTATCAAGGTAATGGACCTGGTAGGGCCACAGATCCTGCTGGACGAAGCCCTGCCTTTCTGCACACAGGACAATCAGTCGTGTAATGCGTTGGTCACGCTGCCATTTATTGTGGTGGACGATTGTGCATCCAACCCGCCAGTCGTCACAGTTGAGATAGACTTGAACGCCAATGACGTATATGATGGTGTAGTGACTAACCAGGCACTGCAGGGATTTTTCCCCAACTACCAATTGAGGGGGAGCTATCCCGTAGGGAACCATAGGTTCAGGGTGAGAGTTCGCGATTTCTGTGGTAATACAACGCAGACGCTGATCGATTTTGAAGTAATTGATTGCACGCTTCCTTCTACTTTCTGTGCGGCCGGGCTGACAGTCAACCTGGTCACGCTGCCACCAGGTACGGATGCAGATGGGGATGGTATTTTCGACTTGTCAGGAGCTTCTATTGATATTGGAAGCTATGTCAACACCAATCCGTTTGATTGCAGCGGAGCACTTCGTTACAGCGTATTCCGCACGGCAGATATCATGTCGGGAGAAGTGATTCCAACGCCCACACAGCAGGCACTGGTAGTCACTTGTGCAGATCTGGGGGTATTGCCTGTGAGAATTTATACCTGGGATGCTGCCAATAATCCGTATGCAGAACAACCTAACGGAAGTGTCGGGGGGCCTAATTATGGCTATTGCGATGCCAGTATTTTGGTTACAGATCAGAGTGGTCTTTGTTTGGGCCTGCCACCCGACAATCCTGTCATCGGTCAGATTATGGGTTTAATCACGACGGAGGAAGGGCAGCCACTCGCAGGTGTAGAGGTATATCCTACTGCTGCCATGTCTCCTCAGCAGATGAGTGTGACCCCGACTACGGGTCTGTATACACTGGCGGCCAGCTCGGGTCAGGCGTATCAGATTACACCTCGCTGCAATCTTGATTGGAGCAATGGTGTATCAACGCTTGATATTGTGATGACAGCCAAGCATATTCTGGGGATTCAGTACCTGACATCGCCCTACCGAATCATTGCAGCAGACGTCAATCGCAGCCAGTCGGTTACCACACTTGATCTGGTACACATGCGTCGGATGGTTTTGGGAGATGCTGACAGTTTTCCCAATAATACAAGTTGGCGGTTTATAGATCAAGATTATACATTCCCCAATACCGCAAATCCTTTTGCACAGACTGTGCCCGAAGTAATCAATATCCCTGCCTTTACCGGCAGTTATACGGATGGCCACTTCATTGCTGTAAAGGTAGGAGATGTCAATGGTTCTGCTGCCACCAATGCGCAGGAAGGTGTAGAGGAAAGAACAGCTAAGGAGGTTTTTTATCTACAAACGCATGAGCAGTACTTTAAGGTTGGTGATAAGGTGGAAGTCACTATTTCACAGGCTGAAGCGGCTACGCTGGTTGAGGGGCTACAGTTCACGTTCCAGTTTGATCCGGCGCTGCTGTCACTAAATGATATCAACTGGGGTAATATACAGGAGGAGCACCTCAGCAGTAGTAAAGCGGATGAAGGAATCCTTACAGTCAGTTGGAATGCTGGCCAAGGAGTGGCACAAGCTACCGGTGATAAACCATGGCTTACCTTAGTTTTTCGTGCAAAACAGGCAGGTAGACTTAGCGAGCTAATGGGTATTACTTCTCGGGTGACGCCGGCAGAGGCGTATGATAAGACTCTGAAAACTATGTCGCTAGGACTGACTTTTGTCCCGGAAGAAGAGAACCAGCATGCTTTTGTACTGGAGCAAAACCGGCCCAATCCATTTGGTGACCAGACAGTTATTGGCTTTTTTCTGCCTGAATCTTCAGAAGTAACCTTCACCATTTATGATACGCACGGTAAGGTGGTCATGCAATATGACCGATACTATGTCGCGGGCTACAATCAGATTTTGGTTGATGCTGCAGAGGTTAAAGCCAGAGGTATGCTTTACTATCAACTGGCAACAGGCAAGTATACCGATACAAAAAAGATGGTGATTCTTGAGTAAGTTGTGATTTCGGGTTATATATAGTGCTCCATTTTATACAGGTGTATTCACCAGTGGAATGGGATTACGTCGGGCCAGCCTGTTGAAGGCTGGCCCTTTTGTATTATCGGTAAAGAGACTTAATCGTACTTTCAAAAGAGAATAGCGTAAAAATTAGTCTTTTAAAATTAGTCCATTGGATGAAAAATATTATACGGAATATTTTGTTATATGCCTTAAAAAGGTGGTTTTGTGTTTGGTCAACAGTAAAATCGATAGATTGTATGCTTTTGTTAACATATAATTATTGCTTTTGTCAAATGGGTTATTTGGGGGGCTTTAGGCGGACAGTTTGTGTAAAGGCTTGACAATCTTGTGAAATGACATTACCTTTGTAAAATCTTTTGCTCTATTTGCGAAGTTGACCAAAGGCATTAAGCCTTGGTTTAGCTGATTTAGCAGATACGGGTGGTGACTCATTGTTACCGTCGCAGTTCTGCACCCATGAACAAAAAGAAACTGATGAAATCTATTCCATTCCTTGGAATGCTCCTTTGTGCATTCCTAACGCTGCCGCTGTTAGCTGTAAGCAGTACTGCTATTGAAAACATCTCTTCTGATCGGGAGTCTCCAATGGAGACTCTGTCCGACGAGGTATTATCAGATCGCCTTTATAGTCTCAGCATTCCTTTCAGCTATCGATATTCACCGGAGGTTCGCGCACTGATACAGCAGTACGTATTGGAAGGAATCCGGGAGACAGAGGCACTCATAGGCCGCACTACTCAGTATTTTCCTGTTTTTGAGCATTATCTGAAGGTATATAATCTTCCCGATGCCTTGAAATATATGCCTATGATAGAGTCCGGACTAAGATCCCGGGTTACTTCTTCGGCCGGAGCCGCCGGTCTTTGGCAGTTTGTTCCCAGTACGGCTCGACTTTATGGGTTGACGGTTAACGGCGAGCTCGATGAAAGGCTGAGCACTTACAAGTCCACAGAGGCTGCTGCTAAAATGATGTTGGATCTTTTTCAGCAATTCGGAGATTGGGGTTTGGTGTTAGCTGCGTACAATGCAGGGCCTGCCCGCGTCCGCCAGGCAATAACTAAGGCAGGCTGCAATGATTATCAGGAGGTCAGCAAGTATCTTCCTTATGAAACGCGCAAATATGTTCCTGCTTTTTTAGCAGCTGCATACTTGTACAATTTTCACGAACAACATAATATTCAGCCGGCTTATCCTTCCATGGACGTACAAGACACCCGGGTTTTTAAGGTCTACAGCAGCCTGCAACTCGATCAGTTGGCCACCAATATTCAGGTTGATGCAAAAATGCTTAGATATCTTAATCCCGGTTACCTCAATGGGCGTATTCCCGCCAATCCACAAGGGCATTTTTTAGTTATTCCATCCCGTTCACTTGCCGCATATTTATCCCAGCATACTGCTAATCTTACCAACCCCATTCTGGCTTCGTCAATGACCAATTCCAGCTATATTGTCAGGCCTGGTGACCGCATCGAATCCATCGCGCAATATTTTCGTTGCAGCGTTGATGATGTTATGGAATGGAATGGGTTGCGAGAAAGATTCGTTTTTGTAAATCAGCATCTTACGCTGTACGTTCCAACAATGCGTGTACGCCCCTAGCGCCAGGCAGCGCCAGTGAAATTAAGTTAGACAGTCATGTTTTGCGCATTTCGACCTGCTCGTTGAACCATTTACCGGCATGCTGCTGTTAAGTAACAATTGGAGACCTTGGGCAGCGTTTATTTTTTATATATTTGCCGGGCGGATTTGACAGGATAGTCGGCTGATAGCAAGCGTTTGCCTGACGCTTGATACCTTTCAGGCTACTGTTAAAAAGTGGTGGCGATTGTAGTATACCGGCAGTAGTGAGTAAGTTCATAAGTTGTTCGGTATATCCTTCATAAGATCCGCCGCCAGATAATTTCGAAGGCTGCGAAAATAATGCTGTTATGAGGAGAAGTGCATATGTCATCTTGCTGTTGACTTTCGTAGTGTTATTGCTGGTTAATTGTTCCTCCCCCTCACCAGAGACTTTATTGGAGACTGTTGATACGGTGGATGAATACGGTTATACCATCCGGATACAGCGGCGTAAAGACAATAAGCAGCGTCAGGGCTTGTACGCAAGAATTGCGCCAGGGGGTAAGTTGATAGAAGAGGCTTATTATGAGGAGGATAGCTTGCAGGGGTTGCGGATTTTGTATTACGAATCCGGTGACACACATATAGTTGAGACCTATCGTTCCGGGCTTTTTGAAGGCCCCTTCCGCGAGTACTATGAGGGTGGGAAGGTGATGCAGAAGGGGATGTATCATGATAACGAGATGGTTGGTGAGTGGATAAGCTACTACCCGGGGGGGCAGATGAGTGAGGTGGTCAATTTTAGGGGCAATGAAGAGAATGGGCCGTTTGAGCAGTACCATCCCAATGGGAATATCAAGGCCAGGGGGAATTATCTCAATGGAGATAACGAGCACGGAGAATTACAACTGTATGATGAGCAGGGGCGACATATTCGTACAATGCAGTGTGTAGAGGGCAGATGCCAAACCAGCTGGTCTTCAACCGGCGATGTGAAGACGCCAGAATAGTGAATTTATGAAGCAGGTAATACGGATTGCGGCAATAGTGTGGTTGGGGTCACTGGGATGCGGCCAGGTGCTTTTTTCTCAGGTTGGAGGTGGGTATACCTACTCTTTTCTCAATCTTACACCATCTGCCAGGGTAGCTGCGCTTGGCGCTAGCCATATTGCAGTTGCAGATGATGATGTTACGTTGGCTGCCCTTAATCCGGCTTTGGTAAATCCTTCCATGGGGGGACAGCTTAGCTTTAGTCATTCATTTCATTTGGCTGGCCTTAGCCATGGCTATGCTGCGTTGGGAATACAGCCTGATCGCTGGAAAACGAGCTTGCATACATCAATTCAGTATGTTGACTACGGAGACTTTATTCGTACAAATGAGCTTGGAGAGGAAGAGGGTAGTTTTACTGCCAATGAGTATGCCTTGTTGGTCGGAGCGGGGAGGCCTATCAACGACCGGTTGCGGGTGGGGGGCAATGCCCGGTTTATCATGTCTCAGTTTGAGTCTTATCAGTCACTTGGCATGGCCGGAGACTTGGGGATTTTCTATGCTGATACTGCCAACGGGTTTTCTGCTACCATCCTTATGCGCAATATCGGTGGGCAGTTGACAATGTACGAGGGAAGCAACAGAGAGCCTCTTCCTTTTGAAATGCAGGCAGCATTGGCTAAGCGACTACGGCACCTGCCGCTGCGTTTTTCAGTTGTTTATCGATATCTGGATCGCTGGAATATTCGCTATGATGACCCCAATAAAGAAGTTACCAACCTTTTTCTAAATGATGAACCGGTCAGTGTGTCGAAAGCATCTGTTTGGTTCGACAATCTATTCAGGCATTTTGTATTCAATGCAGAGCTGCTACTGGGTGCCAGAGAAAATTTCAGGCTTCGTGCAGGCTATAGCCACCTTTTGCGGCAGGAGTTGTCAGAAGCAGATTACAGGAGCTTTGCAGGCTTTACCTTGGGGGTAGGGTTTAAGATAAAAAAATTTCGACTGGATTATGGCCGTACCAATTTTCACATTGGCGGTGGGGTCAACCAGCTGACCATTTCAACACAACTGCGTGAGTTTGTAAAATCATAGGAATTATACCGTATGTCCACAACAGTAGTTTTTCGGCTGATAGTTGTCATGTTACTTTCTGTAACTATCTGGTCTTGCAGGCAATCCGTTGTATATGAAGAAACATTTGAAATAAATCCCCAAGTGGGCTGGCCATATACCGATAGCCTGACCTATGCCTTCTCAATTGCCGATACGCAGGAGATTTATAACCTATATCTGGAGATCGATCATCTGATTGATTATCCTTATCAGAACCTCTACATCAACATCCGGACTGTATTCCCCAACGGAGAGGATCTTGCACAGGTTCTGTCTCTCGAACTTTCCGACAAGCAGGGTTTCTGGCAGGGGGACTGCAACAGCAAAGACTGTAATTTGCGAATACCGATTCAGGAAGAAGCTTACTTTAACCAGCCGGGGGATTACCGCATAGTGGTCGAGCAATATATGCGTACCGACAGTCTGCGGGGGCTCCGGTCAATAGGATTATTGTTGGAAAAAACAGGCGCTACAAGAGGGTAGGCTGGCTGCTGCAGATTCATCCCCAATAAGCGTGCAGTATAACTGTCAATCTGCCAGACTGCTTTTTGCTACACCCAAGAGCCACTGTTAACCAGGTCGCTTCCTACCAAGGCAGTCTTTCCAGCATCATCACAAATGCCAGACCAAAAGCAGCTCCTGAGACAAATAGATTCCATTCCCGTTGTTTTACAGAAAGTACACCCATAGCCAGGCCCCCGATAAGGAAAATGATTGCTAGAATAGCCAGTTGTCCCAGTTCAACGCCTAAGTTGAAGGCGAATAGCTGCAGTAATAAGGCGTTCTCTTCGCCAGGCAGTAGTGCTGATCTGAAAAAATTGCTGAAGCCTAGTCCGTGGATGAGTCCAAAAACAGCCGCGAGCAGGTAATTTATGGTTAGCAAGGATGCACTGGCTGTCCGTCCCCTTTGCTGCGGCTGGCCAACAACAGAGATGACGTTGTATAAAGCTGTGGCTACAATCGTCAGCGGTATGAGAAATTCTATCAGTGCGGCCGGAATGCTGATTCGGTCAAGTGCCGCCAGTGCGAGTGTCAAGGAGTGGCCCAAGGTGAAGGCCGTGACTAAAATAACTACCTGCTTCCATTGATGAAAACGATAGATAGCGCACAATGCCACAATAAATAAAATATGGTCGTATGCCGAAAAATCTGCGATATGTTTGAAACCTAAATCGAGATATACCGTAAAAGCAGAAGTATCCACAATAGTATTTGATTATTCCTTCATAAAGGTAATTCAATTTGCCTAAATCTCGTTGCCCTAATAATGTAAACCATATATTAAATCGACGAACTATGTATAGCATTTTTTTTGCATCTTACTGGTTTGTCTTACTTTTGTATAAGAGTTTTGAGACTATCGCATACCAATCCAATCGTCTATTTCACATAGACCCATCATCATTTATTCTTCCAAACAAGATTTATTATGAAATCACTTTTATCACTACTTGTGAGTAGTATGCTCGTGTTGGGGGTATACGCTCAAAACTGCAGTACTCCCTTCTTTTCAGAGTATATTGAGGGAAGCAGCAACAACAAATGCCTTGAAATCTACAATCCGACAGCCAGCCCGCTGAGCATTGCTGGTTATCAGGTTAAGATGTACTTCAATGGTGCAGCAACTTCTGCTACAAACATCACCATTCCCGCCAACACGATTATTGCACCCTATGATGTGTATGTGATTTGCAATAGTGGGAGTGCTGCGTCTTTTTTGGCGCAAGTAGATTTGACCAATAATAATAGTTGGTACAATGGTGATGACGCTATAGAACTGGTCAACAGCACAGGAACAGTGCTGGACCGCATAGGCGTAGTAGGTACAGACCCGGGTACCAATTGGGCGGTTGGCACGGGTGCAACGTCAGAATATACACTTGTTCGAAAAGCAAATATTTCCACAGGCAGCCAGAGTTGGACGGGTAGTGGCGATCAGGAGTGGGATGTATATCCACAAAATACAGCAACCTACCTGGGGGCACACACCAGTGATTGTTTTGTTCCTGGTCCTTGCACCATTACCAATGTTAGCCGTCAGGATGTTGCGGGTAGCTGCAGCAGCAATGGTACGCCTTACGTTGCTGATGACACGTATACAACTGACATCACGGTAGACTATACGGACGCACCCGGCACGGGCAATCTAACGCTTTCTATTGCGGGCTCAGTAGTTGCTTCTGTGGCAGCCTCTTCTGTTCCGGCATCTTCCTACACATTCCAAAATCTCGTATTGCCGGCCAACGGGGCCTCCTTAACGGTTACGGCGGCTTTCGACGATGACGCCGCTTGTGTAGCTACGGTGAATCTCGGCAGCAACCAGAGCCCTTGCTCACAGCTACCGGCTTGTTCTTATTTATTCTTCTCTGAATATATTGAAGGAACCAGCAATAACAAGTGCATCGAAATATACAACCCCACCAGCAGTGCCATCAACCTGGCTCAGTATGGTGTGTTTATGTCTTTCAATGGGGGTACTTTTGTCAACACCATCCCGTTGAACGGCAGCATTGAGCCGGGCGGAACTTATGTTATCTGTAATTCGTCAGCTTGGATTGATTTCAGGAGTAAGGCTGACCAGGTGTCCCCGGATTTGTCATTCAATGGCAACGATGTTGTCATTCTGCAAGACGGTAACGGAGTTATTGATGCCATCGGCCAGCTGGGCAATGCAACCAACTTCGGTGCGGATGTTACGCTGCGCCGTAAATTTGGCGTCGCAGCAGGCGACAACAACCCGAATGATGTCTTTAGCCCCGCTGCGGAATGGGATAGTTACCCTGTGAATACTTTCTGGGGCCTAGGTTACCACAGCAGCAGCTGTAACGAGGGTCTTGCCGATGGGCTGGCTCCTTTTGTTGTAGGTAACTGCAATGCCGGCAGCGTAACAGAGATGCCCAACGGGGACCTTTCTATTACGAACTCCTGCGCGCCACCCGCGATTGGAGATGGCGTAACCATGGCTTTCCCCAATCAAACTATCTGCAACCTGGATCTAAGCGCTCAGGTAAGCATTGTGAGTGGTTTTGGTAATGCCGGCCTGATGTACCGCGCCAACATGAGCAATGGCTCCCCTTATGTATACATCTTCACCGTTGCCAATGGCCGGGTATATTTCGCTATCCGCAGAACGCAAAACGGCATTCCGCAGGTTAACTTCCTGCCAGCCATTAATGTCAATTATTTGCGGCTGATGCGGGTAGGTAATGTATATCGCGCTATGTCTTCGATCAACGGACAGACCTGGAATACACTGTTTCAGGTAAATCTGAACATTGGCAGCTGTGGATTCGCAGGGCCTGCAGTACAGGGGACCAATGTTAATTCTACTACGCAGGCAATCTTTAGCAACCTCTCTTATGGTTTGCAACCAATGCAGGCACAGCCCTCCGTAGTACAGGCGACTGACCAGCTTTCAGGCAGACTGGCTGTTGAAGGAGCGTTCACGACCGCTGTACAGCAGCTGGAAGTTAGCCCCAACCCGGCGACTGACTGGATTCGCATCAACCTGCCTGCAACGCTGACAGGAGAAGGAGAGCTTCAGCTGCGCGATCTTGCAGGTCGGGTAGTCATTCGCAAAAACATAGAACTGAGCCAGTCTCAGGATTTGGTGCTGCCTTCTGCTATGCCTTCTGGGGTTTATATGCTGAGCATCAATACGGGCGGAGAGATTGTGAGTACGAAAGTGATTAAGCAATAATTAAAGCTTTTCAGCCAAAAATAATCCCCGGCAGCCTGCAGGCTGCCGGGGATTATTTTTTACACAAAAAAATCAGCATATAAAAAAAGGTCTTGTGCAGATGCACAAGACCTTTACTGCGCCTCAGGAAGGGCTCGAACCTTCGACCTACGGATTAACAGTCCGCCGCTCTAACCGACTGAGCTACTGAGGCAATAAAAACAGTTGCGATTGCAACTAATTGCTCTTTGTAAGAATTTGTAAACCCCTTTCTTAAAAGAGCGCTGCAAAGTTATGATACCTGTTTAGAATTTGCAATATTTGCGGACTAATTTTTTAAAAATATTTTTCATGAGCTTATTGGTCGTTGGAACAGTGGCTTTCGATAATGTTGAAACGCCTTGGGGCAGAGCTGATCGCATCGTTGGTGGTGCGGCCACTTATATAGGGCTGGCTGCCTCTTATTTTACCCAGCATGTCCAGTTGGTATCAGTCATTGGGGATGATTTTCCTGCAGAGACACTTACGGAAATGCGCAGCCGTGGCATTAATCTCGACGGATTGCAGCAGAAAGCGGGTGAGAAGTCTTTCTTTTGGGCTGGTCGGTATCATGCTAACATGAACGACCGGGACACACTGGATACGCAACTCAATGTGCTTGCCGATTTCGATCCTGTATTGCCGGAGGCTTACAAGCAGCCAGACTTTGTAATGCTGGGTAATCTTACACCGGCGGTACAGATGCGTGTACTGGATCAGTTGCCTCGCCGACCAAAATTGGTGGCACTGGACACTATGAACTTTTGGATGAATACAGCCATGGAAGAACTCCGTGAAGTCCTGGGGCGTATTGATGTGCTAACGATCAATGATGAGGAGGCACGGCAGCTTTCCGGTGAGCGGTCGTTGGTGCTTGCTGCTGCCAAGATTCAGGCTATGGGGCCAAGGGTACTGGTCATTAAAAAAGGAGAGCACGGAGCTCTGCTTTTTTCAGAGGAGCGGGTCTTTTTTGCACCAGCATTGCCTTTAGCGGAGGTTTTTGACCCTACGGGTGCCGGGGATACATTCGCGGGTGGGTTTATGGGCTATCTGGCCTCTACTCAGGATATCTCTTTTGAAAATCTCAAGCGGGCAATCATCTATGGATCTGCCATGGCAAGCTTTTGTGTCGAAAAATTTGGGATCGAAAAATTACTGGAACTGAGCGACGAAATGATCACAGACAGGGTGCTTCGTTTTGTAGATCTTGTTAACTTTGATGCAAGGTTGTAAACCGCAGGTTCGGATAACTGAGGGTATGTTTACTCCAAACATGGCCTTTTAGCTTACATACGAACCACATACCAACCTCCTTCGGTCTTTATCTGTTCGCAAGGAGTCGTGCTGACTGCATATACCTGATAATAAAATGGTTGCCATTCGCTTCGGTTGTTGATACGCGGGCGTATGGGATAGGTTAGTCAGCGCTACTTTCAGGATAATGCAAGCACTAAATGATCAGGAATTAATTCGTTTGTTCCGTCAAACAGGAGATGATCGTTATTTCAAACAATTGTATGACCGCTATCGGCATTTGGTGTTTTTTGGCTGCCTTGGGCTGTTGAAGGAGGCTGAAGCAGCTAAAGATGTGTCGAGTGAAGTGTGGGTTCAGTTTTATTCAGCAATAGAACGTCAGAAAATTTATGCGGTACCTGCGTTGCTGGCCGTAATCATCCGACGGAAATCTTATTCCTTCATCCGTAAGTCTGCTGCCCGGCGGCGTTTGCTTAGGTTTGTAGCTGAAGAGCTGGTGGGTGACAGACATTGCCAACTGGCGCACGAATCACCCAATAGTTATATTATCAAAGCAGAAGAAGCAGCCAGTACTGCTGCACTGGCAGCAGCCATTGGTTTGCTGCCAGTGCAGCAGCAGACGTGTATCAGGCTGTTTTTTTACGAAGGAAAATCCTACAGGGAAATTGCGGATCATACCGGCTATACCCTCAAGCAGGTTAAGAGTTACCTGCAAAATGGCAGACGTCGCTTGCACAACATCCTTCGCAAGACGAGAATTGACGGCTTAGAATAGAGGCCTGCTAACCGAATACTGTTGCTCATTTTGTTATTATGACCATAGAAAAAGACTGCTTTGATCAAACGTCCTGTCTTAGCTGGGATAGTATGTGCAGCTATGCCTTTGAACAGCTTGACGCAGGGGAACGGCAAACCATAGAAAGCCACCTGTCAAGTTGTGTATTGTGCAAATCCGCTATGGAGGCTGTTCTGCAGTTGCTAAAGGAGCGGTCGTTTAGCCGGCAAGGACTAGAGCAGTGGTTTGGTGAGCAGGGCTTGCTGTCTCCTGCACCGTGGGTGGGAGGCAGGCAAAAAGACCTTTCGGACTAGGGAGATACTTGCCAGGCTTCGGCCGGGTTATGATATCACTGGTTGTCCAGCCATTCGCAACGAGCCTGAATAGCCTTGAGCGACTCTCGTCTGCCAATGACTATTGCCGGAGCAGCCCGTTCGCTACAGTCATCAATTGCACAGCGTTCGCAGGTCTTGTTGACTTCGCGAAATTGCAGGCTGGGATCATTGAGGAATCCTATTTTTTTGGAAAGCTCTTCATTGACGAGCAGGCCCAGGGTAACGCTCACATTTTGGTTCTCTCCTGAAGCAGAAGGTCTGGCAAGTGTTATGCACAAATATTCATCCTCTGTGCCTGCATACTTTGACCGTTGGACACCCACAATAGCGGTAGCAAATTTACCGGATTGCTGCAAAGTCAGCAGATCAGATAATAGCGATATGCTAATCCAACGCCTGCAGTAATGCTCCAGCAGTCCATTGCCATGCGGGTGGTGTCTTCGGCTCAGGTGGAGCTCCCGGTCGATTTCGTACTGATCGGTTTGTAGGTCGTGAGCGACACGCAGGAAAAAAAGTTTGTGGATATGAAAAAACCGGGGTAGTACGTTGGTTAACCGATGAAAAAACATTTCGGGTGAGGCTTCGTATTTTTGCATGATGGCGAGAAAAGCCTCCGCCTGCCATCGGCTGTGCCTCAAAAACTGCCCGACGTCTTCAACAAACGGGTGAAGCGGAAGATGGAGTGCCACGCTGAAGTAAGTAGCTCGTGAGTGGTTGAGAACCTCCTCAAAAGATCTGCCGCTGATGAGACTGGCTGTATAAGCCCGCTCTTTAAGCTGTAAGTACTGAAAGCCGAGTTCCTTGCCAAATTGGAGCCCGCGCTGCATATTACTTAGCCGGCTGCTGAGCAGTAATCTTTTTTTATGTGGCAAAAATACAGAGCGCATACCAGACAGCTCCGGGTAGCTGTCAAGTGTTTCCCGATCGATTTGGTAATCATATTGCTGCTCAAGTACATTTTGCAGTCGTTCAGGCGGCAAAGGGCGGTGACTGTCGATGTGGAAGGTAGTACAAAATTGCTGCGCAGCTAATTCAATTTCTTCGAAATAGTTGTTGTTGAGCTCCAGATAAGAACGCAGTGCGCCAAAATAAAAATTTTCTTCCCGCAGCGCATAACTACGGGCTAAGTCTATCAGGGTAGTGATGAAGGCACCTACCCGGGTGGGAGCACCCGCTATGAGTTCTGCAACTTTACTAATATCAATACCGAACATATCCAGCGGGAGCTCGTGCAAAAAATTAGACTTCAGCAGTTCCTCTACGGGGGCGAGGCTGTTATCCAATTCGTTGCGTAGCAGCAGCTCTGCGGAAACGTCCAGCGCAGCCGCCAGCTTATCAAGCTTTTCTTCTTTGGGAAATTTTTTACCTTTCTCAATCTCATTCAGATAAGAGATAGACATACCTGTCTCCGCCGCCAACTCGGCGAAGGAAAGATTCTTTTTTTGCCGAAGCTGTTTTAGCTTGAGCCCAAAGAGAATTCGCTCGTTTTGTGATTTAGTACTCATGTATTGACAAAAATAAGCCTTTCAAGCGAATTTTCGCAATAAGAGCATGTCTGAGAATTTCTTGCCGGGCCCCAAGTGGTTCGTATCAGGCATTTTTTACCATTTACAGGCAGCTAGTGTCGGCTGTATTACTTCAAAACACAAATACTCGCCTACAAAATCAACACACCCAAGGCGGTGGTAGAAATTCCTCCATTACAGCCACAAAGAGGGTTGCATTAGATACTGCTGTAATTTTTCAAAAAAAACTCCCATGTGCCGCCCGTCGACGAGGGCATGGTGAGCCTGTACAGAGACGGGCATAAGCAGCCGCTCTTGCTGTAAAAAATATTTCCCCCAACTGATCCGGGGTATAGAGTCAACCGGAGAATAATGCATGGCGTGTGTCAGGCCTGTAAAGCTGATCCAGGGAATGGCAGATAGAAAAAGAAAATCATCACGTCCTGCTTCGTCTTCAAAACTGGGAGAGTGGCGCATTTTCTCCATGATTTGATGTGCATCGCGGATAAAATCAGCTGCTTCCGGCTGATAGTTTACTGTACAAAAACTAAATACATCTGCAACATCAGTGGGGACTGTAAAAGAGGGAGAAACGGTATCGTGTTCCACAATTTGTGTGCCCCTGATGCGCTGTCTGAAGACATCAATTTCATTGGCTGTGCGTGCAAGCAAATAGACCAGGCTGGTTGTGAAGGGGATGGTAGCAGCCTTTACGGATGTTGAAAAGCAGGATATATCAACATTTGCGCAGATACTGAAGTGCGGGTGGTCCATGGAATTGAAAAAAGCAAAATGCTTTTGCCGATGTGGGTTGTCGAGTTCAATATAGCGCATGCAGCAAAGATTGTAAAGATGAACAAACAGCCTTGGGTAAAAACAAGGAGGCCACTGCTACAGCATGTTGCTGTGACAGTGGCCAAAGGCAGGGGCTGAAACAACAGCCTACAATTATTTTTTCTTGCCCGACTGCGTTGCGGCTGCCGCAGCAGCAGAACGAAGGGCACGTGGGATTTCAATAGTTGCTAACGGAATACTTCCGTTGGCCATGATTTCCACATTGTCGATACTCTTAATGTCGCGAATCCGGATGGATTGTCCCAATTCCAGTGAAGAGATATCTACATTCAGTTCGTCGACAAGATTTTCAGGCAGTGCCTTGATCTTGACACGACGCATCAGCTGCAGCAGCTTGCCACCTGCACGAACACCAGGTGAGCTACCTTGAAAGCGTACAGGAACCTCTACCTTCACCGGAACGCCGGCATTGAGGCGGAGGAAATCGATATGCTCGATTTGGTCGCTTACGGGATGGTATTGCACGGACTTGACGATACAGCGGTGTGTCGTACCATCGATAGTAACATCAACCAACTTGAAATCGGGGGTATAGACGGCTGCGCGCACATCGCCCCAGGTAGTTGAAAAATGAACGGGGTCGGTGCCACCATAGATAATAGCAGGGATGCCACCTTCACGGCGAACAGCCGCGGAAGCCTTTTTACCCACTTCATTTCTGGGCTGACCGGTAAAAGCTACGATTTCCATGTTAAATGACTGTCTTATGACTAGATATAAACCGCGGTTCCAACCGCGGGCAAAAAAATGCTCGCAAAGATACCCATAAATCCCGAGTATACAAGTACAAAAATATCAACCTTCAAAGAAAAGTGCTGATATTGAACGATGCTCGTGGGTGTTTCGGATGGCTCTGGCAAATAATTTGGCAGATGGGAGAACCTTGATTTTATCGGGCATGGGTTGTCTGAGAGGTATGGTATCGCAGACGATGAGCTCAGACAGGGCCGAATTTTGGATATTTTCGTATGCCTGTCCGCTGAGTACGGGATGTGTACAGAGCGCACGTACGCTTTTAGCGCCCTTTTTCATAATAATATCGGCTGCGCGGCAGAGCGTACCTGCTGTATCCACAAGGTCATCGATAAGGATAACATCGGCTCCTTCAACATCTCCGATGACTGTCATCTCAGCAATTTCATTGGCTTTTTTGCGATACTTATCGCAGATTACCAGTGGTCGGCTAAAATGTTTGGAGTATGCCCGTGTTCTTTTTACGCCGCCTACATCAGGAGAAGCGAAGACTACATTATCCATATTTTGCTGTTCCTGCAGGTAGGTCATATAGATGGCCTCACTTCGCAGGTGATCAACGGGAATATCAAAGAAGCCCTGAATTTGGTCGGCATGAAAATCCATGGTCATAATTCGGTTGGCTCCGGCAGCCTGCAGCAGATTGGCGATTAGTTTGGCAGATATGGGTACGCGGGGCTTATCTTTTCGATCCTGACGAGCGTAGCCGAAGTAAGGGATTACGGCCGTGATATAGCCGGCAGAGGCTCTTTTGGCAGCATCAATCATCAACAGCAGCTCCATGAGTGTTTCATGTGGCTGAAATGTAGATGCTATGAAGAAGACGAAAGCACCGCGCACAGATTCGTTGATGACTGGCTGGATTTCGCCGTCGGAGAATCGGTTTACTTTTAGATCTCCGAGGCTTTGTCCATAGTGATCAGCAATTTTTTCTGCCAGATAACGAGAGGAGGAGCCGGAAAAAAGTTTTACTTCTACCAGGTTCATACGATACAATTTTGGCCTGTCAGCACAGCTGTGTATACGCACATCAGCTGCGCAAAGGTAGCTATAATCGTTCTCTAATCCGAAAGGGAGGAGCTAAAAATGCAGGCTAGTGGACAAAATGCCTGAGCATGATAATCTCCTTAGGGGTGAGATAGCGAAAGAAACCCCTGGGCAGATTCTTCTTGGTAAGCCCTGCCAGATACACGCGATCCAATTTGAGAACCTCATAACCAAGAGATTCAAATATTCGCCTGACGATGCGGTTGCGACCTACATGTATCTCTAATGTTATATTGTCTTTTTCCTGATCGGAGGCATAGTTGATCCATTTTACATTCACCAGGCCATCTTCGAGCGTGAGGCCTTGCTGAATTTTCTCGAGATCCGCTTTGGTAAGTGGGGTATTGAGTTTTGCCTGATAGACTTTGGGCACGCGGTGACTAGGGTGCGTGAGCTTTTTGGCCAGATCGCCATCATTGGTGAGCAGCAGCAGGCCTGTGGTATCTCGATCGAGGCGTCCTACGGGAAAAACCCGCTCACTAATTTTGTCACCTAGTAGATCCATGACTGTTTTACGGCCATTTTCGTCTTTCACGGAGGTTATGACACCTTTGGGTTTGTTTAGCAGAACGTATACCAAATTGGCTTCCGGCTGAATTATTTTTCCACGATAGCTGACCTTATCTTCCTTAGCTACCTGATAGCCTGGTTCGTACATTGGTTGGCCATTGACACTTATTTGGCCGTGTTTTATGAGATCAATCGCCTGTCGCCTACTGCAAATGCCGCAATGTGCAACATATTTATTGAGGCGCATATCTTCCGTTGCCTGAGCATCACGCTGAATGACAGGCGGTTTCCCTGTATTGGAAGCCCTGCTTTTGCGAAACTGATGCGTAGGGCGCTGCCCTTTAGCCATGATGATAAATTAGTTGTAGGCCCATTTGATATATATGGCACCCCAGGTGAAACCGCCGCCAAAAGCAGTGAGAATGATGTTATCCCCTTTGTGTAATTGGCTCTCGTAATCCCAAAGACACAAGGGCAGCGTAGCTGCTGTGGTGTTACCGTAGCGGTGTATATTTATCATCACTCGTTCCAGCGGGAAGTCGGCCATGCGAGCCACCGTTTCAATAATCCGGTTGTTGGCCTGGTGAGGAACCAACCAGGCTATATCATCATTGCTAAGATTGTTTCGCTTCATGACCTGCATGACAACATCGCTCATGCCCGAGACAGCTGCCTTGAAGACAGGTGCACCATTTTGATACACAAAATGCTCCCGTGCCATGACAGTCTCAATACTAGCCGGAGAACGAGATCCTCCGCTTTTCATACGCAGGAATTCAGCGCCACGACCATCACTCTTGAGCGAGTAGTCCATGATACCCAGTTCTTCGGTGGTTGGTTCCAGCAGCACAGCGCCCGCCCCGTCGCCAAACAGTACACAGGTTGTGCGGTCAGTGTAATCAACAATTGAAGACATCTTGTCAGCGCCAACTACAATAACTTTCTTGTGTTGCCCACTCTCCACGAACTTGGCACCCACCGTGAGTGCGTATAAAAAACCGGAACAGGCAGCATTTACATCAAAGCAGAAAGCATTTTCCATGCCTACGGCAGCCGCGATAAGGTTAGCAGTATCCGGGAAGACCATATCACCGGTTACCGTAGCACAAATTACGAGATCAATCTCCCCGGGATCCGTATTTGTTTTTGCCAGCAGTCCTTTGGCAGCTTCTATGCCCATGACAGATGTCCCTAGTCCTTCCCCTTTCAATATGTGGCGCTCCTTGATACCTGTACGGGTGGTAATCCATTCATCAGAGGTGTCAACCATGGTTTCCAGCTCTGCGTTCGTCAGAATATAATCAGGCACATAGCCTTGAACGCCAGTGATGGCAGCTCTTATTTTACCCATGAAAAAAAATTTGAGGAGCAAATGTGTTCAAAAACGTCGCAAGGTAATAAATAATCGGTACACAGCTGCTACAGTATTTGTGCTAATTACGACCTCATTCTTCCGAGCCGTAAGGAGGATGAGCCTCTTCAATAACTAAATCCTCTTTGTACGAAATCAGTAGAAGTCCTACAAATGTAATCATACCATTCAAGGCTATGATCAGGAAACCAAAAGAGAATCCAAAAAGTAAACTGGCCGAGTTGCTTTCAATAAAGTAGGAGAGCACAGGTGCCAACAGGCAAATGATTACCACCAGATTGATGCGTTGCAACCAGGAAGGAAGCTTGCTGCCCCAGCTGTATTCTGTCAAATCAAGTACTTCCCGAATTTTGAGCGGGGTCAGTATGCCAAAAGCAAATAGCCCCAGCAAAGGACCATAGGTGTAGCCGGCAGCAACAAACAACTTGTTGATTACAGCTTCATTATTCCATGCGTGAAATATGAGGATTACAATCAGTGTAAGCACTGAAAATCCAATGTGTACCTTTGTTCGAACGCGTTTCTCCTCAACAGAGGAAAGTTGGCGCTTCTCGAAATTGAGGAAATCTATGCAAAAAGCAGTCGTGAGGGCCGTCAGGGTCGAATCTGCACTGGAAAAAGCAGCTGCAATTAAGCCCAAAATAAAGAAAATTCCGGCAGTGGCAGGTAGATGGGAAAGCGCTACAATAGGGTATAGATAGTCGGAGCGATCAGGAGGCTCAATGCCTACGGAGCCTGTATACAAGTAAAGAGCGGCACCCAAGGACAAAAATAAAATATTTGAAATGAACAGTATGAGTGAAAATAGCAGCATATTTTTCTGTGCGTCACGAATGCTGGGACAACTGAGGTTCTTTTGCATCATATCCTGGTCCAGCCCTGTCATCACTATGGTAATCAAGGCACCACTGATAAACTGTTTGAAAAAATTATTGGGGTCAGCCCAGCCTCCCTCAAAAAAGAACACTTTGCTCATGTCATTCTTTATGATGTCTCCTGCCAGGCCAATGAGAGATGTTTCGAGAGCATCACTGATAAACATGATAGTGAGAAAAACAGCCAACAACATGGCTACTGTCTGAAGTGTGTCGGTGATCACAATCGTTTTGAGGCCTCCCCTGAAGGTATACAGCCAAATCAGTAACAGGATGACACTTACCGTCCCGGCCAACGGTATGCCAAACGCGTCAAATGCGAACAGCTGCAGTACGATAGCCACCAAATACAACCTGAATGACGAACCAATCATACGAGAGACCAAAAAATAAAATGACCCCGTCTTATACGAGTAATAGCCTAGACGCTCCTCAAGGTAGCTGTATATGGAGGTGAGCTTCATACGATAGTACAAAGGCATAAGAACCAATGCGACTACTGCATAGCCCAACATATAGCCCATGACTACCTGCAGGTAAGAGAAATCCTGATTAGCGCCCTCAACACCTACCTTGCCCGGAATGGAAATAAAGGTGACACCCGACAGGCTGGCACCAATCATGCCGATGGCAACAAGCATCCAGTTGGACTTACGCCCGGCCATGAAAAAGCTTTCACTATCTGTATTTTTGCCCGTCATGTATGAAATCAGCATCAGGACGGCAAAGTAGCATGCTATAAATGCGAGTATAGTAATCGCGGAGAGTTGTTGTATCATCTGTATTCCCTTGGCAATAATTGAGATGCCTCAGTACAAATTTTGGCTGCTGATACAGCCAAAGTTTGTAATAAACGGGCGCTCATGTTGATGTTAAACGGATGCTTGTTTGGTTCTGAAGTTAGCCGCAACGGGCGGCAAAGTGCTTTGGAGACAGCCTCCTAGTTATGCAATAGTGCCAAACAGGCAGCTTTTATAAATCGGTCACTGGCAAATATAAAAATAATCGGGGAAATTGAACAATCTCCCGATCAAATGGTATTCCTACTTATAATCAAAGCTTTACTACCACCTATGATGAAATACATCAAAACTATAAACAAAGATTTTCCTGCCGGACTTGTTGTTTTTCTTGTGGCATTACCTCTTTGTCTGGGCATCGCCCTTGCTTCCGGGGCTCCGCTGATGGCCGGGCTTATCAGTGGCATCATTGGGGGCATAGTCGTCGGATTTCTTAGCGGTTCTCATCTGAGTGTCTCGGGACCGGCTGCCGGCCTTACGGTTATTGTATTGGATGCAATCACTGAATTGGGTACATTCAACCTTTTCCTCACCGCTGTAGTGATTGCCGGTTTGCTGCAACTCATATTGGGTTTTGTACGCGCGGGCATTATCGGCCTGTATTTTCCGGTATCTGTTATCAAAGGTATGCTGGCAGCAATAGGTATTATTCTCATTATGAAGCAGCTGCCTCATTTTTTGGGGATTGATTCCGACGCTTTTGGAGAAATCAATTTTATGGGTACTGACGGTCGCAACACGTTTGAGGCTATTGCATATGCTTTTACGCACGTCCAGCCGGGGGCAATGACAATCGGGTTGATCTCGCTTGGTATAATTGTCCTTTGGGATAGCTGGTTGAAAAATTTCTACAAATCACTGAAAATCGTTCCGGGAGCTCTGTTGGCAGTGGTAGCTGCTGTACTAATTAACAGTTTTTTCGTATCATCTTCTTCTTCACTTACGCTGGATCAGACACATCTGGTGCAAATCCCTACTTTTTCGGTGAATGATTTGGGGGGTGTCTTTATACTGCCTGATATGAGTGGGCTGCTGCGTTTTGATGTATGGAAGGTGGCTGTTGTTATTGCTATCATCGCCAGTCTGGAAACCTTACTCAGTGTTGAAGCTGTTGACAAGCTGGATCCTCACCGACGCAATACACCTACTGATCAGGAGCTTAAAGCCCAGGGAATTGGCAATATGCTGAGTGGTCTGGTTGGTGGCTTGCCCATGACGGCTGTCATTGTGCGAAGTACTGCCAACCTCGAGGCGGGTGCCCACTCCAAAATGTCTGCTGTTTACCACGGCATACTGTTGTTGGTATGTGTCACATTGATTCCGGGAGTGCTCAACATGATTCCACTTTCCTCACTTGCAGCCGTATTGTTGGTAGTGGGTTTCAAACTTACTAAGCCGGCACTGTACAAAATGCAGTTTCAGCATGGCGTCCGTCAGTTTGTGCCCTTTGTTGTTACTGTGGGGGCAATTCTGCTGTCCGATCTCTTAGTGGGGATTTTGATTGGTATGACAGTAGCTATTTTTTATATCCTGAAGACTAACTACAATACGCCCTACTTTTATCACGAGGAAGAGATCCCTTCGAGTGGTACACAAAGACGCATCAAGTTAGTGCTTTCAGAGCATGTATCTTTCCTCAACAAAGCTTCATTGCTGAAAACACTGGAGGAGCTTCCGGCTAATAGTGAGGTAATTATAGATGGTTCTCAGGCAGTAGAGATTGATTTTGATGCACTTAATATTCTTTATGACTTCCGTGAGTCAGCGAAAGAAAAGAATATTGAGTTGAAACTTGAGCACATTCCTGAGGTATAGCTAATAAAATGGGCGCACCTGAGGGCGTCCATTTTATTAGCTTCACAGCAATCTGATTTCAAAATTTTTGCCGGAGGTATCTCCCTGTTATACTGTCGGGAACGGCGATAAGGTCCTCGGGTCTGCCGGCAAACACTAGTTGTCCCCCTCTTTCACCTGCTTCAGGCCCCAGATCAATTACCCAGTCTGCTGCTTTAATTACATCCTGATTGTGTTCTACGACCAGTACACTGTGCCCTTTGTTGACAAGTGCGTTCAGGGCATCGAGCAATTTTTGAACGTCGTGAAAATGCAGACCCGTTGTTGGTTCATCAAAAATAAACAGCAACTGCTGCCGCTCACCTTCCTTGCCCAAAAAGCTGGCAAGTTTTACCCGCTGAGCTTCCCCTCCTGAAAGAGTGCTTGAGCTTTGACCCAGCTGTACGTAGCCAAGCCCCACGTCGTATAAGGGTTTTATTTTGCTTACAATATCCTTATTCCCTGCGAAAAAGCTGAGCGCTTCCTCAATGCTGAGGCATAAGATCTCGTGGATATTTTTTCCATTGTAGCTAATTTCCAGGATTTCGGATTTGAAGCGCTTCCCTTTACATTCCTCGCACTCGAGCCGAACATCAGCCAGGAACTGCATTTCTATGACGTTTTCGCCTTCTCCTTTACAACTATCGCAACGCCCCCCGTCGACATTGAATGAAAAATGGGCGGGTTTTAGTCCTCTCAGTTTGGCCAGTTGCTGACTAGCCATCAGATTTCGGATGGCATCGTAAGCTTTAACATAGGTGATGGGATTAGACCGCGAGGACCTTCCAATAGGTTGCTGGTTGACGAGTTCTACTTCATGCAGCGCTTTCAAATCACCTTCAATACCTGCATGCTGCCCGGGTGTTTGCCCTGTCTCGCCAAAGTGTTGTTTGAGTGCAGGGTAGAGAATATCTTTGACCAGACTGGTTTTGCCGCTTCCTGATACACCGGACACTACTGTCAGGGTATTGAGCGGAATGTCTACTGTGAGATTTTTGAGGTTATTCTGACAGGCGTTTTTAATGCGTATGAAAGACCTGACAGGCCGCCGTTGTTCAGGTATGGGTATTTGCAGCCTTTCGCTCATGTAGCCGGCAGTGAGGCTGTCGTTGGCTTCTGTGTAGATATTTTCATAAGGACCTGCAAATACGACTTTTCCACCATGAACGCCGGCTTCGGGGCCGATATCAACCAGGTAGTCTGCATTGCGTATAACATCTTCCTCGTGCTCCACTACAATGACCGTATTGCCGAGATCCCTTAATTCTTTAAGCACTTTAACCAAGCGCGCAGTATCGCGTGGATGCAGACCTACACTGGGTTCATCTAGTATGTACATAGAAGCCGTGAGGTTACTGCCCAGCGTTCGGGTAAGATTGATTCGCTGTGTTTCTCCACCACTGAGGGTGTTGGACAAACGGCCTAAGGTGAGATAGCCTAGTCCCAGGTCACACATAAACCTAAGCCTGCTTTCAACCTCGGTCAGTAGTCTGCGCCCGACCTGTCGGTCAAAATCAGACAGGGGCAGTTGTTCAAACCAAGGCAGTAACTGTTCGACGGGCTGATCCAGCAATTCTGACAGGGACTTATTGTCTATTTTTACATAACTCGCTTCCTTGCGCAGGCGGCTTCCCTCGCAGAGGGGGCAGCGCGTGCGGCCCCTGAAGCGAGCCAGCGTAATTCGGTTCTGTATCTTATAGGTTTTTTCTTCTAGCTCTTTAAAAAAGCCGTCAATCCCCGGAAATTCACCCTTACCCTTCCATAATAATTTGCGCTGGGCCGCGGTCAGATCACGATATGGACGATGTACGGGGAAATCAAACTGGTGTGACAACTCCAGGAAGTAGTTGAGCCATTCTCCGAATTTTTCTCCCTTCCAACAAGCAATGGCGCCTTCGTAAACAGACAGCGATTGGTCGGGTATGACCTTGGACTCATCTATACCCATGACCATACTGAAGCCTTCACAGCTGGGACAGGCACCATAGGAATTGTTGAAATTAAATAGCTGCGGACTAGGCTCTAAAAAAGTAATGCCGTCAAGTTCAAATCGGTTGTTGAAAACCCGGGGATTACCATCGAAAGTATCCACAAGACACTCTCCTTCACTTTCGTAAAAAGTGGTCTGCACTGAATCTGCAATTCTCTTTGTGAGCTCTTCATCGGCTGCCTTCATGACAAAGCGATCGATCAATATGCTGATCTGTTCCTCCTGAAGGCTGGCTATTGTTTGCTGCAAACGGGGATCATCACGTTCGAGCCAATCCTGCATTTGTTCCAGCTGTCCGTTGACGCTAATGCGTGTGTAGCCCTTCTGCATCAGAAGCTGCAGCTCCTGCCGAAACAAACGGTCGGCATACTTATGAGGTATGGGGCAAAGCAGTTGTACCCGGCTGCCTTCGGGTAGCTGCAAAAGGTAGTCGACTACGTCGGAGACTTCGTGCTTTTTGACCAGTTCGCCAGATACAGGGGAGTAGGTTTTGCCTATTCGCGCATATAGAAGTCGCAGAAAATCGTAAATTTCTGTCAGAGTACCTACCGTAGACCGCGCATTGGCCGTACTCACTTTTTGCTCTATAGCAATAGCAGGACAGATACCCCGGATATAGTCTACATCCGGCTTTTGCATCCTCACCAGGAACTGCCGGGCATAGGCAGAAAGGCTTTCCACATATCGCCGCTGACCCTCTGCAAAAAGTGTATCCATAGTGATGGATGACTTGCCTGAACCCGACAGACCCGTCACCACAACCAACTTATTTTTGGGGATGAATAAATCTACATTTTGGAGATTATTGGCTCTGGCGCCTTTGATAAAGATGCCTCTGCGCAGCGCAGCCTTACTCTGTGGCTGATCTTCCGTTTCTGTGTATAAATGGTTGGTTGTTGTATCCGGCATAACTTGTTGCAGCATGAGATTTTTACAACAACCCAAAGAAGGTATCTGTTGCAAACTGCAGGTCAAAAGTGATTTTATCGCGCAATAGTGTATAAAAAAAAGTGGCTCGCACAATCTGCGAACCACTTTCAACTTGTAGACCTACAAGGATTCGAACCTTGACAGACGGAACCAAAATCCGGAGTGCTACCGTTACACCATAGGTCTATTCCAGCATAAATGCCAAGCAGCAGCACTGTTTCACATTTAGCGGTGCAAAGATAAAATGCTTTTCAGTTTTTTACAAGTAATGTGCAGATAATTTTTTTATTGGCTTTGTAGCTGTATGAAGTCAGGCCGCGACAAATAGCTTTTTGTTATTGATAATCAGTGGGAAGAGATGGTAGTTTGTCCGCCATTAAGCCTCTGTATTACTTTTTTTCAACAAAAAGAACGGCCTTTGGTTAGGTACAAAAACGAGTGTATGACACCTCTCAAGCGACATGACTGGTTAATTCCGTATTCAAGAGCACACCATCGCATGCTGGTAGTTGCACAGGTACTCAAGAATGATGTACCTACTTATCGCGGTATGCCTTCAACAGATGAAGGACGTCGCGAGTATGCGCTGCACCAATACAGCGAGCTGATCACATTGGAATTTGCATCAGTTGAGCGCGAACTGATATCGATGGCAAAGCGTATAGGTGGGCAGGCTGCACGCCTTGCCCAGCAGGTTCTCAAAGAGCAAGAGGAACTCATACGCGCATTTGAAGCATTGGAGAATACAGACAAGCAGGAGTTTTCCGAGCAGATGAATGAGCTGGGGTATCAGCTGGCATCTCACGTACGCTTTAAGGAGCGCATATTTTTTATGGCATTACAGGAAGTTGTACAGGGGCAGGAAAATTTGCCTACTTAGCCAGGTTTCAGCCCCTGTACCACTTCTATTATTTACCAGGAAATACCGTAGTCCTCTCCGTGGTTACTGCTGCCACCCCAGAAACTACCATGCTTCCAGTCAAAATAGATGGCATTGATAGGGCCTGAAGTACGGTCATCGGTTTGGATTTTGTAGCCCATCCGCTGTAGTTCTCCCTGTACCCAGGCAGGTACATCTTCTCTGAGCAGAATTTCACCCGGTTTCGATTCGTGGTTGCCAAATGAAGAACGCATCTGAAAACTATTGAAGTTGGCAGCTTCGCAGGCCTGCTGTACGGTCATACCAAACTCGGTCATGTTGAGAAAAAATTGCAGCAGGTTTTGGTCCTGGCTATCGCCTCCTTGTACAGCAAAAGACAGAAAAGGACGGCCATCTTTCAGTGCGAGGCCGGGCGTAAGGGTGACACGTGGCCGCTGGCCGGGGCGAAGAACATTGTAGGGGTTATCCCTGGGAGACAACACAAAGCTTTGCAGTCGCTGACTCATTCCTATACCTGTCGTGCCGGCAATACAGGCGGGCACCCAGCCGCCACTAGGGGTTATGGATACAACCCATCCTTCGGCATCCGCTGCCTGAACGGTTGTCGTACCTCCGAAAAAACCAGGTCCGTGGTCAGGATCCCGCGTACTTACACTATGCCACTGCTGCAAAAGTTCGTAGAAGGGATTCAGGGTATCTTTTTGAAAAAGGTAGGGATTGCCCGGTCGTACATCAGGATCGTTGCGGAGCAGATTGATGGAGGCTGCGCGCTGGCGGGCATATTCTTTGGAGAGTAGGCCTTCAGTGGGTTCAGCAGGAGGAAAAGCAGGATCTCCATAGTAAAAATCCCTGTCTGCAAAAACCTGATTCATCACTTGGTATAGCGTATGGATGTAGCGGCTTGAGTTATACCCCATCGCTTTAAGATCAAAATGCTCGAGTTGGTTAAGTGCCTGCAGCATGCTGGGCCCCTGAGTCCAGGTATCTAGTTTATATACGTCCACTCCTTTATAGGTGGTCATCAGGGGCTCTTCGATTTTCACTTGCCAGGCGCGTAAATCTTCAAGGGAAATAATACCTCCCTGTTCCTGGCTTCCTTCTACAAAATCGCGGGCGATATCACCTGTATAAAAACGCTGATAGGCAGCATAGATAGCCTCTTTGCGTGATTTGCCAGCGCGGATTGCCTGTTGCTCGGCCTCAACCAGTTTCAGCAGGGTTGCCTTCAGCTCTGGTTGCCTGAAAATTTCTCCCGCATGTGGAGCTTCCCTTGGCTGTCCTTCATGTACGAGGAAGACCTTGCGCGCATAAGGCCACTCGCGGATACGTTCTTTTTCTCGCTCAATTTGGTTGGCTGTCTGTGCTTCGATAGGATAACCATCGGCCATACTGATAGCAGGTGTAAGTACCTCTGTAAGGCTCAACCGGCCATATTCGGCCAGCATAGTGAGTAGTCCGCCAGGCGTTCCGGGGGTTACGGCCGCAAGCGGGCCATAGGCCGGAATAGACTGCATGCCTTTTTCCCGAAAAAAATCAGGCGTGGCTTTTGCCGGTGCAACCCCTAAAGCATTGATGGCGATTACTTTATCCAATTGTGGATGATATATCAGTGCCTGCGTTTCTCCCCCCCAGCTGAGAACATCCCACATGGTACAAGTTGCCGCCAGCATGGCGCAGGCAGCATCTACGGCATTGCCTCCTTTTTGAAAAATCATGGCACCAGCGGTAGCCGCCAGCGGCTTACCTGTGATGGCCATCCAGTGTCGGCCATGCAGGGGTGGTTTTTGTGTTGGTTGGGCGCTCGCTGCAAAGTGAAGCAGCAAAGCTGTCAGCAGGAAAAAAAATTGCTTGCGCATGCTAAGACCATTTATTTGAAACAAGGATGTAACCAACGTACTTTTAGTGCTGTTCAATTCGCTCAGCAATACCCGGAACATTGTTCGGGATGTTAATCTGATTTCTGACGACTCTTATTTTGCCGTTTTCCATCTTACAGCCAGATACATTCCTTCAGGAAGATGAACGTGCAAAAACAGCTCACTACTGTCGCCGGAAGAAAACCTGACCAATCCTAAGCAACTGACTTCTATGTCGCTAAAGTACGTTTTTTTCGATCTGTGAGCAAACGCAGAAAAACAAAGAAGACGATCAACGAATCTCCCGGTAGCGACTAATATTGGCCGGATCGACCTTCATCATGAGCTGCAGGAGCTGATTCTGTTCGTTGGGCGTAGCCTGCTTAAAAATTTCAATAATCTCGTCTCGTTTGGTAACTGAAAAGATTGGCATAATCATCGAGTTGGGATAACTCTGGTTGACTGTTTCCAGCTCTGTGAGCGCCTGGAGCAGGTTGGCGCGACCCTCTACGAGATTTTTATGCATAAGATCCAGCCCGTTCCGATGGTAGGCATACATCATCCGGCGTAACGGTCTCATCCGTGGAGACAAAATATTTTCGATAATCCAGTACCTGTTGCGCTGGCCATCACTGGGAAGCCAGCCTTTATAGATTGCCGCGGCACCGGGGGGTACGGAGTTTACAATTTCTTGAGCCTCTGCAAAATAGGGCTCGCCGCCCAAAGGAGAAAAAGAATCGTAGTCCATACCCAGAATGATGTAGGCGTAGAAGGCCAGGGTAGAGACAAGGTTGTTGTTGAAAGTGTTGCGATTAAATTGCATGGGTTGGTATTGCTCGTACTCAAAGGAGACGTTATCGTCATAATGGTTGAATACGGGCGTCTGGTACTCACTACCATAAACTGGTCGGGAGGACTGGACAGCAATATCTACAACAAATGAAGTAGGGGAGTTTTCACTTTTTAGGGTAATCAGCAGGTTGCAGTTGATGCGTTCCTCTGGCTCAAAGGCATCGTTGGTCCATTTCTGGTTGTTGAGCAGGTCATTGAGGGCTTGCTCGAGTGTGGTGAATACGGCCGGATCTACTGTCTGTAGCGCCAGGGTATTAAAACGGATGTTGAACTTGAGTTCCTGCGCAAGTGCCGGGGAGGTAAAAAGCAGGCAAAGAGCGAGTAAGCGTATAATTTTCATAATCGTCGAATGACTAGTCTAAATTGGTCGTATCTGCAAATGTACGGTATTCTTCGATAGCTTCCAGCAGGTCTGCTGCCAGCTCAGTCTTGGATTTTAACTCCAGGTCCCAATGCTTATTGTTTGCAAAGAAAATGGTAACTTTATTGGTATCTACAGAAAAGCCTGCTCCCTGATCTCGCAGGGAGTTGAGCACAATCAGATCAAAATTTTTTCGCTTCAGCTTGTCCTGTGCGTTGGTGTATTCGTTATCTGTCTCAAGCGCAAAGCCCACCACCAATTGGCCATTAGCCTTGCGTTTTCCAAGGTCTGCTGCAATATCCGGATTAGGAACGAGCCTAAGATCGCGCTTATCAGTCGTTTTTTTAATTTTTTGGCCGGCCACATGTTCCGGTCTGTAATCTGCCACAGCAGCAGTTAGCACGGTTACCTGCGCCTGATTAAACTGCTGTAGAACCGCCTCATGCATCTCAACGGCGGTTTCTACCCGAATGATGTGGACATTGGGGTGGGCACTACTCAACACAGACGGACCCAATACAAGTGTTACGGCTGCACCTTCTGCAGCTGCAGCTTCAGCTATGGCCATACCCATCTTTCCTGATGAGCGGTTACCTATAAACCGTACCGGATCGATAGGCTCGAAGGTAGGACCTGCAGTTATGAGCCAGCGTTGACCGGCTAACTTACCCTGACGGGAAAAATAGTGCTCCAGTTGAGCTGCTATTTCCTCCGGCTCAGCCAAGCGCCCCTCCCCGCTAAGCCCACTGGCCAGGGAACCATTACCCACCGGAATCAGGTGATTGCCATGGCGAAGGAGCCGTTCGATGTTTTCGCGCGTTGCAGGATGATGCCACATGTCTACATCCATGGCTGGTGCAATAAACACAGGGCAACGAGCAGACAGATAGGTAGCGACTACCAGATTGTCACTCAGCCCTTGCGCCAGCTTGGCCAGCGTAGACGCAGTAGCAGGCGCAATCACCATCGCATCAGCCCATAAACCTAGTGCGACATGGTTATTCCATTCATCTTCACCTACTACATCAATATAAACTGGCCGGGTGGAAAGAGTAGCAAAGGTTAGAGGACTGACAAAGCGAGTGGCATGGGGCGTCATAAGTACCTGCACAGCCGCACCCTTTTTGATGAGAAGCCGCGTCAGGAAAGCTGCTTTGTAGGCAGCAATGCTGCCACTCACACAAAGGATAATCTTTTTTCCGTCGAGTATGCGCATGGAGAGCTGAAGATACTCCGGCTTATCGGTGGCATCAAACCGGCGGTTGAGAAAAATGATATCTGAATTGACTTGTAACAATCAACCAGATCAGAGGGTACCCGGAAATTTTCGCCTCCTGTATAAAACAGGATGTATTCTTTCCGCGATTCCTAAATAAGGAAGTATAACCTATACTACATAACCAAAGAAATCGCGGAAGAACAATCCTTGCAGTACCAATGCGAAAATTCAGTACGAGTACTCTACATACCAATGCCTGCAGACTTAACTGTCGGGCTTCGTGAAACCAACATCAGATCACACGTGCTAATTCCGGGCTACTGACCGTTCCGTCGGATTTTCTTCTTATCGTTATGGCGATAGTAGAGTTCTCCGTTGAAAAACTCTTCGGTAGCTATGATTACCGGATTGGGCAGGCGCTCATAGAACTTAGAGATTTCAATTTGCTCCTTATTCTCACTGATCTCCTCAATGGTGTCACTTGAGATAGCAAACTCCTCCAACTTACTGTTGAGTTCCAACTTGATGTCAACTGCCAGCTGCTTAGCCCTGCGCGTGATGACATTAAGCGTCTCATAGATATTATTGGTATCCTTAACCATAGCACCTACATCGCGGGCGCGTACATTAGGATCCAGACCTTGAACCTGTGTTTTGATATCGGACATTTTCCAGTTCTTTTAAACGTTTTTGGGCATCAGCCAGCATTTGAGACACCTCTGCCTGATAGCCGCCATTATTTTTATATCTGTTCAGAAAAGCGTTGGCGCGGCTCGTGACATCCTCAAATCGCTCCTGCTGCCGGTCCACAAAACTGTTGACTGCCAGTAAATAGCTGGAACGCACCATCATATACCGAATTTCTTCGGCGCGCTGGGTTTCGGGAAAATCCTTTAGTACATTGTCAAACGTCTGAATTGCCGACTGATAGTACTTAAGGTCAAAATAGAGTTTAGCAGACTCATAGGCCTTGCGCTCCAGTTTTCCCCGCATTTGATCGATTAGTTCGTTGCACTGCGCCACCTTATCGCTGTTAGGGTACTGGTTGGCAAACTCTTGTAACATCTCTATGGCCTGGTTAGTTGCCTTCTGGTCCAGTCTAAATATAGGCGACAGCAAGTAGTTGGAATACGCAGCCATAAATTCAGCTTCTTCCCGGAAGCGGCTACCTCCATAGGTTTGGGCAAAGTTGGTGAAATAGTATGCTGCCAGCGTATACTGCTCTAAATGGTAGTAGGTATAAGCATAGCGATATGCAATAGTCTCGGATTCTTGCTTGCCCCGAAAGCTTGTAATAGCCAACTCATAGAGTGTCTGCGCTTTCAGGTAGTCTTTGGCATCAAAATATTCATTGGCTTTCTGCAAGAGGAAGGCAGGGTCACCATTTGTGCGCACGCGTTCGAACTCACTCTTGCAGCCCCATAAGCCAAGAACGAGTACGAAAAGGCCGACCTGATACAAGTATTTGATTGTATTTTGCATAGACGTGCAAATGTACGGTATTTTTTTTAATCGAGTATTTTTTCATGGGGCTTAGTTGTTAAGAGCATTCCCGGGATTTTTTGCCGGAGGCAAAAAATTCGCTTTTTACCTGATTTTACATTTTGAGGCAACGTAGTGGGTAGCAGGGGACTGTTAACAATTAAAGTCTGCAGGAAAATAATCGTTCAGTGAGCAATAAGGGAAAGTCCGGGTATGCTCCAAGGGCTTTGGCACAAAATCATACAACACATATCCCTCATGCCTACACATAACGCAAAACGGGTATTTTATGCTATGAGAGGCTCAAAAATTAAGTACTTTTGGCTGACAGCATCCTTGCAAAATCTATGGATTCAATTCATCAGGCAGCGTTCAGGTTATTTTACAATTCGCACATTCATCCGGATTTGTTGCGTGCTGAGCAACTGCGCTTACGACTCGTACGCTTGTTGTTACTTTCGCTTTTACTAGGATTGACCTTGCTCGGGCTTGCTATCTACCTGGATCTGGCTGCTTTCACACTCTTTATCACCCTGCCCACAGGTTTCTACATAGCTTATCTGGGTTGGCGTATGCAGCTATTCAGACAGGCCACTAAGCGCAATCTGGTGCAGCTTATTCTGCATTTTATGTATACGGAGCTTCACTACGAACAGCTCTACTACGATCCGCAAAAATTCATTTCTAAAGAGCTGTTTTTACAGAGCGGTATTTTCGATACATCTGCAGATATTTACGAGGGGGACGATTACATTACAGGTCGTATTGGCATGATGCCTTTCGTGTTGTCAGAGCTGACAGTCAAGGAAATTTCTCCCCTCGCCAACCGACTGCAAGCTGTCTTTGAGGGGCAATTCGTGTACGCTCTTTTTGGGGAAGAGGCGGAAGGGAGTCTTGTGCTGTGGCCACGCAGGTATAAACCGCAGCTCAGCCGTAGTATCAAAGCATTTGTATTACGTGGCGGTGCCAACTGCGATCACGAAGTTGCCAATGAAAGTCTCCGCGAGCATTATATGGTGTACGCTACGGAGAATACCCATGTTGCCGGGTTGCTTACCGAACCTATGCAGGCAGCTATCATAGCCTACACTGAACGTACGGGCAGAGATTTGTACCTTGCTTTTCGAAATCGAGAGATATTTGCAGGGCTGGCATCGCGAAGAGGGCTGCTGGAGCCATACATACTATCGTCCAATCTTCGTTTTGACTGGGTATGGGCCTATTACCAGGACATAGCACTCGTCCTCAAAATAGTAGAAGTATTTGACCAAACCCACTAAATATCTACGAAATACAAGCTATCCGTCTAATCAGTTTCTAAAGGCTCTTCCTTTTCGTCGGATAGAAGCTTGTCGACATAATGAGATTCCGAAGAACCACCCTTGCGATTTTGCTCACCCAGCGTCCATTGATCTGTAGCGGTCGTCTGTATCCACAGGTTACCAGACTTGCGGAATATTTGTGCATTCAGGCCAAAATAGCCGGCGAAAACACTTTCCAGCTCCGCTACCGTCATCTCAGGATGAATAACAATCTCTCCATCCTTGTGAATAGTACGTACCTGCGACAATGGCTGCCGGGCATCAAGTTCATTTCTGGCGGCGCTCCCTTCGCCCTCTTTATGGCTAACGGAGTAAAAAGAAATTTTGAGGTGGGGAAACAACTGGTTGAAGCCAAGCTGTATGTCGTGCAAATGCAGTTGATCATGAATACGCATAGCTGAAAAAATTATGCTGATGGAAGAGAGGTTGTCAAAAGATTATGCAAACCATTTTCTGCTCAGGGGATATCCGGTTTTTTTTAACAAGCCCAAAACTATTCTCCTTTCGCAGTTTTGTAAGCTTTTTTAATCACATAGTGCTCGTTTGGAAATACAAATTACCAATGAAGATAGACTCTCAGGTGCTTTGGCAATAATCCCGAACACTACTTAAGCTACCTGTCAGTGCTGACAATACACCTCACCAACCATCGTCTGTGAAATTTACTTTACCACAAGTATAGGAAAATCTTCATTGTCGGAGAGAAGATTTTCTGTTACACTTCCCAAAACCAATCTTTCCATACGGGAGTGCCCCTTTGCGCCAATGACAATCAAATCGCACTGCTGCTCTTTGGCAAAGTTGGTAATATGGTGTGAAATACTCAGGTCATACTTGTGAATTAGGCTGTTGGAGATGCTGGCAGCCTCTTCTCCGGCATATTCATGCAGGAAAGCACGAAACGCCTGACTTCTATCCTCCTCAACCATCTGGTGTAGTTCTGCAGGAGTACGCTGCAGGCGATAGGCACTCAAGTCCGGCAATTCGTAGATATTGATGCAGATAATGGAGGCTTCGGGATTAACCGCCTTACGCAGAGCAATGGCCGTCTGCAGCGCTTTGACGGCGCTGGGTGAAAAATCAATAGGCACCAGAATATTCGAAATAATCGACTCAGCCTTTTCGGGCACAATGAGAATAGGACAATCAGAACGTCTGGCCATTTTTTTGGAAGCAATATTATGGCCACCTGCACTGCGCTGTCCCATGACAAGCAGACTGGCTTTGCAAGTATCAGCTTCCTCCAACAGCATTTCCAGCGGATTGCCTTCGCGAATCTCCAGGGAAGCCTTAGGGCGTGCTGTTTTAAAGAATGCAGAAATCTCCTCCTCCATTCGCTGCAAAATCTGCTTGTCAACCTCCAGCTTTTCTTCCTGATCTTCCCAGTAAAAAAACTCGAGCTGTGGTATGATATGTACAAAGCGAATCTCCTCAGCCTTCAGATGACCAAAAAGATAATGCAGATATTCCAGCAAGGGATAATCGGGGCGGGCAAGTTCCAGCCCAACTACGGCCTTTCCATGACTGAGCGAATCCATGAAAGTGGTCTTATTGGCAGGTGTAAGAGACATATTGCTTAGGTTGAGATGGTGAAGAAAACAAGTGAACTGACGGACACTTTTACGCTATATTCGCGGACATAGCAGCATCTGCACTAAACCAAAGGTAAGGGAGCCGGGAGAGAAGACCAGTGAGGTTTGTCAGATAAGGTGGTGAGATTTATCGGGTACTGCCCTTCCTAAAAACACTTTTGGGCGACCCGGGCCGCCCAAAAGTGTTGTGACAATCTATCCTTTTGCCTAAGCGCAAACTATTGGCAATACGCTGCTTTTTAACTAAATCAGCCGCTTAGGCCCCCAAATAATGCTTGAGCAGCTTGCTGCGATTAGCTGAGCGCAACTTGTTGATGGCCTTATCTTTAATCTGACGAACGCGTTCGCGCGTGAGCCCAAACTTATCACCAATATCCTCTAATGACATAGGATGCTCAACACCAATACCAAAGTAGAGTTTGATGACATCACACTGTCGATCAGTCAGCGTCGACAAAGAGCGCTCAATTTCGCGGCGCAGCGACTCGAGATACTCCAGAGAAGAGTCAGTGTTGGGCGTAGCCGTATTTTCCAGGACGTCGAGCAGGGAGTTATCTTCACCCTCAACGAAAGGAGCATCCATGGATACGTGGCGGGCTGCAACACCTAGCGTGGTCTCTACTTCTTCGGTAGGAATCTCAAGCATTTCAGCCAGTTCTTCCGCGGAAGGCTCGCGCTCGTACTCCTGCTCCAGCTCGGAGAAAGCCTTATTGATTTTATTGAGAGACCCAACCTTATTAAGCGGTAGCCTTACGATACGAGACTGCTCGGCCAGTGCTTGCAGAATGGATTGGCGAATCCACCAAACGGCATAAGAAATGAACTTAAAGCCTCTGGTCTCATCGAATCGCTGGGCGGCTTTGATGAGGCCCAGGTTACCCTCATTAATCAGATCGCTCAGCGACAGGCCCTGATTTTGATACTGCTTGGCCACAGAAACGACAAAGCGAAGGTTGGCCTTAGTAAGCTTCTCAAGGGCGGCCTGGTCGCCTTGCTTTATGCGTTTGGCCAGCTCTACTTCTTCCTCCGGGGTAAGCAAGTCAACTTTTCCTATTTCCTGAAGATACTTCTCCAGGGATTGACTCTCTCTGTTGGTGATCGACTTAGTGATCTTTAACTGTCTCATCTACGTACCTTTAGCGACTTTTGCGAGTATGGGATGCCTTGGCTGTCAAGCGCATGCCCGTTGAAGTGGTTTGTGACAATTTAGGTTGAACAAATCATTTGTTCGAGTGGCGGAGAGGTAGGACATACGTGGATTACAACAGCTGATCCGCTTTGATGGTGCCTGCTCCTATTGCTCTTTTCTCAATAACAGAGTGCAAAAATAGGCTTAAATATACCTTTAGTCAAGTAGTTTATATCCTATTTTTCACGCATGCTATCTAATAACGCAAAGATGTAAAAATAGTTTCAACCATTTTCGGCATGAAAATATTGACCGATTGGTAAAAAAAACTTGCACAAATCGAACATTTATCTTTTATTGTGCCCTTCAGATATAAATAACCGTTTTTGTAGGATCATGGCTAGAGTCAAAATAGAATTGGAATTTCTGTTCCGGGCATCGCCGGGCATACTGTATCAATTTTTGACAACGCCCTCCTGCCTTACTCGCTGGTTTTGTGATGAAGTTGATATTAATGGGGATCACTATGCATTTTATTGGGGCAGCTCTTCGGAGTCGGCCGATCTGATAGATGATATTGAAGAAGAGCGCCTCCGGTTTCATTGGGATGATGCGGATGAAGGCGAGTACCTCGAGTTCAGGATTAAAGAAAGCCCCGTGACCGGGGAGACCATTTTAGAGGTGACAGATTTTTGTGATGACGATGAACAGGCGGACCAGCGCAAGCTGTGGCAGACACAGATACAGCGCCTCCAGCACGCGACAGGCGGCTAGTCTTTTCATGCGCTGCTTGCTTCCCTAAAAACATCTTTCATGCACATTACCTTTGGACTTTCACTGGATGCAGCTACGCTGCCGTCAGCTACTTTGCCTGAAGCAGGCCGCCTGTGGCTGGGGCCGCGCGGTCTGTTGCTTTTGCTGGAAGAACGGCTGGGGCTTTCGCACTTGCCTGTCGATATTGACTTCCTGCGTATAGAGCAGTACAGGCAGCTGTTGCTTATTTACGCATCGAGTGAACAGGCGGCTTTCTTTCGCGCTTCGCTGGAGGCCGATTCGCTGGCAACAGCAGAAGTGCTTTTGGCACATCGCGATGAGCTGCGGGCTGCGGGCTGGAATTTTTCGGTAGTAACAGGTATGCCGCCGCGTTTGCGACAGCTCGCAGAAGTAGAAATGCTGCAGGCGCCCGGGCAGTTTGTGG
The DNA here is from genome assembly GCA_964441755.1 of uncultured Saprospiraceae bacterium. Lineage (GTDB taxonomy): Bacteria > Bacteroidota > Bacteroidia > Chitinophagales > Saprospiraceae > JAUMBM01. Next base: position 109,004 of record CAYTVG010000005.1, read on the forward strand.
GTATGGGTATGGGGGATCGATGGCAATTGGTGCTGCAGGCAATCCAACAGGGTCGCAGGCATGGCCTTGCTGTCATAGAGTGTATAGAGCCTTCGGATTTGCTGCCGCCTGTTATCTTAGCAGTCTGTCGTACCTTAGAGACGGCAGGGGTGGTCGTGAGGCAATACAGACAGCCGGCCCTGGCAGCGGATGACAGCGATTTGGGCCGTTGGCAGCGGCAGTTGCTGTCGGGTGAAAAATCAACCCATAAACGACTGGCTGCCGATGGCAGCCTGCTGCTCCTGCGTGGCAGTCGCGACCTGCAGTTGTCTGCTTTTATGGCGACATTGTTGCGGAAAAATCCGGCCTTCCGGCCGGCCTTCTTACAGCCGGATTATCTGCTCGATGATGCACTTGACAGGGAGGGCTTGCCTGTGCTGGGTATTCCGTCTGCCAGCCCTGCCCGGCCGGCTCTGCAAGTACTCAAGCTGGTGACTGTTTTCCTGTGGGATCCAATCGATATTAATAAGGTAATGGAGTTTGTAAGCCTGTCGGTCAAACCACTGGACGATGGCTTAGCCCGCCGTATATCTGCCTATCTGTCAAAAATCCCGGGGCTGTTTGCAGACAGTTGGTTCGTGATGATCAACGGATATTTTGACGAACAGCAGTCGCGTGGGCTGGAGACGGCAGAGCTGCGGCGACAGTACGATTTTTGGTTTAGACGCAACCGGGTCGATATGGTGTCGGACAGGGTCAGCACCCTGCAAGCTCGCGATGTCTATGCTTTCCTGCAGCAGTGGGCCCTCAGTAGTTATGAGCCCGGGAGCGCTACAGGGAGCAGCTGGCTGACCTTGGCAGCCCAGGCCGGACGTATTGTGGCGCTGCTGGAAATGTTACCTGAAGACAGGCTTTCTTTTCTTGAACTCGAGCGTATCGTGCGCACAATTTATGCATCTGTGCCTGTTACCCACAGACCTGCAAGTCGTGGACGCGCTGATTATGCTTCGGAAGCGGGTGGGGTAGTGGGACCTGTTGATAAACTTATATGGTGGAATTTTGTACAAGCAGAGCCTGATTACTTTTTTGCACGCTGGTATCCGGGAGAACTGGCATGGCTACAGGAGCAGTCGGTCAGTATCGAATTGCCGGCGACACAAAACAATCGGCTGGCATGGCTGCGTAAGCAACCGCTGCGCATGCTGGGACAACAGCTCATACTGTGTCTCCCTGCAGCAGTCTCCGGCAGTACGACAGTGCCACATCCGTTGTATGGTGACCTGCAAGCTTCTTTCGATAATTTGGAGGATATCACGGCAGATCTTGATACGCGGCAATTTCCCAACTGCTGGCAGCAACAGTTCGCGCTACCGGATTTTTTTACTGGTCAATACTGGCCCCTGGGCCAACCTCAGCCCTTTTTACAAGTTCGCACTCTCCAACTTCGCGAGGAAGAAACGCCTTCCAGCCTGAATGCGCTACTTTACTACCCGCATCAATGGTTCTTTCGACACTACATACGGCTGCGGTCAACGGGTATTCTGACGGTCACAGAGGGCAATACGCTGCTCGGCAATCTTGCCCACCGCTTCATGGAGATACTCTTTCAGGAGCCTTGGCAGCAGCTTGATAAGCCGGCGCTTGAGCGCTGGGTAGACGAAAAAGCACCAGCGCTCTTCAGTAAAGAAGGTGCCAGCCTGCTTCTGTATGGACGGGAACCTGAACGCGTGGCTTTTATCAAGCGCATCAAACAGGCAGCCTGGAAACTTATTCGCTTTCTGGTTGACAATGGCTGGGCGGAGGCCTCTACAGAAGTATCGATTAAGGGTGTCTTCGAAGGGGTGTCGCTAAATGGACGGGCCGATATGGTGCTGAGTCGCGGAGGTGAGCAGGCAATTGTCGATCTGAAGTGGAGCGGTAAGACACGCTTCACGGAAATGCTTAAAAATAAAGAAGATATACAACTTGCACTCTATGCAGCCCTGTCTTCCAACGGAGGGCTACTTCCTCATACAGCCTACTTTATTCTCGACAGTGGCGCATTGCTGGCCTACAACAACCAGGCATTTAAGGAAGCTTCTTTGCCGGGCAGAGAGGCGCTTGATCACCAGGAAATTTATGGCGAATTGCTGGCGCGTACAGGGCGCACACTTCGCTGGCGACTGTCACAGCTGCAGACCGGACAAATTGAAATCCGCTGCACACAGACACACAGCCAGCTCGAACAAACCTATGGAGAAGAGCTGCTCGACCTGCTGGAGATGAAAAAGGATAATGCCGCTTTCGATGATTACCAAATACTCATCCAGGCATTGTAGAGGGGGCGTCTGCCTCTACGGCTGCTGTCAATAGCCGTACACTGTCTCCTACTGCAATTTTACCTCCCCGAATCACACGGGCACAGATCCCTCCGTGTCCCTGCATGGCATTATAGCCGCCACTGCCAAGATTTTCCTCCATTCGCTCGCAGGGTTCACAATAATCGGTGAATGACAATATAGCTTCTCCTATGGCAAATTGTCGGCCGGCAAAGGCCAGCAAATTGATGCCTGCTACCACAATGTTGCGTCTTGTCAACAGCGGATCAATGCGATCTACCCCAAGCAGGTGCGCAACGGCGTCGAGATGCTCTGCCTGTATGAGCGTGACTTGCCGCTTGCCGCTACTGCCGCGGTAATGGTCGCCGCCAAGCCCCTGCTCTACGGTTAGCAGTGCGGATGTTACCACTTCCAATGCTGCCTTCGTCCTTGGACGCAGGCCTATCCATTCAACCCGACCCGTTTGCGGCATTATGTCTGCAATTTTTTTCATCTTCTTTCGGTTAGTCAGCTTATTAGCAGGCTCCAAAGGTAGGACCTATTTGTGTGAATGGGAAAAAAGGTGGTAACTTTGTAAATCTTACTGCCTCAAAAGGAGTCGCAGAAAGGTGTAAAAATAGCTTGATTATTATTTGTTTGCATGAGATTGGATCAGTATATGGTACAGGCTGGCCTGGCTGAGTCGCGCGAACGCGCCAAGCAGGCCATCAAGGCGGGGGCGGTGAAAATCAACGGGCAAACAGTTGTGAGGCCTGCACAGGAGGTGGAGACGTCCGATTCCGTCATATTAGAGGAAGCATCTGTACTGCGTTTTGTGAGTGCCGGCGGGCATAAACTACAGTTGGCAATAGACACATTTGCACTGGATTTCCGAGAAACCATCGTACTGGACATAGGTGCAAGTACGGGTGGATTTACAGACTGTGCGCTGCAGGCGGGCGCTGTAAGCGTTTATGCAGTTGATGTTGGTGAAAGTCAGCTCCATGCCTCTTTACAGCAGCATCCGGCGGTCATGTGTATGGAAAAACAGGACATTCGCAGGCTGGCGCCTGCGCAATTGTCGAAGGGATTGGCAGACATGGTTGTTATCGATGTATCATTTATTAGTCTCAAACACATTTTTCCCTTTTTACAGCCACTCATGAAAACATCTGCCAGTATCATTGCATTGGTCAAGCCGCAATTTGAACTTGAAGGCAGGCGTTTTGCCAATGGCATCGTAAAAGATGAAAAACTCAGGCAACTGGCATTGAAAAAGGTTGAAGCGTACGCAGCCGCTGCCGGCTTGGATTGGCTGGATATAGTAGCTACTTCTGCAGACGGTTTGCGAAAAAATATAGAATACCTGGTGCACCTGCGACCTCTGGTCGCTTCTGCACAATAAAAAAGGGCAGCTGCAGCGCAGTTGCCCTTTTTTATCGAAAATCACCAGCATACACTTTAGTCAAAGGACTGGTTGGATACCTCTGAAGCTCTTACCAGCTCCCTGTACTGTGCAGGGGTAAGTCCGTCTGTTACAAACTGTATAGGATTGACAGGCACTCCCCGGTAGTGCACTTCATAGTGGCAGTGCGGAGCCGTTGAAGTGCCGGTATTGCCAACGCGGCCTATGGTATTTCCTCGTTTAACCGTTTCACCCCGGCGTACTTCCACCCGCTGCATGTGGGCATACAAAGTCTTGTAGCCATAACCATGGTCAATCACGACATGATACCCAAAGCCGCTGGAATACTCAGCTTTGACAACACGCCCATTGCCGGTGGCCTGAATGGGAGTACCCTTGGGCGCTGTAAAGTCGATGCCATTGTGCATCTTGCGAATCTTATGGATGGGGTGGAGGCGGTAGCCAAAACCCGAGAGAAGGTTCATCGAACGCGTACGATCACCGACTACGGGCTTAATGCTCGGTATCGATGCCAGCATATCTTCTTTTTGTTCAGCCTGCGTAATGATACTGTCAAGCGAACGCGACTGTAAGTCAATTTGACGCTTAAGACGATCCGTCTTCTGTCGGAGGCTGGCCATCAGATCGCCGGAGTGCCGGAATTGCCGGAAGTGGTTGTATTCATCGTGGCCACCAACGCCGCCTTCCCAGACAGCCTGGTCGATGGGATCCATACCCAAAATCATCCTGTGAGCATAGGCATCCCGCTGCTGAATATTGCCAAGTGCTTTTTCCATCAGTGCCAGCTCTTCGGCAGTAGTAGACAATTCGGATTTGAGTTGATCAATTTCTGAGAGCAACAGACGCTCATTAGGCGACGGAAAGTAACGGTGGGTAAGGAGTGTGAGTACGAAAGCTGTGAAAACAGCCGCACAAATGAAACCGAAAATTCTAAACAACGTAACACTGAGTGGTTCAACAACTTTCTCGTAGCGAAGTGTCTGTGTGTTATAAATAAATTTTTCTCGTCTCATAAAGGTTTCCAATTAAGATGACTGTGCCGCATCTATCGCCTGATAGATTGATTAATCATCGTATTTCTCAAAGCTCTGTAACGTTAGATCGAGGCACAAGGGAAAACTATGGACTCAGGTGTGACGGCCAAATATACAGCAAGGACTGCGAATTACCAAAGTTTTTGACTCAAATTATCACGGGCTTACTGAAGATTTAACAAAGCACTATTTGAGAATAATGTATAAGTTGATGAGGCAAAGGTTGATTTTTACTATTTTTGTGCGCGTTAATACACACATTATGACAAAGGTAACCTATTATGGTCATGCTTGCTTTCTGGTAGAGACAGGGGGCAGCCGGCTGCTTTTCGACCCCTTCATCAGCGGCAACGAACTTGCCGGGCACATTGATATCGATGCTATTCGGGCCGATTATATTTTGCTGACACACGCACACGGTGATCATATTGCCGATGCTGAGCGGATAGCGAAGAATAACAACAGCCTGATCATCGCCAATTTTGAGGTTTATCAGCACTTCAGCGGCCTCGGTATCGAGGGACATCCGCTTAATCACGGAGGCAAAGCAACATTCGCTTTCGGTACGGTAAAAATGGTAAATGCAGTGCATTCCAGTGGTTTTCCGGACGGGCGGTACGGAGGAAATCCTGCCGGCTTTGTTGTCTGGACCGGGGATAGTTGTTTTTACCACGCAGGGGATACAGCGCTCACCATGGATATGCAACTAATCCCGCGCACTTGCCCCGCCCTTGATTTTTGTATATTGCCCATAGGGGATAATTTTACCATGGGCTATGAAGATGCTGTGTTAGCCGCTGAATTTGTGGGCTGTGAAAAAGTAATAGGATGCCACTACGATACCTTTGGATTTATCAGGATTGATCACGATGCCGCCAAAATTGCTTTCGCCAGTCAGGGGAAATCGCTAATTTTGCCGGTGATCGGTGAAACGCTGTCAATCTAGTCAGGTGCCGCCATGTCAATCACGCAAAAGTTAAGTTACCGCTTATGGGTAAGGTAATCGCAATCGCCAATCAAAAGGGCGGTGTGGGCAAGACGACAACAGCCATCAACCTGGCTGCCTGCCTTGCCGTTCTCGACAAAAAAGTACTTCTCATCGATGCCGACCCACAGGCGAATGCTTCCTCCGGGGTGGGTGTGCTGCCTGGCGATGCCGATACGTCTCTTTACGATTGTATGGTCAACCAGCTGGAAGCTTCTGAAGCTATCTATGAAACAGATACGCCTAACCTGCATATCATGCCCTCCAGTATTGATCTGGTAGGAGCTGAGCTGGAATTGGTAAATATCCCGCGGCGTGAGTTTGTGATGAAAGGTGTGATTGATCAGGTTAAGCAGCGGTATGACTATATTTTCATTGACTGCCTGCCCTCATTGGGTCTGGTGACTATCAATGCGCTCACAGCGGCTGATTCGGTTCTGGTGCCTGTACAGTGCGAATTTTTTGCACTTGAAGGTCTCACAAAACTGCAGGATACCATTCGACTGGTGCAGCAAAACCTCAACAATCAGCTCAAAATAGAAGGTATTGTCCTTTCTATGTATGACGCCCGCCTTCGCCTGGCCAATGTTGTTGTTGCCAAGATCCGGGAAATTTTCGACGACAAGGTGTACGATACTATTATTCATCGCAATTCGCGGATTGGCGAGGCACCCAACGTACATATGCCCGTGGTGGCAATTAGTGCGGTGAGCCGCGGGGCCATCAATTTCCTAAATCTGGCAGAGGAGTTTCTGCGTAAAAATGGCGAGAAAGCATCAACTAAGGTAGATAACTGAGGTATGCTTTCAAGGGGCTTTTCTTTGTAAAACCCCTGTACAGCTATATACGAATGTAACATTTTTGTAGTGCAGCGGTCATGCAGACAAACTGAATGTCGCTGTAATGACCTCAAATATCCAATGGGAAAAGACTTATGGCAAAAAAACTAGGCAACAGAGTGGGTAAGCAACAATTGGGCTCAGGGATTGACGCGCTTTTTTCCCGCAATAAGGTGGAGGAAGAAATTGATATTAATCCCGAAGGACTGGTCAGGGAGCTATCCAGCCATTTTGCCATGATCCCGTTGGCTGAAATAGAGCGCAACCCCGATCAGCCTCGCAAGGAATTTGATGAAGCTGCTCTGCAGGAACTGGCCGAGAGTATCCGTGTACACAATATCATACAGCCGCTGACGGTAAGGCGCATGGCGCCCCGGCAGTACCAAATAATATCCGGGGAGCGTCGCTGGCGCGCCTCCAGGATGGCAGGGCTCGAGGAGGTACCGGCCTTCATTCGCATTGCCAACGATCAGGAGTTGCTGGAAATGGCCCTGATCGAGAACATTCAGCGGGAGGATCTCAATGCCATGGAGATTGCCTACTCTTACTATCGCCTCAAAAACGAATTTGAGCTCACCCACGAAAAATTGGCTGATCGTGTGGGTAAAGATCGGTCAACCATCACCAACTACCTACGTCTGCTGGAGCTGCATCCTGATGTCGTCAATGCTATCAAAACGGATGCAATCAGTATGGGGCATGCCCGCGCAATAGCCGGTCTGTCTGACAAACTGCTGCAAAAGGAGTTTTTACAAAAGATCCTCGCCAATAATTGGTCGGTGCGCGAAGCGGAGCGGCATACGAAGTCTTTTAAGACAGGGGATAAAGCCAAAACAGCTGCCAAGGGGCAGTTACGCGCTACCTTGTCTGCCGACGAACAGAAAATGCTGGAGGATTTCAGGGCTTTCTTCGGGACGGGGCAGCTGCGAATACAAGTTGATGACGCTGCTTCCGGCCGTGGCCAAATCATCATTCCTTTCAAAGATCACCAGCAGCTCACGGAATTTTTCAAGTGCATCGAACAATAGCATGATAATTCGACCTATGGCGCTGGCCGGCTTGGCAATATGGCTTACCCTGGGCTTGCATGCGCAAGCCCCGCCGCTGCCAACCGACACCATCGCTGTCGTGCTACCCGCACTCAGGCCGATCGAACCAACCAAATCGCTGCGCTGGTCGCTTATACCGGGGGGCGGACAGATTTACAATCGCCGCTATTGGAAAGCGCCCATTGTATACGGGGCTTTCGCAGGAGTAGCTGCCTGGGTTGATTTCAACACGACTAACTACAATCGCCTGCAGGAGGCATATCAGCTGAGTTTGTTGGGGGAAACACACGAATTTAGCGGTACCCGCCTCGATAACCCGTCCAGCCTGCGGCGGCTGCGCGATAGCTACAATAAACGCCGACAGACGGCCTATGCAGGTTTGCTGATACTGTACGCCATGCAGAGTATGGAAGCTTTTGTAGATGCTCACCTGTCTACTTTTGATATCCGCGAAGACTTGGAGCTTGGTTTCCGGCCGGCATTCGTACCGCTGCCCGGTAATGAGCTGACGGCTGGTTTGGGTGTTTTCCTGCGATTTTAGTCATTCAGTTGGGTATGGGCAAAACACATTGGCCGGTGCGGCGTTCTTAGTGAGTATCAAACCTGCTGTTATGCGCATCCTTTTCATCATAGGTGGCCTGCTGCTGCTGGCCGGGTCAGTATTCGCACAGACAGAGCGCAATTGGGGGCTGGTAGTCTCGCCTCAATTGGGACATCGCCGCTTGTTGTATACCGATGCTTATACCCGTGAAGATATTGCAGCCTTTGAGGCAGCGGAAAAATTTCGGCCAGGTATCAGTTTGGGAGTGCTTAGTAGCCGCCGTGTCGACAAAATTGGCCTGCAGATTGGCCTGCAATATGCCAACGCAGGCTATCTCAGCCCCAGAACAGATTACGCACTCAACGATCCCGAAAGAGGAATTTATACCTCTTTTCGCCGGGCTTATCGGGTGCACCAAATCAATGTGCCCCTGTCAATTAATTTTTATCAGGATTTGGGCACGAAAAATGCCTTTTATTTTATGTTCGGCGTGAATCTGGGGTACCAACTGTCTGCAGATTCTGTGCTGCTTCGGTATACGGGCGAAACCACAGACAGGCAGTATAGCCGGGAAACTACCGAAATACGGGCCTTTCAGCAAGGCTTCCAGACTGCCATGGGCTGGGAAAGAAAACTGGGCAAGCGTGTTTTACTGGCGGTACAACCGACATTTACTTTCTGGTTTTCGGGTGTTTTCCCGCGAGAAGTGCCCCTAAACAGAAATTTATATCAGCTGGGGCTCTCAACTTCTGTACGCTTACAGCGGCCAGCCTTAGAATAGCTGTCCTATCAGAGGGGCATTGGCCGCCAAAATTGGCAGCCTTTGTCAATACCATCAATATTATTATAATATAATTAATTGTAAATACTATGGAATATCGCAGACTCGGTAAATCTGGCCTGCAGCTGAGCGTTCTTTCGTTGGGCTCCTGGCTTACTTTTGGCAAACAAATCGGGGATGATGTTGCAGAAGCCCTGATGGTGGAGGCCTATGATCAGGGGGTAAACTTTTTTGATAACGCTGAAATCTACGCGCAGGGCAAGTCGGAAATTGTCATGGGCAATATCCTTACAAAGCAAGGATGGGACCGTACGTCTTATGTCGTATCGAGTAAAGTTTTTTTTGGAGATGGTCGAAAAAAACCCAACCAGACAGGGCTCAGTCGCAAGCATATCATGGAGGCTTGTGAGGCTGCACTCAAGCGTTTGCAGGTTGATTATCTGGATCTCTTCTTCTGTCATCGCCCTGACAAGCAGACGCCTATAGAGGAGACTGTGTGGGCTATGAACCACCTGATCCAGCAGGGAAAAATTCTCTATTGGGGTACAAGTGAGTGGTCTGCACAGGAAATCATGGAGGCACATCTGGCGGCGCGGGATCTAAGGCTCATCGGACCTGTTATGGAGCAGCCTCAATACAATATGTTTCATCGCGACAGAATGGAAGTTGAGTATAACCAGATTTTCAAAAATATAGGGCTCGGAACTACCATCTGGTCGCCGCTGGCCAGTGGGGTGTTGACGGGCAAGTACCTTGAAGAATTTCCTTCGAATACCCGCCTGGGTATGCAGGGGCTGGAGTGGCTCAAAAATGATGCACTGACGGAATCGCGGCTGGAGGTTGTCAGAAAACTCAAGCGTGAAGTGGCTGACGAGCTGGGCGTGAGTCTGCCCAAACTGGGTATTGCCTGGTGTGTCAAAAATCCAAATGTGAGTACGGTCATCCTTGGCGCCAGCAAAACCACACACCTGCGTGAGAATCTCGATGCGCTAAAGGTAGTTCCGCTGCTGACAGATGAGGTGATGGAGCAAATCGATGCTATTCTCGGCAACAAGCCCGAGCACCCTGCTTACTAGCAGCCACAGGCAAGGTGTTATACGCAATACTTCTGACAATATTTCGCTGCAAAAAGGCGGCGAAATATTGTCAGACAATTTCGTTTATTTGACGGGAACATTCCAGCCGTAAGTGTCTTCGATACGACCGGCGCGTAGTCCGTTGATATAAGATTTGATAAACTCACCCACCGGGCGATGATCAACTGAAGGAAGCTCCATCACCCGGTCACCCAGTGCAATGTGGGATACGTGGCTTACAACAGCAGCTGTACCCGCGCCAAAACATTCCTGCAATCGCTTATTCTCGTAAGCGTCGACGATTTCATGAATAGATACAGGTCGTTCCTCAATGGTATATCCCTGATCTTTCATGAAGATGAGAATACTATCGCGGGTGATCCCCCGCAAAATAGCACCATCAGTTGCCGGTGTGACCAGTTTTCCGTCAATGACAAAGAAGATATTCATGGTACCTACTTCCTGCACCATGTCCATGTTGGGGCCACCCATCCACATCACCTGATCAAAACCTTTCTGCTGTGCCAATTTGGCCGGGTATAAGCTGCCGGCGTAATTGCCCGCAGCTTTGGCTTCACCGGTACCCCCGGGTACGGCGCGTACGTAGTGTTGCTCAACCAGCAACCGCACAGGTTTTGGATAGTAAGGCCCTACCGGACCGCTGAAAATAATCAGTCGGTAGCTATCAGAAGGACGCACTCCAATGAACTCGTCCGTGGCAAACATAAAAGGGCGGATGTATAGAGCACTGCCCTCGTTGGTCGGTATCCAGGCTTTGTCCAAAGCGACCAGCGTTTTGAGCGCCTCTACAAAATCAGCCTCGGGGAAAGCCGGCATTACCAGACGTTCAGCCGAACGGTTGAGTCTGCGGGCATGCATCTCAGGGCGAAAGAGCATGGGCGTACCATCCTCAGTCTTACTCGCTTTCATACCCTCAAAAATAGACTGACCGTAATGAAGCGCCATAAGCGCCGGATGAATACTGAAAGGGCCAAACGGCACAATCCGGTAATCACCCCACTGCCCGTTTGTATAGTCTGCTACGAACATGTGATCGGCAAAAACCCTTCCGAAGGGAATGTCGTCAAAGTTTACAGTATGCAAACCCGATGACTGCGTTTTGGTTATTTGTATCCGCTGTTCCATGATGGTCATTTTCACAAAGTTAATAAAAAAATTTCAAATAGTGAGAGTAATTTGTTTGGATTCGGAATTTAATTCTTATTTTTGTTTTATATATAAATGCTTATTCTGTGAAACGTGCATTTGACATTGAGCTGATTGACTTCCCTGAAGGAGAATGGAATACGGATGCGGTGGGGCAGCCGGCGCTGTTGGTAGTGGTATGTACCGATGCTGCCGGCAGGGATTCGGATCTGGCATATTTGGAAAAGGTGCTGGAATCAGTTCAGTTGGCGCCTGTCGGTCAGCGAGTGAGGCTACTGGTTGTGGAAGGGGAGGAAAATCTGCCCCTTTTTACGCTGCTCAACCGCTGGCAGTGTACAACGGCCCTGCTCTTTGGCCTTACGCCTGCTGCTGCAGGCTTACAGTCGGCCGCTCAACGTTACCAACCGCTGAGGATAGCGGGCAAAACATTGCTGTTTTGTGACCTGCTCTCGGTGATACGCCAGGCGAGAGAGCAAGGGGACAAGACAAAGGCTATGGCGCTTTGGCAGGCGATGAAACAAATACTACAATAATTGTGGTGCAGCCGTATTGCTTGTGAGGACACAGGAGCGGAAAAGAAGTGCTTTTGACTTGTTTTTCAGGAAACTAAAACACTTCAATTATTGTATCCTATGTTGTGTCTGTACATGTAGCCCCTCTATGCACTCATTTATTTTGCGGGAGCAGAAAATATGGGATTCTGTGCTGCTGCGAGAGGTGTTTTGGGGTGTTATGGCCGATAATACAATAAATAACGCTAAGTCAGCGATATATAGTTGTTATGAAGATTCATCCGCCATCAGACAACCTATTTAAAGTGTTTCCGGAAATTTCGACCGAATACAAATCAGATTGTTTTTTCACGCGTTTTGCGTTTTTGAAAGAGGGCATAGCCAAGGCTATGAGAAGGGAAAAGATGGAAAATGCTGAAAAAAACGTCTGGAGCGTGGTCTGTACTCGAATAAACGCTTGGCTACCTGCCACAGGCAAATGCCTAGCAATATTGTGAATACTACCTTGATACATAAACTAAACAAATAAATAACTTTTTTCATGAGAATGATCATCCTGGCTTTAGCTTCGTTATTCCTTTCAGCCATGACAGTCGTGGAAAGTACTAGTCTGGGAGAGATTATGCGCGCGCTGGGTAGTGGTAATGCAGTGGTTTTAGGTCAGTATTTTGACAGTAATGTCGAGATTGCTATCATGGACGATGAGCAGACGTATACCAAAGACCGGGCTATACAAGTGATGAAAGATTTTTTCGCCCGCAACCCGACCAAGGGCTTTGTACAAGTACACCAGGGCGTTTCCAGACAGAGCCAGTCGGAGTACATTATCGGCAATTTGTCAACTACCAATGGCATTTTTCGGGTCTATATTTACTGCCGGGTTGCAGGAGCTAACTATTTTGTTCAGGAAATTCGCATCGATCGAGAGTAGGTTTTGCCGCCGGACAGGCATCTAAGTTGGAATCTGCCAGGCGGGACCGTTATTGCAGGACTTAGCGGTAAAGATTCCGCTGGCATTGTGAGGACAGCCGAGGGTAGGGCGATTATCGGATTGTCGTTAGCTTTCCTGTTGCTTCAGCAGTTTGCCGGCCAGCTTCCTTTGCCGGATTAGCTATACTTTCTGTTTCTCATAGCTGCTTCCAGTCAATATCTCCCTCCAGGACACCAATGCCAAAAAGGGCAAAATCATATTGTACAGGATCTTCAGGAGAGAACAACCGTAGTTGTTCGGTCAATTCCAGTACAGCCAACCAGTCGGTCTGCTTTCTTTCCAGCAATTGGAGTCGCCTTGCAATTCTGTCTACATGCACGTCGAGAGGTATAAGCAGTTGATGCATCCCTATGCGGGACCAAATACCCAGATCTACGCCCTTGTTGTCTTTGCGAACCATCCAGCGCAAAAACATATTGATTCTTTTGCAAGTAGAGCCACGCAGCGGTGTTGCTACGTGCTTGCGCGTCCTGTCCGGTGCGTATGCGAGTGAGAAGAACAGTTCGTGAAAGCCGGCAATGGCTGCCGACACATCGGGTGCATCGGGCAATAAAAAACGGGCAAATGCATCTTCGAGGCTGGCATGCTCCTGGTAATAATGCTTCAGAAAAGCCAGGAAATAGAGGCTGTCTGTCGGCTGAAAGGTTCTATGCACAAACTGCTCAAACCGCTGCAGATCCTTCTCCCGATGATGTAGCACGAAGTCATAGGGAGCACCATCCATCAAACGGATGAGTTTTTCCGCGCTAGCCAGAATGGATTTTCGCTGACCCCACGCCAGCATAGCGGTCCAAAAGCCCATAATCTCCTGATCCTGGCGCCTGGTAAACCGATGCGGAATGGATACCGGATCCTGCCCGATGAAATCGGGTCCGTTGTAACGATTGACGGCCTGATCCAGCAACTGTCTGATGCGTTCGTTGGGAGAAGCGTTCACTTGGGGAGTCAGACTTGGTTGAGGCGGTAGCGAGGATGCTTTATCAATCCGGTACGCTGAAGGAAGTGTGTCAGTGACACGCTTACTACTCCCAGTCCATAGCGGACACTGCGTCGGAAATTAATCGAGGAAGCTTCTTCAAAGTATTTGGTAGGACAGGTCACTTCTGCGATTTCGAAGCCGGCATAGATTATCTGTGAGAGCATCTCATTGTCGAAAACAAAATCATCAGAATTACAGTTGTAGTCGATTCGCTGAAGGACAGTCCGGCTAAAAGCCCGATATCCTGTGTGATATTCAGACAGTTTGTAGTTGACCAGCCAATTTTGAAAAAGCGTGAGCATACGGTTGGCAAAGTACTTATAGACAGGCATACCGCCGGCGAGCGCCCCTTTACCCAGAATGCGAGAGCCCAGTACGACAGGATAGAGCTCATCACCGATGATATTGACCATGGCCGGGATGAGTTTGGGTGTGTACTGATAGTCGGGATGCAGCATGATGACAATGTCTGCACCCAATGCCAGCGCCTTGTTGTAGAGCGTCTTCTGATTGCCACCATATCCCTTATTGGATTCATGCACAAGCACGTGCCTGATACCAATACTGGCCGCCAGTTCTGAAGTATTGTCCTTACTGGCATCGTCACAGAGAATGACTTCATCTACCAGATCGAACGGAATCTCGTTGTATGTCTTTTCGAGCGTAAGTGCCGCGTTGTAGGCGGGCAGCACAACGACTACTTTTTTTCCTTTGTACATAAACTCTGCCTGATTGGCCGCAAAGATAATAAAAGAGAAGCTGTGGCAAAACACTCTTTGGGGGCTAAGGCTGCCAAAGCATGTTTTCCCACAGCTTACAGGCGTTACAGGAGAGGGGGGATTACAGATAAAACGTCATGCGGTACGTGCCGTCAGGCTGCAGGTTGACAGCAACTCGGGCCGGATAGCCTCGAAGCGATAACCCTGCTCACTGAAATGCGCAAGTACGAGAGGGAGTGCATACCGCAGGTTTTCCTCAGCCTTATAGTTATCATGGAATACAACCACGGATCCCGGTCCTGCAGAATCCAAAACGTTTCGACTGCACTGCAGCGGACTGACCGAAGGATCAAAATCTGCGCTTAGTACATCCCACATGATGATATGATAATGCCTGAGCAAAAACTGCGCCTGTCGTGGCTTGAGACGTCCGTAGGGAGGTCTGAACAAGGTAGAATGGGTCAACTGCGCGCACTTACGCAGATCGTGAAAGTAGGGAATATTTTCTGTTGCCCAACCATCGAGATGATGATAGGTATGGTTGCCGACACTGTGACCTTGTTGTACAATGTCTTGAAAAATAACGGGTTGCTTGCGTACGTTGTCCCCGACGCAGAAGAAGGTTGCTTTGGCACTGTAAGCGGCCAGCTGTTCCAGCACCCAGGGCGTCAGCCCGGGGATGGGGCCATCATCGAAGGTTAGGTAGAGGACTTTTTCCTGCTCCCCGCCGGAGGAGATACGCCAGGTGAAGTGCGGAAAAAGACGTTGCAGGATGTTAGGTGTTTTGATAAGGTACATGATTTTTTCGTTGAGGCGGTAAAAGGCAGCACTGCCGGAGGCAGTTGCCTGCCGGCTGAGGGTCGCATTTTAGATAAAAAAAGAACCTACTGGCTTTCACCTTTGTATATTTGTAGCCGAAATGGAAGGGGTCGTTGTTGCTTTGTTCATAGCCTCGCTGTGATAACGCATTGACAATCACCTTCGCTGCTTCAAGCATCTACTAATTTTGACGCATTGTGAAAAACATCAGGGTAAGATTCGCACCCAGTCCTACGGGTGCCTTGCATATCGGGGGTATCCGTACAGCTTTATACAACTACCTGTTGGCCAGGAAGACCGGCGGCACATTTATTTTGCGTATAGAGGATACTGACCAGCTGCGCTACGTGCCGGGCGCAGAGGCGTATATTCTCGAAGCCCTCAGCTGGTGTGGTCTCCGGCCAGATGAAGGACCCCTTCAGGGGGGTGACTATGGTCCATACCGACAGTCGGAGCGCAAAGCGATATATGCAGATTATGCGCTGCGGCTGGTGGCTGGCGGTTGGGGGTATTATGCTTTTGATACAGCCGAAGCACTGGACGAACAGCGTGCTGCTGATCCCAACTTCAAATACGATGCAGCTGTCCGCGACCGGCTCGATAACAGCCTGCACATGTCGCCCGAGGAACTGAATCAACGACTGGCATCGGGTGAGCCCTACACCATCCGGCTGAAGGTACCGCCGCAGGAAGTCGTAGAGATTGAAGATATTGTGAGGGGGCAGGTGACGTTCAGCACCAATGAACTGGACGATAAGGTGATGCTCAAGGCCGATGGTATGCCAACCTATCACCTGGCCAATGTAGTCGATGATTACCTGATGAAGATTACGCACGTCATTCGGGGTGAAGAATGGCTGCCGAGTACAGCCCATCATAAACTGCTCTACCAGGCCTTTGGCTGGGAAGCCCACATGCCCGCCTTTGCCCACCTGCCGCTCATTCTCAAGCCTAGTGGCCAGGGCAAGCTGAGCAAGCGCGACGGGGCTAAATTTGGTTTTCCCGTTTTCCCCATTGGCTGGCAAGGGGATACTGCAGAGGATTCTTTTCAGGGATTCCGGGAATTTGGCTTTGATCCGGCGGCTATGATTAATTTTTTGGCCTTTCTGGGCTGGAATCCGGGGACCGAGCAGGAAATATTTTCACTCGAGCAGCTCGCACAGGCCTTTTCGCTTGAAAAAATTGGCAAGGGAGGGGCTCGTTTTGATTATGACAAAGCCCGGTGGTTCAATCAGCAGTACATCATGGCCAGCCCCGATGAGCAACTTGCTGCCGCCATACGTCCCTTTATTGAGGCACATGGCCACCAGCCCGATGACGACTTCCTGCTGCGCTTTACGCGGCTGATGAAGGAACGCATGGCAACCTATGCAGAGAGCTATACCAACGGCCGTTTTTGTTTCGAAGCGGTGGAAAACTATGACGAAAAGACCATTGCCAAAAAATGGCATGCCGGCAGTGAGGCTCTTTTTACAGAGCTGCGGGCGCTGCTTATGCAACTGCCGGCCTATCAGGCCCAGCCTATTCAGGCATGTGTGGAGGGCTTCATGCAGGAAAAGGGGCTTAAAACCGGGGATGTGCTGCCCGTACTGCGCATTGCATTGACAGGCAGTATGCAAGGACCCGCAGTATTCGAACTCATGGAACTGCTGGGTGAAAAAGAAGTTGACCAAAGATTCGCTCAGGCATTCAGACTTTTTGTTAACTTTGTAGCAACGAATAAGTAAGCTGTACGTTTTTATGTATATTGTCAGATGCCTGGTCTTTAAGCCTGGTGTTCCGTAGGCTGCAGTGAGCAGGTTTTTTCCGGAAATTTGCTCACTGCAGTCCCAGTTGTCATTTATCCCATAAACTAAAGCAAAAAACATGTCCTTACTTTTCCTCCCCCCCATAGATATTGCTCTGAAGTCACCTCCCTTGGATCAAGGTCGAACCAAGCGCTCACTGTGATGTGTTTAATATACCTGTCCGGTAAATAAACGTTAACCTGTCAGGCAAAGAGCTGATATATTTAACAAGTTTTAAACCATTTGCTATATGAAGCTACCACTACGCCGCTTAGGATGGGTGATAGTTGCTGTTTTTTGTATTGCCTCCAATACGGCCTATGCCGTGTCGTCATCCCATAAGCCGACAGAAAAACTGCACAAATTACCCGGATCATCCTCTTCTCTGCTGATGCCCGAATTTTTAGACAGTGCACCCGCAGATACTACGGTGAACTGTGTTGATGATGTGCCTGCGCCGGTTGATCTGCAGGTGCTAAACGCAGCAGGGAATACAGTTGCAGTTTCACCCGTTGATGATCCCATGGCAGGTACATTAAGTGTCTGTACAGGTGGTGAAATCATGCGCATCTGGTCATACACAGACCCTGATAACGGTACGATGATCGCGGATACTATGATCATCACCGTGCTGCCGGATACTACCGGCATTCCCTACGTCCCGCCCATCACCATTTTTACCGGAGACTGTGATGATGATTTCAATCTGTGGGTGAACGATAGGATTACAGAAATTACCGCCGCCGCCGGTATGTTCAATGGATGCGCTGATTTTCAGTCCGTTAATTATGTCGGCCCGGCAGTACCCGCCAGTGCTTGCGGTGCCTTAGATGCTGTTTTTACGATAGAGGACGTCTGTGGTAATCTAACAGATGTAACCTATATGTACAATACGGTTGATAATGAAGCGCCTGCGATCGTCGGAGTTGTTGACGGATTAGAGATTATTGTTAGTTGTACGGATCCCATTCCGCCTGTGCCCGTAGTTACTGTGACGGATAACTGCACAATGAATCTGGAAGCTACATTTACAGAGGTAAATTTCTATGTTCCTGACTCTACCAGCTGTCAGGCTTATTCCTATAACATACTCAGGACGTGGATGGTAACTGACTCGTGCCGTAATACCACAATGGTGCGCCAGACTATAATTGTAAGGGACAACCTTGGCCCAACCTTTAATGAGCCATCTGATATCACCATTCTTTGTTCGCAAGATCCTTTAGACCTTACGATTACAGGGAATGTGAGCAATGTTGCAGATAATTGTTCTTCGATATTCCAGACTACATTTATGGATGAAGAAACACCGAGCGGCAACTGCGGAGAGGAGTATACGATAAGGCGTCAGTGGACGGTAAGGGACGCCTGCAACAACTTTACTGTCAAAATACAAAATATTTCGGTTCAAGATAATTTGCCACCTGTATTCATGCTGCCGGCGGATATTACTGTAGATTGCAGCCAGGCCGGCGATATGGATGTAACAGGTCAGCTGTCGGATGTGACAGACAACTGCGATGATTCGCCTACCGTTACGTTCTCGGATCTGATTACGCCCGGTATTAACGGATGTGAGAATGAATATACCATCCGGCGTACCTGGAGTGTGGAGGATAATTGTGGGAATATCTCCGGCGCTGACCAGATCATTACCGTCGAAGACAGGCAAGATCCAATTTTCGCTGACGTCCCGGCCAACCTAACCGTCACGTGTACAGACACCTCGGATCTACCGCAGCTATTTGCTGAGTGGATAGCCAGCTACGCAGGTGCAACTGCTGAAGACAACTGTACACTGGAAGAGGACTTGGTCTGGGCGGTGTACGAAGCCGGAACCGCCATACCTGCTACCTATCCTTCGCTCATGTGCGGAATCCGGGAGGATACGATCATGCAAAAGTGGGTAGATGTAGTTGTTACCGATGAGTGTGGGCGTTCCAATCTCCGGCAGGTAGCCTTCACGGTTATTGACCGGGATGCACCGGAGATTTCCAACTGTCCGGAGAGTCGGACGGTCACTACTGATGCAGGTCAATGCGAGGCTACGGTCAGCCTAGGGGCTGCTTCTATTACCGATGCCTGCAGCGAGGGCGCCGGCAATGAAAACATTGCGCTCACATTGCCAATTACCAGTGCTGCCGGTCCGGGGCAATTGGGAGACGTTCCGGTTGATCCAATCACCTTCAACCTGATGCTTGCAGGTCCGCTGCCGGTAGTGGCGACCGGCCCGGCTCAGCTGCGCATTCGCCTGACCAATGCTGATGCAGAAGGTGCGGAGGAGTATTTCCTCGTCTATGGGGAAGATAACAGCCTGCTCGGGCGTACCAAGCGCACGGCTGTACAATGTGCCAATAGTGATACCCTGCTGACGGTCTCTCAGACACAGATCAACAGTTGGGCGACGGACGGGCAAATTACTGTCAGGCTCGAGCCCTTTATTCCCGGCAACCTGCCTGGCCGTTTCGCTGTAAACGCCATCTGCCTTCCGGGTGGCAGCGCCACGGCGGAGCTCAGTTTCCCCACCAACCGCATCAGTCCGCAACAGTTTGCCTATCGCGTAGACGGAGGCATGCCGGTAGTGGCTGTGCCGGGCAGCAGCCCCACAGCTTCGCTGGGACTGGGCAACCACCTGATAACCTATATAGCAACCGATTGCGGAGGCAATCGTGACAGTTGTAGTTTCTCCATACGTGTGGAAGACCTGGAGGCACCCGACCTGATATGTCCGCCCGATCGCACAATTTTCCTTTCTCCTGATTCCTGCAGTGCTACCATACTATTGGATCTGCCATTGGGGATTAATGACAACTGTGAGGCTTATCAGGTACAGACGCAGACCAGCCCTGCTGATACGGCTTCCGCGCTGCTCCAATTCTACTACGACCCCAACCTCACAGCCTACCAGGCACTGGAAAAGATATATATTTTTACCGGCCTGACGGCCAATGCCTACGGTAACGCCCAGCTGACCGTCTCGTATCAGGGCGATTTCAACTCGCCCGGGGCATTTTTTACGATTTATGGTGACGACGACCAGTTATTGGGGCAGTCAGTGGTAGGTTCGGCGGACTGCAGTATGCCGGGGCAGCTTGTAGTGAGCATTCCGGCTGCCACCTTCAATGATTGGGCCAGCGATGGTGTCATTGCTATCCGCCTCTCGCCCAACGATATTAGCGTTCCTCCGGGTGTGCCCGGTGATGGCATTAATCCCTGCGATCCTGCTATGGTATCGGGAGACGGGGATGACGACGGGGAGACGTATGTATTCATGACCTTTTCCTACAATACACTCAGTCTGGAGTATTTCACAGAAGGAGAGACCTCTACACCCCCGACACCTATGCCGCAGCCGTCGCAGCAGGTGTATATTACATTTGCCAATGGAGTATCTGAAGTTGGGTATTCGGCCTCGGATGCTGCCGGTAACCTTGACAGATGTCGTTATCAGGTAACCATAGCGGATACAACGCCACCTAATGCTTTCTGTCAGCCTACCACAATTTTTATTGACCCTTCCGGTGCGGACGTAGAATCGATAGCAGCGGAGGTGATTGACGACGGCAGCTTTGACAACTGTGGTGAAATAGAGCTCCTGCTCAGCCCCAATACCTTCAACTGTAGCCAGGTTGGCCTGCAGGTACCTGTGACATTAACCGCAACAGATGAGGCAGGAAATTCCGGCCAGTGTAATACATTGGTGACAGTTGCTCCATTGGGACCAGAACCTACGGCCAACTCAGGAGTCTGCGGGGGAGATACCCTGTTTCTGTTTGCCAATCCACCGCAGGCATTCGGCAACATTGTCTACACCTATCGTTGGTACAACCCTGCCAACATATTATTTTCAACCAGTCAGAATCCGGTAATACCCAATATCAGTCCCAGTGCAGAAGGCCCTTACCGGGTCGAAATCCGTGGTCTGACAGGCTGCACAGCAGAGGGGGTTGTCAACGTTAGTATTGAAGACCTGCCCATGCTGCCCTCCATTGCGGCGCCTGCTTCTGCCTGTGCCGATGCACCGCTGCTGCTGACGACGCCGGTGATTCCCTCCGGCAGCAATGTACAATTTCACTGGTACGAAGGTATAGCGCCCGGAGGATTGTTGCTCGGAAGTACGGCCACGCCCGAGTTTACTGTTTCGGCGAATAACATGGCAGGAACGCGCCGTTTTTATCTCACCGCTGAGGCCAATGGGTGTGTTTCGGGTCCATCTACAGTGACGGAAGTAATTGTGTACGATCGTCCCGTTGCCAGTGTTGGATTTACAGATACGCTGGTATGTGCCCAGACAGAACTTCAGCTGCTGGCCAATCCGGTATCCGGGGCAACCTATACGTGGTCAGGTCCGAACTTCAGCAGCAACCAGCAGTTTCCGTTGATTGGACCTCTGGGGATTGTCAATCAGGGAATTTACGAACTGGTTGTAAGTCGTGGAGCATGTGTTTCGGCTCCTGACAGCGTACAGGTATTGGTGAAGCCCCGGCCTGCACAACCAATGCTGACTACCATACCGGCTGTATGCGAGGGCAGTGATGTAACATTCACCACGACCACCACGGATGCCAGCAGCTGGCATTGGCAGGGGCCCGGCAACCAGCAATTTGTTACCAATGAACCTTCCTATACGGCCAGTCAGGTAAGTCTTGGACAATCGGGGCCCTGGCGTCTGTTTGTACGCGCCAATGGCTGTGATTCAGAACTGTCTGCACCGACCAGTCTGGTCGTCAACCCCAATCCCGTAGCGGGTGCACAGGCGAGTCCGAATCCCGTTTGTACCGGAGGAACGGTTATGTTGCAGGGCAACTCATCGATCAACGGATCAGGCTATCAGTGGACAGGGCCCGGCAATTACTTTGCCAACGTGGCATCACCGGTTATCAGCAATGTCCAGACCAGCCAATCAGGTAACTACCAGTTGGTTGTTACCAGTCAGGAGGGCTGTAGAGATACGACCGTAGCCAGTCTGTCGGTTGTACAAGGCGTAGCCATAACGGGCATCAGCGACAATGTGCCGGACTGTACACAAGAGAATGTGACGGTGGTGATCACTTCCAGTGTATTCCCGCCCAACCAAACAGGTTATACGTATATTTGGTCTTTCAACGGCCAGGTTATCTCCAATGCGCCCAACCTGACCATCCCCAATGCCGGTGCAGTCAATGCCGGCCTGTATACGCTGGAGGTACTTTCAGGTCAAGGCTGCTCTTCAGGGCAGCAGACACATTTGCTGGATCTCAATTTTACGCCGGCCCAGCCGGCACAACCCACAGAAATCAGCAATCGCACAACCTTCTGCGAGGGCGAATCGATTATACTGACGACAACCAACTATAACAGTCCGGGTGTTCAGTACTACTGGACTACGCCCGGCAACAATGTAGTGACCACATCGACCAACACCCTGGAAATTTCTTCCGCCACAGTGCAGAACGGTGGTTTATATACGGTCTACGTAGTACTGGGGGGATGTAGTTCGGCGATATCCATACCTCGCAGCATACAAGTCAATCAGGTGCCACAGCTCATGCTGAGCAGCAACAGTCCTGTATGCCAGGGTGACGTACTATCGCTGATGGCAACGCAGTATCCGGGAGCAGTGTACAGCTGGTCCGGCCCGGGAGGTTTTTCGGCCTCTATCAGCAACCCGATTATTCCCAATGCGAATGCAATGTTTAATGCAGGGCGTTACTGGGTGACAGCCAGCAGGAACGGATGTGAATCCGATACTATCAGTGTGGAAGTAGAAGTTCTCGAACGTCCGGCTGCGCCGTTGATCATCAGCAACAGTCCAATATGTCTGGCAGATGAAGACGCTCAGGTGGAGCTGCAGATAGCGCCGACCAGTCAGCAGGCTGGTGCCCTATATCGCTGGTTTGGCCCTGACGGGTTCACACCGCTGGCAACCGCATCAACAGATTCAGTCCTGGTACTGAATAACCTGTTGCCATACAGCACAGGGGGTAGTTTCCCCTTCTATGCCCGGACGAGTGTCAATGGCTGTGTCTCTGCTTTATCACAACCAACGGTTGTACAATTTGATGTGGTACCTCCCAATGCGGCTGTTGCGGGTATGGATACGACCATTTGTGCGTCCCAGTATACATTGCGAGCGATAGCGCCTTCCGTAGGCAGTGGGCGGTGGTCATTGGCGGGCGCGACTGATCCGGCTACAGTTATCATTGCCAATCCCGACCAGCCAGGCTCGATTGTTACGGGGCTCAGCATAGCAGGAGGCCCTTATGTATTGCGCTGGACCCTTTCTAACGGGGCATGTCGCGATTACTCTGCAGACGAAGTGACCATCACTGTGGCGCCTGCTGAGCAAGCCAATGCCGGGGAGGATATCATTGCCTGTGCCGACGAAATTATCAACCTCAATGCGACACCACCAGCATTGGCAGGCAGTACGGGCCAATGGACACAAGACTTTGGGCAGACAGCCTTTGGCGTGGTGATCGAACAGCCGGGTAATCCCTCGACCCTTATCAGCGGATTGGTACCCAACAACATATTTACATTTACCTGGGAGGTCAGCAGTGGCTGTGGGCTGTCTGTAGATCGCGTACGGGTTATAATTGTCGACCCGATGCCTGTGGCAGGGGCAGACCAGTCAATTTGTGCTGACGAACCAACAGCAGCACTACAGGCTGCTCAGCCAGGTCTTGGGAGTAGCGGTGCGTGGTCTTCACCCGACAGTACCCTTGTATTCACGTCGGCTTCCAGCCCTGCAACCAGCGTCCGCAATCTGAAACCGGGTGTAAATTTACTAGTCTGGACGGTCGACGGAGGTGTCTGCGGTGCCGACTCGAGAGATACGCTGCTAATAACTTACAACAAGCCACCGATTGCCATAGCAGATACGATTACCGTACCTTTTGGCAGGACGGTCGAGTTGATGCCATTGGACAACGATACCATCTACGGCGTGGTGACACTGCTGGCAGGTACAACACCCGACCGTGGAACAGTATCGTACCAAGGCAGCAGCATCCGATATACGCCGCCCGCCAACTTTTTGGGTGAAACGAGCTTCAGCTACCAGCTTGCGGCTCCGGGCTGCCCGACGGCCACAGGACAGGTATTCGTACAAATAGGGGAAGATGCGGGTTGCAAACCGCCTTCTATCATAACGCCCAACGATGACGGTATCAATGATTTCTTTGTAGTACCCTGTCTGCTCGATACAGAGCGCTACCCCAACAGCCAGGTGATTATTTTTAACCGATGGGGCGATGAGGTATTCCGTTCAGGGAAACCGTACATGAGCAACTGGGGAGCCAAGTATGACGGTACGGATCTTCCTGCTGATACCTACTTCTTTGTTGTGGAATTGGGAGACGGCAGCAGCCCCTTATCGGGCTATGTCCTGATCCAGCGGTAGTAAAAGGCAGCATCAAAAACGAGTCAGCCAAAAAAACAAAACATGAAAAAATTATTATATATAGCCATATTGGCCAGCTTGTCATCCAGCTTGTGGAGCCAGCAGGATGAGCAGTTTACGCATTTTATGTACAACAAGCTGGCATTCAACCCTGCCTATGCGGGGGCGACAGAAACGGGGACCTTCACTGTGCTCTCCCGGGCACAGTGGTTGGGGCTGGAAGGAGCCCCTATGTCTCAATTTCTCAGCTTTAATACGCCGATTAACAGCAAGGGTGTTGGTTTAGCGGGCATGTTTTCCCATCATACGGTAGGTGCCAGCATGCGTTTGACAGCGGAGGCGGCCTATGCCTACCGATTTGATCTGGGGGTAGGTGGCCGCATGGCTATCGGGTTGTCGAGTTCAGTCCGTATGATGCGTACCGATTTTGACCAGCTGGAATCTACGCAGCCCCGGGAACTGGATGCTGCCATTCCCACCGGGATACAGAGTAAGTACGTACCCAATTTTGGTGTAGGTATTTATTACAATAACCAGAATTTCTATGTAGGGCTGGGTGCCCCCAGGATATTGGAGAACAATATAGATCTTGCGGATGACAGCGGCGTTATTTCGCGTGAAATACGGCATGCCTACCTGATGGGCGGAGTGCTTACCAAGCTGGGATACAGGCTGCAGCTACAGCCACAAGTATTGTTAAAATACGTAGAGGGTGCACCTTTTGATGCAGAAGCCAATGTAAACCTCATCTATGACAATAAGCTGTACGGAGGACTGTCTTACCGCATTGGCGGATCCAATGAACTGGGGCTGGGTGCGTCGAGTGGTATACTGCTGGGTTTTCAGATAACCGACGCTCTTTTGTTTGGAATGAGTATGGATTTTACCTTATCAGAACTGCGTTCGTACAGCAGTGGTAGTTTCGAGGGATTGTTGAGATATGCTATCGGGGGGCGTTCACAGGGAACAGACATATTGAGTCCCCGGTTTTTTTAAAATACCAAGCCTGAGATGTCTGTTGGCGGGCATCCATCAAAATAAAAACAGCCATGAAGAAGCAACAGCGGTGGTATTTGTCGGCCACATTGGTAAGTTTGTCTCTGCTGCTGCGAGCACAACAGATGCCGGTACAAGCACCTGAGGGCAGCGGAGAGATGGAAGTTGACATCTTCAATGCTGGCAGCATCAACACAGCCCTGGTTGATTTCAGCCCTACGTTCTATGATAATGGGTTGGTATATCTGTCGCAGCTTTCCCGCGGCTTGGTAGATGAGAAAACGGGAGAGACATTTTTCAAAATATTTTATGCAGCGCTGGGTCCTGACGGGATGCCGGGCAAGCCCCAGCCATTTTCTGTGAGTCTCAGTTCGCCTTATCACGAGGGGCCGGTATGTTTTAACCGAAAGGCTGACCGCATTTTCTTTACGCGTACGAATACCAGCAAGGGGATACGCCGGGCTGATGAACGCGGGGTCTCGGGGCTCAAAATTTACGAAGCGGTACGAGGCCCTTTTGACTGGGAGCAGATCAAGGAATTGCCGTTCAACAACGATGGCTACAGCTGTCTGCATCCGGCTCTCTCTGCTGATGAAACAAAGCTTTTTTTTGCATCCAATCGTCCTGACAGCTATGGTGGTATGGATATCTATGTCAGTGAATGGACAGGAGAGCAATGGTCGGAGCCTTATAATCTGGGGCCGGAGATCAATACCAGTAAGAATGAAGCATTTCCGTTTATTTTTGAAAACGGCACGCTCTTTTTCGCTTCGGACGGTCATGAAGGTTACGGTGGTTACGACCTGTACAGTGTGGATATTTCGGGTCGGCGGTGGGGGGCAGTTACCAACTTAGGTCCGCCTTTCAATTCATCGGCTGATGATATCGGTCTGATTCTCTCGCCGGCGGGCAGTGAAGGCTATTTCACTTCTTCTCGTTCGGGAGGCTTAGGCAAGGATGACATTTACTTTTTCAGGTTTCGCGGGGGCAGTTTTCCGGGTTTCAAAGAAAGCATACAGCGGACACATGAGTTGGTAGTGCGTGATAGCCTAAGTGGTCGCGGAATTATGAGTGCTATGGTCTGGCTGTACGAACGACCTGTTAATGGTCCGCTTAACAACAGTCAGCTGTATGATTTAGTGCTGTTGCGCGACAGTACAGAGCGGGACGTCTCTATATCCATGGTGCGAAAATCAGAGAACGATTTGGGTAATGCGCATTATGAGACCGACCGGGAGGGGATAGCCGGGTTAAAACTACGGCCATCCAGATCATACGTCTTATTGATAGCAAGATCAGGCTACCAGACGCAGGAGTTTCAGTTTGATACGGATACGGAAGGCCAGCCGCTCAAATCGCTGCAAATCAAGCTGTCAGAAATCAATTGCATATTACTACAAGGCAGAATTGTTGCAGAGCAGTACAACCTGCCTATCCCCAATGCGGGCATACGCATTGTCAGTGACTGTCCGCAAGTAGCGACGCTCAATATATTTGCCAATATCAACGGCGATTTCGAAACTTGTTTACCTTTGGGATGCACCTATACAGTACAGGCAAGTAAGGAAGGCTACTTCGCCAACGGGTCGACGGTTTCGACTGTACGTACTAAGGTACGCACGCTGGAACTCAATTTGGCGCTTAAGCCCTCCTCACAGGCTGTACTGCGAGAGCCTATTGCTAAAGGAACGGTCATTGTGATGAACAACATACGCTATGATTTCAATCAGGCTACCATCCGCAGCGGTGCGGCGCATGATTTGGAAGCGCTGGCAGCCTTGATGCTTCGCTACCCGAGTATGGAGATAGAATTGAGTGCGCACACAGACAGTAGGGGTAGCGATGCCTACAATCTGGATTTATCACGCCGTCGCGCAGACACTGCCAAAGACTTTTTGGTTCAGCGCGGCATTGCGGCCAGCCGGATCCAGACTGCGGGATATGGTGAGCGCGTGTTGCGCAATCGCTGTGCCGATGGTGTAGAGTGTACGGAAGAAGAGCATGCTTACAATCGCCGGACGGAGATCAAAGTATTGCGTATTGACGAAAATATTAACGTACAAATCGATGCCGGAGAGTAGCAACTGGCCGGCAGCACATCCATGAACCACTATGCAAATATACTGGCAGGATGCAGGGCAGTTTGTCCGCAAGCTTAGCTGGCGGCGCCTGTACAACTTTTTGCTGGTGATAACCTCATACTACTACAGTCGGCTGCTAGGCAAGCCGCGGCAGTGGGGTATGCCTGTAACGCTCAGCTTTGAGCCCACGACAGCCTGCAATCTACGTTGCCCGGAATGTCCCAGCGGGCTGCGACAGTTTTCCCGTCCGACAGGCAACCTGCGGGCCGATTTTTTTCGCAAGACTATCGATCAACTCAGCGATGAGCTGTTATACCTGATATTCTACTTCCAGGGAGAGCCTTACATCAATCCGGATTTCCTCGATATGGTGAAGTATGCTAATGACAAGAAGTTATATACCATCACCTCTACCAACGGACACTTTCTCAATGACGAAAACGCCAAACGCACCATCAGTTCGGGATTGAGCCGGCTAATCATTTCTGTTGACGGATCCACCCAGGAAGTCTATGAGCAGTACAGGAAAGCAGGCAAGCTAGAAACGGTATTGCAGGGCGCCCGCAACGTAGTTAAGTGGAAGAAAAAACTAGGCTCGTCAACACCCCATATTGTCTTTCAGATGCTGGTTGTGGCGCCTAATGAGCACCAGATAGAAGAAGTCAGACAGCTTGCAAAAGAGATAGGCGTCGATGAAGTGAAGCTTAAGACGGCACAGCTATACGATTATCGCATGGGCCACCCGCTTATGCCCGTTGATAACCGCTACAGCCGCTACTACCAATTGCCGGATGGCAGTTATGATACTAAGCACGAGTTGTTGAGTCATTGCTGGAAACTTTGGCACGCCAGCGTGGTGACCTGGGATGGACAGGTGGTGCCCTGCTGTTTTGACAAGGATGCACAGCACAAAATGGGGCATCTGCAAGCACAGGACTTCAGAGCCATTTGGAAAGGCCCCGCTTATCAGCGCTTTCGTGAAACACTCTTCAGAGGAAGACAGGAGATTGATATTTGTACCAATTGTACCGAAGGCTGCAAGGTTTGGGTATGAACAATGTAAAATAAAGTGTGATTTTGTAAATTTTTCTTGCAAAGAACCCGAAAATCAAGCAACTTTACTGCCCGTCTTGGTATGTACAGGGGGTGACTGCTCTATAGCGATGTGCTACTTTTCTTATTGTTTGGCTGAAAATTGGATCTAGTAAGCTTCAGTAAACAGGTTGTCAGTTGTTTGTAGTTGTTTTGACTTCCCCTTCAACTGTTGAGCTCAGCCACTCAGGTGAGTGTTCCGTCTTGGATAGACAGGATGACAGTGTACAGCCTGCCGTTTGATTAACTACGGCCCATCAGACGTGTGCGGGAGGGTATGTATTCCGGTAGCAAAAACCCAGACTAAACAAAAACATTGATTGCCCGGCTAAGTGCTTGGCGGTGCTTCTTCATGGCACGATTTTTGGCGGAGGTACTGTTGCACGCACAGTCAATTCGGACCTTGGTCACGAGCCTGCGCGGGTAGGTCGGGGTAACCAAAGTGAAGATAAATCTCTTTGTCAGATGCTACTATGATACTAACTACATAAAAAACAGCGGGAAATGGATTACAAAGTAATTGTGAGTGGCAGATTGGAATTCGGTAACAGCCGTACCTTTGAGCAGGTGGTCAAATTGTTTGAACATCGCAGAGAAGTGTATTACAAGGGGGAGTTGTTGTTCAAGCCCGAGCAACTGTTTTCGGAGGCATCACAATCTATTGATATTCCTCGCTATATTGGCACGGCAACGGACAAGGTTTGGCGAAATACTGTCAAGTTAATACAGCAGATAGCTGAATACGCGATCGCTGGTGATTTCAACCTGTGGGGCATCCGGGAGGGTAAACCTACAGAGCACTGGCTGGTAGAGCCCCAGGGAGACAAGTCCGCTATACTTGCTTTCCGGGAAGGTCGCGATTTAGTGCGGGAAAAAGGCAGAGAGGAAGAGGCGAAAGCCGCGCTTAGCCGCGCCATTGAAAAATTTGAGCGACATGCGTTGGCCTACGAGCGCCGCGGTTATGTCAACTTTAAGCTCGGCAATTTTGACGATGCTGTTTATGACTATTCTAAGAGTATAGATATTAACCCCAACAAGCCGGAGGCTTACTTCGGCAGGGGAATTATTTTTTACAAGCGGGAGGACTGGAAGAAGGCGTTTGCTGATTTTGAGTTGGCGGTTGCCAAATCCATCCCTCACCAGTCCATTCATTGGCTTGGCCGGGTCTATAAGGCCAATGCATTGTCGGAACTGGCTCGCTACGAGGAAGCTGTAAAAGAATATGGCTTTTTCATTAAGCGCTATCAGCAGAGCCATGATACGTTGGCTGAGCAGCTCCGTCGCGTTGCTTTTAACTGTGGTAAGTGTCAGTTGGCCCTGAGCCAGCATGCAGAAGCCGAGCGTAGTTTTGCGTTGGCCCTGCAATCAGCTCCACAGCCAGGAGGCCCTTCGACGGAAGAAATTCTGTCGTACAGTCAGCTATGTGCTCAGGCTGGCGGTGATCGTACAGCCAGTGCAAAGCCTGCTGCCAGAAAAGGCAAGCAGCTCAGCAAGGTCTGATCAAAGGGGGGGCACCGCCCCTGGTCCGGCAGGCACTACAGGGGTATGCGTGTGGCCTGTCCAGATGGTATCAGCGTCACCGCCCCTGATCCGGCAGGCACTACCCTCGCTTATAGGCAGCCAGTACACGCTCGGACAGTTCATCTCTGCAGGCCTGCAGGTAATCGTCATAGGTACAAGGTACAAGCCGATGTCTGTCGGCCTGTGGCAGCTGCTGGTTGGGTGCCTGCAGCCACCAGCGTCCGCTCTTGTTGCTTTTCCAAAAAACAAGCTTATCCTCCTGGTTCTTCAGGTCGACGATGTACTCTGTGAGACCACCGACGGAGGCAGGGTAGTCGTTTTTGCGGTGGTAAAAACCTTCCATGAAGTACCAAAGCATTTGTGCGACTGCCTGTGCGGAGCGGTGCTGATCAGTCGGATTAACTGCCGCTGAGGATGAAAAACCATGGAGACTGAAGGCCCGGAGCTTATCACTCATGCCGGCATATCGACACAGTTGACACGCCTCCTCAAGGGAAAAACCGCTGGGCGACCAAGGCTGTTGCGCAGGCATTTCAAGACCATTGATTGCGCGCAAGTGAAAGCCCAGCAGGTCGCCGTCCCGTATCAGCGGTTCTGTTTCAGCCATAGCAGCCTTGGCCCTGCCGAGTCGCAGACAGCTGAGCCCACTTTGCTCTTCCATCCAGTTGAGCTGCCAGGCATCGAGGAAATGCGCCTGTGCACCGAGCAGCCCCATCGTAAAAGGAGGAGGCGTCCTGTACACAATAGCATTAAGATAGGCGGGTATTGTGAGCTGAGAAGAAGTGATGGTTAGAGGGAGCCTTTCGTCTATGAGTACAATACCGGGATAATCCACCCGGGTATCGAGTGCCTGGTAGAGCGCCACCAGCTGCTGCGGGCTGCTCCCCAGCAGCAAAGGGAAGACCCCGCTCTGCAGCAGCTCGGACAGCATAGGCAGCAAAAATTCGGATTCCTCCTTGCGGGCATTGCCCAGATCTGCTATCATCAGCGAATCAAAGGCCCAGCTGAGACGGTACAGTTCATTTCGAATCAGGTTGGCTGTCGGGGCATGTACACCCACCAGAGCCAACTTCACGGCTGACAAATCGCTGATGCCCTCCTGGTAAAACAGCACATGATCTCCTACGGTGACCGGCGGCACATCGTCCGTAGTCCAATCTGCAGGATCTACAGCCTCCAACCAATTATACAGCATATTTTTTTTGAAAACCTGTGCACGGCAGTGAGCTGCCGGCAAGTGAAAAAATTAAGCGGCTGTTGGCACATATCGTTTTTGGCGCGATGAGGAGCGAAAACGATATGTACTCAAGACATTTTTGGGCGACTGAGGCCGCCCAAAAGTGTTTCGGCCCGGTAACCTTTAGAATTTTGTCTGCAGCAGATAAGGCATCATCTTACGCCAGGTAGGCCAGTCGTGCGGCATGTCATAGCCCCAGAGATCCAGTTCGTGCGGAATATTTTTGTTATGAAGCACTGCACTGAAACGGCGGGAAGCTTCGGGATGCTCCCAGTCACCCTGTCCTGTGAGAATATGGATATGCCGGCTGGCGCGGATGCGCGACAGGTACCACTCGTCGTGCAGGTTGGGCATATACTCCATAGGAGAGTTGAAATACACATCCTGGTCATGATAACCCTTGGTATAACTGCTGAGGTTGTAATCGCCGCTCATAGAGATGACCCCCTGGATGAGATCAGGTCTTTTGAGAAAAAGATTCATGGCGTGCAAAGCACCGAAGGAAGCACCACAGGTGATGATGGGCGTTTCGGGGCTGGTCTTGGTGCGCAGGTAGGGGATCACCTCCTGATAGACGTAGTCATTGAACTGCGTATGGCGGATAGCCTTATGGCGCGGATGCATGTGGCTGTTGAGCCAGCTCTCTGAGTTGATGCTATTGATCGAAAACACCTTGACTTTGCCACTATTGATGAATGGCGCCAGGGTATCGATGAGCTTAAACCGCTCGTACTCCAGATAGTCGGCAGCGGCAGTTGGCAGCAGCAGCAGGGCAAACCCGTAGTGCCCGTAGGTTACAATCTCCATGTGCTTATTCAGCCGCGGGCTGTACCAACCGTCGATATATTTATCCATAGCACTTATTTTGGGTGTCAATATAGTACGCTTTTGGCAATCGTAGAAATTATTTCTTCCATTATCAGTGCTGCTGAGGGGAATTATATTTATTATTGTAATGTCGCAGGGCATATCAATTAAGCCGCCAATAAAACACAGTATGAACAATAAGCAGGCAATTTATCGCAGTTTTCACGGATGGGTGATTCTGCTACTACTTATCAGTGTTTCCTGCCAATCGGCAGCCGATAAGCGCCCCGGGGCGGTTACTGTTGAGCAGGCCAGCCTGGCTGCGCCCGCGGCAGCCGCTTTTGGCAGTAAGCTGCAGCAGCTCGACCCTTACTGGCACCAGGGCAAGGCAGAGATCAGCCGCTACGCCCTGTCACAGCACCGCTATCAGGACGTACATCCCGGAGAGGCTGTACTGGTGCAGGTAACGGAAGATTTTCTCACCGACCAGCAGGTCAAAAATGAGCGTTACCGCAACCCGCAGTCAACGCAAGTCCTCAAAACCAATTTCATCCGGCGGTTTACGACCGGTATTTACGATTACTCCATCATGGCCTCCGTATTTACGCCCGTCAAGACGAGCAGCTGGCCGTACAGCCTGAAAGTAACTACCTCCGTACAGGACTGGTGCGGACAGGTATTCGGGCAGCTCAACTTTCGGGAAGGCAGTTATCAGTTACAAAGCCTGTCATACTTCGAAGGAGAAGGCGACCAGCGTGAAACCCTGCCGGCAGCCCTGCTGGAAGATGAGTTGTTCAACCGCATTCGCATGGACTGGCGTTCGCTGCCCACAGGCAAGCAGCTCATGATCCCCTCCCTTGCCTGGCTGCGGCTGCTGCACCAGCAGGCCGCCCCCTACCAGGTCGAGCTGCGGCTGTCGCCCTATAGCGGGGACACCTTCAAGGGCAAGCAGCTACAGCAATACCAGGTTGAATATCCCGAACTCAACCGACGGCTGTCCATTGTTTTCGAAGCGGAGCCGCCCTATTACATCCAGGGCTGGCAGGAAGAGATGCGCGGGCGCGACGGTCAGGCGGCCGTCAGCACAGCCATCCTCACTCACCGGCTGCTCGACGATTACTGGAGTCACAATAGGTTGGAAAATAAGG
Source organism: uncultured Saprospiraceae bacterium (assembly GCA_964441755.1). GTDB lineage: Bacteria > Bacteroidota > Bacteroidia > Chitinophagales > Saprospiraceae > JAUMBM01. Next base: position 142,251 of record CAYTVG010000005.1, read on the forward strand.
ACCTGCGTCAAAAATTAGGTATGTGAGCGAGCCGCCTACGGCCAAGGCCGGGGCGGATACTGGCAGCAGCAGCCTGACGGCAAAAAATGAGGCGGGCGGCGCGTGTGCGGAAATTTTTGCCGGAGGCAAAAACGCACGGCTAAGCACCTTGGGACAAATGATTATTTTACAGGCAAAAGCAAGAAGATGATGGTAAAAAGGTGGTTATGGATGCTGTTGACAGTCCCCCTGCTGGCGGGCTGCCTGTCGCAGCAGCTAACAGTAGCAGACCAGCCTGCAGCGGAACCCTTCCGCTTTACGATACTGCAGATGAATGACGTTTATGAGATCGCCCCCCTGGAGGGTGGGCGAGTGGGCGGGCTGGCCCGCGTAGCCTCCCTGCTGCGCAGTCTGGAGGCCGAAAACCCGCACACTCTGGCAGTGCTGTCGGGCGATTTTATAAGCCCCTCATTTGCCGCCACCCTCAAGCTGCCCGACGGGCAGCGCGTAGCAGGCCTGCAGATGATAGAGACCCTCAATGCGCTGGGGCTCGACTACGCGACTTTTGGCAATCACGAATTTGACTACCGCGAGGCGGCCATCCTCGGCAGCCGCATCGACGCCAGTGACTTTCAGTGGATATCGTGCAATGTGCTGCACGAAAAAAACGGGCAAGCCCAGCCATTTACCCAGCGCGATAAGCCCATACCGCCCTATGTGGTACACACCTTCCGCAGCGGCAGTGACAGCCTTCGCGTAGCTTTTGTGGGGGTAGTGCTGCCCTTTGCGCGCGTGCCCTATGTGCGTTACCTGCCCGTTGAAGAAGCTTTTGAAAAAGCCTACACGGCCGCTGCCGAAGCAGCTGACCTCGTGATCGGCCTCACCCACCTGACGGTAGAGGAAGATGAATCGCTGGCGCGGGCGGTGCCGGGGCCGGCGCTCTTCATAGGCGGGCATGAGCATGAAAATCTGAGTCGATATATAGAAAACACAGCCATTACCAAAGCCGATGCCAATGCCAAGACGGTATACGTACACCGGTTTACCGTCGATCCGCGCACAGGGCTCTACCGCCTGCAGTCGACCCTGCTACCCATCGATGACAGTCTGCCGGACGAGCCGGCGACCCGGGCGGTTGTCGATCGCTGGCAGGCCAAGGTCAACGACATATTGCAGGCCGAAGGCTATCAGGCCAACCGGGTCATTGGGGAGACCATTGAGCCGCTGGAAGGCCGGGAGTCCATGGTGCGCAGCCGGCAGACCAACTACGGGCTTCTGGCTGCGCGCAGCTTTGCGGCAGCCCTGCCCGGGGCAGACGTCTACCTGCTCAACAGCGGCAGCATACGGGTTGACGATAAGCTCAGCGGCCGGCTGACAGAATACGACGTACTGCGATCCTTCCCCTTTGGCGGGGGCATCGTGCGCACGCAGTGGCCGGGCTCGGTGCTGGCCAGGGTGCTGGAGGCGGGCTCCAGGACCAATTTTGGCAAGGGAGGCTATCTGCAGTTGTACCAGGCAAGCCCGCAGCCCGACGGCAGCTGGCTGATTGGCGGCCAGCCGCTGGATGAGCAGCGCAGCTATACCGTTGTGCTGCCCGAGTTTGTCGCCCAGGGCAATGAAGCCAACCTGCAGTTTTTGTCGCAATACCCCTACGAAAAGCCGGCTACTGTGGGCAACAACCTGCGCAACGACGTGCGCACCATCCTCATCGCGTGGATGGAGCAGCAGGGGCGTTTCTGAAGATTGTAAGCAAAACAGATGATTATGTCTTCCAAGATCAACTATATAGCCGATGAAGGCCTGCAGGCAGCCGTGGAGGTAGCCCTGGAGCTGGAGTTGCCGCTGCTGGTGACCGGTGAGCCGGGCACTGGCAAAACACAGCTTGCCTATTGGGTAGCCGAGCATTTTTTGCAGACCGAAGTGCTGGTTTTCAACACCAAAACCAGCACGACCGCCCGGGAGCTTTTTTATCACTACGACGCTGTGCGACACTTCCGCGAAGCGCAGCTGCGCGGCCGGGATGAGGCTGTCAACACCCTCGACTACATTCATTTTGGCCCCTTGGGGCAGGCCATTCTGGCTTCATCGCAGCAGCGCTATGTGGTGCTGGTTGACGAGATAGACAAGGCCCCCCGCGACGTGCCCAACGACGTTCTTTTCGAATTTCAGGAGATGGCCTTCCGGATTGAGGAGGCCAGCCTGTCGGACTATGCCGGCTATATGCTTGATAAAAAGCCTGAGCTGCAGCGCCTGCTGCCTGCGGGCACGCAGCTGCAGCCCGACACCCAAGGGTTTTTGCGGCACGACCCCGCCCGCCCGCGGCCGTTCATGGTGCTGACCAGCAATTCGGAAAAAAACCTGCCTGACGCCTTTTTACGGCGCTGCATTTTTTACCACATACCCTTTCCCGGGCCTGACAAGCTGGCCGAGATTGTGCGCAGCAATATTGTATTGCAGCCTGCCTATGCGGCGGTACTCGACCAGTTGATCGAACGCTTTGAGCAGCTGCGCGAGTCGGGTCTCCGCAAGAAACCGGCGACGGATGAGCTGGTCAAATGGATAGACATACTGCAGCGCCGCGGCATTGATCCCGCGCAGCTGGATGCAGCAGGTACGCGCTCGGCGCTGCTGGCTACCTTTCCGGTGCTGGTCAAGAACCGGGAGGATCTGGAGCGCCTAAAAAATCTTTAGCATGGCCACGGGGGTTGTAGTGCTGGCTTTTTCCTACGCACAGGACGACGCGCTGGAAGCGGTGCGCAGGGAAATGGAGGTTGTCGACCGCTTGTTCAAGCAGTTGGTCAACCTGTGCAACCCTTTGCCTTTTTGGCAGGTACGACAATTGGATATTGAGGACGTGTTTGCGCGTCGGGGCCACGACATACGCATTTTTCATTTTGCGGGGCATGCGGGTCCCAGTGAGCTGCAGCTCAACCAGGACGAATTTCGGGCGCGCATCACTTTTTCGGAGGGCCTGGCGGCGTATATCGGGCAGCGAGCCAGGCAGTTGAAGCTTGTATTTCTCAATGGCTGTTCGACGGAAGATCAGGCAGCCTTTTTCCTGAAGCATGGCGTATCGGCTGTGATAGCGACTACATTGCCGGTGAGTGATGAGCTGGCCTACACTTTTGCGAGTCGTTTTTACTACGAATTTACCCGCGCCGGCACGGCGGCGACACTGCGCCAGGCCTTTGACCAGGCGCAGGCATCGATAACGGCCAGTTACGGGCCGCTGCGGGATCCTGTGACGAAGGAGCTGCGCCCGTTTTGGCTTGACGAGTCGGTGCGTGCCGGCCGGCCGGCGGCGAGCGGCGAGCCGGAAGCGCTTTATACCTTACAGCTGCATCCTGACAGGCCGGAGGTTGGCGGGGAGACTTTTGCCGACTGGATGCGCGGCGCAGCCGGCATCCGGCCGGCGTCGGCTACGCTGCGGCATCCGGAGGGTTATTTGCTGTGCGACCGCCACAAGGAGGAGGAACAGTTTCGCGCGCTGGTGCAGCAGAAAATCCAGGGGCAGCGGCCGGAGCCTTTATTTGTGTGTATACACGAAGATTTTGCGCATTTGCCTCACTTGTTGCCGGAGCGTTTCCGGCTGTTTGAGCTGCCGCGCTGGGAGCAGCGCGAGTCAGGCTATGAAACATTGGAGCTGCCCTTGCCGGCAGATTTTGGTGCCGGCTCGATTGATGACCCGCAGAATCCTGAGCGGGATCGGTTTAAAATACGGCTATCGGAAATTTACCACCAGCGTTTTGGGGGGCAGCGGGCCACCGACAACCGGCTGTGCTGCCTGCAGCCGCGGCCGGTGGCCGAGCGGCTGCTCGTCATCCACCACGAGCTGGCGCCCCGCCGCTGGCAGGGGCAGGCGGCGGCAGAGACAGCCGAATGGCAGCAGCGGCTGCGCCGGCTGCTCGACTGGTACACCGGCGACTATGCAGCGGAGCTGCAGCAATTCAGCAGCCGCCTGCTGATTATTTTTACCGCCTACTACCGCAGCCCTGATAGTTTCCTCGGCGAGCTGCTGGCGGAGCTGGCAGCGCGCCGTGCCGGGCAGGTCTTTGATTGGAAGGAGCTGCCCAACATCACACAGGACGACATTGATGACTGGCAGGCATCCTTTTTGGGCGATCTGAGCCGCACGTTTCTGGACCCTGCCGAGTTGTTGAACGGTGCGTACGAGCAGCCTTTCCGCAATGTAAAAAATTTGCTCGAGCAGGAGATTGAGCGATACAACCGGGAGAAATATGGAGCAGGCTAGCGCGACACTTTTCCCGCTAGACCTCCTGCTGGAGGCCTTGCGGTTGCAGGGCATGCCCGTGGCTGCCGATCTGCAGTTGCGGCTGGCGCGTTACCTCAACCGCCAGGGAGGGCGCGTCCTCAGTGCCGAACAGTGGAAACACCGACTATCGGCTCTGCTGAGCCATGATGCTGAGCAGCAGGCGCAGCTGCAGCGGCTTTTTGACCAACTATGGGAAGGCTGGCAGGCAGCAACTGCTGCGGGCGAGTCTGCAGCCGTCGGTCCGGCCAGTGGCCGGGCGGCAGGCACAACAGACAGAGAGCAGACAACCTCTACGGAATTTGCTACCCAGGCCGAGGCCTGGCAGTCGGCGCCCACCAGCGGCCGCAGCGGGCCCATCTACTGGCCGCTGCAGCTCGCACATCCCGAGCTGCAGCCGTGGCAAAGCCAGTTGTTTGAGCGCATGATGCCCGCCTGGCGGGAAAAAGAGCTGACCACGGTTGCCGACTGGGACATTCGCGCCAGCATACGCGCCACGGTGCGGGCAGCCGGCCGGCCGGTGCTGCTGCAGCGGCCACGGCTGAAGACGCCGCAGTATCTCGTACTGATTGAAGAATGGACGCCTCAGGACCAGCTGGCGGCTCTCTACAGCGACCTCTGTGAGTCGCTGCGTGCGCAGGATCTGACGGTAGAGTGGTACTACTATGACAACAATCCGGCGCGCCTGTGGCGCGACCGTCGGGAGCCCTCATCCTACACCTATATAGAACGGCTGATGAGCGATTATGAGGGCTTCAAGCTATTGATTATCGGCGAGCCCGAAGGGCTCATGTCCCTGACCAGTCTCGGCCCTGCGGCCTGGCTGACAGAAGCGGCGGATATTTTTTCCGACATAGCCTTCCTGAATACGCGGCCCAGCGGCAGCTGGGGCTGGGCGGAGCAAATTCTTGCCCGCTCGGTGCTCATGGTGCCGGCGACGCCCCAGGGGCTGGCGGCACTGCCAGCCAGTTGGGCGAAGGGCGAAAAGCCCGACAGCCACCGCTGGCGGCTGCAGTTTCCGGAACCATCGCTGCCGGCAATGGACGTCAACCGGGCAGAAGACGAACAGCAGTTGCTGGCCGATATCCGTGTTTACCTCGGCAAGTCGGCCTACTACTGGCTGTGTGCTACGGCTGTTTATCCGGAACTGAGTTATCACCTGACGCTATCGCTGCGCGCAGCAGAAGTGCGATTTACCGATCCGCTGGAGCAGCAGGCGCACTGGCTGCAGTCGCTGTTGCGGCTCAGCCGGCTCGAGTGGTTTCGGCGCGGCCGCATTCCCGACCTTTTCCGCACCTGGCTGCGCGACGAGATTGCCGGCCTGCCCGGCAAGGCGCAGGTATGGGGCGAGTTGTTGCGCGTGCTGGAGCAGCAGCCTGCGCCGCCCGCCAACTCCTACGCATACGTCGACAGGGAATTTGCGCGCCTGTGGTATGCCCACGAGCTGGCTATGCACACAACCGATGCGAGCCGCGATAAAGAGCGGCTGATGGAGGGGTTTCGGCGGCAGACGCAGGCGCTGGCCGCCACGGATGTATACGACCTGCTGGGTCGTTCCTATCTGGCCGACTTGCACAGACCGCGCGGCAGCCGGCAGGATGAGCTGTTCAGGGTGCTGTGGGTCGACGATACGCCCGAAAAGCATCTCGGCCTCCGCACCCGTCTGGAGCAGCAGCTGCCAATACATTTCGAGTTGGCGCTGAGCACCCGCGCAGCAATCGAGGCACTGGAGCGCACAACTTTTAATTTATTGCTCACTGATTTCAGTCGCCAAGGAGACGAAGGCGATGCGTTTACTTTGCTGGAGCTGGTGCAAAGCCGCCGCCTGCAGGCGCGGCTCAGGCGGCCGGGCGGCAGAGCCCGCAAAGCAGGTAGCAGCGTCGACAGGCCGCTGCCGATAGCCGTTTTTACCAGCCGGCGCATCCGGCGTACGCAGGAGGACAGGCTGCTGGACGCCGGCGCCCTGGCAGTCTTTGATGAAGGAGTGGCGCTGATGCGCTGGGTAGAGGCGCAGGTGAAGGCCGGGGAGGAATCGCTTGAGGACCGGCCGGGTAGTGGGGTGAAAAAATAAACCAGACGCAAACTTTGGTATCGTTTTTGAAAAATACCACGCTTCAGGCTGTCAAATTTTGGATATGGCAGTGTGCTAAAACAGGGTTACGGCACTTTGGCTGAAGCACTCCGCGTATAATCTGCCGACTCGCAATATCGGCATGGTAAAACTGCTTCATGTACTGATCACAGACCAGCGGCAGTGGGTGTCGCCTTCAAAAGTTGTCCATATTTGAACAGCTTTCTACATTGCCGGCTACTTTCCATCAGGGGATCACCAAGCCAATGATTGTATGCGAGCATTGGACTTGCGCCCGCGATACAGGTATGCGACAATTTAATTTGCTCCCAATAAACCTGCAGCCGCGGCAGATATCCGCAAGCGGTGGCAAGCGCGCCGTCAGGGCATCACCGGCACAAAAGTAGCCAACAGCTGTCGGGCTCCGTCAAAGTCAAAATACCGTCGCCTGAGCAGCGCACACTGGTAATCCGCAGGCAGCAGCCAGGCCCATTTGGAAAAACTGCGGCCGCCGCCCTTTTTTTCGACAAAAGCAAGCAGCTGGCGGTCGATGACCGCCTCATCGGCAGCCCAGCGGTGGCGGTTGGCGAGAAAATCGTCGAGCCCGAGGCGGAGGGTGATGAGGCTGGCGGCCTCATCGAGGCCGCAATTGACTCCCTGTGCACTGAGCAGGAAGTGCAGCGCCCGATTGGTGCGGCTACCGCTGAAAGTATACCAGGCGAGCAGCCCCTCACCCAAGGGCTGCAGCGGCCGGCCCTGCGGCAACATGCTTTGGTGAAAAAAACCGAAATCGGCGCGCAGGCGCAGCAGCACCGCCTGCGCCTGTGGGTCGAGCAACGCAGGCAGCTGCCTGCCGGCCAGCAGCTCGAGCATCCTGTTGCGGACGTGCGGATGCACGTCGCCCCCTTCGCCCCCAAAGAGCGGCTTTTGGCCGGCAGCAGCAGGGGCAACCTCTATTTGACGGCGGTTATAGTCTTTGGCAATGATCAGCCAGGCCTTGGCGGCCAGCAGTATGTGCTCGCCCGGCAGCAGCGCAACCGAATCCGGCAACTGCCCGATCTGCCGTCCTTCATACAACACACTGAAGTGTTCGGCGGACTGGAAGGCCGCATAAAACTGACGGCTGTGGACAAGCCGCTCGGCCTCAGGGCCCACGATGAGCTCACTGCCCAATGACTCCAGCAGCCCCCGCTCAACCGCATGCCTGATAATGTGCGCAATAGTAGGCAGGGGGATGTCCCGAAAAGCACTGTTGCGGGCAAGCGCCTGACAGAGTGCATCGTTCTCTATACCACCGTGCTGGGCAACCACCGACAGCGCCTGGTGGATAAGCATATCGCAGGCAACTGAGCAGTCGGCCGGCGGTTCGACAAACCCCTCCTCCAGCAATTGCCAGCAGGCGAGCGACTGCAGCAGGCTCCAGGGGTTGGTAGCGTAAAGCGCCAGCGAAGCAGGCTCCTCCCGGCGGCGGCCCGAGCGGCCGGCGCGCTGCAGCAGCGACGCAACGCCGAAGGCGGCATCGAGCTGAACAACCATATCGACACTGCCAATGTCAATACCCAGCTCAAGCGTAGAGGTACAGGCAATACAAAAAGGCTGCTGGTTACTTTCTTTGGCAAACTGCTCAATGGCCGTCCGCTCTTGCTTGCTCACAGAAGCGTGGTGAGCGTAGTAGTGGTTGTGGCCGCCAGCGGCCCGGGACAGGGCAGCCAGGCCAGAGGCCACTTCTTCGGCCTTGCCCCGGCTGTTGGGAAAAACCAGCGCCTGGCGGTTGCGGGTATGCAGGTATAGGTGCTGCAGCAAGGGCGGCGGGAGGTCGTCGGAAGATCCGCTCTCAAAATAGTGGAGGCTGGCAACCGTCTCCCGGCCACCTTTGTCGAGCAGCACCCGGGTGCGATCGGGATCGCCTGTAAATGCTTTGGCCTGCCGGTAGTCGCCAATGGTGGCCGACAGGCCAATGATGGAAAAAGCAGCGAACTGCCGAAGGCGCGAAAGAAGTGACTGGAGCTGCACACCGCGGTTGGTACCCAAAAAGGCATGGATTTCGTCAACAACCACATACTGCAGGCCGCCAAACAGCCGCCCCAAGTGCCGGGGGTTTTGGACAAACATGGCTTCGAGTGACTCGGGCGTTATGAGGGCTATACCCCGGGGGTTGGCGAGCAGGCGACTTTTGGCAGTGGTATTGGCTTCGCCGTGCCAGGGCGTGACGGGGATGTCCAGATGCCGGCAGAGGTCCTCAATGCGCAAAAACTGGTCGTTGATGAGGGCAATCAGGGGCGACACATAGAGCACGCGGAGCCCGGGACCTGAGAAGTCGAGCTTGGAAAGTATGGGCAGGAAAGCAGCTTCCGTCTTGCCGGATGCCGTGCGCGAAGCCAGCATGAAATGGTCTGAAGACCCCAGGATGCGCGGTATGGCTGCCAGCTGAATGGGCCGCAACGCCTCCCAGCCTTGCTCCCATATATACTTGCGGATGGGGGGCGACAGCAGCTCGAGCGCCATCAGAATTCCTCTATTTCGTCGAAGGCGGTCAGTTGATCAGGCCGCTCATCCCGTATAAAGATGTTGTTGAAAAGCTGTTGCTTGTCGACAGCCGAATCGGCATCAATCACCGCCAGCGCATTGAGGAAATCGCGGATGACCTCCCTCGGGGTGAGAAATTCTGCAGCGCCCGGCTTGTTGTACATCACTTCCATGAACCTGTGTATCTCTGCATCGTCAATAGCGATGGCATGTCCCAGATAAAAATCGTAGATAAGCTTCAGGTTCTTTAGCAGCACAAAAATCTCATTGTGATTGAGGGGCAGCAGGCGGATGACAGGCTGCGAAAAATCGCGCAGCTCATGCGACTCAAAGCGGTTGACCCGCAGACGGCTTTTGAGTGCCTCATAGCTGAAAAGTCCGCGGCGTTCATTGGTCAGAAAAGTTTCCGTACCGGCAATATTGATAAAAAGCTGCCCAACACTGCCCTGCAGGCAATCGTTGTACATGGCCAGCAGGGTCTCGTAGTTGCGCTCCCGCATGCTGGCCGTCGGAATCTTGTAGAGATTGACGGCTTCATCGAGATTGATCATAAAACCACTGTAGCCGATGCTCACAAAAAGCCTGCAGAAATTTTTGAGCATATCGTAGTAGTTGTGATCGTTGATGATCTCGCGCACGCCCAGCGCCTGACGGGCTTCCAGCTTGCTCTGGTATTCGCCTTTGAGCCACTTGAGCGCATGCCGCCGCAAGGCCTCATCGTCGCGGCTGTAACCCTCATAGTAGCGCATGACGACGGTACCAAAATCAAAGCTGCCCGCATCGCTGAGCTGGCGTACAACCTGCATGATTTCGGCTTCTACCAGCGGCAGATGCTTTTCCTGCCGCATAGCTGCCACCGTCAGCTGGTGTTTGGCGGCTGCAGCCGCGGCCACCTGCTCCAGCCATTTTTCCAGCAAAGCGGGCAGCGCCCCCCCTTCGGGCCGGGTTTGGATGGTGAGGTTGTTCATCAGGGCCGTATACAGCGCCAACGCCTTGCCATCGTTGGCGTACAGCCGCCGTTGTGGCGTAAAATCAGCACTGGCAACCACAAATTTTTGCTTGAGCGCCACCGTTGTAAGCAGATGCAACATAAAAGATTTGCCACTGCCGTAGTCGCCAATCCAGCATTTCAGCAGGCTTTGCCCCGCTTTGACCTCCTCCAGCGCCTTGAGGAAAGCCTGAATTTCGCGGGAGCGCCCCACGGCTATGTGCTGTACCCCTGTGCCGGGCACAACCCCGCCCTTAAGTGCATTGATAATGGCGGTTGCCTCGCGGGGCTTAATACCTTCAACCATGGGCTGCGATTTTTTGAAAGTAAGGAGGATGGAGGGTGTAGGTATCCCCGCAGATGTCGATCAGGTTGTCGTCGAGCAGCTCATAGTATTGTTCGTTGATGCTGTTGATCAGGTGGTTGGCCATCTGTTGGTGCTGCTGTGCCAGCGCCTGCAGTTGCTGTGTGCTGAGGGAGAAATGGTTGTCGTGAAAAAGCTGCAGCAGGGCAGCCTCGGGGTCGGGTGCGGGCTGCAGCAGCCCGGGCGTCTGCGTTCCCCCGGGCAGATGATCAGGCGCCGCCTCATCCTGCAGGTAGGTATTGAGCAGGGCAACAGTACCCGCATGCTGCGTCTGCAGCTCCGCCACGGCTGTAGGGTCGAGCTGTATGCGGCGGCGATGCGCCGCAAAGACAGTGGGCAGGGCCGCAAGGGCAGGCTCAAGCTGCCGGTCGGCCATCAGCTGCCGGGCGATGCTTTCAAAAGCAGCCAGCCGGGCCGCGTTGTTGCCGAAAAGCCCTTTTTTAAGGGCTGTCGGCTGTTTTTGGGTACTGAAAACAGTATCCTGAGGACACAGCTGCAAGCAGCGCAGGTAGCAGCTGGCGGCCAACAATTTATCTTTGGGGAGCAGCGTGATGGCTGCCGCGAGCAGCATATCCTTGCGGGAGTTGCTGAGCGGATGGAGCTGCAGCAGTTGCAGCAGCTCTTGGTAGAAAAGAGGCGGATCCTGCAGCTTATGGTCGACCAGCGCGGCAAAAGACAACTTCCAGCGCTGCGAATGCTGGGTATTGAGGGCTATCTCCGTCTCGCGCGTCGGTGGCTCAATCAAGGGGGTAAAAGAGTCAATGATAGGTATGAGCAAGCTGAGCAGCCGATCCTGATAGGCGCGCTGGCAGTCGGTCGGCAGGGTATTCAGATTTGTACTGAGCTTGCGCGCATTGCCGTAACTTGTACGTACGGTGTTTTCGCAATGTCTGAACAGGTTGGTGTAGATGATCTTGACAAAGGTGTCCAGCAAGGATACATAATTGGGCGAGTTGAGAGGCAACCTCAGCCGGCTGCGCACGGCCTTGTTGGCCAGATAGCCAATTTCATCAGCCAGGGAAGAATTTCTCTTTCTGAGCGAATAGTCGGCAGCCGACAGTGCTCTGAGGTAGAGCCTGGCCGTTTCCCGGCTGCATTGGTCAATACTGAAAAAGTGATTATCACTGCCCGACACATGCTTGAGGAGCTCCCTTTCATACGATGATAAAGTCACGCATCCCTTAATTTTGTCAATAATCAGCCCCTCTTTGGTGGGGGGCTCTGCCGTAACCGGTGGTTGCTGACGTATCCCCTGCTGGCCGGTTTTTATCTCCAAATGCCTGTTGGCAAGCGTTTTGGTGAAAGGATAGTGTACGCAGAGCCTGTGGATCTGGCTGTTGAGCAGGGCGGTATTGGCGTGTAGGTCAAAGTCAGCGAGCAGTTCGAACAGCAGTGCAAAAGCGTAGCTGTTATTCCCTTTGAGATCCAGGTATTCATCCTGCAAAAAGTGCCACCTGAAAACAGCAAAAAAAGCCTTTTGGCTAGGGTTGGCCATCAGCAGTGGTTGTGATGAGTACACATAAGTGTGTGGCCAGGGCGGGACACCCGGAGCATACTCACGCAGCCAGCCGGGGGCTTCCGGCGAGGCAGCATTTTTCTCCTCTACGAGACTGGCTGTATGGTTGGGTAGCTGGAACAGTGACGGCCTATGCCGGAACAAGTGGTAGCCCGAGTAAAGTACGGCGCCAGCAGTCAGTATGGTCACAAAGTCGCTCATAATCGTTAATGTTCTGTCAAAACCCAATAGGATATCGGCAGTACCGATGGTAGTTTGTAAAGACAGGACATTTGTGGCCGAAAGATAGCTATTTTGTGATGTGTATAAAAATATTGTATTCGTAAACTGACTGATTTTGCGTACAAACAGTTTTATTGGTCGATAAAAGGGGTTGACAGAGGGTGGATGTGATCGTGTGTACTGTTGCAGCCAATTTTTTTGGCATTTTGGGCGCAGGTATGCATCCTTCGGCGGCGAACGGGTGTTTATTAGAAAAATGCCGATCCCGTAGCCTTGCCGGCTGCCGCTCGGCAGCCCAGCCAAATAGCCACTTTCCGAGAATCCGGATCTGTTTTTGTCGGTTTTTCCCAAAAATCAGCCCGGCGAGTATGTATGCGAGCTGGTTTTAGGCGACCTCAGCCGCCCAAAACCAGCTTGCGGTGACAGCATCTGTTGCGCAGGAAAAAATAAAGTATGCAATCGGTCAAAAACCAGCTCGATCTGGGCGAACTAATGCTGGAAAGCGGGCAGCGCCTGCCGCTGCGGGTGGTGTACCACAGCCGGGGGCGTTATGTAGCCGGGCACAGCAAAGTCGTATGGGTATGTCACGCCCTGACGGCCAACAGCGATGTAACCGACTGGTGGTCAGGTCTTTTTGGTGAAAAAAATTTTTTTGACCGCCCGGGCTTATTTGTCGTCTGTGCCAATATCATTGGCTCCTGCTACGGCAGCAGCGGGCCCGTCTCCGGGGAGCTGCCCGAAGCCCTGCGCGGGCTTTCTTTTCCCGCCATCACCACCCGCGACATGGCGCAGGCCCATGAGCGCCTGCGCGAAGCGCTGGGCATACATACCATTGACCTGCTGCTGGGCGCCTCGCTGGGCGGGCAGCAGGCGCTGGAGTGGGCTTATGTGTTGGGGGAAAAGCTGCGGCAGCTCATCCTCATGGCCACCAACGCTTTTCACTCGCCTTTCGGCATCGCCTTCAACGAATCACAGCGGATGGCGCTGGAAGCCGACCCTACTTTTTTTACCGATGACCCCGCCGCAGGCCGCAAGGGGCTGATGGCGGCGCGCAGCATCGCCATGCTGTCGTATCGCTCTTATGCCGGCTACCGGCTGACGCAGTCAGAGCCGGATGCCGGCCGCAAAGCTGTTTATCGGGCAGCCAGCTACCAGCGGTATCAGGGGGAAAAGCTGGCCAATCGCTTCCACGCGCACAGCTATCGGGTATTGCTGGACGCGATGGATAGCCATCACATAGGGCGCGGGCGTGTGTCGGTGGAGATGGCCTTGCAGCGCATAGTAGCCGATTGTCTGGTGGTGGGCATCTCCTCAGACTTGCTTTTTCCGGTGGCAGAGCAGCAATTTTTAGTGCAGTGGCTACCTCGTGCGCGCTTCGCGATGATTCATTCGGATTTTGGGCACGACGGTTTTTTGGTAGAAACGGAGCAGCTGGCGGCCATTTTTAGCGATTTTCTGGATGTTGAAAAATATGGGGCTTATGAAAGTACGACTGACGAGAGTCAATGATGCTTATGGCATGCAGGCTACCAATGAAGATGGCCAGCACATGCTGTTCGATGCCAACCCGTCAATAGGCGGGCAGGGGCTGGGCCTGCGGCCTATGGAGGTGCTGGCAGCCAGCGTAGCGGCCTGCGCCAGCATTGACGTGCTGCTGATTTTGAAAAAAAAGCGCATAGTGTTGCGCAAGTACGAGATCGAGATCGAAGGGCAGCGCAAGGAGGCAACGCCCGCGCCCTTCGTATCCATACACCTGCGGGTGGAAATTGATCCCGAGGATCCGCTCGAAACGGTCGAAAAAGTAGTGGCTATGAGCCTTGAAAAGTATTGCTCTGTATCCGCCTCACTGGATCCTGCCATTCCTGTCACCTTTGAAGTTACGGCTGTCGCATGAAAAAGAAAATTCCCAGCCATTGGCGGCCGGAGACGGTAGCTATCCGGCTGCAGACGGCGCGCAGCCAGCAGCAGGAGCATGCCGTGCCTCTCTACCTGACCAGCAGCTTCGTTTTTGATGATGCTGAAGAGATGCGGGCGACCTTTGCTGATGAGCGTGAGGGCAACATCTACTCGCGCTACTCGAATCCGAATGTGCAGGAACTGATAGACAAAGTGGTGGCCCTGGAGGGCGCTGAGGCAGGCTGGGCAACGGCCACCGGCATGGCAGCTATTTTTACCACCTTTGCCTCACTGCTGCGGCAGGGCGACCACCTGCTGTCTTCCCGCGCCGTCTTCGGCTCTACCCACCGCCTGTTTATGGAAATTTTTCCTGCCTGGGGGATTCATACTACCTATGTAGATGCCACAGATTATGAGGGCTATGCCCGGGCGATACAGCCCAATACGCGCCTGCTCTACCTGGAGACGCCCTCTAACCCTGCGCTGGAAGTGATTGATATTGCCCGACTGGCCGAAATATGCCGGGCGCGGGGCGTACTGCTGGTCGTCGACAATTGTTTTGCAACGCCTGTATTGCAGCAGCCACTGCGGCTGGGGGCGGATGTGTCGATACATTCGACGACCAAATATATGGACGGACAGGGGCGCACCCTGGGAGGTATGATCGTGGGGCGGCAGGAAGTCATTGACCGTATTGAAGCTTTTGCACGGCATTCGGGGCCGGCCATGAGTCCGTTCAATGCCTGGGTAATCTCCAAGTCGCTGGAGACGCTGTCGCTGCGCATGCAGCAGCACAGCCGGCAGGCGCAGGATATTGCGCAGCGGCTGGAGGCGCATGCGGCGGTGGCCGCCGTGCGCTATCCTTTTTTGCCCAGCCACCCGCAGGCCGATGTCGCCCGGCGCCAGATGGCGGCCGGCGGCGGCATGCTGAGCTTTGAGCTGAAAGGCGGCCTGGCGGCCGGCAGCCGGCTGCTGGACAGGCTGCAGCTTTTTTCCCTGACTGCCAACTTGGGCGATACGCGCAGCATCGCTACACACCCTGCCTCAACCACGCACGCCCGGCTGAAACCTGAGGAGCGGCAATTGGTGGGGATTACGGACGGACTGGTACGGCTGTCTGTCGGCCTGGAGCATGTGGAGGATTTGTGGGAGGATCTGGCGCAGGCGCTGGAGGTTTAGTCAGCCCGTGTGATTGTGGGGGCTGGTTTTTTGCCGGAGGCAAAAAACGGGCATGGTGCTTTTTAAAAGAACATGGCCGGTGCTGTGTGGCTAAAAAAAGAGCGAAGTCCCGGGCTTGTGGCCCGGGCAGAAAATTCCGGATACGCGCACGCGAAATAAACGTGTTGCATTTTAGTATTTCCAAAAAATAAATATCTTTATAAATTATTGAGGATGAAAGTAAAAGAAGGGATTGGAATCACATATTAATTACTGGATGTATGAAAAACAAGTGGATTCTGTTGGTGGCACTTATGAGTGCCGCTTCTTTGGTAGCGCAGGTAAGCAACCCTCGCTACGCCCTTTCTATGGAGCTTGCCGGCAGTGCGGGCCACCAGTCAGTCAACTTTACGCTCCTGCCATCAACGGCTGCGGGCCTGAGTACTGAGTTTGGCCTCGGCATCCTCTATGGACAGAGACCCACGCTGGTTGTACCTGTGAGTATCAACTATCTGAAGCGGAGGAATGAAAATACCGTGTGGAAGTACGGCCTGGGATTGACTTTCACCCGGCTCGATTTTATTAACCTGGCGGGAAATCAACCGGATGACAAGGGGCTCTACCTGTATTTAGTGCCGGCAGTGACTTATTTACGCACTTATCCCGACGGCTTTTTTTGGGGGCTAAAATTTTCGCCGCTGGTGGGTAGTGGCAGAGTAGTTCCCTGGGGCGGGGTGCAGCTGGGGTTTTTCTTTTGAGGCAGGCAGAGGCTGTCTCGGGATTATCAGGGTCGCTCACAGCGAACGCTTTCAAAGGTTTTTTAACGTGTGCAGGCCAAACCAAAGTTGCAGGGGCTTGTTATTCATACGATGGGGGGTAATTGATATGATCAACAAAAAAACATTCGTATGAAATCACGCTTACCATGGCTGCTACTGACCGGCCTCCTGCTCTCAGCCTGCTTCCTGCAGGCGCAAAAGAAAGATGCGCCTGTATTTGACAAGCTGCACAAAAACATCTACGGAGAGCTGTTGGGCAGCCACATCCTGAGCGGCATCAATTTTGATATGCGCCTGAAGAAAGGGCGTATGGATGGTATTGGTCTGCGAGCCGGCCTGGGGGGTGTCAGCCTTCCCGTTGAAGATGCCAACAATGATTACCAGCTGGGGCTGGTAACTTTTCCCATAGAGTTCAACCACGTAGTAGGGCGTCGGCGCAGCAGCTTCGTCGCCGGGGCCGGCATCTTGCCGGTCTACGCGACCATCAGCGGGCAGGGCGAGATTTCGGATAATGAATTCGTGCGTGGAGAAGGTCTGGGGATCGCTGGCGGTTTTCTTACTTTCGGCTATCGGCTGCAGCCGCTGCGCAACGGATTTATGCTGCAGCTACACTGGAATCCTTTGATACTGCGGGGTTCGGGCTTCAACGCTTCCTGGGTTGGTATTGGCATGGGCTTTGGTTTTAAGTAAAGGCAAGGTGTTTTTTACTTGTAAAAAAGGGTTTTGGCTGCCGTGCGGCAGCCAAAACCCTTTTTTAACAAAACCATAAGCCACATCAACACAACCTTAGCCGCTCTTTGGGCGTCTTTATAGCGAACAAAAAACCAAAAGCGCAATGTTTAAGAATGTTCTTGCCACGGTTTTGACGGCAGCCATGCTGCTGTCGTGCAATACCGCCAAATTGCAAAAGCTGGGCGACCTGCTGAACAACTCCCCCGTACAGATAAAGGTGCCCACGCAGCTCAGTGCCGATGAGATCGGGCGCGGCCTCAAAGAGGCGCTGCAGTCGGGCGTCAACAAAGGCGCCGACAGGCTGTCGGCGGTCGACGGCTACTACAAGAGTGCCTACAAGATCCTGCTGCCGCCGGAGGCGCGGCAGGTGGCTGATCGCCTGCGGAGCGTGCCGGGCTTCAGTGGCTTTGAAGAGAGTGTGGTCGAAAAAATCAATCGCGGTGCGGAAGATGCTGCCAAAAGCGCCAAGCCCATCTTCGTCAATGCGATCACGAGTATGAGCATCAGCGATGCGATGGGCATACTCAGAGGTGAACCCGATGCAGCTACCCAGTACCTGCGGCGGGTGACCTACGACCAGCTCTACCAGGCCTTCAACCCGGTCATTGTGGAGTCGCTCGACAAATTTGGGGCACGGGAGTACTGGGCCAACGGCATCAATGCCTATAACCGCATTCCGCTGGTGAAGCAGGCCAATCCCGACCTCGATGATTATGTGACGCGCCAGGCGCTGGAGGGTCTTTTTGATATGATTAAGCTCGAAGAGGCCAATATCCGCAGCAATGTGTCGGCACGCACCAGCGATTTGCTGCGGCGGGTATTTGCCCAGCAGGGCAAATAATTTTGCGACAGCAAAGGAATAGTTTTTATCTTCGTATCACCAACCGGCTCAGGCCGACCGCTCGCCGGTCGGCCTGAGCCGGTTTTTGTTGGTTTTTGAACAATTGGTATTATTTTTGAAGCTCCGGTGGAGACAGACCATACAGCCGGCCGTAAGGCCGATGAAACAGGATTATGATTGCTTATATCAAAGGGGAAATCACGCACAAAAACCCTGCCTTCGTTGTCGTAGAAGCTGCGGGGCTGGGCTACCACATCCACATAAGCCTGCATACGTACGCACAGATCGAAAAGCTGGAGGTTGTAAAGCTGCTCATCCATCAGGTGATCAAAGAGGATGCTCACCTGCTGTATGGCTTCGCTACCGATGCCGAACGCACGCTGTTCCGCCTGCTGCTGAGTGTCACCGGTGTGGGGCCTACTTCTGCGCAGCTCGTACTGTCGGCTCTGTCACCCGATGAACTGAGGGCGGCTATCGTGGGCGAAAATGAGGCAACTTTCAAACGCGTGCGGGGCATAGGCCCTAAGACGGCCAAGCGGATTATACTGGACCTGAAAGACAAAGTAATCAAAGACGGAGGGGAGGAGATCAGTTTCACAGTCGCTGCTGACGGTCAGCTACGCGAGGAGGCACTGGCAGCACTGCTGAGCCTGGGGTTCGCTCGGCCACAGGTGCAGCGGGTACTCAACGCCATTTTGCGCGATCATGCCGGGCTGCAATCGGCGGAGCAGCTTATCAAGTTGGCCTTGCGCGAACTCTCGTAGGCGGCCTGTCTGGCAGGAAGTGTCGTGTAACCGGAATCTGTTAAAATTGGGATTATCCAACGGAAGGGAAAAATTATCCCGTTTTGGGAAAGTATAGTGCGTATACACGCAAGTCTCGCAGCCACCGGAGGCGGTGGCCGAAGTGATACAAACAGCAACATTGTTTTACGGAAAACGCCGGACGGGTCGCTTTTGTTCGACAGGGCGCTCGTAACGGCTTGGTTTCCGGCTATTAGAACAGCAACATGAGCAGACAACTACTACTGTCAGGCCTCTCTTTGGCGACGGCAGCAATTGTGATGACGACCATTCTGTGGGCGGCCGACAGACTTCCGGCCAATGTGTTTTATCCGCTGGCACCTGCAGCTCCGCTGCCTGGACAGCCACTGCCTGTGGCCGACACGCTGCCGCCACTGCGTGACCGGCAAGGGGATTTTCTCAACAATCCCAACCCCAATCCGATCGATCTCAATGATCCTGCTTCGATTCAGCAGACGGTGGAGTATGATGTCGACAATGATGAGTACCTGATCAGGGAGAGTATCGGCGAAACTTTCTTCCGCAGCCCGACTTCCATGTCGTTCGAGGAGTATTTTGAGTATCGCCGACAGCAGGATCAGCAGGAGTATTTCCAGCTGCTTTCCAGCGGCGGTCGCCGCCGCGGTATGGGACTCGAAGATCCACTCGCAGGAATTGATGTCAAAAATAGCCTGATTGATCGCCTCTTTGGCGGTAATACCATTGATATTCGCCCGCAAGGGGGGATAGACCTGACGTTTGGCGTGCGCCACCAAAAGCTGCTCAATCCGATCCTGACTATCCGCCAGCAGCGACAGACGGTTTTCGATTTTGATATGAACATTCAGATGAATGTGACGGGCAAAATCGGGGAAAAACTTACCCTGAATACCAACTACAACACCAATGCAACATTTAATTTCGACAACCAGATAAAGATCAATTACAACAGCGATCTTTTCAGCGAGGATGATATCATCAAAAAGATCGAGGCGGGTAATGTAAGCCTGCCGCTGCGCGGGACGCTCATCCAAGGTGCAGAAAGTCTCTTTGGGCTAAAAACAGAGATGCAGTTTGGCCACCTGCGCCTGACAGCCATCGCATCGCAGCAGCAGTCGCAGCGCGAAAATATTACCCTGCAGGGGGGTAGTCAGGTGACTGAGTTTGAGGTCAAGTCTGATCGCTATGACGAAAACCGCCACTTTTTTCTTTCCCACTACAACCGCGATGTGTATGAGGGGGCACTGCGCAACCTGCCGCAAATCAATACGCTTTTCCACCTGGAGGCCATTGAAGTGTGGATTACCAATGACCGCAACGAGGTCACGGATGTGCGCGATATCGTAGCACTGGCCGACCTCGGGGAACCCACCCGACTGACTTCTCCCGATCGAATCCCTACCTTTCAGGAGCCTCGCTATCAGGAAATTTGTGAAGGCCGACCCTTGCCGGAAAATGGTGCCAACGGTCTGTACAACGCCATCCTGTCACGGCCGGAGATGCGCAGTATCGACCGGGCAGTGGCTGTGCTGCAGTCATCGGAGTTCGGGCTGGTGCAGTCGCGGGATTTTGAAAAGGTGCAGGCGCGGAAGCTTCGCGCTACAGAATATTCAGTCCATCCCGAGTTGGGCTTCATTTCTGTAAACATCAATGTACAGCCCGATCAGGTGCTTGCAGTTTCTTATCGCTATAAGTACAATGGCGAAATTTTTCGGGTAGGGGAGATGTCTACCAACACAGATGATGTTTCTATCGACACTTCCAGCCGCAACTCGCAAGTGCTTTTTACCAAGCTGCTCAAGAGTATGACCCAGCGAATCGATGTGCCGGCCTGGGATCTGATGATGAAAAACGTGTACAGCATCGGTGCTTATCAGGTAAATCAGCAGGATTTTAAGTTTGATGTGTATTACGAGGATCCCGGTAAAGGGGTTAAGCGCTTTCTGCCAAAGGGCAACCTGGAAGGTAGGCCGCTGATTCGCGTTTTCAATCTCGATAACCTCAATGTTCAGGGGGATCCTCAGCCCGACGGGGTGTTCGACTTTGTACCGGGTGTGACCATCAATCCGTCCAATGGGCGTATTTATTTTCCTGTCCTCGAGCCTTTTGGGTCTCACCTCGCCGGCCAGATTACCGATCCGCTGCTGCGGGATACTTTTGTGTATCAGGAGCTGTACTCACTGACGCAGTTTCAGGCACAGGAATTTCCGGAGAAAAACCGATATGTCATTAAGGGTTCGTACCGCTCGTCGGTGAGCTCGGAAATTTCGCTGGGAGCCTTTAATATCCCGCCGGGCTCAGTGCGGGTGACGGCCGGGGGAGCCGCACTGCAGGAAGGACGCGACTACGAAGTGGATTATTCTACTGGCCGGGTACGTATCCTCAACGATGCTATCCTCAGCTCAGGGGTTCCGGTCAATGTTTCTTATGAGGATAATACGCTCTTCGGCTTTCAGACGAAGACCATGGTGGGACTTCGGGCTGACTATGAGGTGAGCGAAAATTTCAACATCGGAGCTACCTATCTGCAGTTGTTCGAGCGTCCCTTCACGCCTAAGGTGAATATTGGCGATGACCCGATCAGCAACCGCATCATGGGGCTGGACGTAAACATCAGCCGGGAGGCGCCCTTCCTGACGCGCCTCGTCGACCTGCTGCCGCTCTACAGCACCAATATGCCTTCCAATATCAATTTTACAGCGGAGGCGGCTTATCTGAAACCCGGACATGCCCGGGCAATCAACCAGAATCGCAATGATAAGGAGGGAATTGTCTATATCGATGACTTCGAGGGGGCGGCTGCCAGCATCGATCTGCGACAGCCGGTCAATCAGTGGTTTATCTCCAGTGTCCCGCGCAATGACGAAAATAACAACAATCCGCTCTTTCCTGAAGCCAGGGAAGAGGGCCTGGTGACGGGCGCTAATCGCGCGCTCATCAACTGGTATCGCCTCGACCCCTTTGCGCGGGACGACACGGACCAGAATGACCCCTATACGAGTATCGTTCCTCAACAGGAGGTATTCCCCAACCTCAACGTGGCACCCGACCAGCTGCCCAATGTGCAGACTTTTGACCTCTCTTTCTATCCTAATCAACGTGGACCCTACAACTTTGATACGCCCAATGGTTATCCGGGCTATACAAGCGGGGTTGAAGTCGCCGGGTCTGAGATCCTGTTGCGCGACCCTCAGAAGCGCTGGGGAGGCATTATGCGGGCACTGAATACCAACGATTTTCAGACAGCCAATATCGAGTTCATGGAAATGTGGGTGCTTTCCCCTTTCCTCGATCCGGCTGATGCGTTTAGTCCGGCACCTGATGCAGAGCAAAAACAGGGATCTCTGTACATTAATCTCGGAAATATTTCTGAGGACATTCTTAAAGATTCACGTAAGTTTTTTGAAAATGGTCTGCCGGGGCCTGCCAACCCCAATCGCCCGGTAGATACAACGGTGTGGTCGCGTGTGCCTATTGGCCAGCAGATTACACGGGCATTTGACAATGATCTGGCTACCCGTCAATTGCAGGATGTGGGGCTCGATGGTTTCGATGACGAAGGGGAGGCTATTCACTATGCCAACTGGCTCACCGCTATACGCAACATCAACCCGTTGGCGGCCGATCAGGCAGGCTTGGATCCTTCAAACGACAATTTTGTCGCTTACAACGATGAGCGTTTCAACCAGCAAAACGCTGGCGTCCGACAGCGCTACGCACGCTACAATAACCAACAGGGAAATTCGCGCCCCAATGACGGCGGTGGAGAGTTCCGCCAGTCGGGTACCAATATTCCCGATGCAGAGGATATCAATCAGGACAATACCCTCAATGAATCGGAGAGCTACTTCCAGTACGAAGTTCCGTTTTATGTAAATCCGCTCAATCGACGGGAGATCGATGTTTCTCGCACGCCTTATGTTACGGACAGGCTGGAGGATCCTCGTACGGGTCGTATTTGGTATCGCCTCCGCATCCCGCTCAATGGTCCGCTCCGCAAAAGTGTCGGGGGCATCCGCGACTTCCGCTCGATCTTATTCATGCGTATGTATATGCACGGCTTTGAACAGCCAACGGTTCTCCGCTTCGCACGCATGGAACTGGTGCGGAATCAGTGGCGCCGCTACACACAGAATTTTGAATTCAATCAGAATACAACGCCGGACTTCGATGAAACGTCATTCGATGTCGATGCTGTCAACATCGAAGAAAACTCGAGCCGCCAGCCTTTTGCCTACACCCTGCCGCCGGGTATACAGCGCGAACGCAACATCGGTGTGTTTAACGTACTGCAAAATGAGCAGTCTCTGGCTTTGCGCATTGGCTCGCGCGATGCCCGCGATCGCGACGATGGTTTGCGCGATGGCGACGCCCGTGCAGTGTTCAAGTACACAGAGCAGGATTTGCGGATCTATGACCGCCTGCGTATGAATGTCCACGCAGAGGCACCCGAGAATGATGTTCCCGAGGGGGCACTCACCCTTTTCGTGCGCATGGGTAGTGATTTCCGCGATAACTACTACGAGTATGAAATCCCACTGGTCATGTCAGATTCTTTTGGACTGGCCGGTATCAATTCCAATAGCGAGCGCTATAAGCAGGAGGTCTGGAGACCTGAAAATGAGGTCAATTTCCCTCTCACCCTGTTGCGCGATCTCAAACAGGAGCGAAATGATCTGGGGGTGGATGTCAACAGGGAGTTTAGCCGGAACTATGCGCCGGACGGACAGCCCAATGCAATACATACGATCAAAGTACGAGGCAATCCCAACCTGGGATTTGTCAAGGTGATGATGGTAGGGGTTCGGAATCCGTCAACCCGCGAGGAAGATATCGGTGCTAAGTATAAGGTGGAGGTGTGGATTAACGAGCTGCGGGTTACGGGTCTCGATGAACGGGGAGCTACTGCAGCCACAGCCCGACTCGATATGCAGCTGGCCGATCTGGGCAATGTGACAGCTGCAACCAATTACAGTTCTATCGGTTTTGGGGCACTCACCGCCCGGGTGGCTGAGCGTGCACGCGAACGCACCCTGGGCTATGATGTAGCGGCCAATATCGATCTGGGCAAATTCCTGCCGGAAGAATGGGGGGTTCGATTGCCCTTCTATACGCAGGTATCCAAGACGACAGAGACGCCCGAATACGACCCCTACGACCTGGATATCAGGCTGCGCGATAAGCTAAACACTACAGATGTTGTTGACAGGGATTCTATACGGGAGCAGGCGCAGGATGTCGTTAAAATCAATTCTTATAATTTTACCAACGTGCGTATTGATCGGCAGGGAAGTTCGGATCGTCCTAAGCCATGGGATATTGGCAATTTCAGTGTTAGTTACGGGCTGACGGAAACAGATAAGTCAAATCCGCTGATATCCAGTGATAACCAAGTGCAGCGAACGGGGGGACTTGACTATGCTTTCTCCCGTAACGTAAAATACCTGGAGCCTTTTAAGTCTTTAAGTGCTAAGCCGCTGCGAATCCTGAAGGAGATTAACCTCAATCCGCTGCCCAACTCTTTTTCGTTCAATACAATTATGGACAGGCGCTTTGCCCGTACCAGCTACCGATTTGCAGGCGTTGATGAACGGTTCAATACTTTCTTTAATAAACGCTTCCTTTGGAACCGGACCTATGATTTGCAGTGGGATATAACACGCTCACTCAAACTTGGTTTCAATGCTGCCAACAATTCAGTGGTAGACGAACCGGATGAAATATGGATGCTGGAAAATGTCCGGTTGAGTGATATCCCTGCTTTCCGCCGGGATAGTATATTCAACAACCTGCGACAGCTGGGGCGTCCCAAGCTCTACCAGCATACCATCAATGCCAGCTATACACTGCCTATCCGCTTCCTGCCTTATATGGAATGGGTATCTGTACGGGGGCAGTACAATGCCAACTACAACTGGAACGCGGCTGCGCTGAATGTCGATTCCTTGGGTAATGTCATACAGAATGGTCATACGCGTCAGGTGACGGCAGATCTGAGTTTTGATCGCTTCTACGATCAGTTCAAGTATCTGAAGGCAATTAACCGCCCACCCGGCCAGGCCAACAGACCCACGGGCCGCACACCGGCCGGCCAGCAACAGCAAACGCCTGCTACAGGGCAGCAGCAGCGGCAGGACCAGCAGGCTAAAGTGCCGGGTAGCCTTGAACGGGCGGTGATTCGGCCGCTGATGCTTGTGCGAAAACTCAGGATTAACTATTCTGAGCAGTTTGCTACAACCATCCCGGGCTTTATGCCACAAGCCAATCTGCTGGGGATGGCACAGGGTTTTGGCGGACCGGGACTGGATTTTGTCGCGGGCTTGCAACCGCGCATCCGTACGCTCACCGACGCACAGCGATTTAATCCGAGCGAAGGGAATGGGGACTGGTTGTACGACAACCGACAGTGGATCACAGGCAATGTGTTCTTTAACAGGGATGTGGTGCAGACAGCCTCGCAGACAATCGACGGTCGCCTGACATTGGAGCCTTACGCTGACTTCCGCATAGAAATTGATATTTCCCGGCAGTTTTCAGAAAATTATACGGAGACCTTCAAGGATACAACCAAGAACAATGTCGCAGATTTTGTGCATGCTGTACCTACCTTCGGTGGTTCCTACAACATCTCCTACATGGCGCTGAATACGTTGTTTCAGGATGAAAATACCGAAATCGTTCAGTTGTTCCGGACCTTTGAAAACAACCGCCCGTTGATTTCCCAGCGGTTGGGCGAGGGGCTACACCAGGATCCTGGTCAGGCATCGCAGGGATATACCGATGGCTATGGTCGTACCCAGCAGGATGTTGTGCTGGCCGCTTTCGTGGCAGCCTACACTTCCCAGGATCCTACGACCATGAACCTGAATTTGTTCAGTACCATGCCCCGCCCCAACTGGCGTGCTACCTACAGCGGGTTGTCCAAGCTGAAGGCGTTCAAGAAAATTTTTAGCAATTTCAATATCTCTCACGGTTACAAGTCCAGCTTCGCCATCAATACGTACCGAACGGGGCTTGATTACCTGGCAAGCCGCAATGTGGGTGGGCGCGATACGGTCTTCCTGAATTTTTACCCGCGACTTGAAATTCCGGATTTGGTGATTCAGGAGGCTTTCCAGCCGCTGTTGGCTGTCGAAGCTACCTTGGTGAATGGGATGTCGTTCAATTTTGACTATAAGCAGACACGGACACTGGCGCTGAGTGTCACCAGTAAAATCCTGAGTGAAACGCGTACTAAGGATATCACAGCGGGATTCGGGTATATCATGAAAAATGTAAACATAGGTTTCCTGACGGGTAATAAACGGAAGCGGGGCAGCAGTCGGCCTGATCCTCAGGCACCTATAACTCCGGGTACCAACCGGGGAGCAGGTGCACGCAGCAGTGGCAGATTGTCTGAGCAGGATCTGGATATGAAATTCAATCTGTCGCTGCGCGATGATGTTACTTACGCACACAAACTGGATTTGGATGTGGTCTCAGAACCTACCAGGGGTACGTATGCACTGAGCATTTCTCCTTCCATAGAATACCAGCTCAATAAGCAGCTCTCACTGCGGGCATTCACTGACTACCGCCGTACCATTCCTAAAAACTCACTCGGATTCCCGCGTACTGATGTCACAGGCGGTGTTGTAGTGCGTTTTCAATTGCAATAGACATGCTGCGACAAGTGATGACAGGACTGGATGTAGCAGTCGAAAGCCCACGCGCTCTTCAACATGTTGAAGGGCGCGTGGGCTATTTGTGCCATAGTGCATCTGTGGATGCTAATGTGAATCCGGGTATTGATTGTATGCAGCGCCTTTTTGGCAGCCGCCTGCGCGCGCTTTTTGCGCCGCAGCACGGTCTGGCAACAGATGCACAGGACAACATGATCGAATCGCCGGATTTTTTTCACCCTTGGTATCGGCTGCCGGTTTTTAGTCTGTATGCTGACACCCGGGTGCCGACGCCTGCTATGCTGAACGAAATTGACCACCTGATCATTGATCTGCAGGATAATGGCGCTCGCGTATACACCTACGTCTGGACGATGGTGCTTGCGCTGGAGGCTTGCGCCAGGGCGGGCGTACCCGTGACGATTCTTGACAGACCCAATCCACTAGGGGGGCTTCGGGTGGAAGGCAATATGAGCCATCCTGACTTTCAGTCTATTATCGGGTGGTTTCCCTTTCCTATGAGACATGGCATGACAATGGCCGAAATCGCTTTGTATGCACAGGCGCATTGGCAAATACCTGTGACGCTTACAGTGGTGCAAATGCGCGGCTGGCAGAGGGCGCAGTATTTTGACCAGACACGTCTGCCCTGGGTGCTGCCTTCACCGAATCTGCCCGGTATGGATACGGTCATGGTGTATACGGGTACAGTCTTATTCGAAGGGAGTTGTCTGTCGGAAGGGCGTGGTACAACACGGCCGTTTGAGCTGATAGGTCATCCACAACTTCAGGTATTTCCGTTTATTGAGCGCGCCCGGGCGTTATTCATTCGCGAGGGGCTGGCAGGCTGCGCACTGCGGCCCGCTGTATTTACGCCTACTTTTGACAAATTTACAGGAGAGAGTTGCCAGGGATTTCAGCTCCACGTCACTGATCGGCAGGTTTTCCAGCCTTGGCGAACGGGACAGTGGTTGTTGTGGTTGCTTTTTCAGCATTTGGGGGATGCTTTTCATTGGCGCCAGCCACCCTTCGAATATGTCTATGATCGTCTGCCGATAGATCTGCTCAATGGTACTGCCGATTGCCGTCTGTGGGTGGAACAGGCAGCTGAGGCAGCTGAGCTTGACGCCATCGAAGCAGCAGGAAGGGCTGATTTTTTGCGGTTGCGGGAGGAGGTACTTTTGTATAAAGATTAGTTTTGCCTGTTGTCTGCGGTAGCCATCCCCAAAAATCATGCAACGGCAATTTCGTCGGTCAACAAACTTGTTTCGTCTAATCTATGCCGCCGTCACGGAGGCGCAATCGCAAAAATCAGCGATATTTGGGGAAATCTTTATATCCAATGGACAAAAAAATAACACTGTTGGCAGCCGTCCTGCTTGCAGGAACGCTCCTTCACGCACAAACAGCAGCGGTATCTTTACTTGACAGCCTGCTGACACACTTCAATACCAATGATAAATTCATAGGTGCTGTGCAGCTCCGGTCTGCAGGTAATGTTGTATACAGTACGCATAGGGGGCAGGGCAATGGGCAGGAAAATGTCGGACCGGACTCGCGCTACCGCGTCGGTTCGGTGAGCAAACTATTTACTACAGTCATGGTAATGCAGGAAGTGGAAAAAGGCAGACTGTCGCTGGATGGACGGTTGTCGGCGTTTTTTCCGCAGATACCCGGTGCGGACAGCATCCGTATCCGGCAGCTGCTCAACCACAGCAGCGGTTTGACTAATTTTACGGATGATCCTGCCTACCTTTCCTATATGACACAGCCCATGACGCAGGCACAGCTGCTGGACACCTTCCTGCGCATGGGAAGTAGTTTTCAGCCCGGTAGTCGCCACCAGTATTCCAACACCAATTTTGTGCTGCTGGGCTATATTCTCGAACGTATTACGGGCAAGCAATACGAGGAGCTCCTGCAAAAACGCATCGTGAGGCCACTCCGAATGACAGCAACGGCCTATGACCCAAAACAATCAAAGCAAGCGGGAGAAGTGGTTTCTTTTTTCCGGGGTATGGACCAAACCTGGGAACCCGCACCGGTATCGCATCCTTCCATTCCTCATGGAGCAGGAGGTATCGTGTCAACACCTGCGGATTTATGTCTTTTCATAGAGGGGCTTTTCGGGGGTAAACTGGTGTCGGAGGCTTCCTTGAAAGAAATGACGCGAATGCAGGAAGGATTTGGATTGGGTATATTCAAATTTCCTTTCTACGATACCTATGCTTACGGCCACGGAGGGCGTATAGATGGTTTTGAAACGAATCTGGCATATTTCCCGGAATCAGAGACAGCAGTGGCTGTCTGTGCCAGCGGTGTTGGCATAGATATGAACGATCTCATGATTGGAATTTTAAGCTGCTGGTATGGCAAACCTTATGATTTTCCTGAATTTGACCGCCCTGCTGTAGTGGTTCCACTGGAGGAATTACGACGCTATACAGGCAATTATGTGTCGGAGCAACTGCCCCTGCAGATTGCCGTACGGCTCGAAGGGCAGCAGCTGATGGCGCAGGCTACCGGCCAATCGGCTTTTCCGCTTAAGCCACTGGGGGCAGGGGTTTTTGAGTTTGAGCCTGCCCGCATTGTCATGGAGTTTAAGGAGATAGCAGATGAAAATGGAAGGCAGTCATTCACACTCGTACAGTCGGGGATGCGGTTTTTGTATAAAAAGGAGGAGTAGGTGCTGTGCCGTTGGTTTGAAGGTTTGTGCATAGTGCCGCAGGCAGCTTGCCGAAATACCGGAGACTTGGGCAAGCTGCCATGATCAGGTCGTTACAGCCTGAAATATGCTATGCCGGGTGTGGTCTGAATGCCGCGCTGTTTTCTGTAAGCTTGTAACCGGGAACATTTTGAGTCCGTAACTGTTTAAGATAATAGCCTGGCTATGAGAGTCTGGTCAAAAATGCTTAACCCATGAAAATTCTTCTCATCATCGGCATCGTAGTCGTATCCATCTTCACAGCAGTTCAAATTGGTTCCTTGTACGTGAGTAAAAAAACAGAACAGCAGCCCTATTCATTGGTGCGCAAGCAAAAAAAATTTGAAATACGGTACTACCCGGAGGCGGTTATGGCAACCGTCGTATCGGATGGTCATGCCTATCGGCAGGATGCTAGCAACAATTTTCGCCGATTGGCCAATTTTATTTTTGGAGGTAATACGGAAGCAAAGCAGATTGCCATGACGGCGCCCGTTCACATGGAAAGCAGTGAAAAGGGGAGTGTGATGAGCTTTGTGATGCCTGCCGATATGTCGCTGGAGTCGCTCCCGCAACCCAAAGATGCCAGCGTATCCCTCCACAAAGCAGCTGCCGGTTATTTTGCCGCTTTGCGCTTTGGAGGCTTCGCACCTGAGGCAGTCATTCAGGAAAAAATTGACGAACTGCAGGCTCTCCTGCAGGAGGAGGGGGTGCCTACCTTGGGGGGATTCCGCTACCTCGGCTACAATGCACCTTTTGAAGTTGTTGGCAGGAGAAACGAGATCCTGGTAGAAATTGCCTACGATGAGGCTGCAGGCTTGCAGCCCTAGTGCCCCTGATGTTTTTCATAAAGAACAAATACCTGTTAAAGATCGTACTTCGTCGCTGAAGGCGACGAAGTACGATGTTTTTTCACCGCCATGGTTGGCGGTGTGAGTCACCCCCCAGTCTGTATCAGTCCGTCACCGTCTGAAAAGCCGGGTTGGTCACCCACTTCGACCAGCTTCTGTCATAGCCATGCACCTTTTGGGTGGGGTTGTCGCTGCCGTCCCTGAGAGGGTATCCACGGTTGACCCACTCAAAAATGCTGCCATATACATTGACTACCCGGCGGTAGCCCATTTGGCGGAGCTCCCTGGCTATGCGCTCTGATCGATAACCAATCGAACAGTATACGGCAATGGGCTGGTTATAGTCGACTCCTGCCAGCGCTTCTGTACGAGGGTTGGGATAGTCAATCCAACGGGCACCCGGGATGTGACCTACCGCATACTCGCGTTCGGCACGGGCATCGAGTACGAGATAGCGCTCCGGGGATTGTCGGATAGAGTCAACATCAATAGCCGGAATATCAAATCGCAGCATACTCGCTACCTTTTGATCAAAGGAGGGCGATTCACACTGCCCCAGTCGGTTGGCAGGTTGTCCTTGCGTGCAGCCAGCCAATAACTGAAAAAAGAAGGATAAGCAGATAAAGCGAGCCATAGCAAACCAAGCTTTGTTTACCTTTGTAGTAAAGCCAACATCTGATGAAAGAAATCGTCTTTGCTACCAATAATGCCAACAAGATACGGGAAGTTCAGGAAATGCTGGGGGAGGCCTATGTTTTTAAAAAGCTGGCTGATATCGGATGTACCGAAGAACTGCCTGAGACGACCAACACCATAGAAGGCAATGCCCGACAAAAAGCTCGCTATGTTTGGAGCCACTACGGTAAAAATTGTTTCTCTGAAGACACTGGCCTGGAAGTAGATGCATTGGGCGGAGAGCCTGGTGTACACACGGCTTATTATGCCGGCCCGCAGAGAGACCCTGTGGCTAACATGGCTAAGGTCCTGGAACTATTGGGGGATGAACCCGGCCGGACTGCTCGCTTCCGAACGGTCATCGCACTGATTATCGATGGTGAGGAGTGGGTATTTGAAGGGGTGGTGGAAGGTACTATCGCCCATGCTCCTCAGGGTGAGGGTGGTTTTGGCTACGACCCTATTTTTTGCCCGGAAGGGCGGACAACTACTTTTGCCGAAATGCCCGCTGTAGAGAAACACCGGATAAGTCATCGCGCTCGTGCGATGCATAAGTTACAGGCCTTCCTCTTGCGTTTATCAGCGGCTGAGTAATATGAATAAGTCTTTTGTATTCCTGTTTACCTTGTTGCTGCTACTGTATGGTCTTTACCTGTGGCGGGGAAAACAGCCACTGCCTTCATTTCGCGCTGAGCTACTCAAAATTAATCCGCTAAGTGTTACGAGTATCGAACTGAAACTGCCGGAGGGATTTGATCAGCACAGGTCTTTTAGCTTGTTACAGAGTGACGGACAGTGGGTAGCTTCTGTCGATTTGCTCAATATGCCAGCCGATACAGGGGCAGTCAACCAACTTATAAAAATATTGACGTCGCTGGAAACAACGCATTTAGTGGGGCAATTTCATGCTGCTGCGGATCGGTTTCGGTTAGGTGAGGGGAAGCATTTGTATATCAGGCTTAACACGCAGCAAGGACGTGGGGAAGGGCTCTGCCTGGGCTGGCAGGCCAGCTGGCCACCATCGCCCGATAGTCTCGTGTATGTGCGGCTTGAAGGGCAGCAGGAAGTGTACGGTATACCTGCAGTCCGCCTGTTGCACGCTCCGTTGCGGTTGCAGGATTTTAACCAAAGTCGGTTATGTTCGCTGCAGGAATCAGATTTGGCTGCTTTCCTCCTGCAAGGGACCGATACTACCATACGCTGCTTTCGGGCACTCGACGGAGGTTGGCGGTGCAACGAGCGTCTGTTTGCTCAGGGTGTCATGAACCGCTATTTTTTACATCTTGGCAGCCGTATTAAGCAGCTGCCTGCCAGTGGTTTTGATGAGCTTCGTATACAGACCCGGTTGCGTCGGCAGCTTGTACTCTATCCGCAATATGCCACTGACTCGGTAGTCATTGCCGCGTATTATGAACCTACTCGACCACAGCCTTGGCTGATCAATAGCAGTCAGTATCCGGCTACTTGGTTTGAAAGTGTCGATGCCGGTCTCTACCAACAAATCTTTTCAACCTTGGACAGCCTTTTTCAATAATATACATTACAGTTATGGATCAAGTTCTTTCTTTTCCTGCTGATACAGGCGCAGAGCTGTCAGCTGTGTTGTTGGCAGCAGTAGTGGCTGTTATTTTCGGCGGGCTTGCGTATATGTTGCTGCTAAGAAAAACAACAATCGATATAGAGCATAATCGCAGGAAATTGCTGGGCATGCTTAGCTATTTTGTGGTGTTGATATGCCTGGGCGTTGTCGTCTTTAGCTTGTGGAATATGTCCCGCAATGTGGACGTGGTGATTGATCAGCACGAAATCAGGCGTGGAGACGAACGTATCCAACTGGCAAACATCCGGCAGGCAGAGATACGCCGCGAATCTATGCAGTCCTACGTTAATCCCAACAGAACGCTAAGCTCCGGACGTATCCTGCTGATTGTACAGCAGGACGGTCCACCTATGGTACTTGGGGATGACCATTACAAAGTAGATGAGATCCTGCGGGCTATTCGGGAGCGCAGGCAGTAAAGGGGCATGTTCTTTTGCAGCACCAGCTGCAAAAGAACATGCAAAAGTGGTATATGTTATTTGACGAGCGTTACATCTCCCCGAATAATTTCTACTGCCCCGTCAATGAATTCGACCTCCGCATAGTAGGCAAATACAGCAGGTTGCAGCGACTGGCCGCGAAACTGTCCGTCCCAGCCGTGTACGGGATCATTGGGGGCGAAATTGGCAGCGCTGTAAACTGATTCCCCCCAGCGGTTATACACTTCAAATCGCTTAACTTGCCTGACTGTTTCAGGGCGGACATAGATGAGCAACAGATCGTTGATACCGTCGCCGTTGGGCGAAAAAGCAGTGGGAACATAAATATACCTGCGCCGGTCGACGATGATTCGAAGCATCGCATCTGCCTTGCATCCGTTGATATCCCTGACAATCAACTGATAAACGCTCGTTTCCAGTGGACTGGCAACAGGCGTCAGGCAGTCGGTGCAGCTCAGACTGCTCCCATTGTCCCAGATGACAGACCCAAGCTGGCTATCGGCTACATTGGTCTGCGCGATCACCTGATGACTTTCTCCAAGCCCAATACGCACAAAAGGTTCCGTAATGACCACAATCAGGGAATCAGGTTGCACGATTTCCAGTGATTCGCGATACTCACAACCATTTATATCCTGCACTACCAGCGAGTATATGCCGGCACTGAGTTCGCCGAACGAGCTGCCTGTCTGGAAGGTATTGCCTCCGTCAACAGAGTACAAATACGGAGGTACGCCCTCCGTAGTTTGCATGAAACTGATACTTCCTTTCTGTCCGTAGCAGCTTGGCTGCACAGCAGAAGTAATTGCACGGGGATTGAGCTGGGTAACGATTACTTCGTCATTGTCTGTACAGCCATTGAGCTGGTTGGTGACCAATAGGCGGTAGACTCCCGGACTGCTGATGGAGGGCGCGAGGGTGGTTGTACCTCCCTCCAGATTGCCGTCTGGACTTGTCCATGCGTAGACAATGCCAGCACCTGTAGAAGAAGCCGATCCGTCCAGACTAGCTGTAGGGCTAAAGCAGGAGATGACAAAATCTGTACCTGCATCAGCATTGGGGCGTACAATGTCCTGTACTACATTGACAGTCGCACTCTGCTGACAATTGTTGCTGGTATTGCGAATGGTCAGGGTATAACTGCCGGGTGCATTGACAAGGGGTTGAAGTCCTGCGGTACCTCCAACAAACTGCCCGCCCTGTGTCGTCCAGTTGATATCATAGGGAATACCCTGACTCGATCCCGTAGCATCGAGGCTCAACTGGGTGACGATACAAGTGAGTACAGCCGGAGGAGACAGCGTGACGGCAGGAAGCGTAATATCCTGGGTGACATCGACGCTGGCGGTTGCCTGACAACCGTTGCGCTGGTTGCTCACGGTCAGGGTGTATATGCCCGGCTGAACAGCCTGAGCATTTATGCCGTTGGCAGATCCCGCCAATTGACCGCCAACGGTTGTCCAACTATAGCGGATATCGGTACCGGTACTGGATCCGGTACCATTCAACGGTGATTGCAGCCGTGTGCAGTTGAGTTGAGCGGGTGGAAGGATAACCGCAACAGGTCTGATCGTATCCTGAGTAACTACGGCAGCAGAAGTAGCCTGACAGCCATTGTCAATGTCAGTGATGGTCAGGCTGTATTGACCCGGACGATTGATTAACGGGCTGGGCGATTGCCCCCCTGAAACAATATTGCCGTTGGCAGTACTCCAGTTGTACTGAAATTCAGGCCCGCTGCTCGAATCTGTAGCGCTGAGGTTAAAGCTGGGGGTAGTGCAGTCAAGGGTGTCAGTGACGCTTACACTAACGACCGGGGCAACTATATCTTGTAGTACGGTAACAGCTACACTTGCATCACAGCCATTGTCCAGATTGATGGCCGAGAGGCGATAAACCCCCGGAGCATTGATAATCGGACTGAGTGTCGATTGGTCTGATACGAAATTGCCTCCCTGCGTGCTCCATTCATAATCCAGTGTACCCGATAGCAAACTGATGCTGGCTTCAAGTGACTGTTGTTGGCGGATGCAGTTGAGAATCAAAGGTTCTTGTATCGCAATCACAGGGAAGGAGGCATCTCCCAGCACCTCTACCGTATCGCTGGCAACACAGCCATTGGTCTGATCACTCACCAGCAGTACATAGATACCCGCCTGACTGATGACGGCTTGTCGTGTCGAACTGCCATCAATGATATTGCCGTTGTTGGTGGACCAACTGTATTGTATTCCGGGAGCTGTCGTAGAGGCGGTACCATCCAGGACAATAGAATCATCCAGGCAACCCAATACCGGAGGGGCAGCGATAATGGCCAGTGGAGTGCTGAAATTTTCAGTCACCACCACCGAGTCTCTGCTGCTGCATCCATTTTGCTCGTTGAGGACTTCCAGTACATACAAGCCCGCTGTTGTCACGTTGGGCGTCGCTATCGTCTGTTCAGCTGCAGACAGCTGTCCGTCTGTACTCGACCACTGGTAGCGGATACCAGGGCCGGCAGATGAAGACGCACCGAACAGCATACGCGCGGGCGTAAAACAGTTGAGGAGTTGGTCCGGTCCTGCATCGGCAATGGGGGGTGTTATGTCCTGGTCAACAACTATACTTGCCGTGCGGCTACAACCATTGCCATTATTGGTGATGAGTAGTTGGTAGCTGCCCGGATTATTGACCTGGGGACTAAGGGTTTCTCCCGGTAATGAAGGAGACCACACATAAGTATACCCGCTGCCCTGACTGGAAGCAGTGGCATCCAGCGTAACAGAGGGGCGTAAGCAGCTAAGAATTGGCGGTTGCATAATGTGAACAAGCGGTGATAACGTATCGATGGCTACTACCACGCTGCCTGTGCCGGCGCATTCATTGCGTGTGTTTGTTATCCTAAGCTGATAGGTACCCGCCTGATTGATTGTTGTTAGCTGGCTCTGCTCTCCTTGTTGGATGTTACCGCCGACTGTTGTCCAGTTGTACTGCAGGCCATCACCGGTACTGGACGCGCTGGCATCCAGCAACAGCTCCGTCCGCAGACAAGTAAGTGTATCCGGGGGTGAGATAACCACAACAGGCGTGACTACATCCTGTTGAACAACAACAGAAGCTAACGCAGTACAATTGTTCGACAGATTGGTGATGTTGAGCGTGTAAGTACCCGGCTGATTGACAGTGGGCGTGAGACTACTGCTGCCCGATACAATATTGCCATCGGGCGTAGTCCAAAGATATTGGTATATACTACCCGCACTGGAACCACTGGCGTCCAGTGTAATTGCTGTTGTGGCGCAGGTTAGCGTATCTGCAGCAGCAATAAGCACAGTGGCTACGTCGGTATCATTACCGATCACAACGATATCGGTGGCCGAACATCCATTGTTGGTGTTGGTAACCTGCAGTTGGTAGATACCCGCCAGCCCTATCGAAGGTGTGAGCGTATTGGCACCTGACAGAATAAGCCCATCATTGCTGCTCCATAGATAGCTGTATCCTCCACCTGTTGAGGAATTACTTCCGTCGAGGTTTAGGCTTTCAGCACCGCACACAAAAACCTGTGACTCGCCAGCCTCGGCGATTGGCAGTAAGGTATCTACAACAACACTCACACTACCACTACCCAGACATCCATTGGCCGGATTGATGATCGTCAGTTGGTATACCCCCGCTGCCGCTACAAGAGGCGCTAGTGTTTGCGCGCCTTCGAGAATTATACCGTTGTCTGTTGTCCAGGTGTACACCATACCGGGATCCTGATCGGAAGCGGAGGCATCAAGGGTAAGCTGGGACTGTATACAGGTGATGGGATCTGCCGGTGCAATCGAGACTGTGGGAAGATTGTCATCACCTTCTACGGTGAGGGTAAATGTATCTTCACAGCCGTTTTCTACATCGGTCACGATGAGCGTATAGAGTCCCGGTGCACCAATGGTCAGCTGCGGGCTACCCTGACCATCTACGATCACGCCCTGTGATGTCTGCCAGTCAAAACTTAATCCCTGTGAGCCGGCAGGGACAGACTGGCTTCCGTCCAGAACAAGGGTAGTCGTAAGGCATGTTAACATACCCGGATCTGCAACAATGGCCGTGGGCTCCTGGGTATTGTCAAAAACGGTCATCTCATACTCGGCTGAGCAGCCAGTTTCATTGTTGACGACCGTCAAGGTATAGGTGCCTGCTTCGCCAACAACAGGGTAGAGGGAGTTGGCTCCGGATAAAATCAGCCCGTCCGGTGTAGACCACTCGTAGCTGTAGTCAGAACCGGCAGAAGAACCCGATCCGTCCAGTGTCACGGTAGGAGGATCGCACAGAATTGTTTCTTCAGGAACAAAAGCAATCGGTACGTCGGGATTGGCTATTACATTGGTTGTAAATGTTTCTACGCATTCGCTCAGACCGTCGTTATAGATGACCGTGAGGGTGTAAGTACCTTCCTGATTGACACTCGCAACCGGGCCGTTCTCGTTCACAATGTTACCGTCTGGTGTAAACCATTCATACGTAATATTGGGTCCGGAGGAGGAGGCGCTCCCATCGAGAGTCAGCGGGCCACTACAGCCTAAAAAACCTGGTGGCGTAATGGTTGCATTGATTTGGCCTGCTGTGATGGTAACCTGATCTTCTTCTGTGCAGCCGGTAGCTTCATCGTACAGGGTAAGTATATAGGTACCGGGGCCGCTGACCGTAGGCGTAAGGGTATTCTCGCCGCTTACTATCTGCCCGTTGAGGGTAGACCACTCATAGGTATAAGTGGATGCCTGGTCTGAGCCGGTGCCGTCGAGCACAGTAGTGGCTCCTGCACAAGGCAACTGTATGGTCGGCCCGGCATCAACGTTGATGGGCTCGGGTAAAACCGGGCATACGCGCTGTACGTTGGTAGCAGCACCCGTGGAAGCTGTGTAGCCCCAGTAGGCAAGGGGATTGCCGCCAAATACATTGTTGACAATGTCATATACACCGCTGAGCCGAAGCACGCCGTCAAAGTAAACGGCATAGGTCATCGGACCCGGATCCCACTCCATAGTAACAGTATGGTTTTGTCCGTCTTCTATATTGGGCAGGGCTACAGGTCCCTGAAAGGGAGCATTCATATTGCCGTTCAGGTTGATGGCGCAGTGATCTTCAGGTATGTCCCCAACAGCCGCACCATTGTTCCAGGTGTCAAATTCCACAATGAAAGAGCTGGCAATGCCGGCCGCACCGATACCGCCACCCACTTGCCCACAGGCAGGAGAGCTGCTCTGCTTGTATACGAGACAAATACCATCAGCGCCGCCGGCATCATTAGTGCCAAAGTACAGCGTCATGGTATGTGTCAGGGGCATCGAAAAATCGACGGGAGTATTCAGCCATGTACACCCGCTCTGCCCGGTTGCATTGGGGGTCAGCTGAATACAGTTGCCTTGGTTGGAGGCACTGCCCGAAACTACAAATTCACCATTGCAGGGAATCTGGCTCCAGAGGGATGAAGCTGCGACGAGATAAATACAAAAGGTAGTGAGTAATCGATTCATTTTTAGTTTGATGAGTTGAACTGAAGGGCCGTCACTGCACGGGGCGGGTATGGTTATATGAAGAAAAGCTATGCTAAGATAGCAATAATTAACAATAAGGTTGTTAGCACAAAGGTATTCTTAGTATTTTGTTTGGCCGTTCGTGCTTGTATCGCTATTTTTGTTAGGGTTCTTTGGACATACTTTAATTCAATATATCTATGAAAATTTATAAATTGCTGGTAGCCATATCTTTATTGGCAATATCGACAGTCTATGGCCAGGCGCCTTATCGCGCCTACATACACGAGCAGGCAACCGCTTTGGAACAGCAGGTGGTCGACTGGAGACGACATATCCATCAGTATCCCGAACTGAGCAATCGAGAGTTTAAGACTGCCGCCTATGTGAGTTCACACCTGAACTCACTCGGACTGGAGGTCCGCACAGGCGTCGCACACACAGGGGTCGTGGGTATTTTGCGCGGAGGACAGCCCGGCCCTGTGGTGGCTTTGCGGGCAGATATGGACGCTCTGCCGGTTGCGGAGCGTGTCGATCTTCCTTTTGCTTCCCGAGAGAAAAGTACCTACCTGGGTGCGGAAGTGGGTGTAATGCATGCCTGCGGCCACGATACCCACGTAGCTATGCTCATGGGAGCAGCACAAATACTGTCAGGAATGCGCGATCAGATCAAAGGAACGGTTGTATTTATTTTCCAGCCCGCTGAAGAGGGGGCTCCTCCGGGCGAACAGGGCGGTGCCAAGCTTATGGTTGAACAAGGGGTACTCGAGAATCCCAAAGTCGATGCTGTTTTTGGCATCCATATCAACTCTCAAACACCGGTAGGCACGATTCGCTACAAACCCGAGGGCACGATGGCAGCAGCAAACTCGTTTACGGTGAAAATCAGGGGCAAGCAGGCTCATGGTTCTGCTCCCTGGGGAGGAATCGATCCTATTACCATCGCAGCGCAAGTAATACAGGGATTTCAGCACATCGTAAGCCGACAGGTGAATATTACCAACGAGCCGGCAGTAATCAGTATTGGTAAAATTACTGGCGGGGTACGATCCAATATCATTCCTGAAGAGGTAGAGCTGATCGGTACCATTCGAACACTCGACAAATCCATGCAACAGGATATCCATGAGCGTATCAGAAGTACCGCTTCCAATATTGCCGAGGCTTGGGGGGCGCAGGCGGAGGTCATTATCGAAGAGGGCTATCCCATAACCTACAATGATCCCATGCTGACCAGTCAGATGCTGCCAACACTACAACAGGTGGCCGGAGCTGATAAAGTCGTTCTGGGAAAGGCGGTTACGGGTGCAGAGGATTTCTCTTTCTATGCTGAAAAGGTGCCCGGCCTGTTTGTTTTTCTCGGTGGAATGGCGCCGGATAAAAAACCTGAGGAAGTGGCTCCTCATCATACGCCCGATTTTTTCATCGATGAAAGCGGCATGAAACTGGGCGTAGAAGTGTATTGCAATCTTGCACTCGACTACTTGCTCATGCAAAAATAGTCTTGCTTTATCTGGCAGGCAGGGGCGGACCAGGGTGAAAATTCAAGCCAGAGCGTGTCCGGGCTATTCTGCCGGTACAAAGGGTGTGCTAGAATGGAAGTGGCCGATTTCCTCGGGTTGAAAATGCAGAACATTTGCGAAAAAAGAATACTTCGGTAGCCCGCTGGGAATCTCCTGCCTAATTCACTTGCATTTCACCGGCTGCAAATTATGGCTGCCGGAATCAAAATAACACCGGCTTCACGAAAAGCAGTCTATCTGCCTTCGTGAAGCCGAACTTTTTTTAGGGTAACAGTGTTATTCTGTCGATAATTGTATTTTGTTAAAATTGGGTAAAACAAAGTTGTTAAAAAATATTCTACTTAATATTGCGTTTGTATTTTGCACTTGTTCGGAAACGAATATTTCCTCAGGCCTAACCAAAAACATGTCACAATGACAAACAGATCGTTGAAGCGAAGGTGGTTGCGTACTAAAATGGCATTGAGCCAGACAGTCGAAAAAATCCTTTCCATCAATCGCCGTCGAAAGTGGTTGTCTTCTTCAGCCGGCTTTGCCAATGACATGGAGGAAATTGATCAGGAGCTTAAAGTATTGAACAAAATTGCCGATCATCAGGCACGGCTGCTCAAAAAATATGAAACAGAAATAGGCTCCGTCTCAAAAAATTATTAGACTCACTCAACTTGCTTCAGGGGCAGCTCTGGCCGCCCCCTGAAGCAAGTTGAGTGAATGCTCGTTGTAAGATTTTTTCCTGAAAAATCTTACAACGGCGCTAGGGACGCAGCTCCCACACAACACTCCCCTTAGCAGGCAGGTCGAAAGAACGAATGTCTGTTACCATTTTTCCACTGATAATATCGTAGGCCTGGCTATACCCCGCCATACGCTCTTCATAGGCGGCGCTGGACACTGTAACCGGGCTATTACCTGAGTTGTAGGCTACCATGACGGTTTTTTCACCGTTGTAGCGGAAGTATACGTATACGTTGTCCCGAGGAACAAATTGCATGAGCTTGCCATCCTGCAGCACGCTGTTTTCACGTCGATACCGCGCCAGCGTCCTTATGAAACTGTAGGCATCCTGCTCCTGCGGGCTTCTGCCGTTTTCCATAAATTTATTGACAGTATCATTGGGCCAGCCACCGGGGAAATCGCGTCGTCCGGCTTCACCAAAGGCACCGCCCGTGCCTGTCATGAGAATTTCAGTGCCGTAGTACAGCATAGGTACCCCGCGCAGGGTCATCAGCATTGCGATGCCGGACTTGAATTTCTGCAGATCTTCTCCAACCGCGCTGAAAAATCGCTGGGTATCGTGGTTGTCCACAAAAGTTACATGGTGGTAGGGACTTTGATAGAGGTAGTCCTGCGCCAGCGTATAATAAAGGCGAGAGGTGCCTTCCGTCCAGCCCTGCTCTCTGTTGAGTGCCTCGTGGATAGCAAAGTAGATCTGAAAATCGGTCAGCCCCGGCAGACCTGTGTTCATATCCTCCCGCTGGGGATTGTCTCCGTCAAAGCCAGCCTGAATGCCAGGTCCGTGTTCCCATACTTCTCCGAAAATACCCAGGCCGGGAAATTCGGCTCTGAGCCTGCGCGCCCACTCAGCCATAAAGGCCTGATCGGGATAGGGATAGGTATCAATCCGGTAGCCGTCGTGCCCGCTGAAAGCAACCCACCAGATACTGTTCTGAATCAGGTAGTTGGCTAGCTGTGGCTGCCGTTGATTGAGGTCGGGCATGTGGTGGTCAAACCAGCCTTCATGCATGCGGCGGCGGTCATAGTCCG
Organism: uncultured Saprospiraceae bacterium; assembly: GCA_964441755.1. Lineage (GTDB taxonomy): Bacteria > Bacteroidota > Bacteroidia > Chitinophagales > Saprospiraceae > JAUMBM01. The sequence goes on from CAYTVG010000005.1 coordinate 183,094, forward strand.
AAGCATAAGGATCCAATACTACGGGTGCGCGGAAGTTGGATTGCGTAAATTCGGTCCAGTCCTGATGTATCCAGTCTGCGGATGGGATATCGCGTATGAACCAATGCTCGTCACCTGCATGGTTAAAGATGACATCCATGATCATCTTCATGTCTCGCTGGTGCAGCTCGTCAACCAGCCGAACATAATCGTCATTGCTTCCAAAGCGGCGGTCGATGGCATAGTGATCCGTGACAGCATAGCCGTGATAGCTTTCATAGGGCTGATTGTTTTCCATGACCGGGTTGAGCCAGAGGGCTGTAATACCCATATCCTGCAAGTAGTCAAGTTGTTGTCTGATTCCCAAAAGGTCCCCTCCGTGGCGGAAGAAAATTTTGTCGCGGGCAATCCCCTTCTGCTTCATGGACCGGATCTCGTCATTCGAGCTGTCTCCGTTGGCGAAGCGATCGGGCATGATGAGGTAAATGCAGTCACTGGGCTCTACCCCGCCCGGCTGAAAGGTAGAACCACCACCAGGAAGTAGCTGATAAGGGTAGCGCTTCACCTCTTTGCCACTGTTATCGCGCAGGTTAATGCTGAAGCTACCCGCTTGTGTGCCGGGGCCAATATGAAGCGTGACAAACAGGTAGTTGGGATTGGCAAGCCGGGTGACTTCGCGGATGCTCACGCCCGGATAGGACACCTGTGGTGCAAGATCGCGTATATCCTGATCGTACAAGAGGACTTCAACTGTGGGATGCGACATCCCGGTCCACCAATTGGGGGGCTCAATGCGTGGTTGGTCGACCTTGCCGCCGGTTGGCAGCCGCTGTCTGTATACAGATCTTTCTACCCCCGCCGGCAGGCGCTGCATGCTGGGGTCTTCGGTTTGGGCTGCCAGTATGAGCGACTGGGCAATGGACAGAAAAAGCAGAACAGTGAAACGAAACATAATTTTTGCGTTAAAGGCTCAGCACCAGATAACCCCAGGCTGGTAATTGAATAATACCCCGCATGTTGAGTTCGCGGGTTTTTTGCTGAAAAACATCTCTGTATGCACCGGCCAGATTTTCTTTATCCCAGCTAAAGCTTACCGGCTCTGCACTGAGGTTGAGCAAAACCAGTACCGTTTCGGCATCTTTGCGTCGGTAGTAGCCGAGCAGACCGGGGGCGTCAAAGTCAAGAAATTCGGGATCTGCACCCGCCGGCCCGTTGGCCAGCACCGGGTTTTCGTGTTTTAGCTGCAGTAGGCTTTGGTAGAAGCCGCTGCGATTAAAATCACCCCAACGGATGGTGTCTTTATCAAAAAAGCGAAGCCGCCTGTCCATGCCGGCCTCTTGCCCGCTGTAAATAAGAGGCATACCGTCCAGCGTGAAAGCCAGTACTGCCAAAGCGTCAACTGCGGGGCCCATACGCTCGTACTCTGAACCATTCCACGAATTCTCATCGTGATTGGTAATGAAGTGCATGTGGTAACCGCGCTTAAAGGCTTTTTTATCTGCTTCCCACCAGGCTCGTACTTCGGCAGGGCCGGCCTCCCCTTTGGCAATGCGGTTGAGGAGGTGATGAAAAGACCAGCCATAGGACATGGCAAACAGTTCCTTGTTGCGGTGAGGAGGGTGCTCGGCTTCTGCCAGCATGAAAATGTCTGGCTTGTGCGCTCGCAATTGTGCAATAGCTTCTTTCCAAAAGTCATCGGGAACCTCTGAGGCCACATCGCAGCGGAAACCGTCAATAGCGAAGGAGTCAACCCAGTATAGCATATCGGCAATCATGGCTGCCCGCATATCGACATTGTCGTAATTGAGATCAGCTACATCTGTCCAGCCCCAGGACTTGCCGGTAGCGGGATCAATGGGGTCTACGATATTGCCTGCGGTGTCCTGAGTGTACCAGCCGGGGTGCTCGGTAATCCATGGATGATCCCAGCCTGTGTGGTTGGGGACCCAGTCGATAATGACGCGCATGCCCAGGGTATGGATGCTGTCGACCAATCGCCGGAAATCAGTATGTGTACCAAATTCCGGGTTGATGCCTCTGTAGTCAGCTACAGCGTAATAACTACCCAGACTTCCTTTGCGCTTGAGCTGGCTTACAGGATGAATTGGCATCAGCCAGAGTATGTCTACACCCATTGCCTTTAGTCGCGGCAGGTGGGTGGCAAAGGCTGCAAAGGTTCCTTCGGGACTGTACTGCCGAATATTTACTTCATAAATATTAGCCTGCTCAGCCCATGCCGGCGTGGCAGCTGAGGGCTTGCCCCAACCTCCGTCACCCGCGGAAAACGGGTTGAAGTAGCCGGCCTCACCATTGTTGCGGCATGCAAAGACGCTTAGCGCGATAACAAGTCCTACAAAGAGGGCGAACAAATTTTTTTGCTTCTCCATACCCGGCAATTATTGCGTGAAAAAGTTTCTCAAATACGCTGCTGCCCGCGGAGCAGGCAGCATATTTTGTAAAATACACAACCCGCATACCCCCCGTCCGCGCTTTACACGCATGCATGGAGTATGCAGGTAGCTGTACTTTTTTCCAAGAATTCAGAACACACTCTATGCCCCCTAAGTCCGCTGCTTATTCCTCTATCCCAAATTGCTTCTTAGTGGGCATCGTCAGCAACTTAATGACCTTAATCATGATATGCCCCTGACCGTAGTAGTCGGTGCCTACCCAGCTCATAGCATCATCCTGATCATTGATGCCCTGAATCATATACTCGCTGTCTTCGGCATCCAGACTGCTGTCAAAGTGGACGGTTACAAACTGCTGGTCTTCGCTCCGGCCTAAGCCCCAGCTGCCCTGGGCTGTCTTTTGATCCCAGTGGCCACTTTCAAAAGTGCCGTCGGGATTGAGCTTGTACCAGCGCCCTCTGTTGGGGCGATTGTTGGTAGGTGTCTGAGGGTCAATGTAATATTCGAATACCCAGTACTGCTGAGTAATCACCTGCGCTTCTCTCGAATTGATGGGTACCGGGATAGGTGAACGGAAGGAACCCGGACCGGAAGGAGCGGGCTTGTATATACCCGGGTCTATACCGGGTGCCTGTGATTGTTCTGCCTCCGTGGGTGCCTGCTCCGACTTACAGCCATAAAATGCCCATGCGAGAAAGACCAAAATAAATATTTTTTTCATATGTGTGTAAGTTGTATAGTCTAACAAAATTAATGATTTCTATCTATTTTCAATAGGTTATTGGCTGTGAGCTCGTAAAGCTGTCCATACACACGACAGTTTACCGCCTGACTGCTCTTGTTGAGGAGCTCTACCCCCTGGTGTGTAACGCAAATTTCGAGCTGCTGTTCCCTGAAGGAGATGGAGAAGGTATACGACTTCCATTGTTGCGGAATGATAGGATTGAAGTGAAGCACGTCATCGTATACCCGCATGCCGCCGAAGCCTTTGACTACAGACATCCATGCTCCTGCCATGCTGGTGATGTGGCAGCCGTCTTCAGTATCGTTGTTGTAGTCATCCAAATCCAGCCGCGCAGTGCGCAGGTACATCTCGTAGGCTTTCTCTTCTTTGCCGAGCGCAGCTGCCAGAATGGAGTGTACACAAGGGGAAAGGGAAGACTCATGGACCGTCCGGGGCTCATAAAAATCGAAGTTGCGACCAATGGTTTCTTTGTCAAAAGCGTCTTCAAAGAAATATAAGCCTTGCAGAACATCGGCCTGCTTGATAAATACTGAGCGGAGGATTCTGTCCCAGCTCCAGTGCTGGTTGATGGGGCGCTCCGCCGGGTCGAGCTGGTCGGTCGTAAGCAACTCCTTGTCCAGAAATCCTTCCTGCTGCAAGAAAATACCTCGTTCGGGATCTTCGGGCAGGTAGATGTTGGCAGCAATTGTCTGCCAGCGTGCTGCTTCGTCTTTTTCGTCAAAATGTATGCGCTCTGCCAGTGCGGCATAGGCCTCGGGTGCCTGTGTCTTTACATACTCGAGGGCTGTGAGCGTATACTCCATACACCAGCGTGCAATGTAGTTGGTGTACCAGTTATTGTTGACATTATTTTCGTATTCGTTGGGCCCGGTAACACCATGAATGACATACGTGCCTTTTACCTCGGATATGTGTACGCGCTGCGCCCAAAAACGACTGATGGCAATCAGCACTTCAAGGCCGTAATCGATGAGATAGGTCTTATGTCCTGTGTACCGTATGTAGTCGTAGACAGCATAAGCTATAGCTCCGTTCCGGTGAATTTCCTCGAAAGTAATCTCCCATTCGTTGTGACTTTCCGATCCGTCCATGGTCACCATGGGGTACAGGGCTGCACCTCGTTTGAAACCCAGCTTGGCCGCATTTTCAATAGCTTTGCCGAGGTGTTTGTAGCGATACACCAGCAGGTTGGCCGCTACCTTGGGCTCAGCGGTTGCCAGGTAAAAAGGAAGGCAGTAGGCTTCGGTGTCCCAATAGGTACTGCCGCCGTACTTCTCGCCCGTAAATCCCTTCGGACCAATATTGAGGCGCTCATCTTCGCCCGTATACGTCTGGTAAAGTTGAAAAATATTGAATCGTATGCCTTGCTGGGCGGCAATATCACCTTCAATGCGCACATCCGCCTCGGCCCACTTGGCTTTCCAGGCTTCCGCCTGCTCTGCCAGCATCTGCTCAAAGCCTTTATTAAAAGCCTGCTTGACTACTTGCTTGCACCGATCCAGCAACTGCGCAGGCAGGTGGTCGCGCGAGCTCACATTGGCGGCGTATTTGTAAACGACTACTTCGTCACCCGCTTTTACACTGATTTCCGTGGCGCAGCCGGCATACTTTTCACGCTCTATGCGCTGGCTTTTTATGTCCAGCTCTTCCCCGTTGTGTACAATGCCAAACTTCATGCCCGTACAAACCTGGAAAGCTGTTTTTTTAGTTTGGGTGATGACATAAGCCGAGCGGCGGCGCGCCCGGGTATCAACTTCCTGCCAGAATTTTTCTTCCCAGTTGGCATCCTGGTTCTTTACATCTCCATCAATATAGGAACGTACAAGCAGCGTGGCGCTGAAATCAAGGGGCTTGATGGCGTAGCGGATTGCACCGGCTTCCTTATCGACAATACTGCAAAAACGGGTGGCTTTTACTTCAACTGTACGCCCTTCGGCAATTTGTGCAGTGAATGTTCGTTCGAGATAGCCTGCCTGCATATTGAGCTCTCGTGTGAAGGACAGCACTTTGCATTTTGCCAGATCCAGGGCTAGTCCGTCAAACTCAAAATCCAGTCCAATCCAGTTGGGGGCATTCAGTACCTTGGCAAAAGATTCGGGATAGCCTATCTTCCACCAGCCAACCCGTGTTTTGTCCGGATAATAAATGCCTGCGAGGTAACTTCCCTGCAGACTTTCACCACTGTATTGTTCTTCAAAGTTGGCTCGCTGTCCTTGGTGGCCATTGCCGATGCTGAACAGGCTTTCAGATATTTTATTGTACTCGGGAACGAAGCCTTCTTCCAGAATACGCCATTCATCGTGTTGGATATACTGCTTCATCGTGTCTGGTTGTTGTTAGCTGATGAAATCTTTCAAAGTTAATGATAAGCGTAGCATTAGGGCTCGCCGGCTAAACGATTTTGTTTATTTACTGTCGCAAGGCAGTTGTAGTGCTTGCCTTTTGGCAGCAGATACGCCTGTCTCTGTATGGTTATTGAGTGAGTTGCCGGATTACGTCCGCCGGGTCGAGATTGGCAAAGTCGCGGATTACCAGTTGCGCGTGCCCCAGCGCTGCCGGTTCTCCTACGCCCACTGCGTAAAAACCACCACTAAGTGCTGCATCTATGCCCTTGGCAGCGTCTTCGAATACTACACAATCGGCCGCCGCCTCTTTGAGGGCCTGGGCTGCCAACTGGAAAACTTCAGGGTCAGGTTTTGAACGCGTAAGCTCATTACCGTCAACGAGTGCCGAAAAGTAGGCCGACAGTCCGGTCTGGGCAATGATGGCGCGAGCATTTTTACTGCCGGAACCAATAGCCAGTGAAATACCCATGGCACGGGCTTTTTCAAGAAAATCAATTACGCCCGGCAGTATTTCACTGGCATCCATATCGTGAATATAAGTCTGGTACCAGCCATTTTTCTTATCCGCCAGCGCCTCTTTTTCTTCTGTAGTCAGGTTGTGAATCTGACCCCAGCTCAGGATAAGCTCGAGTGATTCCATACGCCCAACGCCCTTGAGCAACTCGTTGCGCTCTTCGGTAAAATCAAAGCCAAGCTCATTGGCGAGCCGCCGCCAGGCTAAGTAGTGGTAACGGGCAGTATCAACAATTACGCCGTCAAGGTCGAAAATGAATGCTTTTATCATGCTCGTAAAGTATTGTCGCTGAGTTATACCGGTATATTGAGCTGGTGGCTGATTTCCTGCAGTAGCTCATTGGCAGCGTGCAGGCTTCTTACGCCTTCTTTGCTCATAATGAGAAAACGAGCTGCCTGCTTGAGTGATAAGCCCCTCAACTTGCCCTGGGTGTTGAGGAACTGAATAAGTTGCTGGAATTGCGCCGTCTCGTAGTAAGGACTTTGTGGGTTTTCAACAAAGTAGCAGCGCAGCTTACGCTCTCTGAGCACGATGCGCTCGAAACCTAGTTCCTTGCATACCCAGCGCAGGCGTACGCCGTCAAAAAGCTCTCTGACCTGAGGTGGTATGCGCCCAAACCTGTCTCGCAGCGATTGCTCAAATTGCTGCAGAGCGCCTTCGTCCGGGAGTGCATCCAGGGCGGTATACAGACTCAGACGCTCCTGGATGTTAGATACATACTCATCCGGGATAAGCATTTCCACATCTGTATCAATTTGTACGTCGCGTACAAAAACGCGCTCGCGACTGATCTCTTCGCGGAAGGTTTCCTTGAACTCGTTGTGCTTTAGCTCGTAGACAGCTTCTTCAAGTATTCGTTGAAATGTCTCATAGCCAATATCTGCAATGAAACCACTCTGCTCGGCACCCAGCATGTTGCCGGCACCCCGTATGTCCAGATCCCGCATGGCTATGTCAAATCCGCTTCCCAGATCGGTATACTCTTCAAGCGTGCGCAGCCGTTTGCGTGCCTCGGGGGTCAATACTGATAAAGGCTTGGTGATCAGATAGCAAAATGCCTTCCGGTTGCTGCGCCCAACCCGGCCACGCAATTGGTGCAGGTCTGAGATACCAAAGTTATGGGCTTCGTCAATAATCATCGTATTGGCATTGGGGATGTCGAGCCCGGTCTCAATGATGTTGGTACACAGCAGCAGGTCGTAGCGACGTTCAATAAAATCAACCAATACCCGCTCCAGTTCATCTGCCGGCATCTGCCCGTGCGCCATAGCTATGTGTACGTCGGGACATAGTCGCCGGATATGCGCCAGCTTATCAGCCAGGTCCTTGACCCTGTTGTGGACAAAGAACACCTGCCCTCCGCGGTTAATCTCAAAATAAATGGCGTCGCGAATAAGAGCGTCGTTGGGCATGCGTACTTCCGTATGTATGGGCTGCCTGTTGGGAGGCGGGGTACGGATGACCGACAAGTCTCTGGCAGCCATCAGGCTGAATTGCAGGGTACGGGGTATGGGGGTAGCCGTAAGCGTCAGGGTATCTACATTTACCTTAAGGTTGCGCAGCTTCTCTTTGGCAGCTACGCCAAATTTTTGTTCTTCATCAATAATCAACAGGCCAAGATCCTTGAATTTGATCTCCTTACCCAGCAAAGCATGGGTGCCTATGACGACGTCTACCTGCCCGTCTTGCAGCTTAGCGATTACTTGTTTCTTTTCAGCAGCCGTACGAAAACGATTCAGGTAGTCTATGGATGCACCAAAAGTGCCAAGTCGCTCGCTGAATGTTCTGTAGTGCTGCAGTGCTAATATCGTTGTGGGCACCAGCACAGCTACCTGCTTGCCACCCAAAATAGCCTTGTAAGCCGCCCGTATAGCCACTTCCGTTTTGCCAAAGCCTACATCGCCACAGATGAGCCGATCCATGGGGTAGGGCTTCTCCATATCAGCCTTCACATCCAGGGTGGCTTTGAGCTGGTCCGGGGTATCTTCATAGATAAAGCTTGACTCCAGCTCCATCTGCAGGTAGTTATCGGGCGGAAAAGCATAACCCTGGCTTGATTTTCGCAGGGCATACAGCTTGATGAGTTCTGCCGCAATATCCTTGACCTTTTTCTTGGCCTTTGCTTTGAGGTTGCGCCAGGCATCACCGCCGATTTTGTCCAGCACAGGGGGCTCACCTTCTTTACCGCTGTACTTAGACAGCTTGTGCAAGGCATTGATACTCACATAGAGCAGGTCATTGTTTTTGTAAACAATCCTGACGGATTCCTGTACCTGACCATTGACATTGATTTTTTCCAGCCCGCTGAACCTGCCGATGCCATGGTCAATATGTACTACAAAATCACCGGGTTGCAGCTCGCGAAGCATGCGCAGGTTGATCGCCTGATCGGCAGTAAACCCTCGCTTGAGTTTGTAGCGGTGAAAACGTTCAAATAGCTGATGGTCTGTATAACAGGCTACTTTCAGATCCTGATCGAGAAACCCTTCATGAATAGCTTGTAAAACAGGTTGGTAGCTTATATGTGCCTCCAGATCATGAAAAATTGCGTCCAGTCGTTCAAGCTGCTTAGGATTGTCAGAAAAAAGGTAATTGGCAATACCCGCCTGCGTATTCTCCTGCAGATGTTTAATGATAAGTTCAAACTGCTTTCTGAACGGGGGCTGCGGCTTGCTGTGATAGGCAATCGTCTCTGTAGCCTGCCAGCTCGCCTGTCGCTGTTCGCCAAATACGATGACAGCCAGATGCTTCAAATCTTCAACTGTATCCCCGGGACGGACAAAGGCGCGGTCGCGAAAAACTTCCGCCCGCTCATCTTCATCCAGAATAGTAATGCTGTCGGCATAGTCACTGGCTTGCTCAAAGCAGTGCAGAAGCCTGTCAATCAGTTGATCATAACTGCTGACCCAGACGGTCGTCTGAGGAGGCAATATGTTGAAGAGGGATACCTTCTGATGTCTTTTGAAACGCGTATTGATGTTGGGAACCAGGGAAATCCTGCTGATGCCGGCTACTGAAAGCTGCGTCATAGGATCGAAAGTCCGAATGCTCTCAACTTCATCGTCAAAGAGTTCTATCCGGTAAGGGTATTCGTTGCCATAGGAAAACACATCGACAATCCCGCCGCGAATGCTGTACTGGCCCGGTTCGTACACAAAGTCCTCTCGCCGAAAGCCATAATCGTTCAAAAAAGTGATGAGGGTGTCGACATCCAGCGACTCTCCCTGCAAGATGCTGATACGGCTTTTGTCGAGTACTTCGGGCGATACGACTTGTTCAAGCAGCGCTTCCGGATAGGTGACAATGAGATGCCCCTCGCGCTGTGGCTGGGTAATCTGGTTGACGGTCTCCGTTCGCTGGAGTACGTTGCCGGTATCCAGCTGATCAAAGTAGAGTGGCCGCTTGAAGGAGTCAGGGAAAAAATGTGGAGAACGGTCCCCTGTAAGACCTGCGAGACTGTTGTGGAGGTAGGCTGCTTCTTCTTTATTGGCAGCAACAATGAGCTGGTTTCGAATGCCTTGTGCCTGAATGGCAGCAATGACGAAAGCAGGCAGTGCGCCGGTCAAACCAGTCAGCTGCAGGCGAGCTGCGGGCTCAGCAGCCAAAAGCTGCACAATGCGCCTGCTTCTCGAGTCTTCGTCGGTGTAGCGTCTGAGTAATGCGTGTAGCGGATTCACGGCGCAAAGATATAGTTGTCAGCCTGTATTGTCTGCATAATTGACAGCATAAAAATGCGTGCGCAACAAGCTGTAAAAGCATGCTGCGCACGCTGCCACACCGCTTCACCGGGTGTCTAGTATTCCAGTACGCGGGGGAGCTCCTTAGCATGCTCAATCCATGCACTGACCTCTGTATGGTTGGGCGCCCGCCGGCATAATTTTTTTTCATTATTGACTTCCTCCATCTTCTGGGTCAGGTTGTCAGCATTGCGACGGGCGAGCTCGGCAACTGTATCCACACCCGCTGCTTCCAGCAGGTCCGAAAATTCAGATCCGACACCCTTGATACGCAGCAAATCCGCCTTGTTAGCAAAGGAAAGGATCAACTTATCGGATATGCCCGTTTTTTCAGCCAGTTGTTTGCGCAAGGCCGGTTTGCATGTCTGCTCTAGCAGCTGCTCCGTATTGCCAATGCCCTCCGCGCGAAGTTTTTCGCCATAAACAGGGCCAATGCCTTCAATCTCCTCAATTTTGTAATGTCCCATGATTCATGTATTTATCGCCCTACTCGTATGGCTTTTCGGTTACGCCCCGTTTTTGAAGTGGTCGCTGGTCTCCACTGCATGCCGCTGCGCCCTGCCTGCAGGCCGAAGGCCGCAGGCTGCCTCCGCAGGGGTCTTTATTTTTTATGCGAAAAAAGCCAGGGCAGCAGAAGCGGCTCCGCAAAAGCATTGTCCCAGCTGTTGTGGCCAACACCTGGGTATTCTGTGTAGATCACGGGGATATCCTGGTCCCGAATGGCATGAACCATTCGGCGGGAAAGCTCGGGGAATACGACCTTGTCGTCAGCTCCGTGGAAAATCCACAAGGGCGTGTAAGGTGCGTAGAGCGGACTGAGGGCAGGATTGCCACCGCCACAGATCGGAAAGGCGGCTGCAAACAGCTTTGGCTGGCGTGCCAGCAACTCGAAGCTGCCCATAGCTCCCATGGAAAGACCGCCAAGGTATAAACGGCCGCTGTCGATGGGCTCATCGGCCAACAGCCTATCCAATAGCTGCATAACCATTCCCAGAGAAGGGCCGGCTTCCTCATGAAATGGAAAGCTGAGCTGTCGCTCACCATCTACCTGCCTGGATTCAATGCTTGCCCAGTAGTCGTCGCTGGCGCACTGCGGGAATACCACGATGGCAGGAAATTGCTGCCTGACCAGCGTGTCGGCAAACAAGCGGGCTCCATGGGTCAGCTGCGCTTCATTGTCATGACCCCGCTCTCCGGCTCCGTGCAAAAACAATACAAGCGGGTAGGGACCCCCCTGGGGGTAGTCAGCGGGGTACATGATGCGATAGGGCAGGCTGTCACCGGCGCTGACAAAAACCCGCTTTTGGTAGGGAGAAACCTGCTGTGCTCCCAGCTTGTTGGCCAAAGATGCCGAAATGGCCAGCAACATGGCTGCCGCTATCTGCCAAAAATTGCGCATACGCCTTTATTTTTGCTGTTTCATAACCCGCTGGCTCCGCCAGCGAAAAAATCACATGTTTTTTTCTGCTAAAAATTGCTGCCAGCCAGCCAGCTGGCTGCCCTTCATCACACGCGGAATCTTACTCTGCCCGTTGAGCCGCCCCCGCTCCCGCTGCCAGTCGTTGAAAAGTTGTACAGGCAAAAAAGTTACCTTGGGGGCGTCGAGCATGGCCGAACGCTCCGCTTTGTAATCGTCGTTGACCTGCATGAGCGCTTCGTCCAGTAGGCGCAGAAAAAGTTGCGTGTCGGGCGGGGGCTGCGTGCATCCAATGTACCAGTGATGACCAAAATGCCCGCCGGCTTTGATGCCGCCTACAGTGAATTCCGGGATGGCCAGGTTCAGTCGCTGCTCGACCTGCATGATGGCCTTATTCATGTTGTCAACGCTCAGGTGTTCTCCGCACAGACTTAAAAAATGTTTGGTGCGACCACTGATGATGATTTCCTGCCGGGCAGGATCGGTGAAGCGAACAGTATCGCCAATGAGGTAGCGCCAGGCACCTGCACAGCTGCTAAGCAAGAGGGCATAGTCAATACCAGCTTGGACTTCTTCAATGGTGAGCGCCTGAGCACCTGGCTTAGGCATTCCCTCTTCATCAAAATTATCGTCGTTGAAGGGGATAAACTCGTAAAAAATACCATTGTCGAGTACCATCTTCATAGCGTGGGTGTCGGGTCGCGACTGAAAGGCAATAAAGCCTTCTGAGGCCAGGTAGGAGTCCATATAGAGCAGGGGCTCGCGCAGCAGTTGCTCAAAGCTTTTCCGGTAGGGCTCAAGGGCTACCCCTCCGCTGGCAAAAACCTGCAGGTTGGGCCACAGCTCATGTATGTTGTCGAGCTTGTGGTGGGCGATAATGTGTTCAAGCGTGAGCTGCACCCAGGATGGGATACCCATCATGGCAGCCACATCCCATTTGTGGGCTTGCTGGACAATGGCCTTTACCCGCTCATCCCAGTTGGGCAGCCGCGCAACGGCTATGCCCGGCTTGTAATACCGCCTCACCCATACCGGCGGCCTGCCGGCGTTGATGCCGCTGAGGTCACCCGCATAAGCGCCTGTCGGCAGCTTTTGCAGGCTGGCACTGCCGCCTATCATCAGCCAGTCTTTGCCAAAAAAACTGTCAGGCAGGTTGTATTTGGGCAGACAGGCAAACATGCGCAGCGCCGCATGCCGCATCGCTCGCGTCATGGCAAATGTTACGGGTATGTACTTGCTGGCAGCGCCTGCTGTACCCGAACTCAGCGCAAAATACCTGACACTTCCCGGCCAGCATACATCCGGCTCGCCTTCCAGACAGCGATGCCACCACTGATTGAAAATCGAATCGTAATCGTGGATCGGAAGTTGTTGCTGGTATGCGCTGTACAGATGCTTCTCTTTCTGCAGCCGCCCAAACTGATAATGCTTGCCGATGGCAGTACCTGCCGTCCTGCGCAGCAGCGACCTGAGTACCTGTCGTTGCTGCGCAGCAGCCGACAGGCGGGGCTGGTCTATTTTTTGCACCAGCACAATACTGCGCTTGATCAACCGGCTTGCAACATCTTGCACCGCAGGGACGTGCGGGATCTTTAACGGCATGATCAGGTGGTTTTTATTACGGATAAAGATAAGGTTTTTTCACTAACGATGTCAGCTGTTTTCTACAAGCCGGCTTTTTTCTTGCCGCCGCTGGTACTCCAACAGTAGGATGCGGGCTGCCAGCGCAACGAGGACGATCAGACCACCCGCGATAGCCATCGGCGCCGGCCATTCTCCGTAGCCTATAATGACCCAGACCGGGTTGAGGACAGGCTCCAGCATGCTGATGAGCACACTCTCCACGGCCAGTATGCGCTGCAGACCATACGTGAATAACAGATAACCCATGCCTATCTGTATAAACCCAAGAAAACCAAGCATAAGGTGCTCTTCGGCAGTGGCCGGGGGCGAAGCCCACCAAAAAGGAAGCCCCGCCAGCATCACCCACAGGTTGCCCCAAAAAATACTGCCCACATGATAACGGGGGGGATTGAGCCGCTGACCCAGAAAAAGGGCTGCCAGCAGCAGCCCCGATACGGCTGCCAGCGCCATGCCCATGCCGCCGCTGGCGTCAAAGTCGTCAAGGAAAAATAAGCCCATGCCTGCAAAGCAGGCAATGGTCGTAACAATATCAATGAGCTTGCGCTCTGTCTTCAGCAGCCAGGGCTCAAGCAGTAGTATGTAAGCCGTACCGGTGTATTGCAGGAAAATAGCATTGGCAGCAGTCGTCAATTTGGTCGAACTAACAAAGGTAATCAGCAGACCTGCATAAAAGAGGCTGTTGAGCCACATCTGACGGTTCATGTGCAAAAGCTCCCGTCGGTATACTATGCCAAACAGGATGGCAGCATATAGCGAACGGTAAAATAATATGGTCATAGCATCTTGTGGTAGTAGCTTGATGAAAAGCCCTCCCGTACTCCACAACAGGGCCGCTGCTACCGTGGCCAGTATGCCTTTGCTTTTTTCATCCATAACCTGCATATTTGCTGCGAAGATATAAAATTGCTGCCCCTCATGCTGTGTCAGTGTTGAGCTGTTGTTTTTTATAGCCAGACTTTTCTACAAAATACTGCGTTTGTACTGAACTGGCCTATCTTTATATGTCCCTCGTGTGTTTATTCATCACATCTTGTTTATTTTTGTTTCCTCTGTGTAGTGCTTATGCTAACCGAAAAATTTTCAGTTATGAATTTTCCTAAATCTTCAGGACTATCCCTGCTTTTTTCCCTGTTATTAACTTCCCTTTGCGCCCAGCCTAATTTTGCGCCAACACTGGCCGAAAACAGCCTGCTCTGGGAAATCAGCGGTAATAATCTCCGCCAGCCCAGCTACCTGTTCGGCACTATCCATATGATCCCCGCATCCGATTTCTTCCTGTCTGAAAGTGTAAAGCGCGCTTTTGATGCTTCCTCCACGGTCACTTTTGAAATCGATACCGAAAATATGGATAATCCTATGATGCTTTTCTCTATGCTCGGTAGTATGACTATGAAAAATGATACTAGCCTGCGGGATCTGCTCTCCGCCGGGGATTATCTACTGGTTAAAAATCATTTCGATGAACTGGGCCTGCCGCTGAGTATGTTGGAGCAGGTGAAGCCTATTTTCCTGTCAGTGCTGGCTTCCGATGATATGGGGGGGGCTGGTGCCGAAATGAGTATGGAGGGCATGAAAAGCTATGAACTGGAACTCACCAGCATGGCGAAGGAGAGCAATAAAAAAGTGGAAGGCCTCGAGTCTATCGCCTATCAGCTGAGCCTGTTCGATAGTATACCCTATGGAGTACAGGCCAAAATGTTGGTGGAGGCTGTCTCCGGCGGCGACCGGGGATCCTTCGAAGAGGAGACAGATCCGCTGGAGGAACTTATAGGACACTATAAAAACGAGAATATCATTAAGTTGCAGGAACTGGTGGAAGAAGAAGAGGGTATCGCAGGCTTCCAAAATGTGCTGCTGACCAATCGCAATCGCAATTGGATCGAGCCGATGGCCAAAATGATGCGCCGCGAAACGGTATTTTTTGCCGTAGGCGCCGGCCACCTTGCTGGTTCGGATGGCTTAGTTGCGCTGCTTCGGGCAGCAGGCTACGAGCTGAAACCTTTGCGCGATTAATGGCTCGCTTCCCAAGTGTACGGTATGTTCGAAAATTTTAAAATTATTTCCGCCGGCGCAGGCAGCGGAAAAACTTTCCGCCTTACTGCCGAGCTCGTAGGGCTGCTGGCGTCGGGACAGGTGCGTGCTTCGGGTATCATTGCAACGACTTTTACCCGAAAAGCGGCTGCCGAGTTGCAGGAGCGTCTGCGCGTGAAGCTGCTGTCGGCGAATATGCCGGCTGAAGCCGACGCCTTGTCCAATTCTCTCATCGGTACAGTGCATGGTCTCGGGCTAAAACTTCTGCGCCGCTTCGCTTTTGAAGCAGGGGTCTCTCCGCTGGTGGATATTTTACCCGAGGGGGATGAGCAGCTGATTTTCAACCAGAGTTTGTCCGCTTCGCTTTCAATGGAAGTGATCGAAGAGATGGATCTTCTCTGCGATCGACTGGGCTACAATAGCAAGTCGGGTAGTTTTGACTGGCGTAGGGAGCTGCGGTCTGTTGCTGATCTCGCCCGCGCCAATGATATTTCACTGGAGGGGCTCTCGGTTAGCTGCCAAAAATCAGCGGAGGCGTATCGGCAATTGTTGCCGCCCGTGGATCCTTCCCTGACAGTGGAGGCGGCTCATCTTCGACTGGCAGCCTTGCTCCGGGAGGCTATAGAGGCGCTGGTCGAAAGTAAAGATGCTACCAAAAAAACAGCCGATGTGGTGAGTATGCTCAGGGCTTCGCTTCGGGAGTATGAGCTGAGACATGAACTTTTTTGGCATCAGTGGGCGCGTATTGCAAAGTTGGAGCCGAGTGTCAAAAGTGCAGGCCTGATAGAGGAGCTGGTCGCTTTTGCAAACCGCCATGAAGAAATAGGGGCTTTCCAGCACGATGTGTTCCGCTTTGCTGAATTGCTGTTCCAAATGGCAATCGACGCACTTCGCGAGTATGCAACCTATAAGCATCGACGGGGATTGATCGACTATACAGATATGGAGGTGCTGGTCAATCAACTGCTGGACCGGCAGGAAGTAAGAGAGGTGCTGGCCGATGAGCTGGACCTGCTGATGGTAGATGAATTCCAGGATACCAGCCCCATCCAACTGAGCATTTTTCTTAAATTGTCCCGGCTGGCTAAAAATAGTATCTGGGTAGGGGATCCCAAGCAGTCTATCTATGGGTTTCGGGGGGCAGAACCGGCACTCATGCAGGCCATCGTCGAGGCTACGGGGGGGATTCGGCCGGAGAATATTCAGACCGATTCCTGGCGGTCGCGCTCCGATCTGGTGCTTGCAGCAAATGCCATTTTTACCAGGGCTTTTGCGCAGCTGCCTGCCGAACAGGTCGCGCTCAACCCCCGTCGGCAGGATGCCGCCGGCCTGGGGCGGGCACTCGTGCATTGGCATTTTTCCAAAGAGGATGGGGGGAAAAGGGCTCCCGCAGCGGCTTGGACCTACCAGCGTATCGCGCAGGCTGTCTCCGAATGGCTGAATGACGGGCCCTTGGTGGAGGATCGCGATTCTAAAATGTTGCGCCGCGCTCTACCGGGGGATGTCGCTATCCTTTGTCGTAATAATAGTAATTGTGAAAAAATGGCCGCAGCGCTCCACAAGGCTGGCCTGCAGGCCGCCTTGCCGCGCAAGGGGTTGCTGTCAACGCCCGAGGCTTGCCTCGTCCTGGCTTGCCTCAAGTATTTGCTCAATGAGGAGGATTCACTCTCCAATGCGGAAATACAACTGCTGGCAGCGCGCAGGCCGCTGCAGGAAATTGTCAATGACAGACTTGACTATTTGGAAAAAGTGGAGGGACAGGGTAGATATCCTTCGCTTCGGTGGGGGGAGGAGGATCCTTTTATCGGTCGGCTTAATGCGCTCCGTCCACTGACCGGTCAGTTGTCAAGTGCCGAATTGCTGCACAGGGTGTGGAAGGAACTCGGGCTGGAGCAGATCGTGCTTGGATGGGGGCAGGCGCCACAGCGATTGGCTAATGTCGATCAACTTCGCCGCCTTGCACTGGATTATGAGGTGAGCTGTAATCAAATGCAGTCGGCAGCTTCCCTGGGGGGCTTTTTGCTCTGGCTGGGCCAACGGGCTCGCAGGTCAGAGGATGCCCAGGGGGCAGGGGAAAGTCCGCAGGCGGTCAACGTGCTTACCTACCACAAAAGTAAGGGGCTCGAATGGCCGGCTGTCGTCGCTTGTGATCTGGATAGTTCTCTTAAAGCTGAGGTGTGGGGACTCGAGCTGATTGCTGAAAATCAAATGCCTCAGCTTGATAATATTCTGGCCAATCGGTGGATTCGCTACTGGGCTTTCCCCTATGATGCCCATGTACGCGGGACACCGCTGCAACAGCGGGTCGAAGAAAGTCATTGGAAAGTTCTTAAGAAGAAGCAGGCACTGGAAGAGGAGGCTCGCCTGCTCTATGTGGGCCTGACCAGAGCGAGGGATTATCAGTTCTTCCCAACTAGTACCGCAGATACTAAGTGGCTCAACCGGGTGTTCAATCAGGGCGATGAAACAATACCTGTATTGGACCCGCTCACGGACGAGACGCCCTGGGACTGGGATGCTAACCCGCTCTTCAAAGATACTAAAGTTTGGGTGGTGGGGGAGGAGGAAACAATGGGTGAAATGCTTGCTGCTGATGTGCCTTTCTTCCCCGAGACGAGCGTCGGGACTAAAGTACATGATGAGTATCGCATTGATCCTGCTGTATATGCAGAAAAATACGGCCGGATTTTTTATGCTGCACAGGCCGTTACTTACGGACAGCCGCTGGGCAATGTACCGTCGGTAGATATCGGGCAATGGCTTAAGCTGATCAATCAGTGGCTTATCGCTGATGATGTGCTGCTGGATGTTTCAGAGCGAATGGGACTTGCTGATGCCATGATAAATCGTTATCAACTGCTGTCCGCTGAGCCGCCGCCGCCCGAAATTGATGCCGCTGCACTTTGCCGGCTTTCAATGCAGTGGCAGCAGTGGCTGGGAACGCAAAGGGCGTTGTCTGTAGAACGGCGCCTGCCCTTGGTGTACCCCAAAGGTGGACAGTTGTTTACGGCTGTTGTTGATTGGGTGGTCATGCTGCCGGAAGGGCGCTTGATTGTCATGGATGCTGCTTTTGCCGCTGAGCAGCTTGAGCAGCATGCCAGAGATTGGGGCGCTTGGCTGGCCCTGGCTGGCGAGGCACTGCAGGCTGCTTCGCCCGGAAAAATTGTAGGTTATTGGGTACACTTCCCCTGGCGGGCCAGCGTGGTGGAAGTTCGGACAGGGGCTGCCAGCTAATCTCTTTTCTCAAACTGCCTGCGCAGAAAATCAATGCTGTAGTCGACAATTTTTTCCGTGTCTGAAGGAAGCTGCGGGCTACTTAGTGGATGGGTCATGCCGAAGCTGTGATCCGCTCCCGCTAGTAGCCGAAGCTCTGCCGCTGGCTGCCAGGCGGCTAGCTGCAGGGCAGCTTCGTGATGGATGGAGGCGTCGGCAGTGCCGTGTAATAGCAGGACAGGAATTCTTAGGGATGATATGGCTGCCTGTGTATCGTATGCTTGCTCATGTGCGATAAAGTCCTGATACATTTGAAAATAAACAGGGAAACGCTGCTTGGTACGGTGGTTCAGCACTTCGTATAATCCCGCAGCACGCCAGCGGTCAATAAATCCCGGCTCCTGCCAGGCATAGTCCAGGGTGCTCACAGCCGCCCATGTGATGAGCGCTTTTATTCTGCTGTCCTGCGCCGCTTTGATGAGGCTGATGCCTCCCCCCCGGCTATGGCCAATAAGACAAATTCGATCCGGATCACATACCTCGGCAGGCAGGTTCTCTATGCCGTGGCTTACCCAATTGATGACGCTGTCCAGATCAGCCAATTCTTTAGTGTAGTTGTTGTGACCAAAGGCCTCTATTGCTGTGTGGTAGCTGAGGTTTTCACAGCTCAGACCATTGTGCGAGAAGTTGAATTTTATAAAGGCAAAACCTGCATTGGCAAAGTGCCTGGCAATGAGATCCCATCCGCCCCAATCCTTAAATCCCTTGAATCCGTGCGCAAAAATGACCGTCGGCAGACCCGATTGATGGGCGGGGTGGTACAAATCTAATAAGACCGCTTGCCCACAGGCGCCCTCCAATTCAATATTCTTGTGGATGGTAACAGACATGGAATGCTGTGTGTGAAAATGTTGTCTATAGAAATAATACCTGCCTTGCGTTCAGCGTATATCCGGAATCTTCTGCCGGAGATGAAACGGCTGCGTTTTCACGTTTGTAAAGCAGCACAGACAGCGCTGCCCGATGTAAAAAAGATGAAAAACCAGGCGTTTGGGGCTCAGTAAAAAAAACCGAACCCGCTCTTATGCGAGCGTCCAGCTACTGCCTTCTTTGCTGTCTTTCAACAGAACGCCTGCCTCCTTTAGCTCATCCCGGATTTTGTCGGAAGTGGCCCAGTCCTTATTTGCTCTCGCTTGCAGGCGAAGGTTGATAAGTACTTGCATGATATCATCAAGTACGGCAGACTGTGAGGCTTCTTCATGCTCATCCTTGAGACCAAATACCTGATCGATGAATGCTTCAAAAGTAGCCTTGAGTCTGTCTATAGTTTGGCCGGATATGTCCGCTAAAGAGAGCTGACCTCCCTTGAGACTGTTGATGCGTGTGACCAGCTCAAAGAGCCGTGCCAAAGCCTTGGGCGTATTGAAGTCGTCATTCATTTCGGTATACACAGCTTCAATCAGCTCGTTAATTTCCCGGTCGAGATCGCTGCTGACGGGATCGGCTGTTGGGACTGTGAGCGATTGCAGTGTTTTGTAGCTCTCCATAAGTCTCCGGTATCCCTTCTCAGCTGCTTGCAGTCCTTCATCGGTAAGGTCCAGTGGACTGCCGTAGTGTGCCTGCAGCATGAAAAACTTGACTGTCATGGGACTGTAGCCCTTACTTACGTGCGGGCTGTCACCACTGAATAGCTGCGTTGGCGAAATAGTGTTGCCATCGCTTTTGGACATTTTTTTGCCGTTTAGCAGCAACATGTTGGTATGCAGCCAGTAACGTGCACCTGCGTGACTGCAGGAACCAATGTTTTGTGCAATCTCGTTCTCGTGGTGAGGGAATTTGAGATCGTTACCCCCTCCGTGGATGTCAAATGTCTCACCCAGGTATTTTGTGCTCATGGCCGAACACTCCAGATGCCAGCCCGGGAATCCGACTGACCATGGGCTTTTCCATACCATGATGTCCTCCGGCCGGGCCTTCATCCAAATGGCAAAATCCGCAGGGTGTTCTTTCTCATCCTGATTCTTTAGGTTATCACGACTCTCGGATATAAGCTCCTCCAGAACACGACCCGAAAGTTTGCCGTACATACCAGGGTTTTCTTGCGCAAATTTGATGGTATTGAAGTACACGGAACCGTTGCGCTCATAGGCGTATCCACGGTCGAGTATGGTCTGCACCATCTCTATTTGTTCCGGAATATGACCGGTTGCACGTGGCTCTATGCTGGGGGGCAGGTTGTTGAAAATGCGCATCATCTCCGTAAACCCTACCGTATACTTTTGCGCAACTTCCATGGGCTCCAGCTGCGCTATGCGCGCACCCTTGGCCATCCGGTCCTCTCCGTCATCGGTCAGGTGACCTACATCCGTGATATTTCGTACATAACGAACCCTGTAACCTAAGTGTAGTAAATAGCGATATATAACGTCGAAGCTGACAAAGGTGCGGCAATTGCCTAAGTGTACGTCATTGTATACCGTAGGGCCACATACATACATGCCGGCATAGCCCTCTACCAGTGGCTGAAAGGTTTCTTTGGTCCTGCTAAGACTGTTGTACAGCGTCAGTTTCGATTGCATTTTCACCTGGTTTTCCACTTCGCTGACCGATGGGTTGAAGCGGATCGTTCATAATATATAATCAAGATTGTCTGTCAGGGGTGCTTTCGCACTAGCAAAGGTAAGCATTGTTGACAATATTGCGATTGCTCTGGCTCCGCATTCCGTTATTACAGCCGGTACCATTATAAATAAAGCCATCCCGCAGCGAGTGCGGGATGGCGAAGGGTCATCACAACGATACGCTATATGATGCGCATATAAGTAGGCTAACCGCCACTTATATGCCTATATAACGCTACTTTATGCATTACTTCTTGCTTTGTACAGCCAGAGAGTAAATAACCAACCCGAATCCGATCTTGTTGACAGCGTCACCGATGTTGTAGATCACATCCATGCTGCCTGGATTCAGTACACCACTCAGCCAGCCTGACTCAGGAATAGCCATGTAGCCGATCGGATAGATT
The DNA here is from genome assembly GCA_964441755.1 of uncultured Saprospiraceae bacterium. GTDB lineage: Bacteria > Bacteroidota > Bacteroidia > Chitinophagales > Saprospiraceae > JAUMBM01. Next base: position 204,158 of record CAYTVG010000005.1, read on the forward strand.
GCCCAACCTACGAGGATGAACCATCCAAGTGTGCTGAATGCCTTCTGAAGTACTGGGTCTGAAGAACCAGTAGCCAGTTTCTTCGCTGATCCCATCCATACTTCATACAGAATGCCAACATAACCAATGGTGGAAATGAAGCCCCAAAGTGGTGACTGGTCGCGGAACATAGTTTCGCCAAGATAACCAGCTACAAGCATCAGTACGCTGTAGGCAATCATCTTCCACATCAGGCCGATGCGGGCGCCAAATGCCTTCAGAATCAGGTAGAATTCTACGCACATGAGCGGAACTGTCAGGATCCAGTCAATGTAGCGGAACTCTGTTGGCGATGTTCCGTTCTCTGCCCAGAAGTCGCGCATGTAGAAATAGTGAACTGCTGCAATGAAGGTAATCAAACCGGAAACCAGCAGGGAAGTTCTCCACTTGCTTTCCTGATTCCACATTTCAACAAAGAAAAATACAGATGCTGCCATCATGGCCATTGAGCCAATGAAAAAGGTAAAACCTACATAGTCGCCTGACTTGAGATTTGCCAGTAACAGCGTTTGGAAAGTAACCATAGAATCCATAATGAGTGGTATTTTATATTTGGTTAAAAAATGCGAATGGTTATTGCTCTTTTGTAGATCTGTTGCCCACTGCCAGCGCTCGCTCATACAGCCTGTCAATCAGGATGGCATGCGGAGTAGTGATGATGGATATGAAAAGGAAGAGTGTCCCCCAGCCCAAGGGTTGTGATGCCCATTGGTATTGGTAGTAGCCCAGTGCCACCAGACCCGTAATCGCCAGCAGACTCATGGGCACAATCTGCCGCAAATACATCTGGCTGCTGTAAGCGCCCTTGTACAGTCGGCGGAATATGCCTATTTGGTCCAGGGTCGCAGCTAATGAGTGCCATACGACAAAGTATATCGAGAAACCTACCAATAGAGGTGTAAAAGAAAACAATGCTGCTAAAAGGCATAGATTGATAAGCTCCCCTACAAATGAATCGTCGCTCAATACCGACCGCTCGTTTAGGTGGCTGAGAACAATCACGTTGCCAAAGAAAGAGAGACCAATCAATACCCGCCTGAATCCATCGTCCAACAGGTAAGCTTTGCCTGTTATCTCTGTGACAATGGCAGCCGCTTCTTCGTGGTGAATGAGTATCGGAAACCCAAGTACGAATCCTCCCCACAAAAGATACATGAGCCTCGCCTGCCAACGATTGCTGAACGTCACGGTGTGCCAGTGCGATTGCCCAAAATGGTAAATCGATACAAGTATAAACAGGGCAAATGCCCACTTAGCGTAAAAGTACCACAGGGCTCCATAGCCCACAATCGCTGCCAGGTAGTAACCGTAAAAGGTCCATTTTACTGATTGTGGTTGATCAGATTTGACAAATAATCTGAAGACAAGGTAATCAGAAGCACCGTGAGGAATACCTAATAATATAATCACTAATACGATCCAGCTTATTGCATTTTCTCCTGCCAGTACCGGCCCAAATACCCCCATGAATATGGCAAACAAGGTGGTTAACCTCGCAAGCTTGCTCACAACGGGTGAATGGAATGTATAGGCTTGAATCATTTGCTTTCGACTGTTGGTTAAAATTATTATTTACAATTAGGGCGCATGGTGTAATTAATGTTGGCTAAGTGATAAGACAAAGATATATTTTTAATGTTCAAAAATTTTAGAAAAAACTGTAAGAATTATTTTTTTGAATAAGCTCTGTGAATACATTTTGACATTTTTAATCTGTTAATCTGGTTATTGTGTTGTTGATGAGGATTTGTATTGTAAAGTATTGGTTAAACAATTTGCTGAATTGCTTGATTTTTGTTTAAGGTTGTTGCAGGGACTAATACTATAGGTTACGTGAGCTTAGTAACGGATCGTGGAGCAGCAGCGTGCCGGATTTTTTGTTCAGTTTGGAATGCCTGCAGGGGCTAAGTGAAAATCAAATTGGCTTTCAGTAAAAAATGTTATTTTTCCGTCTGCTAATTTCTTTGTTAATCTGTCAGGTGCTCTCTTCCTGCAGGGGTGTCCGATAGGGTCTAAGGCCTGCCTCCTTTACCTGACGAATACAATACCAGCGATGATTATGTCTTCTTATTTGTTTTTCAGTAAAATGCGATCTGTATTGTCTGGCTTTTCATTTGCCGGCCTTTTGACCTGCCTCGCGTTGGTCATGTTGACACGTTTCGCTTCAGCACAGCCTTTGGTGTTGGATGAAAGAGCCAGGGCAAAAGTTATTGATGAACTGCTCGAAGATAGATTCAATACTTTGCTGCCGCAGCTGATGCGAAGGGAAGGGATTGATATGTGGATTGTTATCTCACGGGAGTATAATGAAGATCCTGTAATGAAAACTATGCTACCGGCCGAATGGCTTTCTGCCCGGCGACGAACGGTCATGGTTTTTTTTGACGCAGGGATAGATAAACCGCTGGAAAAACTGGCTATCAGCCGATATGATGTAGGTTTACTGAAGGCTAGCTGGGATCTGAATGTCTTCCCCGATCAATGGGAAGCATTATTGGAGATTATTAAAACCAGAAATCCCCGGCGTATCGGAATTAATACCTCGGATACCTATGGTCTTGCCGATGGGCTTGTACAGACTGAATATGCGCAGCTCATGCAGTACCTGCCCGAAAATTACAAAAAGCGGGTGGTTTCGGCAGAGAAACTGGCTATCGCCTGGCTGGAGACTCGTACGGATAAGGAAATGGTACTCTATGAACATATTTGCCATCTTTCACACCTGATCGTCGCAGAGGGCTTATCCGAAATGGCTATCCAACCGGGGGTCACAACGACAGAAGACGTCGTTTGGTGGTATCGCAATCGCGTCCGGCAACTCGGCCTGGATACCTGGTTTCATCCTACAGTAGATGTGCAACGTGCAGATCCCGAAAATTTTGATCATCTCCGTACTTTTTCCCGCCGGCCCGGGCTGCAGGTCATTATGCCGGGTGATTTACTGCATGTCGATTTTGGAATATCTTACCTGCGACTAAATACGGATATGCAGCAGCATGCTTATGTACTTCGCCCCGGAGAAACCCAGGCGCCTGCCGCTCTTCAGCAGGCGCTGCAGGCAGGCAACCGACTGCAGGATATTCTTACCTCACAATTTACTAAAGGTAAAACGGGTAACGAAATGCTCGCGGCAGCACTGCAACAGGCCGCGCAGGAGGGTATCACCGGTAGTATTTATTCGCATCCCATTGGTTATCATGGACATGCTGCAGGCCCGGCTATCGGAATGTGGGATAATCAAAAAAATGTGCCGGGGACAGGGGATTATCCGCTCTTTGAAAATACAGCTTATTCGATCGAACTCAATGTTTCAGTACCAATTCCGGAATGGAATAAGACCATCCGAATTATGCTGGAAGAGGATGGTTTTTTCGATGGAAGTTCTTTTAGATATATGGACGGCCGACAACAGCAACTTTGGCTGATACCCCGCCCAATCGGTTCACATCAATCAGCAAGGTGATGCAAGGTTTTTTTGAGGACTTATTACCCGACTTTTTTAAAGGATTACTCATTGCTGCAGGTATAGGCCTTGTGCTGGGGCTTGAGCGTGAGTTTAATACGCATGCTAAACCAGCTCACCTGGGGGGGATCAGGACCTTTGTGCTGGCAACACTGTTGGGCTATGTGGCAACCTGGCTGCACGGTATCGGCTATCCACAACTGCTGCTGCTGTTTGGTATAGGCTTTTTTATACTGATTGTCATCGCCTATTTTGCTCAGTCAACAATGGGAAACTTAGGGCTGACAACAGAAATTGCTCTTTTCCTGTCGTTTGCTCTCGGGGCAATGATCGCAGCCGCCTATGTCACAGAGGCTATGGTGCTGGTGGTGCTGCTGACCCTGGTCTTATCACTCAAAGAACAACTGCATGGGTTTATCCGCCAACTGACAACGGAGGAACTCTATGCGTTTATCAAGTTTTTTGTGATGGCATTGTTAATCCTGCCGCTTCTGCCTGATAAAACCTTTGGCCCGGGGGCACTGCTCAATTTGCGCGACTTGGGCTGGATTGTAGTGCTGGTATTGTCACTCAGCTTTATTGGCTATTTGCTGCTGAAGTTTGGGAAGGCAGATAAGGGAATATGGATAACAGCTATGATTGGCGGACTCTTTTCCTCTACACTCATCGCTTGGGTGTTTTCGGCAAAAAGCAGGGAAAATCCTTCCCTGGGGGCTGTCTTTGGGTCTGGTATTGTGCTGGCTTCTGCTGTTATGTTTGCAAGGGTGTTCCTGCTGGCTGGTATTTTTCATCCCCCACTGGCTCGCTTGTTGTTTTGGCCGCTGACCGCCATGTTTTTGGCATGCCTGGTGCCGGCAGCAGTGACCTATCGAACCGCATCCAAAGAACAGGCTGATGCCAAATTGTCACCTGGCTATCCGCTGGATGTGGCCAATGCCGTATGGTTTCTCTTGCTTTATATCGGTATCACCTATCTCATGTTTGGTTCCCGACAGTGGCTGGGCGGTTCGCTTATTTATTTGTCAGGTGCTGTCGCAGGTATCGCTGATCTGGATGCCATTACGATTAGTACTGCTAAATGGTCTGCCGGACAGTCTGTTATGGGGACTCAGGCAGCTGTGATTATCTTGCTGGCTGCTTTGTCCAACTCAGTCTTTAAACTCGGCATTAGCTTGTCAACTGGCGCAACCGATATTCGAAAATCTGTCTGGCTCGGATTCGGCCTGGTGCTGCTGGCTGGTCTTGCGTCAGTCTTGTTCCTGCTGCTGCAAGCAACCTGATGTAAAGTGCTTTATCTCCTATAGTGAAATAACAGGCTGTTTTATCAGATGAAAGTCAACCGGCGGCTAATCGCAATTGTTGTATTTTTTACACTAAGTTGCGTACTTTTGCACCCTGCACATTAGTTTCTACAAGGTTTAGAATTTATTATTTATGAGCAATCACAAAGCTTTACTGGTTATTCTGGACGGTTGGGGGTTGGGGCAAAATCCCGATGCCGATGCCATTGCACAGGCAAATACGCCTCATTTTGATGCCTTGATGAATACCTATCCCCACGCTACCTTGGTCACTTATGGCGAAGAGGTGGGCTTGCCAGAAGGACAAATGGGGAATTCTGAGGTGGGGCATCTGAATATCGGTGCAGGTAGGGTGGTTTATCAGGAACTGGTACGCATCAATGTGGCAGTACGAGATGGTAACCTGGCACGAAATCCCGGATTGCTCGAGGCTTTTTCATACGCCAAAGCTAATGACAAGGCAGTTCATTTCCTGGGTCTGGTATCCGACGGGGGAGTCCACGCTCATACCAGCCATCTTAAAGCTCTTTGCGATATAGCATCCTCTCAGGGCGTGCAAAAATCATTCATTCATGCTTTCACCGATGGCAGGGATACGGATCCTAAAAGTGGTCTGGGCTATCTGACAGATGTGCTGGAGCATATACGGCTTCAACCCACCAAACTGGCTAGTGTCGTGGGCAGATATTATGCCATGGATCGCGACAATCGCTGGGAACGCGTAAAAGTTGCCTACGATCTGCTGGTAAATGGCAAAGGAGAACCTACTACTGATCCTTTGGCTGTGCTGACTGCCCGCTATGAACAGGGAGAGACGGATGAATTTTTACTGCCCGTTTGTTGTACGCAAGAAGATGGCCGGCCTGTTGCCACCATACAGGACGGGGATGTGGTGGTGTTTTTTAATTTTCGTACAGACAGACCACGACAATTAACAGTGGTACTCTCTCAGCGTGATTTCCCCGAGTACCAGATGCATAAGCTTAATCTGCGCTACCTGAGCATGACCAGTTACGATGAAACTTTCCAGGGGGTGGAGCCGCTTTTTGAAAAAAAAGATATGAACAGCACCTTGGGAGAGGTACTCTCCCGCGCAGGTAAATCCCAGCTGCGAATCGCGGAGACGGAGAAGTATCCGCACGTTACCTTTTTTTTTAACGGAGGAAAAGAAGAACCTTTCCCGGGAGAGAGGCGTATCTTGATTCCCTCGCCCAAGGAGGTGCCTACTTATGATCTCAAACCAGAGATGAGCGCCCTGGGAATTACGGACGCAGCTATTGATGATATGCGTACGCACAAGCCTGACTTTATATGTCTTAATTTTGCCAATGCTGATATGGTAGGGCATACCGGGGTGTTCAATGCGGCTGTCACGGCTGCCGAAGTCGTTGACCGCTGCCTGGGTCGGCTGGTCGATACCGCACTTGCGGAGGATTATGAGGTTCTGGTAATTGCAGATCACGGGAATTCCGATTTTCTCATTAATGCCGACGGATCGCCCAATACAGCACACACGATGAATCCTGTGCCCTGTATTTTTATAAGCCCAAGGGCGGCTCAGTACAGGCTTAGGGATGGAAAATTGGGGGACGTGGCGCCAAGCTTGCTCTGGATGATGGATCTGGCGAAACCAGCGGCCATGGAGGGCGTCAATCTGATTGAACCACGCTAGCAAAGCCTCTCTTGATTGCTTTTATTCTTTATGCCTTCAACCGAAAGTTTACTTATCTGTTCTTGTTGCATTGCTTATATTGCTTTTAGTACAACAACTACAGCTACACAACGACTCACTATCTATGGTTATCCGGCATCTCATGCATGGCTTTTGCCTGTCCACAATATTAATTGCGCTGCTTGCGTGTACGCCCGAGGATACAAAAAAGGGCGAGCGCCTGAGTTTTTTTGACCTCGAAGGCTATATGCGTCAACAGGCACAGCAATTGCAGGATGAGCAGCCTAAAGCAGTTAAATCGGTTAGCCTCGACGCTCGTGTCGAAGAAAAAGTACTGTCAACACTTGATTACAATAAGGAACTGGAACTGTTCTCACAGGCAGATATCAATAGACCTGCATGGCGGGATAAATACACAATCGACAGTGTTTTCAATCGGGCTGGTATGCTGGAAGCACTCACTTACGAGGCTACAGATGCTAAAATTCCTACTCGCCGATTACGCATAGATTTCGATCGCGGGGAGGTGAGTCGTGTTCTGGTCGAGGAGTTTTTTTCTTCAGCTATCGCAGATACGCGCAGGGAGCTTACCTTTATGCCCGGGCTGGGTTACCAGATTACTTCCGTACAAACTGGTAAGGCAGGGAATAAAAATGTGCGTATCAATGTCGCATGGCCTTAAGCAGGGAAGGCCACCCCGCGACTGTGCGGGGCGGCCCTCCTTATACCCTGCGGGGCTCTCTGAGATAATCACGGACAATTTTTTACGCTCTCACACACCTGTATAACAGGCGCTACATTGGCGTAAAAGGAAAAAATCCATCGGAAAGAACCGTTTAGAGAGGGTGATAACCCTGTCCGCGCTTTCAATCATCCGTTTCATGCTCAGGTAGAAAAGACCTGTTGTCCTTCTAGTATCCAAATATCTCTTCCAGCGAAAGCTTTCGAATGGGGCCGTGGGTGCGATTGAGAAAATCCAGCGGCACCTGGTTTTCATCCCCCAATACCAGTAGCTTGTAGCGACGCCCCTGTACGTACTTGCGGTGAAACTCGAGCAGCCCCGACGATGGCAAATGCTGTAGTGCATCGTACATGTTCCTGAGCAGGTCATGCGAGTGCCCTAAATCCCAACTACCCTGAGCTTCCCAGTAAAGCCGTCTCGGTGAAATCCGGTCGCTTTCAATGCGCTGTATCAGCGATTGTCGTGCTTGTTCAATGCCTTCAGGTACTACGGGCATCTCCTCAATGATGGTTCTGAGTGCAGGCAGAGCATCTGCAACTTTATCGGGTTGCGTGCCCGCATACGCCCTAAGGTAATGTGAACGATCCTTCTTGTCAGGACTTGAATAATAGGCATAAGTGCTGTAAGCCAGCCCCTTCGCTTCTCTGATTTCCTGAAAAACAATAGAAGAGAGCCCGTAACCAAAGTACTCATTGTACAAGTCCTGTAGGTTGTATTCTTCAAGATTAAACCGGGGTGTGCCCCGGGACATCATCATGAGATCTGTCTGTACCAAGGGGAAATGTACAAATAGCACCTCGTCCTGCTCCGTAGGAAGCTGCTCAAAACGCGGACAGGGTGGCGGCGGCAGCAAGGAGGAGGGACACCGGTGGTGCTGCCTGATGAGCTGTAATACCGCTTCAGGCTGCTTTCGCCCATAGTAATAAATGCGGTGTTCATAATTGAGTAGCTGCTGCAGTTCACGGATAAGCTGATCAGGTGTCAGCTTACCCAGCTCTTCCGGGTTGAGCCGATAGGTAAACGGAGAATCAGAACCGTAGCGGGCATAGCTGCTTAGCGCCTCCCGAAGAATTACTGACCGATCCTGCTTGGCATTGGCGCGCTTGAGCAGGATGTCCTCCAGCACAAGCGACCAAGTGTCTTCATCAGGCTGTAAATCATTCAGAATATGCTCCACTAGTTCCATACCCGCAGCCACGGATTCTTCCAGCCCGGTAAGTGATATGTGACAGCGCTCGTCGTAAATCAATACCTCAAAATGAAGACCCAATCTGAAGAATGATCGCTGAATATCAGCAGCACTAAGTTTGCTCGTGCCCAGATAGGGGAGGTAACTGACGGCTAGTGATAACTCCCGGCTGTGCAACTTGCCCAACTCAAAAATATAGTCAAGCCGAAAAGCATCGTTGGTCGGGTTTTTGACGTAGTGAAATTCCAGCCCCGCCTGCAGGGGCTGCCGATATATGGCCTTTTCAAAATCTGCAAAAATCGGGGACATCCGGGCAGGTGGCCTGCTGAGAAATTGCCGCCCGAATGCTGAAAATTCTTCCCGCTTAAGTTCAATGGGGGTAATCGTGGGTTTTTCAACCTTGATGACACCAGGGTCAGTACCCTGTCGCTTGTATACTGCCGCAAAGGCATGCAGCGGGCATTTTTCACGTACAAAAGCAACAATGTCTTCTTTGGTTCGCGCCTGCAGCCAGTTGAAGCGTTGAATGTAATATTCCCAGGGTATCCCTAGCACAAAGCAGTTCGTAATGGCAGATACACGGGCATCGTTGTTGTCGTGGCCTTTGGTATCACCCAGCTTCATATCCTTGATGCAGGCATCAAGTAGCCATTCGTCCCACTCGCCCGCAGCAAGTATGCGCATTTGCTCAAGTAGTAACGTCTCCAATTCTTCAAGCGTCTGCCCGTCTCTGGGCTTACCAAACATGCCCAGAATCGAGTAGTCTTCCATCAACCATGCAAAAGCTTCCGCCTCCAGAGCCTTTTGTTCCTGGTTGATGTTGAGGTCAATTAGACCAGCCTGCTGGTTGTGTAACAAATGTTGCACCAGCGATGCCATAAGCCCTTCTTCACTGCGGCCGGAACCCAACCGCCACCCCATAATGAGGTAGGGAGACTCTTGTCCCAATACCTCTTTGCGCGTAGGCGCTGTTAAAGCAGGCTGCTCATCAAAGATATGTGGTGGAAAATCTTTGGCCTCGTAATCACCAAAGTAACGCTCTGCCAGCATTACAGCTTCTTCCGGATCCAGCTCTCCTGCCAGCACAATCGCCATGTTGTTTGGCACATAGTAAGTACTGAAAAAAGACTCTATCAACCTGATAGACGGGTTTTTGAGATGCTCGGGCCGGCCAATAATGGTCTCTGTCCCATAGCGATGCTTGGGAAAAAGCAGGGATAGTAACGCGTGATGCGATTTTCGAAAATCATTGTCCTGCCCTATGTTGAATTCTTCGTATACCGTTTCTAATTCGGTGTGAAAAAGACGCAGCGCCAAATTTTTGAATCGCTCCGATTCGAGCTGAAACCAGCGCTCTAATTCGTTGGCAGGAATGTCGTTGACGTAAACTGTCTGTTCAAGTCCGGTGTAAGCATTGGTATCCCTCGATCCCAGGGCCGTCGCAAGACGGTCGTATTCATTGGGTGCTACCCAGCGAGTGGCCTCCTGACTAAGCTGGTCAATCTCAGCATATAACGACTTGCGCTTGTCACTATCCGTTGTTTTGCGATATACTTCAAACAGGTCGGCTATTTTTTCTAACAACGGATACTCTTCAGCCCAATTAAGTGTCCCCAACTGGCTGCTTCCCTTGAAAAGCATGTGTTCCATGTAGTGAGCAAGCCCGGTAGCCTCCGCAGGATCGTACTTGGAGCCCGCCCTGAATGCTATGTTAGTATGTATCCGGGGCTCGTTGTGGTTGACGCTAATATAAAGACTAAGCCCGTTGCTGAGCTTGTAATGCTTTACTTGCAGAGGGTCTCCCTGCCATTCAACAAAACTCTTTTTTCCTTGTGTTTCAGACACTGGGGAGGTTATTGCCATGCGTTGGTCGTTTGGTTGATATTCAAATCAATACTACACAACAATGACTGATAGCGCTTGGTTTCATCTCGCAGAAATTCTGTTCGTTCTGCTGCAAAATGACGGTTTGTGAGATTTTTTGCGAAATAAACGCATATTTGCCGTTGGCTTTACTCGCAATCATTCGGAATCCGTAAATCTTTGCCTCTAAATACAGACCTGTTTACTAATTTTTTAAATAATTAGGTTTGGATCATTTGTATGGCGATGAGGGCTATATGATTTTTTTTGTAAATTGTAATCAAAAATCTTGCCAAATATTAAAACAAAAAGGCCAGGCTTGCGTATGATTACTAAGGTGCCGCACTGAATGGGTTCTGCTGCTGCATCGTTACGTATTTATTCACTTGCATAAGATAGCACGAAAAGTTATTCGTCATCACTGTTCAAACAGGGATCATTAGACTCTTCCTATGGGTCTGGAAGTGGGGAATCAGCTCCGGGAGCATACAATGCTTCTTCCTCCGCCCTCCCTATGTTGGCGAGCATAACGAAATGACTGTGCACCAGGCTTAGTTGACAATCAGCACTATGATAAAACAGACTTTAAGTCAGAAAATGCTCCAAAAGCTGTCCCCGCAGCAGATTCAGTTGATGAAGCTGTTGCAGATCCCTACAGCTGTCCTGGAGCAGCGGATTAAGGAAGAGCTGGAATCAAATCCTGCACTGGAGGAGGGAGACGGTGCTGTTTTTGAAGAGCCTGCTGCTGATACATCTTTTGCTGAAGATGATACCTTTGATCATGGAGGGGGATCGGAGGAGGAAAATTATGGGCGGGATGATTTTCAATTGGATGACTATATACAGCAGTTTATCGACGAAGATCCAATTTCCTACCAGTCTTCAGCAGATAACTATGCACCTGAGGCTGATAAGCAACTTCCCATTGCTGTTGAAAATGATTTTCATGATTATCTGGAACAGCAGTTGGGCATGTTGAAGCTCGAAAATGAACGGGCAGAAGTAATTGCACGGCAGATTATCGGCAGCATTGATGACGATGGTTACTTGCGTCGTGATCCGGATTCTATCATGGATGATCTCCTTTTTACAAGAAATATTGCCGTAACGTCTGATGAAATAAGGGCAGTGCTGTCGCAGATCCAGCGATTTGATCCTCCCGGTCTTGGAGCCCGTGACCTACGGGAATGCTTGCTCATACAGCTGGAAATAAAATTGGCGCAAAGTGATTCTTTCTCTCTGTATCAGATACTTGATATCCGGCTCGCTCGGGATATCATTAGAGACTACTTCGATGAGTTTAGTAAAAAACACTACGACAAACTTTGCCGACAACTGGATATAGAAGAGGATGATCTGAAAGGGGCAATTGATGAAATTCTCAAACTCAATCCTAAGCCTGCCAGTGGGTATAGTGGGAGTGATACCAACGGGAATCAGTATGTTATACCTGATTTTCTGATTACTAATCGCGACGGCGAACTCGAACTCAACTTACATACCAAAAATGCTCCCGATTTGCGTGTCTCGGATCACTACAGGGATATGTTGCGGGCCTATCGCTCCAGCGCCAGAGCGGGTAAGGTTAATAGAAAACAGAAAGAGGCAGCTTTATTTATCAAACAGAAAATTGATTCAGCCAAGTGGTTTATCGACGCTATTCGTCAGCGTCAGGAAACGCTTTTCAATGTGATGTATGCTATCATGCAGTATCAGTATGACTATTTGCTTTCCGGTGATGAAAAAAAGCTGAAGCCAATGATTCTCAAAGATGTAGCAGATATTACCGGCCTCGATATATCCACGGTCTCGCGCGTCGCTAACAGTAAATTCGTACAGACAGAGTTTGGTGTCCATCGGCTTAAAAGTTTTTTCTCAGAGGCATTGTCAACCAGTGAAGGAGAAGAGGTGTCTACCCTGGAGGTCAAAAAGGTGCTCAAAGAATTTATTGATGGTGAAAGCAAACGAAAACCGCTGAGCGATGAAAAACTCAAAGATATGTTGCTGCAAAAAGGATATGATATTGCGCGGCGTACCGTCGCTAAATATCGGGAACAGCTCGGAATTCCTGTCGCTCGCCTCCGAAAGGAATTGTAACATGTCTATAACTATGTAAGCCCTCCATCGTTAAACATCTGTTAAATCACATATCCACTCATCCTTTACGCCTCCTTTATTCGTTTTCTGTGCAGATGGTCCTGATGTTCATGCGCATTGCCTTTGGCAAAAAGACCGTCAAACCTTCTAAGAATTATTTATTTTTGGCTCGACTTAAATGAAGCGATTATGACAACTCGATTGGTTTTAGCCTCTTTGCTGTTGCTGGCTGTACTCACTACTGCGCCATCAGCACTGCACGCACAAAAATTTGCTTACGTAGAAATTGATCGTATCCTCGAATCAGTGGAAGAATACAAAGGCGCACAGACAGAACTTGACCGCCAGGCAGCTGCGTGGCGTCAGGAAATCGCTCAGGAGTATGACCTGATTAAAGGTATGTACAACCGCTATCAGGCCGAACAGGTGCTCTTAAGTGAAGATATGCGCCGCCAGCGGGAAGAGGAAATCATGAACAAGGAAAAAAGTGTGCGAGACCTTCAGCGCGAACGTTTTGGCCCCGAAGGGGAGCTTTTTCGCAGACGCCAGGAACTGGTAAGGCCTATCCAGGATAAGGTCTATCGTGCTATCGAAGCCTATGCCGCTGAGCGTGGCTACGATTTTATCTTCGATAAATCAAGCAATGCAGGTATGATTTTTACCAATGCACAGTACGATAAAACCGAAGATATTATCAGCAGATTGAGATAATTGCGTTTTTATCGGGCATCGAAGTGGATTATTTTTCATTACCTTTGCCGGCGCCAACTCTTTTGGGTTCACTAAATTTGTTACTGACTATGAAAAATGTGTTGCAATTAGCCCTGTCGCTGGTGCTCGTGCTGAGCAGCTTTCAGCTAACCCACGCACAGAAATTTGGCTACCTCAATTCTGCAGCGATCTTGGTGGAAATGCCGGAAGTCAAACAGGCAGAAGCTAATCTGGAGGCTCTTCAGTCACAGCTCCAAAAGCGCCTGCAGGCTAATCTCGAGCAACTGCAGCAGGACTTCAATCTAGTAAGACAAAAAATGGAGAGAGGAGAACTTTCTCCTCGCCAACAGGAGGAAGAGAGTAACAGGCTGCGCGAGCGCGAAGCCGCACTGAGTAAGGAAGAAGAGGAGATGGTTCAACAGGTGCAAACAAAGCGCAATGAGTTGCTTCAGCCTATCTATGACCGTATCAATCAGGCAATCAAAGACGTCGCTACGGAAGGAGGTTATACCATGATCTTCGATGAGCAGGTGTTGCTGTATACAGATTCTACCGCTAATGTGGGGGAACTGGTGAAGGCTAAGCTCGCTTCTCAAAATTAGATTCCTTTCGTCACCGCTCTTGCTGGCATGCAACCTATCGGTGTATTTGATTCGGGTGTAGGCGGCCTGACCGTCCTCAAAGCAATAACAGAGCGCCTTCCTGAGGAGGCGCTCTGTTATTTTGCTGATACTGCTCATGTGCCCTATGGGCCACAGCCTCCTGCCAATATTATTCGATATTCATTGGAAATCGCCGATTTCCTGATCGGACAAGGAGCCAAACTCATTGTGGTGGCCTGTAATACCGCAACCGCTGCAGCATTACATGTGCTGCGGGCCGAGTGGCCCCTTTTGTCTTTTGTAGGAATGGAACCTGCGGTCAAACCTGCGGCTCAGGCAACTCGTAGTGGTAAAGTTGGCGTGCTCGCAACATTTACGACTATCAACAGTGAGCGCTATGCCAGCCTTATGCGCCGCTTCGCGCACAGGGTACAGGTCTGGGAAGACCCTTGTATTGGTCTCGTTCCGCTTATCGAACAGGGTCTGTGGGATGATCCTGAGACTAAGCATTTGCTTGCGAAAATTCTCCTCCCCATGATGGAAAAGGGAGTCGATACCATAGTGCTTGGCTGTACACACTACCCACTGGTTGAGCCGCTGATCCGGCAGATCGTAGGGCCCAATATGGCTATCATCAATCCGGCACCAGCAGTCGCTCGAAGAGTAGAAGAGCTGCTGCTGGCCAATGATATGCGCCAATCAGGTACGAATGCAACGCCGCCATATACTTTTTTCGCTTCAGGGACCAAGTCTGTTATGGAATTAACGATTAATCGCCTCCTTGACAAGGAATATCCGGTGACCCAAGTCATCCTTCCACTACATCCGGATGCAGACAGCAATTCCATTTATCGATAGCCTGTTCCCGATGACCAAATTAATGACGCAAACATCTTGTGGCGCTCGGTTTGAAGCTTCAATAGCTTCATTTTTGATTCGAGCAGTTTTTGTTGACGTACATTGAGATAGAAAATAGAACTGCCTCCTGCTTCGAATTTTATTCTCTCTGCTTCAAAAAGTTGCCGGTACTGATCGACAACAGAGGCGCTCAGAATCAGCTGTCTCTCCAGTGCAGCAAGGGAGGCAATATATACTTCCATCTTGGCTTGCAATGCCTGCTGCTTGAGTTTTAATTGCCAGTCTGTTTCCGCTAATTTAATGTCAGCAAGCTGTAAAGCACCACGCTCCTTGCGAAGGAATAGAGGCATCTCAAACTGAATGCCCAATTTGTAGTTGTTACTGAGAATATTGTAAATGTTGCCATCTGCAGGATTACCGTTGAATCCCCAGCCGTCACCAAGGAGATTATACGAAATGTTAAAATCGGGCTTAAGCTGCTCAGCCTTCCATCGGCGCTCAATACTAAGCTGCTCTAATTTGACAGCGTATTGCCTTAGTTCAGGGTGCTGATTGAGCTGATTTCTGATGGAATCAATATCTATGGTATCTAAAGGTACAGTCGGTGGTACAGGCTGCCAGTCGGCAGGCAACGGCATCGGCTGCCCGCTATCACCCCACAGGAATACAGCCAGTTGTGCTTCAGCAGCAGTCAGGGATAGAGCTGCCTGCTCTCTTTCCAGTGTCCATTGTTGGAGTTGTAGAAAGGACTCCAGGGTGTCGATGGCAGGGAGCTTCCCTTGCAAATAACTTTCTTTGATTACCTCAAATTGCTCACGACTGACTTGGAGGGCCTCGTCAATGACCTGAAGTGCATGATAACTCCACGACCACTCCCAATACGTTTTCTGATAATCCAGGTACAATTCGTTGCCCAGAATAGCAGCTCGTGCATCATTCATACGCTCCGCCGTTCGCGCTATCCACAAATTAGCTCTGCGCTCATCAATGAACAAACCTTCACCCAATGGCAGGCTTATGCCAAGTACGGCCTGGCCGGCATCAGGAAGCCTTCGCTCTCCATTTAGGTAGATGCCGTCAGCCCAGTTGTATTCTGCTTTTACTTCTGCCCCAAAAGGTGTGGCCCATTTGAGTCCGCCACCGCC
The DNA here is from genome assembly GCA_964441755.1 of uncultured Saprospiraceae bacterium. GTDB lineage: Bacteria > Bacteroidota > Bacteroidia > Chitinophagales > Saprospiraceae > JAUMBM01. The sequence goes on from CAYTVG010000005.1 coordinate 219,840, forward strand.
AAACCTGAAGTAATCACTGCCTCCAAAAGTCTTTTGTTCCTGAAAAGCATACATCTTGGGGTCAAATGCACCCTGCGCCTCCATGTACATCTGTCGGGATTGATCCCTCAACAACAACATCCGCCTCGCATCGGGATGCTGCTCTCTAATCCAGTCCCAGAGACTCTCAGGTTCTATAACGCGGGCTGTCTGAGCCAGCAAACCTGCAGACATCGGTAGTAGCAGGCTGCAAATAATGATGTAGAGTTTTTGCCTCATTTTACAAGTTTTTTCGCAGGTACCTTGCCTACAGCAGGAGTGCCTTTTTCGTCATCATCTTCCTCGGCAGGCTTGTAGTAGTCTGCAGGGAATCCGTTGAGTTTACGCCATATCTCATACCATACAGGCACAGAGTTTAATAAAGTGATACCTCTGGCGCCTGATCCGGGCCTTAGTGCAGATGGCCAGGGCCTCGCTCCCGGCCGAGGTCCTACAAGAATGCGGTACTTGCCTTTTTCATTGATGGTGTTGTCAATGGCTACAATCTTACCTTCGTAGGTCCCTACAGACTGATTGGGCCATCCGGAGAATACAAAGGCAGGCCACCCGTCAAATATAAGCCGCACATCAATACTGCTGTCCGACAATAAAGGTAAATCAACAGGGTTGATGTATAACTCGGCAGCAATCGTGAAATGGGAGGGCATAATGCTTACCACCGGATCCCCTTCCTTGATGGTTTCTCCAAGGCCGGGTTTTACCGCTTTGGTTATGTAGCAGTCCTGAGGGGCAATGATATAGTAAAACTGGCTGCGACGCGAGTAGTTCTCGTATTGAGTACGCATCTTGTTCACATCTCCTTCTGCATTGTATAAATCTGATAGCGTACTGTACTTGTCTGATAATGCTTTCGCTATTTTTCCGTTGTATTCGTTGCTGATGTTGGTCAGTTCAAGCTTAACAACCGCTAGCTCATTTTCAAATTCATTGACCTTGTTTTCTGCTGCTATAGCATCAGCCTGAGAAGACTGAAATTTCTGTTGCTTGTTCTCCAGTTCGTTGCGAGATTCAATGCCTCTTCGAAAGAGAGTATCTGCACGCTGGTATTGAATGCGCGCTATGTTGAGCGCAACCTTTGCCTGCTCATAATCGGCTCGCGCACTTAGCAGCTTGAAACTTGCTTGCTTGATTTTTCCTTCCAGCTGGACTTGTTTCACAGCCAGTTCTTGCCGCATCGCCTGTACTAACTCGTCAAGGGCTTTGGCCTTGGAGTCGTATGCATCAATGGTGCTCTCCTTGGCGGATACCTGAAGCAAACTCCTGCTTACAAGGCCTGTATCAAAATATTCCGTTTTTATCTCAGAGATGTACACAATAGTATCCCCTTTTTTTACAAGCTGGCCTTCATTGACGTACCACTTTTCTATTCGGCCGGCAATCGTTGAATGAATGGTCTGCGGCCTATGGGCAGGACTAAGGGTGGTGAGCTCACCGGTAGTCTGTATGTTTTGCCGCCAAGGCAGAAACAGAATCACAAGGGCAATAGCAAATAGCGCAAAGACCCACCTTCGAAACAGCACAGAACCCAGCAATAAATTTTCGTTCCGGTGCATGCAATAAAGGTCTTCTCCTTTGATGAGATGCTCTACAGAATTATCAGATATATTTAACATGCTTGCATGGTTATTTTGATTATTATTCGCCCTTGCCTGATGGTCGGTTGCTGAGCGTAGACAACTCAAAGTTGTTTAGTCTGAATATTTCCTTAAAATGGGGATTGTGAAAAAGAGTCTCTGCAGTGCCCTCAGCAATGATTTTTCCGGCGTCCATCAGAATTATCCTGTCACAGTTCATTGCAAGCAAAGGATCATTGCTCACCGCTATCAATGTCCAGTCGTATTCCTTGTCAATCAGAAAACGAATAATATTCATACGATCCGCTAGGTCAAGTTGGTAATGAAAATCTTCAACTGCCAGCAGTCGTGGTCGTGATACAATGCAGCGGGCAACCAGTATTTTGGTGCGTACACTTTGTGGCAGTCCTCGCCCCCCGGGCAACAACACAGTGTTGTATCCGTCCGGTAAGTCTCGTATGAATTCTTCCAAACCTGAGGCCTCAGCAGCCCACTTGACTTCAGAAAAGGCAACTTCCTCGTGACCTAAACAAATATTTTCGTGTAGTGTACCCCTGAAGATATCTTCCTGACTGGAAAATTCACCTATGTGTCTTCGCAGACTTGATACACAAAAGTTATTGATAGGTATATTATTATAGGCCAAGGATCCGGTGAACCCAAGTTGCAGTCCTGCAATCGTGCGGGCAAGTACCGATTTGCCGGCACCATTGTAACCTGCAATGCATACACGCTCATTGGAGCGGATGTGTAGGTCAATTCCATCCAGCACCGGACGTTTGAAATTGGGTAGTGTAACTGTTAGGTTCTGTAACTTGAGCTCAATTCCCTTGCCAGTATCTACTTTGTCAAACACTAAACCTGTGTCGGGTTCCAGTGCCAGATCAGTTACCTGACCTAGTTTTTCCACGCCCGTCAGCGTATCATAGATCACTTCCATAATGGTGATGATCTTTTCAACAGAGTTGATAATCAGAATTATGACAATTTCAGTCGCAACAAACTGACCTATGCTTATTTGGTTATTAATGACCAAATAACTTCCCAGTGCTAGTACAATGGCTGTTACTACGGCCTGGAATATAATGATAAACCAATATTGCTGGATGAGTACTTTGTAGTGTGATGCCCGTGCATCCAAGTACCCATTGGTCAGTTTATCCGTGTATTGTAGCGGTAGGCGACTGTTGATGGCCATCTTGAAAGTTGAAATCGAACGGGCCACTTCTTGTAACCAGTACACAACTTTGTACTTATACTTACTCTCCATAAGACTCGTTCGGAGTCCTGCCGGGCTGGTCGCTCGTAATATTGTGCCCAGCAATAACAGCATGAGAATACCAAAAAAGATGAATAGCGGATGGTAAAATGCTAACAGAATTAAGCCGAAAAAAATCTGCAGTGCAGCAGTGCTAAACTCAATGAGTATCTTGGGTAATCCCTTCTGTATAGTAATGGTGTCAAAGAATCTGTTAACGAGTTCAGGCGGATATTCATCCTGCAACTTATCCATTTGTAAACGCGGAATTCTCACGGCTAATTCATACGACGAACGCGTAAATAAACGACGTTGTATAATCTCCATGACCGATACCTGCATGATCTTTAATATGCCACTGAATAAAGTCCCTACGGTAACAATCACTATCAGAATTACCAACGAAGTAGATATGGCACCTCCAAGGATGAGACCCATCACAGCTTGTATCCCCAAGGGAAGGCTTAGTGTAAGAATACCGGATATAAGTGCGTATAGATAAATATACAAAATCTCTTGTCTGTCCGGCTTAAGTAAACGAAGAAAGCGCTTCAGAGGAGATGTAGCTCCGGATCCGTTGTGGTCTGGCATAGTGTGATCATATTTTCTTACCAATTAACCACGATCTAGGTCCAAATGTTTGGCACTGTTTATAACTGCGTTCACCAAAATGCGAATGGTTTTTAAATGAATTGCTGAAAGCTGTTGTTTTATCTTTTTTAATAGTCTGTAAATCAGATTTAAACACATAAAAAAATAAAAATTATTAATACTATTGCAAAAAATAGTAAAACTATTTTTTTTTGATAGTATTACTATTATATTTGTGGTGTCTTAATCTATGTACTGCCAAATTTTCCAACTATGAAACAGTCTGAGTTTAATCTTTCGTTTTCCGAGCATACCAAAAGCCTCAAGGCTTTTGCTTACCACCTGACGCAGGATCACAATGACGCGGATGATTTGTTTCAGGATACTGCTTACAAGGCCTTCAGATATCAGGTACAATACCAACCACGCACTAACCTGCTCGCATGGCTGATGACGATCATGCGCAACACATTTATTAATGAATGGCGTCGTCGTAAACGCCTGAAAACACATCAGGATAGTAATTATCAGGATTTCGTTCTGATTAATAGCCAGTTGACAGATAATGGAGGAGAACGAAATCTTATGTCAGAAGAGCTTATTGCACGCATTGATTCGCTCGATAATAATCTGCGTGAGCCTTTTCTGATGAGCTATCACGGCTATAAATACGAAGAGATCGCTCAAAAAATGAACCTGCCGCTGGGTACCGTTAAGAGCAGAATCCATGTGGCAAGACGCCACCTGCAGCAGCAACTGCGAGAGTGGTATCAGGCAAGGGATCTCACAGATATAGTAGGGGAGTAGAGGATGCAGATTTGTCGTTGCTCTTATCCATAATTATACGATATTAGTGCCGACAATTAACTGTTCTTCCTATGGCATTGATAAAGTCTGTCAGAGGTTTTACCCCTGTTTGGGGGGAAAATAGCTTTTTTGCAGAAAATGCAACCTTGATTGGTGATCTTATCATGGGGGATGACTGCAGCGTGTGGTTTCAGGCTGTGGTGCGTGCTGATGTAAACAGTATACGCATTGGCAACAAGGTCAATATTCAGGATGGAGCTATTATTCATGGAACCTATATGAAAGCAGCTACCTCCATTGGAAATAACGTGAGCATTGGTCATCGCGCGATCGTCCATGGGTGCACGGTTCACGATAACGTTCTCATAGGGATGGGCGCAATGGTCATGGACAATGCAGTGGTAGAAGAAAATGTTCTGATTGCTGCCGGAGCTGTTGTGCTGGAAAATACGCGCTGCGAAAGTGGATTTATCTATGCAGGCGTACCTGCCAGAAAGGTAAAGGCGATCAGCCCTGAACAGTTTGCCAATAATATCGAGCGCATAGCCAATGCTTATCTCTTATACGCTTCTTGGTTTAAAGAGGGATAAATGTCCGGTCCGCTTGTCTCTGTTTTTCACAGAAGAAAAACAAGAATCTTTTGGTGGATTTTAACCCCCAAAGACTATTGCCAGTAGAGTATGCCAGCAAAAATAAGCCCAAACCCCTCAAAAAAATCTTTGTGATTCCTGTGCGGAAAGACCTCCACGCACTTAAGTAGGTAAGCAGCTATTTGCCTTGCCTCAGCCCTCGCTTGTGAAATGGAAAGATATATCCGGATGATTTTCCTGCACCATTTTGAGCGACCATTCACTTTCTGCTAAAAATACCAGCTTCCCGTCTTGGTCATGCGCTATCTCGCGACGACGTCGCTGCTTGAATGTTTCAATTTCGCCAGCGTTGGTACAACTCACCCAACACGCTCTTCGAAGGTTAACAGGTTCATATCGGCAACGAGCACCGTATTCGTGCTCGAGTCGGTACTGAATTACGTCAAATTGTAACGCTCCTACCGTACCTACAATTTTGGCACCGTCAAAGTCTCTGGTGAATAACTGTGCTACGCCCTCATCCATTAACTCATCCAACCCCTTGCTCAGTTGCTTGCTTTTCATCGGATCCATGTTGACAACAAGGCGAAATTGCTCAGGGCTGAAACTTGGAATACCTTTAAAGTGCAGAGATTCCCCACTAGTGAGCGTATCTCCAATTTTGAAGTTTCCGGAATCGTAAAGCCCCACAACATCTCCCGGATAAGCTTGGTCGATGACAGTTTTTTTATCCGCCATAAAGGATGTCGGATTTGAAAATTTGATCTCTCGACCCTGCCGAACATGAAGGTAGTTAGTGTTGCGTTCAAATGTACCAGAGCAGACTCTCATAAACGCAATCCGATCCCGGTGTCGGGGATCCATATTGGCATGAATTTTAAAGACGAAGCCTGAAAAATTTTTTTCTTCGGGCTTCACTTCCCGCTCCTCTGCTATCCGCGCTCGCGGCGCAGGGGCAATGTCTACGAAGCAATCCAGTAGTTCGGCTACCCCAAAGTTATTGACAGCAGAACCAAAAAAAACGGGACTTATACGCCCCTCCAAATAGGCCTGCTTATCGAAAATTGGGTAAATTTCGTTGATCATGTTTACTTCAGAACGAAGCTCTTCAGCAGCGGCAGATCCGACAATCGTATCCAGCTCCGGATCTGATAAATCCGTAAATTCAATAATTTCTTCGGGTCGTTCCTGCTTGCTGTGTGGCCTGAAGATGACCAGCTTTTGCTCATACAGATTGTATACTCCCTGAAATCTTTGCCCCATACCAATAGGCCAGCTAAGTGGCCTGGCCTTAAGCTTTAGTGTGAGTTCTATCTCATCAAGCAAGTCAAAGGCATCCTTGCCTTCCCGGTCTAGTTTATTGACAAATACAATAACAGGGGTGTTGCGCATCCTGCAGACTTCAACAAGCTTTTCCGTTTGCTCCTCTACGCCCTTTGCAACATCAATTACTACAATTACGGAGTCTACTGCGGTCAGCGTTCGATAGGTATCTTCTGCAAAGTCTTTGTGCCCGGGGGTATCCAATATATTGATCTTCAGATTCCTGTATTCAAATGCCATGACGGAAGTAGCTACAGAAATGCCACGCTGCCGCTCTATTTCCATAAAATCGGAAGTGGTGCTTTTTTTGATCTTATTGCTTTTTACCGCCCCGGCGATTTGTATGGCTCCGCCAAAAAGGAGTAACTTTTCGGTCAGCGTGGTTTTACCCGCGTCAGGGTGGGCTACAATGGCAAATGTGCGCCGCTTGTGGAGTTCTTCGAGAAATTTCATGCCGATTGGCTGCCTTTAATTTGATGCACCGGCAAAGATAGTGCTTTCCGGCCGTATAGCGATAAAGAACAGACAGCTTTGCATCCCGCTTATTCATCCCATAGGCATAAACCTTATTTTACGGGCAAAATCGTCAATCTTCAAACCCTTCGTAAATTTTGAGTGTTCTATTATCCAAATTATTTTGGTGATGAATTGGAATGATGTGATTCGTATGGCTCGCACCGGCTCTCCCCCGCCGGATAGAAGAGTCGATAAAACTTTGGAGGAGTGGGCTCAGTTGCTATCGACAGATCAGTTTAATGTAGCTCGTAAAAAAGGCACCGAGCGACCTTGGTCCGGGGCGTACTGTGAAGCACACGAACCAGGTATTTATGCTTGTATATGTTGCGGTACTCGTTTGTTTGATTCCTCTTCCAAATTTAATTCCGGCACAGGCTGGCCTAGTTTTACCGAACCGCTTGCGCCCAACGCATTGCGGTATGAAGCAGATTATTCTCATGGTATGCAGCGTGTGGAGGTGCTGTGTAATACTTGTGATGCACATCTTGGACATGTATTCCCCGATGGTCCGGCTCCCGACGGACTTAGGTTCTGTATCAATTCTGTAAGCTTGGTGAAAGTCGAAAAATAGTTGTGTCCGAGCTTTTCCAAAATAATCCCGAAATTTAACAAACATTTTTTTTCTCAGCCTTTTGTGAATCAATAAAAAGGTGTTACCTTTGCGTTCGCTTTTTCACAAGGTAGGCCTCTGGCTTGATGCCATACAATGAAAAAGTGATGTTAATTTATTGAAAAAGAGATAAGCGTATGCCTACTATCAACCAACTGGTTCGCAAGGGCCGTACGAAGATTGAGACTAAGAGCAAGTCGCGGGCGCTCGACGCATGCCCGCAGAAGCGCGGCGTCTGCACAAGGGTGTATACAACTACCCCCAAGAAGCCCAATTCGGCTCTGCGAAAAGTTGCAAAGGTTCGTATGACCAACGGCATTGAAGTCATTTGCTATATTCCTGGTGAAGGGCACAACCTGCAGGAGCACTCCATTGTGCTTGTACGCGGTGGTCGTGTAAAAGATTTGCCTGGAGTTCGCTACTCCATCGTGCGCGGTGCACTGGATACAGCCGGCGTTACTGACCGTAAAAAGAGCCGCTCACGTTATGGAACTAAGCGGCCAAAAGTTAAGAAGTAATTATGTTTCATTCGTTGTGAGGCTTTCACAGCGGAAACCGCTAATTAAAACATGAGAAAGAAAAAACCAAAAGTACGAGTACTTGCGCCGGATCCGCGTTACAATGATCCAATGGTCACTCAGTTTGTCAACAACCTTATGTGGGAAGGCAAAAAGAGTACCGCTTTCAGCGTTTTCTATGATGCTATGGATATCATCAAGAATCGCTTGCAGCAGGATGAGCATGCTGTATGGAAGAAAGCACTTAACAATGCTATGCCGCAGGTAGAGGTGCGCAGCCGTCGAATCGGTGGAGCTACTTTCCAAATCCCCACAGAAATACGTGCCAAGCGCAAAATTTCTATCGGTATGAAGTGGCTGATTCGCTTTTCACGCCAGCGCAGCGGAAAAGGAATAGCTGATAAGCTCGCAGCAGAGCTAATCGCTGCCAGCAAAGGTGAAGGTGGTGCTGTTAAGCGTAAAGAAGATACGCACAAAATGGCCGAATCTAACCGCGCTTTCGCTCACTACCGAGTGTAATTCAGGCTCTGCCTCTAAAAACTTTCTTAATAATTTTATCCTCTCGGAGGAAAAATCATGGCTAAGGATCTCAGATTTACTCGTAATATCGGTATCGCCGCTCACATCGATGCGGGCAAAACCACTACCACCGAACGCGTGCTCTACTATACTGGTTTGAGCCATAAAATCGGTGAAGTGCACGACGGCGCTGCAACCATGGACTGGATGGAGCAGGAGCAAGAGCGCGGTATTACTATCACTTCCGCTGCTACTAAAACTAGCTGGCGCTGGAAGGAACAGGAGTATACGGTTAATATTATCGATACGCCGGGTCACGTGGATTTCACAGTAGAAGTTAACCGCTCTCTGCGTGTCCTCGATGGTTTGGTGTTCTTGTTCTGCGCTGTATCTGGCGTTGAACCTCAGTCCGAAACTAACTGGCGCCTTGCTGATAATTACAAGGTACCCCGTATCGGTTTCGTAAATAAAATGGACCGTTCCGGCGCTGACTTCTTTAATGTGGTCAATGATGTCAGAACTAAACTCGGATCCAAGGCAATTCCTCTGCAGGTACCTATCGGATCTGAAGAAAAATTCAAAGGGGTTGTCGATCTCATAACTAACCAGGCCATCATTTGGAATGAACACGATCAGGGTATGACCTATGAAGTGATTCCTATTCCTGCTGATCTCGTGGATACCGTTCACGAATGGCGTGGTCGCCTGCTCGAGGAAGTAGCTGAGTACGACGAGACCCTGATGGAAAAGTATTTCGAAGATCCAAATTCCATCGATGCCGACGAAATTCGCGCTGCTGTACGCGGGGCTGTAACGGATATGAAGTTCGTCCCGATGATGTGTGGCTCTTCCTTTAAGAATAAAGGGGTTCAGGCAGTTCTGGATGCTGTTTGCGCGTTCTTGCCTTCTCCAACCGACGTGGATGCCATCAAAGGAGTCAATCCTAAAACAGAGGAGGAAGAAATTCGCAGACCTTCTGTTTCTGATCCTTTTGCAGCACTTGCGTTCAAGATTGCTACAGATCCTTTCGTAGGTCGCCTGGCTTTCATGCGGGTCTACTCAGGTGCCTTGGATGCAGGTAGCTATGTCTACAATTCCCGCTCCGATTCTAAAGAGCGAATCTCTCGTCTCTATCAGATGCATGCTAATAAGCAGAATCCAATCGATCGCGTAGAGGCAGGTGATATTGCAGCTGCTGTTGGCTTCAAGGATATTCGGACAGGTGATACGCTTTGTGATATCGACAATCCTATCATCCTCGAAAGTATGGTCTTCCCTGAGCCTGTAATCGGGATTGCTATAGAACCTAAGTCCCAGAAAGATCTGGAGAAGTTGGGTATGGCGCTCAATAAATTGGCTGAAGAAGATCCAACCTTCCGCGTTAGATACGATGAGGATACCAACCAGACTGTCATCAGTGGTATGGGTGAGCTCCACTTGGAGATTATCATCGATCGCCTTCGCCGCGAATTCAAAGTAGAGTGTAATGTGGGTGCACCACAGGTTAACTATAAGGAGGCACTGACAAGAACTGTTTCACATCGTGAACGACTCAAGAAGCAGTCAGGTGGTTCCGGTCTGTTCGCTGATATGGAATTCGAACTTGGGCCTGCTGATCAGGAGTTCCTCGAGAGCGATGAGTTCAAGAGTGGTAAGACCAAACTTCAGTTCATTTGGGCAATTGTGGGTGGTTCCATTGATAAGAACTACATGAAGCCTATTCAGGATGGCTTCAAGGCAATGATGAACAATGGCGTGTTGGCTGGTTATGGTATCGACAGTATGAAGGTCCGCGTCTATGACGGTGGCATGCACTCTGTCGACTCTAAACCAATTGCCTTCGAACTTTGTGCAAAGGACGGCTTCCGTGAGGCTGCTCCCAAAGCTACGCCTGTATTGTTGGAGCCTATCATGAAACTAGAGGTAATCACGCCTGAAGAGTATACAGGACCAGTGATTGGTGACCTTAACCGACGTCGTGGTATGCCAAAAGGACAAGAAACACGTATGGGTGGTGCTATCGCTATCCAGGCAGACGTCCCTCTGGCAGAAATGTTCGGTTACGTAACAGCTCTTCGTACAATTACATCAGGCCGGGCCAACTCTACTATGGAGTTTTCCCACTACGCTGAAGCACCGGCAGGTATTGCCAAGGAAGTTATTGAGAATTCTAAGCGAGGCAAATAATTATTTGCTAAGTATCGCTTACTAAATAATTGGGTGGTCCGGTGAAACACCAAACGTGGCTTGTTTCACCGGACAACATAGCCTGTAAATGCAAACTTTGACAATTTGTATCTGGCATGAATCAGAAAATTCGTATTAAGCTCCGCTCTTATGATCATAATTTGGTTGATAAATCAACCGAAAAGATCGTTAAAACGGTAAAAAACAGTGGTGCCGTCGTTACTGGCCCGATTCCGCTGCCCACCGAGAAAAAAATCTTTACCGTGCTCCGTTCACCGCACGTTAATAAAAAATCCCGGGAGCAGTTTCAGTTGCGCACACACCAGCGCCTCATCGAAATCTATACGCCTACGCAGAAAACAGTTGATGCTTTGTCCAAACTGGAACTGCCTAGTGGCGTAGATATTCAGGTTAAACTGACTTAGTCGTCGGTACCTGTACTTGAGGCTCAACCTCGGGCATTAAAATTGAACTAGTTAAGTTGATCCTGTTGGGTCATCTCCTTTTCTAATAATTGATGATAAGGGAGGCCGCAACGCAAATGTCAACACTGATGAACGGAATTATTGGTAAAAAAATCGGAATGACCAGCATCTTCGATGCTACTGGTCGTAACATAGCCTGCACTGTTATAGAGGCAGGTCCATGTGTCGTCACACAAGTAAAATCTGGCGACACTGATGGGTATTCGTCCTTGCAGCTCGCTTATGGCGAGGCTAAAGAAAAGAATACTTCCCGTCCTCAAATCGGTCACTTCAAAAAGGCCGGTACTTCCCCTAAGCGCAAACTTGTAGAGTTTCGCGATTCTTCTCTCCCCAAATCTTTGGGCGACATGGTAAATGTCGCTGAAGTTTTCGCAGAAGGAGATAAAATAAGCGCGGTTGGCGTAAGCAAAGGAAAAGGTTTCCAAGGTGTCGTTAAAAGACATGGTTTCGGGGGTGTAGGACAGCGTACACACGGTCAGCACAACCGCGAACGCGCACCTGGTTCTGTAGGTGCATCTTCATTTCCAAGCCGCGTATTCAAGGGTATGCGTATGGCAGGTCGTGACGGTGGCAAACAAGTGAAGATCAAAAATCTTCGCGTTGTAAAGGTTTTTGCCGAGCAGAACCTCATCCTTGTGAAAGGTGCTATCCCGGGCCACAAGGGAGCGATGATTATCTTGGAAAAATAATTTGGAAACGCAACCGGCGAATAGCATATTCTCCAGCCGCATAAATTTGCAGCGATGAAACTCGAAGTTTTAAATATACAGGGACAAAAGACAGGGCGCGTAATCGAACTCCCTCAGGAAGTCTTCGGTGTAGAACCTAATGAGCACGCCGTATACCTTGCTGTCAAGCAATATCTTGCGCACCAGCGCCAAGGTACGCATAAGTCTAAGGAGCGTAGTGAAATGTCAGGCTCTACCCGCAAACTCCACCGCCAAAAGGGTACTGGTGGATCTCGTAAAGGTGATATTAATAACCCCCTCTATCGCGGTGGTGGTCGCGTTTTCGGACCTCGTCCACGCGATTATGCTCAGCAGCTTAATAAGAAGGTTAAGCGCCTCGCAAGAGTGTCCGCTCTTTCAGTTAAGGCTAGCCAAGGGGCTGTCGTGGTCGTAGAGGACTTTTCTTTTGAGGCACCAAAGACGAAAACATATACGCAGATGCTGCGTAGCTTGTCTTTAGATGCTAAGAAAACACTGCTCCTGACTGCAGAGTACGAGCCGCAAGTATACTTGTCCAGCCGCAATTTGCAGACGGCTTCTGTCTGTCGTGCTGCTGACGTAAATACTTACGATATCGTTAATGCAGGTACGCTGATTCTCTCAGAGGGTGCTGTGCAGAAATTGAAGGAAATTATCGCCTAACTTGAGGTTCACTAACGCTGAACAGTAGAATATACCAGCAATGGAAAAGAGAATTCTGATTAAGCCGATTATCTCCGAAAAAGCTGAAAAGCTGTCCAACCAGCAAGCTCAGTATAGCTTTGTCGTCGAAAAAGACGCTAATAAAATTGAGATCGGCAAGGCCGTACAAAATATGTATGGCGTTAATGTTGATTCGGTCAATACAATGATATTGCCGGGTAAACAGAAAACAAGAACGACCAAATCAGGTGTCCTCCGTGGCCGTCGACCTGCCTATAAGAAGGCAGTAGTTACGCTCGCAAAAGGGGAGGAAATTGATTTCTTTGGAAATATTTAATGTAATCCGCATCGGGTGTGGAGCCTCGCCTAATCAAGGGTCGTTTTGACAGGCCAGCCTCCGAAATCCGTTGCTAACTAAGTGGTTTTACCATGCCAGTTAAAAAGTATAATCCAGTAACACCGGGTACGCGCTTCCGTGTAGGAAATGCCTTCGCGGAGCTGACAACAGACAAGCCGGAAAAAAGCTTGCTGGCGCCCCTAAGTAAATCGGGCGGTCGGAATCACACCGGTAAAATGACGGTTCGCTACAAAGGTGGTGGACATAAGCGTCGCTATCGTATCATCGATTTTCGCCGTGATAAGGACGGGGTTCCGGCTGTGGTGAAAACAATCGAGTATGATCCTAACCGTACGGCCTTTATCGCTTTGGTCGAGTATCAGGACGGTGAGAAGCGTTATATTATCGCTCCGCAAGGATTGAAAGTGGGCGATACGCTCCTGTCAGGCGCAGGCGCTCCCCCAAATACAGGGAACGCACTTTTCTTGAAGGATGTTCCGCTGGGCTCCGCGATTCATGCAATCGAAATGTCCCCGGGTAAGGGGGCAGCTCTCGCCCGAAGTGCAGGTACCAACGCTACGTTACTGGGACGTGAGGATCGTTACGCTGTTGTTAAGTTGCCTTCTGGTGAAACACGGCGTATACTGCTCACTTGCAAGGCTGTCATGGGAAGTACTTCTAACCCTGATCATGGTCTGCAGGTTTTGGGTAAAGCCGGTCGTAAGCGCTGGCTCGGTATTCGTCCACGTACTCGCGGTGTCGCAATGAACCCGGTTGATCACCCAATGGGTGGTGGCGAAGGCCGTGCTTCTGGAGGCCATCCAAGGTCTCGTACGGGTATTATGGCAAAAGGCCAGAAAACTCGCTATCCTAAGAAGCATTCTAACAAGCTCATTATTTCGCGTAGAAAGACTAAAAACTGATCGCTAAATGGCTAGGTCAATCAAAAAGGGCCCCTATGTTTTCCATAAGTTGATGGAGAAGGTGCTCAAATCAAAAGAATCTAACAGAAAGGCAGTTATCCGCACCTGGTCGCGAGCTTCCATGATTATTCCCGAAATGGTGGGCGAAACCATCGCTGTGCACAATGGTAAAACTATGGTGCCAGTGTACGTAACGGAAAATATGGTAGGCCATAAGCTGGGTGAATTTGCGCCTACACGCAACTTCAAAGGCCATTCTGGTAACCGTAAAAAGTAAATTCATCTGTCTCGGTAATGGTTGACCTCTTTTGCTGAAAAGTAATCTGTCAGCCGAAAAACGGAAAGCATGGAAGCAATAGCTAAATTGAAAAGCGTCCCCATGTCGGCACGCAAAATGCGCCTGGTTGTGGACAATATCCGGGGCAAGGGCGTTAATGATGCACTTGATATCGTACGCTTCAGCAAGCAAGAGGCCGGTGTGTGGCTCGAAAAACTCTTGTTGTCTGCAATCGCCAATTGGTCTCAAAAGTCAGAGGGAGCTGAAGATCCCGATACTTACGACCTATACGTAAAAACAGCGTTCGTTGATCAGGGAAGCCAGCTCAAGCGATTCCGTCCTGCTCCGCAGGGCCGCGCACATCGCATACGTAAGCACAGCAACCACGTAACGATTGTTGTCGAAAATCGCAAACCGCTGGGCGACGTAGCGGAGGAACAATAAGTCATTTACTATCAATTGTCCTTAATATATCATGGGTCAAAAGACAAATCCGATAGGCAACCGTCTTGGAATCATCAGAGGATGGGACTCCAACTGGTTTGCAGATAAAGGTTATGGTGATAAGGTTGTCGAAGATGAAAAGATTCGCCAGTATCTTAGCGCTCGTATCCAAAAGGGTGGTATCGCTCGTATTATCATCGAACGTACATTAAAGCGGATTACGGTTACTATGCATACTTCCCGCCCCGGTATTATTATCGGGAAAGGTGGTCAGGAGGTCGATCGTATTCGCGAAGAGTTGCGCAAACTCACCGGTAAAGATATTCAGATCAATATCATCGAGATTCGTAAACCCGAACTGGATGCCAATATTGTGGCTGAAACAATTGCCAAGCAGTTGGAGTCAAGGGTCAATTACCGCCGCGCTATCAAAATGGCTATCCAGTCTACAATGCGTGCCGGTGCTGAAGGTATAAAAGTGCGGATCTCCGGTCGCCTTAATGGCTCAGATATGTCCAGAACTGAAGAGTTCAAAGAGGGACGGACACCTTTGCATACTTTCCGCGCTGACATTGATTATTCACTCAGAGAGGCTCAGACAGTCTATGGTATCATCGGTATCAAAGTCTGGTTGTGTAAAGGAGAAGTCTTAGGCAAACGCGACCTGTCTCCTAATGCAGGTCTCGTCCGCAAAGAGGCAACAGCTTCTGGCGAGCGTGGCGAACGCTCAGGGGGTGATCGTGATCGCCGTGGCGGAAACGATCGCCGCAGAGATGGTGACCGCCGTGGCGGTGGTGATCGTCGCGGAGCAGGTAGTGGCGACCGCCGGGGTGGCGGTGATCGTCGCGGATCCGGCGGTGGTGATCGCAGAGGAGGTGGTGGTGCAGGGCGTCGCAACCCTTAGTATCACACTTACCCCAAGGTTTGGCCAACTGAATCATCAGGCGTTGAGCCTGCGCTGATCATTCTCTGTGCACAAAAATATTTGTGTTCAACTATTTCTGGAATTCAGAAAATAGCTATACCTTTGCCAAGCTTTTTCGGAAGCTAGGGTTTAGCAAGTTCTTAAAACATTATAGCGATGTTACAGCCGAAAAGAACGAAATATCGCAAGCAGCAAAAAGGTAGAAATAACGGTCTCGCTCATCGCGGCAGCGTGATTTCCTTTGGCTCCTTCGGTTTAAAATCTTTGGAAAGTGCGCGGATCACTAGCCGCCAGATTGAATCAGCTCGTATCGCCATGACGCGTTACATGAAGCGTGAAGGTAAGGTTTGGATTCGTATTTTCCCCGATAAGCCTATTACCTCCAAACCACTCGAAGTGCGTATGGGTAAAGGTAAAGGTGCTCTGGATCACTATGTGGCTCCTATTCAGCCAGGTCGCATCATGTTTGAAATTGATGGCGTCCCTGCTGATGTGGCAAAGGAGGCACTTCGTCTGGCCGCACAAAAGTTGCCGGTTATTACCAAGATGGTCACCCGTCCTGATTATGTCGGCTAAATACGTGAACCGTTAAGACCATTTATTTATGGCTACCAAGAAATTTTTAGAATTGCAAGAGTTCTCTGATGCTGATCTTCAGTCTGAACTAGAGCAAACACAGTCTCGCTACCAGAAGATGCAGTTCGATCACGCAATCTCTGGCCTTGATAATCCGCTGCTGTTGCGCGAAGTGCGTCGTGATGTCGCTCGCCTGGCTACGGAAGTACGCAGGCGCCAATTGGCGCAGGCATCTGCTGATGAATTAAGTAAGCGAACCAAAATCAGAGCCCGTCGCAGACGTGCATAAGCTAAACAGCTATGGAAGAACGTAATCTTCGGAAAGAAAAAATCGGTGTTGTTGTTAGCAACAAAATGGAGAAAACTATCTCCATCGCCGTAGAGCGTAGGCTCAAGCACCCCATTTACGGTAAATTCGTAAAGAAAACCAACAAGTTTATGGCGCATGACGAAAATAATGATTGTCAGGTCGGAGACTTGGTACGCATCATGGAAACGCGCCCGCTCAGCCGCAATAAGCGCTGGAGGTTGGTTGAAATTATTGAAAGAGCTAAGTAACGTTCTCGTAAGAACCTCTTACTAGTTTTCTAAACTGTTTGTCGTCATGATTCAACAAGAAAGCAGGCTCAATGTAGCCGATAATAGCGGAGCGAAAGAAGTGCTCTGTATTCGCGTCCTGGGTGGCTCTAAGCGCCGTTACGCTTCGGTTGGGGATAAAATCGTCGTCTCGGTCAAAGATGCATCTCCGGGTGGTGTGAAGAAAGGCTCAGTATCCAAGGCAGTTGTCGTTCGTACGCGCAAGTCTATCCGCCGGAAAGACGGTTCTTATATCCGTTTTGACGACAATGCGGTGGTACTGCTAAACGCTTCCGATGAGCCACGTGGAACTCGTATCTTCGGTCCCGTAGCACGGGAGTTGCGTGAGCGCGATTATATGCGTATCGTTTCTCTTGCTCCCGAAGTACTTTAGTCTTCGGGCTGTAGGGTGCAACTCCTTTAATTAAGTGGTCTCAACCGCTTTTCTTTTGAAAGTCCATCATCAGGCAACAATTATTAACCATGGCAACGAATAACAAGACCAGCAACCGATTTGCCCCAAAATTGAAGATCAAAAAAGGGGATAAGGTAGTGGTCATTGCTGGTGCATACAAGAACCGCGAAAAAACACTGGAAGTACTCGAGGTATTTCCTGAGAAAAACAGAGCTATTGTCGAAGATGTCAATATTCGTAAGAAGCATCGCAAACCTACACAGACTGAGCCGGGTGGTATCGTTGATTTGGCTGCACCTATCCACATCTCAAATCTGATGTTGGTGGATGCTAAGGGTAGCCCCACACGCGTCGGTCGCCGCCGCAATAGCGATGGTAAAATCGAACGTTATTCTAAAAAATCTGGTGAAACAATATTGTAATGAGCTACGTACCTCGTTTGAAGAAAAAATATAGGGAGGAGGTTGTCCCGGCATTGCAGGAACAGTTCCAGTACAGTACTCCTATGCAGATTCCTCGTTTGGTCAAGATTTCTCTCAACCAAGGCGTAGGTAAGGCTACTCAGGATAAAAAACTCGTTGATAATGCTGTCGCAGAAATGAGTTTGATCGCTGGCCAGAAAGCTGTATCAACTAAGGCTAAGCGTTCGGTGTCTAATTTCAAGCTCCGTGAAGGCATGCCTATTGGTGCGCGTGTTACATTGCGCGATACCATGATGTACGAGTTCTTAGACCGTCTCATTACTGTCGCGTTACCTCGCGTCCGGGATTTCAAAGGGATTAATGATAAAAGCTTTGATGGCCGTGGGAATTATTCCATGGGCGTAACAGAGCAAATTATTTTCCCCGAGATCGATCTCGATAAGGTAAGTAGCATCACAGGGATGGATATAACTTTTGTTACCACTGCTAAAACAGATGCTGAGGCTTTGGCGTTGTTGAAAGCTCTGGGTCTTCCATTCCGCAATCAGAATACGCAAACTAGTAATAATTAATACTCATGGCTAGGAAATCACTTATCGCTCGCGAGAGAAAACGTGAACGTCTTGTGAATAAGTTCGCCGAAAAGCGTGCAGCTCTGAAGGCAGAGGGTCGTTGGGAAGAACTCGATGCACTGCCTCGCAATTCTAACCGTATCCGACTGCACAATCGCTGCAAACTCACTGGTCGCCCTAAAGGTTATATGCGTTACTTCGGTCTCTGCCGTGTCAAGTTCCGTGATATGGCACTGGATGGTAAAATTCCGGGCGTAACTAAGGCGAGTTGGTAATTTCTCCCTAGCCATGCCTTCCTCGGAGGGTTTTGGCTGATTTTTTAACAGCTTGTCAGGTTCCTCATTACTCAATGGAAAACCGACTGGCGAAATATACATTGTTGTGGCAGTAACAGATCCTATCGCGGATTTTCTTACCCGTATCCGCAATGCCCAAATGGCAGGGCATCGAGTCGTTGACATTCCTGCTTCTTCTCTTAAAAAGAGAATTACCGAAATTTTGTACGATCAGGGCTATATCCTGAAGTATAAATTCGAAGCTTCAGCGGGCAAAGGAGGTCAGGATGTAATCAGAATCGCACTTAAGTACGATCCTGTCTCCAAAAAGCCGGTTATCAGAGAGCTCATCCGCATTAGCAAGCCGGGGCTTCGTCAATATTCTAAAGCTGGGGATCTCCCCAGGGTCATCAATGGCCTAGGTACAGCTATCATCTCTACTTCTCACGGCGTCCTTACGGACAAACAAGCTCGTGAAAAAGGAGTAGGGGGCGAAGTACTCTGCTACATCTACTAATCCTTATCGTGAATTTTAAAATATTCGAATCATGTCGCGAGTAGGAAAAGCACCCATATCAGTTCCTTCAGGTGTAAATATCGAGGTTTCTAAGGGTAATTTGGTCACAGTTAAAGGGCCTAAGGGCGCTATTAGTGAGCAAATGGACGCAGATCTTTCTATAGATCTGAACGAAGGTGTCCTTAGTGTTTCTCGCCCCACGGATAGTAAGCGTCATCGTTCATTACATGGACTGACCCGTGCGTTACTTAATAATATGGTGGAGGGCGTCAGCGCTGGATTTACCCGTGAAATGGAACTCGTTGGTGTGGGGTATCGCGTTGAAAATAAAGGCCAAATGTTGATTCTGACACTTGGCTATTCTCACCCTATCTATTTCATCCTTCCTAATGATGTGAAGGTAGAAACGAAGATGGAAAAGGGTCAGACACCAAGGATTTTGTTACAAAGCCATGATAAACAGCTCATAGGCCAGATTTGTGCAAAAATCCGCTCCTTCCGCAAGCCTGAACCTTACAAAGGCAAAGGTATCCGCTTCGTCGGCGAGATTATTCGCCGTAAGGCTGGTAAGACTGCCGGTAAAGGTGGTAAGAAGTAACATTTCATCGTTAATAACAGTCAGGACTTTGGGAACATTCCCAAGGGTGTTCACTAAAGTCAAAATGCTGATCATATGAATATTTCAAAAGCAGACCGCAGAAAACGAATTCATTATCGGATTCGTAAAAAAGTGGTGGGCACAGCCGCTCGCCCTCGCCTCAGTGTTTTCAGAAGCAATCGCTATATCTATGCGCAGCTTATTGATGACCTGAAAGGTAATACGCTGGCCTCAGCTTCTTCTTTCGAAAAGGCTGTGGCTAATGTCGGAAATAAATCCGAACAGTCTAGGGCAACAGGTAAGCTACTTGCTGAACGTGCTGCTGCTAAGCAAATCTCTGGCGTCGTGTTCGACCGTGGAGGTTATTTGTATCACGGCCGTGTGAAGGCACTTGCTGAGGGTGCTCGCGAAGGGGGCCTGCTTTTCTAATCAATAAATTGCTTTAAGCAATGGCTAAGAGAACAGATGACCGGGTAAAACCGGCTGAAACAGATCTGAAAGAAAAAATGGTTGCCCTTAACAGGGTCGCTAAGGTTACCAAAGGCGGTCGGACTTTTAGCTTCGCTGCAGTCGTTGTCGTTGGTGATGGCAAAGGCACAGTAGGCCATGGCTTGGGCAAGGCTCGGGATGTTTCCGAGGCTATTTCCAAGGCTGTCGATGATGCTAAAAAGAATCTTATCAAGGTACCTATTCATGGTGGAACTATCCCTCATGAACAGCATGGCAAATTTGGCGCAGGAAAGGTTTTGATCAAGCCTGCAGCTGATGGTACAGGTGTTATCGCTGGTGGTGCTA
Organism: uncultured Saprospiraceae bacterium; assembly: GCA_964441755.1. GTDB lineage: Bacteria > Bacteroidota > Bacteroidia > Chitinophagales > Saprospiraceae > JAUMBM01. Next base: position 239,879 of record CAYTVG010000005.1, read on the forward strand.
TGCGAGCTGTGCTCGAAATCGCAGGTGTCCATAACGTATTGGCTAAGTCACAGGGATCTTCAAATCCTCATAATGTGGTTAAAGCAACTATCGATGCGCTCTCTAAGCTGAGAACGCCTCTTGATATTGCACGTCAACGTGGAATCGCGATTGAAAAATTGTTTCAAGGGTAGTATCTTAAATCATATAAATCATGACTAAGGTAAAAATCACGCAGATTCGTAGCGTAATTGACCGCCCTCAACGGCAGAAGGACACAATCAAGGCCTTGGGTCTGAAGCGTATCAATGATTCCGTTGAGCATGTAGCAACTCCTCAGATCATGGGAATGATTGCAAAGGTCAACCACTTGGTTAAAGTCGAACAGGCTTAAGCCAATTCTTCTTCAGGATGGGGCTTCTTTGTGAAGAGCGTCCTTTTTTATGATGTTTAAATGTTTTGAATAATGGAACTGCATCAGCTCAAACCTGCAGCCGGGTCTACCAAAAATAGAAAACGTATCGCTCGTGGTACTGGATCGGGTCACGGAGGTACTTCTACGCGCGGACACAAAGGGGACGGTTCTCGTTCCGGGCATTATACCAAGCGCAATTTTGAAGGTGGCCAAATGCCACTGCAAATGCGTCTTCCTAAAAAGGGTTTCAAAAATCCTACACGAGTTTCTTATGTGGCAATCAATCTCGGTCGCTTGCAGGAAATAAGTGATAAGCATGGGGTTGATACAATTGATCTCGCTGCCCTTGTGTCCCTCGGTGTTGTAGGTAAAACAGACAGGGTCAAGATTCTGGCTGACGGGGAATTTAAGGCCAAGCTTAGTGTCTCTGCAAATGCTTGCTCCGCTAAGGCCAAAGAAATTATCGAAGGTCTGGGGGGCTCTGTTCAACTCTTATAATATCTGACCAATGAAGCGGTTCTTCAACACGTTGAAAAATATTTGGAAGATTAAAGAGTTGCGCACGCGCATCCTCTTTACGCTCGGACTGATCGCTGTCTACCGTTTCGGCTCTTATGTCGTTTTGCCAGGCGTTGATCCTAAAGCTCTGCGCGATGCAATCCAAAATAATCCTAATCCGAACGATCTGCTCGGACTGATTAATGTCTTTACAGGTGGTGCTTTCAATAATGCTTCTGTGTTTGCCCTCGGTATCATGCCGTATATCACAGCTAGCATTATTATTCAGCTCCTCGGTTTTGCGGTTCCTTATTTCCAACGTCTTCAAACTAAAGAAGGGGAATCAGGACGTAAAAAAATCAACCAGATTACCCGGATGCTTACTGTGTTTATCACCTTGGTACAGGGTGGTGGATACCTTACCTATGTCAAAAGTTTAGGAGCTGTTGACACTTCTATCCCGGATGCGTTGTTTTGGTTTTCCAATATAGTAACACTCTCTACAGGCACGGTTTTCGCCATGTGGTTGGGTGAGCGTATCACCGATAAGGGAATCGGAAATGGTGTCTCTCTCTTGATTACGGTAGGTATCATTGCATCACTACCCACAGCCTTCGCTTTTGAGCTTCAGTCACAAATTGCCAAGGGTAATTTGTTGGTACTGGCTATCGAATTATTACTTTTCTTCTTTGCAGTTCTGGCAACGGTTCTTATTGTCACAGGAGTTCGGAAAATTCGTATTCAGTTTGCCAAGCGTATGGTCGGCCGTGGTGCCTCTAATATCCCGGTTGCCGGGGCTAGAGATTATATACCTCTCAAGGTCAATGCTGCGGGAGTAATGCCCATTATTTTTGCTCAGGCACTTATGTTTTTGCCTGCAACGGTTGCTCAGTTCGTAGGCGGTGAGGATGTTCAGGCTAGTGCATTACTGCGCGCTTTTAATGATTTCACTTCAGTTCCTTACAATATTTTGTATTTCATCCTGATTGTAGTGTTCACATACGTATACACAGCTCTCATCGTGAATCCACAAAATTATGCTGAGTATCTCAAGCGTCAAAATGCTTTCATACCGGGAATCAAGCCTGGAAAACCAACAGAAGAATTCATTGATGCTATCACTAGCCGAATAACTCTGCCTGGTTCAATATTCCTCGGCCTGATCTCAATCCTTCCGGCTATCGTTAGCGCTTTCGGTGTCAATACAGCTTTCGCAGCCTTTTTCGGGGGAACTTCCGTACTGATTTTAGTGGGTGTTGTTCTCGATACATTGCAGCAGATTGAAAGTTATCTGCTGATGCGTAGGTATGATGGCCTCACTAAAGAGGGTCGCATCCAAGGCAGAACTAGTCGTATGCAGGGAATTGGAGCCGGTATGTAAGGTTTGGTTTATGGAACTATCCGCTCGTTGTACTCTGCATTCCTGTGGGTGTCTTGTTCACTTCATAGTAATGTATCGCAACAATGGCTGAGTACTAAAACCTAACTCGTAATTGGTAAAATAGCTATCTGCTTTTAGTCTTTGTCCGGGGGCTTTCAATTGCTTGCCCATGTATACAGACTAGTCAAGTAGATGTAAATTACGCGATGAAAAGAACTGTATATTACAAATCAGCAGATGAGATTGAGCTGATTCGTCAGAGTTGTCTACTGGTCTGTAAAACGCTGAGTCACGTCGCTTCATTACTGAAGCCTGGTATAACAGGTGCTCAGCTTGATAAAGAGGCGGAAATGCTGATTAGAGACAATGCAGGGGTTCCTGGTTTCAAAGGATACCGTGGGTTTCCTGCTACTCTTTGCATATCTGTCAACGAAGCTGTTGTACATGGTATTCCGGCTAAAGATTATCACTTTAAAGAGGGTGATGTCATTTCTGTGGATTGCGGTGTTTTTATGAATGGGTTCTTCGGGGATGCTGCCTATACTTTCTCTATAGGTAATCCAAAGCCTCAGGTTGTTCATCTGATGCAGGTGACGCACGATTCCTTGTATAAAGGAATAGAGCAAGTTCGCCCAGGAAATCGGCTAGGTGATGTGAGCGCTGCTATCCAGGAGTATGTTGAGCGTGAGCATGGGTTCTCTATAGTTCGTGAACTTGTCGGTCATGGATTAGGCAGGAATCTTCATGAAGCTCCTGATGTCCCTAACTTTGGTCAAAAAGGGAAGGGACCTGTGCTCCAGCCTGGTCTGGTAATAGCAATCGAACCTATGGTAAACATGGGCAAGAGGGATGTGCGAACGAAACGTGATGGATGGACTGTAGTTGCCAAGGACGGCCTTCCTTCAGCGCATTTTGAGCACTCTGTTGCCGTGACGGACTCCGGACATGATATTCTAAGCGATCACAGGCCAATTGAACTGGCAGTCAAGCAGAATCCAAATATTGTGGATATTTTTGCTGGTGCTGTTGTTTAATGCGGACTATTTTCTGTAAATCAAAAAAAATACACAATACTAGCAATAGCTTTGTGTATTATTTTATATCTTTGCACTCCGAAAATTGGAGTATGGCTAAGCAAAATTTGATCAAGCAAGATGGTGTTATTGAAGAGTCCCTGTCTAATGCTATGTTTAGGGTTCGACTCGAAAATGATCATCAAATCATTGCAACGATCTCAGGTAAGATGCGGATGAACTACATTCGTATATTGCCCGGTGATAAAGTGGCAGTAGAAATGTCGCCCTACGACTTGACCAGAGGGCGAATAATTTATCGCTACAAGTAGTCATACTTGTGATTTTCAAATTAATCGTAAATTCACAATCATGAAAGTCAGACCTTCTGTGAAAAAACGTTCCGCTGATTGTATAGTGGTTCGTAGAAAGGGAAAGATCTACATCATCAACAAGAAAAACCCTAAGCTCAAGCAGCGTCAGGGATAATAAGGGGGGCATTCTGCCGCTCCGCTTACTTCAAATATCATTTGAGATATGGCACGTATTGCTGGTATTGATTTGCCGAGGAACAAGCGAGGTGTAGTCGGGCTAACTTACATCTATGGTATTGGCTCAAGCTCCGCTAAGCGTATTCTCGCAGAAGCTGGAATCAGTGAGGATACCAAAGCCTCTGAGTGGACGGATGATAACATCCGTGAAATCTCACGCATCATCACTTCTGATTACACCGTAGAAGGTGAACTCCGTTCAGAAGTGCAGCTCAACATTAAGCGTCTGATGGATATTGCCTGCTATCGTGGGCTCCGTCATCGTAAGGGTTTGCCACTGCGCGGTCAACGTACCCGCACTAACGCTCGTACCCGTAAGGGCAAGCGTAAGACTGTGGCTAACAAGAAGAAAGCTACCAAATAATTGCTCTGATTTTATTAAATATCTGATCGACCAATGGCAAAAGCAAGTAGTAAAACCAAGGTCAAGAAAAGGAAGGTCAAAGTTGATGTGGAAGGATATGCCTATATCCAAGCCACATTCAACAATATCATCATTTCTATCACCAATCGCAAAGGCGATGTGATTTCTTGGGCTTCAGCAGGAAAAGCTGGTTTCAAAGGTTCTAAGAAGAATACACCTTATGCTGCACAGGTAGCAGCTTCTGACGCAGCTCGTTCAGCTTTCGAAGCTGGTATGCGTGTAGCAGAAGTTTATGTTAAGGGTCCTGGTTCAGGACGCGAAGCAGCAATCAGAGCAATTGATTCAACGGGTATTCGTGTGGCTCGTATCAAGGATGTCACGCCTGTACCTCACAATGGTTGCCGCCCTCCCAAGCGCAGAAGGGTCTAATTTGTAATTAAGCGAAAATTTTTGATCTACAATGGCTAGATATACTGGTCCTACATCTAAGAAATCAAGAGCCTTCGGAGAGTCTCTCTTCGGCTATGATAAAGCTTTCGAGCGCAAAAAGTATCCTCCAGGTCAACATGGTCAGACTCGTCGCCGTAAGCAGCGTTCTGATTATGCTGTGCAGTTGATGGAAAAGCAAAAGGCTAAGTATACTTATGGCGTACTCGAGCGTCAGTTTCGCAATCTGTTCGACAAAGCCGCTCGTAAAAGTGGTGTAACCGGTACAATCTTGCTACAGTATCTCGAGGCTCGCTTGGATAATGTTGTCTTTCGCCTTGGTTTAGCACCAACTCGTCGTGCTGCACGGCAGCTGGTTGCGCACAAGCATATAACGCTTAACGGTGTCGTTACCAATATTCCTTCCACTCATGTGCGTCCTGGTGATGTAATCTCAGTACGGGGTAAGTCTCAGGGGTTGGATGTTATTCGCGATGCTATGGGCAGTAAGGCTGATTTGCGCCGTTTCCCTTGGCTTGAATTCAACCCGGATAAACTCGAAGGACGTTTCATTGATTATCCTGAAAGGGATCACATTCCTGAAAAAATCAATGAACAGCTCATCGTCGAACTATATTCTAAGTAATATTGCCCACTGGCTTTGGAGACCATCTTTTGATGGCCTCCAAAGTCTTTTCGGTAAAAAGTAAAGCTCTTGAGCTATTTCTTTTTTCGCAGTTTATTAAAGACCTATCGCCCTCAGGCATAGGTGTCTTTTTGTTTTGTTGAAGCAGGACCTTATTCTTTCCCAACTAAGCAGTTAATCATCTATGAGTATACTGAATTTTCAGAAGCCTGAAAAAATCGTAATGCAGAAATCAAATGATTTCGAAGGGCTTTTTGAGTTTAAGCCACTGGAACCTGGCTTTGGCCAAACCATTGGCAATTCACTGCGGCGTGTACTCCTGTCTTCACTCGAAGGCTATGCCATAAGTGCAGTGCGCATCGCTGGGGTCGATCACGAATTCGGTACTATCCGTGGAGTAGTGGAAGATGTGGTTGAAATAATCCTCAATCTCAAACAAATCCGATTGAAGCAGCTGCTTTCTGATGATGATGTAAGGGAGGAAAAGATTTATCTCACTATTACTGGTAAAGAGGAGTTTAGGGCTAGTGAAATAGAGGAGCATACCAATGTTTTCAAGGTAATGAATCCTGATCTTCTGATTTGCACCATGGAGCCTTTCGTCAATCTTGAGGTTGAACTAACTGTCACCAAAGGTAGAGGTTATGTGCCGGCGGATGAAAATTTGCCCAAAGATGCACCTATCGGTGTAATCCCTGTTGATGCAATTTATACGCCTATTAAAAACGTTGCCTATTTTATCGATAATACAAGGGTGGGTCAGCGTACAGACTATGAACGACTTACCATAGAGGTTAAAACGGATGGAACAATTCATCCTGAAGATGCCATCAAGGAAGCTTCCCGTATCCTTATTCAACACCTGATGTTGATAACAGACGAGAATATTACTTTCGATGATGTCTCAACTCGCGAGGATACGATTGTCGATGAGCATATTCTTCACATGCGTAAGTTACTCAAAACTTCGCTGGAAGATCTCGACTTGTCTGTACGTGCTTATAACTGTCTCAAAGCAGCGAAAATAAATACTTTAGCAGAGCTGGTTCGCTATGATACGCATGAACTACTCAAATTCAGGAATTTTGGTAAAAAATCCTTAGTCGAAATTGAGGAGTTGCTACAGGAAAAAGGTCTCACCTTTGGAATGGATCTTAGTAAGTATAAGCTCGAAGAGGATTAGATTTTTTGCCCGGGTTATCCTCGGGTGATTTCATCTATAAGCAGGTAAACTTTCATTAAGTTTTCTTAACTGCAATAACCGGCTAATCGCTCCTACTTGCCTGCGGTAATAAACGAATGTTTAGCGATTAGTTTGCGTGTTGCGATGTAATTCTTTTGTTATGCGTCACGGTAATAAGGTTAATCATCTCGGCCGGAAAACTGGCCACCGTTCAGCTCTGCTGAAAAACTTGGCTATATCGCTTATTGCGCACAAGCGTATTAATACTACCTTAGCCAAGGCAAAAGTGCTTCGTGGTTTCATTGAACCATTGATCACTAAGTCAAAAGACAATACTACTCACTCTCGCAGGGTTGTATTTACCTATCTCCAGAACAAAGAGGCCGTTAAGGAGCTCTTTGGAGTTATTGCACCAGAGGTCGGAGATCGTCCAGGTGGGTATGTACGGGTCATTAAAACTGGATTCCGCCGAGGTGACGGATCAGAAATGGCTATGATTGAATTTGTAGACTTCAATAAAGTCTATCAGCCAGGTAAATCAGAGGATGCCGCCAAGAAAACTCGCCGACGCAGAGGTGGCAAGGCCAAATCAGGGGCTCTTGAGACGAGTACTCCCGATTCTGATACTGAAGAGTAGTTTAGAATAAGCAGGAAAAACAAATTTCAATTTTACTGAACTTTTTTCTTGCACAAATCAAAACTCGTCGTATCTTTGCAGTCCCGAAAGCGGGATGACAAAACAGATTGAAACGCGATTCGAGGGTGTATGTTCTGCAAACAGTTGCGGGTTTATACATTAGGGGATAAGCGTGAAGATAACGCGAAGATGGCTAATCAGAAGGATTGGTTATTGTTAG
>CAYTVG010000006.1:0-54158 GCA_964441755.1 uncultured Saprospiraceae bacterium
GCCCCGTTAGGGGCGTAATATGGGTAGCAACGGCCACGGTGTTTTCCAGAGTCCCGTAGGGACGGAATGTGGGTAGTAGACCCGTAGGGACGGAATGTGGGTGTGATTCTCAATCATCCATTATTCCAACGGTTTGAAAATATACCGTTCATCGTATGTAACTTCAAATTTTTTTAGAATATCAATATACTCCTCCAAGAAACTTATCTTGGCATGGTGGGCTTCTTGTTCTTGAATATATTGAATTACGCGTTGTACCTGACTTTTACTGTGCGAAAATGCGCCATAGGAAATACCGGGGCCGGTGTTTTCTACCCACATTCCGTCCCTACGGGACTGCGGAAAACACCGGGGCCGTTGCTACCCATATCACGCCCCTAACGGGGCTTCCGTTGTACGGAAAAAATCATACCCACATTCCGTCCCTACGGGACTCTGGAAAACACCGGGGCCGTTGCCGGCCAACGCAAAAAGCTGAAAAACCGCAAAAAAGAGCCTTTTGGACGCGGCCGGCTAAGCCCGGATAAGCTGCACATGGACATATTGGCAAAAAATATTTATTTTGCAAACACAGCAATTACACATCCAATGCATGCAATTATGAAAAGAATATGGTTCTTCTTGTACGCACTCTGTCTGTTGACATGGGTAGGTACGGACTTGTCGGCACAAGCCGGCAATATCAGCGACTACGCATCCAAGGTCAACGTTTTTATTGGTACCCGCCGAATGGGGCACACCTTTCCGGGAGCTGTTGCTCCCTTCGGCATGGTGCAGTTGAGCCCCGAGACGCGCATGGTGCCCTATTTTTCCCCGGAAGGTACCTACAACGCCGCCACCTATGAATACTGTGCCGGCTACCAGGACAAAGACAGTACCATCATGGGATTTGCCCACACGCATTTTAGCGGCACCGGGCATTCGGATCTGGGTGACCTGCTGTTGATGCCCACAACCGGCTCGCTACAGTTGGAGCCGGGGCAGCCCGAACAGGGGCAGGCAGGCTATTACAGCAGCTTTCGCAAGGAGACAGAAGCGGCATCCCCCGGCTATTACCGGGTGAGCCTCGACAAATACCAGATAGACGCAGAACTGACCGCCAGTCCGCGCACCGGTTTTCACCGTTACACTTTCAAGGAAGCAGATAGCGCCCACTTTATTCTCGACCTGATACACAATATTTATCAGTACGAGGGCAAAAATGTGTGGACCTTCCTGCGGGTAGAAAATGACTCCACCATCAGCGGCTACCGGCAGACTACCGGCTGGGCACGCACCCGCACCGTTTACTTTGTCCTGCAGTTTTCCCGCCCCTTCCGGCAATATGGCTACCAGGACCTCAACCCCTCGCCCTACCGTGGTTTTTACCGAAAATTTGATCAGTACCGCAATTTTCCGGAGATGGCCGGCCGCAACCTGCGCGCCTGGTTTTCCTTCGATGTTGCTGCCGGCGAGCAGATTATGGTAAAATGTGCCCTGTCGGGCGTCAGCACCGCGGGTGCTATGCGCAACCTCGAGGCAGAAAATCCCGACTGGGATTTTGAAAACGTGCGCAGCAGCACACGAGCGCTGTGGAACCAGGAACTGGCGAAGATACAAGTGAAAACCATGACCCCTGATGACGAAACCATCTTCTACACCGCCCTCTATCACACTTTTCTCAGCCCCTCCATATACCAGGATGTCGACGGGCAATACAGAGGACTTGATCAGAATACCCATCGGGCGGACGGATTTACCAACTATACTGTTTTTTCTCTCTGGGATACCTACAGGGCGCTGCACCCTTGGTTCAATCTGGTGCAACCTGCGCGCAACAACGACATGATCAAATCCATGCTCGCTCACCAGTCGCAAAGTGTACACGGTATGCTGCCCGTCTGGAGTCATCACGCCAACGAAAACTGGTGCATGATTGGCTACCACGCAGTGTCTGTGATCGCCGACGCTGCCGTCAAGGGCGTCGGCAACTTTGACCTGCGAAAAGCGCTGGATGCCAGTGTACAGACCTCACAGGTACCCTATTTTGACGGGCTCGACAGCTACCTCACGCGGGGGTATGTAGCCGAAGATCTGTCCCCCAACTCCGTATCCAAGACGCTGGAGTACGCCTACGACGACTGGTGCATTGCGCAACTCGCCAACCTGGCCGGCGATCGCACCACAGCCGCAACCTACGCCCAACGAGCCCTCTCATACCGCAATGTATACGATGCAACCACTGCCTTCATGCGCCCCCGACTGGCCGACGGCAGCTTTCAGGCACAGTTTGACCCCCTCGACACCCACGGACAAGGCTTCATCGAAGGAAATGCCTGGAACTACGGCCTGTACGTCCCCCACCGCATCCCCGAGATGATCGGCCTCATGGGGGGGCCGCAGCACTTCAGCAAGCTGCTAGATTCTCTCTTTACCATGACGCTGGCCGACCGCTACATCGAAAAAAACGAAGACATCACCCGCGATGGCATCATCGGAAGCTACGTCCACGGCAACGAACCCGGCCACCATATCCCCTACCTCTACAACTGGGCTGCCAAGCCCGCAAAAACGCAGGAGCGGGTGCGCATGATCCTGCGCAGCATGTACGCCAATACCCGCGATGGCCTTTGCGGCAATGACGACGCCGGCCAGATGTCAGCCTGGTACCTGTTCAGCGCTCTGGGTTTTTACCCCGTCTGCCCCGGCTCCGACCGCTACGCGCTCGGCAGCCCCCTGATAGAAGAAGCAGTCATCAAGCTGGAAAACGGGCAGCAGCTGCGCATTCGCGCGCTGGACCAAAGCGAAGAAAACATATATGTGAAAGAAGTAACTTTCAACGGCAAGCGCGTAACCCATTTTGAACTTCCGCACAAAATGCTGGTTGAAGGCGGGGAGCTGGTCTTTCACATGAGCGCCAGCCCCGACGGCAAGCGGCCTGTATATGAATACAAAAATTATTAGTATGCCTCTGATACGCACCCTCGGCATCCTTCTCAGCGGATTTGGTCTGGCAATCTTACTGCTCGCCAACGGACTTGACCGCTTTCGGCTGGAAGCCGGTGTCCTGAAGCTTGACAATCCCCATCATCAGCAGGCGATACTGCAGGCAGCCGCTACGGGCGGGGTTTTGGAAAAAACCTACGGCAGCAGCTTCAGCTTTGTACCCGCCCTGCGGGAGGTGCTTGCGCAGGCAGCTGTATTGCTGGAAAAAAAAGCCCGCGGGCCGCTGCCCGAAGGCATGAAAGCCGGTACAGTACGCATGGGGAGCTGGCAGCAAAAAAATTATTTGCTAAGCATCACCGCTGCTGCAGCTTTTGGGCCCGTCAGGGACTACCCCTGGCTCTTTTTCGCCCTTAGCATCGGCCTGATCGTGCTGGGAGGTATCTTATGCTTTTTGCCTATGTTTGGACCCTTCCCGCACGGTATCAATGACCATACCTACCACGCATCGCTGAGCAGGGGCTTGCAATGGGGGCTTCGCACGGGCATGCTGAGCTTGTCGGTGACAGGGCTGCTGGCCTATGGCGTCGTGTATATGCAGGACGAATGGACGTGGCCGCTGATTACGGCAGGGCTGCTCATGCTCATCATCGGACTGGTCCTGTGGCCGGAGCGCCGCCTCGGGTCAAAAGGGGCCAGATCTGCTTCACCCCGGACCAGCGGATGGCTGGGGGTGGTAGCCGGCCTGCTGCTCATCGCCTTCTATGTGCTGCTGTACTGGGCTCCGCAGCATATTGGTGCCTGGGTAGCCATGGTCGACCCGCTCAGCCGCATGTTGTCGGGTATGCCTGCCAGCCACTGGTTTTTCTACGGCTTGCTATACACCCTGGGGGTGCTCGTTATGGGCGTGCGTATGCTTGCCAAATATTGGCACAACCGCTATCAAGTATACAGAACCCTGTCGGTCATGTTTTTCCAGACAGCTTTCGCCTTTTTAATCCCCGAAATCCTTGTGAGGCTGCAGCAGCCTTATTATGACTTTAAAAATATATGGCCACTCAATTACTCATTTTTCTTTGACTACAACCTCAAGTATCTACTGAGCAGCGGAGGACTGGGAGTGTTTATGCTGGTATGGGGAATTGTGCTCACGGTCATAGGCGTGCCTGTGCTCACCTACTTTTTTGGCAAGCGCTGGTATTGCTCATGGGTATGCGGATGTGGCGGACTGGCCGAAACGGTGGGGGATCCCTGGCGGCATCTGTCCGACAAAAGCCTGCGCGCCTGGCGGGTTGAACGCTGGCTGATTCATGGCGTGCTGGTCTTTGCGGTGGTGATGACGGCAGCAGTGCTGTATACTTATTTTACGGGCGAGGCCAAAATCTTCTATCTGGCCAGTGCAGATCTGCGCAACTGGTACGGTTTCTTCATCGGATCTTCCTTTGCCGGCGTCATCGGCACCGGCTTTTACCCCCTGATGGGCAACCGAACCTGGTGCCGCTTTGGCTGTCCGCTGGCCGCCTACCTGGGGCTGGTGCAGCGCTTTAAAAGCAGGTTCCGGATTACTGTCAACGGAGGACAGTGCATCTCCTGTGGCAACTGTTCAACTTACTGTGAAATGGGTATCGATGTGCGCCACTATGCGCAGCGAGGGCAGGATATTGTGCGGTCTTCCTGCGTGGGCTGCGGTATCTGCTCGGCCGTATGCCCCAGAGGAGTGCTGCGGCTGGAGAACCTCAAGGGTGACGTGAGCCGACGGGCAGAAGAAACACGCGTCATCCAGCTGAAGGACAGCGACTGGGCTTTGATAGAGATGTAGAAATTGTCTCTGTGCATGTATTTGCTGGCGGCGCTCTACGCCGCTAGCAAATACATGCAAACCAGCATCAATAAAAAAGGCAACAGCGCTGCTGTTGCCTTTTTTATTGATGCTGCCTGATAGCCGGAAATTTTTACTTCCGAATCTCCTGCTCCGGTTCAACCGCAGGCTGCTGCCCGCCCGTAGATTTTTTCTTCTTAGCAGTACCGACAGGCACCAGAATCTTGGGATAGATGAACCCCAGCTTGCGGTCGGCAGCCAATACAATGCGCTCGGGAGTAAATTCTACTACCTGCTGAGCATCGACAGCAACCTTAGAAATCTGGATGGTCATCTGCTTGCGATCCTTGGAAAGCAACCAGCCACCCAGTGTCTCCGTACCGTCATACTGCCGCAGTACAACAACGCTGTCCTTGCGGAACTGAAGCGTCATACCATCAATACGGGTAAGTCCGGAGACGGAAGCTGCCTGCTCGAAAGGCGTCAGCTTGGGAAAGTCCAGTGAGTCGCGCATACTCTGCACGTCAAATTCCCAGGTCGTATCATACAGAAACTGGATATCCTTATTGTCGCTGGTACAGGACCATACAAGGGTGCTGGCAGCAATCGCCAGCAGGCCAACAAACTGAAAAACGCGCATGGTAGTAATCAATTTTGAGGTACAAAGCTATTAATTTTCTTTGTCTTTCAACATAGGCAGTAACCCGCTGTTTAGATTTTTATTGTTTTGGAGCAATATTTATGATTTTTGCGTTGCCATTGGTGGGTGTCAGGCAGGCATACCACTGATACAGTCGCACAGACAGATCTTCGTCCAGAAATAGCCACAACCTTGATTGCCAGCATGCTGAAGATTGCTTTTTCGCCCATCTATCGATACCAGCTACCGGAAGGCCACCGGTTTCCTATGATAAAGTACGACCTGCTTCCCGAGCAACTCTGCTATGAAGGTACTGCCAGCGAAAGCAATTTTTTTTATCCCGAACCTATAGACGAACAAACCATCCTCCTTACCCATACAGAAGCTTACTGGCATAAACTACGGGATCAACAGCTCAACACCAAGGAGATACGGGCTATTGGTTTTCCTATGACGCCCCGGCTTGTAGAGCGGGGTCGTTACATTGCCGGTGGCACGCTGCAGTGTGCCCTGTATGCACAGCAGTATGGTGTGGCCCTCAATATTGCAGGTGGCACCCATCACGCTTTCAGCGATCGGGGCGAAGGATTCTGCGTATTCAACGACATAGCCATCGCTGCCAACTATCTATTGCACCACGGAATCTGCCAAAAAATCCTGATCATAGACCTGGATGTACATCAGGGCAACGGAACTGCCCGGATCTTTGCCCATGAGCCCCGCGTCTTCACCTTTAGCATGCATGGCGCCAAGAACTATCCGCTTCGCAAAGAACAATCGGACCTGGATCTGCCACTAGCTGACCAGACCGGCGATCAGTACTACCTCCGGCTGCTGCGCAACACCCTGCCACGCTTATTTGAGCAGGTACAACCCGACATGGTTTTTTATCTGTCTGGTGTAGATGTGCTGGCCGACGACAAACTCGGACGACTGAGCCTGAGCATGGCAGGCTGCAAAGAAAGGGATCGCATCGTACTATCCTATTGCCAGCGTCATCAGTTACCCCTCGCCATCAGCATGGGCGGAGGCTATGCCGAACGATTGTCCCGCATCATCGAAGCACACGCCAACACCTTCCGGCTGGCTGCCGAAATTTTTTTCTGAGCCTCCTCACTGCCCCCAAGGCAATTTTTGCAACCCCAATACTACCCAATTTAATTTCGAATAAACACAATTCACACCAACGAAACAAGTGAAATGTTTTGCGATATGACATTTTTCTTTTTTTCATACCTTTTTTGGTGATTATTGTCACTTAATTTTCGCCCATACTGTTGCACAGGCAATTATATCAGCTTATTTTCGTATTGTTAATCTTAAAACCAAGTACATGGCTCTATTTAGAAAATTACAGTCCAGCAACCCTATGTTCAGCGAACGCGTCATGAGTCGGTCTTCGCAGGTGGGTATAACCGTTGCTGATTCGGCGCCCATGACTGTAGCGGGTGCTGTCAACAAAAGCTTGATTCTGGGCGTCGTATTCTTGCTCTTCAGCTTAGTTGCTTTTGTCTATCCGATGCAGTTTTTCTTACCGGCAGGGGCCATAGGAGGGTTCGTGCTTGTGCTCATTTCCGTCTTTAAACCTGCCTGGTCACCGGTCATAGCGCCTGTTTATGCCATCTTTGAGGGCTTGTTTGTGGGCACTGTTTCTTCAATTTTTGCATACGCTTTTGAAGGGATTATTTTCCACGCTGTCAGCCTCACCATAGCTGTGTTTTTTATCATGTTGTTTGTTTACAGAGCAGGCATCATAAAGGTTACGCAGAAATTTCGGTCGATTGTAATTCTGTCAACCTTAGCCATTGCTGTGGTATATATCCTTAGTATGGTACTCAGCTGGCTGGGAGTGACGTCACCCTCGGGTGTTACCGGTAGCTGGATAGGTATCGGGCTGAGCCTGTTTGTAGTAGCGATTGCTTCCCTGAATTTGCTGCTGGACTTCGACAACTTTGAAAAGGGCGAACAGTACGGTTTGCCGGCCTACATGGAGTGGTTCTTCGCCATGGGCTTGTTAATTACTTTGGTGTGGCTTTATATTGAGATACTTCGGCTGCTGGCTATTTTTAGCAGAGAATAATACATATATATGCTGTATGCCGCCTGGCAGGCCTATACGATATAACTGGGGTTTAGTTATTCTGGAAAAGTGCCGCCTTCGGGTTGCACTTTTCTGCTTTTCAGGGCATATCCCGCAATTTTTGTCGGTGACAAAACGATGTGTTTTGTACATTCTCGCATTTTAAATGCATATATCCGATGCCCACAGCCTGCATAAGGCTATAACCCTCCCCGCAAAACGCTTTTGGGCCTGCCGGGGAAATCCTCTATTGTTGACATCTATTACATCTGGGCATAAACACAGAAAACAATAAACTCACAATCAATAAGCTAACATTTATTTTCGACATATATTGGCATTCATAGCTATGCCCGTTTAGGTTAGCAGGCCATCATCAGATCATATTTTTTTCGGCTGCTACGCGGGGAATGCGTAAATTCGTGCCTTCCAAGCCTGTTTACCAGATGACCATTTTACCATTTCGCGCTTTGTATTTAGATGCGGCGGCAGGCCGGTCCGACAATGATTTTTTTTTGGCCGTCAAATCTGATTATCATTTTTTTCAACAGCAACAGTTATTTCAGGCTTATCCTGAACCATCCTTGTTCCTCTATCAAATTGTACACGGGGGTCATATAAGGACGGGTATCATTGGTTGTATACCTGTTACGCATTACGAGGAAGGATTCGTTTTGCGGCATGAGCATACCATAGAAAGCAAGGAGGCGGTACAGCGACAGCTGAGCCTTGAGCGGGGTGTTGTTGTCAAACCCATATTACTCACCTACCCGGGCTATGAAGCACTGGATCAGTGGATGGAGGCTTATACATCTGCCTACAGTCCTGCTTGGGAAGTGGAAGTGCCCGAGCTGCAGGAAATTCATCGGTTTTTTCCCATTAGCCGTGAGGCCGACATTGCCCATGTTCAGGCCTTATTTGATACGGGGCTGCAGCATGCTTACATAGCAGACGGCCACCACCGTTTCAGCAGTGCCGTCAGTCTGTACCGGCAGCACGAGGGGCTTGCAAAGCAATCCGTATTTGAAAATCTGATGTGCGCTTTTTTCCCTGCCAACGCACTGGAAATCCACAATTTCAACCGCGTGGTGTACAATGCCCTTGCGGACATTAGTCCGGCCAGCTTTATGGCAGCCTTGTCTCAGTATGCCAGTCTTGTCCGATTACCGGCCGCTGCCATGCCTGCGGTAGCGCATGAGCTGACCATGCTGCTGGAGGGTGAGTGGTTTTCGGTAAGTTGGCGGGATCTTACCTGGTACACACGACCTGACCGGTCTGTGAGCACGGACGTAGACCTGTTCAATGACCTCATCCTGCATAAAATACTTGGTATAGAAGATGCCCGCACAGACAAAAAAATTGACTATATTGAGGGGCCAAAGGGGATAGCAGGTTTAGAGGATGCTGTAAATGCCCATCCGGGCAGCATAGGTTTCTGTCTTTATCCTCTTGACTGGCAGACGTTTCAGGCTATCATTGATGCCGGGCAGGTTCTTCCTCCCAAGTCTACTTGGTTTGAGCCCCGCATGAAAAATGGCCTGCTGATACAGCCTTACTTGACGGCTGAAAATACCTGAGAGTGAGTTCGGAATTTTCTGGCAGCAGCAAAATGGGTTGTTTTGTCGTTCGTTCCTGCCTTTTGAAAGTGCCTGTAGCCAACGCTATACAATTGAAAGAAGGTAGAAACCCATATAAAACAAAACCTTTTGAGCCGGTTAAAATAATCCCGGGCACGCTTTGACTGAAGCTATTCCTTTATTACTCATCATCATACCTCCTACGCATGAAGGCATTTCTGCACAAGCCCGCATTTCGATGGATTCTGATTGTGTGGGTAACGGGTTTTACCTGTTGGACACTGCAGGCTCAGGAGCGCCGCACTGCCCGGCGATTGGATGGTATACGCGACTATCCCGCTGCACTCATCGCCTTCTTTCAGGATATGCCCAAAGGAGGAGATCTACACCATCATTTTAGCGGCTCTGTATATCCTGAAACGTTCTTCCGGGCTGCAATCCGCCACAATGCATATATACATCCGGCCAGTCTTCGATTGCAGCTACAGGCGCCAAATGACACGAGCGGCTGGACTCGCCTGCAAGCATGGGCCGAATCTGTCGGTTACTACGAGGCTGAACGGACTTTGTTGCGGCATTGGTCTGCCATGGATTTTGCATCCGGCCAAACGGCGAGTTACGACGATTTTTTTTATTCATTCCCCCGTTTCAATTTTATTGTTGACAGTATACTGGCTGAAGGCTTGCTCGAACTCAAGCAACGAGCTGTTGATGATAATATATTGTATATAGAGACCATGCTGGAACGGGCTTACCTGCCACTCACGACGGACAGCATAGCCCACTGGCAGCGCTTGCTCAACAGCATACAGGCAGCCAAAGACACTGCTGCTCTCTATACTTTTTTACAGCAACAATACACCCGACTGCAGCCGGGTGCACGAGAACGCTCTGTTCAGCAGGCGCACAGCTTGCGACAGCTGCACGAAAAACTGGCCGTTGATGAAGATGGCTTCGCCATGCGGTATCAATATTTTGCACTGCGCGTGCTGCCTGCCCCACAGGTGTTTGCCGATCTGCTGCTTGCCTGTAATCTGGCAACTGCAGATGCATTGATTGTGGGTGTCAACATTGTTGCTCCCGAACACAACCCGGTGGCACTGACCGATTATTGGCTGCACATGCATTTTTTTAGGTTTTTGCGGCGGCAGTTTCCCGAAGTCCGATTTGCCATGCATGCAGGTGAGCTGTCACTGGGTGTTACACAGCCCGAGCACCTGCGCTGGCATGTGACCGCAGCTGTTGAAATTGCGGGCGCCAGCCGTATTGGCCATGGGGTCGACTTACCCTACGAACGCAACGTGCTGACGCTGCTCGATACGCTGCGGAAACGCTCCGTAGCCGTTGAAATCAACTTGTCGAGTAATGAATTTATTCTCGGCATTGCAGGCGATCGACATCCCGTGCAATGGCTATGGGAGGAAGGCGTACCTCTGGTTATTTCAACCGATGACGAAGGCGTACTGCGTACCAACCTCACTGAACAGTACGTTTTGCTCGCACACCGCTACCCTTCCTTTTCATATCAGGATATTAAAAAACTGGTATACAACAGCATAACCTACAGTTTCCTCAAAGATCCCTCCCTAAAAAAAGCCATGATACAGGAACTCGACCGACGATTCGCCGCTTTTGAGGCGCGTTGGTCGAACCGATAAGGGATCTTCTGCACCTGTGCTATACTGTACAAAATGGCCGGGTGTTTTGGCCAGTTCGAACCAACATGACCGGTCTCAGCTGATTGACAACAACCAGGTAGCGGTCAAAAAATCCGAAAAGGTACTACACCTGCGTTTCTTTTTCAGCTTCGAGTGCTTCCCAATACTCCACAGCACGGCGAGTGTGCGGGATGCAAATCGATCCGCCTACCAGATTAGCAACTGCGAAAACATCAAAAATTTCTGCCTTGGTGACCCCCAGCTCAAAACAGGTACCCAGATGATAACGGATACAGTCGTCGCAGCGAAGAACCATACTGGCCACAAGCCCCAGCAATTCTTTAGTCCGCATGTCCAGTGCACCGTCCTGATACGTTTGGTGATCCAGGCTCCAAAAGCGCTTTAGCGATTTATTGCCCTCTGCCAGAATTTTCTCATTCATTCGGGCCCGATATTCATTAAATTCGTTTACAACTGACATATAATTGACAATTTGATTTGCTTATTCGGTAAATTATTTAGTTTTGGGGTATGATGATAAGAATGTATTCGGGACTTTCCGCCGAAGACAAAGTCGGAGGGGGTGTTATCTGTTTTTGTGCTTTGGAAGAAGCACAGCCGGCACCAGACAGCTAAAAAAGGTGAAAACTCGTGAAAACGCGCCTTTGTGGGTCTGGTGGAAGAACCCCTGATACGCTCTGAGCACAACATCTGAAAGAAACCTGTGTGGAAGTTCACTTTACTTTGCGATATGTATTGCCTGATGGCTTCGGTCATTGTAATGCACGTTTTTTTCGACCACTAAATTGCACTCAAAATAACGCAAAAGTATGGACAAAGCGCAACGTTTGCTTTCACTGGATGTATTTCGGGGCATCACCATTGCCGGCATGACGCTGGTAAATAACCCGGGTTCATGGGAAACTGTTTATGCTCCCTTGCTGCATGCCGATTGGCACGGCATCACCCCTACCGATTGGGTTTTCCCCTTCTTCCTGTTTATTGTGGGGGTAGCCATTCCGCTGGCACTGGGTCGCCGCAAAGAATCGGGTGCTGATCTGAAGTCAATTCACCGCAAGATTGGCTGGCGTGTGCTGGCAATTTTCGGTTTTGGCCTCTTGTTGGCAGCTTTCCCCGGCTTTGGGATGGAGGGCGCTCCAGGCGGCATCAAATTTTTACACTATGGCTTACTGACTGTATTTTTACTCAGTCTTTTTACCCGCGAGGTATTTGGTGCTTCGGCTGAAGATGTGAGGCGCAGCCTGGGCTATCTGTCTCTGGCTGCAGCCGCAGGTCTCCTGCTGGTAGGCCTTTTTTACTACGACCTGAGTCAACTGCGTATACCTGGTGTATTGCAGCGTATTGCGCTCGTTTATGGAGCCAGTGCACTTATATACCTGCATCTCTCTGTCAGGGCACAATGGATAACAGGTATTGGACTGCTATTGCTGTACTGGGCACTGATGACGCTCGTACCTGTCCCGGGGGGTATTGCCCCCAACCTCGAACCTGCAACCAACCTCGGCGCCTGGATAGACAACGCCCTCCTGGGCGGGCATCTTTGGTCGCAGTCAAAAGTATGGGATCCGGAGGGACTGCTCAGTACACTGCCTGCCATCAGCAGCGGCCTGGCCGGTGTACTCACTGGCGAATGGCTACGCTCCGACCGGACTGCCTACGAAAAAATAGCAGGTATGATGGTTGCCGGCACCTTACTGCTCGGCCTGAGTTTCATCTGGGATCTCAGCTTCCCCATCAATAAGAAGATCTGGACGTCCTCCTTTGTTTGTTACACCAGCGGTGTAGCCCTGCTTGGACTGGGTACGATTTACTGGCTGGTTGACGTCAAAAACTACCAGCGCTGGGCTAAGCCATTTGTTGTATACGGCACCAATGCCCTTTTTGTGTACATAGCAACAGGCCTGCTGGTCGACCTTTTCTCCTCCATCCGCTGGGTAGACAGTCAGGGCGAAGAAACCAGTGCTTTGCAGGCTTTTTACCAGTCTGCCTTCGTACCGCTCTTCAGTTCTCCCTACGATGCCTCGCTGGCATACGCACTTTTCAACGTACTGTTCTTCCTGGGGCTTGCATGGCTTATGTACTGGCGGAAGATATTTATTCGGGTATAAAAAATATTGCGGATGCGCCTGTGCTGTTTAATCGCTTTATCTCAGCCAAAGCGTCTGCTACTTTTTACCATGATCTTATACGAAAAAAGGCCTGAGCGTGCAGCTCAGGCCTTTTTTCGTATCGTCAACGGCGGGAAGGAACCGACCACCTTTCTTCCTTAGGCAGCAAAAGGAAGGTATCCATGAGGCTGCGTTGAATCTGTTTGCGTCTCGCATCCCAAAGCGCCTTTTGGCGGAAGGCCTGCTGCTGCTGTACCAGCGCAGCTTTCTGGCTGCTTGTTTCCGGCAGGTTGGTCAACAGCGTATCGAGCCAACTGAGCGCCTTGGCAGCATCAGCCGCCTGCGGGTCAATCAACGCAAGTTCTGACAGTGTCTGATCGAGCAAGTTGCTGTCAGCAGCCAGTTGTGCGCGCTGTAAGTGTACACTGTCCATCTTGTCCTGGTAGTTGAGGTATAAGGTATACGCCAGGTTGACTGCCTCCTTGGAACAAGCGACATTTTCCGGTATACTCGCCGCCAGGGCGTATGCCTTGAGCGGATTGTCAGCAGCGCTGCGGTTGGCCATGGCCAGGAGGCTGTCGCAGTTATTACGGAAAAAAGATACATACTCAGCTGTAAACGTGCGCCCCCAGCTATTGAGGTCTACATGAGCACTATTGAGTTTGCGCATAGCCACCCGCCTTGCCAGCGCAGCCGTAGGGCCTTTGCCGTCAAAAGAGATCGTTCGCTTGGATGCCTCCTGACCAGAAGCCAGGTGAACAGCCTTCAGCTCTATATCAAATTTTATCCCCACCGTACCCTGCTCTTCAGGCGAGTAGGCGCGAGGATCCGAAATGGTCGCAAAGATAGCCATGTGCGCCAGGCTATCTACTGTCATCAACTCCCTCACCACGGGCTGGAGGGCAGCAAACAAGCTGCTGTCGCCCTTCACCAGCTCCAACCGGGTCGGGTAGGACTGGGCCTGCGCTGTACTGACTACACAAGCCAGCAATATCAACAAGATGAATTGTCGCATGTCATTTATTTTAATAAATCATGGAATATGGTACAGCTGATTATCGATTGATCACATTTTTGAAACGTGGCCGCTTGGGCGTTACATCGCCCATCTCCCGCTTTTTCATCTGCTCATAGTCCGTATAGTTGCCTTCAAAGAAGACAACCCTGGCATCGCCTTCGAAAGCCAGAATATGGGTAGCCAGACGGTCGATGAACCAGCGATCGTGGGATATCACCATCACACAACCTGCAAAATCTTCCAACGCATCTTCCAGAGCCCGTAGTGTGTTAACATCAATATCATTGGTAGGTTCGTCCAGCAGCAGCACGTTCCCTCCCTCGCGAAGGGTTATGGCCAGATGCAGTCGGTTGCGCTCGCCCCCGGAGAGAACGTTCAGCTTTTTCTGCTGATCGGCGCCGGCAAAATTGAAGCGGCTCAGGTAAGCCCTTGCGTTGACGGATGTATTGCCTACCGTAATCAGGTCATTGCCGCCGGAAACAATATCGTATACCGTCTTATCAGCCTGCTGCAGCTCCTTATGGCTCTGGTCTACGTAGGAAAGTTTGACCGTATCGCCAATGGTAATGCTGCCGCTGTCAGGTTGTTCCTGCCCCATGATGATGCGGAAGAGCGTAGATTTACCCATGCCATTAGGACCGATAATCCCTACGATAGCATTTTTGGGGATGCTGAAACTGAGGTTTTCAAACAGCAATCGATTCCCATAGCTTTTACTCAGGTCGTGCGCATCGATGACCACATCGCCCAGGCGCGTGCCCGGTGGTATGAAAAGCTCCAGCTTAGCTTCCTTCTCACGGCCATCCTCGTCCGCCAGCTTTTCATAAGCGCTCAGACGAGCTTTCCCCTTGGCCTGCCGCGCTTTGGGTGCCATACGCACCCACTCAAGTTCGCGCTCGAGCGTCTTGCGGCGCTTGCTCTCTGCCTTCTCCTCCTGCTCCAGGCGGCGGGCCTTTTGCTCCAGCCAGGATGAATAGTTGCCCTCCCAGGGAATCCCCTCACCACGGTCAAGTTCAAGAATCCAGCCAGCGACATTATCCAGAAAATAACGGTCGTGCGTTACGGCGATCACCGTGCCGGGAAAATTTTTCAGGTATTGCTCCAGCCAGTCAACAGACTCAGCGTCGAGGTGGTTGGTAGGCTCATCCAGCAGCAGGATATCAGGATTGCTCAGCAGCAGACGGCAGAGCGCAACACGCCGGCGTTCCCCGCCCGAAAGTACCCCTATGACCGCATCATCCGGTGGGCAGCGCAGGGCATCCATGGCTGTGTTAAGGCGGTTGTCGAGTTCCCAGGCATTGTCGTGATCAAGCTGCTCCATCAACTCCCCCTGCCGCTCAATCAACTTCATCATCTCATCATCGTCAAGCGGCTCTGACAGCTTGAGGTTGATATTCTCGTATTCATTGAGGCGGTCAACAATCGGCTGCACAGCCTCTTCTACCACCTGGCGAACCGTCTTGGAATCATCGAGCTTGGGCTCCTGCTCCAAAAACCCTATGCGGTAGCTGCCATCAAAAGTGATGCGCCCCTCATAGTTATTGTCCTGGCCCGCAATAATGCGCAATAAACTGGATTTACCGGCCCCGTTAAGACCCAGAACGCCAATTTTGGCGCCATAAAAGAAGGACAGCCAGATATTCTTGAGTACCTGCTTGCTGGGAGGATAGGTCTTTGAGACACCCTCCATGGAAAATATAATCTTGTGATCTGCCATAACAGAAAGAATGGTTGTATTCGCCCGGTTGAAAAAACTGTTGATACAATTCGGTGTTAATAATGCCGCAAAGATAAGAATTCTTACGGTTCTTTTCGTTTGGAAAAGGCTTATTGCGCCCGGACAGCGGCCGCTGTCCGGGCGCAATAAGCCTGTGCAGCTACCTTTTATTTGTCAAAATCGGCAGTGCCGGTTTTCAAAAATGCCATTATGCTCTTTTTTGCCGTAGTGCTCTTTTTACTGTGCTCACAAATTGCCTACACCCAAACGCATGAACTTGAGATAGAAGTTACCGACAATGCCCGCCAACCACTACCCGCTGCGGTTGTTCAACTGCAACAAACAGGCACCAATCGGCTGTTGTCGGATGTATGTGACCCCGACGGACTAGCCCGGTTCCGCGATCTGTCAGCAGGTAGTTATTCGCTCGCCATTAGTTATCTGGGCTATAAATCCTATACCGACACCATAAACGTCCCACATACGGGTAAAAGGGTAGTCGCCCGGATGGAAGAGGAAGCCCTTGGCCTGCAGGAGGTCACCGTCACGGCAACCCGACCACTCATCACCCAGGATGGCGATATGCAGGTGGTTGACCCGGAACCCATCGCCAATTCAAGTACCAGCACACTGGAGGTGCTTGAAAAAACACCGGGCCTGTTTGTAGACCAGGATGGCTATATCTTTCTCAACAGCGCAACGCCGGCTATGGTGTATATCAATGGCCGTGAACAACGGCTGAGTCCGCAGGATATTGCTGCCATTTTGCGCAGCCTGCCACCCTCCAACATACAAAAGATTGAGATTCTGCGCACACCTTCCTCCAAGTACGATGCCTCCAGCTCAGGGGGCATCGTCAATGTTGTACTGAAAAAGGGTGTAAAAATCGGCCGTACAGGCTCTGTAAATGCAGGCTTCAACCAAGGCAGATACGGCAATCAGTTTGCCGGTTTCAACCTCAATGACAGCGGAGAGAAAGGAGCCTGGTACCTCAACGGCAACCTCAGTCGCCGCGATTTGCTCGAAGAAGTGGATGCCAGTCGTCTGCTTGCCGACAATAATATACTTTTGCAGCAGGCACGCTCCCGACAGCCTGGTGATCAACTGTTTACCAGTATTGGTGGCAACCTTGATTTCAAGGAAAAACTGAGTCTCAGTTACGACGGTCGACTCAACCTAAGCCGTGGAGACAACAGCAGTCTGAACCTCAACAGACTTGAAGACAATCAACCCTTGGTACTGTCCCAAAATGACAACCTCACGCGCAACCAAACGGTATTTGCCAACCTGCAGCACGATCTGGGAGCCAACTATACAATTGACAGCCTGGGTTCCTCCTGGGACACCAAACTGAGCTTCAGCAGCAGTAACAACCAACTGGAGCAAGACTACAGCATCCTTTTTATCAAACCCCGCGCCGGCAGCCTGTTGGGGGAAGGCGACAATGAACAACTGAGAGGGTTCTTCCTGCTGCAGTCCGATCTCATCTTGCAATTGCCCGCAGACATCAAAGCCGAGACGGGCTTTAAGACTACTTTCCAGCGCTATCGAAGCGAGGCTGATTATTTTTTCCGTACAGGCGACAGCCTGCTGGTTGACCCCTTCCGGACCAATGCCTTCAGCTACCGGGAGCAGATCCATGCCGCTTATCTGCAAGCGTCCAAGGGACTGCCAGGTAAGTTGCTCCTCAAAGCAGGGGTGCGCTGGGAATACACCTTCATGGACGGCCAACAGCAAATCCCGACAGACACCAGTTTTGTTATCCGACGCAATGATTTCTTCCCCTATGTATTTTTGAGTCGCCCGGTCGTCAAAATTGCCGACTTCGAACTCAGAGCTTTCCTCATCTATCGCAAATCCATCAATCGACCGGGCTACCAGAGTCTTAACCCCTACATCAAGTATATTGACCCTTACCTCTACGAAACCGGCAACCCGGCCCTGCAGCCACAGTTTACCGATAATGTGGAGTTTAATATCAGTTTTGATCAACGACCTATCATTGCTGTAGGCAGGAATTATATAAGCGACATATTCTCCAATGTTGTCTATCAGGATAGCCGTGACCCGGAAGTGGCAGTGCGGACACTGGACAATGTCGGGCGGAACCGGGAGACTTATCTCCGCCTGATTGCGGCTATCCCTCCGGGTGGGGTGTATTTTTTTGTGGTAGGCGCCCAGTACAATCTTAGCGAATACGACGGTCTGTACGAGAACCAGCCCCTGCAGTTCCGGCAGGGCAGCTGGCGCTTTTTTACCTACCATCAACTCAAACTAGGCCCGCATACCAAGCTCAGCCTCAATGGATTTATGCTCTATAAAGGTTTGCAGAATTTCTACCGGCTCGACAACTTTGGTCAGCTCAACATATCTGTAAATCAGACATTGATGAACAAAAAACTGAACATCAATTTCAGCGCCAATGACATCTTTCGCACGATGCTGACGCGCTTCTCACTGGAGCAGGGCAGTATCGAAACTTTTGGCAGCCGCTACAGCGACAACCAGCGGTTTGGCATGAATGTGCGATATCAGTTTGGCATCAAAACCAAAGAAGAGAGAACTAACATGCTGGAAACGCCTGCTGAGTGAGATGGCTGACTTTGCGGGAGGCTGCGCCAAAAATATCATTGATACAGCCTGTAAAGGATTTTGGCTGCATTAGCAGCCAAATTTCTTATGTACGGGCTGAATTTTGCCGCCCGGGCGGCAAAATTCAGCCCTGCGTTTACGCTAGATATCCCTGGCGACAAGATCTTTAAGTGCTGGCAGTAATTCCGGAAAAAGAAACCGGAACCCCACTGCCTCTAAATGTCGGGGGACACAGCGCGTGCTATTAAGAACCACGTCGGCCAGTTCGCCCATGGCCAGTCGCAGGCCAAAGGCTGGCGCTGAAAAGCTGGCAGCCGGACGGCCCAGGGCTAGGGGCAGTTGCCTGGCCAGTTCTGCATTACGCACAGGCTGAGGAGCTACGCCGTTGAAGATACCCTGATAACGCTCATCCTCAATGGCAGCGATAAACATCCGGCAGAGGTCGTCGATATGCACCCAGGGATACCACTGCTTACCATCGCCAAACCAAGGAGATACCAGCAATTTGGCAGGCGGAATCATCTTGGCCAGCGCGCCACCTTTCACTGACAGCACCAACCCTATGCGCAATACAAACGTACGCACCCGGAGGCGCTCGGCGAGCTCTGCGGTAGCCTTTTCCCAAGCCACACAACTTTCGGATAAAAACCCGCTGCCTGCAGCGGCTGTTTCGGCTAGTTCTTCATCTCCACGATGGCCATAGTAGCCTATAGCAGAAGCCGCCAGATAGGCCCGCGGGCGGGTATCCGTTTCGAGACAAGCCTTCATGAGAACGGCTGCACTCTGGGTGCGGCTGCTAATGATGGAAGCTTTGCGGGCAGCCGTCCAGGGTTTGTCGGCAATGCCCTCTCCCGCCAGGTTAATGATATAATCCACCCCGATGACTGCCTCCGGATCGATATAACCGGCAGCCGGATCCCAGCGGTACACCTTATAAGGACTGTTCCGCGATGCAGATCGGCTCAAATGCGCTACAGTGTATCCCTCTTTCGTGAGAAGCTGGCTTAATCGCAGGCCAATGAGGCCACTGCCTCCGGCAATTAAAATTGTTGACATCTGCTATAAATGATTATCTTTGGCAAGTGCTTATCTCCCCAGGCCGTGTATACCTCCGGGACAGCGAGCGTTGATACCCAGCGTCCAAAATACCGTGAGGCTTGCGTTATTATTTATACTTTTGCACTGACCTGACCCGATTACAACAGGTGAAAGTTGTGAATGTTTGTTAACACACAACCAATTGCTATACTTGACCGTATTTATTTCGTAAGTTAGGCCTTTAAAGATGCTACTGCCTGTATGAAGACTATTTATTCTTCTCTCTTCTTTCCATTACTTCTCCTACTGCTCATGGCTGCTACTTCCTGTAAAAAGAAACAGGAAAAGATTAGCTTCCGACACACCAACAATACTGTTTATGTGCGGCTACAGGCAGAACCGGACCGACTGAATCCACTCGTGAGCACCAGCGTGTACGGGCGTGTTGTCAGCGAACAATTTTTCCACGCTCCGCTGACCTTTGATCCACAGACGCTCGAAGCAATTCCCTGGCTGGCCGTCAGCAGGCCGCAGGTAAAGCCTATTGTGGAAGGACCCTACAAAGGGGGCCTTGCTTATACTTTTGAGTTGATCAAGGAGGCCCGGTGGGATGACGGCAGCCCGGTGACGGCAGCAGATGTTGTCTTTACCTTCAAGGCCATCTTCAACCCCAAGGTCAACGCTGAAGCCTACCGTTCCTACTTCAGCTCCATCAGGGACATCGTCACAGATCCCTCCAACGATCGCAAGTATACCATTTATACCAACGAACAGTATTTCCTGGGTGAGTATGCGCTGGGCACGATGTATATCATGCCCGCGTATAAGTACGATCCCAACAATTTACTACGCGATATACCCATTGCTCAGCTAGCCGATCCTGAAGCGGCCGCCCGGCTGGCCGACAGCGATCCCCGGCTGCAAACCTTTGCCGACAGCTTCAACGGAGAGCGCTATGCGCGTGATAAAGATTATATCGGTGGCTCAGGCCCCTACAAATTAGACAGTTGGGAGACCGGACAGCGCGTCAGGCTCATCAAAAAACAAAATTGGTGGGGCGATGCACTTGCCGCCCGCAACAAACTTTTTGAAGCATTGCCGGATACGCTGGACTATCTCATCATCGGTGATCCGGTAGCCACCAAGAATGCAATTCTGAATCAAGATATTGACGTTGCTACCCAACTTGACAGCCGGGATTTTAAAGAGCTCACTACCAACGAAATCGTCACCAAGCGTTATGCTATGCATACGCCCTCTGTTTTTCAGGTGTTTATTATCTCTCTGAACACCAAAGATCCTATGTTGTCCGACAAACGGGTAAGGAGGGCACTGGCACACCTGCTGGATGTAGACGCGCTTATCACCAATTTGTACGAAGGATATGCCTCGCGGGTAAACGGCCCTTTCCACCCCAGCAAAGCCTACTACAACAAAGATCTGCCGTTGATTCCTTTCGATACAGAGAAGGCCCGACAGCTCCTCAAGGAAGCTGGTTGGGAAGATTCTAACGGCAATGGCACCGTTGACAAAATGATTGACGGAGAGAGAAAGGAGCTTGAACTGGAACTGCTGGTTACTGCCACCAGCAAATTTGCCGGCGACATGGGACTCATGTTTCAGGCAAGCGCCCAAAAGGCAGGTGTACGCATCAACCTCAATGCCAAGGCCTTTCCTGCCATTATGGGCGAGCATGTCGCTACGCGCAAATACCAGCTGTACGCAGGCGGTTTTGCTGCCGAACACCTGCCCGATGATCCTAAGCAGCTGTGGCATACCAGCAGTGATACCCCTTCGGGTAGCAACCGTACCGGTTTTGGCAATGCGGAGACGGACGCGCTGATTGATCAGATTCGCAGAACGCTCGATGAAACCGAGCGCAACCGACTATACCAACAGCTTCAGGAAATTATCTACGACGAGCAACCCATGATCTTCATGTTTGCTCCTCAGGATCGCATGGTTATCTCCAAGCGTTTCGAAACTTCTCCGACCTTGTTGAAGCCTGGTTTTATACTGCCTTCTTTCAAACTAAACCGCGACATTATCGCCAACTAATTCAGTGATGATTCTACGCTTGCTTTTTCTACTGCTGGTCGGTATCGGCCTCTCTATGAGTCCGGTGACTGCCCAGAATCAAGATACTACTATCTATAAGATTGTTGAAGAAATGCCTCGTTTCCCGGGCTGCGAGAATCCCGACAGTTCTCTGCAGGCGCGTAAAAAATGTGCTGACCAGCGACTGCTGGAGTACGTTTACAGCCGAATGATCTATCCGGTGGAAGCACAGCAGCAAAATATAGAGGGAACTGTCGTCATTACGTTCGTTGTCGAAAAGGATGGTTCTCTGTCGCAAGGCAGTATTGCCCGCGATCTGGGCGGAGGTACCGGACAGGCAGCACTACAGCTACTCTCTTACATGGAGCGAGAAGGTGTCCGTTGGATTCCGGGCCGACAAAGTGGCCAGACTGTCAGGACACAAATAAACCTGCCCGTAAAATTCAAATTGCAGGAAGCGCTACCCTATACACTGGTCAAAGGAGACACCGTGCACGTGGCCTTCGACAAAGCGCTTGATTTCACAGGTGGAGCAGAAGCCCTGCAACAGTTCCTAGCCAGCAAACTCAGCTATCCTGCTGCTATGCAGGACTCTTGCCGCATTGGTCAGGTAGATATCAAAGCGCTCATCTATGCCGACAACAGCGTCCGCATCCTCGACATGATCGACTACAACAACCTGGGTTTTGATTTTTGGTACGAAGCAGCCAACGCGGTCACATGGACTGCAGGTAAGTGGATACCTGCCCGCTATGGCGAGGCGGCGGTCAATGCGTCTATTGATATCTCACTTAGCTTTGAACCTACGGCTGAGGTGTGTAAACCCGTACTGACCAAGTACGCCGAGGCTGTCAAGCTGGCCGATGAGGGATCTGCGCTGATTACGGCTGAAAAATACGAGGAAGGTATCGCCAAACTGTCAGCCGCATTGGCCATATTTCCACTCGATGGCAAATTTTTGCTGCTGCGCGGGCAAGCTTACCTCGATACCAGCAAGCTCGCAGAGGCTTGTACGGATCTTCGCCTCGCCCGCTATATCACGCTTGTAGATTGGTATGACAGCATCATAGCGCTCTGTAAATAAGCTCTTGGTAAGTATTTTTTGACTGTCGCGACAGTCAAAAAATACTTACCAAGCTTAGCCATTTTTGGCGGCTGACGCCGCCAAAAATGGTTTACCATCCATCACCGTCCAGTATATTCCCGAGGCCGCCCAACATACCACCCTCATCTTTGCCTGTACCCCCGTAGCGACGAGAGGCTGCCAGAATGCGATCTGCCAGTCGGCTCAGCGGCAGTGATTGTATCCACACCCTGCCAGGTCCTCTGAGGACAGCATAGAACAAGCCCTCGCCCCCGAAAAGAACGTTCTTAACGCCCCTGATCATCTCAATATCGTAATCGACGCCCCGGGTGAAAGCTACCAGACAACCTGTGTCTATCCGTAAAACCTCTCCGGCGCGAAGTTCTCTCTGTACAATTGCACCACCGGCATGCAGAAAGGCCATACCGTTGCCCTCAAGCTTTTGCATGATAAATCCTTCGCCCCCAAAGAATCCTCTGCCTAGTTTTTGCGAAAACTCAATACCAACAGCCACCCCCTTAGCTGCACACAAGAATGCATCCTTCTGGCATATAATCTTGCCGTCAAGCCTTTCAAGGTCCAGGCTGATAATCTGCCCGGGGTAGGGAGAAGCAAATGCTACCCGCTTCTTGCCATGGCCTGCATGCGTGTAGGCCGTCATAAACAGGCCTTCGCCCGTCAACAGGCGCTTGCCTGCGGAAAATATCTTACCCCACACACCACTTCCCTCATCCCGCGCACTGCCATCACCAAAGAGGGTCTTCATCTCAATGCCGTCCTCCATCATCATAAATGCGCTTGGCTCGGCAATAACTGTCTCGTAAGGATCCAGTTCAATTTCGACATACTGCATCTCATGACCGTGGATCTCATAATCTATCTCATGCGCTCGCATAGCAGCCGATTTTTTGATTTAACAATTTTTTGAAATAACTATTTTAACGCCTCATGGCAGGCATCCGCCCAATACTGTAGTAGTCAAACCCAAGCTCCTCCATCTGATCAAGATCATACAGATTGCGACCATCAAAAATCAACGGCTGCCGCAATAACTGCTTCATAACCGCGAAGCTGGGTGTGCGAAAAACACTCCATTCTGTCAGAATCGCCAGTGCATCAGCTCCTATGATAGCCTCGTACTGGTCCTTCACCAGACTTATACGGTCGCCAAAGCGGGCGCGGATATTGTCCATAGCCTCCGGATCGTAGGCACGCACCTCAGCACCGGCAGCCAACAACTCCTCTATGGTATAAAGTGCCGGCGCCTCCCGGATATCGTCTGTATTGGGTTTAAAAGCCAACCCCCAGATACCTATCGTCCGGCCCCTCAGATCACCGCCAAAATGCTCCTTTAGCTTATCGGCAATGCGCAACCGCTGGTAGTCGTTGACGTTCATCACAGACTTTAGTATGCGAAAATCATAGGCATACTCCTCTGCAGTTTTTGCCAGCGCCTGTACATCTTTGGGAAAACAACTGCCTCCGTAGCCCACACCGGGAAACAGAAACCGCTTACCAATGCGGCTGTCGCTGCCCATTCCCATGCGCACCATATCTACATTGGCGCCTACCCGCTCGCACAGGTTGGCAATCTCATTCATAAAGGTAATGCGCGTGGCCAAGTAGGCATTGGCTGCATACTTAGTCATCTCCGCCGAACGTTCATCCATAAAAATGATCGGGTTACCCTGGCGCACAAATGGCTCGTACAGCTGCTTCATCGTCTTCTGTGCACGGGCCGAACGTGTACCTATAACCACTCGGTCAGGCTTGAGAAAATCTTCAACGGCTACTCCCTCCCGTAAAAATTCCGGATTGGAGACAACGTCAAACAAATCCTCCTGCAGGTTTTCAGCCAGCACAGCATGCACACGCTCTGCCGTACCCACCGGTACCGTGCTCTTATCAACAATCACCTTATAGTCTGTAATCATCCTGCTGAGCTGGGCAGCTACCCCCAAAATGTAAGACAAATCCGCTGATCCGTCCTCACCCGGCGGTGTGGGCAGCGCCAGGAAAATAATCTCCGCCGGCGCTATCGCTGCCGCCAGATCCGTGGTAAAAGATAAACGGCCCTGCCGTGTATTGCGCTCGACAATCGGGTCAAGCCCCGGCTCGTAAATAGGGACTTCCCCCTGCTGCATGCGCTCAACTTTGCGCGCATCAATGTCAACACAAATGACGTTGTTTCCGGTTTCGGCAAAACAAGCACCAGTGACGAGTCCGACGTAACCAGTACCTACTACTGCAATATCCATACGGTTGAAAATTCTGCGGTGATCCCTTCCGAAGAAGGGAAAAGAGTAGATTGTTAATGACTTCAAAGATAGGACTAATTATAATAAGGTAACTGTCCGTGCGCACTTTTGGCCGCTAAAGCGGCCAAAAGTGCTATAAACGAGCGAGCAGTTTTTAAAATTTTCCAAGAAAATTTTAAAAACTGCTCGCTCGTTTGCCGGCATACCAGACCGCCCACAGCGGCAAAACATGCTAAAGCGACGATAAAACTTCGAAATGGCCTCAACTATTGGGCTTAAGAATAAATTTAACCGGCAGGGTATAATATACTTTGACAGGTCTGCCCCGTTGTTTGCCCGGTACCCAGCGCGTTTCCATACTGTTCATCAACTTGATGACACGCAGCGATTCATCGCCACAACCCGCGCCAATATCGCGAACGACCTCTGCATTATCGATAAACCCTTTTTCATTGACCACGAACCGAATCACCACCGTCCCTTCCACACCGTTTTCCCGGGCCATTGAAGGGTAAGAAATATTGGCATAGATGAAGGCCAGCAGTTTTTGCTCCGAACAAGTTTTTCGCTCCGCTATCGTGGGCAAATCTTCGCAACCCGGAAAACGTGGCATCTCTTCCACCACTTTGAAAATTTCAGCCATTTCGGGCTCTGCAGGTGGCGGCGGGGGTGGTGGTGGCGGTAGCGGCCGATTGCTCTCCTGCGCCGGCTGCTGGCTCACCGCTGAATTTTCATCCAATGAATTATCCTTAAAATCTATGGGCTCTTCCTCCAGGACTACGTCATCGGGTACAGCCTCAAAAACCGGGGGCGGTGGGGGCGGGGGCGGGGGTGGCGGCTCCGCACTCCTGGGCACTTCTACCTCCAGATCGTACTCCATATCCAGCGCATTGTCAGGGACAAACACCTTCTCCTGTACATTCGTCCAGTTCATCGCCAACACGATCATACCCAAAGAAAGAACCAGCCCAAGCCTAAAAATGGTACCACTGTACCGGAAAATATCCACCTCCGGATATTTATTACGGGCTTCCAACGGCGAAACCCGTTTCCTGCCCTGGTATTTATTCGACAGGCCACTTTCGGACGTACGCTGCATATAATACCGACCCAACGCAATCGACAGCAACACCAATCCGGAGGTAGTGGCGATACCCCACAGAAGTGCATGAGAAGTTATGATAAAAATGGTTAGCATGGCTGAGGAATTGAATAACGTGAACTAATCCGCTCAACGCCAAATTTCCTGCTTTACACCTCCCGCAACAATGACCAATGGTAGGCAAAAAGGTGATTTTTGTTATACTTTTTTCCCGCGACCCAAATCACAATATGCTGTTTGCCAGGCAAAACCAAACACAACCGCCAGCGTCTTACATTTTTGCCGGCAGGCAGCGCCAAATACGCTATCTTTGAACTGCTAAGCGTATGTTCGGGCATTTTTGCCGTAAGCAAAAACGAGCTGTTTGGTTGCGGATTTTCACCTTTTTAGTCAGCTGGCGCCAGCTGACTAAAAAGGTAAAAACAGAGGAAAAAAGTTGTTTTGGCATGGTGAGAGAATCCCCAACACACCAAGGTATATAAATCAGCTGCATGGCACATCTACCCCCTGCCGACACCAAGGAGCAGGAACACAGCCGACTTATCAAGGAGGAAGCCGCCCGCCTTGGGTTCTCCTTCACGGGTATTGCTAAGGCAGAGCGCATGGATGAGGAGGCTCGCAGGCTCGAGCACTGGCTCAATCAGGGCATGCACGGCAGTATGCAATGGATGGAAAATCACTTTGATAAGCGCATCGATCCCACAGCCCTAGTCCCCGGTGCCCGCTCCGTCATCAGCCTGCTGTACAACTACCAATCCGATCAAAAACAAGAAGATCCCTTAGCTCCTAAAATCAGCCGCTACGCCTATGGCGAGGACTATCACTTTGTTATCAAGCGCAAACTCAAGGACTTGCTTTCTTTCATCCGCGACCGGATTGGCGAGGTTGACGGGCGCGTATTTGTTGACTCTGCGCCCGTACTCGAGCGAGACTGGGCAAAGCGCGCCGGCAATGGCTGGCTTGGCAAGCATACCCTCCTCATTCACCCCCGTGCCGGCTCATGGTTTTTTTTGGCCGAAATAATCCTCGACCTCCCGCTGGCCTACGACCCACCCCTCAAAGATTATTGCGGAAGCTGCCGCCGGTGCATCGATGCCTGCCCAACCCAGGCCATCAGCCCGCAAGGCTACTGGCTCGACGCCTCCCGCTGCATCTCCTACCTGACCATAGAGCTGCGCGATGAAATCCCCGACACCTTTGCCACCCAAATGGACAACTGGATGTTCGGCTGTGATGTATGTCAAGTGGTGTGCCCCTGGAATCGGTTTGCCAAGGTGCACGAGGAGCCTGCTTTCCTGCCGCCACCAGCCTTACTGAGCCTCGACCGGCGAGCATGGGAAGAGCTTACCGAAGAAGTCTTTCAGCAGGTGTTTAAAAAAAGTGCCGTCAAGCGCACGCGCTTTGCCGGCCTTAAGCGCAATATTGATTTTTTGAAAAAAAACAGGCAGCAGCCACGCCCTGCGGGCGATGGCAGCCAACATCCTTACAGCAGCCAGGAAAAATAGCCGGCAAGCTTGCTACGCAAGACTTTCAGAGCTTTACTCATTTGGTTTTCAACAGTTTTTACAGATATATTCATCTGTGTGGCTATCTCCTGGTAAGTCATTGATTCCTGCCGGCTGAGCTGAAAAATCGCGCGGCAAGCAGCCGGCAGCGCATTGATAGCCTGTTCGATCGCCTGCTGCAATTCTGCCTGCAACAACGGACCATCCGTCCGTTCAAAGGCCGACAGCGCCTGCTGCTCAGGGCGTTCCTCAAAAACCAGCAGCTGCTTTTTGCGCAAATGGGCAAGCGCTTCATTGATGGCCATACGCCTGAGGTAGCCCCCCAGACTACCTTCCACCTGTATCTCTGCCCGCTTTTGCCATAAGCGAATAAATACCTCCTGTGCCAGATCATCTGCCAGGCTTGCATCTGCTACCAACCGACCCGTCGTATGCCGCACCATGGCATAATAGGCATCAAAAATAGCCCGCAATGCACCCGAGTCTTCCGAGCGCAACGCAACCAACCATTCCTGCTCCGCCTGCCTGTTCTGCATACATCCAAAGATCAAAATACAATGATAACAATCCCATTGCGAGTTTTACCGCATAGATTGCTTTTTTTCACAACTATTTTCTGCCCTCCCCCAGCAGGCATACAACTTACAGCAGGTCACTTTAACCCGCTCTCAAAACATCCAGGACAAACAAGCCCGGCACAAAATGTCAAAATTCAAAAAATAATTCTATATATTCTCGATAATCCAAAACAAACGACATATTTTTAACCGCAGAAAGGACGATAAAACTGAGTACATAATTTAATTGCATTTTTTGCCAGTTGCTTATGACCAGTTTCAGAATAAGACCCCGTTTCGAGATGCAATCATCTCGATCAATCGAAGACATTATTGGCCAGGCACAGGCCAGGCTACATGAGCCTGATATACCCTGCCGCGGGCTGGCCATGCACGATCACATCACCCTGCGGGTACCCCGGCACGAACTGCATTTTTGGTCCCCCCAGCTCAATGTGACGTTGCTGCGCGACGAGCAGCAGCAGCTCACCCGCATCCTTGGCGTCTATGGCCCTATGCCCAATGTGTGGACAATGTTTGCCGGTGGCTATCTGGCTCTGGGCTTCCTGTTCATGTTTGTCAGCATCATAGGCTTTTCGCGCATGAGCCTGGGTATGGAATGCTACATCCTCTGGCTGCTGCCGCTGCTGCTACTGCTGGCTGTCACACTCTATGTCCTCAGCCAGCTCGGCCAGAAGCTGGGCGCCGAACAAACATTCACCATCCACCATTTTTTTGAAGAAATGATTGGCCAGCGAGTCCATATTTCTTAATCTAAATCTGCGCACTCCTCAGACATAAGCAACCCTTGCCCCCCACCGGTAGTCGTTTCGCAGGTCGCACGACAAGCTGTTTTCCGTTGTGCATGCATCCTCAAAAAGCCGTAACTTTGCAGCATGATGACAGATACTGCTAAGGATACGCGCCTGGACATACGCAGGCTTTCTGCTGCTGACATTGAAGCCGCGCTAGCTACCTGGGGGGAGCCGCGCTTTCGCGCTCGTCAGGTGTATGAGTGGCTATGGAAAAAAGCCGCCCACGATTTTGATGAGATGACCAACATCTCCAGGCCGCTGCGCGTCCGCCTGGCTGAAAATTTCTTGCTGCGCCCCATCGTTCTCGATAAGGTGCAGCATAGCACCGACGGTACCATCAAATCGCGCTTCCGCCTCCATGATGGCCACCTGATAGAGTCTGTCCTCATCCCCGTCCCTGACGAAAACCGCTTCACCGTTTGCGTATCTTCTCAGGTAGGCTGCAGCCTCACCTGTACATTTTGCGCCACCGGCCGCATGAAACGCCTGCGCAATCTCGATCCCGCCGAAATCTATGACCAGGTAGTGCTGGTCAACCGACAGTCCCTCGAAACCTTCGGCCACCCGCTCACCAATGTCGTCTACATGGGCATGGGAGAACCCCTGCTGGCTTATCGCAACGTCATGGACAGCATCGATCGCCTCTGCGCACCCGATGGTCTCAACATGTCGCCCCGCCGCATCACCATCAGCACCGCGGGCATCGCCAAGATGATCCGCCAACTCGCCGACGACGGCACCAAGTGCAATCTGGCCCTGAGCCTCCACGCTGCCGATGACGTCAAACGCAACGAAATCATGCCCATTAATGAGCATAATGATCTTGCAAGCCTGCTGGATGCCATCGCCTATTTTTACCAAAAAACACAAAACAGGATTAGCTACGAGTACATAGCTTTCCAGCATTTCAACGACAGCCTTGAGGATGCAGCCAAACTGGCCAGACTCTGCAGGCGTTTCCCCGTACGTATTAATATAATCGAATACAACCCCATCGACGGGGCTCCTTTCGAAAAAGCCAGCGAGCACCGCATCAATGATTTCGCCCGCTTCCTGCGCGAGCGCGGCATCGTCGTCACCGTGCGCCGAAGCCGCGGCAAGGATATCGACGCGGCCTGCGGCCAGCTGGCCAACAAGGAGTAGGCTGCTTCATCGCATCAGCAACACCTCCCCCCGCTGCCGCTGCGCAAAGCCGTCGCGGAAGAGGATTTCCATGACCCACACATATATGCCGGCAGGCGCCGGCTCTCCGCCAATTTTTCCGTCCCAGCCCTGCAGGGCTTCATTGGGTGCAAAATGTGTGCGGGAAAAAACCTGCCCACCCCAGCGGTTGTATACCTCCAGCCGAATGATATCTGTGACGTCCCCGCCGTGCTGCGGAAACAGATAATCGTTGACACCGTCGCTGTTGGGGCTAAAAACCGTAGGCATATACACCTCCTGACAGTTTTCGTAGGCCACCAGCAGCTCGTCAAATACCAGTCCGCAGGGATGGAAAAGGGTCGCCAGATACCTGCCCGGAGCATTGACGATCAGCGTATCTGCCTCTGTACCATTTTGCCACAAAGTGCGCGCATCCGGAAAGGAAGCTACCAACTGCAACAACTGCCCCTCACACAGACTCGTATCCGGCCCCAGAGATACCGTTGGCAGTGGCAACAGGCTCAGCTGCAGAGCATCCTCGGCAGTACAGACCGTATCCCGACGGGTTACTGTCACCGCATACTCGCCGGCCTCACTGATCGTAATGCGGGCGGTACTGTCACCCGTACTCCACTGATAGGTGGCTGTAGGCGTCGTAGCATCCAGCACCAGCTGCGAGCCTGTACATATCGTAGTATCCTGCCCCAGGTCAAAAAAAACAGGATTACCCGCCACGCCTATCGTGACTTCGTCAAAAAAAGGCCTGTTGCAGGCATCCGTGATGCGCACGCGGTAGGTAGTGGTGGTTGCAGGTGACGCAACGGGGTTGGCAATCGTCGGATTATTGAGACCCTCGGCAGGCGTCCACTCATAGCGGATACCGCCGGTGGTACGAAGCTGAATCTGGCCGCCGGGGCACATGACCTTGTCCTCCAGTTGGTCGAGAAAAGTCGTATAACTGAAACATACCCGGTGATCGTTGTTGGCACCCCCCGTGGCTGCCGTAAACCCCCAAAAAACAAAGGGGTTGCCACCAAAAATATTGTTGACAATATCGCCTGTATAGCTGAGCCGCAACTGGCAGTCGAAGTATACTTCCAGCTTGCGGGCTCCCGCATCCCAGCTGATGCGCAAATCGTAGTACCGACAGTTTTCAATGTCGTCGCCCGAAGCACGTGCACGTATGGGGCCTGCCAGGTTGTTGAAGCCCAAATGGTTGAGCACACCGTTTTGCATGATGGCTATGTGATCGAAAGGAGGATCCCCCAGGTTGTTGTTCTGGTAGGTGTCCAGCTCAACACCCAGACTAGGGGATACACCGCCGAAGCCAATACCTTCACCTACCTGCCCGATAGAGGTACTGACAGGCTGCAGCCCGAAGACCATGCCGTCCGCCCCACTGTCGCGACAGCCGAGAAATACCTCCATGACAAGGTCAAAATTTTGCCGCAAGTCTATCTTATTCGGATTCCAAATGGAGCCAACCCGACCGTTTTCCGCCGGCGTAAGCTGGTAACAGTTATCATTAAACGCTAAAGCAGATCCATTCAGGAGAAACTGCCCCCACAAAGCGACAGTACACCAACAGGCTAATACACCCGACAACCATAAGCGACCTTTCATACACGGCATTTATTATAAAGGTAAAGATACAGGATTTCGATCAATAAGCGCTCAACTCCTCCTCCTCCCTTATGCGCATACGTGGAGCTCACTGCACAATAGCGAGCATAGCCACTTTTCACTATGTATCGCATCTTAGGGCTGGCCCTGGTGAAAGCCCACCAAACCAGACAACCTATGTAGACCTCACAAACTGCTTTTAGCAAAAAATGCGCTACCTTTGAACACCATATATGATATCATCTCAACTTTTTCAGCTATGTCAAAAGTAAACTGGTTAATTCTTGGCTGCCTGCTGCTCGGAAGTATGGCCACCGCGCAGCAGCTAATGAGCCCCGAGATGCTCTGGCAACTCGGCAGGGTCAGCGCCCGCGGCATTTCAACTGATGAGCAGTATGTCATCTACAGTGTGTCAACGCCCTCGCTGGACACGGATAAAATGTCCTCTAAACTCTACAAAATTCCTGTAAAGGGTGGGAAAGCAGAGGAAATCAGTAATCCCGGCGACTACCTGTCCAACCCGCTGCGCTCTCCTGATGGCAAGTTCCTCGCCAACTTCAGAGAGGTTCGCATCCATCCCGTCGATGCTGTAGATTTTTATCCCGATATCACCAAATCTTCAGCGCGCATCTACGACAACCTCAACTATCGCCACTGGGACGAGTGGGAAGATGGCAAATACAGCCACGTATTCATCCAGCCAATACCCAATACAACCGCTGATACAGGCATAGATATTATGCCGGGTGAGCCACACGACTGCCCCCAAAAGCCCTTCGGTGGCTATGAAGATATCTGCTGGAGTCCCGACAGCAAACGATTACTCTATGTAACCAAGAAAGCTTTTGGACTCGATTATGCCCTCAGCACCAATACAGATATCTATGCCTACGAGCTGGCCTCCGGCAAGACGACCAATCTAACCGAAGACAATCCTGGCTATGATACACATCCGCTCTTCTCTTCCCAGGGTGTGCTCGCATGGCTGAGCATGGCCCGCGACGGTTATGAGTCCGACAAAAATGACATCGTCGTCATGTCCCCCTCAGGGCCCCTCAACCTTACAGCCAACTGGGATGGTACTGTCAATAATTTTCGCTGGAGTCTCGACGGTAGCCGTATCTATTTCCATGCACCGGTCAAAGGTACTGTTCAGCTTTTTGAAGTTGACTATCCCGGCCTCACCAAAAAACTGCCGGTCGTCAGACAAATTACCCGCGGTGATTTTGATATCAACGGTCTCGTAGGTCAGGTGGGCAACCGGATGATTGTGTCGCGCACCGATATGAACCATGCTGCCGAGCTTTATTCCGTCGATCTCAGCAGTGGCGCTATGACGCAGCTGACGCATGTCAACGATGAGGCCTATGCCAAGGTTAAAATGTGCAAAGTCGAGTCGCGCTATATTACCACAGATGACGGCAATGAGATGCTGGTCTGGGTTGTGCTGCCCCCCGACTTCGACCCGCAAAAAAAATACCCTACCCTCCTGTACTGCCAGGGAGGTCCGCAGTCGGCCCTAAGCCAGTTTTATTCTTTCCGCTGGAATTTCCAGCTCATGGCTTCGCAGGGCTATATCGTCATTGCCCCCAACCGCCGCGGCATGCCCGGCCATGGTGTTGAGTGGAATGAAGCCATCAGTAAAAACCATGGCGGCAAAGTTATGGACGACTACCTGCTGGCCATCGACTATATGGCCAAGGAGCCCTATGTCGACCGCGACCGCCTCGGCTGCGTCGGTGCCAGCTATGGTGGCTACTCTGTCTTCTACCTAGCCGGCATTCACCAGGGGCGCTTCAAAACCTTTATTTCTCACGACGGTATTTTCAACCTGCGGAGTATGTACGGCACAACAGAGGAGTTGTTCTTTGTCAACTGGGACTATGGCGGCCCCTACTGGGACGTGCACAACAGCGAAGCACAGCGTAGCTACAAAGAGTTTGACCCCAGCAATCTGGTCGACAAGTGGGATACGCCCATCCTCATCATCCAGGGGGGGCTCGACTTTCGGGTTCCCGACGGGCAGGCATTCGAAGCCTTTCAGGCTGCCCAGCTCAAAGGCATCCGCAGCCGCATGCTATACCTGCCGGATGAAAACCACTGGGTAACCAAGCCCAACAACGCTATCGTCTGGCAACGGGAGTTTTTCAAATGGCTTCGCGAAACGCTCTGATATGTACCCGGATTTATCCTACTTTTTCCACGACCTGCTCGGCAGCAGTCGCGACAACTGGACGTCCATATTCAAGACCTATGGCCTTTTTCTGGTCATGGCCATACTGCTGGCTGCCTGGCTGCTATGGAAAGATTTGCTGCGGCGCGAAGCGGAGGGGCAGTTTGCGCCCGTGCGGGTTGCTGTGCTCGCCAATGCACGTGCCTCCTGGCAGGACTATCTCTTCAACGCGCTCTTTGGTTTCTTCGTAGGATTCAAACTGCTCTACGCGATCTTGCATTTTGAGGAGCTGCAGGCCGATGCGGCAGGGCTTATTTTTTCAAAAAAAGGAAGCTGGCCCGGCGGCCTGCTCGGCCTGCTGGCCGCTGCAGGCGCCTATTGGCTCGCTGAGCGAAAAAAACAGGCAGCAGGGCCGCCCCGGCAGGCCTGGGCGGAGCGCCTGCCGCACCACGTTGTCGGTGATATCACCATCATCGCAGCCGTCAGCGGGGTAATTGGCGCCAAAATTTTTGATATTCTCGAGCGCTTGCCCGAGTTTTTCAAAGATCCCCTCGGCGTCTTTTTTTCCGGCAGCGGACTCGCCATCTATGGCGGCCTTATCGGTGGCTTCATCGGCGTGGCGCTGGCGCTGCGCCGGCGACAGATCGCCATCCTGCCCTTCGGCGATGCGCTGGCACCCGGCCTGATGGCCGCCTACGGCCTCGGCCGCCTCGGCTGCCATTTCTCCGGCGATGGCGACTGGGGCATAGTAGCCGCTAAGCAACCCGATACATGGTTTTTGCCCGACTGGCTTTGGAGCTACAATTATCCGCATAATATTCTGCGCGAAGGAATTCCTATCGATGGTTGCAGTGATATCTATTGTATGCAACTCGCACAGGCCGTCTACCCAACCTCCATCTACGAAGCTGCCATGGCTTTTTCACTGGCCGCCGGCCTCTGGTGGTTGCGCAAGCCGCTGCAAAATATCCCCGGACAGTTATTCGCGCTCTATCTCCTGCTCAATGGGCTGGAACGCTGGCTGATTGAGAAAATTCGCGTCAATCAGCGCTACGATTTTGCACTGGGCCTCACCCAGGCCGAAATCATCGCGCTGTCGATCAGCCTGACCGGCCTGGCACTCTGGTTGTGGCTGCGCCAAAAAAATAAGGCGTAAATGCAAAAAGCAGCAGCGGCCGCTGCTGCTTTTTTTATAGAAAAAAACTGAGCGCAGCCAGCAGCTGCGCTCAGTTTTTTTTAAAACCTCACCCCAAACGTCAGCGTCGCCAGATTGGCACTGCCATTGATATTCACCAGCTGGCTGGGCGCCAGCACCGTCTCGTAGGGCACATACCCCTCGCTGACAAGCTGCCAGCGCCAGGCAAAATCCAGGTAGATTGTGCGAAAACGAATACCCGCACCCGTGCTGAATGCCAGCATCAACGGGTCTGCATTGAGCTGCCGGGCAGAGGAAACGGCATTGAAGCCCGCCCGCACACTCAACCGCTTGATGCCGTAGTCGTCGCCTACGCGAAGGGCGTACAAGTCGCTAAAAACATACTCCCCGCCTACGCGCAAGTGATAGGCCTCCTGCAGATTGTCGATAATATTGATGTTGACGCGATTTTCATCTTCCGGAAAGTCGCGGAAGCGGAAGCGGTTGGAACCGTAGTTGAGGTATTCCAAATCGGCACTCACAAAGCCGTTTTTGGCAAACAATACACCCAAGCCGCCGATGACACGCCAGGGGGTGCGCAGGCCGTATGAAAATGTCCCCTCCGGCGAACTGGCCTCCCCCCGATTGGGAAAACTGTTGTCGAGGGTATAGTTGTAGACCATGTTGGTGTAAAAAGTATCGCTAAACTGGTAGGCCGTAGGCGTATGGATGGCAAGCCCCAGCCGCACCGCCTGGCTGGGCCTCACAACAACCCCCAGCTTGAGGTTGATACCTCCTCCGCTGGTAACCAGCACCTCCGTGTAGTTGAGGTTGTCAAAAAAAGGCACCTCCGCATTGGCATCTGTCTCCGTATAGTTTTTTTCCTGCCGAAAATCAACAATCGGAATCCCCAGACTGGCGCCCAGCAGCACCCGGTCCCGGTAGTTGGCCGCCAACCCAAACGACAACTCGGTGATGCCGCCTGTGCGGGTTATTTCCTCCTCCCGCTCAATAATGGCATTGGGCGCTCCCTCAAAGTCACTGAAATAGAATCCCTGATTGTCTTCCAGCAGTGCGTCAGCATTGAAGGCAAGGCCGGCTTCAAAAGGATCCAGCCCTATATCGCTGTTGGCCTGCTCTACAAATCGGTTCAGCAGGCTACCTCTCGAATTGCCGCGATAAAAAATCTGCTCATTGAAATCGGCCAGCCTGTTGACTCCCATCGCAAAGTTGAGCGCCCGCCGGTTGTAATTGCCCGGGGTAGCAATCACCAAGCCCCCACTGGGGAAAACAAAACGAGTCGCCGACGCACTATAGCTTTGCTGCTGCTGACTTGTCTCCAACGCCGCCCGAATAGCATCTATGGAAAGCGCCGGTGTCAGCGATAGTTCCGAACGACGCATCCACGCAATACCGGCCGGATTGGTAGTCAAAACCGAAAAATCTGTTCCCAACGATGACATAGCACCTCCCACAGCCGTAAACCGGGCTGTCCCCATGGGTTGAAAAAAACTGTACCGCAGCGCATCATTGAAATTTTGCGCCCTCATGACGGTCGTGCAGGCAATCAGTTGCAAACCGCCCAGTATGAGAAGCCAAAGGTGTTTTACCGATCGTTTGCTTGTTGTATTCTTCATATCTATATGGTTAATAACCTGTTCAGTTGTTTTCCAAGCCCCGGAGGGGTCTTTCCTGTATGCTATTGCACCCATAGTACCAGCCGCGGGCCTCCAAACCGCAATAACAGACGCAAAATACCTCGTTTGTATCGCCAACAAAAAATCCGCAACAGGCGCTTCCGCTCAAAACTTTCTGTCGGGTCAAAAAAATGGGTGGAAATGCAAGCACTCCCACCCATTTTTACAGGCAATCTATGCCTCTATGCTTTATCTACGCCACATAAAGCGTATTTGAGGTTTTTTCAGCGGGTCTAAAATTGTACTTCCCTCCGTGAAAATGGTTTTTCAGTTGCCTGCGATTGATAGGCT
This sequence comes from uncultured Saprospiraceae bacterium, assembly GCA_964441755.1. GTDB lineage: Bacteria > Bacteroidota > Bacteroidia > Chitinophagales > Saprospiraceae > JAUMBM01. The sequence continues at coordinate 36,632 of CAYTVG010000006.1, forward strand.
CCTTCAAAAACATACAAACACGTAAAACAACACAACTTTTGCTCCCGGCAAAAATTCCCGGAGATGCTCTTAGTTACCGCCTCGACCACCGCTGCTCCTTGGTGCAGAATATGACGGCGCCGGAGAGGAGCTACGAGATGGTGCACTGTTGTAGCTTGGGCTTGAACTGCGTGGCGCAGGACTGCTTGGCTGATAACTCGGCGTGCTGCGCGGTGCAGGTGTATTGTCACGATATGTAGGCGTACTGCGTGGCGCAGGACTACTTGGCTGATAGCTCGGTGTATTGCGCGGTGCAGGTGTATTGTTGCGGTACGCAGGTGTGCTGCGCGGTGCGGGTGCGTTGTCCCGATACGTAGGCGTACTGCGGGGTGCAGGCGTACTGCGCGGTGCAGGTGCATTATCCCGGTACGTAGGCGTGCTGCGGGGCGCAGGCGTGTTATCGCGATATGTAGGCACATTGCGAGGTACTACAGGTGCACGATTGCTGCGATCACTCCCCGTTGCAGGTTCACGAGTTACCGGACTGCGTGTACCACGGTTGGTATCCATTGCAGGCTCCCTTGTTGCCGGTGTACGCGTAGGCGCAACATCAGCAGGGGCTGCACCGTTGTTCCGGGTAGCTGCAGGCGTTCTGCTCGTCGCAGGTGCCTGTGGATTTACGCCCGGAGCCTGCGCCGGCTGCACAGGACGATTATTAGGCCTAGGATCAGCCGTGACGCCCGTGCGGCGCGGACCATTGTAAGTACCGTTATCAATTGTATTAGGACGGTCATTGCTATTGCCAAAATTGTTATTGACTACGTTGACCGTGTTGTAGTTGAAATTATTTCCCCAGGAAGGAGGGCAGTACAAGTTGGACAAGCCACCGCCGAAACCACCACCACCAAAACCGCCACCAAAACCGCCATTGTTCCAGGCACCAAAGCCAGGATTATTCCAGTTATTCCAACCAGCATTTCCCCAGCGATTGAACGGGCGGTTCCAGGGATTATTCCAAGGATTATTCCAAGGGTTATTCCAGCTGTAGAAACTAAAGCCCCAGCCGGAACCACCCCAGCTGTTCCAGTTATTCCAGCGACGCTGGTTGCGGAACTGCCAGTAGGAGTTGACTGCCCATGGATCTTCGTAAATCAGCACAGTCGTCAGACCCGGACTCCAGAAAGGATCGTAATAAAAAACATCGACATAGACGGGGTCGAAGTAGTTGAAGCCGTAGTAAGGACGGTGGAAACGACGGATACGCGAAGCGTAATAGTAGTCATAATTCTCATCCTCATAGGCATATGCCTCATCGTCATAGTTGTCGTCATCAGCCCGACTGCCACTAACGGGTGCCGCTGCCGGTGGACGATTGCTGGCAGAATACCAGTCGTCGCGATCGGGATCATAGTACATATCATCGTACTGTGCCCGAAGAGGGCTGGCGGCTGCGAGGATCGCCAGCAGCAGCAGCCAGCTGGTTGTCCAATTCATATTTTTCATGGCAGTAAATTTAGAGTAAATACAAAGACCTCAAATGCTTTCAGTAAGCTTTCAAACCCGAAATTACTACATTTGTGGAAGTAAATGTGTTAAGAGCTTATTAAAACCGTTTTTTTGGCGTGTTAAAGTCTTTTAACACTGCTAAAAGACACTTTTTGCAGACCTTTGTCTCGCAAAACACGCCACCTCAACGAACAGGTGCGTGCACAAGCAACTACGTCTTGATTATTAAACAACCATACGACTTAGAATGTTCCGCTGCCGAAGGCTGATTGCCGGAGGCGGAAATCAACTACGACACAACATGGCAAAAGAGATTACCAGTCGGGCAGACGACTACTCACAGTGGTATATTGACATTGTAAAGAAAGCCAACATGGCCGATAATTCGGCTGTCAGAGGGTGCATGGTCATAAAGCCGTACGGCTTTGCCATCTGGGAGAATATGCGCGATCAACTGGATCGCATGTTCAAGGAAACGGGGCACGTAAACGCTTATTTTCCGCTCTTCATACCCAAGAGTTTTTTGAGCCGCGAGGCAGAACACGTGGAGGGATTTGCCAAGGAATGCGCAGTAGTGACGCATCACCGCCTCATGAATGCGCCGGATGGCAGTGGTGTCGTTGTTGATCCCGAAGCCAAGCTCGAAGAGGAGCTCATTGTACGCCCCACTTCCGAGACGATTATCTGGCATACCTATAAAGACTGGATCAGCTCCTACAGGGATCTGCCGCTGCTCATCAACCAGTGGGCCAATGTTGTGCGCTGGGAAATGCGTACGCGCTTATTTCTGCGTACGGCCGAGTTCCTCTGGCAGGAGGGGCATACAGCGCATGCAACCCGCGAAGAGGCGGTAGAAGAAACGCTGCGCATGCTGGATGTCTATGCAACTTTCGCAGAAGAATACATGGCCATGCCGGTCATCAGAGGGGTAAAAACAGCCAACGAGCGTTTTGCAGGAGCTGAGGATACGTATTGTATCGAAGCGCTTATGCAGGATGGTAAAGCGCTGCAGGCCGGTACTTCTCACTTCCTCGGCCAGAATTTTGCCAAGGCTTTTGATGTCAAGTTCCTGGCCGAAGACAACCAGCTCGAGTATGTATGGGCTACTTCCTGGGGTGTCTCCACCCGCCTCATCGGTGCGCTTATCATGACGCATTCCGATGACAACGGACTGGTACTGCCGCCCCGGCTCGCGCCTGTGCAGGTCATCATCGTGCCTATCCCCAAGCCCGCAGCAGAGATTGATGCCGCTGCTGCCGACATTATGAAGGCGCTCAAATCGCGGGGTATTCGTGTTCAGTATGATACCGATACCAAAAAGCGCCCCGGCTTCAAGTTTGCCGAACACGAAATGCGCGGCATCCCCGTCCGCCTCGGTATTGGGGCTCGCGATCTGGAAAACGGGGTCGTTGAGGTGGCCCGAAGGGATACGAAAGAAAAACAGAGCGTACCGGTAGAAGGTCTGGCTGCTTATATAGAGCAGTTGCTCGAGGATATTCAGCAGCAGCTGTTCAACAAAGCAGCAGCCTACCGGGATGCCAAGATTACCCGCGTGGATACATTCGAGGAATTCACAGCCATCATGAACACGGACGAGCCCGGCTTCGTATCTGCTCACTGGGATGGTACCACCGAAACTGAACTCAAAATCAAAGAGCTCACCAAAGCTACCATCCGCTGTATTCCACTCAACAACGAACCGGAAGACGGGCTGTGTGTCCTCACCGGCAAGCCCTCTACCCAGCGGGTGCTGTTTGCTAAGGCATACTAAACCATGTCTCCTGCGCTTTGGCGGCAGTCGCCAAAGTGCAGGAGATAGTATCAAATTATTTTTTGGCGGCTACCGCCAAAAAATAATTCAATCCGATGTTATATTTCGCCACCAGAGGCAATACCTGTACAATCTGACACTGTCGTTATGCGCATACTTGTCCAACGCGTTCGGGAGGCTGCAGTCGTGGTCGAAGGTGTTACCGTCGGTGCCATTGGCCCCGGCCTGCTCGTGTTGTTGGGCATAGAGGCTGCCGATACACATGAAGATACCGACTGGTTGTGCCGAAAACTTAGCCAGCTACGCATTTTCAGCGATGAAGCGGGTCTCATGAATCTGTCCATACAGGATATCGGCGGTGATTTTCTGGTCGTGAGCCAGTTTACCTTGCATGCCAGCACCAAAAAGGGCAATCGCCCCAGCTATGTCAGGGCCGCCCGCCCGGAGGTAGCCGTACCGCTCTACGAGTCTTTTGTTGCACACCTGCAGCAGTGTTCCGGCAGGCCGGTTGCCACGGGGATTTTTGGAGCAGACATGAAGGTGAGCCTGGTCAACGACGGCCCTGTAACCATCTGGATGGATTCAAAAATGAAAGAGTGATATGAAATATGCTGTCATACTGACCCGCCATTGTCGCACATTCGGGCTGTTACTGTTGGCCGCCTGCACGGGCTGCGAAACGGGGCAGCCCGGCCTGTCGGCCAGTTCGCTGCAGCCACCACCTCCGGCTGTCGCCGTAGACAGTACGCCCGCACAGACGCCACCTCCCCCTGTCGACTATGACCGCACGCAATGGCTGGAAATAAAATCACTCGACAGCACCATCATCCTCGACCTTCGCTATGCAACAGCCGATAATTTTGTCAATGAGCCTATGTACGACTGCGGGCGCTGCTTTTTCAGGCCCGCTGTTGCCCGCGCACTGCTGGCAGCACATCGGGAACTGCGGCAACAAGGACTGGGACTGAAGTTTTTTGACTGCTACAGACCCGGCCCCATACAATGGAAATTGTGGAACAAAGTACCTGATCCACGCTTCGTAGCCGATCCGCGCAAAGGCTCCGTACATGGCCGTGGCGGTGCCGCTGATCTTACCATCGTCGACAGCCTCGGAAAAGAACTTGACATGGGGGTTCCTTTCGATTATTTTGGTGCCGAGGGATACCACGATTACCGGAATCTGCCGGAAGAGGTGCTTGCCAACCGCCAGCTATTGCGCGAGACCATGGCCCGCCACCAGATGATACATATACGCACTGAATGGTGGCACTACAGCTATCGACTGCAGCAATTTGATCTCTCAGACTGGTTGTGGGCATGCCCCTGAGTTTGCCCGCACCGCTCAGCACAAGTGCCGCAATGGCTGCCGGAGACAATAACAAAATCTTTTTTCGTGCATTCCTGCGTTTACAAAAGCGTGTAGCCAGTGCTACCTGACCGAAAAAGGTGAAAACCTGCGTAAAAAGAAGCGTTTTAGAATCTGGAAGAAAGTTCTGAAGACGCTCTTATATATACATACCTCTCAACGCTTACGCCCATGCAAAGTGTCCGCCAGCTGGCAGCCATCATGTTTACCGATATCGTCGGGTATACCGCCATGATGCAACAAGACGAAGCCGATGCGCTGCAGCGCATACGCCGCTACCGCGAAACCATTGGCCGGTTGGTGGCAGAACATGGTGGGCAGATTCTGCAGCACTACGGTGACGGTACCCTCACCCTTTTTTCCAGTGTAGTAGAAGCGATGCATTGTGCCCGTAAAATCACACTCGGCCTGAACGAGGAGCCCCGTGTACTGCTGCGCACGGGCATTCATATAGGCGACGTGGTGCGCAGTGGAGAGGAAGTCTATGGCGATGGCGTCAACATAGCCTCCCGCGTGCAGTCCATCGCACCGCCCGGCAGTATCCTCTTTACCGGCCAGGTATGGGAGTACCTGCGCAACCAGCCCGATTTTGAAGCCAAGCCGCTGGGAAAATTTTCTTTCAAAAATGTCGATGCGCCGCTGCTGCTGTATGCACTCAAAGGCCGGGGGCTGCCGGAGGTCGAACCCGACAGGCTCACGGGTGAAAAAGGCAAGCCGACAGACCTGCACTTAGGCGGGCTGCGGCTCAATCCGCAGCTCGTACGCTGGGCTAGTTTTGTTGCCGGGCTTGTAATCATCGCGGCCATCGCACTACACTTTTGGGGCAGGCAGGCAAGGCCTGACCTAAGCACAGACAATATCGATAAATCGATCGCTGTGCTGCCCTTTCAGGATTTCAGCCCCAACCACGACCTCGCACACCTCTGCGATGGTATTGCCGAAGAAATTCTCAATGAACTGACACAGATCGAAGGCCTTAAGGTGGCCGGGCGCACCTCTTCTTTCACCTACCGCGATGGGCGGGGTGACCTCCGCTCTATAGGCCGCCAATTGGGTGTAGCTACCGTTCTTGAGGGTAGTATACGGCGTGAGGGCGACAGACTGCGTGTCACCGCACAGCTGATTAATGTGCGCGATGGCTTCCATTTGTGGTCGCAAACCTATGATCGAAGCCTGACTGATATATTCGGGCTGCAAAGGGAAATCGCTGCCTCCGTCAGCCAAAAACTCGCAGGTATACTGCTGCCTACTGCCACTGCCACTCAGACAGGCAGCCGTGCCTATGAAGCTTATCTCCGGGGTAAACATCTGCTCAGCCAGCGTGCCGACAGCCTGCCCGAGGCCGTCCGCTATTTTAATGAAGCAATTGCCCTCGACAGCCAGTTTGCTCCCGCCTATGCGGGGCTGAGTCATACCTACCTGTGGCTCGGCTGGAACAACCTGCTTCCTTCCAATGAGGCTTTTCCCAAAGTACGCCAATATGCACTTACTGCTCTGCAACTCGACACAAGCCTGGCTTATACCCACGCACTGCTGGGGGCGGTAAGTCTCTGGTACGACTGGCAATGGTCGGCCGCCCGCATAGCACTCGAACGGGCAAGGCAAAAAAATCCTTCCGAAGCCCGCGCCTACCTGGACCTGGGCTGGCTCGAAGCTATCAGCAAGCATCCGGAGCAGGCACTCACGCTCATGCACCAGGCAGTGGCCATTGATCCTCTCAATCTCGAATACAACCTGGATCTGGCTGATATCTATCGTATGTATTGCCGCTACGATCAGGCGCGCCAGCAGTGCTTCGCCATGCAAAAACAATATCCCAACAACAGCGAACTCGCCTGGATGCTCGGACTCATCGATTTTTCGCAAGGCCTCTACCCACAGGCCGTCTCTCAATTCGAAAAGGCTGTGACACTGTCCGAAGGCGAACCCTGGGCTACCCTCTACTACCTGGCAGCTCTCGCCGCCAGTGGCCAAAAACAACAGGCCAGCCGCCAGCTCAGTGCGCTCCGGCAACAATATACCCTCGATACTCTCGCACCCGTCGAACTCGCCATGGTCTATCTGGCACTCGACCAGCAGGAAGAGGCACTCCAGGCACTCGAGCAGGCATACCAGCAGCGCGCCAACTGGCTCATCTCTATCGGTATCGACCCCGTCTGGAACCCGCTCCGCTCACAACCCGCTTTTACCCGACTCCTCACACGCATGCAATTTCCTTCCTGAGCTAAAACCTCCATTATCATTTTCACAATTTTAACCCCTCTCAACCTGTTCAAATTTAAACTTTATCATCGAAAGCCCTTGTTTTTTGATTTTATTTAAAATATTTTATATTTTGTTGAAAAAATTTTAATTTTCGGTTCTTTTGATTGTATATTTGTAATGTCAAAACGCGGTAGCGACAGCGAATAAAGATTCGAAAATCAAGCAACCGGCGATTTGTTTTCATCTTGTGAGGTGTTGAAATTGGCAGCCATGCCCTCTTGTCTCGGGGGTAGGGAGTTACGAAAAAAACCTGGTATAATGCCACGCGCAAGCGTGACTAGGGTTGACCACTAGATTTTGTGCCATGGCTAATCGCCCTGTGGAGGTTCGAATCCTTCCCTCACAGCCAAGTAATGGTTTTCGATTAAAAGCCATGCAGCGCCCCGGGCGCTGTGTGGCTTTTTTCGTAAAAAAAGCGCTCGGGCGCGCATTGTAGACAAAAAAAGCCCGGCCAAGCTGGCCGGGCTATAAACATGCAAGTGCGTGCCTTCTTTGTGAGCACTTTATTCGTGGAATACTTTCACTACTGCCATTCGTTTCGTGGCTATTTGTTGGCCTGCCTGCAGCGTATAAGTATACGTGCCGGCCGGCAGTTGACTGACATTCACGGGTAACTGCTGTGCTCCTGCACTAAAATCTGCAGTCTGCGACCACAGCAGCCGCCCGACGGCGTCGCGGACTTGTAGCTGGACCCTGGAGGCCTCCGGCAATTCGAAACGGATGTTTGTCCATTCAGTACAAGGATTGGGTGCGTTTTGCTCCAGTATAAATACTGACGGCTGTTCTTCCTCACCTGTACTGCTGGGTGTTTCAAAAATCAAGGTCGGCAGCAGTCGCTGCCCGGCCGCCGTGAAGGCTTCCGGGCGGAAGCCCGTTTCCGTGATCGCAACCACCTCTGTCCAGTCATTCACCGGCTGGAGTGCCCGGAAGCTTACCGCAAACAGCATCTCCTCCGGTGACAGCCCGTGTCCCTGTCCGTCCATACTAAACCAGCTCAACCGTATGCGCCCGGCTGCCACCTGACTGTTGCCCAATACCACCGACTGCAAGGGTGATGTGGTTGCAGGAGAAAAATTGACAAAGGCTACTACCGCAGGGTCAAACTCGAGTCCAAACTGGTAACTGACAATATTGTCAAAGTCGTTGCTCCGGAAATACAGGGTGACCATCTCTCCGGCTTCCGTGTATTCATTAGGCAGATAAAAGGCCAGCGGTGGTGTTGATCGCTCATCAACGACCGATGGTGCCTGTAAAGACGGGTTGGCATGCCCCAGGATGTCTCCTTTCTTTACACCTGTGAAGTTAACGCTCGTATCCTGGTTCACTTCCATAGTCACAGCCGTGGTATAAGGAAATACATCCGCCGGACCAAAATTCTCGGGCCAGTCGGTACCGGAAGGTATAAATACCCAGGATGGACAATTGTCCAGAGAGGTCGACAGCCCCACGATCAACCGCTGAATCAACAGCAAATCTGTGGCCGTGAATGACTGACTACAGTTGACGTCGGCAGCAATAAGCTGGTATGGCGATTGTATCTGAGGAGGCTGCATGCCCAACAAGTACCTTTGACCCACAAATAAGCCATAGCTGGACAGCCCGTTGAGATAATCTTCACTGACTTTCGACGCACTTAGTTCGTAGGATTCATTGACGGGTACATCGGCAACAGCAAATTGCCCGTTGGTATCCGCGTCATCCGTCATCTCCATACCCGTTGTCGATACGTGTACAGAAACCTCAGGAATGGGCTCCGCCCAATAGGTGGCTACCTCCCCACTGATAACTGCTGCCGGCTGTACCGTAATACCGCCTGCCACAACCTGGCATGTCAACATCTGCAACAGCCCGCCTATGCGGCCGGACAGCGACAGACCGGAGTTGCTGAAGCTTATCTGAGAGGAACTTCCATAACCACCATTCACCGATACACGGATATAAAAGAGTATAGCATCATCTGACAGATTTACACCTGCCGGATCAGCCGACTGATAACTAAATGACTGATTGAGGCCATTGAAGTCAGGCAGTATAGCCCCCTGAACAAGCCCGGTAATTTCTGCTACTCCTCCGTCCGAGAACTGCAGATTGCCCGTTATGGCCACCAGATTTTGACAGTTGGCTACACGCACCGGAATGTCAACAACCGAGCCACGAGCCGCAGTAAGCTGACCGATGGTAATCTCAGGCACAATACCGCCACCGCCAACTACCACTTGTGAGCAGTATTCTGCACTGCCACAGGCACTGTTGACTGTCAGGCAGACTGTATACAAGCCGGGTCCGGGATAGGTATGCACCGGATTGGCCAGGGTAGACACACTGCCGTCTCCCAGTGTCCACACATAGGTGCCGGCACTTGCGAGGTTCGTGAAAGCGACCTGATTGCTGCTGCTCTGATAGCTGAAATTAGCGAAGCTGCTGCCTGCTGTACTCCCACCTACGATGATGATTTCTGATCCCAGGCAGCCGTTGATATCACTTACAAGAACGACATAACTACCAGCCGGCAGATTGCTGATCAGAAAGGCCGGATTGTTGGTTGATGATGCTCCGCTCACAGCGCCGGTCCAGCTAATCTGATAGGGCGCCACACCACCTTGCATTACCAGCCCAATCGCACCTTGCTGAACACAACCGACAGCCGCTACCGTTGTACTTACAAACAAGCTGCTCGGCAGATTTTCTACCTCGGCAACCCCCTGCGTACTACATCCGTTGGCATCCGTCACTACAAATGTATAGGTACCTGAAGGGAAGTTAACCAGCGGATAATGGGTGGCCGAAGTAGTCAAACTACCCGCAACCGGCCCTGTCCACTGTAGCTGATAAGGCCCTTGCCCTCCGCTCAGTCCCACCGTAATTCGTCCCAATCCTCCACAAGACACCGGCTGCGGAGACAATGAAACCGCCAGATTGTCGGCCAACACACTGACCTGTACCGAGCGCTCATCCGAACAGCCATTGGCATCAATAATCGTCAGTGAGTACTCGCCCCCCGGCAAATTTGTGATATCAAAAAAGTCTTCTTCTGTTTGGTAAACACCACTCACCGGCCCCTGCAGCATAATCGTGTAGCCCGGTGATCCGCCGTAAAAGTCCAGCCACAGGCTCGATAATTCTCCGCATCCTCCGGTAATCGGCATATATGACACCTCAAAAGTGTCATCTGCGTTGTCCAGCACGACACTGGATTCCCGCACACACCCACTGGCGCCCACCAAAGTAAAATGATAGGAACCACTCGGCATACCCGATAACGCCAGGGAGCCGCTGGTACTCATGGTTCCGCCCAGATTGTTGGGCCCCTCCCAGGTCAGTAAATGTCCACCACTGCTGCTGCCCGTTACATCCACGAAAATGGTGCCCGTAGGTGCACAAAGTCCGTCAGCTGTACTCGTAGCCAGTTGCAGCGCATCTTCCTGTGCTGCCACCGTAGCCATCATCTGCGTGCTGCAGTTGTTGGCATCCAGCACTGTAAGCGTGTAAGTTCCCGGCACGAGCCCGTTGAGTGTGTAGCTGTTGCCTGACATAGCCGTGATGCCGCTCTGCATACCTCCCCAAGCCAGCGTAAACGGAGGCTGGCCACCGTTGACCGATAAAGTGATCGCCCCGGGACTGTCGCAAAGAGCAGGGCTGCTGCTAAATTGTAGCTGCGGACTACCCCCGCCTATTATATTCACTTGCTCTACTTCCGAGCAGCCATTGGCGTCAATCAACACCACCTGATAACTGCCCGCAGGTACATTGGTCAGGTTAAATGTATTTCCAGACTCCAGACTAACACCGGATACTGGTCCCGACCAATAAATCCGATAAGGACCCGTACCTGTATTCATCTGCATGCTGATGCCTGCAGGACCACTGCAACCTGACTGGGGCGTAGCCGTGAACAGATTGACCAAAGCAGGATAGATGACTACCTGATTCTGCTGTTGACAGCCATTGTTGTCAGTTACCCTTACCGTGTAAGTACCCGGAGGCAGTTGTGTAATTTCGAAGACAGGCTGCCAGATGGTTGATGATCCACTCGCAATACCTTCCCACTGCACCACATAGGGCAATACACCTCCCTGAATATCGATCCAAATGGTATTGTACTGACCACAGTCATTGTAAATCAATGAAGTATTCATGCCTACACCATTGGACGTGCCGGCTGCTACCGCCACAGTCTCCACCTCTGTACATCCGTTGGCATCGGTCAACCTGAGCTGATAGCTGCCCCCGGCAAGGTTATTGAGCCAATAAGCAGCCTGCGAGGTCGTAACCGAACCTGAAGTTGGTCCCGTCCATTGTATCGTATATGGCGGTGTAGCCGCTGCAAACTGTAGCTGTATGCCGGATGCCGCTCCACAACTGCCCTGCTGGGGCGTAGCTGTCATCAAGTTGACTGTAGCGGGGAAAATAGTCACCTGGTTGATATCCTCACAGCCGTTGGCATCCCGGGCCACAACCTGATAGTTGCCGGGAGGCAGGGATTCTATCTCATAACCCGTAGTATTCACTGTAGCAGATCCGTTGACCGGTCCGCTCCATGTCAGCGCAAAAGGTGGCTGGCCACTGTTGATATCTATCCAAATTGTATTGTACTGTCCGCAGGCATTGTACAACAGCGAAGAAACCAACTCTACGCCGCCACCGTTGCAGGCCACAGTTGTTGTAATCGTCCGGCTGCAGCCGCCCGGTTTGGTGATCGTCACCGTATACTGCCCGCAAGGCAGCTGCTGTATGGTGAAATTGTTGCTCACAGTAGTCGTACTGCCGCTGGCAGGCCCCGTCCAACTGATGGTAGACGGACTCACTGTTCCCGTATTATTAATAGATACCAATACAGACCCGCTGCTTCCGCAAAGACCTGCCGTAGGCAGGAGCGATGCAGTAAAATTCTGGTTGGTAATGGTAGTTTGCATGGAAGTCATACACCAGTTGGCGTCAGTCACCGAGAATACATAGTTGCCCGGGGGCAGATTGGTGGCCTCATAGGTTGGTGTGCTGCGGGTAACGGAACCCGAAGTCATACCGTACCAACTGATTACATAAGGTCCTGTACCGTTGCTCAATGTAACACTCACACTCCCATTGCCGGTACATGCTGCATGGTTGGCACTCAAGGCCATCTGGAGGTTGCCCTCCGAGTGTGCAATGCTCACATTTCTACTGCTGCTGCAACCGGCACTGTTGGTCACCGTGATGCTGTAGTTGCCTACAGGCAGATCTGACAGGGTAAAATAGCCGGAGGAAACATTCCGGTTGCCGGAAGATGCTCCCGTCCAGCTGACGGAGAAAGGTCCTGCACTGCCGTTGACATTGACCGCTACGGATCCATTCATCTCACAGACACCATCCATAGGCGTTGTCGTCAGGCTGAATCCCGTACCACAAGGAATGTTGATCGTCTCTGCGGTGCTGCAACCGGCTGCATCCAGCAGCGAAACCTGATAAATACCGCAACTGAGTGAAGCAACATCAAAGTTGCGCTGACTAATGCTTGTGCTGCCCGACTGTGCACCCGACCAACTGACCTGAAAAGGTGGCTGTCCGTTGTATATATCAACCCACAAAGCCCCCGTCGTACCGCAGTTACCAGCCATACCCATGATACTGGCATTCAGACTGCCTTCATCACTTGTAAGGGTAATCTGTTGTTGTACAAAACAGCAGGCATTGTAGCGCGCTGTAACAGTGTAGGTACCGGCAGGCAGGTTTGGAATCGTCACCTGTGAATTTACACAAGGCATCTGCCCGTTGACCGGGCCTGTCCAGCTGAGGGTAAAGGGCGTTGCAAGGCCACTCACCGATACCTGAATCGAGCCGTTTTGTGAACAACGAGGACTCACCGCCGTCAGTTGCATAGCCGCTAGCGAAGAGCCGATCGTCACCGTGCGCTGGTATGTACACCACATATTATCTTCCAGGAATACGGTATATGTGCCTGCAGGCAGATTCGTCAGGTTAAAATTGGCCGTCTGGCTGGTGAAAAAGCGGGAAACAGGTCCTGTTACTGATACCGAGTAGGGAGGTGTCCCCTGCTGGGCACTGATAGCAATCCCTCCCGGCTGGCCACAAACAGGAGCGGTTGGCGTTGCTGAAAAGGTCAGGTTGCCCCCCGATGAGCCAACAGTCACTGTACGTGTCAATGAACATCCGTTGCCGGCACTCACAATCAGGCAATAGTTGCCTGCCGGCAAATTACCAATCGTAAAGGAAGGATTGCTGGTAGTCAGGTTGCGATTGATATTCTGACCATACAATGTAATATTATACGGAGCACTTGCGCCACTGATGACACCCTGAACACTCCCCAACATCATACACACCGCCGACTGTGCCGTCAGATTTACCGCCAACTGACTGCTGCCCGGAACGGTCACCGTGGAGGTTACTGTACAGCCCCGACAATCTGTCACCGAGATAGTGTAAGTACCCGGTGGCAACTGCCCGATGCTGATTGCCTGATTCTGTGTTGTAAAGCTACCCGACACAGCCCCACTATACTGTACCAGATAAGGCCCCTGCCCACCTGTTGTGAGCAGTGAGACGCCACCCGTGAGGGCAGCGCAACTACCCGGCACCGGCAGCGCACTCAGCAACTGAAAATTACAGGTATTACTGGTGCAGCTGACGGTCAGCCCATAGTTGCTGGTCGCACCATTGACACCATCGACAACTACATAATAGGTCCCCGCTGCCAAATTGGCAATGATCGATTCAGAAGCTGTGCCTTCATTGCGGCTTGAATATACACAGGAGCCGCGGTCACAACTATTGAACAAGTAAAGCTCCAGATTGGCTGTGAGCCCTGTAAGTGAGACAATAACCTGGCCGGCAGTCGTCACTGTAAAACTATGAACCCGCTCAGGGCCGTTGTTGCCAATCTGCAGAGCGCTACCGCTGCAGCCGTAGACCGACACCTGATCGCTACCCTGCAAATTGCTGCCCTGAAACGTTTGTCCGCAGACCAGAGGCACCGCATTGCTGCAATTCAGGTAGCCACAGCTCACCTCCAGCGAAAATTGTCCCTGCTGGCTCGCCTGACGGCTGTCTACGACGATATAATAAACGCCCAAAGGTGCATTGGCCAGTACGATGGCCTCATCACCACTACCCACCGTCGTACTTGAACGCAAGCACAACGGTTGGCTGCAGTTGTCGGCAAGCAGAAAAAGATCCAGATCAATGCCCGGACTAATCATACTGAGCCCTATCTGCAAATCACCTGCCGTCGTTTTATGTAATACATAGACACGGTCAGCACCCGCGTAATTGGTAGTGCCAGTACAACCATACTGACTCAATTGATTACCCGAATTAACCGTAGTTTCGTTGGCCAAAAAGTCCCCGCACTGCAGTGGAACAGCCTCCCCGCACCAGGCACTACCCCCACCGCATATCCCTGCCGAAAAGCTCAAGACCCCCGCCGCTGTTGCTTCGCAGGCATTGGCATAGGTCTGGCCGTTGCAGCCGCACACGGGTTCGTACACAGAAGGGCAGACAGCATTGGGGTTTATCTGCGCAGGATCAACACAGCTTGTATTGCATCGCCCCAATGTATAAAAAGTTATCCCGCTGGCTTCTGCCAGACAGGCATTTTGGTAAGTTACTCCATTACAGCCACAAACAGGTCTGTCCTCAGCCACACATACGCTGCTGATAATACCCGTACTACTATTGACGGTAATACCTGTGGTTGTCAGTATATACGACGGATCAAAACAATCAGAGCCCGGACAGGGACCTGCAAAGTAGACAGTTACACCCGCAGCCTCCGCCTTACAATCATTGGCATAGGTGACCCCGTTGCAGCCACAGACTGGCTCATAGACCGGCGGACAGCTGGCTGTGGGATTAATAAGATCGGGGTCGATGCAATCGCCGTAACAAACGCCTTCTGTATAAACTTGTACCCCGGCAGCCTGTGCATAGCAACTGTTGAGATAGGTAATGCCGTTGTTTCCACATACGGGCGCTACCAGTACAGGGCAGGGTCCTCCGGGGTTGATGTTCAAAGGTACCAACAGCCGCCGTACAGATACAGGTGTCACCTCCAGCCCCGCATTGATCAGCATAGCGCGTTCAATAACAAAAGTCACTGCTCCAGGGTTAGTCGTCACATTCAGATTCCCCATTTGCATTTGTAAAGAACCTACAAGACCATAACCACTAATATTGGTGTGGTTGGTGCGAACCAACGTAATCTCCGCCCGTCCCTGTATACTATCATTGTGTATGAAAGCCTGCAGTGTATTACCCTGTGGATCCAGCCAGCTGTTGGCCGCCCTTGTAAAAGAAAGGCTGCGCTGCCTGAGCGCATAAGGATCGTACCGAAGTACAAAGGTGATTCCGTAGACGCCCGTCAGGGTATTGTCATCTGAACCCAGGTAGACATCGAGCGTCAGATTGCTGCCGGGACTTACCGACAGCTGCTGCGGCTCCAGCGCCAGCAAAGGTGACTGGTAGGTAGTATCAATATGGTAAGCATCCGCCACAAGCTGGCCGTGTGTTCGCCAAAAATTGGCCGCAATACCGTCTCTGGCATCCTGAAGTTGTACGTGCCCGTTGCCATCAGCATCGGCATAGGCATAGTTGAGGCCGCCGGGAAAAGATAAAACCCAGGGCGCAGGCAGTGCCTGCGCTGCCCAGTTTACCGACCCGGCAGCGCGTGCTGCACCCGTTTTATCGTAAGCAACTCCCCAATAAAGCCAGTCAACACCGTTGACAATTCCATTATTGTTGACATCTCCGGGCCACAGCTGCTGCGCATGGCCCCCGTTAATACAGGCAAGCAGTATACCCCATACCAAGGTATAACAGGTAAAGTAACGTTTCATGGTCTATACAGTTCTTGGTTTATGAACACACGACGACAAAGCAATGCAGCTTCGCTGTCGCTTAGGCTATCCTGACTTAATCAATAAAAAAAGCTCCGCAACACCGCTGTGAACAGTGCAGGGATTACAAGTAGATATGGTAGGTTTACTTAATCGAAGGGGTCGCGACACAACACCAGGCGACCTCGCTTAACCCGTACTGCGGGTACTCACTCAAAAGATTTGATTCAATGGTTTCTATAAAGCCATGTAAAGATAATATCTTACAATTATCCACATGTTTTTTTACAGATTTTTTTTACCGTTTTTTGATAAAAACGACCTTTTCCTTGACAAAAACTACCTTTTCCTAATTAAGCGCCTTGTTTTTGTACTTTGAGTGCTCTGTCGGCAACACGTAATTTTCCATCAGCACCTTGCCATTGACGACGATCTGCCCCCAGCGGCCTTCACGCTGTATCATGGCTACACCCTGCCAGGGCTGTTCACAGGCAGCATGCAGATGTGCATTGTCGAGCACCAGCACGCCACCGGCTTCAACGGTCAGTCGGCCCGAAGGCGGAAGAGAAACCCTGCACTTGATATGCAGCCGGCCACCAGGCCTGACGGTCACATGCCCCTGCAGATCTTTGGCTCCCGTCCAGACCACCGTATCCGTGATAAATATGTGTTGCTCGGGCTGCAGTTCGCACCAGACCGGCTTGAGCAGCTTGCGGGCAGGGGCGTAGAGGCTGGACATTCGCTGGTGAACTTTTCCAATCTGGCAGGGTGTCCAGGCGAGTTGTAAAGCGCAGTAATCCATAACATTGTTACTGGCCAGGGTATCGCAGGCGGGAGTACCGTCGCGGTTGAAACAACTGAGCTTGTGGCGGGGCGTATCTGCACAGCCATCCTCTGTATTCCAGGCGTGGCTCAGTCCATAAATATGTCCCACTTCATGATTGATAGCTCCGCGGCTTTGCCAGTAGCTTTCTTCATTTTCGCCCCACAACCGCAGCCAGGGCCCGGCAATCTTAATAGCATTCCCCAGGGCCACCCCCACAATCCCACCTTTGAATGTGGGTGAAAAAGTGCTGTCGGCATGATACGGCATAATAAATATATTGAGCACTGTATCGAGCTGTACGCCAAAGGTGTCTATCACTGCGCGCGAAGCGAAGTTGGCGTTGGGTTTACCCACATGTATATACTCATACAACCCATCGTCGTAGTGAAAATAAATACCATCGTCATTCGGATCGCCCGGGCGGCCTGTCAGTTCGTACTGAATTCCGATAGGAAGCACCGGTGTAGTATTCCTGTGAGGGAGCCACATGGCACGATTGTTGGCCATGGCATAGTTGGCAGCATGAATCATACCCCGCGTATAGTTGACAGCGCGCCAGTCGTCCAGATTGGCCGTCCGCTGGCGGTTGTTGAGCCAGTGTACATTAACGCGTACAATCCGCGGCGGCTGGTGAGCCGGATAAAGGGTATCAGGCTGGTACGACGGCTGTTCGTTGCAGCAGCTGTTGGTCGTCATCTGTCCCGCCTGTTCAGGCGCCGGCTCCCACCACTGTATGCTGGGTCGCCCTACGCGTACACATGCATGACTCAAAACTACTGCTAAGCTGATTAGCAGTAGTTTTGGTATTTTTCCTGATATCTGTTTCATGGTGTTTTTTTTCTAAAAGAGTAACTGCCGCCAAAGCGTCTTTGTTTTTTTGATTTTTCTGTTGAAAAATCAAAAAATAATACTTTGACTCATTGGCGGCGATAGCAGCCAAAGCGTCTTTGTTTTTTTGATTTTTCTGTTGAAAAATCAAAAAA
>CAYTVG010000006.1:54258-242876 GCA_964441755.1 uncultured Saprospiraceae bacterium
GATAGCAGCCAAAGCGTCTTTGTTTTTTTGATTTTTCTGTTGAAAAATCAAAAAAATAACACTTTGACTCATTGGCGGCGATAGCAGCCAAAGCGTCTTTGTTTTTTTGATTTTTCTGTTGAAAAATCAAAAAAATAATACTTTGACTCATTGGCGGCGATAGCAGCCAATGAGTTATCACTCTTTTCAGTTGTCCAGAAATCGTGCCTTCAGCGCCGGGCTGGGCATCATGCACTGATCTTTTTTACCAAACCAGCGATAGCGGTTGCGTGCAATATAATCGTATACAGCATTGAGGACAAACCTCGGCACCACCCACAATTTCAGCGACAGCACAGCCCACCAGCCACCCAGCAAATAGAGCAGCTGCAAGGTTGCATCTGAACGCAAATAAACTTTACCTTTATCGATGAGTACCACCGAATTCAGTTGGTCGACAGGCAATCCGTGCTGCTGTAGCAAAGTACGGCCCACACCCGACTGCAAGCTGGCGAATTTAATTTTTCCTTCAGGATCTCTTTCAATGATCCATTGTACTGTGCCGTTGCACAGATTGCAGACACCATCAAACAGCAATACAGGCGATTCATTCTTCATTTTGTCAACTCATTACAGCTTTTTCAAATAGCTCTTTCATCTCTATAACGCTGCTCTCGACAGAATAATGTGCAGCCGCGTAAGCCGCACCCGCCTGTCCCATACGCTGCCGATCGTCAGCATCTGTGGCCAGCCGCTCTATCGCCCGACCAAGCGCAAGGGCATCGCCCGGTGGAAAAAAAAGACCTGTCTCCCCCTGTACAGCCAGCTTGCGATTGCCCTCGATATCAGTCATAATTGTGGCAACCCCCAAAAAAAGAGACTCCAGCACCACCTTAGAAAGCCCCTCTGCAAACGAAGGCAACACACTGATATCCATAGCCTTGATAAGGGAAAGAGCATCTTTCCTGAATCCCGTAAATCGTACGCGATCGGCGAAGGCTGTAGTTGACAGCAGGCGGCGCATTGCGGGTGTATCCAGATTTCTGCCGATAAAAAGCACATAAACAGGCAATTCTGCCGACACATACCGCAGCGCCTCAGCCAGCACAGCAACCCCCTTTACTTTTCGGGCATTGGCTACCGTGCCCACTACGATGGCATCGGGTGGCAGTCCGAAAGCTGCCAGGTCTGCTGTCTCCACACCTGCATACCAGGCGGGATTGTGACCCTTACCGACCGTCACTGCCTTAGTGCCGTCAAAGAAAGGCTGCTGCTGAAAGGTCTTTCGCACAGCCTCCGACACGCAGGCGACATAGTCGATGCGGGGACTCAGGTGCGTGAGGTACACACTTGGATCCCACCAGTCTACATGCCCCGCATATCCGCGGTAAGTGATCACTTTTACCGGCAGCCGCCAGGCCGCCCGAAGCCCATTGGCGATAGCCTTATTATTGCACAAATACAGAATATCATACTGCCCGGCAGTTAGTTCCTCCCGAATACGGCGGACAGCTGCGCTGTCGAACTTTTTTGCCGGATGAAAATCTATCACCCGTATGCCCGCAGCGCGGAAGCGCTCTGCGAAGGGCGCCTCCCCTTGTGTCATAATATGGAGCTCAAGGCCTGCCTTTTGCAGGCCTATGAGCAACTCTCCCTCGGGTCTGACGGCATTGTAATTATCATCATAACTGCTGATTACCAGCACTTTTATAGCCATGAAATTCGATCGGATTGATTGTCCCGACAACTGTAAAATTGCTATAAAATTCTCAATTGCGCAAATTTTGCCTGACAGGATAAATTTTGAACCGGTGCTTTGTTTTGCCACTGCAGTGGCAAAACAAAGCAGCTGCTCTCAGGCCCCGTCAGGGCGTGGAGACAGAAACGGGCAGTATTTTTCCATTAAAAAATCCATGCCCGTGCTGCAAAAACCAAGCCACAAAGGCGCCCATGTCGGCGCTGCTGACGGGCGCCTGATAGCCCGGAAAAGCTTCGGCGAGCATTTCTGTCTGCACGGCGCCCAGCGCCAGTGCATTGACCCGCAGCTGCCGCTCCTTACACTCCTCCGCCAGGCATTCGGTGAGGCTTGCCAGCGCAGCTTTGCTGGCGCTGTAGGCCGACAGGCCCGGAAATTTGCTGCTCCCCTGAAAGCCGCCCATACTGCCAATGTTGACGATGTGCGCCGGCTGTGCCAGCGAAGGCAGCAGCGCCTGTATAAGGCGGGCGGGGGCAAAAACGTTGACAGCAAAAGTACGCTGCCAGTCGTCAGTACTCAACTCGCTAAATGGTTTGTTAATCAGCAGGCCTGCGTTGTTCAGGATGCCATCTATAGGTCCGAAAGCTGCCGCCCAGTCGGCCAGCACAGCCGCATCGCCTGCTGCAATATCGTGCGCCAGCACATGTACCGCTGTCTGCGGGTTTACCCGCCCAACGGCTTTTACCAGCTGCTGCAGCCTGTCGGCATCCCTGCTGACGGCCAGCAGGCACATATCAGGCGACTTGGCCAATGCAAGCGCCGTATCATAGCCGATTCCACGGCTGCCACCCGTGATGAGGTAAGTAGGCATAGTATGGTTGTTGGTTTGTATACAGAAAAAAATGGGCAGCAATGCGCCCGAACATACGACCTATGGGCCCTGCTGCCGCTACGTATACTTCCGCCCGCCAGACGCTGTACGTGTTTAATTGCCAAAACGCTGTAGTTATCAACACTATGCACAAAGCCCAACGGATCACAGTATAACAATCCGGCGACTACAAGGTTGGCCGAAGAATCAATTCGCGCAGGCTGCCCCCCGCCTGCCACGCCTGCCATACAGCCTCTGCCAGCTGTCGGGGGCTCAGCAGTTGTACGGCATCGACTTCTTCGCCCTCCCAGGAGCTGGTATAAGTAGCTCCGGGCTGCAACAGGGTCGTCCGGATGGGAGTCCCCGACAGCTGTCGCTCGAGACAATGGTGCCAGGCCTGCAGAGCATACTTACTAATGGTGTAATTTTCTACGCCTGCGGGCATATCCAGTACAGCTACCGAACCTATGGTCATGATGTGGCCACTACCGGCCTGCCGCATACCAGGCAGCAGGCGCCTTGTGAGGCGGTCAGCAGCCAGCACGTTGAGGGCCAGCAGGGCAGCCAGCGGATCACCGGCCTCTTCAATGCCCCCTACGGCGAAGCTACCTACGTTGTGCAATAAGAGTCCGGGACTACCCAGGGCTTCACCTATGCCTTCGGCAAAAGTTGCGACCCCCGCCTCCGTTGACAAGTCTGCCGCCCACACCAGCAGCCTCGACTGCGGGAAGTGCAGGCGCCAATATGCCTGCAACTGCGCAAGCTCCTCCGAATTTCGGGCCGCAATGGCTACCGTAAACCCGTTAGCGGCAAATTTTTCGGCCACCGCCCTGCCAATTCCTCTGCTTCCGCCGCTTATTGCGATGCTCTGCTGCATAGCTTTTTTCATTTTACCCAATCTTTTGGCTAACTTTGCACACCGGAATGTACGGCCGGTATGAACCAGTTGCAAAAGAAATGATAATAACTCGTTTTTTATTCCATGTAGGCCGATATTTTCAGCTGTTGGGCCGAACGCTGGGCAAACCCGAAAACCACGTCATGTATTACCGGGAGATTACCCGGCAAATGTTTGACATCGGTGTTGGCTCGCTGGTCATCGTCATGCTTATTGCCATCTTTATCGGAGCCGTGACCTCCGTCCAGTTTGCCTACCAGCTGCAAGAAAGTTTTGTTCCTCGTTACTACATAGGTTACATTGTTCGTGATATTACCATCATCGAACTGGCGCCCACCATCACCTGCCTCGTACTGGCTGGTAAAGTTGGTTCCAATCTTGCTTCTGAGCTGGGTGGTATGCGACAAAAGGAGCACATCGATGCGATGGAAATTATGGGTGTCAATACCCCCGGCTTTCTGGTGCTGCCCAAGCTTATCGCCGCTGTCATTGTCATCCCTATGCTGGTGGCTATAGCTGCCTTCCTGAGTATCGTTGGTGGCTATGTAGCTTCCGTACCTACCGGCCTGCTGTCGGATGCCGAATATATATTGGGAGTTCGTTCATTCTTTCTGCCTTTCAACATACGGCTGATGTTTATCAAAGCGGTAGTGTTTGCCTTCCTGCTCACTTCCGTATCCTGTTACCAGGGCTATTTTGTCAAAAGTGGCAGTATTGAGCTGGGCAAAGCCAGCACCAATGCTGTGGTATTCAGTGATATATTGATCCTGTTGTTCGATTATCTCATCGCTGCTTTGTTTACTTAGTAAATCCGGAAACCATGATCAGAACTGTAGACATACGCAAACAATTCGACCAGCAGGAGGTCCTCAAGGGTATTACAACTGAATTTTTCAGCGGGCATACCAATCTTATCATTGGTCGTTCCGGTGCCGGCAAGACCGTATTGCTGAAGCTGCTGGTTGGTCTCTTTCAGCCTACGTCCGGGCAGGTTTTCTACAATGATGTAGATTTTTTCAAGCTCAACCGCAAGGATATGCGCAATATGCGCATGAAGGTGGGCATGCTGTTTCAGGCATCGGCCCTGTTCGACTCCATGACAGTTGAAGAGAATGTGCGCTTCCCGCTGGATATGTTTACTAAAAAGACGGCCAAGGAGAAACTCGATCGCGTCAATTTTTGCCTCGAACGGGTCAATCTGACAGGTGCCAATAACAAATACCCTTCAGAGATTAGTGGTGGCATGCAAAAGCGGGTAGGTATTGCCCGTGCTATTGTACTGCAGCCTTCCTATCTGTTTTGCGACGAGCCCAACTCGGGCCTCGATCCCAAAACTTCTATCGTGATTGATGAGCTCATCCGCGATATCACTATCGAAAACAACATAACAACCATCATCAACACCCACGATATGAATTCGGTCATGGGCATCGGTGACAATGTTATTTTGCTGCATGAAGGGCAAATTGCCTGGCGGGGCAACAAGCACGAAGTCCTCGACAGTGACAACAAGATTCTGCAGGATTTCATTTTTGCCAGCCCTTTCCTTCAGGACTTGCGGGCGGCGGCTATTGCTCGTAAGCAGGCGTAGAGTACGTACGGCATTTTTGCCTCTGGCAAAAATGCTTAAAGACATGCTACTCGCTGACTCATATCTTGAGGTAATCGTACCCCTCCGGCATAACTGTTACGCTTATTGCTCGTAGCGACTGTACACCTGGTCAAACGCTGTTGCCAGTTGCCTGTCTTTATCGGTCACGATGCCCCCGGCATCATGGGTGCTAAGCGCTATATGCAGGCGGTTGTACACATTAGTCCACTCGGGATGGTGGTTGTACTGTTCAGCATAAAAGGCTGCTTCTGTCATAAAGGCGAAGGCCTGCCGAAAGTCTGCAAAGATGAAGGTAGTCTCAAGTCGGTTATTCTTTTCAATCCAGTTGGACATGGCTAATTTTATTTATCCCTTTAACTTACGGGCGGGTACATTTGTTCTCGCAGGCCTGTTTTTTTCCTTACTACCCGTTTTGCTGCCGGCACAGCCGGCGCGCTTTCGCCTGCCGCAGTCATTGCGGGAGGTATCGGGACTGGCAGCAGTGGCCCCTGACAGCCTTTGGTGGCACAATGACAGCGGCGATGCGCCCCGACTTGTACTGACCAACGGACAGGGGCAGGTATTGTCGGAGGTGATGCTTGAGGGGGCGCGACATATTGACTGGGAGGATATGACGCACGACCCGGCGGGTTATCTCTACATAGCCGACTTTGGCGACAATCGGCGGCAACGAACCTGGCTCACCATTTATCGCTACCACCCGCAACTCCTGACCCTCGACTCCATATACTATACCTACCCTGCCGGCCGTCGGCACGATGCCGAGGCTCTCTGCTGGCACAATGACAGCCTGCACATTTTCACCAAAGACAGGCTCCCCAAAGGAAATACGACCCATCATTATTCGCTGCCCGCCCGCCCCGGAGCCCATGAAGCTGTATGGTGCGACAGCCTGCAGCTACCCAGGCGGGTGGTAACGGCTGCGGCCGTTAGCAGCGACGGGCAGCGGCTGGCGCTGCTCAGCTACCACTTCAGGTTGTGGTTGGGATTTTTCCCCAAATCTGCTGCCTCTGTCTTTCTTTTTAAGCTGCAGCCCGGCCGCGGCCTGCTGGCCGCAGAGCCGCGCCGGCTGCCGGTCAGCCGCATCATTGCCACCCAGTATGAGTCTGCCGATTTTCTTTCCCCCAACAGCCTGCTGCTGGCCTCTGAGCAAACGCTTTTTATAAAAGCCAAAGCCCGGCGGCTCCGCCTGCCGCAGGCAGCGGCTACTCCTGTACGTATACGCGATGAACGCGGCCGGAGATCCCCGTGAGGATTTCATAGGGAATGGTGCCCGCCACTGCTGCCAGTTGCCCAACCGTTGGATCCTTACCAAAAACGATAGCGGCATCTCCCTCGCGTACCTGTGGGATGTCGGTGACATCCACCATGCACATATCCATACATACCGCCCCTACAATGGGCGCAGGCTGTCCGTGCAGCAGGAGCGCATAGCGCCCCAGTCCTGCCGCACGCGGCAGCCCGTCAGCATAGCCTATGCTCAGGGTCGCTATCCGGCTGTCGCGCAACAGAACGCCCTTGCGGCCATAACTCACAGAGTCGCCTGCGGGAATATCCCGCAGCTGCGCAACGCGCGCTTTGAGACATAGCACCGGCTGCAGCTGTTGCTGCAGTGCAGCCACCTCCAGCCCGTACAAACCGATGCCTACACGAACCATATCAAACTGAAAATCAGGAAATCTGGCAATACCGTTGCTGTTGAGTACATGCCAGAGCGGCTTGTAGTCAAGTTTTTCACAAACGAGCGCAGCAGCCTGCTCAAACAGGGCTACCTGCCGGCGGGTAAAAGCATCGTGCTCGGCGGCCTCAGCGGCCGCAAGGTGGGTAAAAACAGAGGCGAGCAGCAAGCGGGGGTGTTGGGCGAAAAAATGCGCCAGGCGGGGCGCGTCGGATGGCTCAAAACCCAGGCGATGCATGCCCGTATCCAGCTTGATATGCACTGCGGGCGCTACTGCCATCTGTGACAGTGCCCGCAGCTGCGTCCAGCTATATACCTCCGGCTCCAGCTGGTATTCACACAAAAGCTCAAAGCTTTCCACTTCGGCATTGAGTACCATCACCGGCAGGCTTATGCCGGCACGGCGAAGCTCAACACCCTCATCAGGATAGGCGACAACCAGATAGTCTACCCCCCCACGTTCCAGCACGCGGGCTAATTCGGGCCCACCACTACCATAAGCGGCAGCTTTTACCATAGCTGCAATTTTGACCTGAGGCTTTACCTGACTGCGGTAGCAGGCCAGGTTATGCCCCAGAGCAGTCAGGTCAATCTCCAGTACCGTCCGGTGGGTCTGCTTGCCAAGTCGGTAGGAAATGCGTTCAAATGCGTACTTGCGCGCGCCTTTCAGCAAAATGAGCTCTCCGGGCAGTATGCGCTCTTCCAGTTCGTTGAGCAGGCTCTCGGTGCCCGGATAAAAACGGCGCTCCACATCGGGGGGCAAAAAATTGTCCAGCATGTGTATGGCCTCACCTACGCCCATGACGCGATGAAAGCGATTTTCCAGCAGCCCGGCAACCTGTGGGTATAAGGCCGCGGGCTTGAGGCCACTCTCAAGAAGATCGGAAAGAATGAGTGTCTTGGGGCGCCCTCCTGCCTGCTGCTCGGCAAAGGCAATGGCTGCTGCCAGACTCGTCAGGTCGTTGCTGTAGGTATCATCGATAATCAGGCAGTCGCGACGCCCCGCTTTCAACTCAAGCCGCAGACCCGGGCGCACCAAAGAAGCCATACCCGCAGCAATCGTTTCATCAGCGATTCCAAGTTGTAGCAGCAGCAGCCAGCAGTGGCAGGCATTCTCTACCGCTATATCGTCTGCAAACGGGATGCTTATCTGCCGGTCAATGCCCCTGAAGCGGGTCTTCAGCATGGTCGAACTGCCCCGGCCAGCGATGCGCTCTATGTTGATATCAGCAGCAAGACCGCTGACCGACCAGCTCAGCAACGGCAGGCCTGCCGCCTGCAGAGAGAAAAACAAGGATTCATGGTCGCGACAGCAAATGAGCAGCTCTACGCCTTCAAACAGCCGCTTTTTCTCCTCCATTTTTTCTTGCCTGTCGGCAAAACCTTCGTCATGGGCCGTACCAAGGTTGGTAAAAATCCCATAGGTCGGAGCGATTATATCAGCCAGGGAGGCCATTTCTCCTTTCTTAGAAATGCCCGCCTCAATGATGGCCAGCTGGTGCTGAGGCCTGATGCCCCAAACGCTGAGCGGAACGCCCAGCTGGGAGTTGTACGACCGCGGGCTGCACCACACGGACAGGACAGGAGACAACAGCTGGTAAAGCCATTCTTTGACTGTCGTTTTGCCGTTGCTGCCCGTAATACCCACCACCGGCAGCTTACATTGTTGCCGATGCCATACCGCTACCCGCTGTAAGGCCACCTTCACATCTGCTTGTACAAAAAACACAGCTTCTTCACATCCTGCTACAGGTCTGCTGACAACGAAAGCACGTACTCCCTGCCGGTACAGATCTGCCACAAACTGGTGCCCGTCGGTCCGCTGACCCGGCAAAGCGAAGAACAAGGTATGGGGAGCCGCTATCAGCTGTCGGCTGTCAATGAGCAGGTGCTCTATCGGCCAGTCCGGCAGGGCCGCACTATCGCTGGTTGCGGGCGCCAGGACAGCCGCAACTTGCCGGAGAGTGTAGGGAAACGACGACATACGTGCGAGCTAAGTTCTTTATATTGTATATCCGCCTGCCAAAGGATCTACGTGCAGCATGATTTTACCCCCCGGGCAGACTGACAACAAAGGACTGCAATGCTAGCAACAAATACGTTAACAAACAACCCTTTTTGTACATGCTGCAAAGAGACAGGCAACCTGAGCGCGTTTGGAATTTTTTTACCAGACCCCAAACGGTTCTTTATACATGCGTTATTTTGTCAGCCCCTTAGACCCGGCTATACCCCAAAACGAGAATACGTGCAATAAAACCTCGTCTTTGTCTCCGGCAGAGAAGGTACAAACCCAAACATCGTATTTACAAAATGCTAATCATTGCAAAACTGCTCCATTGATTCGGATTGCTCTGATCATACATCGACCGCAGCGATAACTCCTGTGCGATAAGTTGAGTTGCGCCTGACAGAAAAGCCTGAACAAGCGCTAATCCGTACGAGCCCTGTGGAGTCTGACCGTGAGCAGGCCGATACCAGCGCCCACAGCGTATCCGGTGGCCACATCTGTCAGAAAGTGTTTACCTGAGGCTACCCGCCCCCAGGCGGTGGCTGCCGGCAGCAAAGCTGCCGCTGCCCAAATGATCCACTTAGCAGGGCGATCGGGATGCACATGACTGTACAGGCTGGCGCCGGCAAAAGTAGCATAGGCAGACATAGCCACATGACCCGAAAAATAGGAACGAAGCCCATCGGCCGTTATTTTTTCTGCCGGGCTTACAGCCCCGTTGTACATGTACGGCCTTACGCGCTGCGTGAGCCCTTTGGTCAGCAAAGTAGCACCCGAGGTCCATAAGGCTCCTTCTGCAGCCATGATTCCCAAAGCCGGCAATCGCTGTCGAACGTACGTACTGCGCAGACACATCGCAGGCACTGCCACAGATGCCACCGCAATCCAGTCGCTTAGAGCAGCCACTGAAGGCCTGTAAAAAGCGGTAGCAAACCGGTCAATACGGGGCAAACCTGAGGCGTCTAACAATGGCAAGTCAGCAGGAGACAAGGGTAGCAACTGCTGGTTGAGGCGGTAGCCCACCACTGTCATCCCCAGACCTGCAGACAGCGCCAGGCCATCAGCCAGCGGACGGAGCCGGAAAGATGACTGGGCAGCAAGCAGTGAACCCCCTAACAACCAACCGCTCAGCAACGCGCAGCTCAGCCACTGCCGGTTTCTGCTCATACCCGCTTACGCCGATACTGTGGCTTCGTGCGGCCATTTTTCACCCATTCCGGGAAAGCATAGGCAACACCGCGACCCGAGTGTTCCACCTGCAACAGATCATTGCGCTTGGCCGTCAGCTTATGCAGACTACGGCTCACTTTCTTCTTGATCTCTTCGTGGTCCTCAGGAGTGCCGGCAGCATTTAATTTGTCGGTAATGAACTGTATGAAGTCAGCGTTGATGAGTACGTGATTCCTGGTACGGAGCGCCTCCATAATCATCTCATCAAACTCAGACAGTTTGTAGCCTACCTTGCCGGCATCTGCATCCTGCTTTTCTTTGATTTTTTCCACGCGGGCGGAGGTGGTATCCTTGGATTTTTTGCCCTCCCCACTCGCTTTTTTGACAGCTACCGATGCTGTTTCCACCGCAGTCGGTTCTTTTCTTGGCCTGCCGGGACCCCGTTTGGCAGCTTTCTGTGCCTGCATACTCTCCTCTCCGGGCTTCGGCAATGTCACCGTTATGCGCTTGCGCTTTTCGCGTTTCTGTGAGGCAGCCTCTGCCAATGCATCCATAACCTCTTCGAGTACCGATTCTGCAACCTTAGCCTCCATAGCAATATTTTCCATGATGGCCTCCACAGCAGGTGCTGCTTCCAAAACTTGTTCAGCTGCTTCCACCTCCGACTTGAGAGATGTAGCTGCCTGTTTTTCAACCTTGGCCGTTTTTATTTTATTTTTTTTCTTTGGCTGATTTTCTGCTTTGAGTGCGTTTTTGGCATTTGATTTTAACGCCTTCTTTAGCATTGAAATAGACTCTTCCGTATGTGAAATGTGAAAGCGAAGCTTCCGCAGTTCAGATTCGTAACGCTCAATCAATTCATTGATCTCCTCGTCAGTTAACTTCAACTCTTCCATCGTTTTGTGTGATATTTTATGGTAAAATCCGGAACGGACAGAACTATGAGCCCGTACATGCCGTGCCGTAAGGGTAGTCAAGGGTGATTCATTGACAACAAAATGCAATTAATCCTATAAACAATTTGACAACCAAATAGTTGTCATAAAAATAAAAAGCATGAGGGTAGCAAAGGAAATTTTGACAGCGACTGCATCAAAGCAGTAACCTGCAAAACGTTGGGTAAGGTTTTGTCTAACAGTAAGTAAT
The DNA here is from genome assembly GCA_964441755.1 of uncultured Saprospiraceae bacterium. Lineage (GTDB taxonomy): Bacteria > Bacteroidota > Bacteroidia > Chitinophagales > Saprospiraceae > JAUMBM01. The sequence continues at coordinate 65,320 of CAYTVG010000006.1, forward strand.
AGCAGATATCCTGCCAATGATTTTTTGTATTTACAGAGCCGGAAACGTATTCAGCATTTTCTTACTGAACCTCAAAACGGGGTTTTTTCGCGGGTTTTACCTTTTTTAGTTTTGTAGCACAAACCACAATTCTTCAAAAATGAAAGACTTTGCGAACATACACCTCATTTTCAACTCCGACAGCAAATTCCGAAAGCGTTCTTAATAAGGAAATAACAACGTATGCAGCAGGCAGGCTTTTGCTTACTTACACACTTAAGCACAACGGTTCCGGGAGCATATGTACAAAAGGGAGAATGCAAACCAAAGGGCGTGTGAATTATTTCAGGATTGGATTGCAATTATAAATGAGTCCACAAATATATCAATAATTTCGAAATGCAAAATTAAAATAAATTTCGTTCTGCATTTTTTCCAATTGTCTGACTGCAAATTCCTTCTTTGGAATGCGACACTGTATATACTGGTTCACCCATTCGAGAGCCGTTTCTGTTGTGATTCGTTTTTGGTCGGCTAAAGCCACCCAAAATAGGGATAAGCAAATATTCATTTTTTGAATTTTTCAAAAAATAAATATTTGCTTAACTGTTCATTTCATTGCGATTGCATGTAATACTTCTCAAGGACATCAATCTGCCAGCACAGGCGCAAGCCATCGCTGTGCCTGTTCGCGTTGCATATTTTTCCGCCTGGCATAGTCCTCCAGTTGGTCATTTTGCACACCTGTGACTGTAAAATATTTGCTTTCAGGATGGCTGAAGTACCAGCCGCTGACACTGGCAGCCGGATACATGGCAGCACTTTCTGTCAACTTTATACCTATCTGTTGCTCAACCCCCAGCAATTCCCAGAGGAGGAATTTTTCGGTATGATCGGGGCAGGCAGAGTAACCCGGGGCGGGGCGTATACCTGCATATTCCTCTGCAATAAGCTGTTGATTGGAGAGTTGTTCTTCCGGCTGGTAGGCCCAGAGTTCTTTGCGCACATATTCATGCATACGCTCGGCCAGCGCCTCGGCCAGTCGGTCGGCCAGCGCCTTCAGTAATATAGCATGGTAATCGTCATGTTTTTCCTCGAAGTACCGTACCCACTTTTCGATACCCACGCCTGTAGTGACAGCAAAAGCCCCCAGATAGTCCGCTTTTCCGCTGGCTGCCGGCGCCACAAAATCTGACAGACAAAGGTTGGGTTGACCCGCTGTTTTTTGTATCTGTTGCCGCAGATGGTGCAGACGCATGATTTCCTCCTGCCTTGATTCATTGCGATAAATAGCAATATCATCATCATCGACCGTATTGGCCGGAAAAACAGCTGCGATTGCGCTGGCCTGCAGCCACTTTTCATCTACGATACGCCTGAGCAAAGAACGGGCGTCGTTGTAAAGGCGCTGAGCTTCTGCCCCCATCGCGCTGTCCTGCAGAATGTCGGGAAATTTGCCACTCATCTGCCAGGAGCTGAAAAAAGGCGTCCAGTCGATGTAGTCGACCAGTTGGTCCAGTGGATAACTTGTCCATACCTGCACCTTTGACGGCTGGGGCGGCGCAGGTGGTGTATAGACCGACCAATCAATCCGGTATTTGTTGGCTCTGGCTTCTGCCAAACCCAGGTATTTTTTGAAGTTTGTCCGCTTGGCTCGTTCCTCGCGAATACGTTCGTACGTTGCGCTGGTTTCTTCCTCAAAAGATCGTTTGAGGGCGGCATCTTCTCCTATGAGAGCACTGACGACCGTCACGCTTCGGGAAGCATCGAGTACGTGTACAACTGTTCCCTCGTATTCGGGCGCGATCTTGAGTGCTGTATGTGTTTTGGAAGTAGTGGCTCCTCCTATGAGTAGCGGAAGCGTAAACTGCTGCCGCTGCATTTCCCGGGCTACGTATACCATTTCGTCGAGGCTGGGTGTAATCAGACCGCTCAGCCCAATGACATCTACCGCGTGCTCACGGGCTGCCTTGAGGATGCGGTCGGCAGGCACCATGACCCCCAGATCGATGATATCGTAATTGTTACACCCAAGCACGACCCCCACAATGTTCTTACCGATATCATGTACATCTCCCTTGACAGTAGCCAGCAATATTTTCCCTTTGGCCTGACCTGCCTGCCCCGTAGCTGCTTTTTCCGCCTCGATAAAGGGCGTAAGGTAGGCGACGGCCTTTTTCATCACCCGGGCACTCTTCACTACCTGCGGCAGAAACATTTTCCCGGCACCAAATAAGTCGCCGACAAAATTCATACCATCCATGAGCGGACCTTCAATCACCGACAGCGGACTGTCGTACTGTCTGCGAACTTCCTCAGTGTCTGCCTCGACAAATTCGTCAATCCCCTTGACCAAGGCATGCTTGAGTCGTTCAACGACGGGCATCTCACGCCAGGCAAGATCCTTCTGCAGCTGCCTGCCTCCATCCTGTTTGACATTTTCCGCAAACTCCATCAGGCGGTCGGTGGCATTATTGCTGCGATTCAGCAGCACATCTTCGACGCGCTCGAGCAGAGCGGCTGGTATATTTTCATATACCTCAATCATGCCTGCATTGACGATCCCCATATCCATGCCTGCGCGGATGGCATGAAAAAGGAATGCAGCATGCATGGCCTCTCTGACGGTATCATTGCCGCGAAAACTAAAGGAGATGTTGCTCACTCCACCACTCACCTTGGCTCCCGGGCAGCTTTCTTTGATAAGGCGGGTCGCATTGATGAAGTTGACAGCATAGTTATTGTGTTCTTCAATACCTGTTGCTACCGCAAAAATATTGGGATCGAAGATAATATCCTCCGCAGGAAAATCAGCTCTTTCGATCAACAGCCGGTAGGCCCGCTGGCAGATGGCCACTTTGCGTTCGGTAGTATCGGCCTGCCCTTGCTCATCGAAAGCCATCACCACAGCTGCTGCACCATATCGCCGTACGAGCCGTGCCTGGCGCAAAAATTCGGTTTCCCCCTCTTTCAGGCTGATGGAGTTGACGATACACTTACCCTGCACACAGCGAAGTCCGGCCTCAATAACTTCCCACTTGGAAGAATCTATCATGATGGGCAGACGGGCAATATCGGGTTCCGCCATAAGCAGCAACAAAAAATCAATCATGGCCTGCCGGGAGTCCAGCAGCCCCTCATCCATGTTGACATCGATAATCTGTGCTCCCCCTTCGACCTGCTGCCGCGCTACATCCAGGGCTGCCGCATAATCTCCTGATCGGATCAGGCGGGCAAATTGTCTGGAGCCTGTCACGTTGGTACGCTCTCCTATGTTGACAAAATTTGTCTCCGGGCGAATCACCAGCGGCTCCAGGCCACTTAAAGACGTCAAAGGAGCTGCTTCGCGGACAGTACGTGCAGGCAGCCCTGCCACCGCCTTTGCCATGGCGCGAATGTGGCCGGGCGTAGTGCCACAACAGCCCCCCACCATATTGACCAGCCCTGCTGCAGCAAAATCGCGGATATAGGACTGCATTTCCTCAGCATCCTGATCATAAGCACCCATCTCGTTGGGCAGACCTGCATTGGGATAGGCATGGACTGCACAGTTGGCTACCCGCGACAAAGCTTCGAGGTAAGGTCGCATTTCTTCAGCACCCAGTGCACAATTGAGCCCCACACATATCGGGCGTGCATGCATGATGCTCACCCAGAATGCCTCTACCGTCTGTCCCGACAAGGTACGGCCACTGGCATCCGTAATGGTACCGGAAATCATCACAGGCACCCGCTGCCCACGCTGCTCACAAACCGTTTCAATGGCGAAAATAGCCGCTTTCGCATTCAGTGTATCAAAAATGGTCTCTATCAGCAGTAGGTGAGCCCCCCCGTCCAGCAAACCGTTTACCTGCTCCTCATAGGCGGCACACATCTCCTCGAAGGTGATCGCCCGAAAACCCGGATTGTTAACATCGGGTGAAATGGACAAAGTCTTGTTGGTAGGTCCTATAGCCCCCGCTACAAACCTGGGCTTAGCAGGCGTGAGTCGGGTATATTCATCTGCCGCACGCCGGGCAATGGCTGCAGCTGCCAGATTTATTTCATACGTATACGCCTGCGTATCGTAGTCTGCCTGCGAAATAGAAGTCGCATTGAAAGTGTTGGTTTCTATTACATCTGCACCTGCCTCGAGGTACTCCCGATGAATAGCCTCAACGATGGCAGGCTGTGTCAGGCTCAAAAGATCGTTATTGCCCTTGAGATCCGTCGTCCATTCCCTGAAGCGCTCAGCGCGATAGGCCGCTTCGTCAAGCCGATAGCGCTGAATCATGGTTCCCATGGCCCCGTCGATGATGAGGATGCGCTCACGCAGCAGTTGTTCTAATGTTTTCATTGGCAGACAAAGATGTTTTGATAAGCCAAAGTTAGTCATTTTACCATTCCTGTGCTGTCATCAGGGACAATTTGCAACGCTTTCACCTGATTCGGCCAGCCGTTGGATTCTCATCCTGCATTTTGACAAATATCACCCCCTGCAGCATAGGCGCACACTAACTTGGCAACTGCATTGCAGACCGATTCTATGCAGGGTGTTTATTTTGATAATTGAGTAAGTAAAATTTTGACAAATAAAATACTATATGTATATTAATTGCCGATTTAATTATTTGCTTTTTTAACACAACTCACACTTTTTATTTATTAAGATTCGCCTCCGGTATTTCGGGATACGCTGTGTCGGAAGCGCGTGGTAAAACAGGTCGTGTGCAGCACATGATTGAATCGACCGAGCAAATTATTCAGTACCTCCACTGGGTTTTTCTAACCAAAAACAAATGAGCTATGAGCTTTGACACAAAAGACATTCGCAACGTGGTATTACTAGGCCACCCCGGCTCGGGAAAAACGACTTTTTCGGAGTGTATGCTGTATGAAGCGAAGGAGACGTCGCGCCGGGGTAGTGTGCATGAGGGTAATACAACCTCTGATTTTTCTGCGCTGGAAAAGGATCGCGGTAACTCGATTTTCAGCACGCTGATGCATGCCAACTGGAAGAACAGCAAGATCAACATCATTGATACGCCGGGCTTTGACGATTTTGTGGGCGAAGTTATTTCTTCGCTGAAGGTGGGCGATACCGCCGTCATGATGCTCAATGCCAAGAGCGGTGTGGAAGTAGGTACTGAACTTATCTGGGAGAATATTGAAAAATTTGAAACACCTTGTCTGTTTGTTATCAATCATCTGGACAACGACAAGGCCGATTACGACACTACGCTTCAGCAGGCGAAGGCCCGCTTTGGCCATAAGGTGCTGCCGGTACAGTACCCCCTAAGCACCGGGGCTTCTTTTAATCATATCATCGATGCGCTCACCATGGTGATGTATGCCTTTCCTGAGGGCGGCGGCAAACCGGAAAAAAAGCCTATTCCGGAAGCGGAGCTCGAGCGCGCGCGCGCCATGCACAACGCGCTGGTGGAGGCTGCTGCTGAAAATGAAGAAGGGCTGATGGAAAAATTCTTCGAGGCGGGCACCCTGACGGAAGAAGAGCTCACCGCCGGCCTGCGCGTTGCTATTGCTCACCAGCAGATCTGCCCCGTCTTTTGCTGCTCTGCGGAAAAAAATATGGGTAGTGGCCGCATCATGGGATTCATCAACGATGTGTGCCCCAGCCCTGCTGACCGGCCGGCTGCTAAGCTGGCCAGCGGAAGCACACTGACTTGCAATACTGCCGATCCTGTAACGACCATCCTGATTTTCAAAACGATGACTGAGCCGCGGGTCGGCAATGTGTCTTACTTCAAAGTATACTCGGGACGTCTGCGCGCAGGTGACGAGCTCATCAATGCATCCAACGGCAACCACGAGCGATTTGGGCATATCAGCATTGCCAACGGTAAGGACCGGGCCGACGTGACAGAACTCAGGGCAGGTGACATAGGGGTGGCTGTCAAGCTTAAAGATGCACATACCAATCAGACACTCAATACCAAAGGAAGCGAACGTCAGATTGAGCCGATACATTTCCCCGCGTCCCGCATACGCACTGCTGTTGAAGTGGTGGGCAGCAAGGGTGATCTCGAAAAAATGATGAAAGCCTTGCACACCATGGAAGAGGAAGATCCCACGCTGCATGTCGAACAGTCGGCCGCGCTCCACCAGATACTGCTGCACGGACAAGGGCAGCTTCACCTCGACCTGGTGAAGTACCGACTCGAAAAAATCTATGACGTGCATGTGGAGTTTGTACGGCCGCGTATTGACTACCGCGAGACCATCACCCGCGAAGCCAATACAATGTACCGCCACAAAAAACAGTCCGGCGGCGCGGGGCAGTTTGCAGAAGTACACATGCGTATCGAGCCTTATCACGAAGGTATGCCTGAGCCCGCCGGGCTCACCGTGCGCAACAAGGAAATTGAGGAGTTGCCCTGGGGTGGTAAGTTGGCTTTCTACTGGTGTATCGTCGGCGGTTCTATCGATTCCAAGTACAGCAATGCCATCAAGAAAGGTATCATGCAGAAAATGGAAGAAGGCCCCCTCACGGGCTCCCGCTGCCGCGATATTCGCGTCTCTGTGTTTGACGGAAAAATGCATGCCGTGGATTCCAACGACATGGCTTTCATGCTGGCTTCCAGCCAGGCATTCAAGCAGGCATTCCGCGAGGCCGGCCCGCAGATCCTAGAGCCAATCTTCAATCTCGAAGTATTGTGTGCAGACGATGTCATGGGGGATATCATGAGCGACCTGCAGACAAGAAGAGCTATCATTACGGGTATGGATGCCGATGGCCACTACCAAAAAATCATGGCTAAGGTGCCTCAGTACGAACTATATCAATATGCATCCGCAATTCGGCAGCTGACGCAGGGGCGTGCCAAATTTGCACGCTATTTTGCAGAGTATCAGGCTACACCGCATGATGTTCAAAACAAGCTTGTCGAAGCTTACAAGGCGGAGGAGGCGGAGGCCTGAGCATAATAAATACAAAGGGTAACTTTGGCGGCCTCAGCCGCCAAAGTTACCCTTTGTATGGTCACTGATTTTTGATTTTTTGTGAAAAACCAAAAATCAGTGGGTGTTTGATCCTGCATTTACTTCCCCTTCCAGGGCAACCGATATACCCGCCAGTCCGGGCTGGTTAGGTCTGATAATCTGAAGCCCGGGCAGATTGGCAGGCCAGTGAACAGCTGCCCACTTGGCTAAATCCCCATACAGGCCGGCATCTGTATCCTGCATGGCGAGGCAACACACAATCTCTGCATTTTCCGACAGGGCTCGATAAGCCCTGGCCCAAAAGAGCCACTCTCCGCTCAGCCATTTCAGCCTATGTACATAAGGGAATAACCATCGATACCAAAGAGATCTGGACCGATAAGCGTGTACAGCCGCAATACCACGGACGGTATCTTCCGTTTTTTGCAGCAGCTGAACACCCAGTGCTGCTGCCGACTTGATAATAACAGGAAACTGTTGTTGCCGGGGGATAAAATTTTTGGCCTCTACAAGCCACAACCTGCCCGGGGGTTCTACCGCCACAAAGTCGACTCCCTTCAAGCCATGCCCGCTGAAACCCCTGAAATAAGTGTGCTGGTCGTACCTGCGGACCGACCAGTCAACAGGAAACCGGAAGAGCATACCACTCTCGCTATATACCCCCGGTGGGCGATTACCGGCATACTTCTCTACCATTCCATACCGGGATACACCCGCTGCATCCACTGCAAATCGGCCAACAGATAACCGAGGTGCTCACTATGTATTCCTTGTTTACCCCCCCGTTGCATCCACGGGTTTTCAGGCACCTGCAGTGTAGCCTCACCAATTACTGCGAGTCTGCGTGCCGATACATGCCCGGCCAGTGACTGCAAATCGGCCCCCCAGCCAGCCTCGGCCGCTGCTGTATCCAGCGGGTCAGGCAGGAGAGCTTCCCCCCCGTACATCCACAGATCATCAAGCGCTGCCTGCATCTTTTGATGGCTAAGTTCCGTACCATCTCCCAGCCGTATCATCCACTCACTGGAGAAGCGCAGATGATAAGCAACTTCCTTTAAAGATTTGGCTGCAATAGCCCGTATGCGCTCGTCAGTGCTGTGGTGGCTGAACGCTTCGAGTTGTGCATAGTGAAAAGAATCGAAAAGAAACTGTCGGACTATTGTGTACGCCCAGTCTTCATTGGGCTGCTCCACGAGGAGTATATTGCGAAAGTCACCCACGTCTCGAAGCATCGCCAAAGAATCCTCATCGCGCCCCTGTCCCTCTATAGCTGCTGCCAGCGTCAGCCAGGCGCGCGCCTGACCTATCAGATCAAGCGCAATGTTTGTGATGGCAATATCCTGTTCCAAAACAGGCCCATGGCCACACCATTCACCTAATCGCTGACCCAGGATCAGAGAATTGTCACCAATTCGCAGTAAATACTCAAACTGTTGCGCTGTTGTCATAGCCCTTTAGCTTACATATGCTTAATCCCCTCGGGCAGTGTATAAAAAGTGGGGTGGCGGTAGACCTTATCATTGGCTGGATCGAAAAGCGATTCATTTTGGTCAGGACTGGAAGCAGTGATGTGTCGGCTTTCCACCACCCAAATACTAATTCCTTCATTGCGGCGTGTGTACACGTCGCGGGCATTTTCGATGGCCATAGAAGCATCTGCCGCATGCAGGCTGCCTACATGTTTGTGGCTGAGGCCGTTTTTTGCCCTTATAAACACTTCCCACAATGGCCATTCCTTATTCATAATACGAACAGATTAAGCTACCTGAACAGATTGGCGGTCGCTCTCGCGCTGCTGCCTTTTTTCGGCATAGGCCAAAGCAGCTTCCCGTACCCAGGCTCCTTCCTCATGCGCTTTTACACGAGCCTTGATACGCTGTCGATTGCACGGACCATTACCCTTTAGAATTTCGTTGAACTCTTCCCAGTTGATAGGACTGAAATCATAATGCTGACGTTCTTCGTTCCAGCGAACGTTGGGATCGGGCACCGTCAGTCCGATGAGCTCCGCCTGGGGCACTGTAATGTCTACAAACCGCTGCCGGAGTTCGTCATTGGTGAAGCGTTTGATACGCCACGCCATGCTCTGCGCTGTATGCGGACTGTCCTGGTCACTGGGACCAAACATCATCAACGAGGGATACCACCACCTGTTGAGCGCATCCTGTGCCATTTTTTTCTGCACCTCTGTACCCCTTGCGAGCGTGAGCATAATCTCGTACCCCTGGCGCTGATGGAAACTTTCTTCCTTACATATACGCACCATAGCACGGGCATAAGGCCCGTAAGAAGTACGGCACAGAGGTACCTGGTTCATGATGGCAGCGCCATCAACAAGCCAGCCAACAGCCCCCATATCTGCCCAGCTAAGGGTAGGATAGTTGAAAATGCTACTGTATTTAGCCTTACCGGTGTGCAACTGCTCGAGCAATTCTTCCCGGTCAATGCCCAAAGTTTCACAGGCACTGTAGAGATATAATCCGTGACCCGCTTCATCCTGCACCTTTGCCAGCAACGCCAATTTTCTGCGAAGATTGGGCGCACGGGTTATCCAGTTGCCTTCGGGCAGCATCCCTACAATTTCTGAGTGGGCATGCTGTGATATCTGCCGGATGAGGGTGCGCCGATAAGCTTCCGGCATCCAGTCCTTAGGCTCTATTTTTTCATCGGCGTCGATGCGCGCCTGAAAGGCTACTGCCCGCAACTGCTCATTGTCTGCCATATAATGTTGTCATTTATACCACTTGTGCAAAGGTAAAGGAATAACCGATGCGAACGAACGTTTGTTCATTTTTTTCGATAAAAAAAGGATAGCCAGTAGCCTTTGGGGCAGTTGCTGCCCCAAAGGCTACTAGCGCCGGCGGAGCGTTTTTGATTTTTTTCAAAAAACAACCCGCCCCGCTAAGGCAGTACATTCAGCGGCTGTAGTTAGCGTCCCGGCGCCTTGAGGCTTCGCTGCCAAAGTTCATTACCCGCTGCATCAAATACCTGTATCAGCATTTCACGGGCTGTCCGCGGTCCGCTGAAGGTAAGCATACCGAAGTTGCGCTGCGTAACCAGTGTCCCTTCCACACGGTTGTCATTGACCTCTCTTACATTAGAAGCAGGACCAGAGGTTAGGGGAGAAACGGTGAGGTCGTACACGACGTTGCCTGCAGCATTGGTATACTGGCTGAGCTCGGTATGATGCCGGTCACCGGTGAGAAAGACCACGCCTTTGATATTTTCTTCTTCGATCCGCTTCAGCAGCCATTCACGCTCTTCGGGGCATACATTTGCATACGTTTCATAGACTTTGGCCGTGTTGAGCACCTGTCCCCCGATAGCTACCAGCTTGAAGGGAGCCTGACTGGCAGCGAGCGCGTCAATCAGCCATTCCCGCTGGGTTTCGCCCATGATGGTACAATCGCCTGTTTTGCGGTCATTGGGTGCCCGATGGTAACGGTCATCCAGCAGGAAAAAATGCATGTCGTTGTGTTCAAACCATGAGGTAATACCCTTTTCACCATTGACCCCGAAGGATGGGTTTCCCCAGAAGAGCCGGAAAGCTTCCAGAGCAACATCTTTGTGGACGAAGCTGCGGTCACTGTCATTAGGGCCAAAATCATGATCATCCCAAATGGCATAATGATGCGTGCTGGCCAGCAGCGGCTGTAATTCTGCCGTGGCGCGGGCATGTGTATTGCGGTGCATAATGCCCGTACGGCTGTAAAAATCGCCCTCCCGGAGGTAGATATTATCGCCCAGCCACAGCATCAGATCGGGACGTCGGTTGTATATCGACTGAAAAATGCCGTATTCGCCCCCATACGCGCGACCGGGCCGGTCATACTCAGGCTCATTGAAGTAAGAGCAGCTGCCGAGTGCGACCGTGAAGGGAGGCGGGTCTGTTCGAAACCGCCAAAGTACCTGAGACTTGAAGTATTGCGGATAAGGCCGCTCTATCGGCTGCCCGTTAATCAACAATTGATACCCGTACACTTTTCCGGGCGTCAGCTGATCTGCAACCAATTTGGCGGTGAATACACCCTCCTTTTGGGTCATTGCTTTATCCGTATAATAGCGGGTAGCTGGCTGAAGGCTATCCCAATAGACAAATTGCACTTCGGCAGCAGAAGTTGTCTGCACCCACAGCAGCGCTTCCCGCATATCGACATACCCGACCATTGGCCCTGCTTTTAACAAGCTAGCCTGCGCACTCATTTCAAGCTGAGCTATCAGCAGCACAAACCCTAAAAAGAAAATCCTCATGACTTTTTTTTGATAAAAGTAAAAAAAAATTGCTTTTAACAAGCGAAAGATGGTTTATGTATACGTTAAATGTGCTGACAATTGTCAACTGCCTGCAACACATACTTCTCATTCATCCTCAGGCACATTTTTTATCTCAATACCAGTACTATGTCAAAGTTTGCATTACAGCTGGCGCTATGGCTGTCAGTTATTTTTCTCTCTTCTCCCGGCATGATGGCTCAGGTCAGCTGTATCCGGGGCAACTGCGACAGTGGCAACGGGTTGGCCGAGTTTCCTGATGGTGCGCGCTATGAGGGAGATTTTCAGGCGGGTAAGATGCATGGCAGGGGCATACTCACCTATGCCGATGGCAGCAAGTATATAGGTAATTGGCAGCAGAACCATCGCATGGGACGCGGCCGACTGGTGCTGATTGACGGTAGTGAATATTTGGGTGAGTTTGTCAATAATGTTTTTCATGGGCAAGGTGTCATGAAATACGCCAACGGCAACCACTATGAAGGTAGCTGGATGAATGGTCAGCCATCCGGCTGGGGTATTTTTACATTTGCCAACGGAGACAACTACCAGGGCAATCTGCGCGATGGTCAGCTGGATGGACGAGGTGTCATGCGATACGGCAATGGCAGTCAATATGATGGCGAATGGAGGGCTAATCTCCGACACGGGAGCGGCAACATGACCTATCCGGGCTACGAATCCATAAGCGGGCGATGGACAGAAGATCAATACCTGTTTGACTGGGGACGCATGTCCTTTGCTGAGGACACCACCACTTTTGCTGACTGCAATACGGTTCCCTGTGACCGGATCAAGGGAAAAATGGTGCTTGGCGGCGGAGTCCGCTTCATGGGCGAATTTATAGCCGGTCTGCCTCAGGGGATGGGCATCGCTCATTTTCCCGACGGTAATCGTTATGAAGGAGGATGGAAGCTGTTTGCGCCCGAGGGCAGAGGTGTTATGTACGGAGCAGACGGCAGCATTCGGGCCGGTATATGGCAAAATGGAGAATTGATATGGACACTCTTTTCAGCTGCTTTGCCTGCACAACCAGAAGTCGCGGTGAAGAGCGACACAGCCATTCGGATATGGGCAGTAATCGTGGGGGCTGCCCGTTATACCCACATGCCCTCGCTGCGCTATGCGGATGACGATGCTTACCAGATTTATGCTTTTCTCAAAAGCCCCGAAGGAGGCGCCCTGCCTGATAACCAGTTGCGACTGCTCATCGATGAAGATGCCACCCGCGAAAATGTACTTGCAGCCATGCGTTCTACTTTTCTGCAGGCGGATGATAACGACGTCGTCATACTGTACTTTTCCGGCCACGGACTACCGGGTGCCTTTCTGCCGGTTGACTACGATGGCTATCACTTCCGGCTCGAACACGACGAGATTAGTGAGTTGCTGCGACAAAGCAGAGCACGTCACAAGGTAGTCATGGCAGACGCCTGTCACTCGGGCAGCCTGCTGGCTGCCAGGACGGCTTCCAATATCGAAATTTCCCGCTATTACAATGCGCTTGAGCAGAGCAAAGGAGGCACAGCGCTCCTGCTCTCTTCTAAAAGTGAAGAATACTCGCTGGAGGACAAAGGACTTCGATCCGGAATTTTTAGTCATTTTCTGATCCGGGGACTCAAGGGAGAAGCTGATTCCGATAACAACCGGATTGTTAGCATCACAGAATTGTTTACCTTTGTACACAAGCAGGTAAGGCTTTATACTGGTAATATTCAGACGCCCACCATCACTGGCAGCTACGACGCTCAAATGCCCGTATCGTTTGTCCGCTGATGTCCCCCCCTCCGGGCTTTTTTACCATAAGCCTGCTGCGCCTGATGTATTTTGCTGCCAAAGGCAGTAAAATACAAGATTGCCTCTGTGCTCATTTTTACAAAAATAAGCATTGATGCAAAGCATGCCCGGGCAGCTGAGGCTGCCTTGACGTGCTTGCTGCTGCCTGATCCCTGCCGCTCTTTGGCGCCTGTTCTTTCCAAAAAACAACATAACTTGCTATGTTCAATCGAATATCATACCTCACAGCGCTCTGTATTGCGATATTTATTACCACCACCGGGTCGGCCCAGTGCCTTGAGGGGGACTGTCGCCAGGGAGAAGGAATCATGGTGCTCTCCGGCGGTAAGCGCTATGTGGGCCAGTTTGCCAACGGAGAGATGAACGGGCAGGGGGCGCTGTACCACAGCGATGGCAGCCGATATATCGGTGAGTTTATGTATGGCCTGCCACATGGCAAAGGAATGTTTATCGATGCTGCCGGCAACAAGCAGCAGGGAATCTGGTACAGAGGACAGCTTTCGACAGAAACAGCTGTTGAGATGGCATCCCGGACGGTGGAACAGACGGGCTGTATCGCTGGTGATTGCCTCAATGGCACAGGTACTTATGTCTTTCAGGGAGGAGCCATCTACAACGGGGAGTTTAGGCATGGAGAAATCCACGGACAGGGCATTTGCTATTATCCCGACGGTTCTGAATACAGAGGCAATTGGACGCGAAGGTATCCGGACGGGCAGGGGGTAAAAACCTGGCCCGACGGCAAGTCATACAGCGGTCTTTGGCGCATGGGCAGACCCGTTGACGCACAGGGGCGACTGATCAGCCTCAGTGATCCCGGCCTGCACAGCAATCCGGTTGTACAAACGGGCTGCCTGCGCGGCAACTGCGAGCATGGACAGGGGTATTTTGCCTATCCCGACGGCAGCCTGTACGATGGTTTTTTCAGTCAGGGAAGGCCGCACGGGCATGGTAAATTTACGTATCCCAATGGCGATGAATATACCGGCAGCTTTCGACAGGGCTTACAGCATGGGCGGGGAACGCTCACCTGCACAGACGGGCGGAAACAACAGGGAGAGTGGATTGATGGCACTTTTCAGCAGCCGGTGTACGTACAGTCAAATCCTCAGATAGGCTGCCAAAGCGGCAACTGCAAGGATGGTTTCGGGGTCTATGTGTTTCGGGATCAAAGTCGTTATGAAGGTAATTTTCGCAACGAACTGCCGGAGGGCAATGGTGTTGTTATCTATGCCAACCGCGACCGGTACGAAGGTTCATTTGCCCGCGGAGCATTCAATGGTTATGGGTCATTCTACCAGTTCGAAGGCCCGACCATACGCGGTTACTGGGTGGATGGCAGGCATGTTGGTGCACCCGCCGAGCCGGCTACGGCCAACCAGCGCCCCACAGCTTCAGGCTCACCGGGGATGCCCAGGGTATGGGCGCTCGTCATTGGTGTTGCCAACTATCGGCACATGCCCGTGTTGCGTTTTACCGATGATGATGCCTACAGGCTGTATGCCTTCCTGATGAGCCCGGAAGGTGGTGCAATCCCTGACGAACAGATGGTCGTCCTGATTGATGAAGACGCTACCCGCGATAATATCCTTCGACACATGCGTGACCTGTTTGGCAAAGCAGGACCCAATGATCTTGTCTTACTGTATTTTTCCGGTCATGGGCTGCAGGGATCTTTTTTGCCCATAGATTATGACGGCCACAACAACCAGCTTTTTCACAGCGATATCAAGCGTTTACTGGACGCAAGCGCTGCCAAATACCAGCTCATTCTGGCTGATGCCTGCCATTCAGGTAGCCTGCTGGCTTCCAGAGGGCGCCAACCGGAAGAAAGCCTGAGCAAGTATTACGAGACCCTGGCGCGCAGCAAAAGCGGTACTGCGCTGATTATGTCCAGCAAATCAGAGGAAACTTCACTCGAATCGGGCAGCCTGCGTCAGGGGGTATTCAGTCACTTCCTCATCCGGGGGCTCAAAGGACAGGCCAATACAGATGGCGATGACATAGTGAGCGTACAGGAGCTGTTCCAGTTTGTCTATGAGAATGTGCGGAACTATACCCGCAACCAGCAGAGCCCTGTGCTTGAAGGCAATTATGACCCTAAAATGCCTGTGAGCAGCGTTTTGCGCTAGTACGTCTGCGCAATCGAGCCTGTTTTACAGCCATCTTTGGCGGCTTATGCCACCAAAGATGGCTGTAAAACAGGTATCCAGTCAGGTAGTTTTTTTATTCCAAAAGCAGCGAAGCGTATTTGAGTCGGGCTTGCTTACAAGCGGCGAATGTTCGCGCCCAATGCATTTAGTCTCAGATCTATCTGCTGATAGCCCCTGTCAATCTGGTGAATATTATGGATGACGCTCTTGCCCTTGGCTGACAATGCTGCGATGAGCAGGGCTACACCCGCCCGTATATCCGGCGATGTCATCTCTATGCCTTTGAGCTGAAAGCGGCGACCCAGACCTATGACAGTCGCTCTGTGCGGATCACACAGAATAATCTGAGCCCCCATATCAATGAGTTTATCCACAAAAAAAAGGCGGCTTTCGAACATTTTCTGGTGGACAAGGACGCTGCCAACTGCCTGGGTAGCAGTTACCAACACCACACTCATAAGGTCTGGCGTGAATCCTGGCCAGGGAGCATCGTAAATGGTCATGATGGAGCCATCGAGAAAAGTCTGAATTTCGTACACCTCCTGCCGGGGGATATAAATATCATCTCCTCTGTATTCCATTGCAATCCCCATGCGCTCAAAAACACGCGGGATAATGCCCAACTGATCAATACGAGCGTCCTTAATGGTGATTGCAGACTGCGTCATTGCTGCCAAGCCGATAAAGCTGCCTATTTCTATCATATCGGGCAGCAAGCGATGCACAGCGCCTCCCAGTGTACCCACGCCCTCTATATGCAGTAAATTGGACCCTACCCCCTGTATTTTTGCCCCCATAGCATTGAGCAGCTTGCAGAGCTGCTGTACATAGGGTTCACAGGCAGCATTGTAGATTGTCGTGATTCCCTCTGCCAGCACAGCTGCCATAACAACATTGGCCGTACCCGTCACGGAGATCTCCTCCATGAGAATAGGCTTACCAATCAATCTATCAGCAGAGAAAGTATATATACCACAACTGGTATCGTAAGAAAAATGAGCGCCAAGCTGCTCCAGACCCAGCAAGTGTGTATCAAGTCGCCGCCGGCCTATTTTATCTCCGCCCGGGCGTGGCAGAGAAGCCTTACCAAAACGCGCCAACAGAGGACCTATGAGCATGACCGAACCTCTAATCCTGCTTGCATTGCGAAGGTACTCCTCAGAGAGCACATAGTCAAGATTGATATGTGCCGCTGTAAACCGGAAGCTATTGGGTGCAAGTCGCTCGACCACCACCCCCATTCCCTCCAGCAATTCAACCAACAAGCGCACATCGAGAATATCCGGAACATTGTCCAGCAATACCGGCTGGTCGGTCAGCAACACAGCGCAAATAACTTGAAGTGCCTCATTTTTAGCACCTTGAGGGATGATCTCCCCCTGTAGATTGACGCCCCCTTCGATTACGAAAGCGTCAGATAACGGACTAGCCATGGATGAGAGATATTACAACTGTTATGAACGCGAGCTGTCTGTTCCGTATGTTCTCTGATGGTGTGCACCATCGAAGAACATACGGAACAGGCGTTTTTGGCCGCAAAGGGCGGCTGAATATCCGGAAGATAATTCCTTGAAACAACTTATTTTTTATGCCGTTTGCCCGGATGCTGCTGCTGTCGCATCCGTCCTCCCCTCTGCTGAAAGGAGCCCTGCTGCTGGAAGTTGGGGCGCTGTTGGTTACCACCACCATGATGTTTGCCCGCAACGCGTTTCTTGCCATTGGGCGCAGACAGATCATCCAGCGAAATAGCTTCATCAATGACAATTTGCCCCCCTGAGAGATTTGCCAGATCGGACTTGATTACCTCGTCACTGACATAGTGCTCTTTATTCCAGGTTTTGTAAGCGAGCTTCATATAGGCACCAATAACCGCAATGAAGCCATCCCTTTTGGGTCCATCCGGCATTTCGAGCGCCTGTTGTATCATGCGCTGTACATTGTGCCCGTAGTGCCTAAACTGCGCCTGTGACTCCGGGTAAGGAACCTTATCAGGGTGTTTCTTAGCATCCTCGGGTTTGACAACAATCCCTTCAGGCGGGTTTACATCCAGCCCGTAATCAGCTATGCGGAACAGATGCTTCCACAATTTTTCCCTGTAATCCTCCACATTGCGGCTCTGCGGCGATATCTGTTGCATAAGCCAGATGATTCGCTCAGCAAAAGCCTGACGCTCGGCAGGATTGGCGATTGATTTGGCATGTTCAACCAATTTTTGAACATTGCGCCCGTATTCAGTTATCGTTATCTGGCTTTGCGAAGAGTTGTACTCATCGCTCCAGTCAATTTCCACTCGCTTGTTGGCCATAGTACGTAAGGAAGACATTTTCAATTATTCAACGGTGACCGATTTTGCCAGATTGCGAGGCTGATCTACATCACAGCCGCGCAATACGGCAATGTGATATGACAGCAACTGCAATGGTATCGAAGAGATCAATGGCGTCAGCGGCTCCAGTGTTTGAGGAATTTCAATCACCTGATCGGCAATCTGGCTCATGATCGTATCGCCTTCATTAACGATAGCGATTACGTAGCCTTTTCTTGCTTTTACCTCCTGCACATTACTTACGACCTTATCGTATGCACTCTCGTTGGTAGCCATTACCACTACGGGCATTTGCTCATCGATAAGCGCGATAGGACCGTGTTTCATCTCTGCTGCAGGATAGCCCTCTGCATGGATGTAGGAAATCTCTTTCAGTTTCAGCGCTCCCTCCAGTGCTACGGGAAAGTTATACCCCCTACCCAGATAAAGCGCATTGTGCCGGTCTTTAATTTCGGATGCAATGTACTTAATTAAAGCGTTACTCTGCAGGACTTTCTCCACTTTTTGCGGTATAGCCGCCAATTCCTCCAGCAACTGCCGGAAGTAGGTTGGCGTGATTGTCCCTTTCAGGTGTGCCAGGTGTAGCGCCATCATGGTCAGGAGCGTTACCTGCCCGGTGAATGCCTTGGTAGAAGCGACCCCTATTTCGGGACCAGCGTGAATATACGAGCCTGCGTCTGTCATGCGAGCGATGGAAGAGCCAACCGCATTGACGACCCCGTACACCAAAGCCCCATGGGATTTAGCCAGCTCAATTGCAGCCATTGTATCGGATGTTTCTCCCGACTGACTGATAGCGATGACTACGTCATTGGCTGAAAGAACGGGGTTTCGATAGCGAAACTCGGATGCATACTCAACCTCCACCGGAATGCGGACAAGGTCTTCGAACAGATACTCCCCAATCAGGCCGGCATGCCAGGAAGTGCCGCAACCTACGATGATGAAGCGATTGGCGCTGAGGATACGCGCTGCATGCTCTTCAACGCCTCCCAGCTTGATCCAGCCTTCCTGCGCATTCAGGCGCCCCCGCATAGCATCGGCGATAGTCTGTGGCTGCTGGTAGATTTCTTTAAGCATGAAATAATCATATCCCCCCTTCTCTATGGCCTCTACCTGTAGTGCCAGTTCCTGTATATAAGGCAACTCCACATTGTTGCTGGCGATACTGCGCAACTCAAGTCCGTTGGCGAGGGTAATAGCAGCAATCTGACCATCTTCGAGATAAACAACCCGCTTGGTATATTCCACTATGGGCGTTGCATCAGATGCCAAAAAAAACTCCTCTTCCCCAAGTCCGATCACCAGTGGGCTGGCTTTGCGGGCAGCTACAATTTTACCCGGTTCATTCTGATCCATCACAACGATGGCATACGCCCCTTCGACTTCTGAGAGTGCGATACGGACAGCCTCTTCGAGCGGCAGTACATCTCTACTTTTTACGGCATCTATCAGGTGTACCAGCACTTCCGTATCTGTTTCACTGACAAAAACATGCCCTTGTGCCTGCAGTGCCTGCTTAAGCGGTGCATAGTTTTCGATAATTCCGTTATGAACCAACACCAGCCGGTTGTCGGAAGAAGCATGAGGGTGCGCATTGATATCGTCCGGCGCGCCATGGGTAGCCCAGCGCGTATGGCCAATACCCTGTGTAGCAGGCTGGGTATTGTCGCCGACGAAATCAGCCATTTCCTGCACCTTGCCTTTTTTCTTATAGATTTTCAATGAATCATCTAATAAGGCGACGCCGGCGCTGTCATAGCCGCGATACTCAAGCCTTTTGAGTCCCTTCAGCAAAATAGGGTAGGCCTCCCGATGGCCAAGATAAGCTACAATTCCACACATGGGTCAATTTTTAATTTGTTAATGTTATGCGCACAAGCCAGCTTGCGGTCATGGGTGTCCATATCCGCGAGCTGGCGCTTTTTTACAACTTCACTGGGTGAATTGTGGATTACCGAATGGGATGAGCTATACTTACTGTATTGAGGTGAGTGCCAGTTTTAACCTGACGGGCGAATCAGACCGGCCACTTCCCCTGAGCACCACTCTGTTCGGGGTGCTTCCTACGGGAGAGATGGCAAGATACAATTTTTCCGGCTGAGTTCCCTCCAACATATACTGAAGATGAAAAGGAATATTTAATTCATAGCGGGTGAGTCCGTCTTTCACTGACTTTCGGCCACCGTGGAAAGCCAAATCAGTAGAGATGCTCACATCCTGGATTACATCCAGATTGCCGGTTGTAGCATTCCGCTTGATCAGTACCAGTTGGGGAGGTAGCTTGTACTTAGCGGTATCATCTACCGCCAGCAAGTCCATCGTAAGTTCCAGGGTAGCCCTGTTGACGGCATAATTTTGCAGATTTCGCAATTCCGGAAACTCCAGTTCGACAAACAACCCCTGTAAGCCCTGTAAAAACAAGAGGCTGTCAGATAAGGCTGTTGAACCAATGAATGACTCTACCACAGCATCATTGCGTTGGTAGTGATAGCTACTCACCCTGGGGCTATTGGAGCGGAGCGGAAAAATATATTCTCCCGGCACGCCGGAACGGCTGTAATACACATACAAACCTGCCCAGGTATTAGCAAGTTTGAGGTTGAGCAGGCCCTGCGAAACAGCACTTGGCTTAATCATGATGCCTGGCAGAAAGTCCAGCCACAAGGAGTCAGAACTCAATTGAGCTGAATCCCGGCCTGCCAGCTGGCTGGCAAACTGATCAGACAACCTTACCCGCATGTGTGGCTGCACAAGCGCAGTATCTCCAAAAGGAGCAAAAGTCCTCGTCACAAAAACCGAATCGAATCTGGGTGTAATGGTCTGCTGACCAATAGACGCCCCTGTGGAGAAGGAAACATTGGAGTAGTAGGTAGCAGCCGAATTAATGCGCTCCGTCATCGCCAGAACTTCCACACCAAAAGGCTGATTTACAAAGCCATAGTGCCCGTCTAATGAAAGTGGCAGCACTAACACAACAGAATCAATCTGAGCGTCCTCAAAATCGGGCGGAAGCAGATCTCCTGTCACCGGGTCGATGAACAAACGAGGTTGGGCATAGACCGCAGCGATCGTACGGCCAAAGACCGGATCCGCCATATCACCAAAATAAAAGTCTGTTCGGGTAAATACTAAATCCGGAGAATACGTAATAACAGAGTCTCCCAGGATAGTAGTAGCCTTGACAGCCAGCGTATCCGTGTATGCCACTTCAGCTCTGTCACCTTCCAACAGTTCTGTTCCGACAAAAGTAGGATCTGTGCAGGCGAAAGCTGTCAGTAAAAAAATAAGTGCTGCAACAGCCAAAAAGTATGTAGATTTCATAAGGTTATTTGACCCGATTTACGAAAGGGTAAAAACATTCACTAACAACTGCCCCTGAGCCGCCCGTATTGTTCGGAAAGGGTACAATTAATAATCGAACAAGCGCTACTACCCAAGTAAAACTTGGTAAAAATCGAGATATGCTGCCATTGGCAGATCGGGAGTTGCCTGCAGTATTGGCTTACCCAGCTTGTCAAGAGCAGCCGCCACGCCGGCACTGTGCGTATCGCTATTGAGTACAACCCCGTCCGAATAAGCAAATGCACCTTCGTGAACCGTTGCACCCGAATCGCCGTAATACTGGAGTAAATCGCTCTCCGACAAATTGTTGATAGAAGCTTTGGCAGTGAACGTATCAGCCAGTAGTGCCTCATCTTCAGACTCATACACGGAGTATACCACACGGGCATGCTGAAAAAGAGGCTCGCTTCGGTAGGCCGTCTTCAAGTACAGAGGAATCAGGCTGGTCATCCATCCATGGCAATGAACCAGATCGGGAGCCCATCCAAATTTTTTGACTGTCTCCAGCACGCCCTTACAGAAGAAGACCATCCTGTCTACATTATCATCATAGACTTTATTGTGGCCATCCCGGAACACATGTTTTCTGCGAAAAAAATCATCATTATCCAAAAAATAGACCTGCATGCGAGCCTCCTGTAAAGAAGCTACCTTGATGATCAGCGGATAATCGTCATCATCGACAATGATATTCATTCCCGACAACCTGACGACCTCATGCAGCCGATGACGGCGTTCGTTGATGGTCCCGAATCGGGGCATCAGCACCCGAATCTCCATGTTGTGATCCTGAACGTATGGTGCGAGTTCTCGTACCAAAGCGGAGATTTCACCTGTCTCAGTGTAAGGTTGCATCTCCTGGGTAACGATCAACACTCTTTTTTTATTCATACACCCTTGGTATATAGAAAATGACGTAAGTCTGCAAATGAATATACAAAGGTAGTAAAAATCAGGCAGTTTCAACCTATTTAATTCTGCGAAAGCCCCTGCGGTGCAAAAACTGCTATATTTGCTGCTTGTTACCAGTATAATTTGATTCTTTATGTATTTGTATAAGCAAGTGACCGACATACAGGCGCATCTGCAAGCGGAGCGAGGCAGTTACCAGACGATAGGTTTCGTACCGACCATGGGTGCACTGCATGCGGGTCATATTTCACTGATTAACACATCGCTGGCCGAAAACCAGCTCACCGTATGCAGCATTTTCGTTAATCCTACGCAGTTTAATCAGGCTGAGGATCTCGAAAAATACCCCCGTATGCCGGCCCTGGACATTGCCCGGCTGGCCGATGCCGGCTGCCACATTGTTTTTCTCCCGGAAGTAGAGGTCATTTATCCCCCGGGGCTTGAAACGCGCATAGATATTGACCTCAACGGGCTTGATCTGGTGATGGAAGGCGCCCATCGCCCGGGTCATTTCGCAGGAGTTGTACAGGTAGTAAACCGACTGCTTGACATAGTGAAGCCCCACCGGCTGTATATGGGACAGAAAGACTACCAGCAGCTTTGCATCATCCGCAGAATGCTCGAAGTACAACAATCCCCCGTTGAGCTTGTCATGGTTCCAACGGTAAGAGAAGTAGACGGTCTTGCCATGAGTTCGCGCAATATGCGGCTAAGCCCTGAAGAGCGGGCGCAGGCAGCTGCGATATACAAAATTCTCCAGCACCTTCGGCAGGCAGCCCTGAAAAAAGGAGCTTCCTTTGATTCCCTGACGCAAGATGCCTTTAATTCCCTGCAGGCGGCTGGTTTCCGCCCGGAATATGTAAGCATTGTTCACGGCATCAGCCTGCAGCCTCTCAACAGCCTGCCTGACAATGGTAGTGTTGTGGCTTGTGTTGCCGCCTGGTTGGGCGAAATACGGCTGATAGACAATCTGATTATTCGCGAAAAATAAGCTCCGGCACATGTCTGAGGTACTCACTATTGTAAAGATTGGTGGGCAGGTTATTGAATCTGCGGAGATGTTGCCCGCCTTTCTCAGCTCCTTTGCCTTACTGCCGGCCCCCGGCATACTCATTCATGGAGGGGGCAAAAGAGCCAGTGATATGAGCAGGGCATTAGGCATTGAACCGCAAATGATTGACGGGCGTCGCGTGACCGATGCGGCTACCCTTGACATTGTCACCATGGTGTATGCAGGGCTCATCAACAAGCAGGTGGTAGCACGGCTGCAGGCGCTGGGGGTAGACGCCATAGGCTTTAGCGGAGCCGACGCAAATCTCGTCAGGGCAAAGCGTCGGACTTCCGCTTCCATTGACTACGGATTTGTGGGGGATGTAACATCCGTCAACAGCACTTTCCTCTGTGAATGCCTTTCACAACAATTATGCCCTGTGATAAGTCCAATCACCCATGATGGTGCAGGACAGTTGCTCAATACGAATGCAGACAGCATTGCCTCTGCGGTGGCCGTCGCCATGGCAAAGCACTTTCGTGTGCGCCTGCTGTTTGGCTTTGAAAAACCCGGTGTGTTGCTGATACCTGATGATGAGCGTAGTGTTATCCCGCGCATTGACCGTGCCTACTACCATCAACTTCGCTCGGAAGGTGTGATTACAGCCGGCATGTTGCCCAAGCTAGACAATGCTTTCAATGCCATAGAGCAAGGGGTTGCGGAGGTCGTGCTGGGTGACCAGTATACGCTGTTTGATGGGCGGGGTACGGTTGTGCATGCCTGAGAGCAGTGGCTGGGGGGGTGTATTAATTTTTCTGCGAAAAATTAATACACCCGGAACCATTTTGGGGTGGCTGGTGCCACCCCAAAAACATGCATCAACGGATCAGTTCACCTGTTAGCCGGAGTAGCTCCGTCTCTGTATTTTTTAGATTCAGCAAAGCATTGAGCTGTGTCTGCGTTGCTGTCAGGTAGCCAAGCTGCACAGTTCTGTAGTCAAAAGAATTGATAAGGCCGGCACGCAGGCGCTCCTCAGCAATTGACAGATTGCGCTGTGCATTGTCGACCAGTTCCTTAGTCAATTGCACAAGACTGCGCTGATTATCGTAGGTATTGTGTGCATTAGCGAGCTGCGTCAACAGTAGCTGCTTTTGACTCTCATAGCTAAGTTGCGAACTGATTTCTGCCAGTCGGGAGCTTCCGATCTGTCGACGGCGGGCACCATTGTCGAAGATATTATAGACCATAGATACATTGAGGAAAGTATTTAGGTTTCGGGCAGCGATGCGCGGCACATCCTGTTCCACCTGTCCACTCACAAAATTGAACGTCTGCACCCCGAACCCAATGCCCGTATTATAGGTCATGCCCGCCCGCAGGCTGATGGTAGGTTTGGTATTGGTTTCCAGCAAACGAGTATTCAGCGAGGCCAGCTCCCTTGCCATCACCAGATTCATAAGCTGTTGGTTATTGGAAAGCAATTTGTCTGCCAGCTCGTTGTACTCATACACCTTACCCTCTGCTGTCAGCTCATCAGCCAGCACATAAGCCGATGGTGCAGTTGACGGATCTTCTCCAATCAGTTGCAGCAAATTGCGCATGGCGTTTTGGTATAATGTCTGCTGCACCAGGAAGGTAGTTGAATCACTCAGATAGGCATCGCGAGCCTGCAGCAAATCAAATGTGTTTGCCTGCCCGTATGACTGCCGCAGCTGCTGGTAATCCACTCGGTCACGAGACAAACTAAGCACCCCCTGGAGTATGCTAAGCTGTTCGCGCTGTACCAGTACCCCATGATACGACTGAATCACTGCGAGCATTGTCTGTTCTATCTGCTGCCGCAACTGACCAGCCGACAAATTATACTGCCCTTCCAGTTGTCCCTTGTTGATGGCAGCCCTGTGTCCGTCAAAGATAACCCAGACCGTTTCAAGTCCGGGCACTATACTGGTATTCAACACACTGGATTTGAATAATATGCTTGCCGGATTACTCGTATTGGAGTAATTGTTATTGGCATTAGCCGTCAGGTTGACCACCGGATAGCGATTGGTCAGGCTCCAGTCATTGTTGTTTTCGGCTACCGCCAGCTCGGCCTTTGCCACCCTTATGGGATAATTGCATTCCAGCGCCCTTTGGAGCGCCTCTGACAGTGTGAGTGACTGCTGGGCGGTAATTGTACCAGCGAACCACAGCAGGCTGATAACGGACAGGACGAAACGAAAATAATTCATACCAAAAACCATTGTAAATTGATTATTGTGTGCTCGACTTTCTCCAACAACAGCAGCGACCGGAGATTTCACAGAACATCCCTGCCCTGACCATTTGGTTGCAACAAAGCTGCCACGCGCCCGAGAAGATCATGTTTTTTCAAATATATATTGCTTACTGACAAAGTTATAGAAAAAAACCACTGCCGTTGAGGACGCCTTCACCAGCCACTGCCGGCACGCAAAGAAAGGAACATAATTGAGACCGCCCACCAAGGCCGTATCCAGTACCAATCCGCCTGCCGAAGCCACCATAGACCACATAAAAGTTTTTCGCACCGACCCCCCTGCCTGAAAGACGACGTAGCGGTGCATCAAAAAATTAATCACAACTGCCGTACAGTAAGCGACCAGATTGGCAGGCACAGGCGGCAGAAAGCGATTGGCCAACAGCAAATAGAGTCCAATATTTACGGATGTAGCGAGCAGTCCGGAAGCAGCAAAACGCCCCATTTTCATCACGGCCCCTGTCATTCCGGTATTGCTTTTCATACGCTATATGACGCTCCTTGTGTGCCTGTATGTACTTTTTTTTCCTCCTCAAAAAAAGCTCGAATCTCTTCCCAGTCATTCACTCGCCGGAACCTCGTTTCTGCCAGATTGTGAGAAGCGGTATACAGCAATCCTTTGCCCCTGAAAGTTTCCAGATTCCTCACATGATCATCGATCATATAATCTGCCTGAATAATTCGCTTATCTCCGCAGAAGACAATATTTTTCCAGGGAATGAAAGGAAAGTGAGTAGCCAGCCAGTCGTATTTGTCTTCGAAAGAATACCTGAATTCCATGGCTGCTGTGATGATAAACAGCTCATAGTCTTCCATAAGTTCTCTGACGACGTCTTGGCTACCCGGCATAACCGGCAAATCCGCAAAAAAGCCCTTAGTATGCAGCACATTGCGCACCTCAGCAGCTCCTGCCAGGTCGTAAATTTTTTTACCCGCGTATTCCTCCCAAGATGGCCGCCAGCCCATGAGTTGTTCGAAAGCATCCAGCAACTTGGGGCGAACATCTGCGATAACCTCGTCCATATCCAGCGCAATTCGTTGCTTTGCCATACTGACGCACTATTTTTTAATTAATTATGTCTGAGATCATCCTGCATCTCACGTTCAGCTTCCATCTCCTTACGAGCAGGCTCTACCAGTTCTTTGGCCGGAGTATACCCATGGCTCACATAAGCCCCCAGCAACCGCAGCCGGTTGAGGATTACCAGCAGTGCCGGCAGCAGGATAAGATTTATCAGGGTTGCCATCAGCAATCCATACGAAACGGATATGGCCATCGGAATCAGGAACTGTGCCTGCAAGCTTTTTTCGAACATGATAGGTGCCAAACCCGCAAAGGTAGTCAGGGATGTCAACAATATGGGTCGAAAGCGAGAAACACCCGCTTCGTACAAAGCATCCATTTGTCCGTGCCCTGCACGCAGCAAATCATTGTAGGCACTAACCAGCACCAGTGCATCATTGACCAAAATACCAATCAGCGCAATCACCCCTAAAAAGGAGAACAAACTAAGCGGAGCATCCATCAGCCAGTGACCACCGATGACACCCGCCAAAGAAAAAGGAATCAACAGGAAAACAACCACGGTCTGCCCCATATCGCGAAACGTAAGAGCGATAATAAAAAACATAGCCGCCAGCACGACCAGACCTACGCGCCGCATAGAGGAGACCGATTTTTCCTGCTCCCTGTTCTGACCTTCAAATAAGGCCGACACACCGGGAAATCCGGCAAGCACTTTCGGGAGCACTTCTTCCTTCAGGTTAATAGTAAGATCGCTTACACTAACATCATCGTTGGCGATATCTGCCTCTACTTTAACCTCACGCTTACCATCGATATGGTTGATGCTAATAACCCCCCTGCCTACGGAAAGCTCAGCTACTTCACTCAGCGGAAAGGTACCTGCCAACGTTCTGATGCGCATATCTGCCAAATCCACCCAGTCGCGCCTGTCGTCTTCGTGATACCTTACCCACACTTTTACCTCATCCTCTCCGCGCTGCAAGCGCTGTGCCTCAGCCCCGAAGAATCCCTGCCGCACCTGCCCGATAATTGTCTGCACGTCCAGTCCAAGATAGCGCGCCTTATCCTTGAGCGTAATATTGATTTCTCGCAGTCCTTCCTGGTTATTATCATTGATATCAGTTAGTTCAGTCAGTTGGCGGAGTTCATCCTTCACTGCCTGGGTAGCTAGTTGAAGCTCCTTGTAGTTATTGCCCACCAGCGATATAGAGACCGGCTTACCGAAAGCAGTCTGACTGCCGAAAGAAATAATTTCGGCTTCTTCCACCGGACCAGCCTCCCGTCGGATGGTATTGACCACCTCACGCAAGCGCAGGCTGTCGCGATTTTCACCATCGAGCAAAGCAATATTGATAGTAGCCTGATAGGATGTAGGCCCAAGTTTTACTTCTACCTGCTTAATAGCCTGTTTTTGGTTATTGAAATAGTGCTCACTCAGCTCCTCATTGGCTCGCCAGGTAGCTTCTTCCAGTCTTTTAACAAGTCCCATGGTTACCTCTTCACGAGTTCCGGCGGGCATTTGCAACGTAATACTCAGATCATCGCGTTCAATGATGGGAAAAAACGTCGATGGGACGAAGCCCCCGCTGAGCGCCCCGAAAGACATGGCGAGTACCGCCACAAAAGAAGTTACAACAATCACCTTATTATGTATGGTGAATCGCAACACAGGTGCGTAGGTTCTGTCGCGAAGGAAATACATAAGTCTGTCAAACCACTTGCGTATTAGCCCGGGTTGTTGGTTGAGCCGGAGTGCCTTCGAATGTGCGATGTGGGTAGGCAGTACGAAGATGCCTTCCACCAGCGAAAATGCCAAAGAAAAGATAACCACGACAGCCATATCTGAAAAAAAATCGCCGATACGGCCATCCAGAAACAAGAAGCTGGAGAAGGCAACGATGGTTGTCAATACAGCAGCTACAACTGCCGGCAGCACGATAAGCGTTCCGCCACTGGCGGCCTTGAGCGAAGAATCCCCCTCTTCAAAGCGACTATAGATACTCTCTCCAATGACGATACCATCATCGACCAAAATACCGACGACGATGATCATACCAAAAAGCGAAATCGCATTAATAGTAATACCCACCAGATAGGCCATCAGAAACATTCCTGCAAAAGAAATAGGAATGGATAAAGCCACCCAAAACGCCAGTCGCCAGTTCAGAAAAAGTGCCAGTACGAACAAAACAATCATGAACCCCATCACCCCATTGACGGTAAGCAGATCGATGCGCTGTCTGAGCAGGATACTGGAATCCCGAATGGTTTCAGCCTCTACAACTTCGTGGCGAGCGTTAAAATCATCGACGTACTGACGGACCTTGTCCGTGATGTCCAGCAAATCCTCCTCCAGCGTATTCTGTACGGTAACGACTACCGATGGTTTGCCATTGAGAAAGGACCTGTTGGGGTTGTCTGCCCAACGATCGCGGATCTCAGCTACCTGATGAAGCCGGACGACCCCACCGGCGGGCGTAGTTTTGACAACAATATCCCGGAGACCCTCAGCCGAATAACTTTTATTTCGGGAGCGAAGCAGCAGTTCTTCTTTTTTACCTTTTACAGATCCTCCGGTAAGATCGACATTGCTTTTGCGCACTGCCTCGGCCGCCTCCTGAAAACTGAGTCCATAAGCCCTGAGGTCTCTCTCTCTGAAAGCAATTTCGATTTCTTCATCAGGAAACCCGCTGAGCTCCACTTTTGAGATACCCTCCATTGAGCGGAGCTCATCTTCTGCAAGGCGTCCGTACCTTTTTAGTGTTGCAAGATCAACATTGCCACTAATGGCGAAGCTATAGGCAAAACCCAGATTTTCCTGTTTGTAGACTACCGCCGGCTCCATACCAACCGGGAAAGAACTGATTCGATCGACAGCATTTTTAACATCCTGAAGCACGACATCTGTATCGTAGCCCTTCAGCACCTCTACAGTCACCGTTCCGCTGTTTTCCCTGCTTACCGAAACAAATCTTTCGATACCACTAAGACCTTTGAGGTTTTCCTCAATTTTATTGATGATACCCTCTTCAACCTCTTCAGGCGCAGCCCCCGGAAAGATAGTTTGTATACTGATGATACGACTTTCAACTTCAGGAAAGAAAGTAGACTTGATATTAGCCAAGCCAAACCAGCCCAGCGCGAAGAGCGCTATCATCAGCAAGTTGGCAGCAATGGGGTATTTTATAAAATACTGAATAAGACCACGCATGAGCAATACTTATGATAGCTATTGAAGAGGTTGAACGCTGACTTTCATCCCGTCGAAAGCGGCAGGAGGCATTTCCGAAAGGATTTGTGTGCCGTCACTGAGGCCCCGGATAATTGCACTTTCACGCTCAATTTTGACCAGTTCAACCTCCGTGAATCGCAGTGTACTATCCTGCACCACATAAACTCCCTGCTGATTGACCAACAAATTTTTGTTGATGCGGAAAGCCTTGGCCACCCTGACAGCAGCAAGTTGCCCGCGGAGATACATACCCTCTCTCAGATTGGCGCCTGACACACTTATGAACACCTGGACCGTCTGAGAGCCGGCATCAATAACATCGCTTATGCGACTGACTTTGCCATTCCAGCTACCCTCAACATCTTCGCTGCTCAGCCGGAGGTTGGTCCCCGGCTTCACATACTTTAGATCAGCCAAAGGAACAGTTGCGATTAATTCATAATCCGTCGTTTTCATGATTGATCCGAGCTTTTGGCCCACGCGAACCAGCGTACCGGCACTAGCGGAGGCCTCCGTCAGCACCCCGTTAAACGGGGCATAGAGCGTGTACTTCGAGAGTCTCTCTTCTGCGCTTTTGACGTTATAATATTGCGTATAGAGATTTCTGGCCGCCACAAAGCGTTTTTCCTGAGATGTAAGCGGCTGCGGCAAAGGCATGACGGGTTTCTGAATATCGAAATCCGCCAGATAGCGATCCCACTGCGGAAAACTGGCCGGATAATCCACTTTCAGATCCGGCATCAGTTGAGCGATAGAATTCAGCAAGGTACTTTTGAGCGCGAGCAGTGATAAACGCGCCTCTTCATCGTCCATTTTGATCATTGGCGTACCCTTTGCAAAGGTTACGCCTACCTTAAAAGGTTGGTTGGTCGCCAGAACCTGGCCACCCACCTCGGAAAAAATCTCCACCTTATCGTAAGCAATCAGCCTGCCCTCCAGCTGAACGACAGCAGGTACATCTTCATTTTTTACCAATTGCACCCTCACTTGCCTGGTCGTCACCTCCTTAGCCTGACGGGGAGGTGCCTGTTTTTGGCTGGCCAGATAGCGGGCACCCACTACCCCCAGCACGAGAATCAGCAACCCGACGACATAGGATAGAACTTGCTTGATTTTTTGTTTCATACAGACGAAATTCTTGAAAATCTTTATCGAAATGAACAATACACACCCGCTTACCTGCACAACACCAAGAAAACCATCTGTATTAGGTAAACTGATTTACCAAAACTGGCTGATTCCCCAGCGGCAAAGAAAGGCAATTTTATTATCAACGCTGCCAAACTACAAGAACGAAGCAGCGAAGACAATAGCTAATGCTGCTAACAACAGCCTATCGGTCAACAAATGGTGAAGGAAGCTACTGCAGCATTAACCCATATGCAGCCCGCGGACAACAGCCTTATACGAGCGCTTAGTTATCCGAACTCATTAATTGAGCGAAAAATGCATGACTGCGGAAGCTGTATTGTGGAACATAAGTTCTGCAATATGAGGTCGCATATATTCAGCCAGTGGCAGCCGCCCGATCTGCTCTCTGAGGGCCTGTTCTGACTCAGCCCGCATTATAACCCACAACCTGGAGCGATCCAGCGCGAGGCTGTAAGCCTGAATAACCCCCTCTGCCAGCATCTTATTGACCACGAAACGATGGCGGGGAATTGTGCTGATGAAAGTCTCTGACAACACCTCCGGGAGTTCAAACTCCACCATGAAAGTTCTGTTATTCATTGCCAAATGCTAAAAAAAGGGTTGTTAAAAGAATGCCGACCTTGCATTTGCTGCGGGCAAGCTGTGCAGCATGAGGGCAGCACACCACCAACAGCTACCATTGGCTGCACTTTGTCAACAAAATAACCTCTACAATAATGTCGCCAGCCGGTAAAATGTTTAGTGACTGTCCGCGATTCCCTCACTGGATTTACAACGGTTCTTTTTCCGCGGGCTTCCATACATTTCCGTTCATCCAGGGCAAGCGCACTGTTACTACAACGAAGGAAATATTTTACATGCCGCAGAAAATTGCAAACAGGTTTGCAGTCCAGCAGCAGTGCGATTACCAGGCGAGATCAGCCAGGTCTTCTTCGGCCAGTGGAGGAGAGTTGACGTGTTGTTTGGTGAATGCGCGTTGTTTTTGGCGCTCCAGCACCAAACGAGCCAGTCCGACATTAGCAGGCTCCGGCGCCAGCGGATGCAAGGCAGCACTCACTTTAGCCTCATTGACATCCATTCGGTACATGAGGCTAAGCAGCCATTCCATGCGATGCTCTATCAGCCAGGCAATCCGGTTGGCCAGCAAATCGAAAACTTCCGCTTCGCTCATTTTTTCAAATTCAGCTGCCTCATCCCATTCCAAATCCTTGCGGATCAGCTCCAGTGCCTGTGCCAGATTTGATGTTGCCTCCATAACCCTATTTTCTGTTAAAGATAGCCAAAATATTGCGGACCTCAAAGGCTACAGCCGAATCTGCAGCTATGCATAAAAATAATACATAAAATAAAGAGGACCTGTATTAGCAATCTTCCTCTTAAACAATTAGATTTGTTATCATATCCATCTTGTCGTTTAACGACTCCCTTAGGATATGGTTTCATTCAAGCCAACCGCATTGAGTTCAGCACACGATACAGGAAAGGAGGGCGAGCGGATAGCCCGGACGTACTTAGAGTCACATGGGTATGTCATTGAAGAACAGAACTGGCGCAAAGGCCGGGCTGAGATCGACATCATTGCAAAGGAAGGAGACATCCTTGTTTTTGTCGAAGTAAAAACAAGATCGTCGGAGGACTATGGTCGCCCGGAGCTTTTCATCTCTCCGCGCCAGGCTGAATTACTGGCAGCAGGTGCTGCCGCTTACATGGAATCGATTGATTATGACTGGGAAATTCGGTTTGACGTTATTTCTATCATACTCAACCCCAACGGCAGCTACGAGCTCAACCATTTAAAAGACACCTACTTCCCCGGTATGGAGTGATAAGATTGGTCAGAAAGTACAAAGTTGCTAAAACAGAAGTGGGAGTGATGGCCGGCTTTAAGCCTGCATGTAAGATTTTCTGCCAGCGGCAGAAAATCCAAACTAGCACTTATGTGTTTATTTACAGCTTCACGGAGCAGCCTGCTGCCCAAAGATACTTTGACAAGGCTTATCACCCTGCCCTGCGATTCAGCGAGACCTCTGTATAAGCATTGACCCCTCTGCTTTGCAGCACATCTGCCAACAGCTCTTTGGCTCTAAAAAGCTGTGCCTTAACTGTTCCCAGTGGCACTTTGAGTTGGTCGGCCATTTCCTCGTAGGACATTTCATTGTCGTAGCGCATTTCGAGCATCATGCGATACTTATCGCTGAGCTGCTCCATACAATAGCGCATCACCTCTATCCGCTGTTTGCGGATGATAAACTGTTCGGGATCGAGATTATCGGTGCGGAGTGTTTCCCGGAAATCTTGTTCGCCAGTTTCGGCCGTATAGGAATGGTCGATAGAAAGCATAGACAGCCGCTTACGGCGGACAAAATCGATGCAATTGTTGACAGCTATTTTATACAGCCAGGTGCTGAAAGCATAGCTGGGTGCATAGCTGGCAATGCGGGTGAAAGCCTTTCCGAAGGCCTCAATGGTCAGATCATTGGCATCTTCGCGATCTTTGGTCATACGAAGCATCAGGTGATAGACGGCCGATTGGTGGCGCTCCATGAGTCGGGTAAAAGACGTTTGGCAACCACACTTGGCTTGTTCAACCAGAAAATAATCATCCTGTGCTTTTCTGGTTTGGGGGAATTGAGCTACTTCCATTGTTTTACGAATCGACTTCCGGTGAATAATACCGGTGCGAACAACAAGTAGTAGAAGCACAGCAGACCATCCAGCAACCAAAACCCAAGAGCAACATCTCTCGCTTTCATGCCGGCACTTATCAATCCACCGATGGTGGCCACTACTACCATTCGCACCCCAAAAAAAATCAATACTAGCGGCCACCAGCTGGTGTGCATACATATTACCAGCACCCCCAGCCCGTAATGAGCCAGGTGGCTTACCGAGAACATAGCCAGTAACCACTGGTGTTCGCGGCGATAATGATACCCCACGCTAAGATGTCGCTTTTTTTGTCGGTAGTAGCCTCTCCAAGTTCTTACAGGCACAGACCAGGTAAAAGCATCGGGATTTAACACCCAGGCTGTAGCGCCCGGACGAGCGGCCCGATTGACAAACAGGTCATCGTCGCCCGAAAGTAAGTGTCGAAATCCCCGCAATTTTCCGTACCGATCAAACAAATTTTTTCGGTAGGCAAGATTGCGGCCAACCCCCATATAGGGGATTCCCGAGATAGCAAAGGAAAAATACTGAATAGCTGTGTAGATAGTCTCAAAACGCTGCCAGCGGTTAAGCCAGCCCGGCTGATGTTTGTAGGCTCCATATCCCAACACCAGCTGAGCACCGCTATTGAGAGGGGAAGCCATTAATTGCAGCCAGGCAGGAGATGCTGGCGAGCAATCGGCATCAGAAAGTACAAGATTTTCAAAGCGGGCAGCCTCAATACCCGCGACTAAAGCTCTCTTTTTACCACCTGAATGTGGATAATCCAGATTCAGAACCGCTAAGTTAGGATATTCTTTTTGAAAATCCAAGAGTATGTTTAAACTTTCATCTGAAGAATTATCATTTACGACAATCACTTCATACACGGGGTATTGCTGCTGCAGAAAGGCGGGCAGATACTGCTTGAGGTTGGAAGCTTCATTGCGGGCACAAATGATGACAGACACAGGGGCTGGCACACTCCCGGGATCAGCCAGCGGGGGTCTGTACAAACGGCGAAAAATAACCAGCCAGTAGACCAGCTGAACAGCGGTTGCCAACAGAAAAAAGAGAAAAAAAAATGCAGCAAGCGTTTCCATGGCTGTCGGATCCATGGTTACTGTAATCTCGACAAGCCTGCCTTTGCCTGCTGGTGCAGTGCAGTAGCGTGGTCGAAAGGATGGATGCGCAGGCAATGGTTGTAATAAGCTTTGGCATCGCCGGTCCGCCCGCGTTGTTCGTGTATTAGTCCGGCCTGCAAAGCGGCATTACAAGCATAGGAAGCAGGATGTTTGGCTCCAACAGCTATGACCTCATCGTACTGCCGGATGGCTTCATCCCAGCGTTGCAGCCCCTGCAACACCCTTCCGCGGCGGTAGATAAACTCGAGTTGGTCATCCGCTGATAAGGCCTCTTTAGCTATTTCGGCCAGTTTGGAATCGGCACGTGTGTAGTAGCCCCCGTCAAACAGCAATCTTGCCTGCAGCAATATCAACTGTGGTACATTTGCCTGCATAGCCTCTCTGAGTGCATTCTTGTCACCGCCGGCGCTATCATACCCCTGGCTTTTGACCAACTGCATATACTGCCTGTATCCGGTGGGATTGCCCAGCAGCAGTTCACACCAACCCAGTTTCTGGTAGGTTTCTTTGATATAATGCCTGCCACGCCCTTGTCTGATAAACAAGCGAAAATCTGCTGCTGCGGAGGTATCCAGGCGGCGCAATTTGGCCAAGCCTGTCATATAATGAAGGAAAGGGAAGGGCATAAACTGGCTGCCGGCAGGTCGTTGTCGCAACCACTGCAGCGCCTGATCATTGCGTCCGGTACGCATAGCAATATTGGCCATAACAAAACAATGCAGCGGATTGGATGCAGGATTGAGCCCCGCGTTGCTGATAGCCTGCCAGGCCAGTTCAGGCCTGTTATCGAGATGCAGCAGCAGGAAGGCGTAGAGTACGCTGGTTTCCTGTAAATAAAGATAATCCGTCGCGCGTGTTTGCGCTAACAGACGCTCAACTTCGCGTTTACCCTGACCGACCGTTCCCTCGAGGCTGCTCACCAGTTGCAATGCCCAGCGATACTCATCGGGCACCGTACCCACAGCTGCGTGCAGGATACCTAAATCTTTGAGATTGCCTATAAAATCCGGGAAGCGAGCCTGATTGCGCTGCAAGAGGCGGTATGCCTGATTGATATCGGTAAAAGCCGACCAGTAGTCGCCAAACCTAAAGCGAAGGAGCGCCCAGTGAAGCCGTATCTCCGCCTGTACGTAGAGATGATAAGGCGAGCGCGGCTCCCCCCCTGCAACAGCCTGCAGGCGGCGATCCCTGTTGGCGAGCCTGCTTCGATACACGGATTCGTCTTCGCTGATGTATATCTCAAAAAAATCGAGATAATTTTCGAGATGGTACACCATCAGATTACCCGGTTCGCTGCGTTTCAGCCTTGCGATACTGAGCAAAGCCTCTTGCTTTTGCAGTGATGTAATCTGCTGGTAAGCCGTTCGAACCAACGGACTGAGCTGATAATAACCACGAGCCGACAAGGAACTTGCGGAAAGCAGCAACAGTACGAAAGTTATTATTCTATGCATGCCAGAGGATTTGACCCTGCCCGATAACGGGCCGGCGGTGTACAGCCAGCACGCAAGAAGAAGCAGCAACGCTCAGCATGTCATTGGATTTCCCCGGCTGCTTGAAGCGACCTGTTTTTTGGAGGCCTGCATATCTGACGACAACTAATTTGCTGCTTCAAAAAAGCATAAATCTCTAAAAAACAAAACATTTTTCAAGTCCGGCAGACATTCCCGACCAAATCTTTAGGCCATTTCGACCGCATCAACCCTTGGCTCGGCGATCATCTCGTCTACCAGTACGCGGCCACAGTGTTCGCAGGCAATAATTTTTTTGCGCTGAGCGATTTCCAGTTGTTGCTGGGGAGGGATGGTATTGAAGCAACCTCCGCAAGCATTGCGGGAGACGGTCACAACAGCCAGTCCGTTGCGATAAGACTTGCGTGTCTTGTCATAAGCTCGCAGCAATCGATCTTCGATCAATTTACGAGCTTTTTCAGATTTTTTATTGAGATCCGTTTCTTCCTTTTCCGTTTTCTCAATAATCTGCTGCAGCTCAACCTTTTTGGCTTCCAGCTCAGCAGCTTTGCTATGCATACGTTCCTTGGCAGCGATGAGCGTCTCATCCTTTGCCAGGATATCTTTGTTAGCCTGGTTAATTTTCTTTTGGGAGAGCTGAATTTCGAGGCGCTGCAGTTCAATCTCCTTGGTCAGTGCGTCGAATTCGCGGTTATTTTTAACATTATCCATCTGCTGCTCATAGCGGATAATGAGTGCTTCGGCCTCTTTAATATTATTCTGGTGGCGGACGATGTCCTGCCGCAAATCCTGAAGTTGTGATTCGAGGCGGTTAACACGCGTTTCCAGGCCGATCATTTCATCCTCCAGATCGCTCACCTCCATGGGCAGCTCGCCCTTGAGGATCTGAATCTCATCAATCTGGCTGTCAATTTGTTGCAGACTATACAAGTCACGCAGTTTCTCTTCAATACTTTTTTCGATGGCCATATAGTATATTATTCCGGATTGTAAACAAAGAGATTCTCAGCAAAGGTAGCGCACGGGATTGGTTGTAGTCTCCGCACAAAACGCCGCAAATGTAACAAATTTTTCGCGAATTATGTTGCATAGCAGGTCCACCGTAAATTGTTCACTCTCATAGTGTCCAATATCAGCAATCAGCAACTGCCCGTCTGCATCAAAAAATTCGTGGTATTTGTAGTCTGCCGTGACGAATGCATCTGCCTGCAATGCAAGTGCTTTGGGCAGCAGGAAGCTACCGGCACCCCCACACACGGCCACTTTGCTAATTGGGCGATCGGGCAATTGTGTATACCTGATACAGGCCGTGTGCATTTGCCGGCGCAGGTGGTGTAAAAAGTCCATAGGCTCCATAGGCTGTGGCAGGTGGCCAATCATCCCTGCACCGACCGTTGGCGTATCCTCTTCCGTAGAAAAGTAGCTAACATTAGACACAGGAAACTGCGACAGACGGCGGCGCACATCCGACAGCACATGTGCCGGAAATACCAGTTCGAGCCGGCTTTCAGAGAGCTGATCAAGGCCCCCACCCTGCAAGCTTAGCTGCAACTCTCCAATGCCCGACAACGACTGCTGCAGCGCGGGTATTGCCGCGGCAGGCAAGCAGGCTGACAGCTGCATATTGACCCGTTTGGGAGCCAGGATGCTCGTCTCCTGCAGTCCGATACGGTCAGCTATCACCGTATTTACCCCTTGCTGATAGACATTGTCGAGATTGGTATGAATGGCATAGATAGCCAGGTCCTCCTTAATGGCGTGGATTATAACCCGTTCGACATAATTGCGGCCCGTGATCTTCTTCAGCCCGCGAAAAACGATCGGGTGATGTGTCACCACCAGGTTGCAGCCCTTGGCGACTGCTTCTTGCAGCACAGCCTCTGTAGCATCGAGACAGCACAGCACGCCCGTTACCGGCCATTCGGGGCGCCCCGTGAGCAGGCCGGCATTATCGTAATCCTCCTGGTATTGGGGAGGTGCAATGCGTTCCAGTGCAGCAATCACCTCTCGTACAGTGGTTATCATGTTGGCAGCAGCGTATGTGCCCGCGAGCCGGTGGCGGCGGGCTGTTTTTTTTGTAAAAAAAGCTATTACAGGAGGCTTTTGGGCGGCGGCAGCCGCCTAAAAACCCTGCAGCAGCATCAGCTATGCTGTCGGATGCGGGCCTCGATGGCTGTTGTCGAGTAGCCATCGATCAACGACAGTACCCTTACCGATCCGCCCCAGGCCAGCACCTCATCGGCACCGACAATCTCTCCAGGGCGGTAGTCCCCCCCTTTCACCAGCAGATCGGGCCGGATGGCCCGGATGAGCGAGAGCGGTGTATCCTCATCGAAGATGACCACCAGATCTACCATCAGCAAGCAGGCCAGCAGCAGCGCACGCGCCTGCTCGTCCATGATTGGGCGCCCCTCCCCTTTGAGTCTCCGCACGGAAGCATCGCTGTTGAGACCCACCACCAGGCGATGCCCCAGCGCACGCGCCTCCAACAGATAGCGAAGGTGGCCCGGATGAATCAAATCAAAGCAACCATTGGTAAAAACCACGCGCTCAGCTGTGAGGCGCCAGCCGGCGACCAGCCGGAGCGCCTCCGTCAGCGGCAATATTTTTGATTCAGGCTGCATCATCGATTACCTCTTTGGGCCGGCCGTTTATCAAGGGCAGCAGGACCAGTGCCAGCAAGCCGATGAGAATATTACAACCCAGCTGTATGGTGAAAAAAGAAATGTTGGCAAAAGAAAAGCCGTCGCTGCCACTCACCCCGTACATACCCAGCGCTACCTGCGCGAGAAAATGATAGGTGCCCATACCCCCCGGCGAAGGGATGACGATCCCCCAACTACCGAAAACAAATACGATAAGGGCAGCCGTGGCCGACAGCCCGGCCGTAGGGCCAAAAGAAAAGAAACACCAATAGACCATCAAAAAATACATGGCCCAGACATTGATGCTGTGGAGTACGAACAAACCAGGCTTATCAAGTCGGGCAACGGTCCGCAGTCCCTCTACAAATCCCTGCGCAGCCCCTGCTATTTTGGTGTATACAGCGGTGCGCTGCAGCGGTTTGCGAAAAATATAGAGCAGCGCCATCCCCAGCAGGCCGACAACTGCGAATACGGCCAGGGTCCCCCCTTTCGACAAGTCCACGTATTGCGTAGCGAAAGTTTCAATGCGGTCAAATTCGAGGAAAACCGCCAGTGAGGTAATCAGCAACAGACTCACAACATCAATCATCCGGTCGACGACTACGGTACCGATTACTTTATCGACCGGTATGCGCTCATAGCTGGCCATGCTGCCTGCCCGAACGATCTCTCCCAGCCGCGGCAGCCCCATATTGGCAAAATACCCCAGTACGATGGTGAGGAAACCATTGATGAGGCGAGGCCGGTGGCCCAGCTGCTGCAGGAGCATGTTCCAGCGGATGGCGCGGCTGATGTTGCTGATGATAAAAGCTGCGCAAATCGCCAGCAGCCAGTAGACGTTGGCCGAAGCAAAGTCATTGGCGACCTTTACGACCAGGCTGCAGTCTGCTGCCGCAATGCCCTTTTGCAGGCAATCCTGCTGGTAAGCTTTATTTTGGTGGCGATACACCAGGAAGAGGATGCCGACGCCTGTGCCGAGGAAAACCAGAAATTTGGCTGTATTGATGAGAGTTCTTTTCAAAGGGGAAGTTGGTTGTTAGAAAGGTGCAAAGATACGGAAGCCTGCCAGCTTAGGCAAGATATTATTTGCTGCACAGGAAAGGGTGGGTTCATACCATCATTGGCAGCTGCGCCGCCAATGATGGTATGTTTTTTTTTGTGATTTCGCCGCTGAGGCGGCGAAATCACGTAGGGGAGTTCCAATCATTGGCAGCTGCGCCGCCAATGATGGTATATTTTTTTTGTGATTTCGCCGCTGAGGCGGCGAAATCACGTGGGGGAGCTTCAATCACTTGTGGCGGCGGCCGCCTCTTCGCGCCATTCGCGGAAGAGCGCGTGGCTTTTATCGGGAAAAAGAAAGCTGCCCAGCAGCATGCCTGCCACACTGGCCAGCAGGCCGGGAAGGATGGGCTGTGTGTGGTCGTAGTAGCTGCAAATCATCCATACCAGCATGCCCAGGCTCACCGATGCCAGCGCTCCCTTGTCGGACGCCTTTTTCCAGTAAAGACCTGCTGCCAGCGGCACAAACAGAGCCACCAGGCTGAGCGAACTCGACTGCTCTGCCAGCTTAAAAATATTGGACTCGCGGCCGGCCATGAGGGCCGAACAAAGTGCCACGCCCAGCACGCTCAGGCGCATGATGCGCAGCAACTGCTTATCTGTGAGGTTGGAAAAATAAGGCCTGATGAGGTTTTCACCTATGACTGTGGCAGGCGCCAGCATAGCGCCCGAAGTGGTACTCAAAATGGCTGACAGCAAAGCGCCAAAAAACAAGATTTGCAGCATTCCACTGCCATGCTCCAGCACCATGCGCGGAATGAGCATCTGGTGCTCATCGTCGTTCATGCCGGGATACAGAAATTTGCCCCACAAACCAATGAATAAGGGGATAAAACCAATCACGAGATACATTACAGCAGCAATGTAAGAAGCCCTGACAGCCGTATTTTCCGACTTAGCTGCCATAATGCGCTGAAATATGTCTTGTTGTGGTATTGACCCCAAGCCGACAGTTATCCAGGCACCGATATAAAGACTTATGCTCCCCCAGTTGCCCTCGGGCAAAAAATTAAAAAACCCCGCCGGCTGGGCATTGATGACCGGCATGAAGCCCCCCGCCTGCTGATACATCTGCCAGCCCAGCGCCAGCAAGCCAATGATGATCATGATCGACTGAAAAAAATCGGTAATCGAGACCGCCCACATACCCCCGATGTAGGTATACACCACTACAATGAAAGCACACAACGCTATGCCGTACGACAACTCAATACCCGCCAGCGTTTTGAGTACATAGGACATGGCCACCAATTGCGCTGCAATCCAGCCAAAATACGAAGGTACCATACATACGGCCGAGATAAATTCCGTGCGATGAGAAAACCGGCGTCTAAAAAAATCATTGAATGTAAGCACATTGAGCCGGTACAGCGGTCGTGCAAAAAACCAGCCTACCAAAAATAAGCAGAGAGAAGCCCCAAAAGGATCTTTAATCACCGCCAGCAGGCCGCCCTGTACAAATTCGCTGGAAGACCCCATGATGGTTTCGGAACCAAACCAGGTAGCGAATAAAGCCGAAGCAGCCAATGCTAGCGGCAGGCCCCGACCTGCAATCACGTAATCCCGGGTAGATTTTACCCGGCGGCTGGCCCATACGCCTATGGCCAGCGTAACCAGCAGATAAACAGCAATAAACCCTAGAAGCATTCCACACCCGTTTTGAGCCGGGAAAAATACTGCAATTTATTAAGAGCGTATTCAGGATTTTTTGCCTGAGGCAAAAAATCCTGAATACGCTCTTAGACTTTTATATTTTTTTTGCTGTTTTATAAGTATGTTACACGCCCTGTATTGTCAGGTCGCCATCTACCATAAAAATTGAATACCATGGCCAGGAGCGCATCCCATTTGATTACGTTTGTGCTGGTGATGCTTAGCTTCTCCCTCGAAGCACAATATTTCGGGAGAAACAAACCCAACTATGAGACCTTTGAGTTTGAAGTACTGCGCTCTCCGCACTTTACGCTTTACCACTACCTCCGCAATGAAGCCGTAGCTGAGCAGTTTCTCGGACAAGCGGAAGAGTGGTACAGCCTGCATCAGTTTGTACTGCGCGATACCATTGAGGAATCCAATCCTATCGTCCTGTACGGCAACCACGCCGATTTTCAGCAGACCAATACGGTAGGCGGCAACATTGGTGTGGGCACCGGGGGTGTTACCGAAGCCTTCAAAAACCGGGTGGTGATGCCCATAGCGATGAGCAACCAGCAGACGCACCATGTACTGGGGCACGAGTTGGTTCACGCTTTTCAGTACAACATGATTCTCAAGGGCGACTCCACCTCGATGCGCAACCTCGGCAACCTGTCGTTGTGGATGATTGAAGGGCTGGCCGAATACCTGTCGATAGGCGGCGTGGATGCGCATACCGCCATGTGGATGCGGGATGCGGTACTGCACGATGACGTGCCCAGCCTGCGGCAGCTCAACAACCCCCGCTACTTCCCTTACCGCTACGGCCAGGTTTTCTGGGCCTTCGTCACCGGGCTGGCGGGCGATGACGTTATAGAGCCTCTATTTACGGGTACTGCCAAATATGGCTTTGACATTGCCTGTCAGCTGTACCTGAAGATGAGCAGCGACAACCTGTCGACCCTTTGGGTCAGTGCCATCACCAACCACTACAAGCCCTATCTGGGCGACCAGAAGGAACGCTTTGTCGGCAAGGTCATTGCCGGTACGGACCAGGCCGGTCGACTCAACATATCGCCGGAGATCAGCCCTGACGGTCGCTACCTTATTTTCATGTCAGAGCGGGACGTCTTTGGCATAGACCTGTTTTTGGCTGAAGCCCGCAGCGGAGAGATCATCCGCAAGGTGGCTTCTGCCACCCGCAGCGGTCACATTGACGACTTCAACTACATAGAATCCTCCGGCACCTGGAATCCGCGAAGCAATCAGTTTGCTTTTGTAGGTGTCTCTAAAGGAGAAAATATACTGATAATCAAGGATACAGAAACCGGAAGATCGATCAGCGAAACGCCGCTGCCCGGTATTCCGGCCTTTAGCAATCCGGCCTGGTCACCCGACGGGCGCAGTATTGTGGTAGTAGGGCTGGTAGACGGGCAGACAGACCTTTACCAGTATGAGTTGCGCAGCCAGAAGGTAACGCGGCTTACCAACGACCGCTATGCCGAGCTTCACCCCAGTTGGTCGGCCGATGGCAGCCGGCTGTTTTTCAGTACCGACCGGCTGAGTCTGGACCGCGGCATACGCACAGCAGGCAAGCTGACCCACAACCTGGCTTCGCTGGAGCCCGGCAGCGGTCAGCAGCAGCAGTACGATATTTTTCCGGGTGCTGACAACCTCAATCCGCGGGAGGATGCCAATGGCCACCTCCTTTTCATCTCTGACCGGGATGGTTTTCGCAACCTATACCGCTACATACCCGGCACCGACTCCGTTTTTCAGCAGACAGATCTGTTGACCGGCGTGAGCGGTATCACCCATTTTTCGCCAGCTTTTAGTGTTGACCGCAGGCGCAACCGCGTGGTGTACACCTATTTTAGTCAGCAAGGTTACCGTATCTACCAAGCCGATGCCGAAGATATGCTCAACAAGGCTGTTGACCCACGCGCGGTGGACATGGAGGCTGCCCGTCTGCCGCGAGTAAACCCCAGAGCGCCGCTGGTGGTTGACGAGCAGTTGGCCCAACTGAAGGCGGAAGCTCCGGCGCCCCTGTCCATGACCAAGGAATCCTACCGCCCCAAATTTCAGCTCGACTACGTCGGCGGGGGTGCGGGTGTGGGTGTTGGTACCAATAACGTTTTTGGCACCACAAATGCCTTAGTCGGCGGCATCGACCTGCTATTTAGCGACATGGTTGGCAACAACCAACTGATGAGCAGCCTGTCCCTCAACGGAGAGATTACCGATTTTGGTGGTGCGCTGACCTACATCAACCGCAAGCAGCGGGTATCGTGGGGGGCGTCGCTCTCGCACTTCCCCTTTCGCAGCTTGTCGGGGCTTGAATTTGAGCCCCTGGATACGGTGACCGTCGGCAACCAGTCGGGGCTTTTCGACCGCAGCTCCTACTTCCTCAACCGGCTTTTTCAGGATCAGCTGGGCTTTTTTGCGCAGTATCCGTTCAGCACCACTTTCCGCCTGGAGACGAGTGCCTCTTTTGCGATATACAGCAACCGGGTGGATCGGTATGACACCTACTACTATCCGGGTACGTTCCTGTTTTTTGCGCAGCAGCGCGAGCGCGTTGAGCGCGGAGGCGGCTTCAGCCTGGGGCGGGCTGAGCTGGCTGCCGTTGGCGACAAGTCCTATTTTGGCCTCACCTCCCCCCTCAGCGGCAGCCGTTACCGGCTGGGGGTGGAGCAATTTTTCAGCGACTTTCAGTTTACGGCCCTTACAGCCGACTATCGGAAGTATCACTTTTTCAGGCCGGTAGGGCTGGCCTTCCGCGTGCTGCACTACGGGCGCTACGGCAAGAGTGCCAACGAACTATTCCCGCTCTACCTGGGCACTCCCTGGTATTTGCGCGGGCTCAACAACGAGACAGCCGAGCAGATACTGCTGGCCAACGGCCGCGACTTTGAGGACCTGCTGGGCTCGCGGGTGCTGGTTGCCAATGCCGAGATACGCATACCCCTGAGTGGTCCCCGGGAGCTGGCGCTCATACCGGCGGCAGGATTTCTGTCTGACATCAACTTTTTCATTGACGGCGGGGTGGCGTGGTACCTGTTTGACCAGCTCAGCGGCCCTATCTATCGCCTGGGCGACGACGGGCAGCCGCTGCCCGATCCGCAGACGGGGCTGCCCATCGTCGTGTATCGCGAAGCCAGACCCCTGTACACCACGGGGGTATCGTTGC
Organism: uncultured Saprospiraceae bacterium; assembly: GCA_964441755.1. Taxonomy (GTDB): domain Bacteria; phylum Bacteroidota; class Bacteroidia; order Chitinophagales; family Saprospiraceae; genus JAUMBM01. The sequence goes on from CAYTVG010000006.1 coordinate 109,518, forward strand.
GTATCAATGTCTTCGGCTCCATGGTGGTCGAGCCCTACTACGCCATCCCCCTGCTCAAGCCGGCTGAGGGCGTTCGCAGGGGCAGTTTTGGCATCAACCTGCTACCCGGATGGTAGGCTCTACCCCTCCGGAGCAGGCGCTGCCGGCTGCTCCCCTGAGCTGGGAGGCAGCGCAGGAGCAGTTTGTTGCCCACCTGACGCTGGAGCGCAACCTGTCGCCCAACACCCTTGATGCCTATGGGCGCGACCTGCAAAAGCTGTCGGCCTACCTGGCGCTGGCGGCGCCGGCGCTGGGACCTGTGACTGTTGGGCAGCAGCAGCTGACCGATTTTTTGGGTTATCTGGCGTCGCTCTCTTTAGACAAGCGTACACAGGCGCGGATATTGTCGGCCCTGCACACTTTTTTTCGCTACCTGCAGGCTGAAGACCTGCGGATTGACGACCCCAGCGAGTTGCTGCAAAGTCCGCGGCTTGACCGCCACCTGCCCGAGGTGCTGGCTTTTGAAGAAATACAGGCCATGCTGTCGACCATAGACCTAAGCCAGCCGCACGGGCTGCGCAACCGGGCCATGCTCGAGACCCTGTATGCCTGCGGGCTGCGCGTCAGTGAGCTTACCTCTCTCAAGATCAGTCACTTGTTTTTCGACGATGGTTTCATAAAAATTATTGGCAAGGGCAATAAGGAGCGTTTTGTGCCCATAGGTGAGGAAGCGATGAAGCACATTGGCTACTACCTGACGGGGGTGCGGCAGCACCTTCCTGTGGTCAAAAAAGGCGCTGAGAACATTGTTTTTTTGAATCGCCGCGGAGGACCCCTTAGTCGGGTGATGGTATTTGAGATTGTCAAAAGCTGTGCCGAGGCTGCGGGCATCCGCAAGGTGGTGAGTCCGCATACATTCCGCCACTCGTTTGCTACGCATTTGGTGGAGGGGGGGGCTGATTTGAGGGCGGTGCAGGAGATGCTTGGGCATGAGTCGATTATTACTACGGAGATTTATACGCATTTGGATACGCAGTATTTGCGGGATACGGTTTTGCGGTTTCATCCGCGGAATAGTTTTTTGGCAGCTGACGCTGCTAAAAAACTAGAAGAGTGAGTTTGTATTTTTATTTTTTTTCAAAAATAAAAATATTGGGGGTGGTTTTTGGGCAGCTGACGCTGCCAAAAAACTAGAAGAGTGAGTTTGTATTTTTATTTTTTTTCAAAAATAAAAATACTGGGGGTGGTTTTTGGGCGGCAACGGCCGCCAAAAACGCATCGCGCAGTATGTTTTTTGAATTATTGAGAAAAAAAACAGATCTTATCGGCAAATTATGCGACGATGATACCAGCACTACGAAATAAGTACAACAGCCAATTCCGGCAGCAGGATTATGAGGCGATGATGGACTGGCTGAGTGCGCAGCACCAGCACAGGCCACCCTTTCCGGTTGCGGAGACGCCTGTTTTCATACCGGCTTCTCTTCGCGAGAAATTGCTGACGGGCTGTGAGGACGTGGTATCCGTCATTACCCGGCCTGATTTTATGGACCGGTCGGCAGCAGCCATACCCGCTGATTTATTCGTTGCCGGCGACAGTCCGGACACGCCCTTTCTGCAGATAGATTTTGGTATATGCCAGGACGAAGCGAGTGGAGAATACTACCCACAGCTCATTGAAGCCCAGGGGTTTCCCTCCCTGTACTTCTTTCAGGCACTGCTGGCGAAATCCTATCGGCGCCATTTTTCCATCCCTGACGACTATACCCACTTATTCCATGGCCTCGATGAGGCAACCTACATTGACAAGCTCAGAAAGCTGATCACAGCTGACTGTGACCCGGAGAATGTCATCCTGCTGGAAGTAGAGCCTGACAAGCAGGCCACGCGCATAGATTTTTACGCCACCCGTGACCTGCTGGGCGTGCAGCCGGTATGCCTGAGCCAGCTGCGGCGCGAAGGCCGCAAGCTTTTTTACCCAAAAGACGGCCGCTGGATACCTGTGCACCGCATCTACAACCGCGTCATTTTTGACGAGCTGCAGCAGCGCACAGACCTCCCGCGGCAGTTTAACCTCACGGAGCCTGTTGATGTGAGCTGGGCGGGACATCCCAACTGGTTTTTCCGGCTCAGCAAGCACACACTGCCGATGATACAGAGCCCCTACGCCCCCGAATCCGTACTCGTAAGCGAGCTGAGCAGCCTGCCGGCCGACCTGTCGCAATACGTACTCAAGCCCCTCTATTCTTTTGCGGGCGCGGGCGTAGTGCTCGATCCGACTGCTGCACAGATTGAACAGTTGCGGGACCCGCAGCACTACATTTTGCAGCGGAAGGTGCAGTACGCCCCGGTGATACCTACCCCCGACGGCTTTTCCAAGTGCGAAATACGCATCATGATGCTGTGGGAGCCCGGCGCAGCACGGCCGCAAGCGGCCTGCAACCTGATACGACTCAGCAAAGGCATTATGACCGGCGTGCGCTACAACAAAGACAAGACCTGGGTAGGCGGCAGCGTAGGTTTTTTTGAACCCATGCCCCAGCGATAAGCCCCGAGAATCAGGCTGCTGACAGCAATCCGCACAATGACACCAGCAACATGTATCGATTAGGTTACGACGCCAAACGGCTGTTTAATAACTTTACGGGTCTGGGCAACTACAGCCGGACGCTCCTTCGGGACCTGGCGGCTTTTTACCCCGACAATGCCTACTTTTTGTACAGCCCCCGGCTGGTCAAAAATCAGGAAACGCAATTTTTCATCAACAGCCCGCTCTTCAATGTGGAAACCCCGCCACCAGGGCGGCGGCTGTTGTGGCGCACGACCGGCATACGGCGCGAGCTGGACAGGCACCGCGTACAACTGTACCACGGGCTCAGCCACGAGATACCCATCGGGCTGAATGCGCGCAAGACACCCAGCGTGGTCACCATCCACGACCTGATCTTTTACCACTACCCCCATCAGTACCGCTGGGCAGACCGGCAACTGTACGACTTCAAATTCAGGTATGCCTGTCAGCACGCTACCCGGATTGTCGCCATCAGCGAAGCCACCAAGCAGGACATCATTCGCTTTTACGGCATACCGGAAGAAAAAATAACCGTCATCTACCAGTCTGTACACCAGCGATTTTTTCAGGAAAAGTCGCAAAAGACGCTGGATGCCGTCGTCAGCAAGTACAAGCTCCCCAGCAACTACCTGTTTTTTGTAGGATCGCTCATTGAGCGAAAAAACTTGCTCGGCATCGTCAAAGCCCTGGCGTTGCTCCCCAAAGAAGACCGGCTGCCGCTGGTCATTGTGGGCGAAGGCGACAGCTACAAACAGCAGGTCATCAGCTACGCACGCGTACACGGACTGCTGCCACTGCTGCACTTCATACGCCCTGATTTCGAAGACTTTCCGGCGCTCTACCAACAAGCCGATATATTCCTCTATCCCTCTTTTTACGAAGGCTTTGGCATCCCGGTGCTGGAAGCCCTGTACAGTGAAACCCCCGTCATCACTTCCAACATATCTTCTCTGCCCGAAGCCGCCGGCAGCAGCTCCTACCTCGTAGATCCGCAACAGCCCGAAGCCATTGCCGAAGGCATACAGACGCTGCTTCGGGATGAGGCCCTGCGGGCCCGCATGGTTCGCGAAGGCTTTGCACATGCCTCCCGGTTTCGGGGCGAATCCTTGTCTGCCCAGCTTATGCAACTATACAGTTCGATTTTAGATTAGTCTAAATATTGATTTTGATTAACTAAAATCGTACCTTTGATGCAGATAATCACTGGGTATGCACTGGATAGAGATCATACAGGAACCTTGGGCAGTGAGAGCGCTGCTCGCCTCCGTCACCGTAGGATTGATGTGTGGTGTACTGGGCGCGTTCATTGTACTGCGCAACATGTCACTGGTAGGTGATGCGCTGGCACATGCCATATTGCCCGGTGTTGTAGCAGCTTACATAATTGTAGGCTACAGCACTTTAGCTTTTTTTGCAGGCGCTGTAGTAGCGGGTTTACTCACAGCAGCCGGCATCACATGGATACAGCACCGGGGGCACACCCGCAATGACGCTGCCATTGGCATCGTCTTCACCGCTATGTTTTCTCTGGGCGTGATGGGTATTTCGCGCATCAGTCGGCAGGAAGGCGTCCATTTAGACTTAAAAGACTTTCTTTTTGGCAATGTGCTGGGGGTATCTGATGCTGATTTATGGCTGACAGGGCTGGTGGCTATTTACGTGCTGCTGAGTCTGGTCATTTTTTACCGTTACTTTCTGGTGACCACCTTTCAGGAAGTCATTGCCCGCACCATGGGCATAGACGTCCGGCTGGTGCACTACTACCTTATGCTCCTATTATCTTTTGCTGTAGTAGCCTCGCTGCAGATGGTAGGCGTCATATTGGTAGTAGCCATGCTGATTAGTCCGGCCGCCACAGCCCTGTTGCTGAGTCACCGCATGAAAAAAGTCTTGGTATTATCGGGTTTGCTGGGCGTACTGTCGGCCGTGGCCGGCCTGTGGCTGGCCATTATATGGGAAACAACACCCGGTCCGGCCATGGCCGTGACCGCCACCAGCATTTACCTGTTGGCAGCCATTTTTGCCCCAGGCAAAGGGCTGCTGTACAAGTACCTATCCAAAAGATCCCTGCATCGCAAAGTAGCCAGCGAAGACATGCTCAAAGCGGCCTATCACAGCCAGCAGGCGGAAGGTGCCTTTGACGAGCAGCAATGGCGGCAGGCCGCCAACCTCAGCGCCAGTGAGTGGAGCAGGCAAAAAAACAGGCTGGGGCGCAAGGGCTGGCTCAACGCCAGCGGCAATGCCCTGAGTGAAAAAGGAGCGGCGGAAGCCGAACGGCTGGTGCGGGCGCACCGGCTTTGGGAAACATACCTGGCGCGACAGGCCGGTATGGACATAGCGCACATTCACACTGATGCCGAGCACTACGAGCACCTGCTCACCGAAGAGATGCTGGAAGAGGTTGATGCCAGTCTGGGATACCCCTCGACGGATCCCCACGGATCCCCCATCCCGGCCAAGGGGAGCCGGGAGCCCCTGCTCCTCACTACCCTGACAGCAGGGCAGCAAGGGCTGCTGGCGGAGCAACAACCCTCCGAGCACGTCAGTGCGCAACTCTGGCAGCTCGGGCTCATGCCCGGGTGTATATTGGAGATGAATGCACGTGCAGATAGCAGCAGCTATCAAGTGCTCGTGGCTGGCAAGCTGGTGGAGCTGCCGGCAGAGCTGGCTGCGGAGGTGGTTGTTTTTCTTGTAAAAGCCTAAAAGGAATATTTTTGGGCGGCGGCAGCCGCCCAAAAACAGGAACTGTCTCCCGGGGCCGGCATTATAAAAGCAGCCCCGGGAGGCAGTTTTTACTTGCGCGCGACCAGTTGAAGCTGGATACCCACCTGATCATTGATGATATCATCCTTGGCCGTACCCAGCACCCCTGCGTGGAACATTACATTCCACTGCGTGCGGTCGATGGTAAACTGAGGCGTAGAAGCCTTAACCTCTGTATCTGTCACTTCAATCTTAGCCGGAACGGAAATACTCTTGGTGATGCCCTTAAGCATCAGGTTGCCCGTAATTGTATGCGTAGCATCGGGATTGCCTGTCAGCGGACTGACGCTGGTGATGGTGAACGCCCCGGTCGGGTAGGTAGCCACCTCAAAAAAATCAGAATCTTTGAGATGCGCCTCCAGATCCTCTTTGCCCTCACCCGGCTTCAGGTCCGCATTGGTGACGCTGTTCATATCGATGATAAACTCACCACCAGTAATTTGACCCTGATTGACCGTCATAGCTCCTTTCATTAGCAGGATATAACCGTTGTGACCGCCGCCGATTAACTTCGTCGCCTGCCAGTTAATCATACTCTTTTGCGTGTCTACAAAAAAAGGCTCTCCCGAGCCAGCAGCCACCTCTTTGGCTTCGGAAGCATCCACCTGATCACCCGCAGGTCCCTGGCCACAACTAAAAGCTACCAATACCATTGCCCACAAAATGAGCCCTTGTGAGATTCGATTCATATTACTGCAAAATTTAGCTATTGTAAAAAATCAATGATCCCCCAAAAACAAATGCCTGGTAATAAAAGTTGATAGTAGTTGAGGTCAATGGTTCGATGCGAGGCTAAAACCAAGCAGGGCTGCTCCCACAATGCCTGACGCGGGGATTGTTCGGGACACTTTGGGGCGGCCGTGCCGCCCCAAAGTGTCCCGAAACCGAAAGGGTATACAAACGGGAATAAAAAAAGCTCCTGCAACAGAGGAGGACATCCATTGCAGGAGCAATATTTACTATGAGAAAACTACACTCAACAAATGTAAAATCAATTGTACATTCCGCAGGCACTGTTTACGGAAAGGCATATTGCATGATGTTGCGGTCGTACAGACTGACAGAATGGGAGAACAAAAGCAGCAGCGGCGACAAAAACTGTACTGCCATCTGCCTTTGGGCAACCGCAACACTTTTGTCAGACCCCAAGGCTGTGCCGACCTCCAAAATAATCCTTACATTGTGTTGAAATTACTGTTTGGGCTGCCTAATTTAGCCTTAGCAAACACATACAGCCAACGGGTAGTAACAAGAACAAGCTTACAACCATGAAGAGGACAGACAATTACCTGCGCTACACACTGATGACACTAACAGCAGCCTGCCTGCTGCCGGCATTTTTGCACAGTCAATCAACCTCCGGGGAAGTTCATCGTTTATTGCGTGAAGGAGATCGTTTGTACCGGGAGCAGGCTTATGAGCGGGCTGCAGAGCAGTATCGGGCTGCAGAACGCAAGCAGGCCAGTCCGAAAAGCAGCTATAATCTGGGCAATGCCTATTATCAACAAGGCGACTATGCCAGCGCAGCCCGACAGTTTGAGCAGGCTGCTGAAGCAGCTACCCGGGCAGAAGATAAAGCCAGCGCCTACTACAACCTTGGCAACAGCTACTACCAGCAACAGCAGTTAGACAAAAGCATTGATGCCTATAAGCAATCGCTACGGCTACAGCCCGGCGATATGCAGACCAAGAACAACCTGGCCCTGGCACTGCGCGAACAGCAGCAGCAACAGCAGCAGCAGCAAAATTCTTCTCAGGCGTCCTCACAGCAGGATCAAAAGCAACAGCAGCAGTCCTCATCGAGCGGAGAGGGCGAGCAGCAGCAGGCATCGTCGGGTGAAGAGCCACGCGAGCAGCCTCCATCGGGTCGCAGCGGCGATGCAGCCGAAGGAACCCTTAGCAAGGACGAAGCCGAGCAACTGTTGCGCATAGCCGCAGAAGAAGAACAGAAGACCCGGCAGAAACTGCGGCGTTCGAAGGCAGGTAGTTGTGGTACTGACAAAGCCTGGTAATCAATCACCAATCGTTAACTACTAAAAACAGAACATTATGCGAATTTACATGATCTTGACCATGGGCCTGTTGCTGGCGGGCAGCGTATTGCGCGCACAGGATCAGGTTCAATTTACGCTTAGTGTAAGCAGCGATTCCGTACTGCTGGGTCACTACCTGCAGGTTTCTTTTACCTTGGAAAACGCCCAGGGGCAGGATTTTGCCGGCCCTGAATTTCAGGATTTCGACCTGCTGTCGGGGCCCAATATGTCGACCAATGTACAGATAACCAACGGCAACATGCGACAGACGATCCGCTACCAGTACTACATAAAACCCCGTATGGAAGGCCTGTACTACATAGAACCGGCCAGCATACGCGTAGGAGAGCGCATATTGGAGACTGCCCCGCTGCCCATCAAAGTATACCCCAATCCCGACGGCATCGAGCAGGCCCGGCCACGAGGAGCGCAGCCAGCGACCCCCTTTGAGCAGGATTCGTTCAGGCATCCGTTTTTTGAAGAATTCAGGTTTCCGAGCTTTGACCAGCTATTTGAAGGATTGTCGCTGCCCCGCGAATGGCAGCCAGCACCGCCCCCTGCCCGGGAGCGTAGCCCGGCCACCCCTGAAAAGCGCAAAACAACCCGTATCTGATGATGAAGTGGCGCTACTTGTACGTATGGCTTACGGTGCTCATGCCCCTGCTACTGCCTGCCCAGTCGGTGCGGTTTGAAGCCAGCACTGACACCCGGCAAGTACTTTTGGGCGACTATCTGCAAGTGACCTTTAGTCTGCACAATGCGGAAGGTTCGGACTTTCGGCCGCCGGCCTTCAACGGCTGCCAGCTGTTGGCCGGCCCCGGCAGTTCCGTGCAGACTACTATCATCAACGGGCAGATATCGAAAACCATAGCCTATACCTACACCCTGCGGCCCGAGCGCAAGGGCAGGCTGACGATAGGTCCGGCCAGCATCAGCGTTGGTGGGCGACGGCTGACCACCAAGCCGCTTGACATCACTGTACTGGAAGCACCGGCGGGCGGGACGGGCAGCGGCGAAAAGGAAGTGTTCATTCGTGCAGAGATATCGGCTACCGAGGCCTATATAGGTCAGCAGTTGGTACTCGATTACAAGCTATACAGCCAGCGGGACATCAGCCACCTCAACCTGCTGTCGGAATCCGACTATGCAGGATTTTACGTACAGGAAGTATCCACTTATGACAAGCAGCCACAGCGAGAGATCTTTGAGGGGCAGGCGTATTACACCCAGGTGCTTAAGCGGGTGCTGCTTTTCCCGCAGGAAGCGGGTAAACTTCGCATAGACCCGCTGTCGATACAACTGGAAGCCGTTGCCGGTGGCCGGATGCCCGGCGGATTTTTCTCCCGGCTGGAAACGGAGCTACTCCCTGCCAGCACGCAAGCTTTGGCGATCAAGGTGCTGCCGCTGCCGCAGCCTGTGCCCCCCAATTTTTCGGGAGGCATAGGGGAGTACACCCTGGAAGCCAGCATCAGTCCGGCGGTGATAAGCACCGACGATGCAGCCCGGCTGCGGCTGGTCATTCGGGGAGCCGGAGACATCAAGCGCATTAATCCGCCCAGCCTGCAACTCAGTGACTCTATAGAGCTGTACGACCCCAAGGTAATCCGGGAAACCTACACAGAAGGGCCTGAAGGCGTACAGGGCGTCAAAGAAATTGAGTATCTGCTGGTTGGCCGCACTGCCGGCACCTATCGCCTGCGGCCGCAGCTCACTGTTTTTTCCCCTGAACAAAAGGATTGGCAGACGCTGCAGGCGGCTGAACTGAGCCTGCGCGTACAATCGGGCCGGCCTGCCGGCACTAGTGGATTGCCCCCTGCGGGCGCTCAGTCCGGCAAGCCGGCCCCGTCCGGCAGCCTATGGTGGTGGCTTTTCGGCCTGCTGCCGGCTGCCAGCGTCGGCTGGTTTTTGTGGCGCCGCCGCCAGCGCAGGCGGCCGGCGACAGCTGAGCCGGCTGTGTACAAGCCTGCGAAGGCCAATGCCCTGCAGAAGCAGCTTGCGCGGGCGCAGGTGCACAAAGAAGCGGGCGACATGACTGCTTTTTACGACGAAATATACCGTGCCATTTGGCAATATGCGAGCAGTGCGAGCAGTGGCGGCACCGCTGAGCTCAGCCGACAGCAGCTGCAAGCACAGCTCAGCGCCCGCTGGGGCGAAGATAAAGCCTCGCGGATGCTACGGCTGCTGGCAGCCTGCGAGCGAGCCCTTTTCAGCGGGCAGCCGGCGGACGGCGATGCTGAGGCGGACTGGGCCGAAGCCCAGGCACTACTCAGCACCTGCGTATAGCAGGGATTTTCCACCCCCCGGCGGGCGCTTTTTCACTCTTCAGCAACCAGGCCGGGCGAGCCCCCTTTCTGACTGGCAGATATACCCGGGCGGATGCCTATTTATTTTTCAGCAAGTCGCGGATTTCCCCCAGCAGCTGTTCGGCAGTAGGGCCGGCTGGCGGGGGTGGTGCAGCCTCCTCTTTTTCCCGTTGAAAACGATTGACTGTTTTCATCAGTAAGAAGATAGCAAGGCTGATGATCAAAAAATTGAAAACCACCTGGATAAAAGTGCCATAGCGGATTTGAACCGCATCTTTCACCTTTTCACCTGCGGCATTCAGCTCTTCAGCCTGTATGGTAAGAGCCAGATTGGCAAAGTCAACCTGTCCGATCAGCACCCCCAGCGGCGGCATCAGCAGATCGTTGGTGAAGGAAGTTACAATATTGCCGAAAGCAGCACCGATGATGACGGCAGTTGCCAGGCTCACCACATTGCCTTGCATAATGAAGGCCTTAAATTCTTTCCACATGACGGGATGTTTATAATAATCAATAAAATGTTGCAGCAAATCTGGTCAGGGCTTCTGGTACACAGCCTGTAAAAACGGGATTCCCCTGTCAAAATTTTTTTCCCACAGCGGGCTGAAGCCGGCCTGTAAAATAAGCTGACGGGTAGGCCTGCTGAGCTGGCAGCCCTCGGCAAGCACCCCCCAAAGTGGCTGCAGTGCCCGGAAGCAGGCCTTTTTAACCCAATGCCCCGGCTGCACATGCTCTATGACCAGCAGTTGTCCCCCGGGTTTCAGCCAGTTGAACAAGCTGTCCAGCACCTCTTCCGGGCGGGGAACCGTGCAAAGCACCAAGGTACACACAGCCGCATCGAAGGAGTCGGGTTTACAGCGGTCGGTAAAAGCAGCATCCAGCACCCCTGCCTGCACAAAGGTCATTTGCGGAGGTCTCTCCATAGACGACCATTTTTGTCGGGCGATCGCCAGCATAGGTGCCGAGGGTTCGCAGGCCAGCACTTGCGCGCTACTGGCATACAACGGCAGATTAACCCCTGTACCTGCCCCCACCTCCAGCACATAGCCTGAGAGCGGCGAGAGCAGCTCACGACGCATGGCCGTCAGCCAGGAGCGCTCTACCCGTTGCATGACAGGATCGTAAGCGCGGGCGAACAGCCGGCCGTAGAAGCCGGGAGTGACGGGAGGACAGCAAGAACAAGGCATGACGGTATGTGTTTGCGGCTCTTTCGGCAAGTGCACATCTGCCGAACAGAGCTATCTTACGAAGATAAATAAGTATCGTGGAAATTATAACCGGAATTATCGACAGCTGGTAAAAAAGCGCTAATTTTGCGCCCTGTAGGCATGTGTTCAATGGCAACCAACGCCGCCGATGCGCGCGTTCAATAGCCAGCCTGCCCGGGGATTGTAAAGAATCTGAAAGCAGGCCGGTTGTTGGGTGTTTTGTTTCTCTGCTTTCAGCAGCGAAATACTTGTAAGACATAATTGCTGTAGAGGCGGCCCGGATTATCAAGCACAATAAGAATCAAGGATATGTACCGTACGCACACATGTGGTGAGTTGCGTCTGAGCGACGTTGGAAAAGAAGTACGCCTGAGCGGTTGGGTGCAGGTTGGCCGCGACTTTGGCGGCATGACCTTTGTGGACCTTCGCGACCGCTACGGCATTACACAATTGGTATTTGACCAGGAAGACGATGTGGCGCTGTGTGAGCGCGCGCGCAAGCTGGGGCGGGAATTTGTGATTGCGGTGACCGGCAAAGTACGCGAACGCACCAACAAGAATCCCAACCGCGCCACGGGTGATATAGAGATTGCCGTGACAGACTTTAGCGTACTCAATACAGCCAAGGTACCACCCTTCACCATTGAAGATGATACGGACGGCGGCGACGACCTGCGCATGCGCTACCGCTACCTGGATCTCCGGCGGCAGCCGCTGCAGCGCAACCTGCTGTTTCGCAGCAATTTAGCGCTGGAAACCCGCAAATACCTGAGCGACCAGCACTTCATAGAAGTTGAGACTCCTTTTCTGATTAAGAGTACGCCGGAAGGCGCGCGCGACTTTGTCGTGCCCAGCCGCATGAATGCGGGGCAGTTTTACGCCCTGCCACAGAGCCCGCAGACATTCAAGCAGATCCTGATGGTAGCAGGCTATGACCGCTACTTCCAGATTGTAAAATGCTTCCGGGATGAAGATTTGCGAGCTGACCGGCAGCCGGAATTCACACAGATAGACTGCGAGATGGCTTTTGTCACGCAGGAGGACATACTCAACACCTTTGAGGGGCTGACCAAGCACCTCTTCCGCAGCACGCTGGAGCTGGAGCTGCCCGATTTCCCCCGCATGCGCTATGACGAAGCCATGGAGCGCTACGGTTCTGACAAGCCCGACCTGCGGTTTGGCATGGAGCTGGTTAATTTTACCGATCTGGGCCAGGGGCGCGGATTTCCTGTCTTTGATGCAGCGGAGCTGATCGTGGGTATTTGTGCGCCCGGTGCCGCTACCTATACGCGCAAGCAGGTTGACGAGCTCACCGAGTGGGTCAAGCGGCCACAGATAGGGGCTAAAGGGCTGGTCTATCTGCGCTACAATGCCGACGGCAGCCTCAAGTCAAGTGTGGACAAATTTTTTGATGAAGAGAGCCTGCGTGCCTGGGCTGCACGGGCGGGCGCCCAGCCGGGCGATCTGTTGCTGCTATTGGCCGGTGAGGAAGAAAAAACGCGTAAGCAAGCCGGCGAGTTGCGCCTCGAGATGGGGCGTCAGCTCAACCTCATACAGGCGGGTGACTTCAAGCCCCTGTGGGTTCTCGACTTCCCGCTGCTGGAGTGGGATGAAGACACCCAACGTTTTTACGCCATGCACCACCCCTTCACCTCTCCCAAGCGAGCAGATATCGAGCGCATGATGAGCGGAGACCACGAAACACTCAAGTCGCTTCGGGCTGATGCTTACGATTTGGTCCTCAATGGTGTAGAAATTGGCGGCGGATCGATACGCATACACGACCGGGAGCTGCAGCAGAAGAATTTCAGTCTGTTGGGCTTCACGCCGGAGCAGGCTGAAGCACAGTTTGGCTTCCTGTTGGGCGCATTCGAGTACGGTGCTCCCCCGCATGGCGGCATAGCTTTTGGTTTTGACCGGCTGTGTGCTGTGATGAACGGGCAGAATTCGATTCGCGATTTCATCGCATTCCCGAAGAATAACCAAGGGCGGGATATGATGATAGAAGCGCCTTCGCCAGTGGCTGATGAGCAACTCCATGAGCTACGGTTGATCATAAAACCCGAATAATCGGTGGCCGTTGTCGCAGGCTGGCAAACCGCCGGTAAGACTGTTGTCCCGCGGCTGTTTGCTTTGGCAAATAGCGTATATTTTTTCTCAAGTTCTTTGTGCAGGGAAAAAAATATCTTATATTTGCACGATGATGGAGGGTAAGCAGTCCTCCGTCATACCTTATTGTAGCAAGTTATTACTTAAGAATAGTTTTTGGGATTATGATTATGGCTGGGCGTATTACGCCCGGCTTTTTTTTTGCCCCGACGAATGCCCGGTGGCGGGGATACAGGCGGAGGCAACGATGGCGAATTTGCGTATTTTTGCCGGGAGGGAGATGGTTGCTATTGCAGATATAACATAAAGAGATTGTATGTATCGGTACTTACTCAAGCCCTTGTTCTTTTTGTTGGCACCCGAGCGGGCGCACGGGCTCGCGATGCAGCTGTTTGAGTGGCTGCTGCGACTGCCCATAGCCGGCGATCTGGTGCGAAGGCAGTACGGCCGCGTATCCGGCCGCAGCGGGCGGCAGCTCATGGGACTTTGGTTTCCCAATGCGGTAGGATTGGCGGCTGGCTTCGACAAGGACGGGCGCTACATAGCCTCTTTGGGAGCGCTGGGATTTGGTTTTTTGGAAATAGGTACGGTGACACCACGGCCGCAGGCGGGCAATCCGGCACCACGCCTTTTCCGACTGCCGGCAGACAGGGCCTTGATCAACCGTATGGGATTTAACAATGAAGGCGTAGATGCCTTGGTTGAGCGGCTACGAGCGCTGAGGGCAAACCGATCGTTTATCATTGGCGGCAATATAGGAAAGAACAAGGATACGCCTAACGAACAAGCAGTCGATGACTACATGTATTGTTTTGAGCGGCTACACCCCTATGTCGACTACTTTGTAGTGAATGTGAGTTCGCCCAACACCCCCAACCTGCGCGCGCTGCAAGACAAGGCTCCCTTGGCCGACCTGCTGGGTCGTCTGCAGACACGTAACCAACAACTGGCGCAGCCACGGCCCATTTTGCTGAAGATAGCGCCGGATCTTAACGAATCGCAGCTTGACGACATTATTGATTTGGTGCGTACGACTGGTATAGCCGGCCTGGTCGCAACAAATACAACCATAGACCGGACAGGATTGCGTACGGAGGCTATAGCCGTCGAGCGCATAGGGGCCGGAGGATTAAGCGGCGCGCCGCTGCGGGCGCGCAGCACGGCGGTAATCCGCTACCTGCGGGAGCGGGGAGGCACTGATATGGTCATCATAGGCGTGGGTGGCATTGACAGTGCCGCTGCTGCCAAAGAAAAAATAGCCGCCGGTGCTGATCTGGTGCAGCTCTATACAGGCTTCATCTACGAAGGCCCCGGATTGGTGAAAGAGATTGCTGCGCAATTGTAGTTTTGAGGTTGCCCCAACCAGCCTTGTGGATATTTTATTGACAAAGCAAACCCCTGTGCAATGACGAGCCCCGTGACCATGGCAATAGGGTAATTTGCGCAGAGGCTCGTTTTTGAAGAGATCAAAAACGAGCCTCTGTGCAAATTTTTATTGTGCCGCCGGAGGCGGACAACCTATCAGAGACCTGCCTCAGCCGAGATCGCGAGCATACGATCGATGCTGGCCCTTCCCTGCTCGATTACCCATTGTTCGAGTACAATTTCCGGTTGTTCGTACTCCATGCAGACGTACAACTTTTCGAGTGTATTGCGCTTCATGTGCGGGCAATCATTGCAGGCACAGGCATTGTTGGGTGGGGCGGGGATGAAGGTTTTATCAGGTGAAGCCTTTTGCATCTGGTGGAGGATACCCGACTCGGTAGCCACGATAAAGGACTTAGCGGGGCTCCGCATGGTATACTTGAGCAGGCCGGTAGTAGAGCCTATGTAGTGCGCTTTTTCGAGAATATGAGGCTCGCACTCAGGATGTGCGATAAACTCCGCCTCGGGGTGGCGCTGCATAAGTTTGACAATCTTCTCATGGCTGAAGATTTCGTGTACCATGCAGGAACCATTCCAAAGCACCATATTGCGGCCTGTTTTTTCATTCAGGTAGCGCCCCAGGTTGATGTCAGGCGCGAAGATGATCGGCTGTTCCTTAGGAATACTTTCGATGATATGGACGGCATTGGTGGAGGTGCAGCAGATATCTGTAAGCGTTTTCAGTTCAGCGCTGCAATTGATATAGCTTACCACCATGTGGTCCGGGTAGCGTTCTTTGAATTTGCGAAAAACCGGAGCGGGGCAGGAGTCAGCCAGGCTACAGCCCGCCTTGAGGTCCGGCAGCAGCACTTTTTTGTTGGGCGACAGCATTTTGGCCGTTTCGGCCATAAAATGCACACCCGCGAAGACGATGATATCGGCATCCGTTTTGGCAGCCTGCTGGCTCAGGCCGAGGCTGTCGCCTATATAATCCGCGATATCCTGAATATCCGAATCCTGATAATAATGCGCCAGAATGACAGCATTTTTCTCCTTCTTGAGACGTTGAATCTCTGCCACCAGGTCCAGTTCAGGATCAACATCTATATCCAGAAAGCCTTTTTGGTGCAAATTTTTCTCAGCGAATGCCAGTGTGCTCACGTTCATAAATTTTACTTACGGAAAATAATGCCGGCTCATGTACCGGATATAACGCCCGCATGGCCTAAAGGGTTTAAGTACTTTGGCGACCAAGGTCGCCAAAGTACGCAAATGACAAGCTTGTCGTTTTGATTTTTTGCAAAAAACCAAAACGACAAGCCTATAGCTCTTCCCAGGCCGCCGCCAGCCTGCGGCCCAGCGGGCCTGGCCGGCCGCTGCCGATCAGCTGCTGGTCGACCCGCCGCACCGGCATCACCCCCTTGGTGGTGCTGGTCAAAAAAACCTCTTCGGCTGCATAGACCTCTGCCATTGTCAGCTCCCGGCGGGCTGCGGGCAGGCCCAGCTCCCGCGCCAGCTCGAGGGTTTTGGTAAGTGTGACTCCTTCCAGCACCTTATGCAGCGGGCTTATCAGTTCCCCTTCGCGGTTCAGGATGAGCAAATTAGAGCGATCGCTTTCGCGGGCATACTGCCCGTCGTGGAAGAGCACAAAATCGGCCTTTTGGCGGCGGAGTTCGCGCTGTGCGAGGATGCCCGTGAGGTAGTTGGTTGACTTGATCTCCGGGAGTTCGCGCTGGTGCTGCCACGACAGCAGGCTGCACCCCTGCGAGCGCAGTTCATCCGAAGGCAGGACAAGGGGCGACTGCAGGATACAATAATTGGGGCTGGCGGGCGTATAGCCATCGGGCGAATAGCCCCCTGTGGCCAGCAGCCGGATCCCTCCGGCTGCCTGCCCGTTGGCAGCGATGAGTTCGAGCACCTGCTCCTTGAGCAGCGCCGGCGCCGGCAGCGGCGCCAGTCCCAGCCTTTCCGCGGAGCGGTAAAAGCGGCTGATATAATCATCAAAAAAGCGGGGCTTTTTGTCCTTGAAGAGGAAAAAATCGAACACCCCAAAGCCGCGCAGCAGCCCCAGGTCGCTGACGTGCAGTTGCGCCGCAGAGGCGGCTACCAAGGCTCCGTTCAAGTGGCAATACGGCAGCATAGGCATTTTTTTACCGGTAAAAAAAGTAGCGGTGGCAGCGCGCTTTCGCGCTGCCACCGCCATCGCTACTTGCCGACCGTGTCGGCCAGGCTCATCAATTGCAGCGATTTTTCAAAATCCTGCCGGCTGAGCGTCGTTTTGCAGACAATCGCGCGCGGGCGGCCCGGCAGCAGGTCGAAATAATTATCCGTAAAAAAGCCATCCCCTTCCCGCAGGCTCAGGCAAAGGTTCTTGGCCAGCAGCTCGGTAGTGAGCTCTATGCGGTAGCCGCCCTCGACAGCTTCGATGGTATACTGCGGATTGGAGACCGGCAATTTGATGTGCTTGGGCGCAGTGAAATACAGCAGATTGTCAGTCTGCACCCGCCCGTCGGTCGATGCGAAGACCGCCTCCAGCACGACGGAAGCCGTATCATGGCCGCTCAGCAGCGTCTGCAGCGGCAGCTCAAAATATACCTGACTCGTGTTGGGCGACAGCTGCAGGCTGTCGCTTTTTTCCCACAACACCTGCCCGCCAAAGTCGAGCAGCCGCAGCTGCAGGCTGCCGGGCAGCGGCTGCAGCAGGTCGGAGACCCCATACACCCTGAGTGTTCCGTCCGTCACATCAGGCGAAATCAGGCAGGCTTCAAAGCCTTTGCGCACGAAGTAGTGCAAGGCCTTCCAGCGACGGTAATAATCGGTGCTCGACCAGCTGGCCACCGGCCAGCAGTCGTTGAGCTGCCAGTAGAGCGAGCCCATGTTGAGCGGCATGCGGCGGCGGTGCGCCTCAATAGCAGAGCGGATGGCCTCGGCCTGCAGCACCTGACCTACATAGAGGAAAGGTTCGAAAGCCGTGGGTATCTGATAGTACCAGCCCATATATTCTTTGATGCGCAGGTTGCCGATGCCGCTGCGCTGGTGAGCTGCCATAACCTCCGACTCTATATCCCAGTCCTCGGGCACGGTATAGGCCTGAACAGTCCTGAACTCCGGGAAGGACTGGAAGCCGTACTCGCTCATGAAACGGCCAATGTTATCTTTGAAAGCTTCAAAGCGCTCTCGGCCATGCCAGACCCCCCAGTAGTGAATATCCCCCTTCTGGGTATTGCTGCCCGCCAGCTCACCATAGTCTGCCATGGGCGATGACGGCCAGTAGAAGCGGTCGGGATCGTGGCGGGATACCACCTCCGGCAGCAGCACATGGAAAAGCGTATCATAGGCCTGCCAGATCGCTGCACGCTGCGTCTTGTTATACTGCTGCTTCCAGCCCCAGCCGCGTTTCTCGTCGTACTCAGCCCAGGCGACATCGATCTCGTTGTTGCCACACCAAAGGGCAATCGAAGGATGGTTGCGCAGGCGGCGGATATTGTCGATGGCCTCCTGCCGCACATTTTCGAGGAAAGCGTCATCGCCGGGATACATGCTGCAGGCAAACATAAAGTCCTGCCACACCAGAATCCCGTGGCGGTCGCACAGCTCGTAGAAATAATCATCTTCATACACCCCGCCGCCCCAGACGCGCAGCATATTCATATTGGCATCGACGGCCAGCCCGATGACCCGCTCGTATTCGGCCCGGCTCACGCGCGGCAGAAAGAGGTCATTGGGTATATAGTTGGCGCCCTTCATAAAGACCGGTACGCCATTGAGTTCCACATAAAAAGAAGCCCCCAGGGAATCAGGCTCGCGCACCAGCCGGACGGTGCGCAGGCCCACGGAGGTTGTGCGCAGATCGACGGGCTGGTGGTCTGCCTTGAGCAACCGCGACTGCAGGTTATAGAGATGCGCCTCCCCCAGGCCCAGCGACCACCAGCGGCGCGGGTTTTTTATAAAAAGCGGCACGGCAAACTGCTGCTGCCCCGGCTGCAGCTCCACGAGCTGCCAGGAAGGCTGCATATTTTCCCCTTCGACAGACAGCTCTATCCGGTAGGCCCCCGCTGAAGCGCTCTCGACCGTCACCCAGGCCGTCAGCGAGGCCTGCTCGTCGGTCAGCGAATTCTGGCGGATGAAGACGTCCGTTATGCGCGCATCATTCCAGGCACGCAACTCCACCGGCCGCCAGAGGCCGGAAGTAACAAAGCGGGGTCCCCAGTCCCAGCCGTAGTGATAGCCCGCTTTGCGCGTGAAGATGCTCACCCGCTTGTCTCCCATACCCCCTACTTCCGATTGATCGTTAGAAGCAGGCAGCGGGTAGCCCAGCTCGAGTAAGGCCGTCACCCCTTTCTGTATAGGCGAGCGCAGCAGCACACTCAGTTCGTTTTCTCCCGGCTTGAGCCACTGCTTTACATCCACCGCCCACTCGCGAAACATATTGTCGGCCCGCAGTATGAGTACCCCGTTGAGATATACATCTCCGTAGGTGTCGATGCCGTGGAAAAACAGCTCGAGATGCTGGAAGGCCAGCAAGCTGTCATCGACAAAAAAGCGATTGCGATACTCCCAGTCGACCTTATCGATCCACTGCTGTTCCCGCTCGTTCATACGGTAGTAGGGATCTTCAATGCGGCCATTCGCCAGCAGATCCGTATGAACGCAACCCGGCACCACGGCCGGCATCCAGGTTTCGCCGGCCGAAGCCTGGCGAAAGGTCCAGCCATGGTCGAGCAGTTGTTTGGTGACGCCTCCGGGCGACTGAGCGAAAGAAGAAGACATAAGCAGCCATTGAAAAGTGAGCAAGGAGGCCAATGCAAGCGGCCGGCGGCAGCATTGCGCCAAGGCAGAGAACAGATACCTCCGGGCATGTTGTACGGACCTGGACATAAGTTGATTGATTAAAATAAATAGTGCAGGCAAGGTATTTTGCCGGTTGCCCGGCGGGCAGAGCGTAAGTGCCAGCAGCGCTTATCTCCAACCATGCATGGCCGGCACCGGCCATGCATGGTTGGAGACGGCTGTTTTAAAAATGACCATGTATTCCGTCCCTTACTTCACCCCTAAAGGCGGCGAAATACATTGAAGCAACCACGACCAAAAATAAGCTTTTCTTTAAAAACCAGCGACATTCCTTTTGCAGGGCAGACAGCAAAAGAACGCAGGTTGACAGCATTTAGCCCGAGAGCTTCCGAACATTTGGGAAATAATTGCATTTTTGTAGTAATCTTTCACCAGCGATGCAGACAGCATCGGGTGGTTGAATTTGATATAAAACATCGACACACATGAGTTTGTCATCCATTTCCATCCAGCGGCCGGTGCTGGCAACTGTACTATCCATCACCATTGTGTTGTTTGGCATTATTGGATACTCATACCTCGGTATACGGGAGTACCCCAATGTAGACTCACCAATTGTTACCGTATCGACCAACTATACGGGCGCAAACGCAGACATTGTTGAATCTCAACTGACAGAACCCATTGAACAGGCCGTCAACGGTATCGCCGGCATCCGGTCCATAAGCTCTGTAAGCCGCGATGGCCGAAGTACCATTACCGTCGAATTCAACCTGAATGTCGACCTTGAAACAGCAGCCAACGACGTGCGGGACAAGGTGTCGCAGGTTGTCAGAAATTTACCACAAGATGCTGATCCACCCGTAGTTGCCAAATCTGATGCGAGTGCACAGCCCATCATTTTTTTGAATATTCAGAGTGACAAACGAAGCCTGCTGGAGCTAACGGATGTTGCCGAAAACATCTTCAAAGAGCGCCTGCAAACCATCGAAGGGGTCAGTGAAATCAGGGTATGGGGAGCAAAAACGTATGCTATGCGGCTATGGCTCGACCCCAATCGCCTGTCTGCTTACCAATTGACCGCACTGGACGTCCGCAATGCGTTGCTGCGTGAAAACATAGAACTCCCGTCGGGTAGTGTGGAAGGAGCCAGCACTGAACTGACAGTGCGTACCATGGGGAGGATGTCTACCCCCGAAGAGTTCAATAATCTTATCATCAAAGAAGAGGGCGGCCGGGTAGTCCGTCTGCAAGATATTGGCTATGCTGAATTGGGACCTGAAAATCTCCGCACAATTTTACGGCGCGACGGTGTCCCTATGGTTGGCAATGCTATCATTCCGCAACCCGGTTCCAATCATATCAACATAGCAGATGAATTCTACCGGCGTGTGGAGCGCATCAAGAAAGATTTGCCTGAAGATATTAAGCTCGACATTGGCTTCGACAACACTACCTTTATCCGGGCATCCATTAAAGAAGTTGAAGAGACCATATACACAGCCTTCATACTGGTCGTCTTCATCATTTTTCTTTTTTTGCGCGACTGGCGCACGACCCTGGTGCCTGTGTTGGCCATTCCCATTTCGCTCATTGGGGCCTTTTTTATCATGTATGTTGCCGGATTTTCTATTAATGTGCTCACATTGCTTGGAATCGTGCTCGCTATTGGACTGGTGGTAGACGATGCTATTGTTGTATTGGAGAATATATATGCCAAAATCGAAGGCGGCATGCAGCCATTGCAGGCTGCACTGGCCGGATCGCGGGAGATATTTTTTGCTGTCATTGCCACCACAGTTGCGCTGATAGCTGTCTTTTTACCAATTATCTTCCTCCAGGGTCTTACCGGCCGCTTGTTCCGCGAGTTTGGTTTTGTCATTGGTGGTGCTGTTACTATTTCCTCTTTTGTAGCCCTGACGCTGACGCCTATGTTATCATCCCGCCTGCTGAAGAAGAAAGAGCAGCCGCCCTGGTTTTACCGGGTTACTGAGCCCTTCTTTGAATCATTGAACGGTGCCTACAACAATAGCCTCAGGCTGTTTATGCGTATCCGGTGGATGGGTTGGGTTTTCATGCTGGTTGCCGGTGGGGTCATATACTATTTGGGTACGAGACTTCCTTCGGAGCTGGCACCCATGGAAGACAGAAGTCGTTTGAGGGGCTTCGCCACTGCACCTGAGGGGGCCACTTTTGAGTACATGGATGCCTACATGATGCAGTTGGTGGATTTGGTTCAGCGAAAAGCCAAAGACGAAATTGCAGGAATCGTTTCTGTCACTTCACCCGGATTTGGTGCATCCTCATCTGTTAATTCCGGGTCGCTGACGGTCATCCTCAAAAATGCCGATCAGCGTTCCCTCAGCCAAAAAGAGGTACTGGCCAAATTAATGCCGCAGATTTCGTCTCTCACAGGTGCGCGGACTTTTCTGTCGCAACAACAAACGATTGGCGGCGGCAGAGGTGAGCTGCCTGTGCAATACGTTGTGCAGGCGGGTACGCTTGATAAGCTACGAGAGGTTTTGCCCAAATTCATGGAGGAAGTAGCCAAGGATCCCACATTCAATATTTCCGAACTGGATCTGAAGTTCAATAAACCGGAAATACGCATCGAAATTGACCGCAACAAAGCCCGCGATCTGGGCGTATCTATGATCGATATCGCCCAGACGCTGCAGCTGGGACTCAGCGGGCAGCGATTTGGTTATTTTATCATGAACGGCAAGCAGTACCAGATTATTGGTCAGATTCAGCGGCAGGATCGCGATGCGCCCATTGACGTCAAGTCCTTGTATGTTCGCAACCAGCGCGCTGAAATGATACAGCTCGATAATCTCGTGACCCTCATTGAGGATACAACGCCGCCTACCTTATATCGCTACAATCGCTTTGCTTCAGCAACTGTTTCGGCAGGACTGGCAGACGGGAAGACGATCGGTGATGGTATCAAGGCCATGGATGCGATTGCTGACAGGGTCCTGGATGATACCTATCTCACCTCGCTTTCGGGCCCGTCCAAGGACTTTTCGGAAAGTTCATCCAGCCTGGGCTTTGCTTTTTTGCTGGCCATCGTGCTGATTTATCTCGTACTGGCAGCGCAGTTTGAAAGCTTCCGCGATCCTTTCATCATCATGTTTACGGTGCCGCTTGCACTGGCTGGTGCTGTTCTTTCACTATCGATATGGGAACAGACGCTCAATATTTTTAGTCAGATCGGCATCATCATGCTGGTAGGCCTGGTGGCCAAAAACGGCATCCTCATTGTTGAATTTGCCAACCAGCGAAAGGAGCAGGGACTCAACAAGCGCGATGCCATCATGGAGGCTGCCGTAGGTCGCTTCCGGCCTATCCTGATGACCAGCCTCTCCACTATTCTCGGCACACTGCCGATTGCACTTGCACTGGGTGCGGGTTCTGAGAGCCGCGTATCTATGGGCATTGCTGTGGTGGGCGGATTGGTCTTTTCCACCTTGCTGACGCTCTACGTTATCCCGGCAATTTACAGCTACCTGTCTACCGACAGGCCCAATGTACTGGTCTCTGTCGAGGAAGAAAAAACTACCTGATGATTTGCATGGGCGGCTGTAGCCGCGATGCGTACAGATAAAAAAAGGACGCTCCCCTGAATCAGCGGAGCGTCCTTTTAGTTTATAGAGGTCGCTGCGAAAAGCGATGCAGCTTAAAATTCGGCTGTACGCGGCGCTCTTGGGAAAGGAATCACATCGCGGATATTGGTCATACCAGAGATAAACTGCACCATCCGCTCGAAGCCCATACCAAAGCCCGCGTGTGGGCAACCACCAAACTGTCGGAGCTGCAGATACCACCAGAGGTCCTCTTCGTGAATACCCATTTCCTGCACGCGTTGCAGCAGCAGGTCATAGCGTTCTTCGCGCTGCGAACCCCCGATTACCTCTCCAATGTAAGGGAAGAGAATATCCATGGCAGCGACTGTACGCCCCGGTTCATCCGGCTGCTGGTCATTGAGACGCATATAGAAAGCCTTGATATCCCGCGGATAGTTGCGCACGATCACAGGCTTCTGGAAGTGTTTTTCTACGAGGTAGCGCTCATGCTCGGCCTGCAGATCGCCACCCCAGACTGGTTCGTACTGGAATTGCTTCTTCTTGAAAGGCTTAGATTCGCGGAGAATATTGACGGCTTCTGTATAGGTGATGCGCTCAAAATCGTTGTCGACGACAAAGCGCAACATTTCCACCAGTCCCATAGGACGGCGCTTGTCCTGAGGTAATGATTTTTCCTCTTCCTGTATGCGCTGATCGAGGAAAGCAATGTCCGCAGCATAGTTGTCGAGCACGTAATTGATCAGGTACTTGACAAAATCCTCGGCCAGGTTCATATTGTCTTCGATATCAAAGAAAGCCACCTCGGGTTCGATCATCCAAAATTCGGCCAGGTGGCGCGTGGTGTTGGAGTTTTCGGCCCGGAAAGTAGGACCGAAGGTGTAGATCTTTCCGAGTGCAAGGGCAGCAATTTCTCCCTGCAACTGTCCGGAAACTGTGAGGTTGGTTGATTTTCCAAAAAAATCGGCAGACCAGTCGATCTGCCCGTCCTCTGTCCGGGGCGGATTGCCAACATCCAGGGTGGTCACCCGAAACATCTCACCGGCACCCTCAGCATCGCTGCCCGTGATGATGGGCGTATGCATATAGTAATAACCCCGGTCGTTAAAATATTTATTGATGGCAAAAGCGATGGCATGGCGAATACGAAAGACAGAGCTGAAGGTATTGGTGCGCATGCGGAAGTGCGCATTTTCCCGCAAAAACTCCATCGTCTGCCGCTTGGGCTGCAGTGGATAGGCCTCCGGCGGGCAGTCTCCCAATACTTCGAGGCTTGTGGCGAGAACTTCCATCCGCTGACCACTTCCCTGGCTTTCAACCAGTTGTCCTACAACCCGAATGGCCGCATGAAAGTCTACCCGCTTAAGTACAGTCTCATCGAATTGTTCGTAGTCGACGACCACCTGCAGATTATCGGCGCAGGAACCATCGTTGAGGGCGATGAAACGGCGGGAGCGAAAAGCACGCACCCAGCCCATGACGGTAACCTCGCTGCCAAAGGGCGGATTTTCCAGCAACTTGCTGATTTCTGTCCGGCGAATCATTTATTCTGATTTTTGAGGCACAAATATAGCGTATTTCCTACAACTCAACCTGCTAGCTTTGGAAAGGCAGCGCAATTAATGGCAACAGCCCCTCTTTTTGATTGCTCAAAAAGAGGGGCTGTTGCCATTAATTGCTCCCTACCCGTCCGGAAGGGCGCGTATTAACGCACCACCAATCGTTGGCTCACGCTGCCCAGCTGGACAAAATATATACCTGCCGGGTAAGCCGCCAGATCCAGCAGCCACTCTTGTTGTCCCTTCCGCAGCAGCGTAGTCGTCAAAATCTGCCCGTGTACATTCACCACCCGCACAGGTATATCCTGTGAAAGCGGTGCCACCGTCTGCATTTTCACCCAGTCGGTAGCCGGATTGGGGAAGAGGCTAAAGCCTGCAAGCCCGTCGACTGAGAGATCCTCGGTACTTACAATGGCATTGGGATCAATGACAATGTTAAATGACTGCACAGGGATAAAGCCACCCGTACCATCTTCCACGACAAAGCTGAATCGGTCGTTCACAGCGCTACCGCCTCCGTGTGCATAGACAATATTGCCGGCATCGATGCTCAACTGGCTAAAGCGGTCGCCGACACCCAAGGCATTACCGGCCCGGTAGAGCTCTCCTTTAGCAGGCGGCGTCACCAGCCGGTACTGCAGCTCAGCCGGACTGTTGTCAGCATCCTCTACCAACAGCAGGCTGCGGGTAACAGGATTGCTCTGCGAGGGTCGGACAAACAGCGTATCGTTGGTCACCAGTACAGGGCTCTGTGGCTGTGCGCTGGCGCAAAATTCCATGCTCCAGTTTTGAATGGCCCCGGGAGAGCCGCCCGATTGCGTAGCGCGCACGCGCAGCGTCCAGGTTCCCTGGGTATTTTCCCCTGCAAAAGCCGAGAGCGGATTGGTCGGCCGGAAAACGATACCGTCGTCCGGCGGACAGCCAATAGCGTTGGGCGCTTGGTCGTCAAAACCTATGAATATGCGGTTGGTGCCTCCACAGTGTTTGTCGTATATGCGAACCTGTGTGCCCGCAGGGCTGATAAGCGTGACCTCCAGCTTGTTGACACTCACGTAGCGTATATCCACCCGTGGCAGGTTGATATCGCTGATAGTCCCTGAAAAAGGCACAAAAATTTGCGACTCCCGCGTAGGTGCAGGACCTGTGCCCGGTATGGCCACCGGCACATCGGTAGCGGTGAGGGTGTCACAGACTGCATTGACTGTATGGAAAACAAAAGGCTCCAGCCAGGGGCCTTCGCCACACTCGTTACGGGGTCGCACCCGCCAGTAGTGCAACTGATTGGGCGCAAACAGCAAAGTTGGTGAGTAGGTGGTATCTGTAACTTCATCCAGTGAAACCAAAGAAGAAGCCCCAAACAAAGGATCTGTAGCCAGCTGGAAGTCATAACTCAGCGCATTGGCTGAGCTGCTCCAGCTGAAAGAAGTAGTGAGAACCACCCCGGCTTCGCCCTGCACAGGCAGGAGCTGCTGCAAATCGCTGAAATCGGTATCGTACAGCCGCAACCAGACCGTCCGGTAGGTAGTATCCAGGTCAGCTGCTGTTATCTGAATCTGTATGGGCAGCAGTCCGCTGAAGCGCACATTTTCGAGGTTTACATTCAGACTGGTGCTTCCACCGGCAGCAACCTCGGCATTGTCAAAGCCGGCAATCAGGTTGGCAGGCAGCCCCTGCTCTACCACTGAAAAAGTAAGCTGTCCTGCATAGTCCAGTACCGAAGCTGTCTCAAAATTGAACGTAGTACTATTCGGGATGCAAAGTTCCTGATAGACAACATCGCTGCTGACCGTGAAACCTGGCTGGTTGGCCGGCTGTATGGAGAAATTGGCATTGGAAATATCGAAGAAAATGTTGTCTGCAGCCTCTACCCGTATGCGGGCCTGGTTGCTGCTGACCTGCGGTACCGTCACAAAAGCGCTGCCATTGTTCGGAGTCTCCTGCAACAGCATATAGGGATATGTAAGTCCTCCGTCGACAGACAGGCGGATGTTGACAAGCCGGCAGTTGACCAGCTCATTGTCGGTATTCGCCACATTCCAGCTCACCTGCCGGTAGTCACCGCTGCGCCACACGATACCCGTTGTGTTGGGCGCAGTCACCAGAAACGGCCCGGCTGTCTCCGTAGCCAGAAAGGCTACCTCATCCCAGGCAGTACCCCCTGCTCCCGGATGGTTATCGCGCACCGTGCAGCGGAAGGTCATATTGCGGCTGTAGGTCGGCAGCACCTCCGAAACATCGGACGTATTGTTGATGATTCTGCTCAGTCGCGGAAATACGCGGTTGGGCGCTGCTGTAGGCAAAAAAGTGCGGAAAAGAGGCACATTCCCCACGGGCGAACCCGGCAGTGTTTCGACCCCCTCCTCCTTGTCAAACTGCTCCCAACAGTAAGTCAGCGCAGCTGCATCTTCGAGGTCATCCCCTATAGCCGTCAGCTCAAAAGGAGTTGATACGGGGATGTAAAAACCATCCTCCAGCGGAATGTCTACTGTCGGTTCCGTATTCCCTACTTCAGTGCGCTCAGCACAGGTATTACCGCCTCCCAGGCGTGTATGTTCGATAATAGACTCAATAGACGATGCGTGATAGTAAGGATCGCTGTTGGTCTGCAGGTTGTTGCCCGCCGGACAAATCCCCGCATAAGCCATGATGGTCGTTCCACCGCCCGGCTCATAGGCTGTACCGGGGTTGACATTCTGGCAGCTGCTCATCGTGTGATTGGCCCCAAACTGGTGCCCCATCTCATGCGCCACAATATTGATGGTGAAAGGATCATTTTGCGGAGACTGCCGGGTAGAAGTTGCTGCGCCTTTTGAAATGCCACATACACCCCTGAGTGAGGCAACCCCCTGGCCTACTGAAGGTCCTGTACTAATGACGTGTCCTATATCATAGTTATTAAACCCGATCAGGTTGTTGAGCACCCCGGGATTCTGCGAAAGCATGCTTTCCGTCGTATTCGTGTAGGGATCGTTGGCCGCATCGAGAAAGATGATGCTGGCATTGTTGGCGATCAATTCCACCCGGATTGCCAGCTCTGTCTCAAACACCTCGTTGAGTCTGTTTACAATAACCACTATGGCCGCCAGCGCCGTCTCCACTGTGCCTCCGTGAAACTGGCTGAACTCGCCTGTACAGGCCATGGCGAGGCGATACTTGCGTTGCAGGACAGGAGGGCCTCCAAAGCGGGCAGTACCCTGTGAGTGGTCGTGTGCCGCTTCCTCCCGGTACACATCATCGGACGAAACCTCCTCGCCCGTCACACCGCATTCAAATGACGCCCAGTCGGCAGCCTGCAGATTGGTACGAACATCGTAGACAGTATAGTAGCGATTTTCTGTACTCAGATAAGGATCGATATAGACCATACCCTCCGGACTGCGCAAAGTAGCATGAAAACCCTGAGCTGTCCATCCCATACGACCTGATATATGCCTGTCATCAGCAGACCACAAACGGTAGGTTTGCATCTCAGGAAACTGCATAGCCAGGCCTGGTGCCATGACAGGATCATTTTTTACCCACACATCTGCCAGCCCGCCCTCAGGGAGTGGCAGCTGCATGCGCACGGCCGGCGCCCCTTGTCGGGGCAGTTGGGTGCGAAAAGCATCCGTATCGAGGCTTAACAGCCGAAAAGTGGTGGCAAAATCGTGGGCGCGACCCGTGGTCGCCGGCAAGGCTGATTTTTCGAAATCTGCCCAATAACGGTTAGTTTGTGCCATGGTCGTCGTCAGCAATGCACTGAAAACGATGAGTAGCAAACAGAACTTTTTCATACTATTGATCTATGTTCAAATACGAAAAGAGACCACTTTCGGTAGATTGCCGGTGGCTGGCCGCAGGCAATCTACCAATATACGTGTTTCGCCGCGCTTGGCGGCGAAACACGTAAAAAGCAGTCCATACACACGATTGATTAATGTTGCACAGACAAGCGCTCTGTCTGGTTGCCTATGCGTACGAAATACAGACCAGCAGGCCACTGACGGCAGTTTAGCATAAACTCATGCCCCCCACGTGGTAACTGCTGCTGCAGGATAAGCTGTCCTTGCGCATTGAATACGCGTACAGGCATATCCTCCGCCAATGCCGCCGGCACTGACAAGCGAAGCCAGTCAGTCGTCGGATTGGGATGGAGCGAGAACGATGTTACAGCCATCTCCGGCGACTGTGTACTCACCACAGCATCCTCATCGATCCGGATTTCGAACCGTTCAACAGGTATGAACCCACCTGTATTATCCTCTACGACAAAAGAGAACGCATCTGCTGTGGTGTTGCTGCCATTGTGCTCGTATATCAGATTGCCCGCATCAATGGTTGACTGGCGGAAATGTGCGCCAGCCTGCAGTGGTGTATTGATAAACTTAAGTTGGCCGTGTGCAGGAGGTGTCACCAGCGTAAAACGGAGATCTGCGGGCGTATTGTCGGGATCCTCTGCTGCCAGCAGTGTGCGAATCACCGGATTGCTGCCCGCGGGACGCACAAACAACGTATCGTTGGTGATGAGCACAGGGCTTTGAGGCACCGCTGTAGCGCAGAATTCCACGCCCCAGTTCTGTATAGAACCCGGTGATCCGAAGCCGGTTGTAATAACCTTTACCCGCAGCGTCCATACACCGAAAGTATTCTCACCCGCCAGCACAGACAGCGGTGAAAAAGGCTTGAAGACAACACCGTCATCAGGTGCACAAAGGATATCGTTGGGTGCATCATCATCGAACCCTATGTATACGCGGTTGGTACCCCCGCAATTCTGATCAAATACTACTACCTCAGTACCCGCAGGACTGATGAGGGTGATGCGCAAATTGCGGATAGGCGCGTAGCGCACGTCAATCAGTGGGATGTTGACATCACTGATAGTACCCGAAAAAGGCACAAAAAGTTGTGATTCACGCGTAGGTGGCGGTCCCGTTCCCGGGATGGTAATCGGCACATCGGAAGAAGTCTCTTCCTGACATACGGCATTGATGGTGTGGAAGACAGAAGATTCAAGCCATTCTCCCTCACCGCAGCTGTTGGCAGCCCTCACACGCCAATAGAAGAGTGTATTTTCCTCCAACAGGCTGCTGATGCTGGCCGAGGTGGCACTCAGGCCACTGTAGCTCTCGATGATGGAAGCAGCTGTATAGTCGGGGCTGGTAGCCAGCTGAAAATCGTAGGTAAGCGCATTGGGAGAAGAAGCCCAGCTAAAATTAGTTGTGAGGTTGATCCCATTTTCTCCCATAGCAGGAGACACCAGCTGCAACGCGCTAAAATCACTGTCGATAAGACTGAAATAAACCGTCCTGTAGGTTGTATCCTCGCCAGACACAGCCTGTACCAGCAGTTCCAGATCACCGTTGTAGTTGAGGCCACTAAAGTCCAGGCTCAGTGTAGCCGCCTCTCCCGGCAGTATGTTGGTTGTATTAAAAGACGCCTCAGCCCCCGCTGGCAGTCCGTCGACCAATGAGAGCGACACGGGACTGTCATATCCGAGAATAGCCCCGGCTGTGAAGCTCACCTCCGTAGCTGCCGGCAGACACAATTCCTGAAAAATCGGTCCGTAGCTGAGTGTATACGTTGGTTCCGTAGCCGGCTGAATAGCAAAGTTGCTATTGGAAATATCGAAGAAAATATTGTCGGCGCCCTCAACCCGGATACGCGCCTGGTTGCTGGTCAGCTGCGGTACCGTTACGAAAGCGGACCCACTGTTGGGCGCGTTGCTGAGCAGGGTGATCGGGTAGGTGAGTCCCCCGTCGGTCGACAAACGTATATTTACCAGTCGGCAGTTAACCGGTGCCTGATCTGTATTAGCAACATCCCAGGTAACTTCCTTATACTCGCCGCCTTTCCAGACGGTAGGCCCTGTATTGGGCGAGGTGACGACGAAAGGACCCGCCTCTGCAGCCGCCCTGAAGGCAACCGTTTCCCAGACGGTGCCACCACCGCCCATTTTGTTATCCCGTACGGTCAGGCGGAATGTGAGCGCACGCGAGTAAGTAGGCAACACCTCGCGGATATCTGAGCCGTTGGTGATAATGGTATTGATGCGCGGAAAGTAGCGGTTGGGATTGGCATTGGGCGCATAACTGCGGAAAGCCGGCCCGTCGCCGATGGGGTTACCCAGATTGGCAATAGGTCCCAGATCGTACTGTTCCCAACAGTAGGTGATGGCATCGCCATCAGGATCGGAAGCCTGAGCCTTTAGTTCGAAAGGCGTACCGATAGGAATAAAGAAACCATTTTCGTAAGGCCAGTCGATCTCGGGCTCGTTGTTGGTTGTCGGGATGACGTCTGCACAAGTGCTGCCAAATTCAACCCGGCTGAAGTTGATAAACTGAAACAATGAGCCAGCATGGTAGTAGATATCGCTGTCAAACTGTACATTTTCACCACCACAGGAGCCCGCATACGACATGATCGTACTGCCTGAGCCCGGCTCGTACGCCCAGCCGCTGGCCAGCTGCCCCAGGATACCCGGGCAATTGGACCATGAGTGCGAAGTAGCAAACTGGTGTGCGATTTCGTGTGCCATTACTCTGCGTACAATGGCATCGATGCTGTTGGTATAGTGACAGGTAACCCCTCTGGCTTTGCCGCTGGTACACACCTGTCCGCCGGCCACACCACCAACATCGGTACAACCCATGGTAAAGACGTGCCCGATATCAAACTGATTGAACCCGATACCTCCGTATTGTACGATGGCCTGGGTATTCTGTCCCAACAATTCACCACCGACATTTGCATTGACATAAGGATCCGTCATAGGATCGAGCCATATCAGTTGGTCGTTATTCTCGATGAGCATCATGCGCACGGACACTTCCGGCTCGAAAATAGCATTGAGGCGGTTGGCCGTTGTGTTGAAGGTAGCCATGACAGCCTCCACCGTTCCGCCCTTGGCGAGTCCATACTCACCCGTACATGCGAGCGCGAGATCGTATACCCGCAGCCCTACCGGAGCACTCCCGCTTCTGCCCCCTTCCGCTGCATGGTCGTGATGATCTGTCGGGCTCATACCTTCCAGCGGATCATGCTCATGGGGCAGACCTTCATAGCCACAGCTGAGTGCACGTTGCATCTGTTCGTCAGCCACAACGTCCTTCGTATAGTAAACCAAATGATAGCGATTTTGCGTGCTTGCATAAGGATCGATAAACACCTCCCCTGCAGCTGAGCGAAATACGGCATGAACCCCCAATGGTGAAACCGCTAGTCGGCCCAACCACTCCCCCTTTTCGCCTGCCTCGAGGCGGAAGCTGCGGATAGCCGGATAGCGAGCCGCCAAGCCCGGACGCATGACCGGACTGTCCTCTACACGGAAGCGCATCAGGCCACCATCGGGCGTAGGTAACTCTATGTACAACGGATTGTTGCGGGCAGCGGAGCTTCCTTCGGCCGGTGCGTTACGCAGTGCCGAATAAACAACATCCATACTCACCTCCACTGTGCGATAAGCAGACAAAGGCCACGAAACATCCGTACCTGCCGGCAGGGCGATGGCCGACTCCGGCACATCCTGCCAGCGCACAGACTGTGCCTGACCAACTGCCAACCCAAACAAACACAAAAGTGTCAATACTATTCTCATTGGATAACCGCTTTTACACGCTAAAAAATTTGGTTACATCTCGCAAGGACTATGCTTTGTAAAGGTAAGGCTGCGCTGCACTTTATAAAGCTATTTTAGTCAAACATCCTCATCTGACAGACAAAGATAGCGAACTGACGCTTTTACCCACTACACAGATTTGTCGGCATCGCGCTTTTAGCTACTGAAAACAGCCTGCTGCAACACCCAAATTCACTCCTTTTGCCTCTTTCATGGTCGATATGCAGCTTTGCAAATATGTTGACCGCTTATAAGTCCTTAGGAAATTTGCTGCCACAAGCTCATGGCTAGCCCTTTATACTTTGCATTTAGACGTAAACAAGTGTAAACAGATAACAGCGGCCTGTGAAAAAGTGTTGTCATGTATACGACAAAGTCCCTATTAAACGGCTGATCTGCGTTGCACCTGACCACAACATACTTTTTGAACCGTATTAACTGGCTTTTCCATAGCTTTGCACCATCAAAAAAACCAAAGAATCCTCCTGTCTGTCAACAGTCCGACCAGTAGATTGGGGTCGATTAAGCTGAGACTGCCCTGAAGGAATTTTGCTGCCTAAAGCAGCAAAACAAGCAAACATGATTTTTGGGAGAGAAGCCTCAAAAATCGGACATCCGAGACACTCTTCCGGCGGCTGAAGCTGCCCGGGCGCGTCCCGAATGCGAATATATGTGTATTCGAATCGTTGTTATTGTGCACTGCCTTAACCAAAGTATGGAAGCTATTAGTGTTTTTGACATGTTCAAAATCGGTGTTGGGCCTTCCAGTTCCCACACCCTTGGTCCCTGGCGAGCTGCGCTGGCCTTCGTCGAAGAACTGCGTAGTCAGCAGCCGCTTGACTGGGTGAGTCGCGTAGAAGCCCATTTGTACGGGTCGCTGGCACTGACCGGCCATGGACACGGAACGGACCTTGCCATTGTGCTGGGGCTCAGTGGTACCAATCCTGAGACCATAGCTGTCAACGAAGTAACCGCCATGCCTGAGCGCATTAAGCGGGAGCAGCGGCTCCGGCTGGGCGGAGAGCAGGATATCTTTTTCGATCCCGACCACGACATGCTTTTTCATTACAGCAAGACGCTCCCTTTCCACGCCAATGGTATGATTTTCCGGGCGATTGGTATGGGTGAAGAACTGCTGTTGGAATCTACCTACTACTCAACCGGAGGAGGCTTCATCCTGCGCGAAGGCGACAACGGGCAGTCGGGACGCAGTATGCCGCCGCATCCGATTGTCACTGCGGATGACCTTCGCCGCCACTGCCTTGCCGAGAATGCGGCTATATGGGAACTCGTGCTGGCCAATGAGCTCAGTTGGCGCAGCGGCGCTGCCGTAAAAGAAGGCTTGCTGCGCATTTGGGATGTCATGTTGCACTGTGCATGGCGCGGTTGCCACACCACAGGCGAGCTGCCGGGCGGGCTGCACGTTACACGCCGGGCGGCAGGCATTATGCGGGGTCTGTTGGGAGAGGGGAGTAGTCATGAAGATCCGGCAGCCTGGGTTGAAAGCATCCGGCGGAGTAAGCAGTCCTTTTCAGACATTGTCAAGTGGATTGGCTGCTTTGCCATGGCGGTCAACGAAGAGAACGCCAGTTTTGGCCGTGTAGTAACTTCCCCAACCAACGGAGCTGCGGGGGTCATACCCGCTGTATTGTTATATTATGTGTGTTTTACAGACAGAAAACCCAATGACGAGCAGATAGTCCGCTTCCTGCTGACAGCCGGCGTCATTGGCAGTATCTTTAAGCAAGGAGCTACCATCTCTGCTGCCATGGGCGGCTGTCAGGCCGAGATTGGCGTCAGCAGCGCTATGGCTGCAGCAGCGCTCACAGAGGCGCTGGGTGGCAGTGTGGGTCAGGCCCTCATGGCTGCAGAAATTGCGATGGAGCACCACCTCGGACTCACCTGCGACCCTGTAGGCGGCCTGGTACAGGTGCCCTGCATTGAGCGCAACAGTATGGGCGCCGTGAAAGCTATTACTGCCGCTAACATAGCCATTGACAGCGACCCGACTAAGGCTAAAGTGACCCTTGATGAAGTGGTACGCACCATGTGGGCGACGGCCCAGGATATGAATACCAAGTACAAGGAGACCAGCCTGGGCGGGCTGGCGTCTACCATTTCTATCAATGTACCTGAGTGCTAAATTGAGAAGCAGTTTTGACGGCTGAGGCCGTCAAAACTGCTTCTCAATTGGGTATGAATTGTTGATTTTTCTTCGAAAAATCAATAATCTGCACAGGCAATCCGGTTTTGGCGGCCTCAGCCGCCAAAACCGGATAACAATGAGCTGTTGATTTTTCTTTGAAAAATCAACAATCCGCTGCCTGATTATGTATTTTTGTCTACTTCATTCATTAAAAACATACAGTCACCATGCGCTTGTTGCATCTTCTTCTTCTGTGCTCCGTGCTCAGCCTGGCAGGCACGAGCAGCTGTCAGCGGCCTGCTAAGCCCGGACAATCGGCAGCCTCCCTCCCTGCACAAAAACCGGTAACCATGAATCAGGAAATAATTTCACATGAAGGTATGCCCATTATGGTAGGGCCCATCAACCGGCAAGGTCTGCTGGGAGATAACTACCAGCAGTGGTTTACGCCCAACTACGATGCCTATAAAGTAGACACCACTACACTCCTGCCCTACAAAAAGACTATCAAAGGGCTGGATATGCTTGTATTCATGGGCACCTGGTGCGAAGACAGCCAGGGACAGGTACCCCAGTTCTACCGCATCCTCGACTGGGTGGGCTATCCTGAAAAAAACCTCCGGGTCGTCTGCCTTGACAACCACCCTGACCGCTACAAGAAAGCCCCGAACGGGGAGGAAGCCGGCTGGATGATAGAATCAGTCCCCACCTTTATCTTCCTCAAAGACGGCCGCGAAATCGGCCGCATCGTTGAGTACCCTTCCGCCAGCCTGGAAAAGGACATGGCCTACATGCTCGCTGCTCTCGGCAGAGAGTAAAATCCTTGTGTGACAGCTGCCCCAAAGGCAGCTGTCACACAACAAAAAAATTATAACACTTCCCCGACCAATATACGCCCAAAAAAACTACCTTTGCTCTGTTCATATAATGGCAGCAGGCATTTCTTTTTCTCCCGAACCGATCTTTTGCCAGCAATTCTACTTGTACCTGCTTGCCAGCTGTTATGCTGCCGTGTATTGCTGACAATTCTCAACTGTTCAGTATCCTTACAAGTCACCTGCCCCGGTCGATCGCCGGGTTACGGGTCTCATCTTGTTTACTCCAATAGCCGTAAGGAAAAGATCCTTACAGTCTACTTGCTATATTTTTGTTGAGCCGATCCTCTACCGGATCGGCTCATTTTTTTCATTGTCTGCCAACGACTGTTTGCTGTGGCGTACAAGCCTGCCTGTGGCCATCCACATTTTTTTTCCTCTTGCCCGCGCCTGCGGCCGGTACGCGCAGCCGCTTTACAGTCAGGCGCAGCAAGCCCTGCCCTGCCGGTTGCATTCCGCCCAAAATTTCAACCACTTCCGGCAATAAAGCTTATCTTTGAGTCTGTTCGAACGACTGCGGCTATGTCCAAAAAAACCAATGCAATGCGGCTGCTGGAGGCAGCCGGCATTCCTTATACGCTCACAACTTATCAGTACGATGCTGAAGAACTCAGCGTAGCCAAAATAGCGGCTGAAAACAACCTGATGCTGGAGCGTATTTTCAAAACGCTGGTGCTCAAAACAGATACAGGAAGCATTGTAGTAGCCGTGACTCCTGGCGATAAACAACTGGATATTAAGTCTGTTGCCAAAGAAAGCAATTGCAAAAAAGTTGCGCTGGCCGATAGTAAGCAGTTGCAGGCACTTACCGGCTACATACGGGGCGGATGCTCCCCGGTGGGCATGAA
The DNA here is from genome assembly GCA_964441755.1 of uncultured Saprospiraceae bacterium. Classification (GTDB taxonomy): domain Bacteria; phylum Bacteroidota; class Bacteroidia; order Chitinophagales; family Saprospiraceae; genus JAUMBM01. The sequence goes on from CAYTVG010000006.1 coordinate 145,250, forward strand.
AAAAAATTATCCGGTCATTGTCGACATCTCGGCCCTGTCTTTCGAACGCATCTACGTCAACGCAGGTATGCGCGGGCTACTGATGGAGCTAAGCCCTCAGGACCTGCAACGCGCCTGCGGAGGTGTTTTTGCCCCGATAGTATAGTGTTTTGTTGTGGTATCATCAAGACAGAGATGCCGGTTTCTGACAAACCGGCAGCGTGCACTTTGTCTTTCCATATTGGCAACTTCCTTATACCGGCCAGTAAATCCGGTTTTTGTACATATAAATAATTTACACTGTGATGACTTTTCGCTTTCTTGCTCTTACCGTACTAAGCTGCTGTCTCGCCCTGCAAGTCCGGGCGCAGAGCAATACCAAAGCTCCCCAATGGGACGTCAACAATCCACCAGGCCCGTATAAGGAGGTAGCCCTCACCTTTACCGAAGGTACCTGGATGAACCTGGACGTAAGTCCTGATGGCCAGACCATTACATTTGATTTGCTCGGCGATATTTACACCCTGCCCGTTGGTGGCGGGCAGGCAAGCTTGCTCCGCAAGGGGCTTGCCTGGGAGGTGCAGCCTCGCTTCAGCCCCGACGGCAAAAAGATACTTTTCACCAGTGACGCGGGCGGCGGTGACAATATATGGGTGATGAATGCAGACGGCAGCGACGCCCGCCAGGTCACCAAGGAAAGTTTCCGCCTCCTCAACAATGCGGTGTGGATGCCCGACGGTCAGTACATTGTTGCCCGCAAGCACTTCACCGCCCAGCGTTCGCTGGGTGCCGGTGAGTTGTGGATGTACCACCTCAGCGGTGGTGAAGGGCTACAGCTCACGCGCCGCAAGAACGATCAGCAGGATGTCAACGAACCATCCGTGTCGGCCGACGGACGCTACATCTTCTTCAGCGAAGACATGTATCCGGGCGGGTATTTTCAGTACAACAAAGACCCCAACAGCCAGATTTTCATTGTTCGGAGATATGACCGCGAGAAGGGCATCGTCGAAGATATCGTTGCCGGCCCGGGTGGTGCCTGCCGCCCGCAAGTGTCCAACGATGGCAAAAAGCTGGCTTTTGTACGCAGGGTACGAGCAGCCTCGGTGCTTTTTATTCACGATCTGGAGACGGGAGAAGAGTACCCAATCTGGGACGGGCTCGACAAAGACCAGCAGGAAGCCTGGACCATCTTCGGCGTATATCCGGGTTTTGACTGGATGCCGGGTGATCAGCATATCGTCATCTGGGCGCAGGGGAAAATTTGGAAGATCGATGTGCGCAGCGGCCAGGCGGAAAGTATCCCTTTCAGCGCCAGCACTGTCCACCGCTTTCAGGAGACGGTCGAATTTGACAATCCGGTACATGCCGACTCCTTCGATGTGAAGGTGATACGCCATGCGCGCACCTCCCCTGACGGCCGCCTGCTCGTTTTCAACGCAGCCGGTTATCTGTGGAAAAAGCAACTGCCGGCCGGGCAGCCGGAGCGGCTGACCAGCAGCCGGCAGCTCGAATTCGAGCCGGCTTTTTCGCCCGACGGGCAAGAGCTGGTGTACGTAAGCTGGTCCGACACCAGCATGGGTGCCCTGCACAAACTCAACCTTCGCACGGGCCTTTCCACACAACTGACCACTGAGAAAGGCATCTACCGCAGTCCTTCTTTTTCCCCTGACGGCAAGCTCATCGTCTTCCGCAAAGACGAGGGCAACAGCCACCAGGGCTTCACCCACTGCAAGACACCCGGCGTATACACCCTGGCAGCCGCCGGCGGTGAGCCCGTATTTGTTTCTGCGCAGGGAGAATTCCCGCAGTTTAGTGCCGACGGTAAGCGCATCTACGCCCAGACGGGCGGCTACCTGTTTGGCAGCCTCAGCAAAAAGATGATCAGCTACAAGCTCGACGGAACGGACGAGAAGACGGTTTTCACCACCCAGTACGCCAATTCGTTTGTGCCGAGTCCCGACAACCGCTGGATCGCCTTCACCGAGCTCTACAAAGTATACATTGCCCCCATGCCGCTGCCCGGCCAGCCCATGGGCATCAGCGCCTCCACCAAGGCGGTACCTGTTGCGCAGGTAGCCCGCGATGCAGGCATCAGCCTGCACTGGAGTGCCGACAGCAAGCGGCTGCACTGGACGCTGGGTGATGAGTACTTCAGCGAGGAACTCAACCAGCGGTTTGCTTTCCTCGAGGGAGCGCCGGACTCCATCCCGCCCATCGACACCGTCGGCCTGAAGATTGGCCTGCGCCTCGCGGCGGACAAGCCGCAAGGTCTGGTAGCCTTCCGCAATGCGCGCATCATCACCATGAAAGGCGATCAGGTCATTGAAAAAGGAACGGTCATCGTCGACGGCAACCGCATCGTTGCCGTAGGCCCTGCCGCATCTGTACGCGTGCCGCGCGAGGCCCACGTCATTGACTGTACCGGCAAGACCATTATGCCCGGCATCATCGACGTACACGGTCACCTCGGCAACTTCCGCTTCGGCATCAGCCCGCAGCAACAGTGGGAATATTTTGCCAACCTGGCCTATGGCGTCACCACTGCCCACGATCCGTCATCCAACTCAGAGATGATCTTTTCGCAGGCAGAGATGATCCGGGCCGGCCACATGACTGGCCCGCGCCTCTTCTCTACCGGCAACATCCTCTACGGCGCCGACGGCGACTTCAAAGCCATCATCAACAGCGTTGAGGATGCCCGTTCGGCCATCCGCCGCACGGCCGCCTACGGTGCTTTTTCTGTAAAAAGCTACAACCAGCCGCGGCGCGAGCAGCGGCAGCAGGTGCTGCAGGCTGCCCGCGAGCTGGGCGTGGTCGTCGTCCCGGAAGGAGGATCCTTCTTTTTCCACAACCTCAGCATGGTCGCCGACGGCCATACGGGCGTCGAACACAACCTGCCTGTGGCGCCCCTCTATGACGATGTCGTGCGGTTTTGGGCGCAGACACGCACCCATAACACGCCTACCCTCATTGTCAACTACGGTGGTCTCAACGGTGAAAATTACTGGTACCAGCATACCAATGTGTGGGAAAAGACGCGTCTGCTGCGCTTCACCCCCCGCGCCATCATCGACAGCCGCTCCCGCCACCGCACCATGGCACCGGAAGAAGAATACCGCAACGGGCACATCCTCACTTCACAGTCGTGCAAAAAAATGCAGGATGCGGGCGTCAACATCAACCTCGGCGCACACGGGCAGCTGCAGGGGCTGGGTGCCCATTGGGAGCTATGGATGCTGCAACAGGGGGGCATGACCAACCTGCAGGCATTGCGCAGTGCCACCCTCAACGGGGCGGCTTACCTCGGCATGGACAAAGAAATTGGCTCCATTGAAGCCGGCAAACTGGCTGACCTGCTGGTGCTGGACAAGAACCCGCTGCAGGACATCCGCAATTCCGAATCCATCCGCTACACCATGGTCAATGGCCGCCTCTACGATGCTGAAAATATGAACGAAGTAGGCAACTACAAGCGGCAGCGGCTGCCCTTCTTCTTTGAGCAGGAAGGCAGCGGCAATGCGTGGCCCATGTATGGCAACAGCTTTCTGCACAGTGGCTGCAGTTGCCGCCACTAATGTGCTGAGCTGCTCTGTTGGTTTTTTGCAAAAAGCCAACAGAGCAGCTCAGCGTATTATTTCGCCGCTGCGGCGGCGAAATAATACGCTGATTAAAAAGGATCTACATCGACATTGATACGCACAGCGCTCAGGCCCTTTGCTGTCTGCAACAGATTGACAGCCTCTTTAATCTGATGCTTGGCATGCCCGATTTTCGCTGATGACCTGTCGATTTTCACCAGCAGGTCAAGCAGATAAAGGCCTCTTACCCGCCCCACATAGGGCACTGCTGGCCCGAGTACCCAATCGCCCAGGGCAGCTTTCAGGCTGCCGCTAAAAAGCTGCATAGCCTCATTGACCACCTTGGGATCCTTATGTTTGAGCGTGATGCGAATCAGGCGGCTGAAGGGAGGATAATGAAAATCCCTGCGTTCCTGCAGCTCGCGCTGAATAAATGAAGCAAAATCGTGGTTGAGAACCTCTTTGAGCACCGGGTGCGCCGTATTGACTGCCTGGATGAGCACTTTGCCCTGCCGGTGCTTGCGGCCTGCCCTGCCGGCCACCTGGGTCATCAACTGAAAAGCGCGCTCCGAGGCGCGAAAATCGGGAAAATGCAGCAGCTGATCTGCACTCAGTACCGCCACCAGCCCTACCCGGTCAAAATCCAGCCCTTTCGTCACCATTTGCGTACCTACCAGCACATCGATCCCCCCCTCCTCGAACGACTGAATCAGCTTGCTCAGCGCATATTTGCCGCGCACCGTATCCGCATCCATGCGCGCGATGCGCGCCTCCGGCAGGTAAATTTTCAGATCATCCTCCACTTTTTCCGATCCAAAGCCCTGCAGGCTCAGGCGTGGGCTTGCGCAGGCAGGACACTGCTTAGGCAGCGAGCTCGAATAACCGCAATAATGACACTTGAGCAAATGCTGCAACTTGTGATACGTCAGCGACACATCGCAATTGATGCACTCACTATGCCAGCCGCAGGTCTCGCAGCGATAAGCCGGCGAGTAGCCCCGTCGATTCTGGAAAAGAATAGCCTGCTCACCGGCCGCCAGCGTAGCTTTGAGCGCGTCCAGCAAATCCGATGAAAAATGAGCGTGCATGCGCTGCTCCTGCAGTGCCCGGCGGCAATCGACCATGCTGATAGCCGGCATTTGCAGCCCCCCGAAGCGCTCCTCCAGCCGCACCAGTGCGTACTTGCCTGTCAGCGCGTTGTAGTAAGTTTCTGCCGCCGGCGTAGCCGTGCCCAGCAGGCAGCGGGCAGCATGCAGCTGCGAGAGATAAATGGCCGCATCGCGGCCGTGGTAGCGCGGTGCCGGATCCTGCTGCTTAAAGCTGGCATCGTGTTCCTCATCGATGATGACGAGCCCCAGCTTTTGGAAAGGTAAAAAGAGCGCGGAGCGAGCTCCCATAATGATGGGTTTGCCCTGTAAAGTGCTGTTCCAGAGCTCCACCCGCTCATTGTGATTGAGCCGGGAGTGATAGACAGCAATATCGTTGCCAAAGACGCGCTGCAGGCGATCGATCAGCTGAGCCGTGAGTGCAATTTCGGGCAGCAGGTAGAGCACCTGCTCCCCTCGTTCAATATGCTCGCGGATGAGCTCGAGGTAAATGCGGGTTTTCCCGCTGCCGGTAACCCCGTGCAGCAGCACCACCCCCTTTTCTGTAAGCCCTTGTTTAACCGCTTCCAGCGCCGTTTCCTGCGCTGCCGAAAGCGGACCTGCCGACACCGTTTCCTCTTCGTAGCCGGCGAGGCGGCTCACTTCCCGCTCATAGAGCTCCAGAATCCCCTTTTTGGCCAGCGCCAGCAACACACCGTTGTCGGCGCCTGCCAGTTGCAGCAGCTCCTGCCGGCGCACATAGTCCTGTTTTTTCGAGAGCTGAAAGTAGGCCAGCAGCACTTCCGTCTGCCGGGCTGCTTTTTCGGTCAGGGAAAAAGCTGCCGCCAGCCCCTCGCCCTCAGCAAAAGGAGCCGCCAGCCGCACGCAGCCGACTTTTTTGGGGTGGTATTTTTCTTCCAGCTCTTCCTGCAGGTAGATGATTTTTTTCTCCAGCAGCCGTTTGATAATGGGGTAGACCGTCTTTTGCCCCAGAATGCCCTGAATATCCTCGATTGACAGTACCTCCTGAATACTGAGTGCCTCCGCAATGAGGTACTCCTTGTCGCCCAGCAGGCTGGCATCATCGTGAAAAAGAGGCCCCAGCGTCACTTTTGTCTCACTCCCCAACTTAAAATTGGCCGGCAGCGCAGCATGCATGACTTCCCCCAAAGTCGACAGGTAGTAGTCGGCCAGCCAGCGCCAAAAAGCAAACTGCGTTGGCAGCACAATCGGCTGCTCATCGATGACCGATAGAATCCACTTATAGCGCTGGTGCTCGGGTGGCTGTCGATGAAGCGATACAACCAGGCCGGTGTACACCTTTTGCCGCCCAAACTGCACCTCGGCCCGCATACCCACCTGCAATTTTGGCACCAGCACTTCGGGTACCGCGTAGGTATAGGGACGACCTATGGCCAGCGGCAGGATCACTTCCGCAAAGACCAGGCCTGACTCGATTATGTGAAATTCGCTGGCCGGCAAGCGCTTATTTTTTATAAAAAATTGCAGGAGAAGCTGTTGCCCGACCTGCGCTGCCGGCCAAGGCGGCAGCGCAGGTCGGGCAACAGCTTCCAAGTACTAATTTTCCACTGCTGCTTTCATTTTTACCATCGTCAGTATGGTCGCAACGGCAACAGTCTCTGCTGTTTCGTCATCCACTTCTACCAGCCACTTGACGATGCCCTTGCGATAGTCCTCTCCTTCTCGCTGTTCCTGTTCTATTTTCTCCTTGACAGTCAGCTTTACACCTATGGTCATACCCGGATAAACCGGCTTGGTAAACCGGCAGCTGTCCAGACCGTAGTTTAGCAGTACAGGCCCCTTTTTTGCCTCGACAAACAAGCCGGCGGCTTTGGAGAGTACCCAGTAGCCATGTGCGACACGCTGGGTAAAAGGCGTTCCCTCGAGCGAAGTGGCATCGACATGCGCGTAAAAGCGATCGCCTGTAAGGTTGGCAAAGTTAACAATGTCCGTTTCTGTGACGGTATGGCGAGCTGTTGTGAGTGTCTGCCCTACGGACAATTCCTCAAAATAGCAGCTAAAAGGATGGCGCTCACTCTCGGGGCGCTCCCCGCCCGACTGGTACTGCTGACTTACCTGCCCGATCATGCTCGGATGCCCCTGCACGGCGCAAGCCTGCAGGTAGTGATGCAGGCCGCGGAGGCCGCCCATCTCCTGCCCGCCGCCGGCGCGGCCGGGGCCACCATGCACCAGCATGGGCATGGGCGAACCATGGCCTGTGCTTTCGGGTGCGCTATCGCGGTTGAGAATCAGAATACGGCCGTGGTAGGCACCGGCCTCGAGGATGTAATCCTGTGCTACGGCCGCATCGGCTGTACATATGGTGCTCACCAGCGACCCCTTGCCCATGCGGGCCAGCGCGGCTGCTTCCGAAAGATCGCGGTAAGGCATGAGTGTGCTGACCGGACCAAAGGCTTCTATCTCGTGGATTTCGGGCTGTGCCAGCGGATTGTCACAGCGCAGCAGCAGCGGAGACAGGAAGGCGCCCTTAGCCGGATCTGCACCTATAACATCTACTTCCTCCGGATTACCGTATACGATACTTGCGTAGCGCGTCATTTCGCTGACCCTGCCTCTTACCACCTCCTGCTGGCGTTTGCTCACCAGCGGCCCCATGCGCACACCCTCGACCCTGGGATCCCCGGGGCTCGTCTGCGCCAGCCCTTTGGCCAGTGCCTGCTGGACGGCCTCCAGCAAAGTGTCAGGTACCAGAATACGCCTTACCGCAGTACACTTCTGTCCGCATTTGGTCGTCATCTCGCGCCTCACCTCCTTGACAAACAGGTCGAATTCCGGTGTTCCCGGTACGGCATCGGGCGCCAGGATGGCGGCATTCAGACTGTCGGCCTCCATATTAAAAGGCACCGCCTCCCGGATGATGGCCGGCTGCGCTTTCAGCTTTCGGCCGGTGGCTGCAGAGCCGGTGAAAGTGATGACATCCTGGCTGTCGACCGCCTCCAGTATACCATGACCGGAGCCCTGAATGAGCTGCAGGCTCCCTTCGGGCAGAATGCCCGAATCGATGATATCGCGCACCATGGCCTCCGTCAGGAAGCTCGTCACTTCGGAAGGCTTGACGACGGCCGGCATGCCGGCCAACAAGTTGACGCTTATTTTTTCCAGCATCCCCCAGATGGGAAAATTGAATGCATTGATATGTATGGCTACGCCCTGCCGCGGCAGCAGCATGTGGGTGCCGATAAAAGTTCCCCCCTTGGACAGGCGTGCCGCTTCGCCATCGACATACCATCGCTGGTCGCCCAATTGCCGCCGCAGGCTGGCATAAGCAAAAAGCGTGCCTATGCCTCCTTCAATATCTACCCAGCTGTCTGCTTTGGTTGCTCCGGTACGATAGGAGAGCGGATAGTAGTGCTTAGCGCGATCATTCAGAAACAGCGCCAACCGCTTGAGCATCAGTCCGCGCTCCCGGAAAGTCATTTTCCGGAGTGCTGTGCCGCCGACGCGGCGACCATAATCAAACACGGCAGCGTAATCGATGCCAGCCGATGAACAATAGCCGATGGCCTCTCCGGTGGTGGCATCATACTGTAAGAATTCCTCCTGTGCCGGAGCGTGCCAGCGACCTTCGATATAGTTGAATAACTGCATAGTTTATCAGCTGCGTTTTGCGAATGAACGTTCGTTAGACAAAGATATGCCGAGAACTGCAGACTTTTCGGATTTGAAATGGCTGAGTTTGATTTTAGCGGAAAGCATGCCAGCCGCCGGAATCCCTTTTGGTATAAACAAATACCCTTGCGCCAAAGATCACAGCATTTGCCCTCAAAATTGTAAATTTGTTATTTTTGGGGCTTCCTCAGCCCGGGTCGTTGTTGATTTTGTTCACTGGCCGGCCGCTATCGGTTGCTAACCATATCACACCATATTACAAGCCAAAAGCTATGATACATACTTTTCAAAGCCGGATAAAAGCAGATTCAAGGCTGCTGCCGGCGCTGCTGCTCGTTCTGTTCGGGCTTGTTGGCATAGGTTGCACACAGGCACAATCGGGGATAGCCCCGGAGATTACGAACACCGCCCGCATTGAGGCGGAAATTGCCGAATACAACGGAGGTGGCTACGCCTTCCTGATTGGCACCCTCAATGACCAGCGCTTCAAACTCGACTCGGTACTGGTAAACCCTGGTGGTCGGATCGCTTTTGTCAGGGATACTACCTACCCGCAAGGGCTGGTATACATACTGTTGCAGGACAACACCAGCTTCCCTTTCTTACTTTCTGAAGACCAGCATTTTGTACTAAAAACCCGCAAGAGTGCCCCTGTAGACGCTATGGTGGTGGAAGGATCTGTTGACAACCAGCTTTTCTTTGAAAACCTGCGCTTTGAAAACGATTTTCAGCAACGCTATCAGGCCCTTAGCAGCCAGCTCAAAACACAGGCGGCCGGCAGTGAGGCCTATGCGCAGCTGAAGTCCCAACAGGATGCCTTGCTGGAAGCAAGGCGGCAGCAGCTACAGGCTGCTTTTTCCCAATACCCTGACCACCTGTACGTAAAATACAAGCAGGCGGGGCAAAACCCCGACCTGCGCGACCTGCGCAAGCCCGACGGCACAGTTGACCAGCAGGCGCAACTCGTACAGTTTCGGGCTGAATTCTGGGACAATGTGGACTTTAGTGATCCGCGGCTGTTGCGCACGCCGGTAGTGTTCAACAAACTCAAGCGCTATATTACGGAGCTTACCCCACAGCAACCAGACTCGATTATCCGGGTGGCAGACATCCTCATAGACAAGGTGGCCAACCGCCCGGAATATTACCAGTTATTTGTCAACTGGATTGCCCTGCAGTACGAACCTACCAAGACGACCCTGATGGATGGAGAGGCTGTGTATGTGCATATGATTCAGCGCTACATCACCAAAGAGCGTGCCTTCTGGACCAGTGAAGCCCAGGTCAATGGTCTGCAGCAACGGGCGCGGGAGATGGCCGCCAGTCTTGTAGGCAAGCAGGCACCCAATGTGACAGCTAAGGATCCGGGCGGGCAGCTTCGCTCCCTCTACGATCTGAAAGCACCGTATCTGGTAGTGTTCATGTACAATCCGACCTGTGACCACTGTATCGAGGAAACACCTAAGCTGGTACAGTTTTTACGCGACCGCGCGGAGAAGGACGTAGAAGTCTTTGGTATTGCGCTGGATACCGAAATACCTGAGTGGACAGCTTTTCTCAGCCAGTATGCTGTTCCCTGGGTCAATGTTTTTGACCCCACCAACCGGGCGATTTATGCCAAATACTATGTGGACATCACGCCGGAGATTTACGTACTGAACCCCCAGCGCGTCATCATTGGCAAAAACCTCAAAGTGCAGCAGATAGCGGAGGTTATTGAATTTGATAAGCAACGTAAGCAATGAGTGGCACAAAAATATTATTCAATCGCCGCGAGCTGGCGGGAGCTTTTGGCGACATAGGTACTGACCTGCCGCTGCTGGCAGCCATGATTGTGGCTGCGGGTCTGCATGCCCCCTGGGTATTCATCATTTTTGGCCTGCTCCAAATAATTACGGGTCTGCTCTACCGCATCCCTATGCCCGTACAGCCCCTGAAAGCCATGGCGGCCCTGGTCATCAGCCAAAAGCTGGGCGGCGATGTGCTGATGGCTGCCGGGCTGTCCATTGGTGTAGTCATGCTGGTACTCTCGCTGTCGGGTACACTGGACGCTATTGCCCGGCTGGTACCCAAGGCGGTTGTCCGGGGTCTGCAATTTGGCCTGGGCATGAGTCTGTCGCTGCTGGCATGTAAGGAGTACATACCTGCACACCAGACAGCAGGTTTCGTATTGGCGGGCATCTCCTTTGTGGTGTTATTTTGGCTGAAAGACCACGTCCGCTACCCCGGTGCCCTGATTGTCATCGCTATGGGCTTTGTGTATGCGCTGTTTTTTCAGCCCGACACGGCCAATACCTTAGCGCAGGCCTCACGCGACTGGGCGCTGCACTTTTCCTTTCCCGACCGGGACACGCTGATCAAGGGATTTGTGCTGCTGGCGCTGCCGCAGATTCCGCTGTCTCTGGGCAACTCGATACTGGCCACCCGGCAGTTGGCGACAGACCTTTTCCCGGAGCGCAACATCAGCATTCGCCGCATAGGACTCACCTACAGTCTGATGAACCTGGTGGCACCGGTGCTGGGCGGCATACCTGTTTGTCACGGATCGGGCGGCATGGCAGGACACTACGCCTTTGGCGGGCGAAGTGGCGGATCGGTGGTCATCTACGGCGGTATCTACGTACTGATTGGCCTGTTTTTTGCCTTCAATGTCCCCTCTGTACTGACTGTTTTCCCTATGCCTATGCTGGGAGTCATCCTGCTGTTCGAGGGGTTGTCACTGGTACAACTCCTGCGGGATATGTTTGAAGATCAGCGACTTTTGTTCATCAGCATCCTCACAGGCGTCCTGGCAGTAGGTCTGCCTTATGGATTTCTGATAGCCTTGGTGATTGGTACGGCGGTTTACTACCTGCCCCCGGGCAGCGTGCGGGCTTAGGGCCTTGATTTTTTGAAAAAAAATTGAGGCAGTGGCCCTTTATCGCTGCATACTTTCGGGCGGCTATGCTGCCCGAAAGTATGCAGCGACGGTTTTGATTTTTGAAAAAACCAGCCCGGGCCATTGGTTTATTTCGCCGCGAAAGGCGGCGAAAGGGATATATCGCCGGACATTTTGTACCTTACTGACCAGATTATTACTATTGCGCAACTATGGTATTATACAATGTAACTGTGAAAATTGACCACTCCGCACACCAGGAGTGGCGGCAATGGATGCTCAACAAGCACATTCCGGATGTGATGGCAACGGGCATGTTTGCCGATTACCGCTTTTGTCGGTTGCTGGGGGAAAGTGAGGAAGACGGGATAACGTATGCAATCCAGTACCTTGCGCACAGCATGGCCTCTTTTCAAATCTACCAGGAGCGTTTTGCCAAAGACCTGCAGGCAGAGCATACTCACCATTTTAGCGGCAAGTATATAGCTTTCAGGACACTGCTGGAGGTTGTTGACCGAGGTTCTTAGTCGATTGCTGGTCAACCAATGGCATCGTCACAGTTTTTGCAGGCAGAACAAAAGACAGCAACAGCATACCCAGCAGCAGCAGCCATACGAAAGCCAGCCCGACTCGCAACCCCTGCCAGTCGCCAATCCAGCCGATGATTGGCGGGCCCAGCAAAAAGCCTGCATAACCAATGCTCGTCACCACGCTGATCCCCACGCCCGGCGACAGCCCGGGTGCATTGGCAGCCCGGCTGTATGCGATGGGTACAATACCCGCAAGGCCTGCCCCCACCAAAAAGAAACCCGGAACGGCCACGATGGCCAGCGGTTTTACCAATACCAGTGAAAGTCCCCCTACCGCCAGCATACTGCTAAAGCGCAGCATGCGTTCATCCCCCAGCCGCAGGCGAAAATAATCGCCCAGAAAGCGGCCGGCCGTCATGGCCGCTGTAAACGCTGCCAGGCCGATGGGCGCCCAATAGCGCCCGGCACGGGCTTCTTTTTCCAGATAGTTGGCGCTCCAGTCAGCCATAGCTCCCTCTCCCAGCATACAGCAAAAGGCAATCAGCCCCAGCCCGACCAGCTCCGGTCTGTAGCGCTTGTGCAGCGGCGGTGAAGCAGCCGCTTCGGCGGCTGCAGCCTGCCGGTCCTCCTGCAAAAGCTGGCGGGCAGCCCAGGGCAGGCATAGCAGGCAGACAGCCGCTGCCATCGCCAGGTGCCAGGCAAGGCTCATCTCCAGTCGGTTGACGATGGTTGCCACACCCGCACCAGCCAGCATGCCCGCACTAAACCATGCGTGAAAGGAAGCCATCACAGGTTTTTTCAATGCACGCTCTACCAGCACTGCCTGGGCATTCATAGATACATCCAGGGTGCCCGCCCAAAGGCCCAGCATCCAGAAATGTACCCACAGCCAGCCGTAATCAGGCATGAGTGGAATGCCCGGGGTAGAAAGGCAATACAGGATAGCCGCAACCGTCGTCAGGTTACGGCTGCCGGTGCGCACAATCACAAAACCCGTAAGCGGCATAGCCATAATGGCTCCGATGGATACCGCCAGCAGGGCCGTGCCGAGTTCGGCATGGCTCACTGCAAACTGCTCCTGCAGCCGCGGCAGGCGCGACACCCAGCTGGCATACAGAAAACCATTGATGGCAAAAATGATGGTTACCCCCAGACGGCTGCGGGCGGCAGACTGATTATTTGTTTGCATCATCAGAAGATAGAAAGACCTGATTTGGAAGTCAGCAATTCCAGTGCGTGCATACCCAGCACCGAATTGCCCTTTTCATTGAGGCGCGGGCTCCACACCGCTACACTGTAAAGCCGGGGGTGGACAGCAGCAATACCCCCGCCCACACCACTCTTCCCCGGCAGCCCCACGCGGAAAGAAAACTCGCCCGACTCATCGTAAAAACCACACGTCTGCATCAGCGCATTGAGTCGCTTGATCTGGCTCCTGGTGAGCAGTTCGTCCAAAGTCGATGCTTGCCCATGGTTGGTGAAAAAGAGAAAAGCTGACGCAAGTTCGTCGCAGGACAGTGCCAGCGCACAGAGATGAAAATAGAGATCCAGCACTACGTCAACCTCATTGCGCAGGTTGCCAAAAGACTTCAGGAAATGTGCCAGCGCGGCATTGCGATAGCCCGTGGCCTGCTCAGAAGCAGCTACCGCCCTGTCAAAATCAATACAGTCAGTACCGGCAAGCCGGCGAACGAAGGCCAGCAGTTCGGCTTTGGGGTCGTCGAGCCGGCTGATGAGCACATCTGCAACCACCAAGGCTCCTGAGTTGATGAAGGGGTTACGCGGAATTCCTTTCTCGTACTCCAACTGCACCAACGAATTGAAGCGCGTACCCGCCGGCTCTACCCCCACGCGCTGCCAAAGTCGGTTGCCTTCCAGCGAAAACGCCATGGCAACAGCAAATACCTTAGCGATACTCTGGATAGAAAACTGCTCCTGACTGTCGCCAAAAGCATAATGACGGCCGTCGGGAAATCGGAGGCTGATGCCAAATTTGTCGGGATTGACCTGTGCAAGTTCAGGAATATAGCCCGCTACCTGCCCTTCATGGCGATAAGGAGCTATTTCAGCTGCGATTTCTTGTAGTATATTGTTGTAATCCATACACAGACAGGTCAAACCCAGCAGTCGATCACTACCGGTAAGTCAGCAATATATCCTGTATTTTATCACCGGGGCACGATCTCTTTCTGCAGTTTTCACTCTTTTCAGCGGTAACAGCCATACTGTACGTCTTCAATAACGCGAAAACAACACCTCGCTTTTGCCGCCGGCAGAAAATCCCGAACACACTCCAATAATTCCCACAAAGATACGCTGCTTTTTTACCTTTGCTGCTGTAAGAAATTCTTGCTTTGCGCAGCGCTTGCAGATCAGCCTACCCATAGGCGGCAGCGAATAACCATGGAGGTAACATGATGTACGGAGATATTTTGGGCTATCTGCTGGCATTTGTCGGTTCGTTCGTTGCAGGCTGCATCAACACCCTGGCCGGCAACGGATCGGTCATTACGCTTACCATACTGACAGAAGTGCTGGGGCTGCCGGCCACCATGGCCAACGGCACCAACCGGGTAGGTGTATTCACACAGTCGGCGGCAGCCAGCTGGAGTTTTTATCGCAGTGGGCGGCTTGATTTTCGAGCCACCGGCAGCAATATTGTGTTCGCCTGCCTGGGTGCCATAGCCGGTGTGCTGGTGGCGGTAAAAGTCAGCAATGAGCAATTTGAAAATATCTTCCGCTATATGATGCTGTTTATGCTGTTGGTGGTGCTCGTCAAACCCGACCGCTGGCTGCGGGAGACTGACCACCGCCGGTCGCCGGGTTTGTGGGTTACCATCCCGCTTTTTTTGGCACTGGGCTTTTATGGCGGCTTTATCCAAATGGGGATGGGCATATTCTTTCTGGCAGCAACTGTGTTGGGAGCTCGCTTCGGATTGATTGATGCCAACGCTATGAAGAGTTTTATCATTGCCGTATTTACCCTGCTGGCACTGGCTATTTTCCACTGGAACGGGCTGGTAGACTGGCGCTACGGCGGACTGATGGCCATAGGACAAACGATTGGCGGCTACCTGACGGCTCATTACGCAGCACGCTTTCCGGCAGCCAATGTATGGGCATACAGGGTATTGGTGGTGATGATTATTGTCGCCTGTCTCACACTATTTGATTTGCATACCTTGTTTGGCAGCTGGCCTCAATAGAAAAAAAAATCTGCTAAAATCCTTATCTTACCAGCTGAAAAGTCTGTCGATACAGAGCGTATTCATGACTTTCTGACAGCCCCGAAGGTGAGCTGTATTTTCACACATTTTTGCATTTTTGAAAAAACCACCCGCCGGCAGCTGACCGGAAAAAGTAAAAACCTGCGGGAGAAAAACCCGTTTTGGGGCTGGGTGAGCAAGTGCTGAATACGCTTTTAACAAGTAAATAAATACCCGCAGTATGAGACAAAGGCTAAAAACACTGCTAGACTACATAAGCCTTGAGGCTGAGTTGGATGATTTTGAACGCATACACGAATCCATTGAGCAGGAGGTCGTATTCAAAGGCACCAACCTGTGGATTTTGGTATTTGCCATACTGGTAGCCTCCGTAGGCCTGAACATGAACTCTACGGCCGTCATTATCGGAGCGATGTTAATTTCTCCACTGATGGGTCCGATCAATGGTATGGGCTACAGTCTGGCAACCTATAATTTCCCGCTTTTCAGGCGAGCCATCAAAAACTTCTCTTTTGCTGTACTCGCGGCACTTGCCTCATCGACCATCTATTTTTTTATCAGTCCTGTATCAACTGCTCATTCGGAATTGCTGGCCCGCACAAGTCCCACCATATACGACGTTCTGATTGCCCTGTTTGGCGGGCTTGCCGGCATCATTGCGCTTAGTTCGCGCAAAAAAGGGAATGTGATCCCCGGCGTAGCGATTGCCACAGCCCTGATGCCCCCACTTTGTACCGCAGGTTACGGGCTGGCGACAGCCCAATACAGTTTTTTCTTTGGTGCTTTTTACCTATTCACCATCAACACCGTTTTCATCGCCCTGTCATCGGTAGCTATATCCCAGTTTTTGAATTTTCCGATACGCACTTTGGTCGACAAGGCTCAAAAGGTGCGGGTCAACCGATGGATAACCATTGTCATGCTGATAACCATCATTCCCAGTATATATTTTGGCTACAGTCTGGTACAACAGGAGCGCTTTGTCGAGCAGGCCAAGCGTTTCGTTGCTGACGCCAAACTCGTGGAAGGCAACTATCTGCTCGACCATCAGATTAATACCAAAGATCACAGCATTGTACTGATTTACGGAGGAGCCCCTTTTTCTGCGGCCCAAAAAAAGCGGTTGCTGGACAGAGCCGATTACTTCTCACTCTCCCCCGAAAATATCCGCATTGAGCAGGGCATAGCCTTTGACCGGCTCAATACGCGCAGTAAAGAGGCTGATTATTTTCAGTCGGAAATCAACAGGCTGAATGCTGTAGTAAACTCTCAGCAGCAACGATATGACAGTTTGTTGCAGGTCACCCTCATTGGCGGCCGGCTGCTCAAAGAGATGCGGAGCATATACCCTCAAATCAGCGGCTGCAGCTATGCCGAGTCCGTTATGTTTGATCAGTCGCGTGACAGTGCCTCCCTTGTGAGATATGTAATCATTGAGACGGCTGGCAGCGGCATTGAAGCGATCGATGAACAGAAGCTCACAGACTGGCTCAACGTCCGGCTCGAAGGAGGCAGCATAAAACTATTGCTCGACTGCAGATAGGGGAGGAAAAGATGAACCCGCCGGCGGTTGCTCTGTTGTCTAGGGGAAGAAAAACTATTCCTCCAGATGAAGATTCGCATCGGCATACTCATCGTATTTGGTTTACTGGGTTTGGCAAGTGCCTTTTCGCTTCCACAACTGCGCTTCAGCTTCAATTTCGAGCAATTTTTCCCTGAGGGAGACAAGGATCTCGAATTTTTCAGAGACTTCACCAAGTCTTTTGAAGCTGACGACAACTTTCTGCTGATTGCTGTTACGCGGTCTGAAGGTGTTTTTGACAGCAGTTTTTTGGCCAACTTCCACGACTTCAGCCTTCGCTGCCGGGAACTTCCGCACGCGACAGGCAGCCAGTCTCTCACCATGGTTGGTTATCCGCTGAAGACCCCCTTCGCCATTACTACCGTACCTGCCATACATATTGACCAACCTGCACGTTATGCTGCCGACCGCGAGCGCATATTGCGCGACGAGCGCTTTGTCTACAACCTCATCAATAAGGACGGAACGGCTTTGGTCATTTTTGTAAAGACTGTTTCCAACATGACACTGGAACAGTCCCGTGAGCAGATGGATGCCCTGGAAGCGCTCATGGACGACTACCCTTTTGAGCAGGTGCACCGACTGGGGCGACCTTACTTTCAGCGGGAGTTGGTAGCCATGCAAATCCGGGAAGTAGTGGTTTCGGCCATTATATCGGGCATACTCGTATCTATGATTATGTTTTTCATCTATCGGCGTGCCTGGGGTGTGTTTGTATCGCTGCTGTCGATAGGGCTGGGTATGCTGCTGTTCATGGGCTTCCTGTCGGCCACGGGTCGGGAGCTGAGCGCATTGGCTGCGCTCTACCCGGTACTCATGATTATTGTGGGGGCAAGTGACATCATACACATGATGACCCGCTATGTAGACGAGCTCCGCAAGGGTAAAACCCAGGAAGAGGCCATCGTCATTACCCTTAAAGAGATTGGACTGGCTACGCTCTTAACTTCGATAACTACCTCCATAGGCTTTGCCACCCTTGTCACCAGCCGCATTGCCCCCATACGGGACTTTGGCATCAATGCAGCCATTGGTGTCACCATAGCCTACCTGACAGCTGTTTTATTCACGACCAGTTTACTCTCCTTCCTGCGGGCCGACCAGATCATCAAACTGGGCGAGCGGCAAGCCCGCTGGGACAGATGGATCAACGCCGTCTATGCGTTTACCCGCAAACGGCCTCGTGCCATCAGCTGGGGAACGGTGGTAGTGCTGGCCATCTGTGCTCTGGGTATAAGCCAGATAACGACCAACTACTCCATCATCCGCAACCTGCCGCGCAACCGGCAGATTACAGAAGATTTTAAGTTTTTTGAGCGAGAGTTGAGTGGTTTTCGTCCACTCGAGCTGGCTGTTTTCATACAACCCGGCTATGAAGCCTCTGATTATGCGGTGGTGCGGGAGATGGACAAAATTGAAGGCTTCCTCCATCAACATTCCTTTCTGCAGGCAATAAGTTCACAGACTATTCTGTACAAGAGTATCAACCAGATGTTTGCCAATAACAGGCCCGATGCTTACAAGCTGCCCGATGATGAGGCGACCTTCAATCGCTACAAACGGCTGGCCGAGCGGGCTCCCAACCCCAACATGAATGTGATGGTCAGTACGGACGGTACGAAAGCACGCATCAGCTCCCGCATTCAGGACATAGGAGCAGATTCTATCAAAGCCTTTGGTGTACGACTGGAGCAGTGGATAGGCAGGAATGTGGACAGCAGCGTCATTCAGGTACGCCAAACAGGTACAGGCCTCATCATCGACAAAAACAGCGAATATGTCCGGTCCAGTTTGCTGGAAGGGCTTGGGCTGGCCATCATTGCCATAGGCATCCTCATGGCACTGCTCTTTAAAAACATTCGGATGCTGGTGATTTTTATGATTCCCAATGTAATGCCCCTGATCATTGCAGGAGCCATTTTAGGCTTTTTGGGGATAGAACTGGAAGCCGGCATCAGCATCATTTTTGCCGTCATCTTTGGTATTGCTGTTGATGACACCATTCATTTTATGAGTCGGTACAAACTTGCACGGGTAAGCGGCCTGAATGTTGAAGCAGCTATAAAGATTACTTTTGAGGAGACAGGCAAAGCCATTGCGCTGACAACGATTGTGCTGTTTTTCGGTTTCTTGGTCATGCTGTTCAGCATCAATCCGCCCAGTGTAACGGTGGGTCTGCTCATCAGCTTTACCCTGCTGAGCGCATTGCTGGCTGATTTGTTGCTGCTGCCTTTGTTGATTCGCTGGCTGGATAAGGACTAGAGCGCTGTACTTTGCGTTTGCTTTGTAAGTGTAAAGTACAGCTATTGTCTTAAAGCAGGCATGGGCGGTCACACCCCATGCCCGGCTTTCAGCGTCTGGCTTCGAAGCCGTAATCCAGTCGACAAGTGACGTTGTAGGGTGTTGTTTCTCCCGGAAAAAATACCACCTCCATTTTATAGCGTTGGCCGGACATCAATGTCCGCACGTTGCGAAGACCAGGATTGAGGTTTAGCCTGTCGAGCCGCCGGCGGTAGAGGTCTGTGAGGAAAAACACCTCATCTGCTTCTGTACAGCGCTCACTACCAACAGGGCACACCCGAATGGATACTGCGTTGAGGAAGCCAAAATCCAGGTTGTCCAAAGAAGTGATGGTAGCAAAATTAGGCACAACGGCGAGAACATCCGCATCTGACACGATAGTCTGCGACAAAAACAGCTGGTAGTTGGTAGGGAGGTTTTCATAGGCAAAAACAAGCGACTGAAAGGGACTGTAGCCCGCCGGGATAACGAATTCCTGCGGCAGGTAACTGAGCAGGAACAGCCTTTCCCCTTGGTCCTGCCGGCATCCCAGTGCCAGCAGCACTGTCAGCAAAGGCAGTAATAGATATCTATTGTACGTACGTCTGTGCATGCTAGTATAACGTTGGTTTCCTGATAAACATTGTTGGTACAAAAATAGTCATTGTTGCCTCAAAATACGCTTTGGCGGCGCAAGCCACCAAAGCGTATTTTGAATTCATCTCTGTTTTTTTCTTTCAAAAAAATAAAAAAACAGAGATTACAACAGTATTTTATTTCACCATCATGAGCGGTAAAATATTACGTATCTTTCTAGCCTGAAAATACAACCCCCTTTGGCCGCAGGATTTTTTCACCAAATATACGACACAAGGCATGGGCGAACAGCAGGTAAGCTTGGTGACGGAAGGCTCGATGATGCAAAAATTCATCCGCCATTTGTTGCGCGATGTGGAAGCATTGAAATATATGCTGGAGAACGAATGGTTTGAGACAGAGACCATGCGCATTGGCGCAGAGCAAGAAATGGTCATTGTCAATGATAAGACCTATAAGCCTGCCACCATTGCGATGGAAGCCCTCAAAAAACTGGGGAAATATCCGTGGATTACGACAGAGCTGGCCAAATTCAATCTGGAAGTAAACCTGACGCCCCGTACTTTCACGGGTAGCTGTCTGCGTGAGCTGGAAGCAGAAAACAGCGAGTACCTCAACATCATCCGGGCGCAACTGCACAAGATGGGCGCTGAAATTGTGCTCACAGGCATACTGCCAACGCTGCGCAAGGTAGACCTTGAGTTGCACAACCTGACACCCAAGGAGCGTTACTATGCGCTCATGGAGGCGCTTAACCAGCAGCTCATTGGCTCGGCATACGAACTGCGGCTTACCGGCATTGACGAATTGCTGGTGAAGCACAACTCGCCCCTGCTGGAAGCCTGCAACACCAGTTTTCAGGTTCACCTGCAGGTAACCCCACAGGAATTTGTACACAAGTACAACATAGCCCAGACGCTGGCAGCGCCCATCATGGCGATAGGTGCCAACTCGCCTATCGTCTTTGGCAAACGGCTGTGGCACGAAACGCGTATTGCCCTCTTTCAGCAGGCACTCGATGTACGCACCACCCACGAGCACATGCGCGAGCGAAGCCCGCGGGTGAGTTTTGGTACGGGCTGGCTGGAAGGCTCCATTCTGGAAATTTACAAAGAAGACATTGCACGCTTCCGGGTGCTGTTGGGTGCAGAGATAGAAGAAGACAGCCTGGAAGATATTCTCAACAACAAAGCGCCCAAACTGCGGGCGCTGCAGGTACACAACTCCACTGTCTACCGCTGGAATCGTCCCTGCTACGGGATAAGTCCCAACGGTATGCCACACCTGCGGATCGAAAACAGGGTGCTGCCCAGTGGCCCTACAACCGTCGATTCTGTTGCCAATGCAGCCTTCTGGCTGGGTGCGATGGAGGGTATGGGACAGCAGATTGATGACATCCGCAAGTACATAAGCTGGGAAGATGTACGGGACAATTTTGGTAAAGCAGCAAAATTTGGGATTGACACTAATTTCACCTGGTTTAAGGATAAGAAAATAGGTGCCTGCGACCTTATCCTGCAGGAGTTACTCCCGCTGGCGCGGCACGGGCTCAACAGCCGTGGCGTAGATACCGGTGACATTGACAAATACCTGGGCATCATTGAAGAGCGCGCCAAGCATCACATGAACGGTGCCCGCTGGCAACTCAGAGCTTTCACCAAATTGCAGAATGAAACGGGCAGGGATGAGGCACTCTCCATCCTTACCGCCTGTATAATCAACAACCAAGCAGAAAATAAACCTGTTCATACCTGGCCCATGCCCAATACCCATGACCTGGCCGAGTACCGGCCTACCGGCCTGCGGGTCGAAGAATTCATGGCAACGGATCTGTTTACCGTTCATGTTGATGATATTATCGAGCTGGTTGCTGACATCATGAACTGGCGGCACATCAGCTATATACCTGTGGAAGACCACAAGGGGCGGCTGATCGGACTCATTACCAGCCGCCAGCTCCTCCGTCACTATGCCCGTCGTGCCAAGTTCAACGACCAGACGCAGTTTACGGTCAAGGATGTGATGGTCAAAGATCCCTTTACCATCTCTCCGGAGGCGACCATTGTTGAAGCCATGCGTGTCATGCGCGAAAAAAAGGTAGGATGCCTGCCCGTAGTGCAGGAGGGTGAACTGGTAGGTCTCATTACCGAAATGGATTATGTCCGCATCACCGCACGCCTGCTCGAGCGGCTGGGCGAGTAAGCCAGTTTGTTTTCACCCTACGGTGACCCGGAGTCTATGATCTGCATTTTGCCAAAACCCCGGGCGAGTTTTTTGCGTTTTTGAAGGAATGCAGTCGGTACTACACGATTACACAAAGGTATAGACCAGCTCAAAACTAACCGTTTGGAGAGCCGTCAGAAAATCGCCGGCGGGTTGCTGTAGCTACCGGTAAAATATTCATCATATGTACACACCCCAGAGAATAGCTTTCTGTCTGGCCTCTTGTCTGCTCATGCTTGGGCTGCTCCCCTTGCAGTCACAACAATGGCAGTCACTCAGCGATTTTGGCAGCAACCCCGGCCAACTCACTGCCTATACCTATTTGCCTGCCAAATCCGTAGCCAACAAGCCCCTGGTGATTGTCATGCATGGCTGCGGGCAGGATGCCACCTCTTTTGCACAGCTTACCGGCTGGAACAAGCTTGCTGACGAACATGGATTTGCTGTTTTGTACCCGGAACAAACTGCTGCCAATAATGTCCAGAAATGTTTCAACTGGTTTCAGCCCCAGGACATTAGCAGCAGCGGGGGGGAAGTTGAAAGCATCTGGCAGATGGCCGCTGCCGTGATTAGCCGCTATGGGCTTGACAGTACACGCGTATACGCAACCGGCTTCTCTGCCGGAGGAGCCATGACCACAGCCCTGCTGTCGGCTTACCCTTACAGATTTGCTGCCGGCGCCAGCGTTGCCGGCATCGCTGCCGGTGCTGCAGAAGATATCATGTCGGCCCTCCTCATGATGCGTGGCAAAGTAAGCCGCTCAGGCGAAGAGTGGGCAAGCTGGATTGAAGAACAACAGCCCGGTTATCAAGGTCCATGGCCGGATCTGATGGTCGTACAGGGATTGGCCGACAGCGTTGTCAGGCCTGCCAATGGCCTCGAGCTGGTCAAACAATGGACCAGCCTGCATGGCATAGATGCTGAAAAAACACCCGCAGACGGAGGCAGCCCCGATGAAGCCCCCCATGTGCGCGTAATGCAGTTTAGAAAAAATCACCAGCACACACCCGTCGTATGGTATAAGCTGCCAGACTGGCCGCACGCCTACCCTGTTGATCCGGGCGAACTCGACAGTCAGGGAGGGCAGACCGATAACTGGACGAAGGATGCCGACTGGCATGCCACTTATTGGATTGCCCGTTTTTTTAAGCTATAAAAGCGTGTTTGGGACTTGCGCGGCGGATCTGAAATAAATCCCTCTTCGCCAGGCTTTACTTTTTATTGATTTAGTGCTGGTTATGACCCATCAAAAAAACAGAAGCCCGCGAAAAAGCCGGCTCAACTTTCGGCTCTGCCAGAAAATAACGGGCAAGCACTGAGGAAAAACAGATTTTTTTGTGCCCGATGCTTGCACCAATCCACAAAACGCTTTACATTTGCATCACCTTTTTAAAAAGCATCTTTTACGGATGCATTTTGAAAAGAAATAAGCAGCGGTGCGGTAGCTCAGTAGGTAGAGCAATGGACTGAAAATCCATGTGTCGGCGGTTCGATCCCGCCCCACACCACTCCTCAAAAGCTCCTTGTGAACTTTCTGTTCGCGAGGAGTTTTTTTTATGTATATATTTATCTTCTGAGGATTCCATTCCGAATGAGACCCCCTCCGCTAGCATATCGATGCTATAGTGCAGCGAAATCGCTTCGATAAAAAGTAATCACTGTGCAGACCAATATTACCATACTACTAGCCTTGCTGGGCACATTTTCCTTTGCGGTGAGCGGCATCCGGCTTGCATCGGGTAAACAGATTGACTGGTTTGGTGCTTACATCATCGGTTTGGCAACCGCTATCGGTGGCGGAACCATGAGGGATTTGCTGCTTGATGTTACGCCCTTCTGGATGCTGGATGCCAATTATTTTCTGACCACAGCCGTTGCCCTTATCGCCGTATTGCTTTTCAAAGATAAATTATTTAGGTGGGGCAGTGCGTTGTTTTTATTTGACACCATCGGCCTTGGGCTGTTTACCGTTGTAGGCATCACCAAAAGTATTGAGGCTCAGCTTCCTTTTTGGGTTTGCATCGCTATGGGTACTATCACAGGCTCGCTGGGCGGTGTGGTGAGGGACGTATTGCTGAACGAAGTGCCCTTGATTTTTCGAAAAGACATTTACGCCCTCGCCTGCGTGGCAGGCGGCGGGGTTTATTTTTTGTGCAACTACTTCCGTCTGCCGGCCGGCATCACAGAAATGCTGGCAGCAGCAAGCGTGATAACCCTCAGGTTAATTGCTGTCCGGTATCATATTCACCTGCCACAGTTGCAGCCTATGAACGGTGATTCCACGACAAAGTAGCACAGCCGGCCGGCCACAGGCAGAACGCACATACGATTTTCTGTTTTTGAAAAAAATGCCCCTGCTTCTGAACCTGTATTTCACCGCCGGCGGTGGTGAAATACAGCGATTAGCTCCATTCAAACAACTGGCCAAATTCCCTGCTGATGATACGATCTTTCTCTGCGCGCAAGTGCACGATAAATGCTTCGGCAGCAGGCGACAGCTTCTTATCCTGCAACCATACCAGATTCCAGTCTGTCACCATTGGCAGCCCCTCAACGGGTATAATTCTCAGTTGCCCCGTCCGGAGTTCGTTCTTGATACCAATCAAGGGCATGATTGAATACCCCAAGCCCGCAATTACTGCCTGTTTGACCGCCTCGTTGGAAGTTAGTTCCATCTTCATACGTGCTTTGAGTCCATTACTTTCCACCACCTGCTCCATAGCCCGACGCGTAGCAGAACCCTGCTCCCGGTAGATGAGCGGAATTTTTTCCAGCAGACTGATTTCGTGCGTATGCCGGCTGTCGATAGAATCCGCATTGCCCACTAAAAACAATTTATTGGGCATGAGCTCGATTTTTGAGAGCCGCAGTTGATCAGGCATGACCGATACCAGGGAAAAATCAACTACATTTTGCTGCAAACTCTCTACCACCATGGACTTGTTGGACACATCCAGTTGCAATTCAATACCCTCATGCAGCCGCAGAAAACTGCTCAAAAAATAAGGTATCACATATTTTCCTGTCGATACGACTGAAATTTTGAGTTTACCTGTGAGCTTACCCCTGTAAGCCATTGTCTTGTGATCGATCGTACTCACCTCATCGAGGATGCGCGCCGCAGCAGCGGCAATTTCTCTTCCGAAATCAGTAATATACAATCGTTTGTTGATTACTTCGGTCAAGGGTATATCAAACTGTTGCTGGAAATTTTTGAGTTGTATAGAGACTGCCGGCTGTGTCAGGTGCAGTTCCTCAGCAGCTTTGGTAATACTTTGGGTTTGGGAGATTTTTAGGAAAATGGACAATTGATGCAGGGTATAGTTCATAAAAATTATTTATATCAATAGTAATTTTATTAAATAAAAATAAATAAACGTGAAAGTAGAACTTTGCCCTGTAAAAACCAAATTGAATGAAAACGATATTTACTTCTGGTACGTTGTTCGTGTGTTTATTAATCCTGTGCGCCACCGGAGTATTAGCATTCTATGTTGACGACACGCTCATGCGCAAGCTGTGCAACGCCATTTCCATTATTGCAGCGCTGTTAATTTTTCAGCGTTTAGGCCGACGGCAGCATGTATAAAAATCGCCGACTGCTCATTGCAGGAATACATCGCAAAGAACAGGTGATTGCCCCGGTTTTTGAGCGAGGCCTGCAAGTCAGCTGCTTTACCAATCCTGACTACAACACCGATTTACTAGGCACCTTCAGTGGTGAGGTTGCGCGGGCAGGAGATGCACTGGAGACCGTGCGGCGTAAGTGCAACGAAGCTATGGATATAAGTGGTGCGGATTTGGGTATTGCCAGTGAAGGCTCATTTGGTCCACACCCCACACTCTGGTTTGCCGCAGCCGACGAAGAATTGTTAATTTTCATTGATCGCCGCTATGCGCTGGAGATTACTGCCCGGGTAGTGAGTACAGACACCAACTTTACTGCATCCACTGTAGATACGGAAGAGGCCTTGCTTCAATTTGCTGCTAAGGCGCGTTTCCCCTCCCACGGGCTCATACTGCGGGCCGAAAAAAACGGTCGGCAGCAGCTTTACAAAGGAATAACCGATACCCGGGCGCTGTTGGATAAATTCCACCAGCTGCGCGCTCATGGCGGGCAGGTTTCTGTGGAGACAGATATGCGGGCGCACCTCAACCCCAGCCGCATGCAGGTTATCGGTGAAGCGGCTGAAAAGCTGCTTGCCAAAGTCCTGTCCGCTTGTCCGGTTTGTGGTATGCCCGGTTTTGATGTAACCGATATACTGCCCGGCTTGCCCTGTGAGCTCTGTGGGCAGCCCAGTTCAATGACCCTAAGCCACCTGCTGCAATGCAGGCACTGTAAGCACCTTGAAGAGAGGCCTTTTCCACAAGGCAATAAGACAGCCGATCCGCGCTGGTGTCCGTACTGCAACCCCTGAAATCGCGATTGCTCAGCGGGTTCAAAAGAGATTTTCTACAACATTTCGCCTTTTTATATCCTGCAGCGCCAGCTACACCTATCAAAACGCTTTTTTGCCGGCGGCAAAAAAGCCAGGCTGGCTGTGGGCAAGCCATCGGCAGGCGGCGCAGCCAAAGCCTGCCGATGTAGTTCACAGCCTGATTATCCGGCTGCTTCCAGTTTTTTAATTTTGACGACTACCCGCTTGGAGACCGGCGTTTTACTTCC
Source organism: uncultured Saprospiraceae bacterium (assembly GCA_964441755.1). Classification (GTDB taxonomy): domain Bacteria; phylum Bacteroidota; class Bacteroidia; order Chitinophagales; family Saprospiraceae; genus JAUMBM01. The sequence continues at coordinate 171,529 of CAYTVG010000006.1, forward strand.
CCTGGCGTAGCTGTCGACGGGCACCAGCACATTAGCTTCCGGGAAGTAGGTAGCCAGACAACGGCGGGGGATATCATACGGGACGACGATAAAACGTTCGGCACATCGCGTAACGCCCTTATAGTCCCCCCTAATATCCACCAGATCGCGCGTTTTGAGCCCCGCAGCGGCCATATCCTCCGGATTCATCATCACCACCCGGCGTTCGCGGAAAATCCCGCGGTAGCGATCATCCAGTCCGTAGATTGTCGTATTGAACTGATCGTGGCTGCGGATAGTCATGAGTACAAATTCGCCATCCGCCAGCTGCTGTCGGGGCGGTTTATTTACAGAAAAATGCGCCCGGCCGTCGGGAAGCAGGAAGCGCCGCTCGCGCGGCGGATTGGGCAGATAAAAACCACCCGGCTTGCGGGCACGCTCGTTGTAGTCGTAAAAATCCGGCAGCACCTGAGCAATCAGGTCGCGAATACGACCATAGTCATCCATGAGCTCCTGCCAGTTGATACGACCGTGCCCCCCCAAGGTAGCCATTGCCAGGCGCGCAACGATAGCCGGCTCACTCAACAGCTGCGAAGAAGCCGGCGGCAGAACCCCCTTTGACATCTGTACGACCCCCATGGAGTTCTCCGTTGTCACCCACTGAGGTCCTGATTTTTGTATATCAATATCGGTGCGACCGAGACAAGGCAGGATGAGCGCCTCCTCACCATGCACGAGATGGCTTCTGTTGAGCTTGGTAGACACATGCACTGTCAGTTGGCAGCGGCTAAGCGCTTCAGCGGTGAAGAGCGTGTCGGGACTTGCCGACAGGAAATTGCCCCCCATGGCAAAAAACACACGAGCCTTGCCTGCGTGCATAGCTTTGATTGCATCGACAGTAGCGTAGCCATGCTGTCGAGGAACCTTATAACCGGACACCTCCTCCAGCTTATCGAGAAAAGCCGGCGGAGGCGTTTCCCATATTCCCATGGTACGGTCTCCCTGCACATTGCTGTGCCCGCGCACCGGGCAGAGCCCTGCGCCGGGCCTGCCAATGGCCCCTTTGAGCAGCATGAGATTGACAATTTCCTTGATATTGTCAACCCCATTTTCGTGCTGTGTCAGCCCCATAGCCCAGCACACAATAATTTTTTGGGTACGGCGAATCATATCGACAGCCGCTTTGATGCGATCGCGGGGTACGCCGCAGGCCTCCGTCAGTTCGTTGAAATCGTAAGTTTTTATATCTTCGATAAACTGCTCGTAGCCTGCTGTGTACTGCGTGATAAAATCCCAGTCGAACACCTGCCCCGGACGCTGTTTTTCTTCATACCACAACAGCGAGATGATTGCTTTAAGCAGCGCCACATCCCCGTTAATCTGCACCGGCAAAAACAGATCTGCCAGTTGTGTACCGCCACCCAGCATTTTGCCGGGGCGTTGCGGATTGACGAAGCGGCCCATACCAGCCTCCTGCAAAGGATTGATGGAAATGATCTTACCCCCGTTTTCCTTACACTTTTCCAGTGCCGACAACATGCGCGGGTGGTTGGTGCCCGGATTTTGCCCTATAACAATCACCAGCTCGGCCTCATAAAAATCTTCGAGCCGCACAGTACCCTTGCCATAGCCGATTGTTTCTGCCAGTGCATGGCCGCTGCTTTCGTGGCACATATTGGAGCAATCAGGCAGATTGTTGGTTCCATAAGCCCTTACAAACAGCTGGTACAGGAAAGCCGCCTCATTGCTGGTGCGGCCCGACGTATAGAAAACCGCCTGATCGGGTGAAGGCAGCCCATTGAGTGCACTCGCTATGCGGGCGAAAGCATCCTCCCAGCTAACCGGCGTATAGTGCGTAGCTCCTTTTTTGAGCCACACAGGCTCAGCCAGGCGCCCCTGTTTGCCCAATTGAAAATCCGACCATTGCCGCATCGTCTCGACACTGTTGGCTGCAAAAAAAGCGGCACCAATCGTTTTTTTCTGAGCCTCCTCAGCGATGGCCTTGATACCATTTTCGCAGTATTCCCCCATTGCGGACCGCTCATCATCGGGATCCGGCCAGGCGCAGCCCGGGCAGTCAAAGCCTCCTTTCTGGTTGACTTTGAACATTGTCCTGTAGGCTCTGCCAACGCCCATATAGCGCCTTGCATGCCCCAGTGCAGAAAAGACGGCCGGCATACCTGCCGAGCTTACCGGCACCTTTGCCAGTTTCAGTCCCGTAAAACTGACGGGCGGTTGCGCCCGGTGGTTAGCGGCAACAACGATATTGTGTCCTTTGTCTTCCAGATCCCTCGTCGATTGGTTACTCATATTGGGTTTACTGATTTAGCACATACGCATTTTACTCATGCAAAAATAATGCGTTCCTCACCACTGTACACATTAAAACGTCCGTCCCGCAAAAATCCTATCAGGCTCAGATCGTACATAGCAGCCAGCTCCACTGCCAGGCTGGAAGGAGCCCCGACGGCAGCGACCATTGGCAAGCCGGCCATGAGTGCCTTTTGTACCAGTTCAAAACTCGCCCGCCCGCTCAGCAGCAGCAGCTGGCTGCGCAGCGGCAGCCATTGTCGGCGGAATGCCTCTCCGATAATTTTGTCCAGTGCGTTGTGACGTCCCACATCTTCATGCAGCAGCAGCAGCTCTCCCTCGCTGCTAAAAAGTCCGGCAGCGTGTAATCCGCCTGTACGCGCAAAGGTTGACTGTGCCGACAGCAGTCGTTCGGGCCAGCCGACAAGCTGATCTGCAGCCACCGCCGGCAAGCCTGGCGGCGGATAATAGCCCGGCATTAGCTGCAGCTGCTCCAGCGATGCTTTACCGCAAATACCACAAGAGGAAGAAGTATAAAAATGTCGCTTCAGGCGATCCATATCCACCCTGACCCCTGCCTGCAGTTCGACCACTATCACATTTTGCGGGTGCTCTTCCGGTCCGGCAAACCGCAGTTGCAGGACTTCCTCATAGCGGCTGATGATCCCTTCACTGAATAAGAAGCCCAGCGCCAGCGCTTCATCATGGCCGGGCGTGCGCATGGTCACCGATACCGATGCATACAGGCGTCGATGAGCATCACCGTATCCGAGGCGTATTTCCAACGGCTCTTCGATGGCCAGCACATCGGATGTATGTGTCAGCCCCCCGTCAGCACCTCTCCGCAGGATGGGAAAGGCGCGCGATGCAGCATTGGTGATTTGGTTTTTACGCATGGTTATCAGGACATTTGACCAGGGCAGACAGCGCTTACGGTCAGTTGCCGCTACTCACCATCCGCACGAGCCTTAGCGTGTATTCAGCATTTTCTCGCAGCGTCCAAAAACCGCTTTTTTCCCGGATATTATTCCCTTTACCGGTCAATTGGCGCGGGCGCTGCGCCTTCAAAACACAAAATCCGCGACAAGCGCCTCTTTTCGGCCTCTGGCAGAAAAATCTGAATCCACGCTCACTGCTACAAAGATCGACATTTTTACTCATCTGCCTGCGCAGCACAAGAAATATATGGTATTAGCTTATCGACCGTAGTCTTGTCCAGTGCCATCACAAGGCGCAGTTCTTCCGGCTGGCGGAAGGAACCGTGTTGGTTTCGGTAATGAATGATGGCAGCAGCCGATCGTTTGTCGAGGTAAGGATGCCTGCTAAGTTCCTCCGCACCATATACATTGACCAGCAGCGGCCGGTAGACAGGCGACCATTGCAGTTGTGGCAGCAGTCGCTGATAAGTACTGTCGGGCAGGCCATAGGTTTCGGCAATCTGCGCCAGGCTGCTGAAGCCCCCCAATCGATCGCGAAAGCCGAGAATCCGGCGGCTGAGCGCGGGGCCTATCCCCCGCAGCTGCTCCCAGGCGGCGGCATCGGCCGTATTGACGTCGAGCAAGAACACCGGTGGCGGTGGCGACGGCGGTACATTTTTTTCCACCCCGCCCGGAATCTGCACAAACGGCCGCAACCGCTCATAGTCTGCCGGCGCAAGCCCGTACAGGCGTTGCAAATCTTCCGCCTTGCGGAATCGCCCCCCCTTGTCGCGATAGCGTTGCAGGTTATTGGCCAGCCGCTCTGACAGCCCCAGCTGCCGGAGCTCCGCCACCGTTGCTGTATTGGGGTCAAAAGCAAAAAGAACCGGCGCGGGAGTTGCCGCCGGCTGCTGCACGGCAGCCGGCCGGCGCTCATTTTCTTCGGGAAAAACCAGTTGCGGCATGATGCGCTCCCTGTCGGCTGCGGTGAGCCCGCGAAAGCGCGCCAGGTCGGCCGGCCGCCTGAAGCGGCCGCCCTTCTTCACATAGCCCATCCACGCCCGAATGCTTGCCGGCGGCAAGCCCAGCGCCTGCAGCGAAGCGTAGTCGGGCGCATTGACATCCAACCGACCGACCACCGCCGCCGGCCGGATCGTATCCGCGCCGGCCGTTGCGGCCCATGCTGCCGGAAAAACCGGCAGCGGCACCACTTCGGTCGCAGGCTTCCGCAGCAGCCAGGGCAGCCAGCAGCTGCCCGATGCCAGCATGATGCACAGGAAGAGCAAGCCGAGGATGCCGGCGCGCTCAGTCGCGGTATAGTAAAAAAATTCGTTAAAAAAATGCCTCATATGCAGCGGTTTAGATGGTCAACTCCCATCTGTACTGAGTGGCTGCAGCCACTCAGTACAGATGGGAACAAGTATTTGATTTTTGAAAAATCAAAAAAACATTTATCAAATTTTTTTGCTGTCGCCAAAGGCGATAACAGCCCCTAATCCTCCATAACCCAGGCGCCGTCTATAGCCGTTGCATGGCACCGAAGGCCAAGCGACCGGCACTCTTCCAGCCACTGCCGCACGCGGTAGGGGCGATTCGATCCATCGAACACCCATACATCTGCCCGAAAATACGGCTGCAGCTCTGCTACCCTCAGCCGGGGATTGGCCCGTAGCAACACAGCCTCAACCGCCACAGGCGCCGGCGGCAGCTGTGGCGGCAGGCTGTCGACCAATGCGATAAGGCCTTTTTCCCAGGCAACCCAGCCCCCCTGCTGCTGCCAGTATGCCGAAGGCGACCGGCAGTGGCGAGCAGCCCGAAAGCTGCGATGATTGGCTGTAGCCGCTGCCACTGCCCGCTCCCTGTCTGCAGCTACTTCTATCGAAAATCTGCACCTACCTATAAACCAATCCATTACACTAGCCCCTGCTACCTGATAAACTACCCAGGCACGCTGCTGGTGTCGCGCCTGCTGCCGCACGACCCCCGCCAACAGGCTGCCAGACAGCAGCAACAGCCCTGCCATCAAGGCCAGCGAATGCCGGTTTTCCAAAAAAAGAGCCCAGGCAGCCAGGCTCGCGTACAGCAAGCAGACACTCCAGTCGCTGATCCAGCAGTCGCGGATCAGCGCAGCGGGCAGCTCGCTCACCAAAAACACCCCTGTATTCATCAGGCGGATGATGGCCCATAGCAGCCAACCAAGCATTCCCGAGACCCACGGAACCGCCTGCAAGGCCAGCAAGGCAATGCCCAGGCCCAGAATAAAAGGCGACAACGGCACTACAAAAAGTCCTGACAGCCAAAAATATACAGGAAATTGATGAAAATAATACAAGCTTAGCGGGAAGGTAGACAACTGCGCTGCTACCCCCATGGCGATGAGATTCCAGCCTCCGGCCAGCCATTTGTTTTTAAAAAAGAGGAGCTTGTGGAGGCGCGGATGAAAAAGCAGAATACCGGCTACCGCCAAATAGGAAAGCTGGAAGCCTACATCCAGCAACATCCAGGGGTTTGCCCAAAGCAGCAGGAAGGCCGAAGCTGCCAGGGTGTTGAATATCTGATGGGGCCGCTGCAGCGTCTTGCCGAGCAGCAGCATCGAAAACATGAGTGCTGCCCGCTGTACGGAAGGAGACAGCCCCGTCAGCAGGGCAAAAGTCCATACGCCCGCGAGGTTGGCCAGCAGCAACAGCCAGCGGGCTGCCGGCCCGCGCAGTGGCAGCCAGGCCAACAGCCATTGCAGGCCCATAGCGATGATGCCCACATGCAGGCCCGACACGGCCAGCACGTGCACAGCACCTGTAGCAGCGTATGCCTGCTGCACCTGCTGCTGCATATCTTCCCTGCTCCCCAGCACCAGTGCGGTGCCTACAGCCAGTTCTTCGGGACTTGTCAGGTAGCTGCGCAGGATGCGCAGGAGCTGCTCGCGGGAGGTGTGCGCCAGCCTGGTCAGGCTACCGGAGGCAGCCTCTTCGAGCTGCCATTGGATAGCAGTAGACTCAAAGAAGCAATTCTTATTGGCCTGATAGGCGCTAAAATCAAAGGCATGGGGGTTGACAGGCGGCCTGATGGGCCTGAAGCTACCCGGCCAGCGAATCAGGTTGCCCGGCGCCAGTGCCTGTGTCGGCCGGTCGCCGGACACCCATACCAGCATATTGCCCACGGCGGCGGCCGTGGGCAAGGCTGTACAACCAATCGCTGTGACGGCCACAGTCAGCCGAAGTCGGCCTGTGCTGCTCAGCTGGCGATGCAAAATGCGGCCTGCAAAGCAGGCAGTCTCCCCGGCCTTTAGTTGTTGCGAAAAATGAAGCGGCTGCCGGCCGTCGGCCAGCATAGCAACCCGCCAGTATCCCAGAACAGCAAGCGTGAGCATCAGCAGGATGCCAAAGCCCGCGCGCCACCCAAATTTTTTTACCCCCACATGCACCCCTGACAGTAGCAGCAGGCAGCAGGGCAGCAGCCATGCGGGCAGTGGCTGTGACAGGGGCAAAAGACCTGCTAAAGGCAGATAAATGCCCGGCAGCCAAAAGAAAAGAAGTCGAACAAAGGGTGCCTGACGCCAGTAGGCGCCTGCGGAAAGACTGCTGCTCATAAAACTAAGGACACTCAGGCAGGCTTAGCAGCAGAGAAATTTGTGGGTCCGGAGCGCTCTCGGGATTTTTCCGCCTGGCTTAAAAGGGTTGTTCTTTGTGCATTTTTATTTTTTTTAGTCGCGTAGCACCGGCTACACGCCCAAAAACGCGATCATGCACAGAAAAACACCTCATTTTTGCCTCCGGCAGCAAATCCCCGACACGCTGCAACGCATATCTGTACTGCACAAGATAATAAGTTGCCGGCGACGCAGGAAGATAATTGAACAAAAAAAAATGCAAGTCCCTAACTTTGCAGTGCCGCTAGCCGGGCTGTTGCCCTGTGGTGGTAAAAAAAGCACATAAACGCACATGGAATTATACAAAGAATTTTCTTTTGACTCAGCGCACTGGCTGCCCTATGTTGCAGAAGACCACAAGTGTCGCCGCGTCCATGGCCACACCTATGTTGTGCGCCTTTACGTGCGTGGCGAACTCGACCCGGTGCTGGGTTGGGTGATAGACTTCGCTGTCATCAAAGATGTATGGAAGCCGCTACAGGAGCAACTTGACCACCGCCTGCTCAATGATATCCCGGGGCTCGAAAACCCAACCGCCGAGAATATGGCGATCTGGATCTGGCGACAGGTAAAGCCCGGGCTGCCTATGCTCAGCCAGGTGATGGTCTGTGAAAATGCGAGCAGTGGCGTGATTTACAAAGGAGAATTTGAATAGCCACGGCCAGCGATGAAAGAAAAACTCCCGGCCGATATCCGCTCTGCACTGGTCAAAGTGTCGACACCTTTCAGCATCGGCTCCGGGCTACTGCTACCCGAACAGGGGCTGCTTGCAACCGGCATTGGGCAACTGTCGGGGCAACGCGAGGCTGTGGTGAAGCATCCACAGTTGGGGCATCAACCGGCAAGGGTAGTTTTTCTGGATTATTCCGCCCAATTTGCGCTGCTGCGCCTGTCGGCCAACCTGTCCGGGCTACGCCCCGTACGCCTGGCAGATGCACCCGAGCCGGGTTCGCTGGTATTTATGCTTTACCGTCGGGGACGTCGCGGCTGTGCGAGTCTGCCAGCCGATCTGCTGGCGGCACAGGCAGGCAGGCTGCAATTGCAGCCGCTGCTGGATACCGAGCGGATGGAGACTGCCGACGATCTGCTCGTAGTCAACGAATCGGGACAATTGATTGGCTTCTCCAACACAGCATATTTTACAACACCGGATGGCGCCCGGGCACACAGCCTGCAGCCCTTGCAGGAAGCCGTCCGTTTTCTCTGCGATCACCCGACCGCCAGCGCCGCCCGCTGCGAAAGCTGCGGCAGCCTGGCCATAGCCGACCCAGCCACCGTTGTCTGCCCCGTTTGCAACAGCCCACTGCAAACACCCTGGCAGCTGCGCGAATACGAGCCGGAAGGCATCTCCCGCACCATAGAGCAGATACTCGAAAAACTCGGTTATCAGCCAGCGCTGGCCAGAGTGGGCTGCAATACCTGGCGGCTGCAGGAGGCCCCAAAACCGGTATCCCTTACCTACCACCCGCCAACAGGCCTGCTGTCGGCAGATGCTACGCTCTGCTACCTCCCCCCCGGGCACGAACAAGCACTTTATGACTACCTCCTGCGGGAAAATTACAGCTTGCGGGGTATGAATATCAACAGCCGCGGTACGCGTGTACAGCTTAGCCTCCTTATCTATGACTGCTATTTACAGCCAGATACGGCGCTTCGGCAGCTACAGCTTTTCTTTGAATGCACCCGCGCCTACAGCCTGGATCTGGAAAACAAGTACGGAAGGCTGCAAAAAATGCATTCAGATGAAGAAGAATGATTAACTTTGTTGAGAAGCGCAATAGGCAGCCTGTGGAGTCCGTTGAAATAGCATTAATTAACAGTACGGTAGCGGAGGAGACAACCGGAATGATCGACTGTCGCGATGGCATTCGTGCCTCAAAAATGTCAACCCCCATATATTTTTGTTAATTTTTTGCGGTCTTATTGCAGATTCCCGTATTATTGTTGCTCCATTTGACAAACTAAAAGAATCTGATCTGGTTACAGCTTTACAAATTACCGCCAATATGAAAATAATCAAGTCGCTTTACCTGACTGGTGTGCTGATGCTCGGACTAACAGGCTTGCTGGCGCAGGACATTCACTTCTCTCAGTTTTACCTGTCACCACTAAACCTCAATCCCGCCATGACGGGCGTGATGAACTGCAACGTACGGCTTACGGCCAACTACCGCAATCAGTGGGCCAGCGTATTGGGGCAAAATTCCTTCCGCACCTACTCTGTCTCTTATGATCAACGTATTGCTTCCGGCCGCAACGACTACTTTGGTGTAGGCGGCACTTTTTGGGGTGATCGTGCAGGGGAGGCCAATTTTTCGACCCTGACGGGCAAGTTGTCAGGCTCTTATTCGAAAAAAATGGGTGGTGGCCGCAATTATGGCAACTACCTTGTATTTGGTGTTGAAGCGGGTGTTGCACAGCGCAGCCTCGATTTCCTGAAGCTTCGCTGGGGTCTGCAGCATGACGGCCGTGGTGGCTATGACGGCTCACTGGATCCGGGAGAAACTACTTTCAACCGCGACGAGTTTCTCTTTGCTGACCTGGGCGCAGGCTTGTTGTGGTTCATGGTCTTTGATGCCAACAACAGTCTTTATCTGGGCGGTGCTTTTCACCACCTCAACCGCGCCAATCAGTCTTTTGACAGCAATGACGAGGACCTGCTCTACAGCCGCTTTACAGCGCATGCCGGTGGCGAATTTTTGGTCAGCCGCCGCTTTGGTCTGCTGCCGGGTGTCATCATCATGAGCCAGGGGCCTTCTTTCCAGGTCAATGCAGGTACCAGCTTCAAGTTTTTGTTGCAGCCAGCCAGTAAGACGCAGGGCAGCCAGTCCTTCCAGTTTGGTCTTTGGACGCGTGTGTCCAACAAGATCGATAGTGGTGTGCTGACAGATGCTGCTATTCTGTCGACGCGCTTTGACTACGACAATTTCAGCCTGGGCTTCAGCTATGACCTCAACGTCTCCCAGTTCCGCCCGGCAACCAATGGCAATGGCGGTTTTGAACTGGCGCTGGTATACAAGATATGCGGACCCGCACGCAGGGGTATTTACTGCCCTGAGTTCTAGTTCATATACAACGATAGCGAAACAAAACAGGCTGGTGCTTCTTCGAAGGCCAGCCTGTTTTGTTTTTGGGTGCTCATTGGTTATTATGTATCGCCTTTACGCGTATTGGGTATTTTGTTGTCGGCTCAAAATGGCTCTTATGCCAAGGGTTGCCTTTTTGGGGTCAGGCAGTACACTTCTTCAAAAGCGCAAAACCCACGAAAAAAATACTTATTTTTATCTGCGACAAAAATCCCCTAACTTTTTCTGCTACCAATTTTTGTCTAACAGCTTTACACTATGCACACGGAGTATACGCTGCTCAGTTTTGACAATTATGAAATTCCGGTAAAAATTGTCCGTGAGCATCGGCACAGTATTCGCTCTGCCTTTGGCAAAGACCACCTCATCATTCGGTTTCCGGTATTCATAGACAAGACCGCTGAGGAGCACTACCGGCAGCATCTGCGCGAGTGGCTGTTGGCGCAGGAAGCGAGCAGGCCGGGGCTGCTCACGCGCTATGAGCGCAGGGGTGACTACACAACAGGAGATACCCTCATCATCCTTGGCAAGTCCTATCAAATCAGCCTGCTCGAAGAAGAGCGCAAGACCTGCACCGCCAGACTGTCAGGCGACCACATAAGCCTTCACATCGACCGGAAGCTGTCCGGCTACGACCGCAAGCTAGCCATCCGCAGCCTGCTCAGCAGGCTATTGTCCAATATATATACCCCTGTTTTTCAACGACGAACCCACGAGCTTGCTGCCCAGCATTTTGAAAATCAGCTGCGGCGCCCTATCAGGCATGTCAGGTTCAAGTACAACCACAGCAATTGGGGATCCTGTTCCAATACCGGCAACATCAACCTCAGCACGCGCTTGCTGCTGGCACCCGCCGAGGTCATTGACTATGTTATCATACACGAACTCGCCCACCTGATAGAGCTCAACCACTCCGATCGCTTTTGGTATTGGGTTGCCAAAGCTATGCCCGACTATGTGAGACACGAAAAATGGCTCAAAGAGTATGGCCATCAGTGTGATTTTTAGGGCTGTTGTAGTTTTTAGGCTTGCTAGTTGTATCTTTGTGGCCCATAAAATGACAAACCATGATGAAGGCCAGTGAAATCCGGCAACAGTTTTTGGATTTCTTCCGCGACAAGCAGCATAAGATTGTACCCTCTGCGCCCATCGTCAACAGGGAAGACCCCACGCTGATGTTTACCAATGCAGGCATGAACCAGTTCAAGGATTTTTTCCTTGGCAATGCCACGCCTGACAACCCACGTATAGCCGATACGCAAAAATGTATGCGGGTGAGTGGTAAGCACAACGACCTGGAGGATGTTGGCCGTGACGGTACGCACCACACCATGTTTGAGATGCTGGGCAACTGGTCGATTGGCGATTATTTCAAGGAGGAGGCACTGAGCTGGTCGTGGGAACTCCTGACCAGCGTTTACGGCATAGCTCCTGACCGACTGTATGCCACGGTTTTTGGAGGTGACGAGCGGGAAAAATTGCCTGCCGATGATGAGGCGAAAAGCATCTGGCTTCGTTTTTTGCCTGCTGACCGGGTGCTGTACGGCAATAAGAAAGATAATTTTTGGGAGATGGGCGATACGGGTCCCTGTGGTCCCTGCTCAGAAATACATGTAGACCTGCGGTCGGACGAGGAGCGTGCAGCCCAGCCCGGGCATTTGCTGGTCAACACCGACCATCCGCGGGTGATTGAAATCTGGAACAACGTATTTATCCAGTTCAACCGCAAAGCCGACGGTCAGTTGGAGGCGCTACCGGCCAGCCACGTAGATACGGGAATGGGCTTTGAACGCCTTTGCATGGTGCTGCAGGGCAAGACAGCGACCTATGATACCGATATATTTACGCCTCTCATCCGTTTCATTGAGCAGGTATCCGGCAAGCAATACACGGCCAGCTACGCCCCTGAGGCCAAGAGTGATATGGCTATGCGGGTTGTTGCCGACCACATTCGGGCGGTAGCTTTCACCATTGCCGATGGCCAGCTGCCCGCCAGTGGCGGTGCGGGCTATGTCGTCCGGCGCATCCTGCGCCGTGCGGTGCGCTATTACTACTCCTTCCTCAACATCCGCGAGCCCTTCCTGCACCGGCTCATCGCGGTGCTGGCGCAGGAGATGGGCAGCTGCTTTCCTGAGCTTGCACAGCAGCGCGAGCAGGTGGCCCGCATCATTGAAGGCGAAGAAAAAGCTTTCCTGCATACACTTGAAAATGGTTTGCACCGCTTTGATGCGCTGCAAATAACCGATGGGCAGATCAACGGACAGGATGCTTTTGAACTATACGATACCTTTGGCTTTCCCATTGACCTCACCCGACTGCTGGCTACCGAAAAAGGCCTTACCGTCGATGAAGCAGGCTTTGAAAAAGCACTGCAGCAGCAAAAAGAGCGCTCCCGCGCTGATGCTGCCAAGGAGGTGGGCGACTGGACTGTTCTACATGAACACGAGAGCGTACATTTCGAGGGCTATGATCAGCTGATTGTCTACCAGGCGCAGATCATCAAGTACCGGACTGTAAAAATCAAAGGCCAGGACAGCTACCAATTGGTGCTCAATCATACACCTTTTTATGCTGAAAGCGGCGGCCAGACAGGCGATACAGGCGAGCTGTTTGTGGGTGCTGAAAGAATAGAAGTGGTGGATACACAAAAAGAGAATGACCTCATCATTCATTTGGTCAACCAGCTGCCGACCAATCCGGGGCTGCCTGTCACCGCTTCCGTGCATGCAACGCGCCGAAGGGCAATTTCCTGTCACCACAGTGCTGTACACCTCATGCATGCTGCCCTGCACGAAGTGCTGGGGCCACACGCACTCCAAAAAGGTCAGGACGTCACTGACGAGCGCCTGCGCTTCGACTTCTCGCACTTCCAAAAAGTTACTGAAGAGGAGCTCACGCGCATTGAGCAGATCGTCAACCGCAAAATTCGGGAAAATATAGCGCTCGACGAGCGCCGCAACGTACCCATTGACGAGGCCCGGCAGTCGGGTGCTATGATGCTTTTCGGTGAAAAATACGGTGAGTTTGTGCGCATCATCACCTTTGACGCCGGTTTTTCGGTAGAACTCTGTGGCGGTACACATGTCACTTCAACGGGTGAGATCGGCTTGTTCCGGATCGTCTCTGAAGGTGCTGTGGCTGCCGGTATCCGCCGTATTGAGGCGGTAGCAGCAGATGCTGCCGAGCAGTGGCTCAATGACCAGCTCGCCGACCTGCAGGAAATCCGGCAACTGCTGCGGCAGCCGCGGCAGGCAGCCCGGGCGGTTGAAGCCTTACAGGAAGAAGTACGGCAGCTGCGGAAAGAAAAAGAACAGTTGCAGACAGCACAGGCGGCAGGTCTCAAAGACCAGCTGCTCAGCCAGTTTACCCAACTACCCGATTTCAAAATTCTCGCAGCCCGAGTACCTGTTGCTGATGCCAACGCCATCAAAACGCTGGCTTTCCAGCTCGAAAAAGAGGCGGCACCGGCAGCCATCCTGCTTGGCAATGAGAGCGATGGTAAGCCTATGCTCACCCTCATCCTTTCCAAATCACTGTCCGACAGTGGTGCACTCAATGCCTCCCAGCTCATTCGCGAGCTGGCCAAAGACATTCAGGGCGGCGGCGGCGGCCAACCCTTCTTTGCAACAGCAGGTGGAAAAAATCTCAGCGGACTGGACAGCGCGCTGGCCAGGTTTGCTGCGGTACTTCAGCCTTAGTGCTCGCTAAACGACAGCCTTTTATTTTTTCCGAAAAAAATAAAAGGCTGTTCACGAAAAAGGGTGTTGGCAGCGGAAGCTGCCAACACCCTTTTTCGTGACTTTTGGCGAGACAATGCCACCAAAGCTACTTTACTAGTTGGTTGCCCCTGCAGAGAGAACACCTTGGTAACGATGCGGATCAGACAAAATACTGATCGCCTCGCGCACCTCCTTGTCATTGCGCAACCCTATCTGTACTTTGCCGCGCTGATAGTAGTAGCGCCCGGCTATCTCTTTCTCTATCAGATCTGTAATGATTTCGCGATGACTCTGCAACTCTGTACGCTGCGCAAAATCGATGCGCGCCTGCAGCGCTGCCAGCTCCTCTGCAGCCTGTACCCCCTCTGAGGCAAGCGCTGTCGTTACTTTTTTCAATATCTTCTCTGATTCGCTGTCGTATACAAATTGGCGGCTGCGCAGCCAGGAATCAAAGTCGGAGAAATCCGTAAATTTGAAGCGGTCGACCGAGTCAATTTCCGGGTGGCGTAGCACCCAATTGGTCACATAATCGAAGATCATGTGATCTTCCACCAAAGTTTTGACAATTCCCTCCTGGTAGGGAGGAGGCAGTACGATGTCGGGCTTCACCCCACCGCCATCGAGGACAACGCGGCCTGCTTCCGTCCGAAACTGTGCCCTGCGGGCATCCGGAATCTCAACCGGTTCACCATTTTCGTATTCGACACTCTGAATACAGCGGCCGCTGGGGATATAATACTTAGAGGTCGTCACCTTCACCCTGGCATTATACCCCACTTCCATAGTATTCTGTACCAATCCTTTACCGTAAGAACGCTGCCCAATGAGCACTCCGCGGTCATAATCCTGCACTACCCCGCTGACAATCTCCGAAGCCGAAGCCGAGCGCTTGTTGATTAGGATGGCCAGCGGAATGATTGTATCGAAAGGCGTACTCATCGTACGGTACACCATATCGCGCTCTTTGATCTTACCCCGGGTAGACACCACAATCTGCTCGCGGGGAATAAAAATATTACACAAATTAACTGCCTCATGCAGCAACCCACCTCCGTTGTTGCGCAGATCGACGATAACCCCCCGCAGTGCAGGCTGCTGCGCCTTTAGCTCCCTGAGAGCATTTTCGACGTTTCTGGCGGCATCCGGCGTAAACGTCGACAAGTATATGTAGCCAATACTGTCCGATACCATACCAAAGTAAGGAACGTTCAGTACATCCACGTCAGCCCGCACCAAGGTAACATCAAAATCTCCCGGCGCTCCCGGGCGGCGAATCCGCAGTACCACCTTAGAACCCGGAAAACCCCGCATTACCTCGTTGAGTTCCTCCATAGATTTGTTGCGGGCGTCGCGGCCATCAACTGCGACAATTTGATCTCCCGGCCGCAGTCCGGCCTTGTCGGCAGGCTGGTCCTTGTACAATTCCGTGATGGTCACGTAATCCCCTATCTTCTCGCTTACAGCCCCAATACCGTGATAGCGTCCCTCCGTGCTAAAACGATAGCCCTCAATATCTGCCTCGCTGATATAATTGGTGAACGGATCCAGTGAGCCCATCATGGCATCAATGCCTGTGCGCATCAGTTTACCCGGATCTATTTCATCCACATAGTTTGCGTTCAGCTCTTTGTAGACATTGGTAAACAACTCAATATTTTTGAGTATTTCAAAATACTTGTCGTTGGTTTCAGTCAGCGTGAAGGCAGAAGCAAGGATTAT
Organism: uncultured Saprospiraceae bacterium; assembly: GCA_964441755.1. Classification (GTDB taxonomy): domain Bacteria; phylum Bacteroidota; class Bacteroidia; order Chitinophagales; family Saprospiraceae; genus JAUMBM01. Next base: position 186,905 of record CAYTVG010000006.1, read on the forward strand.
CAGGGCCAGTAATGCTGGTTTTATGCCAAACACAATTCTCATAGTAAGTAATTTTAAAACCCAAAATTACAATCAATACGATAAATGTACCACAATTGTTTTATCTGCCACAATTGATTTTCACAGAATTGTTTACGCATACTCCTGTCATCAAGCGGCCTGTTTATGTGACAATAAAGCTTAGCGGGCGAGGAATTTTACATTCACCCGCTGCTGTCTGCTGATTCTGCAGGCGGCAGCCATCAGACCAGCTAAAATGGCCTGCGACTGCCAGACATCAGGCAGGACTAATCCTCCAGTAAAAAATCAAGTACCAGTTGTCGCAATGCAGCCGGCTGCTCCGCATGTACCCAATGCCCTGCCCCCTCAATGGTGGCCAGCCGGGCGGCCGGAAAGCGCTCCTCAACATTCGGCCAGTCGGCAGGCCGGATGTAAGCCGAATTTCCCCCTTTGATGAAAAGGGTAGGTTTGTCATAGGGCTCCCCGGCCGGAATATCTGCAAGAATGTCGGCATAATGACTATAGATGGCCGGCAGGTTCATCTTCCAGCCGAGGCTGCCGTCGGGTTGCCTGCTCAGATTTTTGAGCAAAAACTGCAGCACGGCCGGCTCATGGATGCGCGCCGCCAGCTGTTCTTCTACAAGCTTTCTTTCACCGGCCGAAGACAGATCAACAGACAGCAGGGCGTCGAAAATACTTTCGTGTCCCCCCTGATACTGTTTGGGAGCGATATCGACGACCACCAGTTTATCGACCATATCGGGATACTGCCCGGCAAAGGTCATAGCCGTTTTTCCCCCCATCGAATGCCCCAGGATGTGCGCGTGGTACATCCAGTGCGACTCCATGAACTGTCGTAAATCTTCAGCCATCAGGGGGTAGGTAATTTCATCACGCTGCGGAGATCGGCCATGATTGCGCTGGTCAACGATAAAAACAGTGAAGTGATCAGCCCACTGACGCGCCAATGTCTGCCAATTGTCCAACGATCCGAAAAGACCATGCAGAATAATGAGCGGGTGGCCTTGCCCGAAGGTTTTATAATTGAGTTCCATAAAGCAAAGGTATGGCTTCCCGATGAAACTATAGTGAATACGACAATGCAGCCAGTTCAAAAACCGGGCCACATTTCCTGAGCGGCATCAGCCGCTCAGGAAATGTGGCGGGGCAGTCCCTCGATCCCCTCCCAACTGCCCACCATAGCAGTCGGCACAAAGCGCGCGAAGAGCTCCTCCTTATACCAGCCCAATTCTTTGGTTTTTTGGACAACCTCCCTGTGTTGCCGGCTCTTGTAGGCATACCTGAGCATATCCTCCCCGCTATTCCACAAGCTGAAGGTAGCCTGCTGAATCAGCGGCCACTCTCCCACGCCAATGCTGAGTCTGGCTGCCGGATGGTCGTCCAGCGAAGCACTTACTGTACGCGAGTATCGCCAAAAGCGCGCCATTTGTGAGGGATAGATCGTTGCCCGCGTGATGACGGCCACGGGTAGCCGCGGATCAAAATCTGTGGTTTTGTCAAAAGGCATGCGGCCATCCCAGTAGCCATGCGCAGTAGCTGTCTGCATAAAAAAAGTGCAATGCTCCCGGCTGCGGCCATCTACCGCCTGCCACCAGGGGTGGGCAGCAAAAAAAGCTTTCGCTTTTTCTATCGTGTCCCACACCCCCAGCAGTGCATAAACACCCCAGTTGGGCCTGATTCCAAATCCATTGCGGCCCCCACTGCCCATCAGTTTTACAAAGCTGAGGCCATCGACCCCCGCCAAATGGCCGGGACCTATACCCATTTGGGCGAATGCCCACCAGCGGGCTGCCAGCCCTTCATAACGCATCAGACTCATGCTGACAACCTGCCCTTGCCCCTGCTCCATAAAAATTGATTTGATTGGGAGCGTGTCCTGCATTTTTTATTCAAGCCCCCTGCGGCTCCTTTCCCGGAGGGCTTCATTTTTTCTCTGGCCGGCAATGCCGGTTGTGCTCCTTTTAAAACGGGCGCCAAGCGAAAAAAACCTGTTTATCCCCCTGACAGAAACTCCCGAATACATTACATACAGCACAACAAGCCAGTTGCTCAAAGGTTGATATCACCCATACAACCTATACCTCCCCTGGCCGAAGCTTTCTCAAAAGGATACAACTTGTGCACAAAATCTTAATAACTGTCGTTATATTTGCTCAGCTGCAGCCCTGGCGCCTGTATATAGCTTTCGGGCTGTTGCAGCTACTGCCGACTACTGGTCAACCAACAGCCTGCGGCTGCGTTCAACCGACATTTATGCAAGCACTGATGAAGTACCTTCTGGCCATCCTCCTTCTACTCGTTGCGAGCGCCGGCATTTTCGCCCAGCAAGCAGTCATAGACGAGTTGCTGACCGACCTTGCCGAAGCACAAACGCCCAAAGAGAAAATGATCCTGCAGTATGAGCTCTCTGAAGCCTACCTGCGTGTCAACGCCCGCGAGTCCGAATCTTACGGTAAGCAGGCCTACAGTGCCGCCATCGAACAGGACAACAAAAGTATGGCAGCCCGCTCTGCCTATCAGATAGCGCTGGCATTCGAGCGGCAGCGCGATGAGCGCAATACAGAAGTCTGGCTGCGTACAGCGCTCAACTATGCCAAGCAGATTGGCGATTCGGATCTTATCATCCGCACGGTTGACAAGCGAAGTCAGTTGTTTACGCGTGAGCGCAACTACCGCGAAGCCTACCAGATTATGCAGGATGCCTTTAATTATTTTAGCCAAAAAGGCAACAGTATCAGCGATATAGAAGCTCGTTATGAAGCCACCAAAGCACAGATAGAGCGCGACCGCCGCGAGCTTGAGCGCGAGCGCGACAAGCTTGATTTTGAGGTAAAAAACCTGCGCAGCACGGCCGATCAGCTCAACCGCGACAAGTCCAGCCTCGAAGCGCGGCAGTCACAGCTGCTGCGGGACAATCAGGAAAAAGAAGTGGCTCTGGCCACCAAATCTGAAGAGCTCGCCAGTGTATCAGAGGAGCGCCAGCGGGCCGAAATGCAGGCCAAGGCGCGGGGTAAAGAGATTGACCAGATGACAGAGGAAGTTGCCAAGCAGCAGCTTAAACTCAAAGAAAGTGAGAATGTACTCATACAGACGCAGCTGGACTCCGAGCGCCAAAAGCGAATTACCTCCCTGTCGATTGGCATCGCGGTTGCCGTACTATTACTGGCGCTGTTTTTTTACGGCCTCTTCCGCGCCAACCGGCGCACTGCGCGACAGCTGAGCGAAAAAAACACACTCATTGAGGCCGAGCGCGAGCGCGCCGACAAGCTGCTGCTCAACATCCTGCCGCAGTCTATCGCAACCGAACTCAAAGCCACCGGCAGCGCGCGGGCACAAAAATTCGACGAAGTGTCGGTGCTTTTTACCGACTTCAAAAATTTTACCCGCGTTGCCGAACAGCTAAGCCCGGAAGAGCTGGTCGAGGAGCTCGACCGCTGTTTCAAGGCGTTTGATTCTATTATCAACCAGCATAAGGATATTGAAAAAATCAAGACCATAGGGGACGCTTATATGTGTGCCAGCGGTCTCAGCGAGCGGCACAGCCTGCCCGGCAACCTCGTCAAATCGGCCCTGGCCATACAAGACTACCTCGAAGAGTACAAAAAGGACCGTATGCGCCTTGGTAAGCCTTACTTTGAAGCTCGCATAGGTATTCATACCGGCCCTGTTGTAGCGGGGGTTGTGGGACTCAATAAATTTGTCTACGACATCTGGGGCGATACGGTCAATATTGCAGCCCGCGTTGAAAGTCAGGGAGAAGTAGGCCGTGTCAACATATCGGAGACTACCTACAATCGTATCAAATACGAATTTGACTGTACTTACCGCGGCAAGGTAGAAGCCAAAAACAAGGGTCTGCTCGATATGTACTTCGTCAACAAACCTATCGCATAAAGCAACGCATGGCATCGTCGGCAAAATGGCTGTTGCTGCCGGTCGTCATCGGCCTGTGGGCTTGCGGCCGTGACAACGACCGCCACGTCACTCCTGCTTTTTATCATTGGAAAACCCGACTGCCGGCTGGCGAAGCTGCCCGGCCTGTCGGCGCTCAGCGCCTGTACGTCCGGGCATTTGACATTGACCGGGACGAACAGCGGCAGGATGCAGTCCCGCTGGCCATAGTCGAAGGCAGCCGGCATGCGGGCTTGTCAGCACAGGATGTGCCGGTTGTTTTCATCACTCATCGCACTTTTATTTCGCTTGACAGCCAGCAGCTGCGACAGCTGGCTGTCAGGACGATTGACAAGCTACAATCGCTCTGGCCGGTATGGCCGCCTGCCGAGCTCCAATTTGACTGTGACTGGACGCCCGCGAGTCGCGAAGCCTATTTTGCATTTCTCCGGCACATCCGCCAGCTCAGCGGACCATCGGTTCCTCTTTCTGCCACCATCCGCCTGCACCAGTACCGGCAACCTCAGCAGACTGGCCTGCCACCAGTGGACCGGGGCATGCTTATGTACTACAACATGGGCGAAATTCGCCGCTGGGAAGAGCCCAACTCCATCCTCAACAACCCCGTCGGCCGGCAGTACCTGCAAGCCGACAGCCCCTATCCCCTGCCGCTCGACCTGGCATTGCCCCTTTTCAGTTGGGCTGTTGTCTTCCGCGATGGCGAACTCAGCCGGCTGATTACGGAAGCTGACGAAGAATCCCTCAGAACATCCCCCGGCTTTCGTCCGTTGGGAAATAACCGCTATGAGCGAACTGTCGCAGGTTACTGGAAAGGATACTATCTTTACCGGGGCGACCAGCTACGATTGGAGCAGGTCACTGCACCGGAGCTGCTGACGGCAGCGAAAGACCTGCGGCAGGTCGTCAATACAGACAGCTTTCACCTGGCATTTTTTCACCTCGACAGCACCCTCATTGACCGACAGGGGGTTGGCCTGCTGCAGACCCTGGTAAAAACGCTGGCACAGCCGGCCGGGGAGCCAAAAATGCGATAGCTTTGTATCGTGCTTACAGCCCCATGGCCGGATGTACTCAACCTTCGTACAAAAAACTATAGATTTGTACCATGCTCACAGCCGGCAGACAATATGAGCCGGTACAATACGATAGAAATGCTATGATCCGTACCATGCTCACAGCCGGCAGGCCGTATCGGTACACCACAATAGAAACGCTATGATGTATACAGGCCAAAAGCTACACCCCACCCCCCGGCAGTTGGCTATCCTCAGTCTGCTGCTCCTGTGCAGCCTGCCGGGCAGATTACACAGCAACTGTGAGCCCGGGCGGCTGCCCTTCTATGGATATGCATTCATAGACCCCACCATTGCTGCAGGTCCTGAGCACATGGCAGCCTATTACCTTGATTTTGGCAGCCTCTACAAGCAATATTACCAGCCTGCTGCCGAACTACAGGCCGATGAAAACCTACGGGAATGGCAGGAGCGCTACTGTGATTATCCCGACACCGAAGACCTGCAGGCCATCATTTACCGCGCCAGCGAAGAAGACCTCCACTACCTGCACCGGCTGGTAGCAGCAGGCGGCAGCCTGCTCGACCGCCTGTATGAGACCAACAGCTTTGTCTACTACCTCCGACAGCACAAATGCACCGATGTTGTTGACTACCTCATCCTCACCCGGCGTTGCGAAGCATTCGTGCAGGCACCTGCTGACCCCTGGAAACCCCGGCAGCGCTCGAAGCTCGACCAGGAGATCATGCGCAGTCTCATCGACGACGCCCACAAAGGATTTCGCGCCACCCGTTCCCATTTTCTCAAGCTGCGCTACGCCTATCAGGCCATCCGCCTCGCCCACTACCTCAAAGACTACCGCCTGACCCTCGAACTCTGCGACTACTACCTCCCCAAGACAGACAACGACCCAAGCATCATTGAACACTGGATTGCAGGCCACAAAGCCGGTGCACTACAGGCACTGGGCGACTACCCGCAAGCTGCCTATCTCTATTCACGCATCTACGCCCTTAGCCCCGGTCGCCGTGAAAGCGCCTTCCGCAGCTTTCGGATCAAGAGTGACCAGCAGTGGAAGCAAGCCCTGCTGCTCTGTCGCAACGACCGTGAGCGCGCCGATCTGTATGCCCTGCGTGCGCACAGCAGCGAAGCCCGCCTGCCCGACGAGATGGAACGCATATACCACTACGATGCGCGCAACCCCACCCTTGAGCTGCTGCTGCTGCGGGAGATGCAGCGGCTGGAAAAAGACCTGCTGGGTGTAGGCCTGCACGATCAGACAGCCACCAACCAGCAGCGATATGGCATACCCCGCGCCAATGCCGGCAAGCGCGCGCTCGAGATGCTGGCGCTTGTAAAAAAAATCGGGCAGGAGCGCAAGGTGCGCAGGCCGCAACTTTGGCTGCTCGCCCAGGGATATATCGAAACCCTCACCGGCGACTACTACGCTGCCGCACGCACCTTCGAGCGCAGCGAGCGCGAGCTCGACAACGAAGCACTGCTACAACAACTGCAGGTTTTTCGCCTCGTCCTGGACATCCTCGCTCTACAGGATGCCGAAAGAAAAACCGAAGAGCGCATTGCCGAGTGGAAATTCAGCGACCCCCTGTTTCAGTCAGTACCCGACTTCGCACGCCTCACCCGCGACAAGCTGCGCCGGCTGTACACCCGCTCAGGCTACACCACCAAAGCCCTGATGCTGGACTACACCTACAAACACGTTATGGCCAGCGGAGATGCCGAAGTACTTGAAGACCTTATCGCCCTCTGCCGAAAGCCCAATCCCAGCCGGCTTGAACTCGCCATCATAGCGCATCCCGACGGAGGTACCATCTATTTTGACCTCCTCAACCTCAAGGCCAGCCTGCTTATACAACAAGGAAAAATGGCCACTGCCCTCGAGGTTTTTCAACAAATACCCCAAGACAAATGGCCGCAATACGGTGCTTTTAACCCCTTTGCCGACCACCTGCGCGACTGTATACACTGCCCCCAGGATCTTTCGCAGGTAAAACCCATGAATGCCGGCGAAAGCCCCCGCTTTTACGACAAAGCTGCCTATCTCAGCGCTATGCTCGAGATGGAGCGCCGCGCCATCATGGAAGCCGACCCCAATGTAGCTGCTATCCGCTACTACCGCCTTGGGCTAGCCCACTACAACCTCACCTATTTCGGTCAGGCCTGGGCCATGGCTGACGCCTTCCGCAGCGGCAGCAGCCTGCGGCAACTGCAGCAGCGCCGCCCCGAGCAGCTCTTCAGCCATCCCCGCTACCCGCTGGGCAACCGGGAGTTTTTTGACTGCAGCAGAGCCCGTATCTATTTTGAAAAAGCCCGCGACATGGCTGTCGAACCGGAGATCGCAGCCCGCGCAGCCTTTATGGCCGCCCGCTGCGAGTCCAACGCCTACTACAGCCGCCTCGACGGGCAGCAGGCCCGGAGCTATGATAACTTCAAAAAATTGCAGGAACAGTACAGCCAAACCCAATTCTACAACCGCATCATTGAAGAGTGTCTATACTTCAAAGCCTACGCCCGGCAGTAGCAGCCAACACAGGTTAAACAAATCTAATATTCTATATAATTTCCATGCTGCAAATTTTTATTTTACAAAAATCGCATTTATATTTACGCTTATAGATGCTTATATCGATTTTCGTAAGTAATTATTCTTTATCGTGCAGCCAACAGATATCCGGGATCCGGAATATTTCCACAAGGTAGTCGACTGCCAGTACGCCTGCCCCGCCCATACGCCTGTGCCGGAGTACATACGGCTGATTGCCGCCGGCAGGTATGCCGACGCCTACATGGTCAACTGGGAGTCCAATGTATTTCCCGGCATTTTGGGTCGCACCTGCGACCGTCCCTGTGAGCCTGCCTGTCGGCGCGGCCGGCTCGACCAGGCAGAAGAGCCTGTGGCCATTTGTCGCCTCAAGCGCGTAGCGGCCGACAACAAAGGCGATGTTGCCGCGCGCATGCCGCAGGCAGCGGCGCACAGCAATGGTAAAAAGATCGCCCTGGTTGGCGGCGGCCCTGCCTCCCTGACGGTAGCCCGTGATCTGGCACCGCTGGGCTACGAGATTCACCTCTACGACGAATGGCACAAAGCCGGCGGCATGATGCGCACGCAGATTCCTGCCTTTCGCCTGCCCGAGTCGGTGCTGGACGAAGAGACCGGCTACATCCTCAACATGGGCATACACACCCACTTCAACCACTATGTGTCGAGTATGCGGGACCTCCTGAGCAAGGGCTACGACGCTGTTTTTGTTGGGACAGGCGCTCCCAAGGGTCGCGACCTGCAGCTGCCGGGCCGACAGGAGGGAGCCAAAAACATCCATATAGGTATACAATTTTTGGCGAATGTAGCTTTTGAGCACCTTCACAGTATAGGCAAAAAAGTGATTGTGCTGGGGGGCGGCAATACCGCCATGGATTGCTGCCGCACTGCCCGCCGCCTTGGCGGCGAGCAGGTGAGTGTGGTCGTTCGCAGCCCTTTCAATACGATGAAAGCCTCCCCCTGGGAGATTGAGGATGCGCAGCGCGAAGACATCCCCATCTATAACAATATGCCTCCCAAGGAATTTGTGGTCGAAGACGGCCGCCTTCGGGGTGTTGTTTTTGAAAAAGTGCGGGCCGTGACGGATGAACTGGGTCGCCGGCAGCTCGTCCCTACGGGCGAGCCCGATGTGTTTATGGAAGCTGACGATGTTATCATTGCTGTCGGGCAGGACAATGCCTTCCCCTGGATTGAGCGCGATCTGGGCATCGCCTTTGGGCAGTGGGACCTGCCTGTGCTCGACCGCATGACTTTTCAGTCCAGCCTGCCGCAAGTATTTTTTGGCGGCGATGCCGCCTTTGGCCCTGAGAATGTCATTACTGCCGTGGCCCATGGCCACCAGGCGGCCATTTCGATCCACCTATTCTGTCAGGGGCTTGATCTGGTGACCGACCGGCCGGCACCGACGACCAACCTCATTCGCCAGAAGATGGGTATTCACGAATGGATCTACGACAGCGACGTAGTCGACGACGACCGCTATGCCGTACCCCACGAAGAAAAAACGCTGAGTCTGAGCAACCGCAAGGTTGAGGTTGAGCTGGGATTCGATCTGCAGACAGCCTTCAAAGAAGCGCAGCGCTGTCTCAATTGTGATGTGCAGACCGTTTTCAACACCCAGCGCTGTATCGAATGTGATGCCTGCGTAGACATCTGCCCTACCTCCTGCATCACCTTTACATTTGACGGAGAAGAAGAGGAAGTACGCCAGCGGCTGACGGTGCCGGCCAACAACCCCGGGCAGGCGCTCTATGTATCTACGCCCCTGCCCACCACCCGGGTGATGATCAAAGACGAGGACGTATGCCTGCACTGCGGCCTTTGTGCTGAACGATGCCCGACGGCAGCCTGGGATATGCAAAAATATTTGTACAACACGACCAAAGCCAGCAGCCTGTTATGAGCACTCCCCGATACAATGACTTTGTCATTCGCTTTGCCAATGTAAACGGCACCGGTTCTGCCAGCGCCAATGATATGTTTTCGAAAGCTGTCTTTCGCATGGGTATACCTGTGGCGGCCAAGAATATTTTTCCTTCCAACATACAGGGGCTGCCTACCTGGTTTGAGGTACGTGTCAATGAGCAGGGCTACCTCGGGCGGCGCGAGGGGATAGACATCATGGTAGCTGTCAACCCGCAGAGCCTGCGGCAGGACGTGCAGGCGGTGCTGCCGGGCGGCTATTTTCTGTACGACAGCACCAAGCAGCTGCGCGCCGATGTATTGCGCGACGACATCCACTACATTGGCGTCCCTATGATGCAGTTGTGTATGGATCACTTCAGCGAGCCCCGGCAGCAGCAATTGCTCAAAAACATGGTCTATATAGGCGCTTTGGCTGAGTTGCTGTGCATTGAGATCGCCGTGATTCACGAGATAGTACGGCAACAGTTTAGGAAAAACGAAAAACTGACAGCGCTCAATTTTCAGGCGCTCGAACTGGGCAGGGAGTACGTGCGTGCGCATTATGACTGCCCGCTGCCGATACAATTGCTGCGACGCGACAAGCTGGGCGATGCCATCATGATTGACGGCAACACCGCTACGGGTCTGGGGGCTCTGTACGGGGGTGCTTCTGTCGTTGCCTGGTATCCCATCACGCCCTCCACCTCCGTTGCCAAAGCGTTTGAGACCTATGCCAAGCGCTACCGCACTGATGCTGAAACCGGCAGGAAGCGCTATGCCATTGTACAGGCCGAAGATGAGCTGGCTGCCATCGGCATGGTCATTGGCGCTGCCTGGAATGGTGCCCGTGCATTTACAGCCACCAGCGGACCGGGGGTATCCCTCATGAGTGAATTTCTCGGGCTGGCCTATTTTGCGGAGATTCCTGCCGTGCTCGTCAACGTGCAGCGCGGAGGCCCCTCTACGGGTATGCCTACCCGCACCCAGCAGGCAGATCTTCTCTCTTCGGCTTACGCTTCTCACGGCGACACCAAGCACGTGCTGCTTTTTCCCTCTACCCCTGCCGAGTGCTTTGACATGACTGCTACGGCCCTCGACCTTGCCGACCGGCTGCAGACGCCTGTGCTGGTGATGACCGATCTGGATCTGGGCATGAATTCTCACCTCTCCCCACCGCTTAAGTGGGAGGCAGGCCGGCGGTACGACCGCGGTAAGGTACTCACAGCTGAACAGCTCGAAACGCTGGACAAATTTGGCCGCTACCTCGATGTCGATGGCGATGGTATTTGCTATCGCAGTCTGCCGGGCACACACCCCACCAAAGGTGCCTTTACGACCCGCGGCACCTCCCGCGACGAGTATGCGCGCTATACAGAAGATGCGGCTACCTATGCGCGCTCCATCGACCGGCTGGCCAAAAAATGGAAAACTGCTGCCGGGCTTGTGCCCCCAGCCGAAGAATACCAGCCCGGAAACCAAAGCAGCATCGGTATGATCTTCTTCGGTACTTCCCACTATGCAGCCATCGAAGCGCTGGAGATGCTGCGGCAGCAGGGTATACTTGTCGACGCACTTCGGGTAAGGGCCTTCCCCTTTCAGCAGCGCGTAGCCAGCTTTATTGAGGAGCACGAACAGGTACTGGTGATCGAGCAGAACCGGGACAAACAGTTCCGCTCCCTGTTGGTCAACGAGCTGGAGGTGGCGCCCCGCAAGCTCATCCCCATCCTCAACTACGACGGTATGCCCATCACCGCCGATGCCATCTTCCGGCAGGCCAGTGAGGCGCTGTTGCTGGTTGAGCAGTTGTAAAGCAACTATTGAGATAACCCTCGGGCCTTGACGGCCGGACTATAAACAAAATGGCGGGACATTTTTGCCACCTACAGCGCTCCCGCTACAAAAACCAGCGTTATGTCTTTTGTAAAACCAAGCTTTCGCCACCCCGGACTGGAAAAAAATAAGGCAGGCTACACCAGAGCCGACTACGAAGGTTCCATCTCTACCCTTTGCGCGGGCTGCGGGCACGACTCCATCAGTGCTGCCATTGTGCAGGCATGTTATGAAATCGATCTCGAGCCCCACCGGCTGGCCAAAATCTCCGGTATCGGTTGCTCCTCCAAAACCCCCGCCTATTTCCTCAACAATTCCCACGGCTTCAACTCTGTACACGGACGCATGCCCTCTGTTGCTACAGGCGCGTACATGGCCAACCGCGATCTGCTGTATCTGGGTGTGTCCGGTGACGGCGACACAGCTTCCATCGGTATGGGGCAGTTTGTGCACGCAGTGCGCAGGAACGTCAACATGGTATACATTGTCATGAACAATGGCTGCTACGGGCTCACCAAGGGGCAGGACTCTGCGACGGCGGACCTGGGATCCATCAGCAAGGAAGGCAATCCTAATCCTTTTGAGGGGATTGACCTGTGCAGTCTGGCCATTGAACTCGGTGCCGGCTTTGTGGCGCGCAGTTTTTCCGGAGATAAGCAGCAGTTGGTGCCCCTCATCAAAGCGGCTCTACGGCATCCCGGCTTTGCCTTTCTGGATGTTATCTCACCTTGTGTCACTTTCAACAACAACCAGGGCTCTACCAAGTCGTATGACTACACCCGCGAGCATATCGAGGCGACTGCTGCCCTGGATCTCATCCCTTATAAAGAAGAAATTACCATAGACTATGAGGAGGGCAATGCTGTGCTGGCGCCCCTGCACGACGGCTCCCTGCTGCAGTTGCACAAGCTTGCCCCCGGCTGGAACCCGGCCGACCGGCAGTCTGTCATGAATATGCTGCACGAGTACCGGCAGCGGGGGCAGATTCCTACCGGACTGCTTTACCTGCACCCGCAGGCCCGCGACCTGCACGAGCTCATCCACACCAGCAGCACACCGCTCAACCAGTTGACGGAAGAGGACTTGTGCCCCGGCACCGAGATACTGGAGCAGCTCAACAGCCAGTTTAGGTAAAGCGAGCTTGTGACCGGAAAAGAAGATGTGAAAACGGAAGCTCAGTAGCAAATTTAGGTAAAACAGGCTTGTGACCGGAAAAGGAGATGCGGATAACCATAACCCGGCAGTAAAACAAGCTTATTTCCTGAAAAGGAAGCTGCAGAAAACGGCAATTCAACAGGCAGTTGTAGCGGTACATGTTTGCACCCGGAAGAAAATACGCAAAACGGCCAGTTTTAGCGAAGCTATCGTCAGCCATTAAAATTGTCGAAAATCCGATTAATGATGCGCAGGAAAGTCTGGTAATCCTCGTCCGAAAGGCCTTCCCAGCCCTTATGGCGGAGAGCCTTTACGGCAGGATAAACTTTCTCCACCACCGCTCTGCCCGCGTCTGTCAGGCAGATGTGAAACCGGCGGCGGTCGTCATCCGCGATACGGCGTTCGACCCACTGTTTGCGCACCAGCAGATCGATGATGCGGGATACGGTCGGCGCATTTTTAAAGCTGCCGTTGGCGAGTTCGGCCTGCGACTGTCCGTCCTGCTCATACAAATTCATGAGCAGCACCCACTGCTCTGTCGTGATATCTATATTCAGTTCCTGAAAAACTTTGAGATACGCCTGTTTTACACTTCTTGCGGTACGATCGAGATAGGTACCAAAATGCTTACTACCATCGTGTTTGGAGGACATTTTTTACCACTTTCTGCCAAATGAAAAGTATTTTGCGCCCAAAATAACAAAAAATAGCGACTACGCAACACACAGCAACCTGACAAATAAGCCAATGAAAAATTTAGCATTCATTATTGACGGCATCCGGACGCCCATCGGGCAGTTTGGCGGCAGCCTCAGCGCGGTGCGCGCCGACGATCTGGGCGCCCACGTGCTGCGCCAGCTGCTGGCGCGCAATCCGCAGATTCCTGCAGATGCCTACGAGGACGTAATCATGGGTTGCGCCAACCAGGCCGGTGAAGACAACCGCAATGTAGCCCGCATGAGCCTGCTGCTGGCGGGCATGCCCGTCAGCGTACCCGGCGAGACCGTCAACCGGCTATGCGCCTCCGGCCTGTCGGCCGTCATCCACGCCCGCCGGGCCATCCTGGCCGGCGACGGCCACCTTTTCATTGCCGGCGGCCTCGAGCAGATGACCCGCGGCCCCTGGGTCATGTCCAAAAGTGCCAAAGCTTTTGGCAACGACATGCAGCTCTTTGACAGCAGCTTTGGCTGGCGCTTCATCAATCCGGCGATGCAGGCAACCTATGGCACCGATGCCATGGGTGAGACAGCCGAAAATTTGGTCGACCTCTACCAGATTGACCGCCGCGACCAGGACCAGTTTGCCTGCTGGTCGCAGCAAAAGGCTAGCGCCGCCCGCGATGCAGGCCGTTTTGCGGAAGAAATTGCAGCGGTAGAAATTCCCCAGCGCAAAGGAGTGCCCCTGCTTTTTTCCCAGGACGAATTCATCAAACCCCAGACGACCCTTGAAGGGCTGGCGCAACTGCGCCCTGCCTTCCGCAAGCAAGGCGGCAGCGTCACGGCCGGCAACGCCTCCGGCCTCAACGACGGAGCGGCAGCCCTCATTGTCGCCTCTTCCGAGGCAGTTGCCCGCTATGGCCTGCGCCCGCAGGCGCGCATACTGGCTGCAGCCGTGGCGGGCGTAGAGCCCCGCATCATGGGCATTGGCCCCGTGGCCGCTTCGCAAAAAGCCCTGCAGCAAGCGGGGCTGCAGCTGGCGGATATGGACCTGATAGAGATCAACGAAGCTTTCGCCGCGCAAGTACTGGCCTGCACCCGTGCGCTGGGGCTGGCCGACGATGACGCACGCATCAACCCCAATGGCGGCGCCATTGCCCTTGGGCATCCCCTCGGGATGTCGGGCGCCCGGCTGGCGCTCACCGCCGCCCGCGAACTGCAGCGCAGCGGCAAGCGCTATGCGCTGGTCACTATGTGCATAGGCGTAGGGCAGGGTTATGCGGCTGTTTTAGAAGCTGTTGCATAAAAAAAATACTCTTTGGCGGCTGATGCCACCAAAGAGTATTTATCATTTTTTGCCGCCATTGGCGGCAAAAAACAGCCTACTCTTTATCTACATAAAAAGTTTCCTCTGCAGGCCGCAAAGCGCGCTTCATCCAGAGCGGCCGCCGCAGCCCATTGGGGCCCGGCGCCGGCCGCGCCATGGTCAGCCATTTTTTATACACCTCAAACGACTTATTGGTATCTACAAAAACATCCCCGTAGTTATCGCCGGCATGCGCCCGCTCCAGCCGCACCTTCTGGTGCCAGCAATGCATACCACTGATAGGATCGGGATGCACGGGGAAGGTAATATTCTGGTGCACACCCCCATCGCTCCAGAAGATACGCGCACTGTCGGGATCCGAGCTTTTAAACGGCTGAATATCCGCAATGGTACGCATGCGCCAGCCACCCTTGCCATCGTTGTCGATCGCCACGGTGTTGACCGCCCAGCGGTTGCCCGGCACATCCTGCGGCCGTTTCCAGCGGCCGAGGTGATGCGAACAAGCAACAACCCCCGGCTTCATACCCTCTGTCACCCACACCTTGTCTACGAAGTAGCCAATCTCGGTATTTACCCGCAGCAGATCGCCGGTAGCGACCCCCAGGCGGCCTGCGTCGGAAGGATGTATCCAGATGGGATTCCGGTTGGAGATTTCATACAGCCATTTGGCATTGCCTGAACGGGAGTGAATGAGGGTCGGCAGGCGGAAGGTAGGCACCAGCGGATACTCCCCCTTGTCGCGGTCCATCTCCTCTTCGTGGATATGGCTCTTGATATAGGTAGGAATTGCATACTCGGGCCACTTCCAGTCGACCATTGTCTGCGAGTAGAATTCATTTTTGCGAGAAGGCGTAGGGAAGCCCACTACAGGCTTGCCGCCACTCATGATGCCCAGTGCCTTACCATTCTTGGAGATCACCTGCGTGCGGGGATCCACCTCAGCCCCCTGCATCTGTTCAGGCGTCAGCGTCTGCAGGTGCAGGTTATAAGCACTCGGCTCTACGAGGTAGGCGCCGTATTTTTTCATATAATCCAGTGCCGACAGCCCCTCTTTAGCGGCCGTCTCCGGCAGGCCCTTGGTGTGCTCGAAGATGTACTGATAGTACTCATCGATATTGATACACTCCCCGGGCCGGTAAGGCGACTCGAAATGCTTTCTGATGCCGAGGCTGCCATCGGGATCCATCCGCCAGCTGAGCTGAATCCAGAATTCGTCCTCTTCCCAGACTTCGCCCGGATTGGACTCGTAGGTAAACGTCACCGGCTTACCGGCGCGACGCATGGCCTCGCGCAGCACCGGCTGCCGGAAGGCGATCCACACACCCGCATGCGTTTCGTAGCTATTGAGATCGTGGCGTTCGCTGGCCAGCCCCATCGGCAGCACATAATCGGCAAAATAGGCCGTCTCATTCCAGGTAGGCGTCAGCGCGATGTGCTGGCCGAAGAGATTCTCATCACTCAGCGCCTCGATCCAGCTAAACCCATCGGGATAGGTCCACACAGGATTGAACACCCGCGTAAAGTACACATCCATTTTACCGCGCCCTTCTTTGAGCATGTGCGGCAGCAGGAAGCTCATCTCAAAATAGGCCAGCGGATACTCGAGCGGAAAGTGGAGCTCGTTCCAAAACTTTTGGGCAGGTGGCTGGTCAAAAAATTTGGGGTGGAACTTGTTCCAGGTGTTGGGAGAAGTCCCGCCGGGTGTGCCTACGCTGCCCGTGAGCACATTGAGAAAATGCAGGGTGCGGGCTACCGCCCAGCCCCCCAGGTTGCCGCTGCCCGCGCTGCGCCAGTTGTGGGTAGCCAGCTGCGTGCCCGCAGCAGCTACGATGCGCGCCACCTCAACAACCGTTTCCGCCTTGATACCACTCTCTTTCTCGGCATACTCCGGCGTATATTCCGCATATTCTTCCCGCATACCCTCGATAAACGACTCAAAGGTAACCGGCGCCTCAGGCCGGCGAGCAGCCAGGTACTCCTGCCAGTTGACCCAGGTTTCGACATACTCGCGATTATAGAGTCCCTCATCGAGAATCACCTTGGCCATGGCCAGCATCACCGCTGCCTCAGAGCCCGGATAGCTCGGCAGCCAATAATCGGCCATACTGGCCGTATTGCTAAGCCGCGGATCCATGACTATCAGCTTGGCACCCTTCATTTTGCCCTCGATGATGCGCTGCGCATGGGGGTTGAAGTAGTGGCCACTCTCGAGGTGCGCACTGATAAGGAAGATCACCTTGGCATTGGCATGGTCTGGTGAAGGACGATCGTGACCGTACCAGACAGCGTAGCCAAAGCGCGCCCCCGAAGAGCAAATATTGGTATGGCTGTTGTGACCGTCGACATTCCAGGCCTGCAGCACGCGATCCATATAGCCCTCATGACCCGGCCGGCCCACGTGGTAAGCGATTTCATTGTTGCGCCCCTCTATGATAGCCTTCCGCAGGCGGCCGGCGATATCATCGAGCACCTCGTCCCAGCTCACGCGCTCCCATTGCCCTTCACCCCTTTTACCTGTGCGCTTGAGCGGGTACAGGATGCGGTCCGGATCCGTCAACTGGTTGATGGTTGCCGGCCCCTTGGCACAGTTGCGCCCACGGCTGCCCGGGTGGTAAGGATTGCCCTCAAACTTGCGCACCTCCCAGCTTTCCTTATCGATATAAGCGGTGAGGCCGCAGGCACTTTCACAGTTGAAGCAAGTCGTAGGCACGATGCTGTAGTGCTTTTTCTCACGACGAGGCCAGGACTTGGCCTCGTATTCGACCCAGTCGTCCCACTTTTCCGGTGGCGGAAACTTGCTCAGCTCGGGACCGTCGTTCATGCGGTCGAGCGGTGCCTCTTCCTCCTTGTGCAGGTTGGGGATGAGGCCTATTTTTTCAGCTATGCGCTCGATTAACGTGTGTTTGCGTGTCATAATTTTTCAGATTTAGGAAGCCGTCTCTGTTTTTGGGCGGCTAAGAGCGCCAAAGCGCGTCCTGAAGCCTACCTTTCGCCGCCGTCAGCGGCAAAATACGCTTGAGACAGTTTCTTTTCACAAAAGCAAGCCTGCCCTTGAGGGCCTGTCCGGGATTTTTGCCGGAGGCAAAAAATCCCGCCTGCACCCTTAAGCCAGCGAAATACGCTGTGGCGCCTCCACCCATATTTTTTCCGTGATATAAATACCTGCCAGTACCGCTACGCTGGCCAGTGCCAAAGCAGCCGGATTATCAGGCAGTACGACGATCAAAAACAGCGGCAGGAAGTTGCCCAGCATAAGAGAACCCCAGCGGAAAAGCGAGCGATAGCGTCCCTTCAGAATCATGCTCACCACTGCTTTGGCATCCTCTGTAGGATGAGAGACAGCCAGTTCTACCCACAAAATCACCAGGTTGCCCAGCAAAGACACCAGGAGGAAGAGCTTAAGGAAATTCGTCCAGTTGGCACCATTGTCCGTGAAGAGCGCGACCAGCATAAAAGCAGCCGAACCCGCCATAAAGCTATGAATAAGCATGTGGAGCACCAGCAGCGGACTTTGCCAGAAGTCGCGCCCCTTGGCCTGCGCAAACAGGAAGGCTGTATAAATAGCCGTCAGCACCGCTACGACCGCCGTCAGCCCGTAAATACCCCCCATCACCAGCTCACTGCCCCAGTCCATAAACCGGAGTACGCCCAGCAAGGTCAGCAGGCCGCCATAGACCGTGATGATATAGCCACCCCTGGCCAGCCACGAATTAAAATTGGGCCGTAGCAGTACATACAAAAAGCGGTCGGGGCGATCGAGATCCTTGACCAAAAATCCACCGGTGAGCCCCAGGAAGATAAGCCCCATGGAGAGCGCCCACCAGGCTGTCTGCCCGCTCAACTCAGCCAGTCCGAGACCCACAGCAATGAAAGGCGTCAGGAAAGCTCCTGCGGACACGGATTTGGCCAATACGTAAGCCGGCACTTCCCAGCCCCAAAGTAAGCCCTTGTTGGGCGCGTCATACACCCGACGAGCCTTACCCAGCATGAGATCAATCGACTTGGCAGGCCCCTGCTGTGCCACCTCGCCCGCTGTTGCCTGCTGCTGATTGGCTGCCAGCAGTGTCTGCAGCACATCCCCATTGCTGAAAGCCAGCTTTTCTGCCGCCTTGGCAAAATGGCCAACGCCCCGCGTCTGGCTGCTCCAGAAATAGTCATCACTGCGCTCCGTAGCCGTAGGATTGAGCGAAGCCTCGTCGCCGTTGATGTAAAAAAGATTCGGCTGAGTACCTTTCGATGCTTTGCGGACGCTCACCTGCTCCCGTCCCAGCAGTCGGCTGATCTCCGACTCGGGATCGTCCATATCTCCCGAAATAATTGCGTGCTCGGGACAGACGTTCACGCAGGCAGGCTCCAGCCCCAGATCGATGCGGTGCGCACAATAATTGCACTTGGCAGCCGTGTGATTCTCCGGATCGATGTAGAGCGCATCGTAAGGACAAGCCTGCATGCAGGACTTACAGCCGATACAGCGATTCTTATCGAAATCGACAATGCCGTCTTCCCGAAAAAACAGCGCCTCCACCGGACAGATCTCCACGCAGGGCGCATCTGTACAATGGTTGCAGCGCATTACCGAAAAAAGCCGCCGCGTATGCGGGAATTCCCCTTTTTCAACCTGCTTTACCCAGGTTCTGTTGACCCCCACCGGCACCAAGTGTTCCGATTTGCAGGCCGTCGTGCAGGCATGGCAGCCTATGCATTTCCTGTTGTCAATGATAAATCCGTATTTCATACCTTGTTTTCTAGCCAAAGATTACGCTGCTATTGATCTTTCAAAAATATGAACAAATTTTCATTGATCTAATTTTTCGGTAAAAAATTTTGTATTTTTTATTTTTTGCACAAAAAAATTCTAAATATCCTATAATCTATATCACATTGATAGGATTTTAAAAAAAACGGCCATTCGTCCGGCTGGCAGCTGCCAGCCGGACGAATGGCCTGCAAACAAGAAGCCGCTTTGGATTTTTTACAAAACCCAAAGCGGCTTCCCGGGTATGCTGAAACAGCCCCCTAGCTGCGCGAGCGGCTCTCCGCCAAATCAATCTTGCGCACCCACTCCATATCGGTGACGCGATCGCAGTCTTCACAATAGTTGTTGATTGCATGGCCGCTCCAGGTGTAGATAAGCTGATCGGCGGTATACATCTGCCCCGGCAGATCGTAGGCAAAGGAGGACTCCTGCCGCGCATTTTCCCAGTAATGAATACCGTGGCGGCGCTCGTATTCAATAGCCCGGCTCACCTTATGGCCGCGGTCGGGCAAGCGCGCCAGGTAGTGGCGGCTGTAGATGGTATGGACGAACATCCAGAGTGAAGACTCGAAGTTGGTAAACTGTACATAGCCTTCGGGGCGGTAGGTATCTACATCGAACGTATAACAAAAGGCGAAAGAGCTACAGACCCATTCCTTGCCCGCCCGCCGGATACCAAAATAATTAAAGGTGCGGTTGCACAAAAATGAGGCGCCCCAGTAAGACTCCCGCGCACCCTTGCTCATCAGCGCCTTCCAGTCGGCCAGGTATTTGCGGCCATAGAATTTGAACAGTTCGTGGGTATCCTGGTAAAAGGCATTCTGTATGGCAATAAGCCAGCGCTCTTCTACCTCCGTGCGGTTGTAGTTGCTGATGAAATATCGACGCGTCTCGGGTATATAGCCCACCAGATGCCCCTGGGCCGAGCGGCTCATCTGCAAAAGCACTTCCTGCACCTTTTCGGTTGGTGGCAAGGGCGGAAGCAAGGCAGTTGTACCCCCTTTGGATACTTCTGCAGGCAACAGACATACGACCAGCAACAGGAGCTGCGGCAACCAAAATTTTCTCATGCTATAACGGACTTGTAATAGGTATCACCTGTTTAAGGCGCGTTCGGGATTTGCTCCCCATACCCAAAGTAACTCTTTTCCCACAGGTTTTGCCTTTTTCAGTCCCATAGCACCGGAAAACATGAAAACCCGCGGCAAAGTAGCTTCTCTTTTGCTGCCGGCGGCAAATCCCGAACAGGCTCTAAAATTAAGCCTAATCACCCAAACAGACAAACCCGATATTCGTACAAACTTTTGTATTTCTTTCTGTAATATTTTCGAACAATACATCTGGTCTTTTGTTGAGATGTACTTATTTTGTCGTTTGTTTTACACATTGACGACATTTAATAATCCGTTTACTCAATATTTTTTTTCATCTAAACTATCAATAATGAAAGAAGCTTACATAAAACACACAGCTTTGGTGCTACTGCTGCTCTGTTTTGTCCTGCCTTCCTTTGCGCAGAAGACCATCAGCGGCCGCGTGACAGATGCCGGCACCGGCGAAGCCCTCATTGGTGCAAGTGTACAGGCCAAGGGCAGCAATAGCGGTACGGTGACGGACATCGACGGGCGCTACAGCCTGAGCGTTGACAACGGCGCCAGTATGCTCCTCTTCTCTTTCATCGGCTACAAATCGCAGGAAGTGAGCATTGACGGGCGCAGCAGCATCGATGTCAGCCTGTCTGAAGGGGTAGAAATTGACCTCGTCACGGTCATCGGTTCGCGCAACGCCACGCGCACCAAGCTGGAGACGGCTGTGCCGGTCGACGTAATTCCGCTGTCGACCATTGTCTCGGAGATTGGCCAGGTGGATATCAACCAGATTCTGACTTATGTAGCGCCTTCCTTCCAGTCGGCGCGGCAGACCATCTCCGACGGTACCGACCACGTAGATCCGGGACAGTTGCGCGGCCTCGGGCCCGACCAGCTGCTGGTGCTGGTCAACGGCAAGCGCCGCCATCAGTCGGCCCTGGTCAACGTCAACGGTACGGTCAACCGGGGTACTGTGGGCGTAGACTTGGGAGCCATTCCTGCGACGGCCATTGACCGCATAGAGATTCTGCGCGACGGTGCGGCTGCGCAGTACGGCTCGGACGCCATCGCGGGGGTTGTCAACATCGTGCTCAAGCAGCAAACGGGCGTGCTGGGCGGATCTGTTGCTTACGGGCTCAACAACACTTCTTTTGACAAAAACTATGCCCTCTTCAGGTTGCAGGGCAAGGACGATGATCCTTCCGTGCGGGTTACTGACGGGCAGACGCTGCAGGCTGGTCTTTCTTATGGCTTTAACCTGGGTGGCAAGGGCTATCTGACGGTTTCGGGTGAGTATACCGATCGCGAGCCCACTTTCCGCTCCGGTACTTACACAGGTCAGATTTATCCTGCTGTTGGCGGACAGGTGCGGGACGATTCTATCCTCACTGCCCGGGGGCTCACACGTGAAGATTTTGATATGCGCATAGGCCAGTCGAAGCTCACCAGCGCCGGCCTGTTCATCAATGGAGAGTACGCCCTGAACAACAACTGGGATGTATACCTTTTCAGTGGTTACAACAGCAAGCAGGGGGAAGCTGCCGGTTTTTACCGCTATCCCAATGCGATTGCCAGCGGTGCCCGCGCCTTTGCACCCAATGTGCTGAGCGTTTATCCGGAGGGCTTTTTGCCGCTCATCCAGAGTGATGTTACAGATATGAGTATAGCGGCCGGTCTGCGCGGCAAGCTGGGTGAGTGGTCACTCGACCTGAGCAACACCTACGGCAGCAACGGCTTTGGTTTCACCGTTGACAACTCAGTCAACTACACCCAGGCGGCAGTAAGTCCCAACAACCTGCAGACTACCTTTGATGCAGGTACGCTCTACTTCCGCCAGAATACCGTCAACCTCGATCTGGCACGCAAGTACGATGTACTGGCGGGGCTCAACGTAGCAGTCGGCAGCGAGTATCGTACCGAGCAGTTTGAGGTGGTTGCAGGAGAAGAATCTTCCTGGAGAAATTTCGACCAGGCTTCAGGTGCCACACCTGCTGCGCAGGTATTCCCCGGCTTTTTGCCTGCAAACGAAGGTGTTAATGAGCGCAACAGTATAGGTGCTTACCTTGACCTGGAACAGGATTTCAACGAGCATTTCATGCTCGCCGGTGCGCTGCGCTTCGAAAATTATTCGGACTTCGGCAGCACACTCAACTACAAGCTTGCCGGTCGCTACAAGTTTAGCAACGCGCTCTCCATCCGGGCTTCTACCAGCACAGGCTTCCGGGCGCCCTCTATGCAGCAGCGTTTTTATGCTAAGACCAATACCTTGTTTGTGACCATCAATGGCGTGCTGACGCCGGTGGAGAGCGGTACTTTCACCAACGACTCGGAGCCGGCCCGCATCCTGGGCATTCCGCAGCTCAAGCAGGAGACCTCGCAGAGTTATACCCTGGGTATCACTTCGCGCCCGGCAGACGGCCTCGAAATTTCTGTTGACGCCTACCGCATCAATATAAACGACCGCATCGTACTGACCAACAACTTCACCGACGGTGGCAATGCTGATTTGCGTGCACAGCTGGAGGCCGCCGGCGCCAGCCAGGCCAACTTCTTTGCCAATGCAGTAAACACCTCGGCCAGCGGTATTGAGGCGGTCATCTCGTACGATTTCAAAGTTGCGCAGAAGCATTCCTTCCGCACTACCCTAGCGGGCTCTTTCATCAAGAACGAAGTAGAGAAGGACGATGAGGGCAACCCCATCATCAACGCATCTGACATCCTTGTACAGACAGGTCAGGTAGGTCGCTACTTCAACCGTGAGGACCAGAGCCGCTTTGAGGTAGCTGTCCCGCGGGAGAAAATCAATATGACGGTCAACTACAAGGTCGGTAAGTTTTCGGCTATGGTGCGAGGCGTACATTTCGGACAGGTAGTATACCTCGATCCGACGATGAACCCTGCCAACCCCGGAGCTTTCCCGGTCAACGCTTTCACGGGCAACCGGGAGACGCTTGACCAGACGTTTGCTTCCAAGGTGATCTTCGATGCTTCTGTCAGCTACCAGATAGCCCGCGGCCTCACGTTTACCGTCGGCGGCAACAACATTTTCGATACTTACCAGGACGTACACACCCATTCGGGCAACCAGAGTCTGGGTCGCTTCGTGTACAGCCGCCGCGTGCAGCAGTTTGGCTTCAACGGCGCTTACTGGTTTGCGCGTGTCAAGTTTGACCTGAAGCCGTAAGCTGGCTTATACAGGTCAAAGCTGTCTGAAAAAGCTCCCTGGCGGTCAATGCCGCCAGGGAGCTTTTTTTTTGTAAAAGTATTTCGCCGCCGGCCGCGGCGAAATACTTCCCCTACTGCCGTCGCTTTTTCCCCAATAATACAGATATTGCAGCAAATCATTTCAAGCAGACATGAAACGAATCATCCTTAGCAGTTTGTGGGCAGCTCTTTGCCTGCAGGCCGCTGCGCAGCCTGCAGCCCAGGCTGCCGCGCAGCCGCTGCCGGAGCCCGTCCGCTGGGTCAATCCCTTCATTGGCACGGGCGGACACGGCCACACTTTTCCGGGAGCCACCCTCCCTTTTGGCATGGTACAACTGAGCCCCGATACCCGGCTCGACGGCTGGGACGGCTGCAGCGGGTATCACTATACCGACAGCATTGTCTACGGCTTCAGCCACACCCACCTTAGCGGCACGGGCGTGTCCGACTATGGCGATGTGCTGCTCATGCCCACCACGGGCGCACTGCAGCTCGACAACGGTGCCCGCACCGGCTACCAGAACGGCTATGCCTCGCCTTTTGACAAAAGCAAAGAGACAGCCTCTCCGGGCTATTACAGCACCTACCTTACTGAATATCAAACAAAAGTAGAACTCACCGCTACTGAACGGGCGGGGTTTCACCGCTACACTTTTGACAACGCGACTACGGTCAATGTTGTCCTCGACCTGCTGCACCGCGACCTGCTCACAGGTGACACCCTGATCATCGACCGACTTGATGAGGGAGAGATCAGCGGCCACCGCATCTCGCGCGCCTGGGCCGAAGAGCAGCACCTGTATTTTGTCATACGCTTCTCGCGGCCCGGCCGGATCGCTGCGCGGGAAGATCGCGCTGGCAAAGCGGTGAAGCTGGGGCTACAATTTACGCTCGACAAAGACCGCGTGCTGCTCGCCAAAGTGGGCATTTCCGGTGTTTCCATCACCAACGCCCGCAAAAACCTGCTGGCCGAAATTCCACACTGGAATTTTGAGCAAACCCGCTACGCTGCCCAGAACAGCTGGATCAAAGAGCTGGGTAAGGTGACTGTTCGCGGCGGCACCGATGAGCAGCGCATCAATTTTTATACAGCCCTCTACCACAGTATGATTGCCCCCAACCTATGGTCCGACATCAACGGCTACTACCGCGGCATGGACGGGCAGGTGCACCGGGCTGAGCCGGGCCGCAAGGTGTATACCGTCTTCTCTTTGTGGGACACCTTCCGCGCCAACCACCCCCTGTTTACCATCCTGCAGCAGGAGCGCACCCAGGACTTTATCTACACCTTCCTGCAGCACTACCAGCAGGGCGGCCGCCTGCCGGTATGGGAGCTGGCCGCCAATGAGACGGAGTGTATGATTGGCTACCACAGCGTGTCGGTGGTGGCCGACGCCTACGCCAAGGGACTGCGCAACTGGGACCAGCAGCGCATGCTGCAGGCCATGGTTCATGGCGCCAACCTCGACCACTTTGGTCTCGGCAGCTACAAAAAGCACGGCTGCGTACTGGCAGCCGACGAAGCGGAGAGCGTGAGCAAGACGCTGGAGTACGCTTATGACGACTGGTGTATTGCCAACTTTGCAGCAGCCCTCGGGCAGGACAGCATTGCCGCCCTGTTTATGGAGCGTGCACAGTACTACAAAAACCTCTATGACCCCCATTCAGGCTTCTTCCGTGCGCGGGTTGACGGCAACTGGTTTACGCCTTTCGACCCGGCAGAAGTCAACTTTAACTACACCGAAGCCAATGCCTGGCAATACGGCTTTTTTGTCCCCCACGACCTGGCCGGCCTGACCCGCCTGCTGGGCGGGCCGCAGGCACTCGACAAAAAGCTCGACGCCCTTTTTGCTGCCAGCAGCCAGACGACCGGGCGGCAGCAGGCCGACATCACCGGCCTCATCGGCCAGTATGCCCACGGCAACGAGCCCAGCCACCACGTGGCCTACCTCTACAATTTTGCCGGCAAGCCCTGGAAAGCACAGAAGATGCTCCGCCGCATCATGGCGGAGATGTACCACAACAAGCCCGACGGGCTGAGTGGCAACGAGGACTGCGGGCAAATGTCGGCCTGGTATGTATTCAGCGCCATGGGCATGTATCCCGTGACGCCCGGCCTGCCGCTTTACTCGCTTGGCTCCCCCATTTTTGACGAAGTGGAGATTAAGCTCGAAAACGGCAACACCCTTTTCATCAAGGCGCCCCAGGGCAGCGAGGGCGAGCAGCCCTATGTACAGACCGTCAGCTTCAATGGCCTCCCCATTGAGCACTCCTATGTCGAGCACAGCCGGCTGATGGCCGGCGGCGAGCTGGCGTTTGTGTTGGGAAAAAATCCCAACATGACGTGGGCGGCAGCGCCCGAGCTGAGCGCCATTACGCGCATTGACAGCAGCTTGTTGATCACTCCCACGCCGGCCATCCTGGCCGGCAGTGTCACTTTTACCGACAAGCTGGAAATCAGCATCAGCGCTGCCTGCAGCGACTGCCGCTACCAGTACCGCAAGGGTGACGATGCTACCATCATTGACTATCAGGGGCCTTTCAGCATTGATACCAGTATGCGGCTGACGGCCTGGGCGCTCTCGCCCGAGGGGCGTAAGAGCCGCGAGATACAGCAGGATTTTCATAAAATCCGCGGCGGGCGCAGCGTCAGGCTGGCATCGGCCTATGCCAATCAGTACTCCGCCGGCGGAGAGATCGCACTAATTGACTACCTGCGCGGCAGCAACAACTTCAGGACGGGCCGCTGGCAAGGCTATGAGGGACAAAATTTTGTGGCGGTTGTTGATTTTGGCGAGCAAGTGTCTCCGGATACGGTAGGCGTTGGCTTCCTGCAGGATGTGGGCAGCTGGATATTCCTGCCGCCGCGTGTGACTTTCTCTGTCTCTAATGATGGCAAAGATTACGCCAAGCTGGGCGTGGTGACCCACACCCTGGCCGACACCGACAAGACGGTTGTCACCCACGATTTTGTGCAGGCGGCGGCTACCAATTTCCGCTACCTGAAGGTTGAGGCCGAGAACTACGGCATCTGCCCGCCCTGGCACCAGGGTGCAGGCGGCAACAGCTGGCTGTTTGTCGATGAAATCTGGGCGCGATAAGCTACTGACCGTTGGGTTGACGAGTGTCGACCCAACGGTCAACATAGCTTACGACTCCTCTTCGGTATACGGCTCCTCTTCGAGACCAGGTCGCTGAGAAGGGTCGAGCGCCAGCCGTGCAAATTCGGTAGGCGAGAAGCCCGTCACCTCTTTGAACTGCCGATAGAAGGACACCCTGTTGGCGAAACCGGATTTTTCGGCAACCTCAGTAAGCGGCATGCCGGAGCCCTGTGTCAGGATCAACCGCCTCGCTTCGTTGACCCGAAAATTTTTGATGATCCCGTACAAGTTGGAATTACTGTAATCACTGATCGCTTGTGATATATATTTCTGATTGGTAGCCAACTTGATGCATATATCCTGGCGATTGAGATTGGGATCTGTATACCATTTTTCGGCAGCCATGCGATCCATAAGCGTTTGGTAGAGGATATACATGGGATTCTGCTGAGGTTCGTGCAGGTATTCAGTTGCATCATCAGCCCTGTTTGTAGGCCTGAGATCGTCGCGATTGACTACCTCCCGAATATTTAACTGGAAGAGACTTTTAACCAGTGCCCGCTCGCGGATACGCTGGATAATAAAAATGGTTACGGCCAGCAGTATTACAACCAACAGAGTGATCAGCAGCCTGTTGACCCGTTGTCGGAGCAGCAGCTCCTCTTTGACAAGACTTAGCTCTGCTGTTATCTTATTGAGTTCGTACATTGCCTGCATCTCCTGATAGGCCGCAAGTGCGTTGGCATTGGTTCGTTGGTCGATATATTTTTCATAATTTTTGAGTGCCTCGCTGTATTTTTCATAGTTGCCCGTACGGAAGTAAAGCGTCATAAACTCTAGCTGAAGCTTATCGAGTACGTCAGTCCGCTCAACCTCCTCAAACAATTTTTGCGCCTGCAGCAGATTTTCTTCAGCGGCAGCATAGTTACCCTCCCCGAGAGCAGCCGTAGCCAGTAACCTGTGCAGTAACGCTTTCGACTCGATAAAATTATTGTCAACAGCAATCTGCATAGCCTTTTCAGCCGTGCGTTTGCTTTTATCCTGTTCATTCCTGCTCCATTGCTGGTCTGCCAGATTGATTAAGACCTTAGTGAGGTAGTAGCGATCCTCATCCCGGGAAAACAGCTCAATGGCCTGCATTGTATACTTGTCGGACAGGCTGTACTGCTTTGTTTCAAAATAATATTTACCCAAATTTTGCAGACACAAGCCCATATTGACGGTATCGCGTTTTTGGGTAGCAAAATCCAGCGCCTGCCTGGTCAGTTTAACTGCCTCCTCGTATTGCCTTATTTTGCTCTGCAGCAGGCCAATGTTAATCCAGCTCTGGGCGACGCTCATCGAGTCGCCCCTTTGCTCGGCGATGGCCAGCGATTTGTTATAGGCGGCGAGCGCCTCCGGCAGCTTGTCTTGTCTGTCCAGGACGATGCCAATATTGTTCCAGCAGGATTCCTGTAAGCTGTTGGGAAGTCTTCCGTACTGCGTTTGCAGTGCTTTTTGGTAATAGTTCTGGGCCAGGTAAAAATGAGACTGGTAGTATTCTGATACACCCAGCAAGTAGTAGCATTTCGCGACCAGTGAATCGCTCGAGGCATCGCTCTGCAAGGCTCTGTTCAGTGCGTCCAGCATAATTTCACTTGCTTTGGCCGCCTGACCAGGCAGGAGCGCACGAGCCTCAGCATAACTCGACATAATACTCTCTGCCTCTCGGGAAGGCTGTTGTCCACACAAACTCAGTACGGCCAGCAGTGCCCCCAGCACGTGTACGATTTTACTGTATACCCTCCCAAAAAATCCCCCTTGAATATGCATGGTTACTCATTTTTATGCGCATCAATGACAACACACCTTACAGGCAAGCTCAGCCTTAATGCATAACTATCCCAAAATCAGCCATACAGGCAACCCGGGACAGTTATGCAGGCCGTTGAATGAGCATTTGCTTTGGCAATATAAGCCAAGCTAACAAAAAACCATCACTCTGGTAGTATCACCCGAATGATGGAGCTACAAAACAAGGAGGGATTGTTTTGTCAACGGATTGATCGGGGGTGCGCCTGCACCCCCGATTGATATACCTATTCATGCGTGACTGCATGAGGCCCGTAGCCGGCATTTGCTGACGTTGGCAGCAAATGCCGGCCACAGGCAAGAGCAGGCACATTGGATGTATGGATCTGATTTACCTGCCTGAATAATTCTGGCTCATCACCTGCAGGTTTCCAAAAACAACATTCAGGCCATTAACCGGATTATTTTGCGATACCAGCAGACCGACTTCCACACAGCTACCCAGTGGCAGAGACACAGCCCCTATCTGTGACCAGACAGTTCCATTGGCAGAAGCATAACCAACGACTGTATTTCCGATTCTAACAATTCTGAGCCACTGCGTATTAAACCTGGGCACCTGTGCAAAGACCGAAGAAGCGTTGACAGCAGACCGGATCTCCCGGCGCACTGTATTGCGCTGGTTGGTGATCGTCAGCTGGAATTTTCTGGCGCCCGGCTGGTCATTTTCCCGCAGGCTGATCCCTGCCCAGCCATTGCCGTTAAACTGATTAATGCGCACTTGTATGCTTCCGTCACCGCAAAGACTACGAGACAGATACGCCAGTTCATCGCTGTTGTAAGGTGTCACATAGTAGCACCCATTGCTCGCCAGGGTGAACGTTTCCTGTGCGGGATCGTAAACCACACTACTACCACCCGTACAGCCGATTCCGTCACTGTCGTGATTCCAGCCGCAAGGCAGGCCACCGACCGTGAGTTCTGTCGTACAGGTCGTCTGATTGCCGGCAGCATCTTCGGCAGTGACGGTCACCGGCAGGGTAGTGCCGATGGCTGAACAATCAACGGAAGCCTGTGATAATGTCAGTGATTCAACACCACAGTTGTCTGTGGCCATCGCAAAATCGGAGGCATCAAGCACTACACTGCTTTCGCCGTTCAACAGCACTTCTACGTTCTGGCAGCTGAGTGTAGGCGGGACAGAGTCTGTTACCGTAAGCAGCAGACTACAGCTGGCCGTGTTACCGGCGACATCGCTCGCTGTCCACACGATTGTTGTCAGTCCGGGAGGCAGCACAGCCCCTGCCAGACTAGCTGTCTGATTAAAGTCATTCGAAACTGTGGCGACTCCGCAATTATCTGCAGTGGCTACCGGATCGAAGCCGGCATCCGCAACTGTCAGGTCGCAGGACTGCCCATCGAGGAAGATTGTCTGGTTGGTTGCACAACTAATGGTTGGCAGCTGGTTGTCTTCCACTGTCAGCACAAACTGGCAACTGTCACGATTGCCCAGTGCATCTTCAACATTCCATCGGACGGTTGTCTGTCCGGGACTAAACGAATAGCCGCTCAGATCCGTGCCGGTTCCGCTATGAATGCCCTCCAGAGAATAGTTGATCATCACGGCACCACAGCCTCCGCTTACCAAAGGATTGAGCAGACTGTCGGCTGTAAATACACAACTGGCAGCAGCCACCTCAACGGTGGTAGCTGACGGGCAGCTATCGATCACTACAGGCACAGCGCCGGTGACGGTCAGCAGCAGCGAGCAGCTATCGCGGTTGCCTTCGTTGTCTGTCACTATCCACTGTATGGTCGTATTGCCATTTTCGAAGACCACATTGGCAAGCGAATTGGATCCACTACCGGTGGTAGCCCCTGTCAGCGCGTAGGCTGTTGTAGCCACCCCACAATTATCACTGCTGCTGAGCAGGTTAAACTCTGTACCACTCGCTGTGTAGGAGCAAGCCCCCGGAACATTGCGCGTCTGGTTGGCCGGACAGCTAAGTGTCGGGGGCGTCACATCACCGATGACGACTGATATGACATTGGAAAAAGCCTCACAAACTACAGTATCCAGCGTACTGATTGCCTTTCGCCGAAAATATGTTGTTGCAGACAAAGTAGACGGATCATAAGCAGCGGTCGTTGCCTGGGCGATATCTGCCCAGTTGTCAACCCCTGTGCTGCCGGACTGCCACTGGTAAGCGAGCGTTCCCTGACCGCTGGCTGCGAGCGTATCACTGAGTTGAGCGGCATCCGTCGGCAGGCAATAGGACTGATCGGCGGCTATTGCACCAGCCGTGACTGTATTGACGACTACATAGGCGGTATCAGCCATACTCACTGAACAACTTCCCTGCGTGGCCGTGACTGTATACTGACCTGCTGCCGTTAAGGCTCCAAAATCGAGTGCAGCGCCTGTCCCGGCAAGTGGGCTACCCTCATTGACGCCATCCTTTTTCAGTTGATAACTCACCCCGGCAGCAGAGCCGCTCAGACCTATGGCAACACCTGCGGCGCCCTCGCACAAAGTACCTCCGCCTGTGACGTTGTAGACTGTCAGGCAAGCCAGGCCCGTACCACTCAATTGCAGGTCAAATGTATTTTCGTCCGGGTCGTTGCTGCTAATTTTCAGCAAAGCTGTGCGGCTGCCTGTGCCCGTGGGCGTAAAGCGTACGCTCAGATTGGTATTTTGCCCGGCGCTGAGGGTGCCTGATGTCAAAGGCGTCACGGTGAAATCAGCGGCATGGCTACCTTCAACCGCCACGGAAAGCCCGCTCAGATCAGCCCTGCCCACACTAATCAACTTCAGCACCCTGTCGACGTTGTTGCCTGTTGTTGCACTGCCAAAATCAACCACCGAGACACTGTCCAGCAAATTGGTACAAGCCGGGTATTCGACTGCTATGTCAGCACTTGCTGCCACAGTATACTCGAGTGCCCCCATAGCGGGACTCGTCAGGCTGCGGGTGGCCCCTGCCAGGTCTTCCGTAATACCTGTGCCCGCTGTACCGATCAAGGCTGCATTGGTAGGGATAAAACTACTAAGCGTAGTTCCTGCAGGATCCGTAAAGGCAGGATTTTCGTTTGTGCTGCCGGCATTCTGGCCAAAACTGCTCTCCCGCCAGCAACTGAATGACTTGTAGATGTTTGTCCAGAAGCGCGCTATGGTGCTCCCTTCTCCGCTGACATAGTAGTTGTTGTTGTCCAGCGTGAGGTTGGCGATGGTATTTGTCTGGACGCGGAAACTGTAGTGCTTGTCTGTCGCGCCCGGTGTTGAGCGCGTATTCACAAACAGGTTATTCTTACAGAGGAACTGATGATCCGCCTGATTTACAAAACACGATGACTCACTGTTACTTCCGGCAGGCAGTGTACCACTCAGCAGCCATGTATTGTGGTACATACTCAGCGACCCCTGAGCCGTAAGTAAATCCTGCAACCCAAAGGTAGCAGTATTTATATTATTGTCCACCCAGACAAGGTTGTTGTTCACCACAGCAGCCCCATCGCCGTCCAGTTTGATACCTGCAGCAGTGGTCGCGCCAGCAGGTGCATGCAGGCCATAGATGTGATTATTACTCACTCCTGTAGCAGTCGCCGCTGCAGTCTGTACATAAATGCCAAAGATTTGCCCGTTAAAATTCGATGCAATCCCGCGTAAATCCCTGATGGTATTGCGTTCTATCGAGCAGTTGCCATTGATCAGAAAAAGCGATATGCCCTGTAGTGGAGCATTTAGGTTGCTACTACTATTTTTTCCAGTATGCGATACCTCATAGATTTGATTGTCGTAAATAGAGGTGGATCCACGACCTGCAAAGATGCCGCGCGTACCCGCAGTATTATTAGTTGTTCTGTCAGTATTCAAAATATTGGCTACCAAGTTATTGGCGATAACATTGACTCCGATGTTAGCCATATTGATCCCCTCTATCCTTTTGGATCCCCCGATCACCGACGCATCAAGCATAAGGCTGTTGGCCATACTGCTACTGCCAATAAGGTTGTTCTGAATGATTACATTTCTAATTTTCGAAGTATTACCTCCTACACCTATACCATTTATAATAGCAGCGCCCGAAGTAGTAGTCGACAAGACAGCGCCTCCCACCTTATTATTAGCGATCAGTAAGGTATCCATGGCATCATCTGAAAAGGCGATCCCTCTAATACCCCACAAGAAATTGTTACCGGTAGTAGTATTTATCTGAATACTACCGGCTGTGGTAT
Organism: uncultured Saprospiraceae bacterium; assembly: GCA_964441755.1. Taxonomy (GTDB): domain Bacteria; phylum Bacteroidota; class Bacteroidia; order Chitinophagales; family Saprospiraceae; genus JAUMBM01. Next base: position 219,460 of record CAYTVG010000006.1, read on the forward strand.
CAGAACCAATCACATTGGCTGTAAGATTACCTATATAGCAGCTGGCATTAGAAGCAACCTCTATCCCTTTCCAGCTAACCTCTGTACCTGACAAATTGATATTGGCGATTTGGTTTCCTTGTATGTTGCTACCACCCGTAGCACCGATTGAAGCAATTAATATACCATTGAAATTCAACGCAGTGCTACTATTTATTGCCAGTGCACTCCCTCCACAGCTACGCTCACTCCCTCCAATATAATTATCTGAAAAAGTAAAATTTGTACAGCCGCCATTCAGACAACTTACTCTAATCGCTGAAATGAACTGATTATTCGTAGTAGCTGCCAGCGTAGTTGTTTCAAAAAAATGATTGCCTTGGACGGTCCAATTGGTGTTGTAATTGCCAATAAAAATAATTGATGGTTGAGTTACGCTCCCCGTGTAGAAACAATCCACGAATTCATTATCAATAATTTCATTACCGCTATTCTCTTTGTTGGCCTGAAACGAGCCATCACTGTAGATAACTATAACGGATCTGTTGTTGCTCTGTGCATGGGTGAACCTGCAATTGGCGATCCGGTTATTGTCATTCCCTACCAAGGGGGCATTACTGCCAAAAGCGATGATACCTGCATTAAAAACATCACGAGCATTGACAGCTTTGATTATGCAATATTGCAATACGTTATGGGTGGCGTCATTATCAAACAATACAGCCCTGTTACCTCCTGTAGTTATCGTACTGACATTCTCTATGGTCAGGCTGGCAGTACTACCGGCAGCATTGACCCGGCCATCGATGGTCACATTATCGGCACCCGATAAGCTGACAACTGCGAAGGCGCCGTTGCCGGTGATGGAGAGTCCCGGCTGGGTAGGATAGATCGTCAGCGAGCTCATACCGGCATTCTGGTTGAGTGTTGCAGCCGATGCCTCCGTTGTGCTGGCGATGATCTTCAACGTAATATCTCCGGTAAGTATCCCACTGTTGATAGCACTGAAAGCACTACCCAGCGTCTGGTAGTCTGCCCCGACTGTACCGCCTACCGTTTTGGTGACCCCTGTAACGACTACCTGTGCAAAAATCCACTGACTACTGCCGAGCAATAGCAACAGCAGTATAGCCCGCAAGGGCATTCTGTAATCCATAAATCATACTTTATTGATATGAGACAATGATCTGCAAGCGGGTGAAGTGCGACGATCTTGTGCGCGCACAGAACCATTCGATTCCGTCAGCTTGCGGATTCAACGAATTCGTGCTCTTTGCGCGTTCGGAATTGTCACCGTCCTGGTGTCAATACCGTCGTGATGCAAAGATGATTGAGGAGGTAAGAGATCACAAAAAATCAAGTTACGCTAGGGAAAAAAGATGTTACACTAAGGGAAAAAAGCCCCGGCAGCCTCGATACGCCCACTGAAGGCCGAGAAAATGCAGGAATATTATGGCCAGGCGCCTGATTTTTTTAAAAAACATATATATTTGTATCCATAGGGATTCACCACTTTCATACCCAAAACGAAAAACAGCCGGTACAGGCCGGGGATCCAGGGAGGGAGTTAGTGGTTTTCAAGTGGCTCCGTTTTGTTGTCAACCCGCCTGCCGGGTATGTACTTACACCCTTAAGCCGGCACAAACAAACTGTATGCGCATACTCAAAGCAATCATGCTGGTCGTCCTCGTGCTGTACAACTGGGTACAGGGCTGCCTCTTTTGTTTTGAGTATACCCACCGCTGGGAGCTGCGCCATGAGATGAACCAAGAAGAAGCGGCACTTGCTGCCCGGCTGCAGGCGCAACTGCTGCTGCAGTCGGCTGTGCACATTGTCGACCAAACCTATAAGGGTCGACTGGGGGTTATAGACCCCTATGATTTTGCTTTTGCCAATGCAGCGGCGGCAGGCGATACCACCTGGTACGTGGTCCACAGCCAGCTGCCCGAGGCATCCCGGCAGACCGTTCGGATCAAAGATGGCAGTGACCCTTCTGCGCCCCTGCCACCTGTTTCTTTTCAGGACTTTTTCTCTCCCTACCTGCCCGATCAGCTTGCGTCCCTGCCCGTAGGGCGGGCGGGGCAATCAGGCTGCAGCAGCCTTTATCCGGCTCCGCAGCAGCTCAGCAGCAGGCTGTTGGTGGCTGATACGCCGCCGCCCGAAGTGTAGTCGCGCAGGTCGTATATCCGTTGCCGGTAATTTCCGTTGCAGGTAGTGCGCTGCTGCTCAGGCTACTGCCGCAGCCTTGCGTTGCGTGTTGGGTCTGCAGTTACGCCCGTGTCCTTTATTTTTAAAAATCGATGCGTTTGACTTTTCCGCTGATGCGGAAAAGTCAAATGTCAGATCGGAAGATTTTCCGGCGGCCGTTGCCGCCGGAAAATCTTCCGGGACGGCTGCTACCTTCGGATGCCCTTACCGGCACCTCCTCCTTTTCCCGGTTTTTCTCACCTGCACCAACCGGGTTCGTGACCACACATGATTGCATGACTGCCTCCCGCAGCACAGGCCTGGTGCCTGTTGTGCGGGAAGCGGGTTGCCCCGCGAAGGGCGTTTGGCCCCGGCCGCACATCAGCGGCGGCGGCAAGCTCCGGCGGTGCGACCACCAACGACCATCTTCGATATGCGTATCAAACTACGCCCGTATGCCCTGCTTGTGGCATGCCTTTTCAGCAACCTCAGCGGCCCGCTGGGCGCCCAGACCAGCAATGACGAAATTATGATGCCCCGGCAGCGCGTCTGCGCCGCTGCCCTCTACACCCTCGACCAGTGGGATCACTACTGGGAGGGCAGCCTGTTGCGCGCCAATGGCAATATAGGCCGGCTGACGCGGCAGACGGCTACCGCCATGACGGCCATAGGCCTCAGTGACCACCTCAACCTGCTCGTGGCCCTCCCCTGGGTCGGCACCGAGGCTTCTGCCGGGCAGCTGCGCGGCGCCCGGGGGCTTCAAGATCTATCGGTTTGGTTAAAGGCAGCCATAGTAAGCCAGTCAGTCGGCAGCGGCCAGCTGCGACTGCTGGCTGCTGCCGGCTTTTCCACCCCGGCCGCCCGCTACCTGCCCGACTATGCGCCCTTCAGCCTTGGGCTGGGCGCCCCGGAGCTCAGCCTGCGCGGCCTGCTGCACTACCAGCGCCCGGGCGGTGCCTACCTGCGCCTGCAGCTGGCCGGCCACTGGCGCGGCTATGCGACCATTGAGCGCGACTACTACTATACCCAGCAGGGGTATTACACCGATCAGGTGGACGTACCCAATGCCATCACCTACGGTGCCGGGCTTGGCCGCTGGCTGGCCGATGGCCGCCTGCGCGCTGAGCTGAGCGCTGACGGCCTCGTCAGCCAGGGAGGGCATGACATACGGCGGCAGGATGCGGGCTTTCCCTCCAATCGCGTCCTGCAGGCGCGGCTGGGCGCGGGGGGGCTTTTTTACTTTACAAAGAGCCAGGGCTGGGGGCTTACGGCCAGTGGGTTTTACCTGCTGAGCGGTCGCAATACCGGCCGGTCGACGGTGCTGAGCGGTGGTGTGCTGTATCAGTTTGGCCTTACAAAAGCGTGATGTTGCTGTCTGCATGTGGCTGTGCCAGCCACATGCAGACAGGGGGTAAATTTATTTTTTGATTTTTTTTCAAAAAAATCAAAAAGCGACCTGATATGCATGTGGCTGTGCCAGCCACATGCAGACAGGGGAGAGATTTGTTTTTTGATTTTTTTTTCAAAAAAATCAAAAAACGACCTGATATGCATGTGGCTGTGCCAGCCACATGCAGACAGGATAAAGATTTGTTTTTTGATTTTTTTTCAAAAAAAAATCAAAAAACGGATGCGTATGCTGTCGGGTGGCTATGCCACCGGCAGCATGTATACATTCATTTTTATACACATTTAATAAGCAATACTTATGCAAACATACACATCACGTATCCTCATAGCAGTCATCGCCCTGCTGAGCAGCCTTCTCCTCGGCTGCGAAAAGGACCTGCCCACCTACTACGCATTTGCACCCTACAGCTACAGCAGTCAGGATGCTGATGCAGGGAGCTGGAAGCCCCTGCTGCTGAGTCGTCCCGACCAGATAGCTGTGCCGCCGCCGCCCGGGGGCGACGCCTATGCCGCTGAGCTGGTGCAGACGCGACAGGCAACTGCCAACCTGAGCCCTGAAGCCCGCGCGGCCGTTGCCTACTGGGGCAACAATCCGCTCATACGCTGGAACGAGATTGCACACGAACTGGTGTCCAAGTACAATCTCATACCAGCCCCCAATGCCGACGGCAGCTACGACAGCCCCAGCGCTGCCAACCCGGCGGTCTACCCCTTTTTCCCCTTTTCCAACCCCGTCTACAGCAGCCGCGTATACGCCTACTGGAGTGCCGCCCAGCTGGACGCTCTCATAGCCGTATGGCACTACAAATACGTATACAACCGCCCGGCGCCCGCAGCGGCCGACGATCGCATAGTGGCAGCCTGGCCCCCCTCCGGGCTGCCTGCTTATCCGGCCGACGGTGCCGCCGTGGCGGCCGTCTCTGAGGCCATCCTCGGCGCTATGTTTCCGCTCGAAAAAGATTTTCTGGCGGCCAAAGCCGCCGAGCACCGGCAGGCGATGCGCTGGTCGGGCACGCAGCTCGAGAGCGATCTGACCGCCGGTGAGGCGCTCGGCAAAGCCGTAGCAGCCCTCTTCCTCAGCCGCGCAGCCGGCGACGGTACCCGCGATGCCGGCGGAAACGCCGGCACCACCGACTCCCTGCGCAATGCCGCACAGGCGCGCTGGGGCTGGGCCTGGGAAAATCTCGAGCAGCCCCAGCGGCCCGGCGGGCTCGCGCCGCTCTTCGGGCAGGTGCAAATGTGGTGCGTACCCTCCGTGGAAATCGTGCGGCCGCTGCCGCCGCCGGCGCCCGGCACCCCTGCCTTCGAGCGAGATGCTGCAGAGCTCCGGCAGATTGCCGACAACCTCAGCCGCGAACAGCGCCGCATTGCCAACTTTTGGTCCGACGGACTGGGCACCTATACCCCGCCCGGCCACTGGAACCGCCTCGCCAGCGAGTTTGTCGTCAAGTACCAGCTCAATCCTGTGCGCACGGCCCGCACCTTTGCCTACCTCAACATGGCCATGATGGATGCCGGCATCAGTTGCTGGGATGCCAAATATTACTACTACTACCCGCGCCCCTCACAGCTCATGCCGGGCTTCAAGACCATCCTGGGTATCCCCAATTTTCCGGGCTATACGTCGGGACACTCTACCTTCTCGGCTGCGGCCGCTACCGTGCTGGGGCACATCTTCCCGGCTGAAGCGGCCCGCTGCAATGCCTGGGCCGAGGAGGCTGCCCTCTCGCGCCTCTACGGCGGTATTCACTTCCGTTTCGATGCTGAGGTCGGGCTGGAGCAGGGCCGGCGCGTGGGCAGTTACTCGGTGGCTGTTGCGCGGGCGGATGGTGCGGAATAGCTTATAAAGCGACAAGGGGCTGCGAGTGCAGCCCCTTGTCGCTTAGGTTTTTTTCCAAAAAACGAACCCGGGGCTGCAGCTGCAGCCCGAAAATCCTTTAACTAAGCCACTGATACACCAGCAGACTGCTCAGGTAGGCCAGACCGGTCATAAACACAAACTGCAGTATCGGCCAGCGCCAGCTGCCGGTCTCTCTTTTTACGACTGCCAGCGTACTCATGCACATCATGGCAAAGACGTAAAAAAGCAGGAGGGAGAGCGAGGTGGCGAGGTTGTAAAAAGGCTCGCCCGTCTCCGGGTGCCGCTCGGCCGCGAGCCGGTCTCTGACCGTGAGCTCGTCGCTGCCGTCGCCCAGACTGTAGATGGTCGACATGGTGCCCACAAATACCTCGCGGGCGGCAAAGCTCGTAATCAGTGCGATGCCGATACGCCAGTCGAAGCCCAGGGGCGCGATGGCCGGCTCAATCAGCTTGCCCATGTGGCCGGCAAAGCTGGCTTCCAGCTCCCGCGTAGCGGTCAGGCTTGCTGCTGCCGCTTCGTCGAGCTGCTCCGTAGCCGCTGTGCGGGCGGCGGCGGCCCGCGCCTCTTCCATGGCGTTGCCCGGGCCATAGCTCGACAAGGCCCAGAGAATGACCGAGATGATGAGGATAATCTTCCCCGCCTCCACTACAAAGGTTTTTACTTTTTCCCATACCGTAAGCCCTACGTTGCGCCAGACGGGCGGGCGGTACTCCGGCAGCTCCAGCATGAGGTAGCTGCGCTCCTCGGAGCGGAGTATATACTTGAAAATCAGTCCAAAAATCAGTGCCGCCAGGATACCCAGCAGGTAGAGCCCCATAAATGCCAGCCCCTGCAGGTTGAGGAAGCCCCAGACCGTCACGGGCGGCGCCACAAAGCCGATGAGCACCGTGTAGACCGGTATGCGGGCAGAGCAACTAATGAAGGGCGTCACCAGGATGGTGATCAGCCGCTCCTTGTGGTTGCCGATGGTGCGGGCACTCATGATGGCCGGGATGGCGCAGGCGCCACCCGAAATCAGGGCAACCATGCTGCGGCCGTTGAGGCCAAAAAACTGCATCAGCCGGTCGAACATGAAGGCCGCCCGGGCCATATAGCCTACCTCCTCCAGCAGGCCGATCAGCAAAAACAGCAGCGCTATCTGGGGTACGAAGACGACGATGCCGCCCAGGCCGGCCAGGATACCGTCGACCAGCAGCGAACTCAGCCAGCCGGCCGGCAGTAGCTGTCGGAGGCCTTCGGCGGCGGAGGCAAACAGCCAGTCGATGGCGTCCATGGGGTAGGAAGCCCAGGCGTAGATGGCCTGGAAAACCAGCAGCATGATCAGCAAAAAGATGAGCGGACCGGAGAAGGGGTGGGTGAGAATCTTGTCGAGGCGGGTAGAAAATTGCTGCCGCGCCGCCTGTCCCTGGCTGCGCATGGCGCGCGCCAGCAGGGGCGTAAACCAGTCGTAGCGCCACATCGTCTCATCGACCTGCGCCCGCAGCGGCTGAAAGCCCACTGTGCGGGCAGCCGCCTGCACGCCCCCTCTGTCTGCTGTGGAAATAAAGGGCAGCCAGTCGATATGGTGCGCCATCACCAGGCGGTGGTAAGGCGTTGCTGCAGGCGCCAGCAGCTCCAGTGCTGCCGCGAGCCGGCTTTCGGCCGGGCTGAGGGTGTAAAAAGGCTGGCCGGCAGCGGGTGGCGGCGGCTGCCGCAGCAGCGCCTCCAGGGCCTCAAAGCCCTGACCCGTGCGGCTGCTGAGCAGCACCACGGGTGCCTGCAGCCGGGCCGACAAGGCCGGGATGTCCACCTCAAGGCCCTCCTCAGCAGCTACATCGGCCATGTTGAGCGCCAGTATGAGCGGCAGGCCCAGGTCGTGCAATTGCGTAAACAGCAGCAGATGCTTTTCCAGCCGCGTCACATCGGCCACATAGACCACGCGGTCGGGATAACTCTCATCCTCGCGGTTGAGCAGCGTCTGCACCACAATCCGCTCATCCAGTGAGTTGGGGTACAGGCTGTACGCCCCGGGAAAGTCGATGAGGTTGACGGTGGTGTGGGCGTCGAGTTTGAGTTCGCCCGATTTTTTTTCGACCGTCACCCCCGGAAAGTTGCCGACCTTCTGCCGGAGACCTGTGAGGCGGTTGAAAACCGATGATTTGCCACTGTTGGGGTTGCCCATCAGCGCAACCGTATAATGATGCTTAGCTGCAGCCATAAAAGATGCGGAATCAGTTGGAATGCATGATGATACCATCGAGCTCGCTGCTGCGCAGCGCCAGGCAAAGGTTGCCGGCACGCACATACCAGCCGCCGCCCAGGGGTGCTGCCTGCAGCAGCTCTATGTCCGTACCCGGCAGCACACCCATGGCCATGAGCTTGCCGGCGAGCTGCTCGCTGCTGAATCCCTCGATCCTGCCCTTCTGCCCGCGTCTGTAGCCCGGGGAGGGCTGCTTGCCCGCTGCCGGGCGCTGTGTGTGTTGCTCTGTCATCCCTGCTTTCTTTTCCTTCACGTTTGAGAGCTCCAAGGTATAGCCTGCCTTGCTGACAATCGATGACGAATATCACTATACCAGTCTCTTTTCAGGATGCCAAAGATACAGGAAAATAATTTAGACTAAATCAAAATAAGTGTTTTTTGTTGGGTGCGGTCTAATTTGTTGCACGCTATGATCTTTCTTGTTGCCGTATACGCAAGGATATCTGATACACAAAGCAACTATCCTGAAGTACCTTGGTTACACGAAGCTATTTTACAAAGATTATTGAAAAATGCACATGCTCTTTTTATCTTTGGAATGGTGCCGAAGCAACCGATGGTATTCTTAGTCCGTTGGTTTGACGATTTTTTTCCGCAATCTATGTGTGGTTATATAGGGGCTGTAACAAGGTTGATTGGTGTTGTTTTTTGTAGATTGGAAGCCCCGTTAGGCAGGTCGATTGGTGCTGTTTTCCGTAGATTGGAAGCCCCGTTAGGTAGGTCGATTGGTGCTGTTTTCGGTAGGTTGGAAGCCCCGTTAGGCAGGTCGATTGGTGCTGTTTTCCGTAGATTGGAAGCCCCGTTAGGGGCGTAATATGGGTAGAAAACACCGGGGTTGTTGTTTTCAGGAGTCCCGTAGGGACGGGATATGGGTAGACCCGTAGGGACGGGATATGGGTAGACCCGTATGAACGAAATGTGGGTGTGATTTTTTTTCGTACAACGGAAGCCCCGTTAGGGGCGTGATATGGGTAGCAACGGGGCCGGTGTTTTCTACCCATATTCCGTCCCTACGGGACCCCGGAAAATAACGGGGTTATTGTTTTCTACCCACATCGCGTACCTACGGGGCTACCCACATTCCGTCCCTACGGGACTCCTGAAAACAATAACCCCGGTATTTTCTACCTACATCGCGTCCCTACGGGACTTTGGAAAACAACGGCCCTAGTGTTTTCTACCCATATTCCGTCCCTACGGGACCCCGGGAAATACCGGGGTTGTTGTTTTCTACCCACATCCCGTACCTACGGGGCTACCCATATTCCGTCCCTACGGGACTAGACCAGCCCCCTATTCATCAGCCAATTCTACAAAAAACCGCCGCTAAGCTCATTTTTTAAAAATAAAATACACGGCTGCCACGAGGCAGCCGAAGCCGATGAGGTGGTTGATGCGGAAGCTCTCCGTCTTGAAAACCAGCAGCGTGAAGAGGGTGAAAATGACGAGGGTGATGACCTCCTGCATCACTTTTAGCTCCACCAGACTGTAAGGGCCGCCATTGCCCTGAAAGCCAATGCGGTTGGCGGGTACCTGAAAGCAGTACTCGAGCAGAGCGATGCCCCAGCTGATGAGGATGACCACCGGCAAGCCAAGGCGATGCAGGGCAGGAATGTCCTTAAACTTGAGGTGGCCGTACCAGGCCAGGGTCATAAACAGGTTGGAAAGCACCAGCAGACCGATGGTCTGCCAGGAGGCAGGGAGGGGGAATTTTGGCATACGCGTAGCGGATTTGCCGCGAAATATCCGCTTTTTTTGGCAAATCCGCTACGCTGGGGGGTTACAATGCTGAGCGCATACCGGCAGTTAGTGCGGCAGCTTGTCTTTCACCACGCCGTAGGCGAAGGTGCCAAGGGTCGCACTGAGGATGACCACAATGAAAATCCAGAAGCCATGGCCCAGCATGACAAACATGGGGCCGGGGCAGGCGCCCAGCAGGGCCCAGCCGAGGCCAAAAATGGAGCCCGCCAGCAGGTGGCGGCGTACGCTCAGCGGCATCGTCTTGATATAAATGGCAGTATCGCGCAGGGTGCGCATGCCGGAGCGGCGCATAATGGTCATGGCAATGGCGCCCACTACCACAGCTGTGCCTATGATGCCGTACATGTGGAAGCTCTCGAAGCGAAACATTTCGTGTATGCGGTACCAGGAAATGGCCTCCGACTTGGTCATTACAATGCCAAAGACGATGCCGACGAGGAAGAAGCTAAATAGTCTCATAATTTCTTTCGGGAAGTTGATTGCTGAATACGGTTGTTAACCAAAAATAAGCGGCATAATCAGCCAGGTCATGATGAGACCGCCAATGAAGAAGCCAATGGTGGTCAGCAGCGAAGGTAGCTGCAGTTGCGACATGCCGGTGATGGAGTGCCCGGAAGTACAGCCGTCACCGTAGCGGGCACCAAAGCCTACCAGAAAGCCGCCGACAATGGCAATAATCACTCCCTTGGGGTTGCTGAGGGTAAACATATCGGGCAGGTAGCCGACGCCCTCAGCCGTGGTGGCAGGGAAAGCAATACCCCACTCGGCCAAGTGCGCAAGGGTGGCGGGGTTGATCTCCAAAGGGGTGGAGGGTACCAGCCATACAGCCGCAATGGTGCCGCCCAGCACCGTGCCAATGATGAAAGCGATGCGCCAGCCTTCATCCTTGAGGTCAACCTTAAAGTAATCGAAGCGCTTGCCCGCGCCTGCTACATTACAAAAATCCCGAAAAATAGAGGATACGCCGAAGTGGCGACCCATCCAGACCATTAGTACAAGAACAACTGAAAGCCCGGTACCCGAAATGGCCCAGTGCCAGTGTCCCTGTAAGGCCGCAAATACACTGTCCAGTAGCAACAGATTATTCATCGTGGTGAAATTTTATTGTGGTGATTTGCAGGGAGCGACTTGCACGCTCCGCATTGGTTTCAGGGCTATCAACAGATCTTATGGTGACATAATCCAAAAGCTATGTGGCTGCTGTCGCGCATTTCCCGAGATGCCGGGCTTTTGTACGTAACAGTACCCTCAGGTGGCGGCTGGCCGCAAAATCCGTCAACCAACACCAATCTTCGCTGCAGCTTGCAAAAAAAGCGCTATCCCCTGCGATTCACGCATAACAGAACAAACGCTTCGTTTGCTACAGCCTGCCAAAGAAGGCATTACACTTTCTCTGCAAGCGCCTGATCGATGACGTAGGTCAGGTTTTTGGCCGACTGCATACCGGACTGACGCCATTTTACTTCTCCCTTGTGGTAGAGGATGAAGGTCGGTACGCCCCGGATGCTAAGCTTCTCTGCCAACGCCTGGTTGCGGTCAACGTCAATTTTAATGATGGAGGCCTTGTCACCAATGGTCGCTGCCACCTCTTTGAGTATGGGCGACATCGCCTGGCAGGGGCCACACCAGTCGGCAGAAAAGTCGATTAGTACGGGCTTATCGCCGTTGATCAGATCGTTGAATGAAACTTTCTTTTCCATGTTTTCTTGTTAAATTTCTGAAAGTATGGGGTCTGCAACGGTAGCAGAGACCTGCAAGCAGACTACAACAAAAATACAGGAAAAGCTGTCTCTTTTACTGTGACCTTTATCACACTGCATACTGAAAACAAGCCTGAACGAAGGTAGCAGGAATATCATTAATTTCCTATCTATTCAGTAGGATTTTTTTAAGCTATCCTGCTATTGAATGCTTTTTCGGCCGGTAAAGGCCGGGCAGGGATTTTTTTATAAAAAGCCCTGCTCGATTTCCTCCTCCCGGAGCGCTTCATGCCGGCCTGTTGGCCTGCCAACCCGCCCGGACTGCACCCGCAGGCCGCCTGGCATTTTTTTCCTAAAAACGCCCCCCCAGGCTGAGAAAAAAGCCCCTGCCGTCGGCAGGGATGATGCCCGGGCCGGGATAGCCCTCAGCTCTGCGGGTAAAATACTGCTGGTTGAAAAGGTTGTTGACACTGGCTTCGAGGGTGTAGCGCTTGTACTGGTAGGCAAGGCTGACATCTGCCACCTGGTAGGCAGGAATGCGCCCCTCTACGGCCGTAGCCGTCAGCACAGCGTTGGTGGCGTCGCTGTAGTGCTCAGCCACGTGCGCAAACTGTGCAGCGACCCGCAAAGATTTGTACGTCCACTGGCTGCCCAGCCGGAGCATAAGCGGCGGCGCCATCTCCACTTTTTTGCCCCGAATACTGCTGTCATCGGTATTGATGTAGCGCGCGTCTACGTAGGCGCAGTTGACAAAAAAAGTCCACTGCTGTTCCGTGGCCTGATCGCTGAGCAGGGGGATGAGGTTGAGTTCGCCAAAAAATTCCAGCCCCAGGTTGCGGGCGTCCGAGATGTTGCCCCTAAAGCGGTAGTCGAGGAAGAGGGGTGGCTGGTCGGCGCGCAGGACCTGGCCTATCTTATCGTTGTAGCGTACCCAGAAGGCGGTAAATTCCAGGTTGTAGTGGTTTTCTTTGCTGGCTTTGAGCCCCAGGTCGGCGGTGTAGCCCGACTCGTCCCGGATGTCGGGGTCTACCCGCAGGTTGGGGTTGACGACCCGGATGTCGCTGAAATTGATGGCCCGGTAGTTTTGGGAGATGTTGGCATAGACCGATAGCCCGTCTTTGATCGCGTAGCGGCTACCCAGGCCGGCGATGACGAAGTTGCGGGCTCTCCCCATAGATTCTTCATTTTTGCTTTCTGCTATCAGGTTGCCGGCACCGTCAAAGACCCGCTGCTTGAAATAGCCCCGGGCCTGGGTTTCGATGTGCTCCAGCCGGAGGCCGGGCGTGAGGCTCCAGCGGTCGCTGAGGTTGAAAATATGCTCCGCAAAGACGCTGATATTGTCATTGGTGAAAAGGTAGTCGGAATTTTCGAGATTGCCGGGGTTGAGGTAGTCAAAATCCGGCCCTTCGCCATCGTTGGCCTCTCCCTGCAGGGCGGTAGTTGTGCCCCTGTAAATGCGGGTGCCCACGAGCAGGGTGTGCTGCTGCCGGCCAATCGGATAGCGGTGCAGTAAGCGGGTTTCATTGCCCACATTGTTAAACTGACCGCTGATGAGGGTTCTGTTGCCGCCAAAGTCGATCACATTGATCCGCTCGAGATTGCCCAGCGCATTGCGGCCTGCCAGCAGGCCAAAATTGCGGCTGTTGAGCTGTGTCTGCTCGCTGAATTTGTAGGTAAGCGTGAGCGCCGCCATGTTCCAGTCTACCGCAAACCAGTTGCGGTTGCGAAAAGACTGTCGGGGGTTTTGCGCAAAATTTCTGTCGGTAAGCCCGCCTGCCTGTTGGGCGAGGTAGTGCATACGGGTGATTTCCAGGCCGACAGCCAGCTTGTCGCTGGCTTCGTAGTTGAGGGATACGAAACCGTTGACAGCCTCAAAGCCGCTGTTGTCCCTGTACCCGTCGCCGCGCTTGTACTGCAGGAAAGCATAATAGTTCAGCTTGCCTTTGGCCACCGTGCCGCCCAGGCTGTTGAAGCTGTTGAAAAAGCCCCAGGAGCCGGCCGTCTGCCGGCTGACCACTTCTATGGGCCGGTCTGCCGGCCCTTTTTTAAACCGAAAATTGAGCATGCCGCCAAATTGGGTGCCGTACTGCAGCGAGGCGGCACCGCGCACCAGCTCGATGCGCTCCAGCGCCTCGAGGGGCGGCGTGTAGTAGCTTTCCGGGTAGCCGAGGGCGTCGGCTGCAATATCGTATCCGTTCTGCCGCACATTGAAATTGGCGGTGCGGTTGGGCGACAGCCCCCGGCCGCCAATGCCGAGCTGCAGCCCGGCGCCGTCGCTCTCCCAGATGTTCAGGCCCGTCACTTTGGCATACACCTGCCGGGCGTTGTTGGTCGCCGTGTTGGCCGTCACTTCCGACATTTCGATGACCTCCGATTTTTTGCCCTCATAGATGCCAAAATTTTCCACAGCGCGCAGCGAGTTCATGCCAAAGCGTTTGTCCTTGCGCGAGACAACTGTCACGAGCTCCAGCATCTCAGCTATGGGCTCGAGGGTGATGCGCACGTCTATCTCCGCCTGCCCGAGCACGATTTCGCGCTGCTGGGTGGTCCAGCCAATGGAAAAGCACAGCAGCTCGTAGCGCCCAAATGGCACCTCTGTCAGGGTAAAAGCCCCCGCCGCATCCGTATAGGCCAGCTTCTGGAGCTGCTCGAGGTAGATCGTCGCCCCTTCAACGGCCTGCCCGGCGGGCGAGGTGACAACGCCCCGGATGGTGCCCGTCGCAGCCAGGGCAGCCAGCGGCAGGAGTGCATTTGATAAAAACCAAAGGCACAAAGCCGTTATGCGGTTGCGCTTCATTCTTCCCATGGCAGTATCCAGTCTTTCGGTTTGAACGTATCTTTTTCCTTCATCAAATCCCGCTGCGGGTCAATGAGCAGGCGGCTGGGGCGGGCATTCAGGGTGACGTATACCTCAGCCCGCAGGGCGGGCTGGTATACGCCCTGTGCCGCGTAGTATTTTCCCAAAAAATGCGCATACTGCAGGATCATATCGGGCTGCATGGCCATCTGCTTCTCCTGGTGCGCATTCAGAAATTCGCGGTTGTCGACCACCCCCTCCCGGCCCGAGCGGGTGTCTTTGACGTAAAAAGTGGCGGTGCCCGCCTTTTCCATCAGCATCACCCGCCACGAAAAGCGGTAGCCTTCTTCGGTCCAGAACAGGTTGCCGGGGTACAGGAGGTAGCGCCACGGAAACAGCAACTGAAAGCCGAGGTAGGCCAGCAGCAGGTAGTTGAGCAACCTGCCGGCGCGGGCAGGCGGCAGCCCGGAGGCCGGCCGGGCGGCAGCCCGCTCAAAGAAATGGCGGCTACTCGTAGCTGCTTCAGCAGGTGGCCGCCCGAAAAGCCGGCCAACCCAGCCGGCATGCCATTTGTCATCAAAAAAGATGGTCGCTATGCCGATCATCACCAGCGGGAAGACGCCGATCTGGAACATCAGCCCGGTGAGGCTGTGGAAGACGATGACGGTCAGGTAGGCCCACGGCCGGCTGGGCTTGTAGCGCAAAAAAAATACAATAAAGGTATCGTACAGCATGCCAAACCAGGCAAACAGGTAGGGTGTGAGCTCCCAATTAAATAGCGGGCCGATGAGCGGGAGTTTGTCGTTGGCTGGTAGCCAGATTTTTAGGGGGAGGGCCTCGATCAGCCAGTCGTAGTTGATCTTGGCCAGGCCCGCATAGACGTACAGGATGGCTATCTGGGCTTTGATGATGAAGATGGCCGAGCGTTTTACCTGCTGCTGCAGCGGATCCGCAAAGGGGCTGATGTGGGAGGGCATAAAAACCAGCAGCAGGCACATCAGACTCACAAAGTAGTAGTGGTTGAGGTAGTAGGTAAGGTCAATCAGCTCGGTATAGGTAAACGTCAGAAAAAGCACAAGAGCGGCGATACGGTAGGCAAGCCCGCGCAGCAGCATGATGCCGATGGCAGCCAGGATCATGAGAAAATGCACAGCGTAGAGGGCTTCGCGCGAAAGGGGCTCCACCCAGCTAAACCCCCAGTACTTGAAGTGAAAAACGGGCTCAATGTAATGATCTTCAATCCACCCCAACGCCATGAAGCGGACGGTACTAAACACCATCAGCAGCCCGAAAATCAGTCGGAAACTGATAAGCGGCGCTGCTGATACTTGTGCGTTTAGATACTGATGAACCCTCTCCACCATGAGTGTCTGTTTAGCCCCCTTTCGGGAATTGCTGCCGGACATAAACCCGGGCTGTTTGTTCGCGCATCGTTGTGTTGTTGTTGAAGGGGTACTGCCGGTGCCCCCCGACTGAGACATGATGAAAACCTACAGGGAAAGCGCTCGCTGATAAAATCCCGCACAGGCGCTCATCGCTGATTAGTCGCCATCGCCACTGCTGTAAGTAATAGCGATGCCCAGCAGCGAGCTCATATCACTCTTGAAAAAGCGGACATGCTTCTGCAGCTCGAGCTGCAGGTCTCTGACAGGCTGGGGGTTGTTGATGATCAAATCAGCAAGGGAAGTGCCGGCCGGCAGGCTGTTGGCGGCAGCCAGCACTTTTTCCCATTGTGCGAGGGTAGACTCCACCAGGGCCGTTCCGCCCGTCACCGTCTGCAGGTAATCTTTGAAGCCGGGGCCGTCCGTACCGTTCTTACTTCTCCCCCGATAGATATTTTCGATGGCTGTCAGGTGGATTTTGAGAAAATCTGCAGACTTGCCCGAGTAGTAGGCCTCTACCAACTGCGGCTCTGCCTGCGTCTGCCCGGGCCTGCTGCCCAGGGGCAGTTCGATTTTCATATTTTTGTTGGTCTCAAAGCTTTTCACAAATTCGTTGTACAGCATAGAAGTACTGCTGCCCACATCGGTGCCTGCGTTGCTGGTAAAAGTGGCGGTATAGCCATTGTCCCAGGCCTGCACGACCGTGTTAAGCCGCGACTGTATGTTGCGGGCGCACTGCAGCAGGTAGGTCTGGCGCGCAGGCTGGCTTTGCAGCAGCGCCACGACTGCCTCCGGGCTCGTGCCCGGTGCTGCAAACAGCAGATACTCCAGCGCCAGCAAGCCTCTGGCGTCGCGGTTAAAATCGTTGAAATTAAACTGGCCGGCACTGATGGCGGCCTCGATTTTTTGCGCAGACACCGGGAAGGTGGCAATTTCTTCCGACAAAGACCTGCTCAGCCCCTGCTCGGCGGCCGGCCCGAGGTTGAAAGCGTTGGCGTACATCCACTCGCCATAGGCGTTGACCCAGGCGCTCTGCGCACTCGCGAGCTGCTGGGGGTCGGGGCTGCCCGCCAGGGTTTCGATGGCTGTGATCAGTTGGTTGACAGCAAGCTGTGCATCCCGATAGGCCGGCACGATCAGGTTGTCGGCATAATTTTTCAGCATCAGCGCCCGGTCAAAATCATCTTTGCCGCCGTTGACATCGTCTTTTTTGCACGACCCGGTCAGCACCATCAGCAAGCTCAATACAAATACAATTCTGGCCATAGCAATTTTGATTTTTTTGACGTACAAAAGGCTGCAGGAGCACATGCTCCTGCAGCCTGCAGATGTTTTCTTTTATCTTCCCTGAGTACTCACCCAGTTGGTTTTGAAGTCTTCGATTTCCTGATTGCTAAATCCGTAGATGCCCTGCAGCTGGGCGATGAGCTGCTGCAGCTTCGGCAGTTCGCTGGCCGGATCGGTAGCAAACTTGTAGACCGCAGCGTTGCCGGTAGCGGGTGCGTTGAGCAACGCCAGGGCCTGGTCGATCTCAGCATCCGTAATTTTTCTGTATTGCGGATCGATGTTTTTGAATCCGTGGATAAATCCGATACCCTCGCCAATGGCGTGCAGGGCAGCACCGATTTCACTCTCTGTGGGATTGGTGGCGCTCAGCCGGCTGATGGGCGTGTGGCAGTAGTTGATGACCGTAGCCGCGTTGATTTTTTCCCAAAGCAGGCGGATGTCGGCCAGGGCTTTGTCTCTTTCTTCTTCGTATTGGTTGCCCGCCTTGACAGCTGCCTGCAAAGTGATGAAAGCTGTTTTGATCTGCGCGTACATGCCTTTGCCATCATTTTTATCCCTGCGGGCGCCATAGTTGGCCATGGCGAGATCCCGGTTTTCTGCTGCAACATTGTTCGAGCCCGAGTTGGCAAAAGCAGGCTTGGCACCAAAGATGGCCACCAACTGATCGACTGTCTGCGCTGTGACGGGTCCGCTCATCAGCTTGACGGCGTGGTTGTAGAGGGTAGCATTGAACTGCCCCTTTTCTACCAGTTGTTCCATTTCTACGCCATACTCATCAAACAGGTAGCCTCCGTAGACGCCCCCCTGAGAGCTTCCGTTGGGAGCCTGCGGAGTCCAGGTGGTGCCGCTGGCCTTGGCCAGCTCGTCAAACCAGCCACCATCGCCCTCCAGTCTGCCTTTGTAGTAGGTCGTAATCTCCGCAGCAAGGGCGGGATTACCGGCATTGAAGAGCGTCTGCAGCGACTGTCTGCTGACTGTATTGGTCGCCGTACGCCCCTTTTTGGCTTCATCGGTGAGGGCAATCAACTGGTTGATCAGCGCTGTCTGAGGTGCTGTGTTGGCCGCAAAGGTGCTGCCGTCGTAGGCATTGGGGATGCTCAGGGCTGGCTTGGTATCGTCTTTACCGCAGGACGACAGTCCCACGAGCACTACGCCCAGCAGGAGCATAAAACTTTTGGCAGAAGAATTCATTTGGTATTGTTTGTTGTGAAGTAAGCGAAAGCGCGGCGGCGTCGGATCCTTTGACCATACTCCCCCACGGTTGAAAATGGTGCTTTGCTTTCCGGAATACTTAGCGACAACAAAGGTAAGTGCTGGGTGGCTTATTCTTTAGACTTATTTAGACTAATTCCAGATTGTAACAAAAAAATACCTTGTTTTAGGTATTTTGGCTGCTGTTGGCTGGCCCCATTAGGTAGGGATTGGGTAGTGGTTGATGTGCGTTGGGGCTTAGTTTTGTACCGGAGATTATGGTACCGGGGCTGCTGGCAGGGCATACAGTACTTTCGGCAGGCGCGTCATGGAGATTTTTTCCCGGTCCACGGCTATTTATATCCGGTGATGGGGCTAGGAAACATTCTTGTTGGAGGTTACTCCAATATAACCGGCTCAAAATATTCTCTTCCGAAAGAGAAATGAAGGTGCTTCTTGTGTTGCAAGCGTCCGATAATGATGGCCGGATGTGTGTTAAATTGCCGCGCAAAAAGCCTTATATCTTCTTGCCTCAACGGACCTGCTGCCAGGATCTTAGCCTCCTCATCTTCCGACAATGTCCATTTTACGGCAAATGCGTCGGCTTCCTTTTCCTTGTGCATATCTTTGTCGGTGTAGTCAAGATTCTCCAGGAAAATGTCCTTTTTACCATGCAAGAGAATATGCCCTGCCTCGTGAAAGAATGTGAACCAGAAGCTATCGTTGCGATTGTAACGGCCGGTGAGCTGAATCAATGGCGTATCCTTGAGCCAACGGGTAGCGCCGTTGATGGGCGCTTTATGTATACAGGGCGTATGTACTACTTTGACACCTGCCTCCAGACAAATGCTTTGCAATTGATTGAAGAACCCCTCAGGGTGACTGGCCATAACAGACTTTAGCCGAGGCAGTGCTTCCTTGAAACGCTTTTCAGAATAATCATTTGCGACCATGTCCGCTGCCTGTAATTCGCCTTTGCGAAGCCAGGCGGAGATGGCAAAAGGTGCCTTGGTTTGCGCCAGCGATATACGAAAAGCTACCTTTAACTGCTGGTTGACGTAGTAATTTTCCCAGGCCGTATGGGTAGAAAAGCCAAAGAAAGACAGCATTTCCATTGCTTTTTCCTGCATGCTGTTCACTGGTGGCAGCCACCCTTTTTTGATCATATCTGCTATAGGAAACTGCTTTGCCCACGATACGGCAGCATCAATGGCTTCCTTGTGCTTCTTCCGGGCAATGTATTCATCGTAAGACCGCTGGTAGTCCATCCAAAAATGGGCAGGAATCTTAGTTACATGCTCAAACTGCACCGCCATGTCTGCCGTTATGGAACTCTCCCCTTTGAGTACGGCAATGATGGTTTTTTCCGGCTTGCCGGTACGAAGCGCGAATTCTTTGGGTCCCATCTCCATTTCCTCCAGCTTTTCATCCAGTGTTTTGCCCGGATGCGGAACTGATTGAGGGAAGTACTTATTTTGCTTTGCGATGATCATTTCTCTTTATGGTAATTGACTACTTCAATAATCTCTACACCTCTAATCTCTATCCAGCTGTACTGACCGTGTTCGTTGACAGGGATGGGATTTTCGTGGGGTGTGAATACCAGCCTGTACGGCTGATCCAGGTTGCAGGCCCACTGCCCTTTGCGATTGCCGGTAAGCTCGTGGTAGTTGCCGGGTAAGTGCCTCAGATCTTCAAGGGTTCTGGCAGACATAAGCTCTGCCAGCCTCAACCTAATTTTCTCTGCCCGGAGTTTCCCGTGGGCCTTCATCAGCTTGCGGTCATCATTGGCCTGCCGCTCGAATTTTTTATCTGTGAAAGTTATCTCCATGCAAAGATAGGGCAATTTTAACTAACATCAAATGTAAGTTAAAATTAATAAACATCCAAACAGTCCTATAGCCTGACGCATATCCTACCCGTGGATTATCCGATACGATTACAACCAAAGTCAGCCGAAATACCTGCCCTGGCACAGCCGGCCACAGCTGAGCGCACTATTGGACAGGGAAAGTAGCAACGGCCACCGTGTTTTTGAGAGCCCCGTTAGGGGCGTGATATGGGTAGCAACCGGCCACCGTGTTTTTTGAGAGCCCCGTTAGGGGCGTGATATGGGTAGCAACCGGCCACCGTGTTTTTTGAGAGCCCCGTTAGGGGCGTGATATGGGTAGCAACGGCCACCGTGTTTTCCGGAGTCCCGTAGGGACGAAACGTGGGTGTGATTCTCAATCATCCATTATTCCAACGGTTTGAAAATATACCGTGTACCGGCCCCCTAAATAACCAGACAAGATTACAATTTTAATATTGTAATCTTGTCTATGGAAAAAAAGCGACGCAGCAAAGAAGAGAAGTTTAGCATTCTGAAAGAGGCAGAAAGCCAGAGGGTTGAAGTTACGATTATGCAGCATGGATTTATCCATCTACTTTCTACCGCTGGCGTAAGGCGTAAGTTGAGCTTCCCCCCCAAAAACTAGACACGTTTGATAAACCAAGGTGACTTAAGTTCGAGGGCAGCTGCAAATATTGGTAGTTCTTACATGGGGCAAATCTACGAAACCCACTTCAGTTGGACTAGAGCCTATAAAGTTTCCCGTCACCCTGCTGTAACATGCGCGATAGACTCCCGGCACAATTCCTCCAGGATATCGAGCCGGATATCGGCCAGTTTTTTCACATAAATACAGGCCTTCCCCATCGTGTACTTGCCCAGACTGCTGAGCAGCTGCTCGCTTTTTTCGGTAGGCGAGTAGACGTAGAGGGAAAAAGCCGCTTTGCGGGGGGAGAAGCCGATGAGGGGAGCATCGCCCTCGTGCCCGCTCGCATAGCGGTAGTGATAGCTGCCAAATCCGATGATGGTGGGCCCCCACAGCCGGGGCTCGCAGCCGGACCAGGCCTGCATCAGTGCGAGCAGCCGGAAGCTGTCGGCTTTTTTCTGTTCGCTGTCGACGTAGGCGTTGATGAAAGCCGTTACGTCCTCGTCGGAATAAGTCGTCTTATTGGTTGCCATAGGCAGGTATGGATTACTGACGCAGGATTTTTTCCATTTTTTTCCCCTTAGCCAGCTCGTCTACCAGCTTATCGAGATAGCGGGTCTGCCGGGTCAGCGGGTTTTCGATTTCTTCGATCCGGTAGCCGCAGATGAGCCCGGTGATGCGCTCCGCCAGCGGGTTGAGGCGGGCGCGCTCGAAGAAGGTTTGGAAGGTCACTTCCTCTTCTATCAGCGACAGCAGCTCCCCTTCGCTGAAGCCTGTAAGCCACTCGATGACCTGCAGCAACTCCTCCCGGGATCTGCCTTTGGCGGTAACCTTGCGGACATAGTGCGGAAATACGGCAGCGAAGGTCATGCGGGCGATCCGCTGATCGTGCTCGGGCGTAGTTTTCATCCGTGCTCAGTGCGTTTCAGTATACTGCTTGTAGTTGTTGAGGATGGCCTGCCACCCGCTTTGCTGCAGCTCGTGGCTGTGCTCCGTCTCCGGATCAAAAGTAACCGTGACCGCCGTCTGCTCCCCCGCGGGTTCAAACACGACACTGGCATAGCGCCCACCAAATACGTAAGTAAATTTTTCGGTCGGCACGACCTCCGTGAAGGTCGCTTCAAAATCAAAGCCCATGCTGCCGTCGCGGGCTTCCATCCTCGCCAGATAGCGGCCGCCCACGCGCAGATCGCTGTCGGCATGAGGGCAATGCCAGCTCGCATCGGCAAAATTCCATTGCGTGATATGCTCAGGCAAAGTGTAATAATCCCAGGCTTTTTCCCTGTTGGCACCGACCAAAGCCCGAACGGTGATTTTGTTGTCTTGCATAGTAGCGGTGGTTGTCGGTCAAAGGTAAAACCTGCTGCCCGTCTTTGCAAGCGCGGCCGGCTGCGTTGGTCGAAATGTGGGCAACTGAGGTGGTCGGCAAAATTTGGACAGCAACTCAGAAAATTTAATTCGCTATCAATGATGAAGAACCTAAGAAGAGAACACAGCGCTGCTTTCAAGACCGAAGTGGTACATGAGGCCATCAAGAGGCAGAAGACATTGTCGGAACTAGCTCAGAAGTACGAGCTGACGCCTGAACAGATCAGCTCCCGGGAGTCCAAGTTTCCGGCGAATGCTCAATCACTGTTTGATCCTAAGCAGCAGCAAGAAAACAGTTTGGATAAAGCGAAAAAGGACTTGTACAGACAGATAGCGAAGAATGACTGGCTAAACAAAAAGCTGCATTAGTGCCTGTGGCTTACGAGGTGCTGACAGAAAAAAATTTCTGTAAATGATTTTTCCGTTGCAAACCATGACATTCAGTCCGGCCTGCTGACGTGCACTGCTAAGCGGTATGATTGGCACATCTTGCTTGAATTGATGAAATACTGAAGAGAAATTTATTTTCATCAACATTGGCTGCAACTGTCCCAATTGCGTTGATCATCTTATTTTTACACTCATTCTACTTCGTATTCACAGATATTATAGAGACATTGAGTGCATGGATAAAATAATAATTACTGGCAGTAGCGGAAGGATTGGACGAGCCTTACACTGGAAACTTTGCCAGAGATACAATGTGACCGGCATAGATGTTTCGCCGTCCTCGGCTACATCAAAAATATTTGACATTAGAGACAATGAGCAGCTTTTGCGGAGTTTTGAAGGCGTAGATACTATTTTCCACACAGCTGCCCTGCATGCACCTCACGTAGGAATTGCTTCAGAGAGAGCATTTTATGAGATCAATGTAGATGCTACCGAGAAAATTTGCAAAGCTGCAGTAAGATGTGGTGTTTCACAGATAGTTTTTACAAGTACGACGGCTCTGTACGGATATGCAAATCAAGGAGTGAACAAGGCTGTTTGGGTGGATGAACAAACAATACCAATGCCCAGAACGATTTACCATAAAACAAAATTGGAAGCTGAAAACATCATTAGGGAGTATTCAAATAAAGACCTGACTATGAGTGTTATCAGGATGTCCCGATGTTTCCCCGAAGCAGTTCAAATGATGGCGGTTTACAGACTTCACAGGGGAGTGGATTACAGAGATGTTGCAGACGCTCATATACTGGCAGGTCAACTGAAAAAAGATAAGCATTTTGACAGCTATATTGTATCCGGCGAGACGCCATTCCTACAATCGGATAGTCAAATGTTATTCGAAAATCCAGCAATGGTTATTCGGGAACGTGAGCCACTTTTAGCTGATGAATTTGATAAGAGAGGCTGGAAGTTTCCTGATTCAATAGACAGAGTATATGACTCATCCTACGCCCGACGTGTGCTTAATTGGCAATCAAAAAGAGGTTCACTTGAAGTTATCAAGCAGTTTGACAACGGTGATTTTGAAGTACTTCCGCGTGGATAGAAAACAACGGCCCCGGTATTTCCAGGAGTCCCGTAGGGACGGAATATGGGTAGAAAACAACGACCCATTGTTTTCAGGAGTCCCGTAGGGACGCAATGTGGGTAGACCCGTAGGGACGCAATGTGGGTAGAAAACACCGGCCCGTTGTTTTCAGGAGTCCCGTAGGGACGCAATGTGGGTAGACCCGTAGGGACGGAATATGGGTAGAAAACACCGGCCCGTTGTTTTCAGGAGTCCCGTAGGGACGCAATGTGGGTAGACCCGTAGGGACGCAATG
>CAYTVG010000007.1:0-361 GCA_964441755.1 uncultured Saprospiraceae bacterium
GGACGCGATGTGGGTAGTCCCGTAGGGACGCGATGTGGGTAGTCCCGTAGGGACGCGATGTGGGTAGTCCCGTAGGGACGTGATGTGGGTAGTCCCGTAGGGACGTGATGTGGGTAGTCCCGTAGGGACGCGATGTGGGTAGAAAACACCGGCCCCGTTGTTTTCAGGAGTCCCGTAGGGACGGAATATGGGCAGACCCGTAGGGACGTGATGTAGGTAGAAAATACCGGGGCCGTTGCTACCCATATTACGCCCCTAACGGGGCTTCCATTGTACGGAAAAAATCATACCCACATTTCGTCCCTACGGGTCTACCCATATCACGCCCCTAACGGGGCTTTCAATCTACCGAAAACAGCAC
>CAYTVG010000007.1:461-233059 GCA_964441755.1 uncultured Saprospiraceae bacterium
CAATCGACCTGCCTAACCGGGCTTCCAATCTACCGAAAACAGCACCAATCGACCTGCCTAACCGGGCTTCCAATCTACCGAAAACAGCACCAATCGACCTTGTTACAGTACCTATATGTTAGCTTTTAACTGACTGACTGTTGAGGTGGGTCAGCATACTCCGAAATATGCATACGGCTAAAGGATACCGAAATATTCAAAATTCCCTCCGTATGATTTACTTCCACTTAGGGGGGCTAGATCTCTATACCCATTATATTTGACCAAGAACCCAAAAACTTCTTTGCCAAGAGTAAGCATACCGGATATGCGCTGACTAATTACCTGTTTCTGGCACTCAAGGACTCATAATGAGCCGAATCACTCAGGTCGGCCAGCAGGTCAGGAAAATCATGGGCAAAATCCTCGTTCCAGATCATCGTGAGTTCCGCTTTTTGGCTAACATCCCGGAGAGGAATCACTTTCAGGTTCAACTGTAGCCCCTGAATAGAATTTTCAGGCTCCAGACACACGCCCATGCCATTTTCCACCAGTTTGAAAGCTGTACCTGCCGAACTGGTAGTATGCGTGATCTTGGGCATAAATCCCGCATTGACGCAGATTGACTTCATTATTTCTATGTGGTGGGAGCCATCCTCCAGTGGCGGAAATATAAATTCCTCATCGGCAAAGACCGAAAAGTGCTTGTAGTTTTCCTCCGTCACGGGATGATTATGGGGTAACAGAATCACAAAATCACAGGACGTAAGTTTTTTACCCGTAAGATTGGGAGGGATGACGGGATTGGTAGAAAAAGCAAGATCGAGTTGTTTGGTTTGAAGTCCCTTGAATTGACCCTCGTTGTTGACTTCTTTGAGCACAAAGCGTATCTCCGGGCGCGATTTGCGAATCTTATTGATGACCTCAGGCAAGATAGATTGCTTAATCGAATGTGTAAATCCTATTCTTATTTCCGGCTGCCCATTGGCCATCTGGCACGTTTTGTTGTGTATTTGGTCGAATTGGGCGAGCAGCTTCTCCATTTCTGCCATGAAATATTCTCCGGCAGGCGTAAGCGCTACCTTCCGTTTATGCCGCTTGAAAAGTTTTACGCCCAGTTCCTCTTCGAGCTTGCTGATCTGCCGGCTCAGTGCCGGTTGTACAATATTGACCTCCTCTGCTGTCCTGGTAAAATGCAAGCGCTTGGCGAGGATAAGTGCGTTTCTGAATTGTTGGATATGCATAAATGCAAAAATGCTATGAATACATGATAATTTAACATTTTTATGCATAAATAATACCTTATATTTTTGAGGCACTGTCTTCTTTCTACTTCACATCACTGAATTGCCAAGTACATGAGTCTCGTTCAAGATCCTGTTCTGAAAGATCTTCTGTCTTATCTCAATAAAGAAGTGGTGCTGACCGGAGATGAGCTCACCGGCAGGTATTGTCATATTTGGCATACAGAAGTCCAACTGCAGGCCAAAGCGTTGTTGTTGCCCCGGTCTACGGCAGAAGTATCCGCCATCTGCCGCATTTGCAACGCACACAACCAGTCAATGGTAGTGCATGGCGGACTCACGGGACTGGTTGGCGGTACTATATCCCGGCCTTCAGATATAGTAATAAGTCTGCAAAGAATGAATGGCATAGAAGAAGTAGATCCGTTGTGCAGGTCTATGACGGTACAGGCAGGTTGTATCTTAGCATCTGTTCATCAGGCAGCCGATGCCCATGGCTTATTTTTTCCCCTCAGCTTCGGCGCGAAGGGTTCCGCACACATCGGCGGCTGCATTGCAACCAATGCCGGCGGCTTGCGGGTGAAGCGATTTGGCATGACCCGCAACCTGATACTGGGTCTTGAAGTAGTGCTTGCCGATGGGACAATCCTCAATGGATTGAAAAAAATCATAAAAGACAATACCGGCTACAACTTAAATCAGTTGTTCATTGGTTCGGAAGGCACACTTGGAATTGTCACGCGGGCTACCCTCAGGCTGGAGGAAAAACTTCACAATCGAAACAGTGTCTTTGTGGGTTTGGCAGATTTCAAAGATGCCATTCGTCTTTTACGGTTTTGCGATGCAAAGTTTTCCGGGCTGCTGTCTGCCTTTGAAATCCTGTGGGCCAACACCTTTGAAGCCCTTACCTCCAGGCTCCAATCGCCTTTTCGTGAAAAGCATACTTACTATGTGCTGCTGGAAGTGCTGGATAATCACGCTCCTGCATTCAAAAATGTCATTCAGGATGTCTTTACCGAGGCCTTTGAGAAAAATCTGATTCAGGATGCCGTATTTGCCGACACAGCGCAAGACCAGGCATTGTTTTGGGGGATTCGTGAAGATGTCGAACTGCTGAACTCAATGTCACCTTATCAACAGCATTTTGATGTCAGCGTACCCATAGACCAAATGGCCGATTATGCGGAACAGGTTATCCGGCAGCTATCCCAAGTCGAGGGCGTAGTGCATTCTTTTTGTTTTGGCCACATGGCCGACGGGAATCTTCATTTCATAGTCGGCAAAAATACGCCTGATGCGTCTGTGAAATCCAGGGTCAATGAAATCCTGTACACCCCCCTGCGGGCAATTCACGGGTCCGTATCGGCAGAACATGGTATTGGCCTCGAAAAAAAAGAATGGCTCGGCTTGTGCAAACCGGAAGGTGAAATCAAGTTGATGAAAAAAATCAAAGACGCCTTCGATCCAAAAAAATTACTTAATCCTGCTAAGATAATCGATTGATATGAAGATAAGTACGGAAATAAAAGAACAATGGGGCGGTGAGGAGTTGATCACCATCCATGATCATGAAACGGCATCATGGATAATCATTGCCATTCATACTTTGCGGAACGGACGGGCTGCCGGAGGATTGAGGATGAAAAAATACAATACCCCTGATGAAGCCATCATCGATGCATTGAATCTATCGGAGGCCATGACCTACAAATTTGCCATGTGCAATATGCAGTGGGGCGGAGCCAAAGCTGTTATCTGCCTGACACGTGCGCTCGAAAAAATTGAGCGGGAGCGCTTGCTCCTGAGATTTGGGGATATTTTAAAAAACCTTGACGGACGCTACTACGTTGGCCCGGATGTAGGTACCACCTCCGATGACATGGATATTGTATACACTACAGGAAAGCCTTACGTTTTTTCCAGAACTGTAGGCGCCGGTGGTGCCGGATCTTCTGCCATTCCGACGGCATTGGGTGTTTATGCCGGTATCAAAACAACCTGTAAATTTCTTTTTGGCACTGATCAGCTGGCCGGCAGGACTGTTTTTATTCAGGGGCTTGGAAGTGTGGGGCTTTATTTACAGAAACTACTTCTTCAGGACAATGCCAACATACTCTATACGGAAACGAATCAGGAACTCATTGATTTTATCTCAGCGCAGGCGCAAAATACCCAATTTGTCCCCCCGGACAAAGTCTATGAGACAGCATGCGATATCTTCTCTCCGTGTGCGCAGGGCGCTGTACTCAATGTACATTCCATTCAGCAACTGAAATGTAAGGGTGTTGCCGGGGCAGCTAATAATCAATTGAATGAAGCCGAAGACGCCGACAGGTTGAAACAACGCGGAATACTCTATGCCCCCGACTATGTCGTAAACCTTGGCGGGGCCATGGGTATAACATCCATCGAAGCGGAAGGCCTGAGCGAGGGCGAAAGTCTCAAAAACGTGCAAAGCACCATTGCAGAGACGCTGGAGGAAATATACATAACAGCGAAAGAAGCTGATACGAATACCGTAGCCGCTGCCATGAAAATCGCTAAAAAAAGGTTGGGCTACGCCCCTGTATCATAATACTCAATAGCAAGAGCGTGTTCGGGATTTCCTTACCGGATCTCCAACGGGTCATTTTTTGCAGCTTTTCACCTGTTGTGCTCACACAGCACTGCTATGCTCTTACAGAGCCGTGAAAATGTACGAAAAATACTTCGTTTTGCCCCCGGCAGCAAATCCCGAATACACTCCAAAATTCAAAAAACATGATAGCAAATACCACTGGTCATTGGAAAACCGAGAAGCAGGCTGAGCTTTTTCTGGGGCAAGTATTGCAAAAGGCGTATAAAGAATGCCCTGAGGCACACGCTTTTGCGCGTCAACTGCAGCATGAAATTGCTGTCAGACTGCGTGACATCATAGATCATATCACTTTTAACCGCCGGGATGACATTCCCGATTTGATTGAACACGGATGGAGAGACGAAGCCAATCAAGGCATATATCGCAATGCGTCGGGCTTATTTCCTGCTTTTGTTTACGAGGAAGGTCCCCGGAAAGTTGCCTTTAAGGTAGAGTTCGTCGATGATTTTCTGAAAGCCAACAAGCTGCAACGAACGGTAGTAGGGCAGGCAGGCAGCCAGCTGAGAATGGCAAAAATTTTTGAAGGGGAAACAACCTTTTGGGCAGTTGAAAGACACGGCACAGCATCTTTTTCCATCGATCCCCCATCAGCGGAAATAATCCAACAGGCAGCACACTACCAGCACCTCTTCAGAACGAGGCAAAGAAAGTACCGGGACACGATCGAGGGCTTAGAAGAAACTGAAAAACTGGTAACAGCTTCTGTGGAAGCTATAGGCGCAGACTGGTCATGTGACCTATTCCTACGCGCCGAACGGGAGTACTGGATGGCCAGAAACCAGGCGGGCCGCATTCAAAAGGCGCGGCAAGATGCTTTTGGCATAGGATGGGCCAATCAGGACCACCACACCTTTGACAGTTCCCGTCAATATTTCTACCTGACCATTCGCATACTGGAAAAACTTGGTTTTGAATGCCGCGAACTTTTTTATGCAGGTGCAGGCGCGGGCTGGGGTTCTCAGATATTGGAACAACCCGTTTTGCAATCGGTCATTTTTGCAGATATTGATCTGGCACCTGAAGAACTGGATATTGATTTCGCCCATAATGAACACATACAGCCACTCTACCCTCTGCGCAGGGCAGGTTTATGGTGTGCTATGCACGGTGAAAGCATATTGGAAGCAGGGCTCAATCACCTGGAATGCATGTATGATTCCAAGCGATTCAATGAAATTTTTGCTGCCTTGAACATACCCATGATGGCTCCTTTTTCGGATTTTCCGCATCTGTACCAGGCGCTGACCGTAGGAGAATGGTGGCCCGTTGATCCTGAAAAAATAGATCGTTTAGCTTTGGAAGGGCACATTTCAGCGGAAGCCGCTGAGGATTTTAGGAAAAATGGCGCCATAGGCTCCCATTTTGAAAATCTGGAGAGAAACGACGGATTCAAGGGCTTCAATCAACCGGGCATTGATGACGTCCTACGGGTGATTGATCCCCGCAAACAATTATTGAGCACAAAACCAATTACATAAAAATGGTTATCTTCCCTTTGTGAAGCAGAAAACTTGTATGCGTCAGCGCACGTTCGGGCATTTTTGCCGTAGGCAAAAATACCCGAACATTCTCCGGGGGCTGATTTGCATAACTTACTGCCTGCACCATCATATTTTTCGCAACTAAATACATACCATCCAATGAAGCCACTGCTAATGCTTTACTTTGTTATGAGCTGTGCTTTCGTCATCGCCCAAAACAAACCTGCCGGCGATACGCGCCTGCAAGGTGTAGAAGCCGATCTGGAAAAAGTTTTGAGCGACTGGAAAGGCGCCGGCTTTGCAGTGGCCGTAGTAGAAAAAGACAAGGTGATTTATGCCGGAGGATTTGGTGTAAAAGACATTGATACACAACAGCCTGTGACACCTCACACCCTTTTTGCCATTGGTTCATGTACCAAAGCATTTACAGCTGCACTTGTGGGGCAACTGGTAGCTGGTGGTAAATTTACGTACGATGAATCGGTACGTAATTATCTGCCTGAACTTCAGTTCTACAACAATGACATGAACAATCTTATCAGCATTCGTGATATGATGAGCCACAAAACCGGTCTCCCCCGGCATGATCTTTCGTGGTATTTCAATCCGTCAGCAAACCGTGACAGCATGCTGATGCGCATCAGATATATGGAACCTACCTGCAGGCCTAAAGAGAAGTACCAGTACAACAACTTCATGTTTTTTGCTCAGGGGGTCGTCACGGAAAAGTTTTTCGGACAAAGCTGGGAAAAAACCCTCAGCGAAAAAATTCTGGGGCCACTGGAAATGACCCGCAGCAATAGTCCGTACGATGCGGTAAAGAATGATACGGACATTGCTTCGCCCCATACATACAAAAACGACAGTACGCTGCAAAAAGTCCCTCACTACAACATTGCTGTCATGGGACCCGCCGGCGGAATTTACAGCAGTGTGCTTGAGATGGCCAACTGGGTGCAGGCATGGATTTATGGTGGTAAGTTTAAAGGGCAACAGGTGATTCCGCCATTGCATTACAAAGAAGCTATTTCATCACAAACGCCCAATGCCCCGGGCATTCCCGACTCAGCGCACACAGACATCAGTGGCGGCAACTACGGCTTCGGCTGGAGCCTGCTGAACTACCGCGGGCACTACCGCGTGGAACATGGTGGCGCTATCGACGGTTTTATAGCCTCTGCCACCTTCTTCCCCACTGACAGCATCGGCATTGTTGTCCTCAGCAACCAATCGTCGAGGCAAATTCCCAATATCGTCCGCTGTATCATTTCCGACCGTATGCTCAGGCTTAGCCGGTTCGACTGGAATGCAGAAGCGCTTGATCGCCGAAGGCTTGAACAGGAGGCTGCAGCCGGCGCCAAAGCATCTGCGACTGACCCAAGGCACGACAGTCGCATGCAACATGCGGCGGCTGATTATGCCGGTTTGTATACACATCCCGCTTACGGCACTTACGAATTGTACGTGCGCAATGACAGCATTTTTATGCACACAAAATCTAAAGACCTATGGCTGCAAAACTGGCATTATGAAATATTCAGGGCTTATGAGGCCGAACCCGGCAAGCCTGTAGACACGACCAACAAAAGCCCCTTCGTCTTTCGCTTCAACACCAGCGTGGCCGGCGATGTAGAATCCATGAATGCCTATGGTTTCGAATCGCCTGCTATTGAATTGGTATTCAAAAAAGTACCCAAACCCAAAGCACTGACGAAAGCCGAGCTGGCAGCATATACCGGTGAATACAATCTCGGTGGAAATGTATCAGCCAAAGTGTACATGGAAGGTGACACTTTGTTGGTAGAAGTCCCGGGACAGCCGCCCTATGAACTCATCTATACAGGCAACGATAAATTCGTTTTCAGGACACTGTCCAACTACGCCTTACAGTTTGAAAAAAAACCGGGGGCGTCAGCCACCGCAGTCACCTTTTTCCAACCACAGGGCAACATCACCGCCGGCAGAAAGACGCAATAACCAGCATGGCGGTCTGCAGGCATGAGCACCATCTTACATTTAATAACAATTAACCCATGATGTCCGGACGCTTACTTACACTCTTCTTTTTGTGCTGCTTGTTGTCAGCAAATTCACTGGATGCACAAGCAGGTACACTGTATGACATTGTACTCACCGGCGGGCGAGTGATTGACCCCGAAACAAAACTCGATGCAGTCCGAAACATTGGTATCATCGGCAACCGAATTGCACAAATTTCAACTGAACCACTGCAAGGCAGACAGGAAATCGATGCAAGGGGACTGGTAGTGGCTCCGGGCTTCATTGACCTAAACGTGCATGGCATGACAAACAAAGAACAGGAATATCAACTGCACGACGGGCTTACTACCGCACTGGAACTGGAGTGGGGGATTGAAAACCTGAAAGAGTGGTACTCGACCCGGCAGTCAAAAGCCCTGATCAATTATGGTGCGAGTGTTAGCTGGCCATACGAACGAATAAAGACAATGGATAAATACAATGACGTTGTCAACCAATTATACCAGAGAAGCCTTGCAGGAGCGTCAAACATTCTGGAGACTACCAATGCTATTCAGCCCGCTAAAGATGAAATTTTAACATCCGCGCAAATGGATCAAACCCTGACCAATATCCAAAACTCGTTGCGTGAAGGCGGTATTGGTATTGGCGTCCCCATTGGGTACCTGCCCGAAACCAACCCCATTGAAATGTACAGGGTCTTTCAATTGGCCGGCGAATTGGAGGCCCTTGTGTTCACACATGTACGAAACCCCGACATTATTTCCATACAGGAAGTCATAGCGAATGCAATGCTCACCGATGCACCCCTTCATATCGTACACATCAACAGTGTATCGCTGGGGGACATTCAACTTAGCCTTGATATGATTAATGCAGCCAGGCAAAAAGGCTTTGCTATCAGCACTGACTTATATCCGTACACAGCAGCTTCTACAGCCTTACAAAGTGCTGTATTTTCAGACGGCTGGCAGGAGAGACTGAATATCAGCTACGGCGATTTACAATGGGTGGCTACCGGTGAACGGCTGACAGCAGAAACTTTTGAGACCTATCGAAAAATCGGTGGCGCGGTAATTATTTATTCGATGAAACCAGCCTGGATCAATACAGGCATTGCTGCAGCAGGGGTTATGATCGCCTCAGACGGCGGGCTGTATTCACCTATGTCACATCCCCGTACTGCAGGAACTTTCGCGAGGGTTTTGGGAAAATATGTGCGGGAGGATAAAGTTATTGACCTCAACACGGCCATTGAAAAAATGACTTTGCTGCCTGCCCAAAGGCTGGAAGGTATCGCGCCCGTGATGCGTTACAAGGGAAGAATACAAATCGGTGCCGATGCCGATATAACTGTTTTCAATCCCGATACGGTCATTGACAAAGCAACCTTCGAACACGGATTGGCATTTTCTGAAGGCATCGAATATGTAATCGTCAATGGTGTCATCGCTTTAATGAATGGAAAAACAGTTGAAAATGTTTTTGCAGGACAACCCATCTATGGTAAATACAAAAATTAACACCCCTGACATTGATCAAAAGAAAGGAACGCACATGAATAAGTCAATTGTATTGACGAATGGGTTATTGATGAAGCATGATGCAAAAACGGCACATGGACTCATTCGCGGAACAGAAAGGTTTGAGATTGCGGGCATCATTGATTGCGCCGAAACAGCAGGAAAAGATGCGGGCGAGTTACTGGATGGTAAAAAAAGGAATATACCCGTCTTTGCCTCTCTGGAGGATGCGTTGGCAGCTGTGGATCAGGTCTCCTACCTCATCATTGGTGTAGCCACCATTGGCGGCAGGTTGCCGGGCAACATGCTTGCGTTGGTGGAGCGCGCCGTTGATGCCGGTTTGTCAATCGTAAACGGACTCCATGAGTACCTGACGGACAAACCCGAGCTGGTTGCGATGGCAGCTTCGAAAGGTGTTCAACTGATAGATGTGCGCAAGCCAAAGACCCTGGAGCAGCTGCATTTCTGGACTGGCGAGATCTTTCGGGTAGAAGCCTTGACTGTAGCGGTAATCGGAATGGACTGTGCCATGGGCAAGCGGACCACCGCCCGCTTGCTCCGGCAGGCCTGTGAAGCCAACGATATGAAAGCGCACATGATCTACACAGGCCAAACGGGCTGGTTGCAGGGGGGGCGGTATGGATTCATTTTTGACTCAACACTAAATGATTTTGTTTCGGGAGAGCTTGAGCATGCCATCGTTTCCTGTTGGAAAGAAACAGGTGCAGAATACATTTTTGTGGAAGGACAGTCATCCCTTAGGAATCCAAGCGGCCCCTGTGGTCTGGAACTGCTCGTATCCGGCAATGCAAAACACGTCATCCTCATGTTTGCACCAAAGCGCAGATACTTTGACTACGATCCCCGTTGGGGAGAAATCCCGTCTGTTGAATCCGAGATTGAGATCATCGAAAAATTTGGGTCCAAAGTCATTGCCGTAGGCATACATACCGAAGGCTGCAGTCCGGAAGAGGCCATCGCCTGTCAGCAGGAATATACAGCCCGACTGAACAGACCCGTACTACTGCCTGTTCAGCAAGGTGTTGACGAGATCTTGCCTGTATTGAAAAAACTACGTGCTGAGAAATTACAATCCATGTAACATGAAAATAAAAGCAATACGTGCCTGGCTTAAGAAAATGGCGCTGACCAGGCCCTACACCATCGCCTACCATACGATTTCGGATGTAGCCATTGCCTTCCTCGAAATCGAGCTTGAGAATGGCATTATCGGCTACGGTACAGGCAGTCCCGCCGAGATGGTCGTCGGGGAAACGACTGAACAAACCGTGCGCAACCTTACCTCCGATTTTGTACAGGGACTGGCCGGCAGGGACATTCGCCATTTCCAGCAATTGATCTTTGAATGCCGCAACCATTTTGCGCATTTGCCCGGCACGCAGGCGGCGCTGGACATCGCGCTGCACGATGCGTTTTGCAAGCTTACGGGCATTCCTGTATGCGATTTTTACGGAAGGAAAATCGACAGCCTCCCTACTTCTGTAACGATCGGCATTAAAAACAGCCAGGAAACGGTTGAGGAAGCCCGGGAATATGCCCGGCTGGGGTTCAGGATTTTGAAAGTAAAAACGGGCCTCGAGCCGGATACTGACATTGAAAGAATCCTCAAACTTCGGGAAGTATTTGGCCAGCGGTTTGTCATCCGGGTGGATGCTAATCAGGGATATGACCTGCGCGGCCTGCAGCATTTTTTAGCCAAAACATCGGGCGCCGGCCTGGAACTGATCGAGCAGCCCCTGCCGGTAGGTCAGGAAGATGCACTGCGCAGCCTCAGCAGCGCAGAGCGGAAAATCATCGCCGGCGATGAATCGCTGAAGGATGCCCGTGCGGCCCTGAATTTTGCAGCCGCCGACGGGCCTTTTGGCATCTACAACATCAAGCTGATGAAATGCGGCGGGCTGGCCGGCGCCAAAGAGATAGCGACCATTGCTGCGAACGCAGACATAGAACTGTTTTGGGGCTGCAATGATGAAAGTATCCTGAGCATCACAGCAGCGTTGCATGTAGCCTACAGCTGCCCCAATACCCGCTACATCGACCTGGACGGAAGTCTCGACCTGGCAGAAGACCTGGTGAGCGGCGGGTTTACCCTCGAAGACGGCTACATGAAAATCAATGCTAAGCCCGGCTTTGGTGTTGAGGTACTGCAATGAGAGGTAAAGCGGTAAAGGTGGCCAGTATGAGGTGGTCGGCAAAATTTGGACAATAATTTAAGAAAACTTAACAAGCTGTCCAAATTTTGCTGACCACCTCACCTGTCGAACTGTTGCTTGGCGAAGGCTATGAGGCAGAAGATTTCAATGATGACCGTTTAGGTCGCGCCCTGGACGAGCTCTATAAAGCAGGGGTGACAGGATTTCAGCTCTTTACAGGTATCCATGTATTAACGCTGCCTGACAGTAAGAAACTCATCCTCAACATGAAAGAAGAGCATCGAGATCTACTAAGCCTGCTCTCGTACTGGAATTTTTATGCTTGATTTTTGCAAATTGAGGTGCGGAAGATGAGTTGTATGGACATTTGTGCTATATTTGAAGTGTGTACTTCATATCAACATTTGTGTTAAAAACCCGCCACTTTTACGTAGCGAGAAAAAATGAATAAAAAGAAATTCATAACACAAACTATACGCAATGCCTTCAGGACACTGCGCATTGTCAAACTGATTTACTCAAAGATGAATAACTTGAAATACTTTTTTTTAGTTCTAATTTTTTTAGCTCACCAACTTGGGCACGCTCAAATTTCTGAATTGAAAAATTCAATGGGCAATACAGAATCATATTATGTACCTGCTCTTAACGGAACTAAGTTGGCGGTTGATGTATATTTTCCCAATGGGTATCAGGACAAGAAATTGCCGGCTCTGCTTGAATTCACAAGATATTGGAGGTCTGTGGAAGACCCGGAAACAGGTAAACCCATCCCATCTCTAAGAGAACGAGACCGTTTATTTTTGATCAATGATTATATTTTGGTTAAAGTTGATGTAAGAGGGACTGGAGCTTCTTATGGTCAACGCCCTGGGGAGTATACTCCTGTTGAAGTGCAAGATGCCAAATATATCGTTGAATGGGTTGTCAACCAGCCCTGGTCGGATGGCAGTGTGGGTGCTTACGGAACATCCTACTCTGGGACAACTGCAGAATTGTTATGTGCCACCAAACATGATGCAGTGAAAGCTGTCATTCCTGGTTGGTCAGATTTTGATATTTATGAAAGTCCGGGCAGGCCTTATGGTATGGTGGCAACCAGCTTTCTGGAGGAATGGAGTAACGTTGTACAATGGCTGGATAATAACAATACAGATGTTTTAAAAATGAGTATTAGACGTGTCGAGGATGAGTTCCCCAATGAGGCCATTGAAGAGCATAAAGACAATCCTGATGTTTTTGAAAAAGCAAAAGAAGCAAAATATAAAGACTCGCAATTTGGAGATTTTACGCATATAGAGTGTTCTCCTATTCATTGGGAAAAAGAAATTTCTGAATCTCAAGTACCCATGTTAGTTCTGGCGAGTTGGATGGATGCAGGAACGGCAGAAGGTGCATTGCTGCGGTTGACTAATTTTTCAAATCCGCAGAAAGTGGTATTAATGCCGACTTCTCATGGCGGAAAATCACATGCGAGTCCTTTCATTGTTTCTGACAATGTAATTGCACCTGTTCCTTCAATAGATGAGCAACTTCAATTGCAGCTGGATTTTTTTGATCATTACTTGAAAGGCAAGAACAAAGAGGTTGACGACTGGCCAACCATAAAATACTACAACTTTGGAGAAGAGACTTTCAAGACATCTGACATTTGGCCTCCGGTGGGGCAAACGCGAATAAAATACTTTTTAGGATCTAACCAAAAGTTGAATGATCAGGTTTCGAATGAATCTCAAGGCATTGATGAATATCGTGTTGACTACTCTGCATCTACCGGAAAAAACAATAGATGGACAACTCAAATGGGCAAGGATATATTGAACCTTGACAATCGAAATAGTGCCGACTCGTTGTTGTTAGTCTATACCACCGAACCCTTGAAAGAAGATCTTCAGATAACAGGTACGCCATTTATTTCGCTGCAGATGTCTTCAACACACGATGAAGGGGCCATATTTGTCTATCTGGAAGATGTTGACCCGGAGGGCAGAAGTCGGTACATCACAGAAGGCGGACTACTTTTGGAACATCGAAAATTGTCCGAAAATCCCATGTCTGAGCGGATACCGTATCATTCATTTAACGAATCCGATGCTGCACCGATGCCAGTGAATGAAGTTGAAGAAATTACATTCAAATTATGGCCCACATCCGTGCTTATTAAAAAGGGGCATTCCATCAGGATTGCAATTGCAGGAACAGATAAGGATACGTTTGACAGAGTACCTGCGGAAGGGGTACCAGTTTATAAGATATTTTGGGGAAAGAATTCTGCATCGTATATTGATTTGCCAGTTGTAAAATGAAAAACATGTGCATAACAGGGCTATCGCATTTAAATTTTAACATTTTTTATACTGCTAACCGGCAGATTTTTATGGATGGCTACAGTAAAAATTTCAAACCCCAAAGAATTTTTGCAGACCTGCCCTATCCAATACTTGGCATCATGATCTATATGGTTCAGCCCACCTGTAAGCAGACACGGATTACAAAAATAAATTGTAACTAGTCGGTGGATTTTTTAGCACGTGTGACAAAAAAATATGGAGATGGACAAAATGCATAATTACAAAGCCACCGTCAAATGGACGGGCAATAAAGGTTCAGGCACGAGCCAATACCAGGCCTATGAGTGAGCGCATTTGATATGCATTGACAACAAGGATACTATTTTCGGTTCATCAGACCCTGCATTTCGTGGCGACAGGACGAAACACAATCCGGAAGACCTTTTGGTGTCGTCCTTATCTGCTTGCCATATGCTTTGGTATTTACATCTATGCGCTCAGGCGGGTGTTGTTGTAACTGACTATGTTGACAATGCAACGGGGGTTATGCAAGAAATCTTGACTTCCGCGCTGGGACACCCAAAATTAAAATCCGAACAGATTTGCGAGGTATTTTTGCTCCTCAGAAAGCAGGAGCAGCCTCTTAATCCGCTCTTTTGAGCTGGGAACTGCGAAGTAAATGGCGAAAATAGACATCGCAATCTCAATGGCCTTTCCTGCACTAATATCTGCATCTCGCTCTTTGAGGACTCGTTCAAGTTCCTTGTAAACCTTATATGCCACGAAGGTGATACAAATATGAGCTTCTATGCGTCGCTTCAGCCGATGGAAGACCGGTCGAATTTTTAATTCACTTTTCGCTACCCTGAAAGCTTTTTCAATCTTCCATAACTCTCTGTAATTGGTAATTATTTGCTCCTCTGTCAGGTCACTATTGGTCAAATATCCCTTCAACCCATCCCATTTTTGATCCTCGGTGATTTTTTGAAGATCTAAGGCAACCTGAATTTCTCCCTCTAGGGACAAAAATTTATTATACCCTCTGTTATTGATATTTGCCTTTGTTAGTTTCCCGGATTTAATCTGCTTCTCGAGCCTTTTGACGCCCTTTTCACGATTATGGCAATCTTTCTTAGCCCGACTATCAGAATAGCTCACAACAAGGCTCAGATCGCCCCTGTGAAGCATCCGGGACTGTCCATTTTTGTGTTTTAAAGCCAGAATTTGCTGCTGCATTTCTTTTGATTCCATCTTCAGTTTAGCTCCTAAAATGAAGTCATAGTTTTTCTTCTTTAGTTCGTCTATATTGGCAGCCGATAACAAGCCTGCATCAGCAATAACGATTAATTTGTCCAAGGAATATTTTTTTTTAAAAGCCTCAATAACAGGCAGCATTGTGTGTCCTTCGAATTTATTGCCTTCGAAAATATCATACGCCAAAGGGTATCCGTTTTCACTTACCAACAGGCCAAGAACAATTTGCGGATGCTGAGCTTTACCATCTTTGGAGTATCCTGTTTTACGTAATTCGTCTTCAGTATCAATCTCGAAATAAATCGTCGTCACATCGTAAAAAACCAATTTTAATTCACCGCCTAGTATTTTCAAAGTATGCTGAAAACTAATTTCCTGCACCTTTTCCTTTTGCTTATTATACAGCTTATCCATGTAC
Organism: uncultured Saprospiraceae bacterium; assembly: GCA_964441755.1. Lineage (GTDB taxonomy): Bacteria > Bacteroidota > Bacteroidia > Chitinophagales > Saprospiraceae > JAUMBM01. Next base: position 15,465 of record CAYTVG010000007.1, read on the forward strand.
CGATACACCGCATCGTCGCTCCAATAAATATTATGATATCTAGCTAAAAATTCGGTTGTTTTCAGCTTGCTACGGGGAAAAACCAATCGGTAGTAAACCAAATATCTGAATATATCATCTTCGATGGTATTGAAACCGATATCATCGAAAATTTTGCCCAATAAAAGCCCTACACCCGCTAATTCTAAATGAGTGATAGAGTCTGCAAGTCGATCGAAATGTTCTTTATCACTGGTGAAATCCAGCTCCTGTAAACCTTGATGTTCTTTTATCCATCGATAGCCCAGGTCTACATACTGCTCAATGATTTTTAAATCTGCAGAGCTGCCCACCGTATGTAAAACAGTATACTTTCCAAGACTTTTATCAATGACCTGGACGCTAATCTTACCACTTTTATTTTTCTTCTTACGGATAAACATGTCGCAAAATAAGGAAATCAACATAAGCACCAAGTATAAGACTGATGCCTCCTGACCCTAATGAATGCAACAATTAGTTTGTCAATTTTCAAAAAGACTTCAGAAATGCAGCTGGGACACCCAAAATTAGCAAAATCGACATTCTAAAAACCTGAAATTCAATTTAAATAATTTTTTGTTTAAAAATACCGCGGAAGTCAGGAAAGCCATTGTTGTCTCCGGCATAAATTCCCGTACACACATAAAATTTATGTATTTTTGAAAAGGAATCAGGATTGATCACTGCATATCGGGCAGTCAACCCGTATACGGTAAGATCAGCAAGACAAAGAACATCGGTGAAAGAGGCCATCCAAGCATATCTAAGTTCCGTCAAGTCTCTATGCCCCCAAGTAACTGAGGCTGAATTAGACTACCTAAAGCGTGACTTAAAGGTATCTGAATTAAAGCAAAAGGAATTCTTCATTCATGCAAACACTATTCAGAAAGAAATTGGATTTATCTTCTCCGGTTTGATACGTGCATTTTATATTGACAATAATGGCAACGAGATATCTGTTAACTTCTTTGGAGAGAACGGATACGCTACACATTATACTGCATTCATCACACAAACGCCCAGTAAATATTACTTTCAGTGTATTGAGCCAACGGTTGTAGTCACTATCACATATAAGCACATACAAGAGGGATATGAAAAATTTTCAATTTTTGAGCGATACGGCCGGCTGGTGGCAGAAGAAGTATTGAAGATGCAACAACAACGAATTGAGGGATTTCTTTTTGAGAATGCAGAAAGCCGATACCTTGCATTCATCAAAAAGAATCCTGACCTGTTTAATAGGATCTCTATATCTTACTTGGCCTCCTATCTCGGTATAGAGAGACAATCTCTAACCCGCATTAGAAAAAAACTGGCTCACCATTCATTTTGACACATTTGTGTCAGGCAATCTTTGGCTACCCTCCTCATGTTTGCAATGCAAATAAATCACAGTAGCCATGAAAGTGGTAATCTTTGGCGCAACTGGCTTTTCTGGTCAGGCCATCCTCAAAAAAAATTTAGCAAAAGACTATCAGGTCACCATCCTGGTCCGAAACAGAGCTGCCGTCTCAATAAATAGCGATAAGCTTACTATCATTGAAGGTAATGTGCTGAGCAGAGATGCTGTCAAGAAAGCACTTGAAAATCAAGATGCTGTCATTCAGTGTCTGGGTATAGGGGGAAAGGGAACAGGAAAACCAACCACCTTCATTTCTGATGCCACCAAAATCATTGTAGCAGAAATGAAAAATCAGGGAATCAACAGACTTATTGCAATGAGCAATGTTGGGGCAGGAAATAGTATTGCATTCCTTCCGTGGTTTTTTTCGAAAATCATATTGCCTTTCTTTATGAGGTGGCTAAAAGTGATTATTGATGACAAAAACAACATGGAATCATTGATTATGCGTAGCGAATTGGACTGGACAATTGTTCGTTGCCCTAATATTGTAGACAAAGCAGCCAAAGGCAATGTCCACGCAACCCTGGACGGGTACGGGTTAGGACTATCCGTTACCTTGGACGATATGGCTGAGTTTATGGTTCAGCAGGTAGTCAATGATTTATACAACCGACAAGCTCCGTCAATCAGTAACTAGAACCATCTCATCCAAATGACAACAGCAGCGCAGACAACATTCATAAGCACCAAAATCGGAAAAATAGCCGTTCACTCATTTGACAGGAAAACTGACAAGCTCCCTGTCATACTCCTTCATGGAGTCTATTTTGACCATCATCTTTGGGATCAACAGGTGACGGCAATACAAGACCGAACGATTTTCGCGATAGACATGCCGCTTCACGGTGAAAGCCGCGAAATCACAATGTCAACCTGGACGCTGACCGATTGTGCTGACATGCTCATTGAGCTATTGGATACCCTACAACTACCGAGCGTCATTGCAGTCGGACATTCCTGGGGCAGCATGACTATTCTCAGGGCTGCCAGTAGACATCCCCAACGTTTTGAAGCAGTGGGTTTGTGCAATATGCCTTTTCAAGCGGCAACTTGCAAGCAAAAGGCTTTATTCAGACTACAACACAGCATGCTCAAGTATAGAAATTTTTACACCCGACAAGCTGCAAAAGCCCTGTTTGGGAAAACCTCCCTGAAAGAAGACCCCGGTCTGCTAACGAAACTTCGTCGACCGATGAGCATTTTGTCAAATAGTCAGGTAAGGCAAATAGACAAAAATGTCATCATAGATGCCGAAGATACCTCTTCTCTCATAATCCATTTACAGGTGAAGGCCATAGCGCTGAAGGGCAAGGAAGATTATGTTCCTACGCCCCGCAGGATAGAAACATGGATTGTTGACGGGGGGCATGTAAGCCCGATGGAAGCCCCCGAGAAGGTCATCGCGTTGATCAGGATGCTTGCAAACACGGTGTGAACGTCCCCCAAGGCGTTGAAGGACTGACCTGCCGGCTTGCCAGCGCGTTGCACAGGATGTCTTGGCGGCATTGTAAGCAGCCGGCGAGTTACATCCCCAATAAGACGATCTCTTTGTCGTCGACTGTGTGGATTTCCCGGCGGATGCGCTGCTCTCAGGGCAGTTCCCCGGAGGATTTTTTCTGGTGAGGTGGCCGGCAATATTTGGACAGTCAACCTAGTTCTTAAGCTACTGTCCGAATATTGCCGACCACCTCCTTTTGTCATCATTGCTAAGGTTACTCTGAATATTTTACCGCAGGAGACGTGCTGAAAAGGGGTGTGGTCACTAGAAGACTCAAAGCGGGATAGGACCTCAAATATCGGGCGAAAGTCCTGCAGATTTGAATGTGATTGCCCCACCCATCAGGAGCATTTTTTCATACGTGAAATACAAGCCTGCGGCGAGGGAACGCTCAGTGAAATGCGCTTGTGACCACGCAGTTTGAATAACGTCAAACAACAACAGGAAGGGTAGTAATCTGGTCACAAGCTTAGTGTTTGACAAATTTCACAACCCCCTGGTTTACACGAAGGAAATAAATTCCCGCCCTCAGTTCCTCGACTGCAATGCTGCTCTGTCCGGGCATCAGCACACCTGATTTTACCACCACCCCGGTGGTATCCGAAATCGAAAATGCCTGTTTTTCAACAAGACTTTCCTGGAAATACACTACCGAACGTACCGGGTTCGGGTAAATTTCCGGGTGATTATTTATACTGGTTTCTTCAACGATATTTGGAAAATCCCACACCGTTTTCATTGTCCAAAAATCAAAACCTGCAATCGTCGCATCGCTGCTTCCTTCCTGAAAAAACGACAACCCCAAGGCCGATTCCGAGGGAAAAATACGGGCGGTAATGACTAATTCGCCTTCGCCCGCGAACAACTCGACAGACGAACGGTCTACGTAAATATGCAGACGGATGGTATCCTGTGCAGCCTCAAAAGGCGCTTTGAAAAAAGTGGTAAAATCCCCATCGAAGTTGCTGGCGCTGGCATTGGATCTATCCAGAAAAACCTCGTTTCGAAGGGCATCGTAGCCAATTTCGGTGAAATGGTTGTCATCCATTCGCAACCTAATGCCAGCCTTGCTCGAACTACCGGGAACGAGTTGCATTTTCAGTTCGTACGTGTCGCCCGACAGGGAATTATCGCTGATGAATTGGTTGGCCTGTGCCAGATTTTTATCAACAAACTGAAAATGCTCCTCCCGCAACGAGTCCAGTTCCTGGATGGGTCGCTGCACCAGCCGAAGTCCGAAAGGGAATTGTCTCAAGCCAATGGAACGGGGAATGGTCATGCTGCCCCGCCAGGGCGAGGTAGGGAGGCTGCCGGCATATGCCCAGTTGCTCATCCAGCCGAGCCAGACTCGCTGGTAATTATCCTGCGGCATATTTTCCCAAGAGCGCCCGGCGTAGTTGTCAGGCCCAAAGTCGGCCCAAAAGCCAATGGGGAGGGGGTTTTCAGCGGCTTCGTCCGAAAAAAGGATGTGGTCGATATTGATATGCCCCCAGCCACCGGAGTGGTTGTCGACAATCTGGAGGCGGGCCTCCTGACCCTGCAAATCGCTGACGTCCCAACTCACCCAGGTGAGCAATTCGCTGTTTTTTCCTGTGGCCGTCCGCACGTTACTTCCGTTGATTTGTAGCCTGATTTCTGTCAAGCCGGGATGGTTTCCGCCGCCGATGAGGAAGTTGATAAATGGCTTTTGAATGATGAAATTTTCGGAAGTCAACGCCCCAGTCGGGGTATCCCCGTTGAGGAAGGAATTTACAAGACCATTTCCCAAATAACCTGAAACCACCTGCTGCCCCGGCAATGCGCCGGTCGCCGGTGCATTGCCGAACGCAGTCCCGATTTTGAACCAACCGCTATAATTTCCACCTTCAAAATCCTCGAAAATATTGCCCTGCGGAATGGGCGGCGGCTGGCTCAAAAAGGCCTCGTACTCCGGCAGCAGTGTGAACACCGTGCCGTCAAAATCTCCCACAAAATACTGTGTACCTGAACCACCCGCCGGCCCGCCGGGATTCAGGCTGACCATCAGCACCCACTTGATTTCATTGGTACCTTCTACTTGTATAGGAAACAAATCGGGGCACTCCCAAACACCGCCGTTCGCGCCAATATTTTCCACGAAATCACTCTCGAAAGTCCAGCTTTTCAAATCGGGAGATGAATAAAATTTGATACGGTCAAAGGCTGCAAGAGTCATCACCCATTTCGCTGTTGGTTCGTGCCAAAACACCTGAGGGTCGCGGAAATCGGCGATCCCGGGGTTAGGCAGAACGGGGTTACCACTGTATTTTGTCCAGGTATGCCCCTCATCCGTACTGTAGGCGATACTCTGCCGCTGCTGGCTGCCGGCATGGGTGAAAATGGCAATGAGCCCCTCGTTTTCAGCCGTGTTAAAACCGGCAGAATTGTCCCAATCCACCACTGCGCCGCCGGAAAATATTTGTCCCAAATTATCAGGCAGCATAGCCACAGGCAGGTGTTCCCAATGCACCATATCCGTAGAAACAGCATGGCCCCAGGACATATTCCCCCACTGACTGCCGAGTGGGTTGTACTGGTACATTAGGTGGTATTTCCCTTTGTAAAAAACCATCCCGCAGGGGTCATTTATCCAGTTTCTCTCAGGTGAAAAATGGAATTGAGGACGGTAGGGTTGGTTGTAGTCCTGCGCCGGAACAGTGATTTGCCAACAAAAAATGGCAATGAGGATAAGGTATAATTTCTTCATTGTAAAATATTTGAATCTGTTAAGATTTTAAAAAATGCACTCCATGACCCCACTACCGGCAGCTTCATCATTTTGTATTTCTCCAACTGAAATTTGCATACAATAAATCCCGGGGCCAAAGCCAACCGGAAGCCGGTTTCCTGTCCGGTTTTTTTGTTAAAAAACCTCTTGAGGGCATTTTTCGAAAACAATTCCATGCCCGGTACATGAATAGATTTGCATAGAAGTGAGATAGTTCACCGTCCGGTTCTGCATGATAAAATTGTTGAAATCAATTCCCGAGTGCTCCGGGGCAATGCGTTGAAACAGGGGTGCACCCACCGTTCCCTGCCGATCGTTGTTTTGACAGGAAAAATAGAAAAGCACCGGAAAGAAGAAAAAATATTGGCTCATTGCAGAAAATTCAAAAAGCACTGGGACAAAAAATTGTCCCAGTGCTTTATTGAATACTCACAATTATTTGATGGACAAGTAATTGATGATATTTTTCGTCAGCCTTTCAATATTACCCTGGTGTACATTCAAGCCATCCGGGTTGATGGTACCCTGCTTGTTCTGGTTGTACTCGATACCGCCGATGCCCTGAAAAATAGCCGTTCCCTGAAACTCTGTATTCGGTTTCAGTTCCAGCATACCCGCCATAAAATAGTCATTGATACCGCCCCAGGTGCCGAGCCATTCGGCGTTATTTCTGGCTATGAATTCGTTGTAGGCATTCGGATTTGCATTAAATCCGAAATTCGGGTCAACCGGTACGCCAATCTCATTCACCATAAAATCCGGAATCCGTTCGATGACGTAGTTGTGGTCTTCCCGCCAGCCGGCGCCGATGACCGGAAATTCCTTTCTACCGTCCGGATTGTTCATCGAAATACCGGCATAAATCGGATGTCCGCTTTGGTCGTGCTGCCTGTTGACGACCACATTCACTGTCCAGGTATCGCCGTTTTCAAAGCCCCCGCCACCGCCGATGACTCGGAAGTAGTTGTCAGTGATACGCCCCAAATCCCATAGATACTGGTTAGCGTAACCGGCGAGGTAGAGATTTCCTCCCGCTTTGTACCAGTCTTTTATGGCGCTCAAAACGGCCGGATCTTGTGAAATACCCGGCATTTGAAAAGCATCGTTGCGGTCGTAATACCACCAAAGCACCTTGTACTGGCTCAGGTCAACGGTTCCGTTTTTGATGTCCTGCATGGATACGAATTTGGCCACGTCAGCCGGGTAATTGGAGAAAAACCAATCGGCAGCAGCCTTAGCGTCGTCCTCTGTAATATCCGCCCGTGCAGGGGCGTCGCTGAGGAAGCCGGTGATACATCGCACGCTGGCAGTTACTGTCCAGTTGCTGAACAGGTTGCCGCTGACGAGGGTATATTTCACCGGAACTTTCATATTCACAGCGGTACCGGAGGCGGGGGTTGCCGTGTTCCCGGATGCAACAGCAAAGGTTGGCGTCACGCTCGACAGGTCTGTTCCGCAGGGAAAAACAATGTTCACCACTCTATTTTCTTCATCAATACTCACCTCCTCGGCGCCGGGTGCCTGAAAGTCAGTAAAGAGCAAAACCTTGTTCGGGTCAATGTCGAGGTTGATGCCCAGCAAAGTATCGTCTTGGCAGGCAGTAAAGCCAAGTGCTACGGCAAGCACAGCCACGGCAAAAATGCTTCGGTTGAATATTTTGATATTTTTCATCATCATTTATTTGGATTGAATACTGGCAGGGTTTGAAGCCTGCCAGCGTTTTGACTCAAAAATTAATACCCCGGATTCTGCTGGTACAGCCCGCCGGAAAGATTGATTTGCGTTTGCGGAATTGGCATGTACTCGTGTTTGCCAGCCTGGAAAGCGGCATCGTTCAGGTACGACCTTCTGGTTTTTTCAACAGCAAGGTAGCCGTCGATCCACTGCTTCGCAATGCCCCAGCGCACCAGGTCAAAAAAGCGGTGTCCTTCCAGCCCGAGTTCCAACCTGCGCTCAAAGCGTAGCGCCTGCCGGGCGTAATCCTGCGACGGAAACGACGGGTAAGGCTGCACCCTGTAAATGGCGGCGTTGTTGAGTCGGCCGGTGCTGTTGGCGGCCCTGTTGCGGATATCATTGATAATGGGCAGCGCCTCGTTCTGGCGGCCCAGTTCTATCAGTGCTTCCGCTTTCCAAAGCAACACATCGGCGTAGCGGATGAGTACGTCATTTTTGGAAGTGATGGTAAATGGCCCGTTCGCAGCACGGCAGGGGCAGTCGGGGTGTTCCAGTTCTTTCATTGAAGCATAGTTGCCGTAAGTGGCCGGATCACGTGCCCAGGCATCGCCCTGTGCGATGTAGGCCGGGTCGTACTTGAAAGGCTTGCCTTGCTGCACCACGGTATGGTCGAGGCGGGGATCCACCTCATTGACGAACCGGTCGTAGTTTGAATCGTTGTAGGTGTCGAACAAGGGCAGTCCGTTGGCCCCGGTTTTAAAGGAATTGACAAAATTCTGCGTTGGTATGTGAAAACCGCAGCAGCCAAATTCCGCTGATTGCGGGTAGTTCAGTGCAGAAGCCCACGTACCACGTCCGTCGGGCGAGCCATCGTTGATGGAACGCTGGATAGCGAAAACCGATTCCGGGCCGTTTTCAAACTGGTACAGAAAATTTTCCGCAAAATCGCCTTGCAGCGCGTATTTGCCGGAGTTTTGGATTTGGGTCACCAAACTCACCACTTCCTCCAGTTTGCTGTTGTCAATTTTTGAAACAGCATTCTGGTCATTCTGCTCATAAGCCTGGAAGAGCAGTGTTTTGGCCAAATATGCCATGGCTGTATACTTGTTCGCCCTGCCCACCTGGAATTGGGTTTCCGGCAAATTTTCAACGCCAAAACGGAACTCATCGGCGATTTTCGTCCAAAGTTCCTGGTCGGTCAAATCCACATTCGACACCCTCAAAATATCTTTCACGGCCACCGTTTCATCGATGTAAGGCACCCGCTTGAAGTGGATTTTCAAATCAAAGTAATAATGTCCCCGAAGGAAACGCAACTCTGCTTCACGCACCGCTTTCAACGGATATTCGGCAGCGCTCACCTTGCTCAACACAGCCAGCGCTGCATTACAACGTGAAATGCCCGTGAATTGGCGCTCCCATTTTTTATTGTTCAAATCAATCAGGTCCGGAGGGAATGTCGCCATGTCTGCAATCAGCGGCGTGTAAACAGACAGGGCGTGGTAGGCAAAAATATCGCCGGCGCCGTTACCGCCTTTGTGGGCATCGCCGGCACGCAGGTTACCGGTTGGCCAGAGGTAGTTGGGGGCTGTGTAGTGGTCGTTGCCCAGCCAGGAGTAAGCGGCAATCACCAGCCCGTCGATGTTGTCAATGCTATTGACCTGATCTTCGCTGAGTACGCCTTTAGACGTTTCATCGAGAAAATCCTGGCAGCTTGCAAAACTGAAGGCGAGCAGTGTCACCAGGAGAATTTTATGTATATTTTTCATTGTTCATTGTTTTCAAATCACGGTGATTTTGAAACCACCGTGATTTCAGTTGTATTAAAAAAATTAGAAAGTCAGGTTGACCCCAAACGTAAAGCGGCGTGGTACCGGGAAAGTCGCATTCGGCGTTTCCGGGTCCTGCGCCACCGTATCGCTGTTTTTAAGGGTGAAAAGATTTTGTCCCTGCATGAAAATCCGTGCGCTGCTTAACCGGAAGCGCTGCATGAATTCTTTGCCAGGCGTATAGCCAATGGTCAAATTACGCAGCTTCAGGTAATCGGCAGGCTCCCAGAAGTAGGTAGATTCCCGTGCTTCGTTGTTGTTGTCAATTCTCGTCAGGGCGGGAATCGTGGAGCCGGAGTTTTGTGGCGTCCACGCATCGAGCGTGCGGGCGCCATAGTTAGAACCTACATTAACGGATGTGAAATCGGTGAAAATTTTATACCCGTTTTTGATTTGCCCGCCTTGTACGCCCTGGAAGAACAAACTCACGTCAAAGGCTTTGTAACCCACGTTTATGTTGAGGCCGTAAATGAAATCAGGATTGTCAAAAATAGCGATGTAGTCCTGATCGTTTTCGTCAATCACCCCGTCGTCATTGAGGTCTTTCCAGCGGATGCGGCCGGGAGCTGCGCCGGTTTGTGTAGCATGCGCTTCCACTTCCTCCTGGTTTTGGAAAAGGCCGTCGGCAACGAAACCAAATACAGAGTTGACAGATTGACCGAGGATGGTTTTGTCCTGCCCGTTGCCGGGGAAGGAGTTGATGACCGCTTCAGGCAGCGCCACAACTTCGTTCCGCGCCGTGGAAAGGTTGGCGGAAATATCGATGCGGATGTTACCGGCGACAGTTGCCTGGTAACCAAGCAGAAATTCCCATCCCCAGTTTTTCACCGTACCGCCATTCACGATACGCTGAGCGCCTTCGCCTTCCGTGGCCAACGGGCGGGTAGCCGTCAGGATATCCCTGGTTTCTTTTTGAAAATAATCAATGCTGCCATACAGCGAATAATCGAGCAGACTAAAATCGACACCGCCGCCGAACTGTTCGGAGGTTTCCCATTTCAGGTCTGGATTAGCACTTTGTGTACGGGCGAAGCCGGAAGGCAATTTCCCTTCATTGATGCCACCGATATCGTAAGCAGTACCGTTGTCCTGTTGGGTAGTGAACAATGATTGCGTAGCGTAGCGGGGTTCAAAAATGGCGATAGCAGCCAGCGAGCTGATTTGCTGGTTGCCGTTGAGACCCCAGTTGCCCCTGATTTTCAGGTCAGAAACGAAGGTGAGTTTTTTCATGAAATCCTCCTGGCTGATTCTCCAGCCGGCAGAAACAGAAGGGAATACGCCCCAGCGGTTGTTTTCACCAAAACGGGATGAACCATCACGGCGCACCGTTGCGGAAAGCAGGTATTTGTCATCAAAAACGTAGTTGGCTTTTCCGAACATGGACAACAGCGACCAGCTATCGCCACCGCCGCCGACCAGCACGTTACCGGTTGCCTGCGAGAGGAAAGCGAAGTCACGATCCTGCGAAGCAAAACCCTGGGCTCTGCCAAAAAATGACTCGCCCCTGAATTTGATGGCTTCTGTACCGGCCAGCAGGTCCAGGGCGTGTCTGCCGCCTGTTTTCACCTTGTAGTTAGCCGTATTCGACCAGACCCAGTTGCCATATCGGTTGCTGCTGGTGTTCAGTTCGTCCTCGAAATTCAAACTGCCGGCGGTAAAAGCTTTGCGGAAGTTTCTGAAGTAGTAGAAATTGTAATCCACACCAAAACTCGAGCGAAGCGTAAGGTTTTCAACAGGTAGCCAATCGAGGTAAGCATTGCCGAGCAGTCGGTTGAAATTGGACACATTGTCCTTGTTCATTTCAATCAAACGTACCGGATTGTCCCGATCGGTGATGCCGCCAGTCGGGCCGCCCCAGCCTATGCCGTCCACCGTTTGGATGGGCACAATCGTTTGCTGTTCGATAGCCAGCCCCATTGCGCCTTCAGCAATGTCGTTGACGAGGTTCGCCTGCTGGTTGGTGGCAGTAAAATTTTGACCGACAATCAATTTACCCGGGATAATATTGTAACTCGTGTTGATGCGGAAAGTCATCCGCTCGTACTCCGATTCTTTGATGATGCCCTGGTGGTTGAAATAACTGCCGGAAACAAGGTAATTGCCCCGGTTGCTGCCGTTCGAAACAACCAGGCTGTAGTCCTGAATCAGGGAATTTTGCTTGATTTCGTTGTACCAATCGGTGTTGGCAGGCTTCATCGTACGGTTGCCGTCAATGTATTCCGGTAGCAAAATTTTGTTTAAAACAGGATTGCTGAAATCGCCATTCCATTCGTATTGATACAACGGACTGGCACTGTTTGGGTTGGTACCGTCATTCACAGCGGCCTGCCAGACGGCGGCGGCACGCTGCTCGGTATTCAGCGGGTTGACGTCGAAATTGAAATCCTCCGTAGAGACATTTGACCGCAAATCTACCCGTACCTTGCCTTCCCGTCCTTTTTTGGTCGTAATGATAATGACACCATTGGCCGCCCTCGAACCGTAGATACTGGCGGAAGCAGCATCCCGTAAGACCTGCAAAGACTCAATATCGTTGGGATTCAACTCGTGCATGCCCGACAAAGTCGGCACCCCGTCGATGACGTAGAGCGGGTCGTTGAAACCGAGCCGGCCGAGGCCCACACCGCGTATGCGTACCGCTGCCGTGGAGTTCGGGTTTCCGTTGGTGAAAACCTGGACGCCAGGAATCCGGCCCTGAAGGTTTCGCATGACGTTGCCGGAGGGCAGCGTTTCTACTTCTTTCAAATCTACGGCGGTCACTGCCCCGGTCAGATCGGCTTTGCGTTGGGTGGTATAACCAGTGACGACCACTTCGCTGAGCACACTACCCGGCGAGAGCGATACGTCAATTCTTTGCTGCCCAACAATGGATACTGCAACCGACTGATAGCCAATATAGGAAACATTCAATTCGGTAATACCATCCGGGACTTCCAATGAAAAACTTCCATCCATGTCGGTAATCGTTCCGGCATTTTGGCCGGGAACCAGCACGTTCGCTCCAATGAGCGGCTGCTTCGTTTGTGCATCTGTCACTGTACCCATCACTGTTCGCTGTGCGAGAGCGAACTGCACGGAAAGCAACAGCACAAAAAGCGAGAGTAATTTGAATTTCATAATTGCATGATTTTAATCAGAATAATGGGCAGTCGTTTTGCGAAAGCAGGCGGCTGCATTTTAGTGTTAAGTTTTTAATTCCCGATTTGCAGGGTCAGTCCCAGATCCCGTTTAGCCTCCATGCTTTTCCACTGGCCAGCTTCACTTTCCCTTTTTCTGCGTAAATTTTAACCGAGGTAAAATCTTGGTCCGGAAAAAAAATATCCGTTATCACAGTCGCTCCTCCGTCAGCAAACAACTCTGCCGAAGCAGCGTCGAAGTACAGATGAAATCTGATGTTTTTATCCTGGGAAATACGGGGAGCGGTGTGAACTTTCGCCCCGAATTTTTCAGAAAAAGAAAGGTCGCCGGATTGGGTGCGGTCGCTATAAAACTGCTGGGTGGCAGCATCGTAGCCGATGCGGTAGCGTTGGCCTTTGCTGTTGGAAAGCTCTACGCCAAAGTTGGCGGCAGTGTACTCCGTTTCAAAGTCCAGCACCATTTCTGTTTGAGAGGGTGAAAAACCGAGTATTTGTGTCAGGTCAAGTGAGCCGGTGATTTCAGTGCTTTCAATTTTTTTTGAGGCAGAACGGAGCGCCTCCAGTTCTTTCACGGGCTGTGAAAAAATGCGGTAGCCTTTGCTGGTTTTTTTCAAAATCAAACTCCTCGGCAGGGTAGTAGCGCTGCGCCAAACTTCGGTAGGCACAATGGTGGCGTAGTCCCAGTTGCTCATCCAGCCGATAAACAGGCGGCGGCCATCTTCTTTCGGCACATCCGACCAGGTGACGCCGGCGTAATTGTCCCGACCGTGGTCGAGCCAGACAGCGTTTCCATTTTTTACAAATTGCTCAAAATTGGGATCTAGCATAAATTTTTTACCATCAAAATCACCTACAAAATATTGGGTACCGGAGCCGCCGTTCGGCCCGCCGGGATTGAGGCTTTGGAGCAACACCCATTTCTTTTCACCGGTTCCTTCCACGGTCATCGGGAAGAGATCGGGGCATTCCCAGACGCCATCATGGCCACCGTGTTCCTTGCCCCAGTCACTGAGGTGTGTCCAGTTTTTCAGGTCTTTAGAACCCCACAGTTTCACATGATCGAAGGCTGCAAATACCATAATCCATTGGTTGGAATCATCGTCCCAAATGACTTTCGGGTCCCGGAAATCACGGATATTTTTCGTATTCTGCACGACGGGGTTGCCTTCGTATTTCGTCCAGGTTCGGCCCCGGTCGTTGCTGTAAGCAATGCTTTGGTATTGAAAATCATTGCGTCCCGCTTTTTCGCCAGCCATATTATGATGTGTGAAAATAGCGATGAGTGGCGGTTGGGCGTTTTCCCCAAAACCACTTGTATTGTTCCAGTCCACCACAGCGCTGCCGGAGAAAATCAACCCCAAAGAATCCGGGTAAAGCGCAATCGGAAGATGCTGCCAATGCACCAAATCGGTGCTCACGGCGTGACCCCAGTGCATCGGGCCCCATACGTTGCTGTCGGGATAATGTTGGTAAAATAGGTGGTATTCGCCTTCGTAAAAAAACATACCGTTGGGGTCGTTCATCCATTTTGTTGCGGGTGAAAAATGGAACCGGGGACGGTGTGGTTCCTGGTAGCTGACACCTGCGGCGGTTTGTCCGGTTGTTGGATGGACAGCCATTTGGTGGCAAGACCAGATCTGGGAGCACAGAAGGAAGACAATGATATTGAATATTTTATTCATGCTTTAAGCTTGTTTTTCAAATGTTTAAAATTGAACCGGCCTGCATAATTCCCTGAATTTCCGGTATACTGATTGAAGGTGTACCACCCTGTTTTGTGGCCACCAGTGCTCCCACTGCCCCTGCAAAAGCCATACATTGCCGGGTGTCTTCACCTTTGAGGTAGCGGCTCAGAAAAGCTGCTAAGTAGGCATCGCCGCTGCCGATGGTGTCCTGCACTTTGACCGGGAAACCGGGCTGTTCAAAGTAGCCGGAGTCGTCCAGGCATGTAGCGCCATCTTTGCCTTTGGTGAGGATGATAGTGTCAGGTTTGAACTTGTTTTTAATGAAATCAAGTTGCGATTTTTCATCCCTGGCAATGCTTTGCCAACCGGCGATAAGTGCCAGCTCTTCGTCGTTCATTTTAACAATATCAGCTTTAGCCAACAGTTCCTCGATCAGGGATTGGGCGTAAAACGGCGTACGCAGGTTGACATCGAACACCCGAATAGGCGCAAGCGTAAGGTATTCGAGCAGTGTATTTTTGTTGCGTTCCGTGCGGCAGGCAAGGCTGCCGAATACGAAGGCGTCGGTATTTTTTATGTAATCCTTCGCTTTGTCGTTCGGGTGAATATAGTCCCAGGCGACAGGGCTGGCAATTTCGTAGGATGGCAAGCCGCCCTGACCCAGGGTTACGTTGACGGTGCCCGTCGGAAAGGTGTTGTCGGTTTGAACCAGTTCGACGGACACGCCGATATGCTGCAAAAATTGTTTGAGTTCCCTGCCCATGTCGTCGTTTCCAACCTTGCTGATCATCTTGGTATGTAAGCCTAACTGGTTGGCATGAAAAGCCACATTCATGGGCGCTCCGCCAGCAATCCGTCCTGAGTACAGTAAATCCCAGAGGACTTCTCCAAAGCAAATAATGGTAGGATGCGACATGATTGGTTGTTTTAAAATGGGAGTTCGGGTATCCCGATAGGTATCGGGATACCGAATCCCCTACTTTCACTATTGATAGGTATGAAGCTTGAAAATTTTTGATTCCTTGATTTGAACTGACTTTGTCTGATTGGTTTCAAAGGTTTCAATCAGTCAGCCCGATCAAAATGTGTTACAAATGGATTCTTCAAAACACACGACGCCACTTTCGAACCTTCAGCCTAAATTGCTCAAGCTATACTCGACAGGCCTTGCAGATAAGAATCTTGAAGATGTAAAAATCAACTGCTTACCGCCAGTTGTTTCTCCAGATCCTCCAGCGATACGCCCTTTGTCTCCGGCATCATCCGCCACACAAAAACCAATTGCAACACCATCATACAAGCGAAAAAAGCGAATACGGGTGCCGCCCCGATGCTGGTGAACAAGACAGGCACCAACGATGGAATCACCGCCGCCAGCACCCAGTGAACAGAACTGCCGAATGCCTGCCCGTTGGCTCTCAAATGGTTGGGGAATATCTCTGAAATGAATACCCATATCACTGTTCCCTGTCCAATGGCATGCGCCGCAATGAACAGGAACAGGAAAATTGGAATCGCCATTCCTTTCAGGCCCATCGTGAAAGCCATTGCCACCAGTGAAAGTGAAATGATGTAACCAACCGAGCCGATGTACATCAACTGCTTGCGACCGAACCGGTCTATCAGCGACAGGCCGATGAGCGTGAAAATCATATTGGTAACGCCGATGCCGATGCTGCTGAGCAAGGCGGAGCTTTTCTCCAAACCGGCGATTTCAAAAATTCTGGGAGCGTAGTAGAGGAAAGCATTGATCCCGGAAAACTGGTTAAAAAAGGCAATCAGAAAAGCCAGCATCAAAGGAAACCGGTATCGGCGGCTGAAAATGGTTTCACCTTTGCCTGCCAGGGCGTGGTCTTTAGCGAGCAGGTCCATGGCCGCTTCCACATCAGCATGCGGATTAATCAGGCGGAGCGTTTTAGCAGCAGCTTGCCGGTCGTTTTTCATGACCAGCAGCCAGCGGGGGCTTTGGGGCACGGTGAAAACCATGAGCGTGTAAACGAATGCCGGAAAAGCCTCCACTCCGACCATCCATCGCCAGGCATTTTCGCCGAGATCACTCAGCAGATAATTTGAAAGAAAAGCGATGAGAATTCCAAAGACTATATTAAACTGGTACAGCGCCACAAGTTTCCCCCGGTCTTTCGATGGTGCTATTTCGGAGATGTAAGCCGGAGCGGCAATGGTAGAAGCTCCGATACCCAGACCTCCCAAAAACCTAAAAAAAGCAAACACCCAGGGATCGCCAGCCAGTGCAGAACCTACCGCCGACACAAAATAGAATACACCAATCCAGATGAGGGTCTTTTTTCGTCCTAATTTGTCAGTGGGGATGCCGCCGAATATTGCGCCGGTCACGGTTCCCCAGAGGGCCGATGCCATTACGATAACCCCATGGAAAAAATCTCCTTTCTGCCAGAGTGCCTGAAGAGAAAGGTCAGCGCCGGAAATCACGACTGTGTCGAACCCAAATAAAAAACCAGCCAGCGAAACGGTTGCCGAACAGAATAAAATCTTGCGACTATCCATATAAACCATTTTTATTGTCGCAAACCTACAAGAAGGCCAAACCGAGCAACTTCACAATTATTCCAAAGTTCCTTTAAATTTGTTGTGATAGAAAAAACGTCTTAAAGTTCTTAAAATCAAAAAGTTGTACTTGTTTTAAAAAAGACAGGATGGGTATTCAATCTTAAGATTTGTTGCAGGCATCCTTAGGATTATTGCATTATTTCTTCTTTTTAAACGCCGTTGGCGGCACCCCATACCTCGACCGGAACACCGTTGAAAAGTAATCCGGTGAAGAGTACCCCACCTGGTAGGCGATGTCAGCTACCGAATGTTTTCCTTCCAGCAGCAGCTCCTCGGCTTTTGTCAGGCGAATATTTTGGATGTAGTCGCTGATGCTTTCACCAAGTAAGGCACTTACTTTGCGGTAAAGTTGCGACCTTGACAGACCGAATTCCTGGCAAAGGTCAGCCACCTGGAAATCCTGCCGATTGTAATGCCGCCCGATGTAGATCACGAATTTTTGAATAAAATCACGATCCAGCGGTGAGGTGCTTTCGGGTAAGTCCACCGCCAGGTTCTCTAATGAATGCGAAACCAGTCCTTTTCCAAAACTTTCCTTCAGTATTGCCCTGTTTAGTAGCAGCGACTTGATTTTTGCCATCAGAAACTGCACGTTAAACGGCTTGGTGACATACGAATCAGCGCCCAGTTCCGTACCTTCGATCTGTTGCTCTACAGTGCTGCGGGCAGATAAAATCAGAATGGGGATGTGTGAAGTACGCAAATCAGATTTCAGTGTGCGGGTAATCTCCAGTCCGTCCATACCTGGTAGCATGATATCGCATATGATGAGGTCAGGCATCTGGTCGAAGGCTTTTTGCAGACCCTCTTTTCCGTTGGTTACCTGAACTACCTGATAGATAGCGCCGAGCTTTTTCTTCAGAAAGAATTGCAGGTCCTGATTGTCTTCGATAATCAAAATTTGCTGGCTGGCCGCTGTGCCTTCAGCACTATTGCCCATATCCTCCAAATCCATTTCTGAAGCAAGGAAAAACTCCTCGCCCGAGAGGTGTTCTGTTTGTTCCGTCACCATTTCATCCTCCCGAAGGTGTTGATTACCGAGCGGCAGCGAGATCATGAAACAACTCCCTCTGCCTTTTGAACTGCGGACCGAAATACTGCCGCCATGCAGTTCTACCAGCAATTTTGACAGCGAAAGTCCAAGCCCCGTTCCTACCAACTGCTGCTCTTCACCCTGAAAAAAAGGTTCGAAAACGTGCGCTCTTTCGGTCTCTGTCATGCCTTTACCGCTGTCTTCGACAGAGAGTTTTACCTTGTTTTCAAAACTATCATTCGAAATAGCAAGGTGAATCTTGCCGCCATCAGGCGTAAATTTAAAACTGTTGGAAAGCAGATTGAACAACACCTTATCCATCATACCAGCATCGAACCAGACCGGCAATGCCTCTTCTCTGGTAAGCAACCGGAAATCGATGCCACGCTTTTGGGCACTTGGCCCGTAAGATTCCATGATGTTTCGCACGAATGCCACGAGATCGTTTTCATTGGCACGGAGTTTCATCTGATGGCTTTCCACTTTTCTGAAATCCATGAGTTGATTGACCAGCCGGAGCAAACGGAAGGCATTCTGGCGGATGTGGCCAATGCTTTGCTGCACCTCTGTCCCCAGTTTTTTGGAAGGTAAAATATCTTCTGTAAAGCCCAGAATCAGCGTGAGCGGTGTCCTGAATTCGTGGCTGATGTTGGTAAAAAAGTCCACCTTAGCCTGGGTGGCCTGTTTTACCTCTGCGGCCATTTCAACGAGTTGCTGCTCGTGTTCCATGATTTCTCGGTTCTTTATTTCCAGGTTGCTCAGGGCAGACTTTTGAACCCGTAATGATTTCCATAAAAACACCCCCATCACCACAGCCAATAGCAAACTAAAAATGAGTACAAGAATGAAAATGCGCTGGTTGTGGGAAACAAGTTTGTAATTTTCGAGCATCTTCATTTGCCCATCAATATTTTCCTGGAGGCTGAAGACTTTCTTCATTTGGTTGTGGAGGATGCGGGCATTGCTTTCATCAATAACGATGGTTTCCAGCGTATTTTCCTCCTCGTAGGGGAGGTTATTTAATACAGCGAGGGCCAGCCGAATGGCTTCTGCACCCCCCGTCGGGTAGAGCATGGAAGCATCGAGAATGCCGTCTTCCACGGCTTGAATGCCACGGCCCGTGCCCGGTATTCCGTCAATACCGACGAAGAGCATTTCTTTAGCCTGGCGCATGTCCTTCGTTATTTTGTAGGCTGTTTCAGCCAGAAGGTCGGTGTGACCGAAGATAACGGTGGCATCCGGGTGCTGGCGCAATATTTCGGGTAAATATGTATGAATGTCGTCCAGCCCACCTTTGGTTTCGAGTGAAGCTACCACCTCGACGCCGGGAGTCGGGATAATTCCATCCCGAAATCCCCGGTTGCGGGCAGCGCCAGGTGAAATGGTCAGCGGCAGAAGGATTTCGATAACCTTAGCTTTACCGTTCGTTTGGCTGGCCACATAGCGTCCTGCCGTTCTCCCGACTTCATAATTATTGGCTCCGATGTAAGCGGTGTAAAGTTCGGAATCCGTCTTTCGATCGATAAAGATGACCGGAATACCTGCCATGTAAACTTCTTCGATGACAGCCGTCAGTGGCTTGGCTTCGTTAGGTGAAACAATCAAAATATCAATGCCTTGTGCTACAAGCTCTTTTATTTGTTGCACCTGCACTTCATTGTTATTCCCGGCGACTTTTATTTTGAAATCCAATTCAGGATGCAGAACAAGTTCCCGCTGCATTTCAGCATTCATGACATCCCGCCATGGATCTTCGCAGCACTGGGAGAATCCAACTACGTACTTTTTTCCCTCTGCTTCCTGAGAACAAGAGAAAAAAATGAACATTACCAAGACAAAAGTCATGGCCAGGAAAATATGATGAGCAATGAATTTCAGCTTCATTCAAATTTTTTTTGCGCTTTGAGTCAACAGGGTTTCATGAAGTCAAACTGGTTTTCAGCGGCTTCCAATTTGCCGCAAACAAAGCGTCGGGTGGAGATTTTAATTGGTTCAGCCCTTACATAATCCGACATGGATTATAAGAATAAAGTAAAAGCCTAGCCTGCCTGAAAAACTACCCGCTCTCCGTCAAGAATCTTGATGAAGTTCTGGAAGACATTCAAGGAGTACTTTCTGAGCCTTGAGAAGAAAGATTGTATGCGTGCGTAATGCTGAGCGCCCTTGCAAGTTATAAAATGGGTAGCGACTTTTTGCTTGATTTTGAGGTGCCGGATGTATCGCTCGACTACCTGAAGTGAGTCGTAGATACCTGCGTTAGTGTTCGCTACTGTACTCTCGTTCAAGGAGCAGCCCCACAGATCGCGCATCAGCGGTTCGATTTTCTGCAGCGGCAGCTTATAGTCGTTGTTCAAAAGAACGCTGAGTGCTTTGATTCTGAAGCCGTACTCATCAGGCTGACTCACTTTCTCCGGAAAAGCACCGTAGAGCGATTGGCCGCAATACGCAATCAAGGAAGGCTTATGACTGTTCTTGCTGTTTAATTTCAGGCGAGATTGTAAGGACGAATGTTCTTCCCGAAGCTTACCATTCTCCGGATGAAGGGTAACGATTTCATTTTCCAAATCGTCAATACGCTTCAGCAAAACTGAAACGAGCAACTTCAAATCCTTTATGTCGTTTGGCGATTCCATGCGACTAAGCTACAAAAAATTGTGTTACTTGCTACAAGTTTTAAAATATGGCTAAGCTTTTACTCCATACAGTATTAGCCGACAGGCTAACCAAAATAGCCCTGGAGCGACTGAGGTGGTCGGCAAAATTTGGACAATAACTTAAGAAAACTTAACAAGCTGTCCAAATTTTGCTGACCACCTCATACAGCACCTATCCAAAAGGCGGGGTTTCGTGCTTCGCAGACAAATTTAGTGGTAGCCGAAAGTTCAGTTCTCCGATTAAAGATTAGCGGTAAAAATCCCGCCCTTCGGGTAGCTGCAAAATGTTAGCGATCATGCTATTGGAACAGCCTTAGTTCGATAATTTGACGATACACGAACTTTAAATCACACTATAATATGATTTTACCAATTTAGTCATGCATTTCGAAATACATAGCCACTTAAATCACACTATAATGTGATTTTAATTGCATATTTGAAAAACAATTCCTATCTTTGACCCTAAAATCACATTACAATGCTAGTTAAGGCTCTTGGTGAAATCATAAGAAACAGGCGAAAGGAGTTGCGTGTAACTCAACCTCACTTAGCCGAACTGGCAAAAGTGAGCACAAACACCCTGTATAAATTAGAACGTGGGCAAGGCAATCCTTCGTTGGATGTTTTGAATAAATTAGCCGAAGTATTGGGAATGGAACTAACCCTTGAAGTTAAAAAGAATCCTTGAGTAAATGAGAGCAATGGAAATATACCGCAACGGGATTTTAGCAGGAATATTGACAGAAGAAAATCGTCAGCGCTATGTTTTTAGGTATGATGACAACTATTTTAACGATACAAATAAACCAGGAATCAGTTTAACACTTCCAAAAACACAAAAAGAATACAGCAGCGAATTTTTATTTCCATTTTTTTTCAATATGTTAAGTGAAGGAGTCAACCGTAAATTGCAAAGCACACAATTGAGAATAGACGAAGAAGATAACTTCGGTTTGCTGGCAGCAACAGCACAATGTGATACAATTGGAGCAATAACCGTGAAACCAATAGTGGCGAGATGAACTTAGATGAATTAAAATATTGTCCGGGAACATTAGCTGAGGGGTTTTCTACCTACAGCCCCAGCTGCTTGCGGCATTTGTTTAGTGGTAAAAAGGTAGATCATATTTTACCTTATGAACAGCCCCAGCAAAGCGAAGAAGTCGCGGAACAATTCATGGAAAATCGCAAGCGCATATCCATATCGGGTGTTCAGGAAAAATTGAGTTTTCTTTTGGAGAAAAATGTGTTGCGATTAACAAAGGAAGGGGAACAGGGAACATATATACTCAAGCCGATACCAAGAGATTTGAAAAAGGTTGACCAGGTTCCTGCCAACGAACATTTGACTATGCAAATAGCCAAACAAGTGTATGGACTGAATACGGCAGAAAATGCTATGATTTTTTTTAAAAACAGTTCACCTGCCTATATCACCAAACGATTTGACGTCAAAGAAAACGGAAGTAAATGGGGCAAGGAAGATTTTGCAACCCTGGCAGGAAAAACAAAAGACAATGCAGGTGCAAATTTCAAATATGAATACAGCTATGAGGAGGCAGGACAGTTAATAAAAAAATTTGTTCCGGCTTGGCGGATAGAAATAGAAAAGTATTTTTCGTTAGTTGTATTCAATTTTCTGTTTTCAAACGGAGATGCTCATTTGAAGAACTTTTCCTTGCTTGAATCATCTAGTGGAGATTATCTGTTAAGTCCTGCTTATGATTTAGTGAATACAACGCTGCATGTGGACGATACGGATTTTGCATTGGTTAAAGGACTGTTTGCAGATGATTATAAAAGTGAACAACATAAGAAAAGCGGGCATCCTTCCAAATGTGATTTCACAGAATTTGCCTTGAGAATTGGAGTTGTAGAAAGCCGGGTTGAGAAACTTTTAAAGCCGTTTTTAGAAAAGCAACTTTTTGTGGAAACATTGATCAGCCGTTCATTCTTAACTGAGGCCAACAAAAGGGGGTACTTGCTAATGTATAACACAAAAAGAAACCATTTAATAGCTCAATGAGATTGAAGAATGAAGAGATTATAGAAGCACGAACCGCTAACAGCACTGTTACAGCCCCCCATCAGGGCAATCGCATTTAAATCTGCAGGACTTTCTCCCGATATTTGAGGTCCCAACCGGCTTTGAGTCTCCTGGTGGCCACGCCCCTTTTCAGCGACGTCTCCTGCTGTAAAAGATTCAGAGCAACCTTAGCAATGATGGCAAAATTCTGCGCGGAGTCACCGAGCCGTTTACGCTGGTCGTCCTCGCGGAATTGCACGTCCAGGATCCGGTGCAGGCGATTTTCAATGTGCCAGTGCGTCGGATAGCCTGTGCGATGGCTTCACCCTGCGTGAGCGAGCTGATGAAGTAACGCACCTGCGTGCTTTGCTGCCCGTCAGTTTTGCGCGTACGGCTACTGGTCAGTCGTACAATGCTGTTGAGTGCTGGCCAGTTGGCTGCTTCGTCTACAAAACGCAGATCCTGAATGACCTCACACTTTCGCTGCTCTACGCGCCCGTGATCTGCATCCACTTTTTCTGCTGAGAAATCCAGCGGCATAGTATCAAAGGCATGTTTGACCTCCTCAAGCAGTGTTGGCTGATTTTCTTTGAGCGCCATGACGTAATCCGCCTGTTGATCAATGATTTGACCGGCAATCGCCTCTTGCGTACCCATCGCATCAATGCTTCGTCCATTCATCAGCTCCACACACTACAGCACTGATAACCAAAAAAAATAAGATCCGGCAGCGGGTGTATCATGTTGTCCCCGGCTCGCCTCGGATCCTGCAGTTCCTCAAAAATATCCAGTACGCTAATCTTTTCGGACATGTTTTTTTCTCAAATATAGATCATGATGGCAGGTTTTGGATGGTGTTGACTGCAAAGATTCTCTGGGGTTTGAGATTTTTACTGTAGCTATCCGTAAAAATCTGCTGGTTAGCAGCATAAAAAATGTTAAAATTTAAATGCGATAGCCCTGTTCTTTACGCTGATTTTTTGGATAAAATATAGATATTCCATATCTTCGTATAACCCTTTTTAGATAAAATACAGATAAGATATGGATAAATTTATTCAAAAACTCAATTTTGATTTTAGCACCAACCAAAAAATCTTGCAACTCATTAGCTACATCGACGGCTTCAAAGGGAAGTGGAACATTGCCGAAAAGCAGGAAAACCGTTATTTGAAAGAATTGCGAAAAATTGCCACCATCGAGAGTATCGGTTCTTCGACAAGGATTGAGGGAGCGACCCTTACCGACCAGGAAGTAAAGGAATTACTGAAAGACCTTAGAATTACAAAACTGAAAACCCGTGATGAACAGGAAGTCGTTGGCTATTATGAAGTTTTAGAAGTGATTTACGACAATTACTCCGACATCAAACTTTCGGAGAGCTACATCAAACAACTACACCAAATGTTGCTGAAATACAGCAGTAAAGATGAACGACACAGAGGAACTTACAAATTTCTTTCTAACAAAGTTGTGGGAACTTATCCGACAGGTGAACAGCGGACGATTTTCGCCACCACAGAACCGGCATTGGTAGCAACAGAAATGCAGGAATTGGCTGAATGGACAAATAAGCAGTTAGAACAAAAGTCTATTCATCAACTCATTGTTGTTGGTAGTTTTATTTACGATTTTTTAAGCATACACCCTTTTCAAGACGGAAACGGCAGACTTTCCCGATTGCTGACAACGCTTTGTTTATTGCAGAATAATTATTCATTCATTCAGTATATTTCATTTGAAAACCATATTGAGCAAAACAAAAAAGCCTATTACGAGGCTTTGATGAATGGACAAAAAAATCGGGGAACAGACAACGAGCGTATAGACTCGTGGTTGATTTTTTTCCTGGAAAGTTTGAAAACACTTACCGAAAAATTGGAGCAAAAATATGACGTTTTCAAATCCAAAGGCGGTTACCTGAATGACAGACAAAAACAAGTCAAAGACTTTATTACCAACAACCAGCCTATTAAAATAAGCGATTTGGCGAAGCAATTTCCTGAAATCACCGTGAGCACTTTAAAAAAAGATTTACAGTACTTACGCGATGAGCAGGTGCTGACAATGATTGGAAAAGGCAAAGGGAGCGTGTATATACTGACTGAAAAAGAGCAACCTAAATGACGACGGACGAAAGAACTCCCCCCAAGACGATGAAGGACCAACCTGCCGGCTTGCTGGCGCGTTGCGCGGGATGTATTGGCGGTAGTATAAGCAGCCGGCGAGTTGAGGTGGTCGGCAAAATTTGGACAGCAATTTAAAAAGGCTCTAGTCCAAATGAAGTGGGTTTCGTAGATTTGCCACATGTAAGAACTACCCATATTTACAGCTGCCCTCGAACTTAAGTCACCTTGGTTTATCAAACGTGTTTAGTTTTGGGGGGGGAGCTCAACTTACGCCTTACGCCAGTGGTAGAAAGTAGATGGATAAATCCATGCTGCATAATCGCAACTTCTACCCCCTGGCTTTCTGCCTCTTTCAGAATGCTAAGCTTCTCTTAGCTGCGTCGCTTCTTTTCCATAGGCAAGATTACAATTTTAATACGGTGACCTTGTCTGGTTATTTAGGGGATCAGTACAGGTAGAAAGCAAACGAGACCGGTGTTTTCCGTAGTCCCGTAGGGACGCGATGTGGGTAGACCCGTAGGGACGGAATGTGGGTAGAAAACAACAACCCCGGTATTTCCCGGAGTTACATACGATGAACGGTATATTTTCAAACCGTTGGAATAATGGATGATGGAGAATCATACCCACATTTCGTCCCTACGGGACTCTGAAAAACACCGGGACCGTTGCTACCCATATCGCGCCCCTAACGGGGCTTCCAATCTACCGAAAACAGCACCAATCGACCTTGTTACAGTACCTATATGTTAGCTTTTAACTGACTGACTGTTGAGGTGGGTCAGCATACTCCGAAATATGCATACGGCTAAAGGATACCGAAATATTCAAAATTTCGTCCGTATGATTTACTTCCACTTAGGGGGCTAGATCTGCTATATCAACAAGACCATCGGTATCGCGCTATTTATGAAGACATGACCAACTTGGGGCAGTTGCAGCGTATTTACAAGATGATAGATGAGGAATTCAGCCGTTTATTCAGCAAGACAAGAATTTTTTTGATAAAATCATGTTTAAAGCGTCGTTTTGAACGTTTGAACCAAATCATAACCGAGTGCTAACTATGCTAAAGGAGCTCAAAAAAAAATTATGGAAATCTGAAGGTCAAAAAGCAATGTCTACCCCCGAGGACGTAGAGGTTATCTTTCAGCTCACCTATCGGAAACTGGAAGTCGGTATCCTGAGTCTCAAAGCGGGTAAATGGACTTTTCAATATGCAGAAGCCTTCAAGGCACAGGATAAAATCAAGCCCCTAACTGATTTCCCTGACTTAAACAAGGTCTACATCTCCAGAGAGCTTTATCCCTTTTTCCTGTCACGCATACCTGGTGCAGGGCAAACACGTTTTCAGGAAACCATCAAGAGAGAGCACGTCAACCCAAACAATCTTGTAGAATTGCTGAAGCGTTTTGGGCAGCAGACTATATCCAATTCGTTTGTGTTACAGACTATTTAAATCTTATACATGAGGCGGTCGGCAAAATTTGGACAGCACCCTAAGAAAACTTAACAAGCTGTCCAAATTTTGCTGACCACCTCAGTTTGCTTCGCTTTGACCCCTGCCGGGGCTTTTTGGCGAAAAAGGTGAGAAGGCAAAAAGGATAAAAACTAAGGGGTTTTGGCCAGGCGGAAGCCCAGAATGAGGAAGCGATCGTCAGGGCTGAAGCAGAGGCGACTGGCAACGCGACACTCCTGCGGATCGTCGAGCCACGAGCCACCGCGAAGGACACGATAGCAGCCGATAGAAGGCCCTTCAGGATTCGTCTGTGCTGAAGGTGGGTAATCTCCAAACCAATCCTGACACCACTCCCATACATTACCGCTCATGTCGTACAGCCCCAGCTCATTGGCGCGCTTCTGTCCTACCGGATGGGTTTTGTGTTCGGCATTACCCGTATACCAACCAACATCATCAAGATTAACCCCACCGGCATACTGATACCCCTGGCTTTTATTCCCTCCCCGGGCCGCAAATTCCCATTCCGCCTCTGTCGGCAGCCGGTAGTTCTGACCTGTGAGCTCATTTAGCCGGCGGATGAAGTCCTGTACATCATCCCAGCTTACGTACTCTACCGGACACCGATTACAGCGCGTAAAGCTAGACGGATTATTGCCCATCACTAGCCTCCACTGCGCCTGTGTAACAGGATACTTTCCTATAAAATAACTGTCCAACGTCACCCGATGTACAAGCTCTTCGTCATCCTGGCAATCCTGCTGCTCTGACGTGCAGCCCATATCAAAAGACCCGCCTTCTACCAGTATCATTTCAGGCAGCATAAAATCTACAAAAGGCTTTTGGACTGTATTTGCAGACGGTTTCTGCTCAGCAGGCAGGACGGATGGTTTCCTGCTATCTTCAGCACGCTTTTCCGTTTCTATTGTATCACTGACAGCCTGCGCTTTCATTACAGCCTCAAGCCGTTTGCGGACTTCAGGCACATAGGGGGAGTATGGAAACATACGCAAAAACCCATACAGTCTTAATTCCGTATCTCGTAAGCTAAGAAAAGCCTGACGTTCTACAAGCTGCTTATTCAACTGAATCACCTTTGTCACATGCTCACTTCCCCTATGTGTATTAAAAAAAAGGGTCACCTGAGAACGCTTCTCCTGGACCTGTGTAAGGCTCTCCTCAGGCATAGCCACAACCTTTGCCCAGGCCAGCTCATCCTCCGGCTTTCGCACTCCTTGCCGGCGACTGAACACAAACTGTCCCCGTTCGTTGTCGATATAGGAGAACGGGCCACCTTCCGGGAGCTGATCGTAATTCGAGCGGGTCTGCTTTCTCACCTGATCCAGGAGGAAGTCAAGTGTGATATGCTCGCGCTCACTCTTTTTCAGCACATCCAGGATACTTTGTGCAAAAGGACTGTGCCCCTCTGCAGGGCCATCGGCTACTGTCTCATCATGGCGACCGGAGCAAATCACCCAGCTGCTCTGAACCTGCATCAGTTCGTCGATCGTCAGTTGCTCGTCGCGCTGATAGCCTCGTACAAACAATGATCCTGAAAAACACGAGTCACTTATGAGCAGGGTATGCAGCGACGGAATACAGGACAGAAAGTCTCTGATGAGCGAATTAGGCAGGTAGTCCTCTGTTTTCCTGCTCCCGGCATTGACCGGTATCCAGAACCCGCGCCTGGTAAGTTCATCAAAATGACTATGCCCGGCATAGTAGACCAAAAGACTGTCATGCTGACTGACAAGGCCAGCCATCTTGCGCAGTACGCCAATCACCCCGTCAAAGGTAGCCTCCCCGTCAGTCAGCAGATGTACATCTTCTTTTTTGAACCCGTACTCCGCCAACAGTAGCTCGCTGATTACCTGCACATCCCGCCTGGCGTTGCGCAGTTGCGGCCAGTGCTCATACTTATCGATAGCAATACCCAGGAAATACTTTCTACCCGCCGGCCTGCGAGTCCTAATATGCCTGGCTGCAGGAGCGCGGCTCACCCGGACTGAGGGATGTTTGGCCGGCCGCCGACGGTCATATGGTTCTTGCTGCTGTTCGTTGGACATAGGCAAAGGATTTCATGTGCCTCAAATATATTCTTTTTTCTTTTCCCCGCCCACTCAAAGGGGTAAATTCCTTGTTGTTAGGTAGTTGTGGTATGATGGTGTTACTGTAGCGGGGAGTGTACAAAGTGACAAAATAATCAATACTGAATCCGAATCAGCATATCACTTAATCAACATGTCAATTTGACGTCTGAAATCTTCAATTCTGATTACCTCGATTTTAGGGAATTGAATGTTTTTAAGCACAGAGAAATGATGATCCTCGCTAACCAAAAATCTGGCTTGAGCAGCGACCGCGCAATCCGTAAACTTGTTATCGTTAGGATCAACAGTTATCAAATGCCAGTAATAGTAGCGAAGTATAAAATGTACGTTTGGCAAGTCGAGTAAAACATCCGAAACGGCATTTGCCAACTCAGGGGACGTATGTCGAGAAATAATTTCTTCGTACTCAAGCAGGATATCATTTGTAATGCACAGTGTGAATTTACCCTCCAGCAGTGCTTGCCATATCCAATGCGTCTCAGAGCGACTTGAAAAAGTTGTTAGCAGAATATTTTATCGAGGACAATGCGCATGAATCTATGGTTTACAATGCCCCGGGGCATTGTACGGAGTACGCATGTGTTCACTCCGAAACTGTTTCATAGTTTCCTCTGTCCAGCCCTTCTCGTCCCAGTTTTTTTCGGCCAATTGCGATACCCGCTGGATCTTGTAGGCCAGCAGGATTTTTTTTAGTTCAGCCAATTCAATCTCGGACAAATTGCTGGAAAATAACTTCAGCAATTCAATCTGAGCATTACTAAGCGTTTGAGAAGTCGGGCTCATGGTTTACGATTTTATACAAAAATAATAACTTATTTGGAAATGAATAGTGTCTGGTTCCAGCCCCCTATAAGCAGACACGGATTACAAAAATAAATTGTATCTAGTCGGGGTATCTTTTAACACGTACGACAAAAAAATATGGATAAATCCATGCTTCATAATCGTAACTTCTACCCCCTGGCTTTCTGCATCTTTCAGAATGCTAAGCTTCTCTTCTTTGCAGCATCGCTTCTTTTCCATAAACAAGATTACAATTTTAATACGGTAACCTTGTCTGGTTATTTAGGGGACCGGTACAGGTAGAAAACACCGGGGCCGTTGTTTCCCGGAGTCCCGTAGGGACGCGAGGTGGGTAGAAAACACCAACCCCCGTGTTTTCCAAAGTCCCGTAGGGACGGAATATGGGTAGAAAACAACGGCTCCAGTATTTTCAGGAGTCCCGTAGGGACGCGATGTGGGTAGACCCGTAAGGACGGAATATGGGTAGAAAACAACGGCCCCGGTATTTTCCGGAGTCCCGTAGGGACGCGATGTGGGTAGACCCGTAGGGACGAAATATGGGTAGAAAACAACGGCCCCGGTATTTCCTATGGCGCATTTTCGCACAGTAAAAGTCAGGTACAACGCGTAATTCAATATATTCAAGAACAAGAAGCCCACCATGCCAAGATAAGTTTCTTGGAGGAGTATATTGATATTCTAAAAAAATTTGAAGTTACATACGATGAACGGTATATTTTCAAACCGTTGGAATAATGGATGATGGAGAATCATACCCACATTTCGTCCCTACGGGACTCTGGAAAACACCGGGGCCATTGCTACCCATATTACGCCCCTAACGGGGCTTCCATTGTACAGAAAACAGCACCAATCGACCTGCCTAACGGGGCTTCCAATCTACGGAAAACAGCACCAATCGACCTACCTAACGGGGCTTCCAATCTACCGAAAACAGCACCAATCGACCTTGTTACAGCCCCTTTATAACCACACATAGATTGCGAAAAAAAATCGTAATTATGTGCATTGTACACTAGTGACCAGTGTTACAGCCCCCCTGTAAGCAGACGCCGATTACAGAAATAAATTGTAACTAGTCGGGGTATCTTTTAACACGTGCAACAAAAAAATATGGAGATGGACAAAATGCATAATTACAAAGTCACCGTCAAGTGGACAGGCAACAAAGGTTCAGGCACGAGCCAATACCAGGCCTATGAGCGAGCGCATTTGATATGCATTGACAACAAGGATACTATTTTCGGTTCATCAGATCCTGCATTTCGTGGTGACAGGACAAAACACAATCCGGAAGACCTTTTGGTGTCATCGTTATCTGCTTGCCACATGCTTTGGTATTTACATCTATGCTCGCAGGCGGATGTTGTTGTAACTGAATATGTTGACTATGCAACCGGCGTTATGAAAGAAATGGACCAGGGGGGTGGATATTTTACGGAAGTAACTTTACATCCAATCGTAACAGTGACTGAACCTTCAATGGTTGACAAAGCGAAAGCGCTTCACGAAAAGGCAAACGAATTTTGCTTTATTGCCAATTCGGTTAACTTCCCGGTGAATCACAGATCGATAATAAAGGTACAATAGTGGGCGGGCAGGGAATAAAAAAAGTGTGTAAATCAATGACTTACACACTTTCGGTACAGCTTTGGACTGTGTTTTGCGGAGGAGGAGGGATTCGAACCCCCGGAACGCTCATCACGTTCGGCTGTTTTCAAGACAGCTGCAATCAACCGCTCTGCCACTCCTCCGGATGCTTTCATTTCTGATAGCGGGTGCAAAGATAGGGGGTGGTTGTTAATATTCCAAATTGCATGCTAAGAATTTTTTTGTGAATGCATGGCGGCTGTTGCCGCCATGCATTCTTGCGGGTTTGTAGCTTTTGCGGCTGTCGCCGCAAAAGCTACGGTTTTTTTGTGGCTGGTACATGGCGGCTTTGCCGCTCTGGCAGACCTACCGGCAACCAAGGCTGGCTGCGTGTCTGGCAGACCTACATCGGCGAGTGCACAAAAAACAACGTACATCCGTTTCATAAAACTTTCCTTTTTTGTGTTGAAAATATTTGGCAGCCAGGCTTTGTGTTTCTCTTAGCGCAATCGATTGCACTGTGTCAGAAAAAAAATTAGCCGCTCTTACAGTCCTTTCGCTTTCGAAAGGTTCTTTGGGGAAAACTGCGCAATCGATTGCGCGTATGTATAAAAAAAATTATCCTTTTCGCAGGCTCGACTCCCTGACGATCAGCGAAGGCGAGATGACCAGTTTGGTTTGCGGCATGGCATCCTGTTCGCTGCCCAGCAACGAAAGGAAGAGTTTGGCGACTGCCTTACCCATTTCTTCGGAATGCTGATCGACCGAAGAGAGGCCCGGGCTCACAAAGCGCGTGAAGGGTTCGTTGGCGAACCCGATGACCGCCACATCTTCCGGCACGCGCAGACCTTGCGCCTGCAGGCGGCGCATGGCACCGATGGCTGCATAATCAGAAGCTGCAAACAGCCCGTCGAAAGCCACACCTTTGGCGAACAGCTGCCCAACCGCTTCGCTGCCCGACTGCTCATTGAGCGCCGTAAAAAGCTGGAGTTCAGGCTGTAGTTTGATTTGCTGTGCCAGCAGTGCATCGACATACCCTTGCGTACGATTGGCATAGATCGACATATGCTGAGGTCCCCCGAGGTGGAGGATACGGCGGCATCCCTGCTCGATCAGGTGCTCTGTGGCCAGTCGCCCCCCCATGCGGTCATCGATTACGATCTGGTTGGCCTGCACCTCATCATAGGTACGGTCAAACAAGATCAGCGGGATACCCGCCTGCCGGATGCTTGCATAGTGATCAAAGCGGCGCGTTTCGGCCGAGACCGAGATAGCGATACCATCGACCCGCGCCTTCATCAGGGCAGCCACGGCGGCCTTTTCGTTTTCGTAGCCCTCGCTCGTCTGGCAGATCATCACACTATAGCCCCCGGCATTGGCTACCGACTCGATACCCGAGATCACGGAAGCAAAAAATGCGCGGTTGATCAGCGGGATGATGACCCCCAGGATCTGGCTTTTGCCCGTACGCAGGCTGGCGGCAGCGCCATTGTAGTTGTAGTTCATGAGCCGCGCCTGCTGCACCACCCGCTCGCGGGTAGCCTCGCTGATGCGCGGATTGCCGTTGAGTGCGCGCGAGATGGTGGAAGCCGTCAACCCCAGTGCCTCGGCGATGTCGCTGATGCTGACCTGCTTTGTTGATTTTTTAGCTTCCATGCGTTGATGACATTAATCCCGGCCGGGCCGGGGTGAACAATTGCGCAACAAGCGGTGGCGCGGCGGAGCTGAAGGCTCAGTGCGCGGGGCCGATGCGAAGCATTATTTTGCCTGATGACCATGCACCCTATTTCTTTTTTGCGCTAACGATTGCAAAAAGGTAATATGCGGTTTCATTTCTGCAAATATTTTGCGCATTTTTTTTCACAAATTTTGCTGCCGCAGGCATTTAGCTGCGCAAAAGCGGGCATTGAGGGTGTTTTGCTGCGCAAAACCTCCCCCGGCCCGGCTGCCGGCAGGCACAAAATTTTGCTGCCCTGCAGCTCATTTGACCGTACATTGTGTAGATTTGTAGGTATACAGGCGCTTGTGCTGCTTTTTGTGAAAATCCACCCATGGAATGACGGGAACGGCAGGAGCGCCCGCCTTTGCGAAAAGTGGTTTTTGGCACAAAAACTGGGTAAAAAAGCCTGGTTTGTGGAGAGTGAGAAGATGTACTACCGCCATCACCAAAGCTATTACCAGGCGATTCGTTTATTGGGTCTGGAATATCCGATATTACAATTTGAGCGGGCGCTGCCTTTTTTGCTGATGCTGCCCGGCGCTGTTTAGCGGGTATGGAGGCGGCTGCCTCCCGTGCCTGCGCATACGATACTACATTTTTCACGGCACCGGCGAGCGTGCGGGTGCGCAAATGACCACTACTATGCACACAACCACATTTTTGCCGGGCGCGCTGCGCCGGCTGTCGGCAGCCGGGCTGGCTTTCTCAGGCGGGCTGCGCCGCCTTTCGGGCGGGCGCGCTGGCGCTGCACTGCGCCACCTTTCGGGCGGCCTGCAGCCGGGCGACCTTGGCGCCGCACTGCGCCGTCTTTCGACCGGGCGGCCGCCGGGCGGGCTGCGCCGCCTGCTGGCGGCAGTGCTGCCCCTGCTGTTGCTGTCGGGCTGTGGCCCGGCCGCCGATAAGGCGGCTGTGCGGACAACTTTTTCCGTCACCATTGCCGACAGCCTGCAGGCCGGCATCGCCGACGGCCGGCTGCTGCTGCTGCTGTCGACCGACCCGGCCCAGGAGCCCCGCTTCCAGCTTGTCGACGGGCCGGGCAGTCAGCTGGCTTTTGGGCGCAACCTCGAGAACTGGCAGCCGGGGCAGGCGATCAGCTTCAGCGGTGAGGAGCTGGGCTATCCCATTGAGCGGCTGCAGGATGTGCCGGCCGGCGAGTATTATGTGCAGGTATTGTTGCACAAGTATGAGACGTTTAAGCTGTCGACCGGGCATACCGTCAAGCTGCCGATGGACCGTGGGGAGGGGCAGCAGTGGAACCTGGCGCCGGGCAATCTGTACAGCAGGCCGGTGAAGATGTACATTGACCCTGCGCGAGCCGACAAGATCGAGCTGGTGCTCAACAACAAAATCCCCCCGATAGAACCGCCGGCGGATACCGAGTGGATCAAGCACGTGCGCATCCGCAGCGAGCGGCTGTCGGCTTTCTGGGGGCGGGACATGTACCTCGGCGCCCACGTGCTGCTGCCCAAAGACTGGGCGACGCGCACCGACGTCAAGTATCCGCTGGCCATCTACCACGGCCATTTTCCCTACGATTTTGACGGCTTCCGCACCACGCCGCCCGACACCACCCAGCCCTGCGTCTACAGCGAGCGCTTCAAGCTCGACTGCTACAACCGCATCGAGCAGCAGGAGGCCTATGATTTTTACAAGATGTGGTCGGGTCCTGACTTTCCGCGGGTGATTGCGATTGAGATCCAGCATCCTACGCCTTACTACGACGACTCCTATGCCGTCAACTCGGCTGCACAGGGGCCCTATGGCGATGCCATCACCTACGAGCTCATTCCTTATATTGAAAAGACCTTCCGCGGCATAGGCCAGCCCTGGTCGCGCTTCCTCTACGGCGGCTCTACGGGTGGCTGGGAGGCCCTGGCCGCGCAGGTTTTTTACCCTGACCAATACAACGGCTGCTTTGCAGCCTGCCCGGATCCGATTGATTTCCGGGCTTTTACGGTGGTTAATATCTATGAAGATAAAAATGCTTACTACCTTGAAAGTCCTTTCAAAAAGACACCGCGGCCGGGCGTGCGCGACTACCTCGGCCATGTGAAGGCGACGCTCAAGGAGATGAACTACCGCGAGCTGGTGTTGGGCGACAAGGGGCGCTCGGGGCAGCAGTGGGACATTTGGGAGGCGACTTACTCGCCCCTGGGCGAGGACGGCTACCCTAAGCGGCTGTGGGACAAGCGCAGCGGGGAGATTGATACGGCGGTGGCTGCTTACTGGCGCGAAAATTTCGATCTTTCCTACATTATGCAGCGCGACTGGGCAACGCTGGGCGACAAGCTGCGCGGCCGGATCCGCATTTATTGCGGCGATATGGACAACTACTACCTCAACAATGCCGTCTACCTGACGGAGGAGCGGCTGGAGGCCACGCAGTCGCCCTACTACGACGGGGAGGTCGACTACGGCGACCGGGCCGAGCACTGCTGGAATGGCGACCACAGCCAGCCGAATGCGATTTCGCGCCTGCGCTACCACCGCATGTTTATCCCCAAATGGACGGCGGAGCTGCCGAAGACGGCGCCGGCGGGCGCCGACCTGCGCAGTTGGCGGTATTAGGGGGCGGGCTAAAAGGCTTTGGCTGCGCTTCGCGCTGGTGCAACGCTTGCGCAGCCCGGCCAAAAATGGCTATCTTGCAGCCCGCCTTTGGGCGGGCTGCATTTTTTTTAATCAAAGGCTTATGCAAAAAATGACCCTTGCGGCAGCGCTTTGGCTGCTGGGCAGCCAGTTGCTGCCGGCGCAGCTGCAGATAGCAGGCGCTATGCGCAACACCATGTTCAACGGCCAGCTGGCCGGGCTGGTGTCGACCGACACCCTCGGCCGCAACCTGTACGGGCTCGGGCCGCTGGCCTACCTCGCCGGCGAGGTGCTCATCTGGCAGGATACGGTATTTGTGTCCCGTGTGCAGGCTGACGGCCGCATGGCCGTCGAGCGGCCTGCTGCCGCCAGCCTCCCTTTTGCGGGCTATGCCTCCGTCAGCCGCTGGGAGGAGCAGCCGCTGCCGGCAGCGGTCCGCGACCTGGCCGGGCTCGACCGCTTTTTGACGGAAACCTATGGCGCAGAGGGGCAGCCGATTTTTTTTCGGATGGAAGGGCTGTTTGACAGTGGCATCATCCACATTGTCAACCTGCCGCCGGGCTCGACGGTGCGCAACCCGGAGGAGGCGCACCGCGGCAAAACCAACTATCCCTTCGAATCGCTGGAGGCTGAGCTGCTGGTATTTTTTTCTACCCAACACCGGGCGGTGCTCACGCACCACGACACTTTTGTCCACCTCCACCTGCTCAGCAAAGACCGGCAGTGGATGGGGCATGTGGATGCGCTTGCGTGGACGCGGCCTGTGCGGCTGTTCAGAGGTATTGTTGAGTAAAAGTTACACACTTAATCGCTTCACGCCACGCAGGCGCGCATGGCAACCCATTCCAAATATTTACAGACCGCCGCTTGGCTGCTGAGCGATTTTCTTTATCTTGGCATATACTTTGCCGATACCTGTCTTTTTTACCAAAACAAAGCCGTACATGGAACTCAGCCGCGCCGACATGTTTATCCTCACCCACGCCCGCTATTTTGAGCGCCACCACCTGCTGCGCATACGGGAGATCCTGCAGAATCTCGACGATGAGCAATGGGTGAGCGTGCAGACGCTGTCCTACAAAGACCCCAACATAAGCTTTATGGCCTCCCTGCTGGTGGGCACCCTGGGCATCGACCGCTTTCTGATTGGCGACACCGGCCCGGGCATTGCCAAGCTGGTCACCTGCGGTGGGTTTGGTGTGTGGACTTTCGTTGATATTTTCCTCATCATCGGCCTCACCCGCGAGAAAAACTGGGAATTGTTTCAACGGTATTGCTAGCCGGTTATGCGCTTCAACGGACGTCACAGGCTGTATCTATTCCTGCTGCTGGGCTGTGTGGCCGGCTATCTGCGGCTGGGGCTGCAGTTCGGGCAGCCCGTCGGTAGCCCGGCACCGACAGAAGTGGGCTTTTGTATGATCAAAGAGGTCACTGACCTCCCCTGCCCTGCCTGCGGCACCACCCGCTCGGCCCTCAGCCTGCTCAACGGCCACTGGGTGGCAGCCTTCTACTGGAATCCGCTGGGCTATCTGGCCGTGCTGGTACTCCTGCTACTGCCGCCGCTGATGCTGTACGACCTGCTGTCCGGCCGTACGCTGGTAGCCGGCCTGTATGACCAATGTATTGCCTTCATCAACCGCAAGCCTGTAGCTGTGGTGGCCATTGTACTGGTGGTGACCAACTGGCTGTGGAATATTTTCAAGGGATTATGATTACGGAGCACCCTTTCGACGATGCGATTGACGATCACGAAGCCGAGAAGGCGTCCAACAGCTACCTGATGTCGCTGCTGGCGCTGTTGGTGGGGCTGCCACTGCCCATCGTCAACCTGATTGCTACGCTTGCCTTTTACTTTGGCAACCTGCGGAGCAGCTACTTTGTGCGCTGGCACTGTACGCAGGCGCTGCTGTCGCAGGTGTCGGTGTTTGTTGTCAACAGTGTGGGTGTGGCCTGGACGCTGCGGGTGATTTTTACCGAAGCGACGGTCACCAACAGCTACATCGCCTACCTCATTGTGGCGCTGCTGTTTAACCTGTTTGAGCTCATCGGCACCACCTATGCCGCCATTCAGACCCGCAAAGGCAAGCATGTGGTCTGGTTTTTTTACGGTCCGCTGACCGACACGCTTTGCAAACCATAGGCGCGCATTCGGTTTTTGACCCTGTTCTTTCTCTTTTTTCAGTCAGCCGGCGCCAGCTGTGCGCCTTCAAAAACGAGAAAATGCACGGAGAGATGCTTGGGGTTTTCTTACTGCAGGAATTTTCGAATATGCGCTGAGAAAAAATATCAAACCATGAAAACGCTTGTTCTACAGGCTACTGTGCTGATAGCTATTTTTGTCACCGGCTGGCTGTTGCTGGCACAGGTCAACTGGCTGGGGCTGCTGCCGTGGACGTCGGACGACGTACGCGTCCTGTCCGAAGAGAATGAAAAAAAGCTGGGCGACGCCCTCTGGGAGATGATGGAAAAAACGGAGGTGGTCGTGCGGGATTCATTGGCGCTAAAGCCCGTGGACAGCCTGCTGCAGCGCATCTGCGAGCGCAATGGCATTGATGCGCAGAGGGTTCAGCTACACCTGATTATGCGGGAAGAGGTGAATGCTTTTGCGATGCCCGGCAATCATCTTGTGGTGCACAGCGGCCTCATCCTGGCGGCCGATGATGAGACTGAGCTGGCGGGGGTGCTCAGCCATGAGCTGGCGCACCTGCAGGAGCGGCATGTGTCCAAAAAAATCATCAAAGAGCTGGGCATCAGCCTGCTGCTCGCGATTGTCACCGGCGGTGACCCGGGCCTCATCAACCAGGCGATTCAGTACCTCGCTTCCACTTCCTACGACCGCAGCCTCGAGCGGGAGGCCGACAACAAGGCAGTCGACTACCTCCTCAATGCGGCTATTGACCCTATGGGCTTCGCCCGTTTTTTGGAAACAATAGCTGAAGAGGACGAGGTGGCCGGGCAGCTGCCCGGCTGGATCAGCACCCACCCCAATCCGCATGAGCGGGCGGCGGAGGTGCGCAGCCGTCTCGCCGGCAGGCGCTACGACCGGCAGCCGGTGCTGGCGGCCGGCAGCTGGGTGCTGCTGCAGGAGGGGTTGACGCGGTAGCGGGCCGGCGCCTCAGCGGAGCGGCAGCCGGTGCTCGCGGCTGGCGCTGAGAGCTGCTGCAGGAAGGGCCGGCGCGGTAGCGGACCGGCGCCTCAGCGGCCGAAAGCATGGCCGCCTCGCTGGCGGCATCAGCTGCTCAGGTGTTTTGTTCCCAGAGGCTGGCAAGACGGCGACCATCCTTTGGCGGCATTCGCTGCAAGCAAGCGGCCTTTTGCCGGCATCGCCACCAAAAACATGGCTGCCCTGCTGGCGGCGTCAGCCGCCCAAGGGGCTTTGCGTGTGGCTTTTTTTACAAAAAACTGACCGGCTGCAGGGCGCCGCTGAAGGTGGGCGTACTGCTCGCTGTACAGGTCCTGCGAGCTCTTCAACAAGCATACTACCATGATCCACCGACTTTTTGCGCTGGCAGGCGCACTCCTCCTCGGCGGCCGCCTGTGCGCACAAATCAGCGGCTGTACCGACCCGCTGGCCATCAACTACCAAGCTGCTGCGCAGCAAAACGATGGTAGCTGCCTCTATGCGCCGACTACCCTGCTGCCCGGCCAGCAGTGGCTGCTGCCTGCGAGCCTGGCGGAGACCTCCGGCCTCATTTTCTGGGAAGACCGGCTGTGGACGCACAACGACGATACCGACCAGCGGCTTTATGCTTTTTTGCCCCAGAGCCTGCCTGCGCTGCAGAGCTACCCGCTTGCGGACTGTGTCAACCTCGACTGGGAGGATATCACGCAGGATGACGATTACGTCTACATCGGCGATTTTGGCAACAACGCCAGCGGCAACCGCAGCGACCTGCGCGTCCTCCGGGTCGAAAAATCGTCCCTGCTGGCGGGCGATGCGCTGGTTGATACCCTTTTTTTCAGCTACGAGCTGCAGACGACGCTGCCGCCTGCGCCACCCAACCAGACCGATTTTGACTGCGAAGCCTTCATTGCCCGGGGCGATAGCTTGTACCTGTTTACCAAGGAGTGGGTTAGCTATGGCTGCGCCGTCTATGTGCTGCCCAAGACGCCGGGCAGCCATGTGGCGCGCTTCCAGTCGCGCCACAACGTCGAGGGCCTGATCACCGGGGCCACACAGGTGCCGGGCGCACCATCGGTGGTGTTGTCAGGTTATTCGCCCCTACTGCAACCTTTTGTCTACCTCCTGTACGATTTTGAAGGTGATCGCTTCTGGAGCGGCAACAAGCGAAAAATCCAGCTTAATCTGCCTTTTCACCAGGTCGAGGGCATCACCACTACCGACGGCCACAATTTTTTCCTCTCCAACGAGCGCCTGCAGCAGTCGGTACTCACGGTGCCGGCCAAGGTGTCGCAATTGGTATTAGGTGATTATCTCTTGTCGGCAGGGAGCCTGCAGCTCCCCGGCTTTACCGTCTGGCCCAATCCTTTTGCGGAAGTACTGCAGCTCCAGGCCGGCCAGGAAGGGGAAGGGTTTCGGTATCGGCTGCTCGATCTGTCGGGCAGGCCTGTGGCAGCCGGAGAGGGACTGTCTCTTGTTTCTTTGGGTGCGCAGGGGCTGCCGCCCGGCGCCTATGTGCTGCAGGTATGGCAGGGTGCATCTCACAGGCAGTGGGTGGTGGTCAAAAAATAGCCCTGCGGGCTGGATTGTGCTTGCCGATACCGGTCTGTAAAAAGAGCAGGGGCTGCTGCCCTACGGCAAGCAACCCCTACTGGTATAATGATAAAAAATCCCCCTTTTTAAAAAATCTTGGGCTTGTCGAAAATGGGTTTCCTCCGAAAAATTTCTCACGAAGCGGACCGCCGGAAAATGGTTTCAGCCGAAATGCTTATTTTCTAATGCCCAAGATTAAAATGAGTGTTTGTTGTTCTTTTAACACCAAAGTATATTCCGTGTCCCCAAGTTTTGGGTACGGCAGATTTCCGCAATCTATGGCATTGCAGCTCTGTCTGGCTACAACACCTCATGACACACAGTATTCTTCCCTTACGGTAGTGTGCCCCACAAATGTAGTATTCAGCCGGACAACATAGCTAAAAAGGACCTTTACATCATTCGTACGCATTCGTGAAAGTAGCTTACCAAAATATTTCTTTTCATCACAAATAAATAACAATCAAACACTTACAAAAAACCCTGTGTTGTATATTTATAGCTATGCATCAACAACAGCAGGCTGCAATACACCAGCTTACAGAAAGTGATCTCCTTCGTACTACAATGCTAAGCCGGCATATAAAAGCAGGGGCTGTCTACCCGAAGGTAGACAGCCCCTGGCCAACCAATAATATATTTCCCGTCTATTCTATTACAATCATCCGCTTGCTAGCTGTGTACTCGCCACAGCGCAAGGTATACGTTACAACACCTGTCATACCCAGCTCACGTGCCCGCACGCGGTACTCATGGTAACCTGCCGGCAGCGTGGCCTGCATCACCTGCAGGATGCGGCCGAGACCGTCCTGCAGGCTTAGCGTCGTCTGCCCGCCCTCATGCAGGTAGAAACGAATCATCGTCTCCTCCACAAAGGGGTTGGGCTGGTTCTGGTAAAGAGTGTTTGTAAATTCTATCGTGTTGGGCTGCACAAAGGCTAGGCCCACTTCCTTCAGTTCTCCGCTGCGGCCGTAGGCCTCAGCCATCGTGTAACGGCTGCTGATGCTCAGCACCTCCCGCAGGCGTACGCTTGCCTTCGCGCGGATCACCAGCTCATACAGCACATCTTCATCGCTCACACTGCCGTCGGCCTGACCTGTCGACCAGTTCCAGCTGCTCGTCAGGCTGCCTTCGCTTTGGTAGCGCTGGCCCAGATGTGCCTCGCCTACGGCGGCGGGTATCACCTGCTCGATGGTCGCGGCGGTCGGGTTCAGTTGCAGTGTGTACTGATAGCCCTGTACTTTCGCAAGCTCCCGTGCACGCACGGCCACCCGCGTCAGCTCACCGGCCTTCAGCAGCACATCCTCCACTTCCAGCTCGAAGCGGCCGTGCAGACTGCGCTCCTCGGTTGCCAGCAGGTTGGCCTGCGCACTGCCGTTGACATCACCCACTTTCACTGCGATGAAGTCGGCTCCCAGCACCTCCGCACTCAGGTTGTTGTAGTTCAGCACTTCAGGGAAGGCTGCAAACCATGGGTTGGTAGGCACAGGGAATACATAGCCCGCAGGGATAAACCGCCAGCTCGTGTTGTTCGCAAAGTCCGTGTCGATGTTCAAAATCAGCCTGCGCAGCTGTATCATGTCAAGCGTCGTAATCGTGGATGAACGGTTGATGTCTGCCGCAATCAGCTTGTACGGGCTGCCCAGCGGCTGTATGTTCAGGATGTGGCGGCTGATCAGCACCAGGTCAAAGGTCGTCACCCCGTTGAGCGGGTTGACATCCAGACTTGGCGTCACGGTGTAGTCACCGCCTGCCTGCAGACCTTCGAAGCTGAACGTACCGTTCGCGCCCGTCGTTACCGTCTGGCTGCCGTGACCACTCACGCTCACCTGTACACCCTGTACCGGTACAGAGCCTTCCGTGCGGATCGCACCTGAGATAGAACCGCCCGGAGCACACAGCCCGTTCGGATCCTGCAGCAGCAGGTAGCTCTCGCAGTAGTCGTAGTTGCCCGCACCGTCGATGGCGTACACGTAGATCGTCACTGTCGCCTGTCCGTCAGCACCACCGTAAGCCTGGTAATCCGCACAGTCAAACTGTATACTGCCGGCTGTCGTCGGATTCGGGGCTACGCCCGGTGCCAGTTGTGCTGCGTAGATCGCTATCTTCAGCGGTCCTGAGCAGTCACCATCCAGACTCGACACAAACTGTGCCGCTGTCAGTACAGGTGTCATACCGCCGTCTATCGTTCCGTTGCCGTCCGTATCCGCAGGCATCAGCGTCGCTGTAAGCCCGTTGATGCAGACCGGTGCCGATACCTTGCAGTCGCGCACTTCAAATACTGCTACCACACCCGTCGCCTCATTCGCACAGCCGTCGTTGGCATGGATCAGGAAGGCGTGGCGACCGATCGGGAAGACTCCCTCGATGCGGTAGTTACCACCGCCGAGGTTGATCAGGGTAGCCGTCAGTTCTGCGTCTGTTGAGAACTCAGGCTCCGTCACAATCCCGTCACCGTTCGCATCCACCACATTCGCATCCAGATACAGGCGCGTATTCAGCCCCTGCAGTCCGCAGCCGTCCGTCACGCTGAACGCTATCGTCACCGTGCCGTCGCAGCTCGTGTTGTCGTACGAACAGAAGCTGCTGTACGCACTCACCGCAATCACCGGATCACTGCTGTCGTACACCTTGATAAACTGGCTGTACTCGTAGTAACCAAACGAACGCAGCTGCGGGTTACCGAAGGCATTCGGCGCCAGCTCCGTGTTCACCTGACTGTTCGCCCAGTGGCCGTTCGGCCGTGGCAGCGCAGGGTTCGGCTGGCAGCGGTTGTTGCCCAGCAGCGGGTTGTTGTTGATCTCGCTGTTGTCGCGGTCGAGGTAGACAACCGAACCCCAGGGGTTAGCCGTCGTCACTGCACCCGCTACCGTGCGCACCAGCACCCACACATCTTCATCACCACCCTGGTTGTCGCAGTCCTCATCGCGGCGTATGACCACCGGATCCGTCTCGCCATCCCACTGACACCAGTTGATCACCCGGTACGTACGCTTAATCTTGTAGCACTCGTTGCCGTCTGCTGCAAAGATCTCGTCGTTCTCCCCGTTCGCTCCGCTGATCGCCAGCAGGTCACAGCCAAGGGTGTTCGTGCTGATCGTCGGAATGTTCGCATCCGCACAGTCAGCCTCAGCATCCCGCGGGAACTTAATCTCGTAGTTGTGCACCTCGTTGACCGTGATCACCTGGCGGCAGTTGTTCAGCGACACCAGTCCCTCACCGTCCACCACCTGGAAGCGGCGCGTGATCATACCAAAGCCGCAGTCATCCCGCTGATCCAGCGGTGCCAGCTCGTTGATCTGGGCCACCACACAGTTGTCGATGCCCGTTGCAAGCCCGAAGGCATCTTCCATCCGCTGACGCGTCAGCGTCGGGTTCTGCGTCCAGGCTGTCGACAGGTTGCTTGGGAAGCCCACCGGAATCGCTGCACAGGTTGTCGTGATGTGGAACGGTGCCTGACATACCGGATTCAGTTTGTCCTCCACCAGCACATCCAGCCAGCTCATGTTGCTGTTGTCCCCAAGGTCAACATCTGCAAGTCCGTCGTCGTTGGCATCCTCATTGTCATACCAGCGGCCGTACACACCGTTGCCGTTGGCATCATCCCACACCCGCATCTCTATGCGGATCGTGCCTGCCACATCGCAGCAGGTAGCGTCGATGAAGCCCTGCCAGGGCGTGTAGTAGAAGCTCTGGCCCGGCACTCCGTCGGGGGCTCCCGCCTGTGTGCTCAGCCGCACTTCGTCGTTGAGGGTTTGTCCATTTTGGTTGTAGTCAAAGGCTTCCAGACAGTCGTAGGACGCTCCGCCGTCTACCCGCCGGCGCACCTCTGTGCGCACTGCCGAGCAGTTGTCATCCGAGCCCTCGTCTATGTCGGCTGCCTGTATGCGGGCCATGCCCGCTACGTTGATCGTGCTGTTGTACACCAGTTCTCCGTTGACCGAGATGTTCAGTCCGTCGTTGATCACTGCTGTCGGTGCCACCTGATCGGTCACCTGCATCGCCACCGTCACCCGCGATACATTGCCGCAGGCATCCGTGGCCGTATAGCGCAGGCGGTGACTGCCCGCAGGGATCGGACCCACCAGCTGGGTCGGGATACCCGTGGCTACCACCACTTCCCCGCTCGTACCGGCCAGTACCTCTACCGTAACCCCTGTCAGTGAACAGTTGTCTGTCACGCTCGCAGGTTCCGGCAGCTGGAAGTAGCTCTCACAGCTCAGGGCTGTGGTCGAGAACGTCAGCAGGTCGTTGATGCCGTTGCCGTCGTAGTCAGCAACAGGACCGCTCAGGATGGGGGCACTGAAGTCCCCTACCATCACGATCTGGTTGTACTGCCGTGACTGCAGCGGTGCGCAGTAGTCAAGCACTGTCCACAGACGCGTGATGCGGTAGGTGTTGGCACAGCCTGCCACATAGGCCTGATTGACGTAGGTTGCTCCCAGGTTGCACACCGAACTGCTCAGGTCCACATTGCCAAACGCACCGCGGATGAACGGATAGCCCGTGTGGCTCGCGTGCGGATAGCCGCTGGCGTCTGTCGGGTAGCTCTCGTCGCATTCCGTGTAGGCCGTTACCGGCGGGAACTGTACATCTTCGATGTTCGGCTTGCGCACCGTGATGCGCTGCGTGCAGCTGGCTGTCATCGGTGCACCGCCGCAGTTGCTGTCAAGCTTGTCGCTCACCGTAAACGTACGGTCGATGAAGGAGGCCGTACAGTTGTTCGTCTCATTCACCACTTCCGTCACGCACACCCGCAGGTTACCGCAGTTGTCGCTCACCATGCCCCCGAAGTTGTCACCCGCATGCGGGTAGCCCGTCAGCGTCAGCACATCCAGCAGTTGCTGCATGCGCGCCCGGCGGGTCGGGTTGGTCGGCATGATTACATTGCCCGTGCGGTCTGTGCGGTAGCACCACTGGTTGGGCACCGT
Source organism: uncultured Saprospiraceae bacterium (assembly GCA_964441755.1). Taxonomy (GTDB): domain Bacteria; phylum Bacteroidota; class Bacteroidia; order Chitinophagales; family Saprospiraceae; genus JAUMBM01. The sequence goes on from CAYTVG010000007.1 coordinate 59,812, forward strand.
CGTCAGGTTGCCGTTCTCGTCCATCGTCGGTACGTTGGTACCCAGCCGAAGGTTGTCCAGATCGTCGCAGATAAGCTCGCGGCGCTCCGTAGCCGTCAGCTGCGTAGCTCCGTTGACCTGTCCGCCGTTATCGCCGTAGATCGCCCAGTTGTAGCTGCCTGTTATGCCCGGCAGGGTTGTCGTCGTCACCAGCGTGTACGTCTGGCCTGCCTGCAGCGGCAGTGACAGCCGCATCGACGGGTTGAAGTTGACCGTGCCCAGTCCCACGCCCGGCGACAGCAGGAACAAGCCTGTGGTCGCACCGAACACCTGATCGTTCTGGGCTATGATATTCGAGCACGGCTGGCCGGCATCAAAGCTGCCTGCATACAGCGAGCCCAGTGCGCCGCCGTTGGCGCCCGTCAGCTGCGTGCTCTCGAAGTCAAACGTATATACATCGCTCTGGCTTACCGTGAAGCTGTACACATCGTAGAAGCGAAGACCTGCTGCATTGCCGCCCGAAGGTCCGCTGCTGCCCGTCAGCACTTCCAGATAGCAGGGCTGCTGCGAAAAGTCAAGCTGGCTGTCGCCCGCCTGCAGTGCACCGCTCACTATGCTGGTCGTGAAGGTGATCTCTGCCTCGTCCGTGTTGGCAGGGCAGCTGATGACAGGGGCTGTCTTGTCTTCCACCAGTACGCGGCCCCAGCAGGTCGTGAAGCTCACCCCTGCGTACGGGTTGGTCGCAAGGAAGCTGAAGTTGCTGATGGTCGCCGTACCCGAACCCAATATACAGTCCGCTGAACGGGCGATGAAGATCAGCACGTCACCTGCCTGTACGTTGATGTTGATCACCCCGTTGGCGGCGGCTGCACCTGTATTGACCAGCGTAGCTGCGCCGTTGCTCACGATGAAGAAGTCAAAGTTCGGATCCGTATTGCTCCACGCATAGTTGAAGCTCAGCGCACCTGCTGTCGGTACTGCTATCGAGGCTGACACCTGCTGACCGCCCGCACAGAAAGTGCCGTTGGGGCTCACCAGCGTCAGTGTGCCGCCTGCGAAGTTGACAGCACCGCCGTTCGTACCGCTCACCACCGTCCAGTTTGAAGGCGCAAACGCAGCCGTGAAGCCCTGGGTTGGGGCAGGCGCCGGCAGGGTGACTGTGTAGTCGAAGCTGCCACAGCCGTCGATCACTGCTCCGTTGGCAGGGTTAGCGTCCGCTACCGTCACTACGAAAGTCGACGGATCGATACAGCCAAAGTTGCCGCTCAGTGCCATCTCGGGTGTCAGTACCAGATCGCAGTCATCTCCCAGCGTCACATTCAGGTTGCTGAAGCACGCAAGGTTGGTCACAGGACGAGGGCCCTGGGTCACGATGATGCGGAAGTCTTCCTCACGTACATTGCCGTTCACGTCCGTAGCCGTCAGCAGCACCGTGTAGGTACCCGGCGTCGTGATCACCGCAAGGCGGTCACCGCCTGCACTCGGTATCAGGGTCGCTCCGCCCACAGACGGGCTAAAGGCCACCGTAAAGCTGGCAACACCACAGTTATCCGTAGCGGTTGCTTCGAAGTTTACCACTGCACTTGGTGCCTCGCAGGCGTCCAGTGTCACGTAGATATCCTGTGAAGGATACACGATAATCGGTGCCCAGGTGTCTGCATGTACGTTGACCGTAATTGTCGCGGAGGCTGTGCGTACAGCGCCCTGTGCATCCGTATAGGTCGCCTCCAGCTGGCAGCCGTTCAGCGCCTGTGTCGGTGTCAGTACAAACTCAAACTGGCCGCTGGCTGCATCTACTGCTACCGGTGTAATCGGCTGACCGCACAGGCGGAAGCTTGCGCGTGAAGGATCCAGCGGGTTGTCGCAGTCATCGATAATCGTAATCATCACGCGCTCCGCTGCTGTGTTGCAGCTCGCTGTTGTGAATGTCAGGTTTGACGGCATCACAATGTCTGCTGCCTGGTTGGCAGCACCTGTGACTGTCAGCGTAGCTGTCGCCGTCTGGCCGCCATAGCTGATGCTCAGATTGTGTACACCTGCAATCACCGTGCCCTCTACTTCAAAGTAAACAGCATTCGGTCCTGCAGCCATAGTGCGCACAAAGCCTGTGCCGTTCAGGGTCGGAAGACCTGAGCTGCCGCCGTTGAAGACCACACCGCTGATGTTGACCGGCTCACAGTCATCGCTGATCGTAAAGCCGTACACCATACCGGCTGAAGACGTACAGCCCGCAAGCGTTACTGTCTCTGCTGCCGCCATGATTGTCGGCGGCTGGTTGGTTGATGCCTGCTCCACCGTGATGAGCTGATCGATTAGTGCCACGTTGCCGTCAGCATCCGTGTAGGTAGCCGACACCAGGTAGCTGCCCGCTGCCGGGAAAGTCACTGCATACTCCCGGTAGTTGCTGCCCGTGAAGTTCACCACGCCCGTGGCACCGCCGAAGTTCACCACCAGGTTATTCATGTCGATACTCTGATCACAGGCATCGTCAACTTGTACGGTCATCATGCCCGTCGTCGAAGTCGAGCATACAGGTATTACATACTGGCTGTTGCCCAGAAGGCTCAGCACAGGATCGATATTGTCTGTAACCGTCACCGTAAAGCTGCGGCTCGTCACATTGCCCGCAGCATCCTGCAGGCTGATCGTCAGGGTAGTCGTACCCACCGCCAGTTGTGCGTCGATCAGGTACAGACCCACACTGTCGGTGCTTACCGACACCTGTGAACCCGGATCAATGCTCGCAGGAACCGTCACTACACTGGCCGTCACCGCATTCTCAGCAACAATAGCGCCATCGCAGCTGTCGAAGCCGTCCGTTACATACAACCGCAGCTGGTAGCTGCAGCTGCCCTCAGGAAGCGTGACCGCCGCAAGGCTGTTAATCACGTTACCCAGTTCGTCGCGCACCACAAAAGTTGGTGCAACCGCGTCCGTACCGTCGGGCACCACCACATCCAGCTCAATAGGATATTCCGCAGGATCCTGGATACAGTTGCCGCTTGTCTCGGTGATCACAACCGAGTAGGTACCCGGCGCATAGCCCGTGAAGGTATAAGCACCCGCAGGAACATTGAGGTAGCTCTGCGTGGGCGTATTGCCGTTGTTGGGTGAACCCACCACAATGTTGTACACACCCGGATCGCAGCTCGTGCTGTTGACTACCGTCACCGTGAAACTGCCGTCGGCTGCGAAGCCCGGAGAAACTGTCGGACAGCTTGGCGCTGTAGCCGTATAGCTCGCCGTGGCAGGGTAATCGTAGGTACAGAACACACCAGACAGGCTGACCGAAGATACATTCGATTCAGGTCCCATACCATTGCAGGTTTCACCTACACTAAATTGGTAACAAGTACCTGGCGACAGGCCACTGATAGTCACAAATACGCGGTTGCCAATGATGCTTACGTTAGCATCCCCTTCGCACACTACAAAGTCCATGACAGCCTGACCAATGCTACCATTGTAGCCCTGACCACCTACCGTCACTGTCCAGCAGTGATCATCAGAATCAATACCCGTCAGCGGATTATTGTTGACCTCCCAACTGAGTCGGGCTGTGGTAAAGCTTGGCATATCCGCTGTCAGGTTCGTAGGCGGCAAGCACGGAATGCGCGCGCCTGCATCAGCCGTAAGCGTTGATGTACGTGACACCAGTACATAATTGCCCGTCTGACCCGTTGCGCCATCGGCATCGCTATCGGTTGCGTCATCACTACCAACATTGGGTGTGACAAATTCAAGCAGCGAGGCAAATTCAGCAATTTCAACAGGTGCCGTAGCTGTACTGAAATCGAAGGTCAGATAGTAAGTACCCGGCCACAGACCATCGAACAGGTAGTTGCCATCCTCATCGGTCTGCTGTTGGCTGCTTACCGGCCTGTCCAGATTATCAGTACCTGTCAGGGTCACGGTAACACCTGTCAGCGGCAGGTTGGAATCACCCGCCTGGTTGTTGTCATTATCAACATCCAGCCAGACATAGTCGCCCAGCTCAGCAAGTTGCAGAATACCGAAGTCTATTGACTGGTCGTTCTGGTTGTCCGGGAAACCACCTACTACGTTGGGGTTGTCCAGCAGACTGTTCTCGCCCGTTGGCAGCGCTGTCACGTCAGCAATGGTGAAGTCATAGCCATCGGCATCTTCGGCATCACCGGTATCATTGCCTACATTAGGCTCGGTCGTAATGAAATCCGTTGGGTAGGTCGCTATGCGCAGGCGGTAATTGCCATTGATAAGACCGCGGAAATCGTAATACCCGTTGGCTGCGGTGGTAGTTGTGTATGTTTGGTCGGCATCAGCACCACTGCCACCGGCCGTTCCGTCAAGACCAAAGTAAGTGAGCTCCATAGGAATACCCGCCATGGCAGCCGTAGCGTCCTCGTCCTGACGGCCATTGCCGTTGATATCTTCCCATACGTAGTTGCCAATACTGCCCAGATTGAAGATATAATCCTCAATTTCGCCAAACGGAGGCGTGCCCAGTTGCTGGTCAGCCGCCAGACCGCCGGCCTGGCTGAGTCGGAAGCGCACCATAGCCCTGCCCAGATTGAAGGCAGCCGTAGCAGGCACCGTAAAGGCCAGCGGAGCATTGTTGAGTCCACCGACAGGCACCACAGCACCAGTCGGCGCAAAATCCAGTGTATTCAGCTGCTCATCAGCCTCAAAAGAATCATTGCCGTTGAAATCTATCCAGGCCTGCAATACTGCAGCTGAGGAAAGATTATTAACAGCACTGACGCTGAAGACAGCCGTATCTCCGGCAATCATCGGACTGACAAGAGAGATGCCGTTTTCGTCATCACCTGCAGGTGTAGAAGTTCCAAAGGTTACCAGGCCAACATTCTGATCATCACCCAGTGCCATCGCATCGGCAGCTCCGTCAATCTCAGCATCGACGGATGTGCCCAGCATAAGATCAGCCGAGATGATGTGTGCAGGTGGGTTGGATGCACCCTCTGTATTGAATGACTGCGGCAAATCACCGTAATCAAAGCCTGCAAAGAGCACCGTGTAGTCTTCGACTTCGCCATCGGGCGCCAAACCGGTAGCACTCGCTACAGAAGCGGAAGCAACCCTGACGCGCAGGCCTGTACGCACACCCACCGGTGCCGTCGCGGGCGGCGTGAAAGTGACACTGACCGGACCAATATAGCCCGCAGGAATGGTGTCCTGCTGTACCTCTGACCCTGTAAACAAACCGTCATTGTCCATGTCAAACATCACACTCAGGTATGCGCTGACCGTGGTATCGTTCACCACATCCACCGTGATGGCAGAAGGTATTGTGGTAGTGAAGGCAGGCAGTGTAGCAATGCCGTCTTCATCGTCCTCAGCGGGGGTATTGCCGTCGTCACCACCACCGTTGATGCCGGCCTCTGCTTCCGGCTGACCATCGGTTTCGAAGTCCACCTTGGTACCCAAATAGAGCCTTGGGTTCTGGAGTACTGAGTGGCGCGCACCATCATCAGCGATGGTTGTCGGATAAGGACTGTCGAGGTCACCCAGATCCAGGCACATCACAGGGAAGTTGTTGTTGAGCAACAGATCCCCGGGGCCCAGCGTCACCTGGAAGTAGAACGGATTGTTGGCACAATCTGTATCATCGACAAACCCGTCCATATCAAGGTCACCCGCTCCAAGGGTGAGCGTATCAAAAGAACTCAGCGCCCCAATTTCAGGCAGGCAAGTCAGCGAAGAAAGGTAACCGGCAGGATTGTTGAGCTGGATGGTATAAGTACCGGCAGCATCGACAAAGAACTGGTAGAAACCATTACTACCGTCGTATACCATGTACACGTTACCCGGACCCGTAGCACTTACCGTTCCGCCCCGGATGATTTCTCCACTGGTTTCGCAGTAGATAAAGCCGAGCGGATCCAGCATGAGCTGCTGGTCTTGGGTTTCACGCGTATCAGGACGGAAGTCGTTGTCGGCATCCTTGAAAATGCCCGCATCGAACTGAAGGGTAACATTATTTGCACTTACCGTAAATACAGCCGTTTCGCCTTCTGCAAATGAAAAGTCTGAGTCGATAGTATCAAGGCTATTAGCTTCGATGTTGGGTACAGTAAATTTGTATTCGCCTGCATTTAACATGCCGCCAAAGTCTGCCTTGAGCCGGTAAGTACCAGCCCCCGGCATTGGCAGTACATAAGAACCATCTTCTGCACTGACAGCGGTAAAGCCGGCAACAGGCATACCGTTGGCATCCAGCAGGCTCATCAGGATATCGCCCAGGCGGGATTCCGGATTTTCCTCGCGCTCATCCTCACGGCGGCCGTTGAAATTATCATCCTCCCATACGTAACCTATCAGGGCAGGACGTATAACCAGATCAACTATATTGGTACTGCAGGCCTGTGGCTCACCGTCATCGCAAATGGAATAATCCACCGTGATGATGCCGTTGTAGTCAGCGGATGCAAAAACACTGATATTACCTTCTTCGTCAATAGCAATGGTATAGTCAGCCGTTTCAATCGTATCCGGCGTCACACGGATATCATTGCCCTCGGGATCGAAGTCGTTGACCAGTACATTGTAGGTCCGACTCAATCCGGCAGGAACGACAAATACATCGTGAACAGCCATCACGCTGTTGGGTGACTCGGCAGGAGATACTGCAATATACTGCTGGGCATATACCCACATGTCCGTGAGGTTATCTTTCACCCGGTACACCAGTGTATCTGCCCCTACAAAATTGACTTGCGGCTGGTAGGTTACATCTCCTGTGAGCGCATCGACCACTGCTGTACCATGTGAGGGAGCAGTAACAATCTCAACCGTTTCAGGCAACATGCTGGATCCGAAGCGGCCGGGAAAATCATTGGCCAAAGTTGGAATCGTCACACTGTTGTTCTCCTTTGTTTCTGCTACATCTAAATTGGCAGTAGCCGGTGGCGTCCTTTCTGTTGGATCAAGTACATTGATAACCAGCAGTACAGGCAGGGTATCTACGCCATTGGTAGAGTAGACCGTATACTGATAGATACCAGGGATATTACTGCTGAAGGTATAAGTACCATCCGGCGCAAGTACCGGCACATCTGCTGTCGGGTTACCCGCACGGGATTCAATGTCAAAGTAATTAACTGCTTCATTGACTCCATTGTCGTTGACGGTTACATCAGCCGCAAGAGCCTCCCCTTTATCCACCAGCGCAAAATCCGGATATGGCTGGTAGCGGACAATCAGGAAGTCGTAGTCCTCCACCTCTCCATTGGCCCGGAAGCCGTAGGGTTGCGGGTCTGACAACCAGTTGCCGGAAACATCAGCTGTGAGGCGGATGCGGATATATGAGCGCCCGTCGGCCAAAAAACGATTGGGGTTGAAGCCCGCCCACGAAAGGCCAACTACCCGGGGTACTGAACTTCGGGCTAGCTGCGAAATGGTAGAACGCTCGCTCGTTTCAAAGATACCATTCAGGTTAAAGTCAACCCAGGCAACCAGATAAGCCACCTCAAAGGTATCATTGAGTACATTGGATACTACCAGTTCATACGTATTTTCGCGGTGCTGAAGGTCGCGCACAGATAATAGACCGTCATCATCAGGATATTGGTCATTATCGTCACCAACAGCGGGGAAACCTATTTCAACATTTCTCGGGAAAGGTTCCCTATCGATGAACTCGCCAATCTGCAGTCTTTCTACAATCCCGTGCTGAGCAGGTGCCGGAGCATCATAGCTGATAGGCGAGTCACCGTAATCATCTCCTGTGCACTCTTCGAGTGGAATCACCTGAACGGGGACAGAAGCCTGGTCCTGGCAAAAATTGCTCAGGTTGGTGACAACCACATTGTAAGTTATGTTGCCCGTAGGACGAGCCAGCGGGTTAGCTATAAAAGGATTGTCCAACGTTGCTGGTAAAGGCGTCCAGGCAATCTGTACATTGGCATCGGCCGGTGTAATCTTCAGCGGCAGCTCAATGCCTTCTCCCTGACAGATAATCATAGGACGCACAGGTGTTACATCCAATGTAAATCCACGCTCTACGACGCTGACCAGAACCTCTGCAGAACTTACACAGCCGGTAACATTACTTCTGCGAATAATTCTGTAGCGGCTGTCCTCGGTAGGCTGAACCACTGTGCTGGCAGACGTGGGCGATACTATATTGGGTCCTGTCCATAAGTATGAATAATTGACCAACTGCGGCACACTCAGGCTGGTTTCCCCGGGTGCACAAATGGTTGTATTCCCCGCAATCTCGAGATTAGGCAGTGACCTGACTGTCAGCCGCATAGAATCGGTGGCCACACATTCACCATTCGTCACGGTCAGTGTATATATTGTAGTTTCTTCCGGACTAGCCGTTGGCTGGGCAATGTTGGGATTGTCCAGTCCTGTAGCAGGTGACCATGCGTAGGTCGTGCCATCTAGCCCGGGACGACCGATGGTAACTTCATCACCCGGACAAACCGAAAGATCAGAACCTGCATCAGCTGTGGTACCGGCCTGCGGAGTCACCGTAAGTGATTTACTCAGCTTACAGCCATTTGTATACGTGATGGTAAGGGTATAAGTCGTCTCTCTGTTGGCCCTGGCCGTAGGATTGGGTACATTGGCCGCACTCAGTCCGGTAGTAGGTGACCATGCGTAGGACACCGCACCAGTAACACTGGCCGAGTTGCCCGTTGCGCCAATACCAATGGCAACACCAACTGAAGGACAATTGACTTTATCTGTTAAGGTAAAATCCTCAACCGTATTGACAGTAACCGTGATGGTTGTATCCGTTGCCGGACCACAACCTGCTGCCGTGATAGTATAGTCCGTGGTAGTGGTTGGCGTGGCTGTGACGGTCAGCCCACTGGTAGTATTAAGACCTGTAGCAGGAGACCATGTGTATGTGATGCCGTTAATAGGTGTTCCTGTGAATTTCACAGACCCCCCGGGACAGATAGGATCTGGCGTTGCCAAACCCTGGAAGAACGAACCCGTGGGAGCCGTGAGGAGCATTGTATCCGTCACGACACAACCAGAAGGTACATCTGTTACGTTGAGCACCATGGTCAGATCTGCTGCAAAAATAATTTCCGGCTCGGGAGAATTGGCATTGGTCTCGTTGGTCCAGAGCGCCACCGGTGTCCAGAGATATGTCCAGTTGCGCGTTGTGTCTACAGCTGTGCCAATTTTTACGATGGCCCCTGAGCAGGCTGTTTTATCTACGCCCGCATTGACACGCACATCAACCACGTTCACCCTGATCGTATCGCGGATATAGCATCCGGTAGCTACATTTGTTACCAATACCTGATAGGTCTGCGTATTCCCCAATTTGACCAACATTGGATTGGCCGTAACCTGCCCCCCGGGTTGCATAGCCGTGGTATTGTCCCACAAGTAGCTGTATTCCATATTGTTTGCCAGTCCGATGAAAACAGAATCCGTACCCGGACAGAGTGTCTGGTCGGGAGCTGAAAACACAGGTAAAGACAAAGCCGGGTTGTTGACAATCATATTGAAAGTACACACATCCGCTGCATCAAATTTATTGGTAGCCGTGACCGTGATTGCCACGTTGCTGGCAGTACTGATCACACGCGGGTTAGCTGCTGTCGGATTGTCAAACACCTCTGCCGGACTCCATTGGAAGTTGTACTGCGACGGATTCACCCCGATGGCCGCAAGGCGATAACCACCCTCGTACAGTGCCGGACAGCCTGGCGCGTCCAGTACATCTACCCGAAGGATCGAACAGGTAGCTGAGCCACCTTCGCCAGTACCTCCGCCAGCACCCCCACCGGAACAAACAGTCAGTGTTATATCATTGGAAGTACAGCTTACCCCGTCCAGCGTGGCCACCCGGCGAATCGTGACTGAGTTGCCACCCGTTACCCTTGCATAGATATCGGCATTGCCCAGACGCGATTCGAAAATTTCAAGGTTTCCATCACCCGATACTTTTTCCCAGACATAAGTAGTACCGGCAGGGTTGAGCCGCTCACCCGACACCCATACACTACCGCAGCTGCTAAGTACCTTGATCCTTGGCTCTATCGTTTTCACCCGCACATAATCTACAAAAGAACAAGTCGAACGTCTGGCGGTCACTGTATAGTTGATTACGGGCGCTATACCGTTGGTCACAGCAGGCACCGTAAACGTTGGACCAGCAACCGCTGCACTTGACAAGAAAATTCTTGGAGACCAGGTATACGTGTAATTGACCACACTGGCTTTTCCCAACTGTGCAGTGTTGGATGGATCGAGGCAAATGGTAACATCGTCGCCGGCAATCTCATCCCCCGGCTTGGCAACGAAAGTTACGTTTACATCATCAGACTGCGTACATGTTGTGCTGTCCGGCTTTATTACCGTGATTGTCTGCGTATAGCTCGCAGTAGCCGACGGACTGGCAATCGGCTGCGGACAATTGGTACAAGAAAGGCCTTCGGCAGGAGACCATTCGTAACTCACCAGTGATGTACCCTGTACAGGCGTTGTCCCGATCTGAATGCCTGCTGTACCCTCGCAGAAAGTATGATTGGGACCTGCATTATTAGGAACAATGTTGACGGCAATCTGGTCGAGGGCAAAACACCCCTTGTCATCGGTGACCCGAAGCGTGTAAATTGTGGAAGCCGTCGGAGAATCCGTGACGGTATTGGATGTACCAACCTCCGTCTGACCCGCCAGCCACTGATACGTATAGCCGGTTCCGGATCCACCACTGGCGAAACCCGATAACGTAACATCACTACCGACACAAGTGAATCCTCTTGACCCACCGGCAATTTCAGCCGTCGGGGCGAGCAGCACACTGCCTCCTTCTGTGCGTACAATCATGGTATGCACATTGGAAGTGTCGATACTCACAGGATCACAGCTACCCCCTATAAACTCAGGGCCAGGCATAAAAACAAGGCGCCTGAAGTAGACTGGTCCTGCTCCCACTGGATCAGGTGAGTAGTTACGATCAACCGCGCCTTCAATATTTTCCCACTGCAGGCTGTCCAGCGAACGCTGCCATTGGAATAATACAGTATTGAAATAGCCCTCGGGTGCCAAAATGCCTACTTTGGAACCGACAATAGATTGTGTCAGACCACCGCCACAAACTTCCTGTGAACTCGTAATGGTGTTGGGAGAAGTTTGCAAATCCTCAGGAATAAAACTCTCCTCGAAAATACCAAACCAATAGCGAGAGCTCCCAGACAAGTTGGTGGCAGCTCCGGGAGAGACTGGCATCCCCCGGGTTGCCCTAAAATTACAGTATGCTTTGTCATTGACAGCCAGGACTCGTCCTCTTCCGCTGGACAGCGCCAAAAGAGAACCATACACTCTGTTGAAGGTGCTGTCAAACTTGGCCAAATACAAGGTAACAGACCCAGAGCCAAACTCATCCAAATCATTTATCAGACCACAATCGCTCACCCATTCCGGATGGAAGGGGGGGTTGTTGTCAGCCACCATGATGTGGATGTTGTCGTTCGATTTATCTATGGAAAAAGATATACTCGAGTAAATGCCGTAATCCACACTGGAAGGCATGTAGAAAGTAGAATACAATAAGGCCCCCGTTGAGGAGAAACGCTGTAAATAATTGGCCTCCCCTATACCACTCTCTATATTAAGTACCGCGTCCGGATCAAGACTTTCGAGGTAAGCGCCCGGTGTAGTGGGTTCATCCGCAGATACCTGTTGGAAAAATACCCATGGATTACCTTTGCTGTCCAGCTCCAGCTCCATATCATCCTTGTTACCTGCTCCTCCGACAAAAGTCCCCCAGATCTTAGATCCATCGGCCCCTGAGTGCTTAACCAGGTAACCGACATGATCGGTATAAGCCGCCAAATCAGCCAGTGATTTATAGGTTCCGGCAGTTGATATATCACTTATAGAGGTATAATCGCCTCTTATGTCACAATTGAGATAACCAAAAATGTATATGTCTCCGGCATCGTCTATTTCGATGTCCAAAGCCTCTCCGCCATCGTCTGTGGCAATAACCCTGCTCCACATAATAGAGCCGTCTGCCTTGTTCAGCTTGGTGGCTACGTGATTGTCACCTACCAAAGTCCCGGTCGTAACAGGATAGTCACCGGATCTGGTCACCCCGGCAATAACAACATGGCCGTCAGGTGTGGCAGCCATATAAAAATCTTCTTCATCGTACTCTCCGCCTACTTTTTTTGACCACGCCAGGCTTGTAAGATTGAAATCGAACTTTCCGACAATCATGTCGTACGAGGAACCAGCCCAAACAGCCATCACATACACGCCTTCACTGGTTACAACAACTTGTGCACTGTATTCATCAATTTCATCATCCCCCCAATAGGTAGCTGCCAATATTTGCCCCTTATCATTCATCTTCACAATGAGTATATCTGCATTAGAACCACCTGTATTCAGCGTAACATCATAAGCACCTGCCGTAGCCAGATTGTTGGGGGAAACTCCTACGTTCTCCGGATATAACTCCAGCCCCAGGTATATATTCCCGTCGGCATCAATATCGAAACCATAACTGGAAAACACCGAACTGTATTGTGGGTATAAATAGGTACCCAGTGACATTTTGGGGGTAGGGTCAATGGTAAGTGTTTTGCTGCGGTCATAGGCCGGCACTTCAAAACCGATGACATTGTTGTTCAACTGCCGATAGCCTACCTCGAGCGGGTTATCTGTAGTTTCTACCCAGGAGGCCGGAATATTCTCCTCCAATACGCCATGAAACAGCTGGAGCTTAATCCGACCCTCAGCCAAATGCACGCTTTCCGGCCCTGCATATTGCAGCTGTATGCTTGCAGGATCCCCACCGGGGTGTACAATAAAATTGTACTCTACAGGCTTGCCCTCTGCCGGCGAAGAAACAAATTCAAGGTCAATATTCGGATAGATATCTCTGTATACGACCCTTCCGTACTGACGCACCCCCTTGATAGATTCCCCGTTGTGAAAGTGATTCTCCACAGCAATTTGCAGATCAGAAGTTTCGACGAATGCATTGGGATTCGCTCCCAGCAGTTCGATGTCTACCCGATGAAAGCGCGTTGTGTAGCCCTCCTCAGGTACTTCCTCTTCCTTGCCTTTGTTACGACGACGATACCGCTCCTTCATTTCATCTGTCAGCGTAATTTTTTCCCTGACATAGGTATCGTAGCTAAAACCCGTTGCACGCAACTGGACATTCAGTCCAGGTTGGCGCAGCAGGAATTTCACCGCTGTATTAGGGTTGCCGTGCTGATCAATAATCTGGCCCTTGTTTTCAACGAAGCCAGACTGTGAAAGCTCTCGTTGGATTGCCTGCTGACTAGTCTCACTAAGCTGCGGCTTGCCAGACGGGTTCGTCGGCTGCACTTCGATGACCGGTATTTCCTGACTTGATGGCGCGGAATCATGACCCGTCAGACTGAGCTTGCTCCAATCAAGCAGCATGTCTGAGTTGACTGTTGCAGCCAGCAGGGTTACGCCCAGGACTGCCAGCAAACTTAGCACAGGCAGGACTTTCCAAGAGCTCTTCGCTCCCCTCTTCAAAGGTCTTTCTTTTTTCAAATGTTGTACAGGTCGTTTCATCATGGATTAATTGACGATAAAAATGGTGTCAGGCACACGAAAAAAATCCGTGCAAACATGCATGCCCAACATCGAAGCCCCCGCCCAAAATGAAGCGCACACACATCATTGACAAAACTAAATTACCCGTCAGATAATCCTTATTTTATGACCTTTACATCTATACTACATGCTCAAAATGCATGTTTACAAACCCATTACATACACATTCAAAAAACTAAAAATCAATTGTTTAAAAATCAATACCCGGTAAAAAAATCTGTGAGCGCTGCATCGGCATCCTGCAGGTTCAGCTTCTTTCGCAGCCGCCAGCGAGCTACTTGTATGGAATTAATACTCTGCCCGGTGATGGCCGAGATCTCTTTGGTTGTCATATTGAGCTTGAGAAAAGCGCAGAGGCGGCGCTCGTTCAGGCTCAAATCAGGGAAATCACGCTGCAATTTTTCATAAAAATTGGGGTGTACCTGCTGAAAGCGTATCTCAAAATCATCCCACGCTTTATCCTCCAGCGATTTTTCCAGCCCCTTGAGTACAGAACCCAGTGTTTCTTTGGTTTCCCTGCTAGACTTGGCGTGCACCGCGATGAGTTTTTGTACTACCTCTTTGATGAGCTCATGATTTTGTACACGATACAAAACTTCTGTCGCCAGCTGCTTGTCTTTTAGCTCCACCTGAGCTGCCAGCAACTCCTTGTCCAGTTGGAGTTTTTGTGCATCCAGTGCCAGTTGTAGTTTCTCCAGATTCACCTGCTTGAGCCGCTGGTGCTTTTTGCCGGCCAACAGTACCAGACCAAAAGCCAGCAGACCGGCCAATATCAACACAATAATAATTTTGCCCAGGCTGGCCTTGTATGCAGATTCCTGCATTCGTTGCATTTCTTCAAATTTCCATGACAATTCTTTGGTAATCAGCTTTTCCCGCGCTTCACTGGTTTTGATATTCTCTTCAAATTCCTTGCTTATGGTAAGGTACTTAAGGGTTGAATCCTTGAATGATGTCTCTTTGTAGAGCCGGTATAACCCTTGAGAAGATGTTAAACTCAAATAATCATTTGCCAAGCTTTGACTTGATAAATAGACCCGCCTGTATATATCTATTGCCTGACTAAATTCTCCTTTTTTTCATAAGCATCGCCCAAACAAGCATCTGTGATTGCTTCCCTTGCTGTATCTCCCACACGAACAAACATTGTCCTCGCCAATTCGTATATCTGTATCGCCTGTTGAATATCACCTTTACTCAGCAATAAATCACCATAATTGATATACAACATCCCCAATAAGGAAAGATTATCTTCGTGCCCCTCAGCCAACTGCCTGCCTTTTTCAAAGTAAACTTCCCCTTCTTCCCAGGCGTGCTGCTCTGCCTTCAGCATGATCATATTGTTGTATACACTTAACATATTGGCCGTATCGATTGCCTCACCGTATCTGCGGAGATATTCCTGCTGCATCACCTCCATATTGACCATCATCTTTTCAGCTTTATCATACTCCCCCATCGCTAGCCAAACGGATCCCAGATTGAAATAACCTGCTGCCAGAGTGACAGTATCACGCATAGAGCGGGCAAGCTCAACGTAACGCGCAAAAAAATCCGCTGCAATGTCATTGCTTCCGGCATTCAAAAATATCTCACCCGCATTGGTATACACTTCATACATCAGGGCAGGCACGGCACTTTTCTCTCCATATTCAACAGCCTTCAGCGAATACTCGCCGGCATCCACGTAATTCTCGGACGTTGCTGCCTGCGAGAGTTTCAGGTAAAGTACTGCTCTGGCAGAATCTGTTTTCGCTGCCGGAATATCTTTTAATACAGCTGCTATGTTCGCGGGGTTCTCAACCTGTGAAACCGCTTCATTTTTACCCGATAAAAGCCCCAGCAAGGTTAAGCCAATAACCTGCCAGTACATTACATACCTGTTTGTATTCATTGTAAACGTAGAACGGTGTTAGTGAAAGTAGTGAATAGCAATAAGGCGGGGGGGGGGGAAAATACTTTAGTAAGATAACAATAATAATGAACATCACCTATATATATTTATAATCTATGCCCTCTTTTATGCAATTATTGTATAATTTGCACCAATACCAGAAATAAAACATACGCACGGATTTTTCATTTTGACAATGTATTCTCTTTGATTAAAAGCGACACCATGACGGATCTCCGGACAACTATTGTCATTGCCGTATTCTTTTTTATAACCTACTTGGGATCACTTTTTGGACAATCCATCCCCGCTGTCTACGACCGATTGCAGTATGCCGCCGACAGCAGTCTGCTGCTGACGCTGCCCGATGGCAGCAGCCAGCAGCTTTCCCGGCGCGAAGCTCGTTTTACCCTCTCGGGCGTGAGCCCGCAGGTAGAGGCTGCGCGGGACGGGCTGCGGATGCATTTTGCTGCACACCGCCTGCGCCAGGGCCGTATCACCTACGGCCTCATCCCTTACGGGCAGCATACTTATCCGACGGCCGTACTGCGTTTTACGGCTGCCATTGACAGCAGCGGCCGTGCATTACTCAACATCCGCAACGACCTGCGCGAAGGCTATGACCATACGGGCTGGCAGGCCAGCGGCTATGGCGTCATCGGCTATCGGCTTACGGATGCGCAGGGGGTGATCGTTTATGAAGGCAAACAGGCTTTTGAGCTGGCCGATGATGTTTTTTCGCCTCTGCCCACCCTGCTCCGGGGGCCATTTGTGGCGAATGTCACTGCCAACAGTGCTGTCATCTGGTATGAAACTTCGGTTCCTGTATCCTCGCAACTTTCGCTCAGCGATGGCCGCAGCTTTGGCGGCGGCCAGCCGGTCAGCCGTCACGAGCTTCAGCTCGACGGGCTGCTTCCCGGGCGGCGATACGACTACAGCCTCAGCTGTGGCCGTACCCAGGTCAGTTATCATTTTCACACAGCCCCGGCCGATGGTGAGCAGGCTCCCTTCACCTTTGCCTACGCCAGCGACTCCCGCTCCGGCTATGGCGGCGGCGAGCGCAGCCTGGGAGGTACTAACACGCAGATTATGACGCGGATTGCGGCGCTGAGCCGCCGCGAAGGAGCTGCCTTTGTGCAATTTACGGGTGATTTGGTCGATGGCTACCTGAGTCAGCCCGATGAGATGCGGCTGCAGCTCACCAACTGGATACATGCAGTGGAGCCTTACTGGCACTATATGCCTTTCAATGTGGGCATGGGCAATCATGAGGCTCTCGGCTGGGCCACAGCTGAAGGCCGCACAGCCATTGATGGTTTCCCTTGGGAAAGTCATGCTGCCGAGGCCATTTTTGCTGAGCGTTTTGTCAACCCGCTCAATGGGCCGGAGAGTGAAGATGGTGCTGTCTACGATCCCCGGCCGGACGTGGCGGGTGATTTCCCTTCTTATAAGGAGAATGTGTATTATTATACCTATGGCAACGCTGCCATGATTGTCCTCAACAGCAATTACTGGTTTGCACCGGGGCTGCGCCGGGCGCCCTATATTGGCGGCAATCTGCACGGCTATCTTATGGATCAACAGATGGCATGGCTGCAACAGACCCTCGCCCGGCTCGAAAACGAACCGGGGATCGATCATATTTTTGTGACCCTGCACACCCCGCCTTTCCCCAATGGCGGCCACAGGGGCGATTGTATGTGGTATGACGGCAATAACCAGCCGCGGCCGCATGTTGCGGGTAAGCCCGTGGCGAAAGGGATTATTGAACGGCGCGATGAATTTCTGCAACTGATTGCCAATGAGTCCTCTAAGGTAGTAGCCGTCATGGCCGGTGACGAGCACAACTACAATCGCATGCGCGTAGACGATACGACTCCACGCTACCCTGACGACTGGGACAAGCCGCGGCTCAGCCTGCAACGATCTTTTTGGCAGATTATCAACGGAGCGGCCGGTGCACCTTTTTATGCCCAGCAACAGGCGCCCTGGTCGGCGGCTGTGGAGGGATTTACGGTACAGAATGCACTTTGCCTGTTTGATGTAGCTGGTAAAAGCGTGGTACTTAGGGTCATCAACCCCGATACGCTGGAGGAGATTGACCGTGCCCGGCTTCGTTGATGCCCGCCTGCCAGGCGTGCCAGTCGGCGGCTGTATCTACGTCTGACAGCGTTGGCAGCAAGCCACAGCTGCCGCCGAGCGCCTGTATGCGCCCGAGGGTGGCTTGCAGCACGGTGGGTGTACTCCATGTGATATTTTCGAAAATGCCGGCCGCCGGCTGTCGCATGCCGATCAGGTAGTAGCCGCCGTCGGCGGCGGGGCCCAGGACGAAGTCGTGGGCATCGAGCAGGTCGAAGGCTTGCGCCAGTATATCTGCTGTCAGGCCGGGGATGTCACTGCCGATGAGCACCGCCCGCTCTGCCCCGGCCAGTGCCTGGCCTAGGGCGTGCGCCATGCGGGCGCCCAGGTCGCTGCCCTGCTGCAGGTGTTTGGAAAAAAAAGCAGGCGGCCAGTCATCATGCTCGTCAATGGTGTCGCTGTAAAAAAGCAGGCGCTCCGCCGCACAGGCCAAGGCCTGCGTGCGGGTATGCGCCAGCAGCCGCAGGTAGATCGACAGCGCCTGCTCATCGCCCAGATCTGCCGCGAGGCGGGTCTTGACCCGCCCGGGCACAGGGTTTTTTATAAAAATAACCAGCCGGCAAGGGCTCATGTCCGCAGCCATCTCCTACAGAAGCGGCTTTCGCGCCAGCATCCGCACCACATCCGCACGGCCGATATGGTAGGGGCCTTCAGCCAGCTCGGTAGTGGCTGTCTCCAGCAGTGTAATCTCCAGCCCCTCGAAATCGGCCGCCAGCAGCTCGGGCGTGTAGAGAAGATCGAGCGTGCGCGGCCCGCCGGATGTATTGTTTAGCTGCAACGGATTGAATGCCTCTACAATCAGACGTCCCCCCGGCTTGAGCGCCCCTACCAGCTGCCTGTGCACAAAGGTGCGCAAGGGTGCCGGCAGGTGGACGAAGATCAGAGCCACAGCATCGTATACAGCAGTACCATACACGTAGTCCGCTGCATCCGCTACGGAGTAATCGACGCTCACCCCCTGCTCTTCGGCCAGTCGACGACATTTTTCCCGCCCCGATTCACTATAATCAAATGCACTGACCTGCCAGCCCTGGCTGGCAGCAAAGACAGCATTGCGCCCTTCTCCCTCACAGGGAAGCAGCAGCCGGGCGCCGGCAGGAGCTGCGCCAAGCTGGCGGGCAAAAAATTCATTCGGCTTTTTGCCGTAGGCGTATGCCTCTTCAGCATAGCGCTCATCCCAAAATGATTGCATGTTGTTTGTTTGTGGCTACCCAATAATTAGAGAGCACTCAGCCCCCCATCCATACCGATAACTTGCCCTGTCATGAATCCGGCCGAAGGCCCCAACAAGAAAACTGCCATAGCAGCTATCTCTGCAGCACTGCCAAAACGCTTGAGCGGATGCCTGTCGGCTGCCGCTTTTTGCTTATCTTCGGAAGAAAGCAGACGCTCTGCCAGGGGCGTATCCGTCAGACTGGGAGCAATCGCGTTGACGCGCACCAAGGGCGCCCACTCAGCTGCCAGGCTGCGGGTGAGCCCTTCAACAGCCCCCTTGGCAGCGGCTATGCTGGCATGGAAAGCCATGCCCCGCTGCACCGCTACGGTGCTGAAAAGCACCACGGCCGGCTGAGGTGATTTCCTTAGTGAAGCTTCCGCTGCCTGCAGGCAGCGCACCGCCCCCAGCACATTGAGATCAAAATCTGCCTGAAATTGAGCCGGCTTAAGGCTTTTAAAAGGCTTTAGGTTGATGCTGCCGGGGCAGTATACGAGACCATCGAGTACAGGCGGTGGTGCGGGTAACTCCCCTGTAAGTACGTCAACGGCTACGTGCGTTACCGCTTGTAGCTCAGCCAAAGCTCCTGCCTGTCTCGACCAGACGGTTACCTGCGCTCCCTGTCGCAACAGTTCTTTGACAACGGCCAGCCCGATGCCCGTGCTCCCCCCAACAACCAGTATGTTTTGTTGTGCCATGGTAGTTTTTTCATTCTAACGAATGAATGCCGCTAGTTGTTTGTACTTTTGTGAAAAGATGGTTGTCCTCAACTGCTCTTTCTTTGGTGGCCATGGCCGCCGAAGAAGGCACAGTTTAGGTACATCCTGGTTGGCTTTATTCACAAACCAGGATGCATTCAATGATTTCGTAAATTCATTCCAATATGGTATTTTATAATATACTGAAACACGCACACTCAGGACTTCGCTGGGTGGTATTGCTGCTGCTCCTTGGAGCCATCATTGACAGCTTCCGCAAAATGGGTAGCAAGGATGCGCCGCTCAGCAAGGTAGCACTGTTCGGGCTGATATTCACCCACGTACAGTTGATCATCGGCCTGGTGCTCTATTTCATGAGCCCCAAGGTGGTTTTTGCGGCGAGCACCATGAAAGAAAGCCTGCTGCGTTTCTACACCGTAGAACATCTTACCGGCATGTTGGTAGCTATCGGTGTGATTACTTTTGGCTACAGTACGGGCAAGCGCATGCTCCCTTCAGCTGCAGGACACCGGCGCATCGCCTATCTGTACCTGGCAGGGCTGCTGGTGATGCTGGCGTCTATCCCCTGGCCTTTTAGAAATCTGGGTGCCGGCTGGTTCTAAAGGCGTAGAAGTGTATGCCCGCAGTTTTTGCATTAAAAACGGGCATACACCTCTTTTCCCCGCTCGCGCAAGCGCACAGGCCTACGGCACCCCGCCCCGGGCCGATTTTTTCCCAAAAAAAGAATGTCCCCCAAGTTACCTTAGAGGACACCTTTTAAATAAACAAACACTCACCCAATTTTTTCTTTACAGGGTTTTCGATTCGACTATCTCATGAGTACCCGTATAACTGTGCAGACATTAGAATTGTTCAAACTATTTGCCGCAACACAGCTGAATTGTTACTGATTCCAAATTACTCTGCAAAAGTACAGCTGATTTTCAAAAGTAGGGTTAAATAAAATTAAAATTTTTATGGACATTCTTATACCCACAACCTTAGAAGCAATATTTTCATATACACAAACCGTTGACGAACAAATTTTTAATCCTGTATTTGAACTAGATAAAAAAATTCAGTTCCACCCACTTTCATGTTAGTCGAGCCTGGTTTTTTTTATCATATCCATACCCCTTTGAAGCTCACCGGCGCTTAAACAGCCGTGCGATGGTACGCCCTATCTCGTCCAGACGCTCGATAGGTTCATGTATCGACGGATTTTTGAGGTTGATATAAGCAAGATCGCTTACGCCAGCCTGCATGGGATAGACGAGAATAAAACTATGGGCCTTAAAAGCCTCATTGAGATAGACAGGCACCTGTGCCATATATTCCTGGTAAGAGAGTCTGTCCTCCCGGCTCATGATAATCATTAAGTTGTCGTCTCTTTGTATCTGCCCCTTGACTGTAAGCAACTCATCTGCTTGCTGCAGAGATACAAAAGAGGAATCGACAGCATGCTTCGCATGGATATTTTTCAGGCAGGCCAGGGTATCAGGCCTGGCATAAAAGACCAGTCTCGCACCCGTATTGCGGGCAATATTCCAAACCTTTACCAACCAAAAAGGAAAGCCTATTTCTCGCTCTGCATGCTCAGGAAGCAGGATGAGATGTCTTTTCACGGTTGATAAAGGCTGGGCCGCTTTATAGATGAGCGTCGTAGTATTGCAACGAGTCAGAATCCCTTCTGTCAAATTTCCCAAAAATGAGTCCGTGAGTCCCTTTTGGTGGTGGAGCCCCAGGATGATGTCCGTTATTTTCTGCTCTTTGACAACGCTTGAGATGCCATTGACCAGATTCAGGTCATAGCGGAGCAATTCACGGATGGTATTATCCGTAGCCGCTGCGGCTCTTGAGGCTTTGTCCAAAATTTTCTGTGCCTGCAAATAAGCAGCTGCATCGTCAACCGCATTATTGACAACACTGAGTGCATACAGCTCCGTCATCAACCGGGGCGACTTGATGGTAATACTGAGGTTAACCAGCTCCTCAGTGGTGTCGGCATTGCTGACGGGTATCAGAATACGCTCCCGGAAATCCCAGTCAGGTTCTTCACTTTGTGATGATTCAAGTAAAGCTATATTTTTGGCTCCTCGCTGTGCGACAAAGGTGGCGATTGTACAGGTCACCAGAATCATGAGAATGGTACCGTTCAACACGCTCTCACTCAACAACCGGACAGGGTCGCCATTGGCATCTAAGCCGATGATGATATTGTAACCAACCAGCACTGCTGCCAGTGTGGCTGCTGCCTGGGCATTACTCAGACCGAAAATCAGCCTTCGCTCGTCAGCACTCATGCGATACGTTTTCTGCGCCAGCCAGGCAGCAACAAATTTGCTAAACGTAGCCACGACCGTCATCACAACGGCAACCAGTATCGTCTCTTTATCTTTGACGAAGGATTCAAAATCGACCAGCATACCCACCCCGATCAGAAAGAAAGGAATGAAAATCGCGTTGCCGACGAACTCAATGCGATTCATCAGCGCTGAAGTCTGGGGGACCAGCCGATTGAGCGACAAGCCTGCCAGAAAAGCACCTATGATCGCTTCTACACCCGCCAATTCAGCCATGACAGCCCCCAGAAACACCATAGATAATACAAAAATGTACTGCGATACACTGTCGTCATAACGCTTAAAAAACCAACGCCCTATGACAGGAAATCCCAACAGCACAGTAGCACCGAACAACATTACCGATGCCGTCAGGCGCGTCCAAAATTCTGCATTGACCTCCCCGGTCGTCATCTTGACAATCACCGCCAGCACCAGCAATGCCAGTATATCCGTTATCATGGTACCGCCAACGGCTATCTGTACTGCCCTGTTTTTGGCAACCCCCAGCTTACTGATTAAGGGATAAGCAATCAATGTATGGGAGGCAAACATGCTGGCCAGCAGTATAGAAGAAAGCATGGAAAAATGCAGTAAATAAAGTGCTGCCCAAAGACCGATGCCCATAGGAATAGAAAAGGTGTACAGACCAAAAACCAGACTTTTACTACTGTTTTTCTTAAACTCGTTGAGATCGATTTCCAGACCTGCCAAAAACATGATGTACAGCAAACCGGCCGTACCTGACAAGATAATACTGCTGTCCCGCTCCAGCAAATTGATGCTGTGCGGCCCTATAATGGCCCCGGCTATGATCAATCCCAATAGGTGCGGTATCCTGAGTTTATTGAGCAGCAGTGGCGCAAATAATATTATCAGCAGGATAACCAGGAACTTCAGAATAGGATTCGTCAGCGGTAAAGTAGTATCATAAATATCCAGCAGTATCATACAATAAGCCCACTGTAAATCCGGTAAAATAATGGCCGTTCAACCTTCGTACATTCCGCATACAGCCACGCAATATGTTGTTTATGGGAACATTAATGCGTTGGCTTATCCCTGGGAGGAGCGCTGGCATGAAAATCGCGCTTAACCTCCTCTGCATAGGTATCCAGCAAAGCCAACACACGGCTTCGGTCGGAAGAGCGGACGATCAGCCCCACATGGAAAGGTTTGTCAATTTTCCAGGCAATCTCCTGATCACCGAAACGCGCCTGATCGGGATGCTCATACCTGCTCAGCGATACAAGTATGCCTGCATGGTCATAGCGAGGCTCAGGTGTCTGATACACTTCCCCCCTTGCCATGGCCGACTCAAGTCTCGCCCACTCAGCCCATAAATTGATGCCGGAAGATGTTTCCACCATCTCTGCCAAGTGCGCCCCGCCTACGCGGGAGGATGTTTCCAAAAAATACCACTTGCCATCTTCATGGCAGCGAATATACTCTGTGTGAGAAGCACTGAACTTCATGCCAAAAGCTTTCATGACTTTGGCATTGAGTCGCTGTATAGCTTTGTCTTCTTCCTCTCCGAAAGGCAGGGTACAGGATCGGAAAATACCTCCCCCATGTGCTACCTCCATAGGGGTTGCCAGGTATTTGGAGGCCCTGCAAAACGTCAGTTTCCCATCGACGCTGAGCGCGTCGGCGTGGTATACATCACCGGGCTTAAACTGCTCGACCAGGTAACGGTGACGATCCTCACCCAGTCCTTGCAGCACCTTCCAGAGTTCCTCGGAGGTGTGCACTTTTTTAATCCCCGCCGCGCTTGCCTCTGCCCTTGGTTTGACTACCCAGGGAGGCGCTACGCGCCGGCAAAAATCATCAATGTCCGCATCGTTGAACAGAGGCGAAAATGCCGGCACAGGAATCCCCGCATCTGCTGCCTGTATACGCATAGCCAGTTTGTCGCGAAAATAGCGGGCCGTCGTCTGTCCCATGCCCGGAATCCGAAATTCTTCCCGCAAAAAAGCAGCTTTTTCCACATCAAAATCATCCAGCGCGACAATGCGGTCTATACGGTGCCGGCGCTGCAACCAAGCCACCCCTTTGGCCAGATTGCTGAGATTTTCCGGAGAATTTTCATCCGTGTCGAGATAGAAAAAATCATCAACCGATTCCCGGGGCCAGGCTTCATCGCGCAGGGAAGTCTTGGTAATCAAAAAGACCGTATTCCCCGCTGCTTTGCAGGCTTTGAGAAAATCAACTCCCTTGAAGTAGAATGAAATGCACAGGAAAGTCATGCAGCTGATGATTGACGGTTTAGCAATGATATTCAGTCGCTACAAGATAAGCGATTCTGGTTTTATTTCACCAAAAATCAGCTGGTATCCACAGATTTTCGGTATCAACAGCCGGCAAAAATCAGGCAGAAAGTGAGTTGTTGCTACTCTTCAGCAGCGGGCAAGCGCTCCACACGTACCCTGTCAATCCGGGTAGCATGTACAGATTCCAGGTGAAAACGATAGCCCTCCATCTCAATAGTCTCTCCTTGAGCCGGGATATGACCTGTGGTTGTTACCAAATAACCCGACAGTGTGTGGTACTCTCCCTCCGGAAAAGCCAGCCCGTATTCTTCGTTCAGATAACTGATTTCCAGTCGGGCAGAAAAACGATAGGTGTGCTCGTCTATCTGTTCTTCCACATATTCTTCTTCATCATACTCGTCTTCGATTTCACCGAAAATTTCTTCCAGGATGTCTTCCAGTGTTATGAGGCCGGATATGCTGCCGAATTCGTCTACCACACAGGCAATATTGCTGCGGTCTTTGATGAATTTTTGCATCAGATCACTCACCCGCATGACCTCAGGCACGAACGAAATATCGAGTATGAGCTCACGGACAGACTGCGGGCGCTGAAACAGCTGCTGATGGTGTACATAACCCAACGTCTGATTGATATCACCATCGACAACCAGAATACGCGACAACTTCGTCTCTGCAATCAGTTGTTCCAATTCCCCGATACTCGCTGCTACATCGATGGTCTCAACCTCCGTACGGGGGATCATGCACTCACGCACCCGCACATCCCTAAGGTTGAGCGCCTTGCCAAACATTTCCTTGTCAATCTCCTCTGCCTGTTCCGTCTGGGTGGCATTCACAAAGTGTTCGAGATCCATGCGCGTAAAAACCTGGCTTTCCTGCTTGATGTCCTGATTGAAAAGAAGCCTGATCACGCCCTTTGATGCCAGCGTGAGCAGCCAGGTGGGGGGCAACAACAGCAACTGCATTGCTCTGAGGGGTATCGCCAGCAGATAAAGCGCTTCATCGGCATAGGCCCTGAAGATGGCCTTAGGTACAAATTCTCCGAAGATGAGCAGGATTATGGTAATTATAAGCGTACTGGCGAGCAGTACCAGCCCTTCCTGAGAGGCATCAAGGCCCAGATAATGTGCCAGTAAGTAGTCGATAGGCCCTGACACGAGAAAGGTAAATATAACCAGTACAATATTGTTGCCTACCAACATGGTACTCAGAAAACGCGACGGATGGTTAAAAAACTCCGTAAATATTTGTCCCCGGGTACCCCCTCGCTTCTTCTTTAATTCGACTTTGAGTTTATTGGCCGATACGAAGGCTATCTCCGAGCCAGAGAAGAGGGCGGACAAAGCGAGCGTCAGGATGATACCTAAGGTAAGCATGTTTTTCTGTGAATATGAACAGCACAAAGGTAAGCAATTAAGCGTACGTTAGGGTTTTTCTGCCGGAGGCAAAAATGGGGTATTTTTCAAACATTTACACGTTTTTAGAAAAAAGCCGGCCGATTGAAAAAGCGGCAAATGCGCTGAAGGGGAATTGCCCCGGGTATACTAAAAAAAATTCCAAACATGCTATGAAGCAGGCACTTAAAATGGGCAAACTGCGGGCTAGCGAAGGCTGTCTTTTCCTTCCTCAATGGCAATGATACCCTCCACCTGCAGAATGCGGGCGTCCGAGAAATCCTGATTGGCAGTAAAGCCATGGCCATAGATGATCTCACGTGGTGTGGTGATGACCGCAAATTTTTTGGAGTAGACCTCTTTGCGCTTTTCGTCCCAGATGAGTTCATCTGTCTCCAATCGCTGTTTTTGCACACTGGTCCACACTACGCTGTCGCGGGCGACTACTTCACCCGCCCGATCTGACCGCATGGCAAAACGTGCCGTAAGTCGACTGCTGACCTGTTGGTTGGCATCAAAAAATTCGACCAGCACCCCATCCGAAAATTCCTGGCGCGGATTGGTTACTTCCAGGTAGTTGCGCATGGTTTTGCCGGTTATTTTTACTTTCACCCGTGCCGAATCACTGTAGAGGATGCTCACATCGCTGGCCTCCTCAACTTTGGGATCGAGTCGGGCAAGTAAATCCCCCGCATCATCCGCAGGCTGTTGGCAGCCCCAAAGTCCCCAGCTTGCCAGCACCAGCACTGCCGCCGGCAGCAGAATGATAAATCGCTTAGTCGCCATTGATAAACAGTATTCGTGTGACGGCAGCATCAGGCTGCGCTGTAAAACCTGCATACCGTGCGTTGGTGGTACTAAATACGAGATAAACCCCTGTCTGCACCCGCCGGCCATTGTAGTCGCGGCCGTCCCATACAGCCTGCCCACCCAGTGCCCTGGTCTCATACACAAGGCGACCATTGACATCGGTGATTTTAATACTCGCGTCCCTCGCCAGTCCGCGGATGGCGATGGGGCCGTCGTATTCAGGGCGCACCGGATTGGGATATACGGTGATATCACTGCTATTCACCCTGCTGCCGGCTACTGCATCGCCCTGATAAGAGACAATCCCCTTGTCTGTAGCCACAAACACCTCCCCGGAGCGTGGATTTATGGTGATATCGCGTATCAGGTTGTCGGGCAAGGGCGAGTTGCGGTTGGAAAAATAAGCGATTTCTTCGCGTCCGTCGGCAGACATAAGGTAGAGGCCGTTGGTAGTACCTACCCACTTCCTGTTGGCCCCATCCACGGCAATACTCAGCACTGTCTGCGTTTTAAATAGATATTCTGCAAAATCATTGCGCTCGACGATCCGAAGCGTACCGCTGCAGCTACTTTCCAGGGCAGAAGCTCCGCATTCAAAAATAATAATCCCCTGAGCGGTTCCTACCCAAACATCCCCGTTGAGATCGATAGCCACACAGCGCACGTCATTGGTTGGCAGGTTGCTGTTGCTCTCTGTAATCGAACGGCAGCGATCATCATTGGCATCGTCAATCTTCCCTTCGCTAAAGACCAGCAGTCCTGCCTGCGAGCCCCCTTCAACCCACCACTTATAGCCCGTCAGCGGATCGACCGCTATCTGAAAAGGCCGGTTGAGGCCACAGGTAGTTGAAAAACTATGCCACTGTCCGCTTGGCGACATCCGGTGCAGCGGCTGCCCTTGGACGGCCGTTTCATTGCCAATCCACAAATTGCCTTCTTTATCAAAAGCCAGACTGCTGACGCGGGTTCGGTTGAGGTCACCTGCGGCATTCTGCAAGTTGGAATTCTGGTCATTGTAAAGCGTAAAAGTTTCCCTGTCCCACTCCAGTAAGCCCTCGTAAAAAGAACCTGCATATACCTTCCCATTGACCGGACTGACGGCAATTGTCACTATATCAAAAAGATCATCTTCCCGCTGTGAGGAAAGGTCAAGGCCGGGGATGATACCCTGAAAAGCGCGCGTATTCCAGCGGTTGAAGATATTCCACTGCCCGTCGATCAGGCCGGCAATACCGTGGTCTATTCCCCTGGCCGACAAGGTAGATGAGAGGGCACCCGTGGCTAACCACAGTTCGTCTTCGTAAGTGGTAAGATCCCAGCTAAGCTCAGAGTAAGGTGAGTTGAAGGATAAATACTGGCACAAACCGTCAGTCACCTGATTGACATAGCGAAAATCCCGCCATTCGTCACCAAACCACACACGCCCATACTGGTCTTCAACCGCATAATTGGTCCGGCCAATACAGCCTGCTGCCAGTGAGCCGACATCCCCCCCTTGTGTAAAATAGAGTGCCTTACCGTTGCCACAGCCCCCCGACAAACAGCGATAGCCCGCAAGCAAGTGGGTTCCTTCAGCGCTTAGATACGCCAGCCGGAGTCCCGGGTCTGTTTCTGCGTAAAAAAGCTCCGCACGGTCATTTTCCCAGGCATAGAGCGACCCGCCAACACCTATATACAATTTACCTCCATACACCCCCAAGGCCGAGCAATCATAGTCGGCCTGCAACCCATTGGACTCACCTACAAACGTCCACCGCCCAAAGTCCGTGATATTGGTCTCTGTCAGCGCTACGCGATACATACCTTCCTCCGTGCCCGCATACAAATATCCCTCATGCACAGCCACACTCGCTACCTCTATCCCTGTGAAAGTCGTCGAAAGAAAGCGATGCTGCTCAATATCTACAACCGAAACACCATAACCCGCTGCTATGTAGAGCCGTCCGTCATCTCCGACAAATAATTCCCGGATACTTTTGTCCCCGGTAAAATTGGTAAAGTTTCGAATCTGGATGAGCGTCCGCACCTCACCATCCTTCCAAAGATCTATCACACCATCTTCATAGACAACCACCAGCACATCGCGGCCGGGCATATACCGAATCATCCGTATGGCCGACCCGCTCAGGCCGTTTACTTTACTGATGCGGCGAATAGACAACTCCTCTTTGTCTATAGCCAGCAAAGCCTGTGGACTGGCATAGATGATTTCTGTTTCACTCTGCGTGACCCAGTAGCCAATCCGGTAAGGAAAATGCGCCCGCCAGCTGCCAATAGGCATTTCATTCTGCGCCCCCAGCGTCAAGGCTGTCAGCACACACAGCAGCAATTGCGCTAATTTTTTGTATGCCATATTTTTATATTTCACATTTATCCCATCATGCTTCCACTTACGCCCTTGTTGATGGCCAATGGTTTTGAGCAATGATATTCGGCGGCAGGTGCCGCCGAATATCATTGCTCAAATGCTTTCCGGTGTTTTAAAAATCATTTTCATGCAAGCTATTTTACCACCCTGGGTGGTGAAATAGCTTGATAGACAATTACGCTGCTTACCCCTCCCGATAGAGATTTGTTTTTTCAAGATAATAAAAAACCTGATCGGGCACCAGGTACTGCACCGACTTGCCTTCACGCAGACATTTGCGTATGTAGGTAGCAGACAACTCCATCAGGGGTGCCTGAAAAAAAGTTACCGAAGGGTGAGCCGCCAGTTCTGAGGTACCGCTATCAGGTCGGTTGTATACATATATGGTGTAGTCACGCAGCAGCACCTCATAATTTTTCCACTTAGGCAAGCTATCCAGATTATCAGCGCCCATGATGAGGACAAATGAGCGGTCGGGATATTTCTCCCGCAGATAGCTGAGGGTATCAATCGTGTAGGAAGGCTTGGGCAACCTGAATTCTATGTCGGAAGCCAGTAGTCCGGGAGCGTCCCCGACCGCAAGCCGTACCAAGTGCAGGCGATCGTAATCTGATGCAAGCGTATGTCTGGCTTTCAGCGGATTGTGCGGGCTCACCACCAGCCACACCTCCTGCAGATCTGTCTGCGTTGCCATATAGTTGGCAATGATCATGTGCCCGGTATGTACCGGATTGAAAGACCCAAAAAATAAGCCCGTTTTTCGCTTCATCACTTGCTGTTGTCACCGACGCCAGGCAGTTGCCCTTTACCGATTGCTCCGCCTGCCATAGGTAGGGCAGCGGAGATCGCCGAAGTAATACATCAATCCAATCCCTGCTACTACATACATATCATTGCGACCGGCATCACCCCGCTGCCGTCCGGCGCGACCGAGAGCCCCAAGGGGCTCGCCCGGCACAGCCAGGGATCGATCGGACAAAGCCGCCGCCACGGATCCGCGAGATCTGATGAGATCGCTCCGGTCCGGATAGGTACTACTGACATCGTCGATGTAATCCGTACGCGCATAGCGGGCACCGATATGAAAATCGACACTCCATTCGTAGCTGATATCCAGCTTAAGACCGAAGCCGTAGGTAAATGCACGCGAAAGTATGTAGTACTCCTCCCCTTTGAACTGCCCCTCTGTACCTAATGGTCGCAGCTCATATACCTCTCCGTCCAGTACTGCAGTGGGGTTATAGTAAAAAAAAGAAACGCCTGCCAGCAGGTAAGGAGAAAAGAAATGGTTGCGCATGCCGTGATCGTACGGCAGAAAGTTGAACTCGAGCTGTGCGGAGCCATCGACGATAACTGATTGAAAGCTCAGGTTGCGGATTTGCTCAAAAGGATTGCGGCTCTGCGCATCATAAGCTTCTACCTCACCATAGTTACCACTCAGGCGAAAAGCTATACGCTCGTTAAAATTGTAGCGTGCTGCCAGCCCCCCTGCCAGATTGAGGTTATCTAAGCGGTAGTCGGTATTGAGATCCCCGAAGTAGGTGATTGCCCCCATCCATGGACCCAGCTCCCAGCCCTTCATCTGTGCTGCTGTCTTGCCGGGCGCCAGCACGAGCACTGTGACCCACGCAATCAGTGTATAAATCGTCAGTCGCTTCATATTTTGATAACTTCAGGCCACAAAGGTAGCACTAATTATTGGAGAATACTGCGGGCGGTACACCCGCTGACTGTCTATAACGATTACCCCTGTTTTGCTGGTATGAGTGTGTGTGATTTTATAGTTACTCCGCTAAACCGTCATCCTTGCCTGCAGTGCCAGCGCCAAAGAAGCCCCCAGTCGGGCATTGTTGAGTACCAGCTCTATATTGGCTGCAAGGCTACTCCCGGCCGTTAGCTGTTCCAGCGCATGCAGTAAAAAAGGCGTGAGCGCCTTCCCTTTCACCTGTTTGTCTGTTGCTTGTGCCATAGCCGACTGTATAGCGGACTCCACCATTTCCATCGGCAATTCGTATGCCTGTGGTATCGGATTGGCCACTACCAGTCCGCCACCACCCAGCGCCCAGTGCATCCTGACAGCCTCCGCCATATCTGCCACATCATCAAAGCGATAATCGACCTGCAGCCCGCTGCAACGGCTGTAAAAAGCGGGAAAATCATCTGTTTGATACCCATAGACAGGCACGCCCAGGGTTTCGAGGTATTCCAGTGTGAGTGGCAGATCGAGGATAGCCTTTGCCCCCGCAGTCACCACCGCCACCGGCGTTTGTCCCAGCTCCTGCAGGTCTGCAGAAACATCCATGCTTACAGCCGCCCCCCGATGCACTCCTCCAATACCGCCGGTAGCAAATACACTTATGCCGGCCAGGCGTGCTATGCGCATGGTAGCCGCCACGGTAGTAGCTCCGGGCAGTTTACGCGCCAGCAAAGCACCCAGATCGCGCACACTCGCTTTGGTTACCGCCTGCCCTGCTTTTGCCAGCCGCTCAATATCCTCTGTGCTGAGGCCGGCACGCAGTTGGCCGTCAAGCAACGCAATAGTTGCCGGGACGGCTCCTGCCGCCCGGATGGTTTCTTCTACCCGCATTGCCATGGCAACATTGGCGGGAAAAGACATACCGTGGGTGATGATGGTTGACTCCAGCGCTACGACAGCGCTGCCTTCGGCCAGCGCCGTGGCCACTTCTTCAGAGGGCCTGAGCGGCAGCACTTGGCTAGTATTTTTCATATATGTATGGAAAAAACGGGCTTGGCCCTTTTTAAAAAAGACTACGCAGCTGCTCCAGCAGCAGCTGCTCGGAGAGCAGGCTGCTCACAGCCCCCTCCTCACGCAAGGCCAGCGAAGCTGCTGCAAGGCCGGCACGGGCACAATCCTCGATTGGCCAGTTGCGTTTACTCGACCAGACGAGGCCCGCCATGAAGGCATCGCCGGCGCCCAGCGTACTCACCAATGGCCCATGGGCCGCCGGTAGCAGGTGGGTACCGTTGTAGTCAGCAGCAAAAACCCCCTCAGACCCCAGCGTAATAAATACCCGGCGCAGGCCTGCCTTCAGCAGTGAGCGCGCCACGCGCTCCAGGTCAGCTCGTGTCCGGAGTATCTGCCCCGTCAGCGCCTCCGCCTGCCGGCGGTTGGCCTTAATGGTATGATAAGCCGCGAGGCGTCCCAGCACGCGATTGCACAAGGTAACGGAGACCGGATCGATATAGAGCGGTACGGTCCATTGCTGGGCAGCAACCCATGCCAGCGCTTCCTCCGAACAATTGGCATCGACTACCAGCGCAGACGCCTGCTGTAAATCCGGCAGCCTGGCTTCCAGCTCCGCCGCTCCAAGCCGCTCCATAGCCGTCAAATCAGCTACTCCCTGCTGTAAATCATGGTTTTGGTTAAAAATGCTCAGACTCCAGCAGCCCTCGCCTTCCAGCTGCAGGCTATGACGCAGTCCGATGCCCGCCCGCCGGGCATGCGCCATCAGGCCGTTGCTAAACGGATCACTGCCAAAAACGCTGATTAATTCTGTAGCTATGCCCAGATGGACAAGATTTTCGGCCACATTGCGACCCACCCCTCCGGGTGCACGCATCACTTTGCCCGGCATCGACTCCCCCTCCTGTAAAGGCTCGTAGGGGAAGGCCAACAAATCCGAAATGGCGGCACCAATCACAAAGACTGACTGACTCATCTGTCTATTTTTGTGCATGTAAAAAGCTGTGCTCACTGCCAACGGCAGCGGGCACAGCCCAAGCTTTTACCTTTGCGACCTGCCCGTCGGCAGGCCCGCAGCCTGCGGCCTCAGCATCTCCAGGTGGGGAATGCCATCTTCCAGATAGGGCTTTTGCAGGTCCTCAAAACCCAGCGACTGATAAAAGTCCAGCAAATAGGCCTGCGCACCTATTTTTATGTCCTGAGCTCCCCACAACGCAAAGAGCTGCTCAATAGAGTAAGCCATCAGTGCATATCCGAGTCCCTGACCACGCACAGCCGCTGATGCTACCACCCTGCCGATGGATGCATAGGCCGGATAAGAGACCCCCTTGGGCAAAAGCCGTGTATGAGCAACCGGCTGCCCCGCAGCGTCCGTACACCACACCATCTGCGCCAGCAAGTCCTTACCATCGCAATCGAGATAACAACAGCGTTGCTCGACAATAAATACCTCCTGCCGCAACTGCAACAACTGGTACAGGGTCGTAGCAGGCACTTGGCTGAAAGGCGCGCAATGAAATGTAAACATAGATTTTTTTTCGCAGTTTGAAAAATGCTTTCCCTTTTCCATAAATGCGACAGCCGGCGCCAGCATTCGCTGGTGCCGGCTGTCGCCTGTCGGTACAATTATTCCAAAATATTGCCGTCGCGATCCATCAGTACCACGGTACTGAAGCCCAAATCGCGCAGGCGCGGATATTGTGTCTTTGCATCCCCTGCTACTACATAAATCATCTGCCCCGGATTGATGTGCTGGCGTATAAGCGCCTTGGCACCCTCCAGTGTCATTTGGTTGGTAGCATCAATCTCGCGCTGGATATAGTCCATGGGCAGGTTGAGTGTGCTGATATTCTCCAGCAGACTAATCTTCTTGCCCAGCGTTTCATACTGGCGTGCACGGCTCTTGATAGCGCTGGTACGCGTGATTTCGAGATCCTCAGCAGTAAATGTATCAGCGTAATCTGTCAGAATTTCGCGGAAAAGCTCTACCGCTTCACGAGTCACATTGGCGCGGACACTGGAGCTGGCGAGGAAAAATCCCTGGTTGGGACGACGGTTAAAACTTGAATAAGCACCATAGGTATAGCCTCGCTCTTCCCGCAAACGCTGGAATAAGCGCCCGGAAGAACCACTGCCGAGGCGCTCGTTGACCAGTGCCATCGCATAAAAATTAGGGTCACTGCCCGGCAGGCTTATCTTACCGATGCGAATAACTGACTGCTTTGCATCAGGTATATCGATAAAATACAGTGCAGGTTGCGCAGGTGCCTGCACAAGCGGCACCAACTGTGCTGCCGCCTTGCGACTCTGCCAACGAGTCTGTAGCGAGCTCAGGGCTGCCAGTGTCTCCTCCTTGGTAACATCACCTACTATATGGAAGGAAGCCACATTGGGTGCAAAAGCGCGGTTGTAGTAAGCCTTTAAGTCATCGATGGTCACAGCAGCAACGGTCGCCTCTGTACCGGTAGAACTATTGGCCAGTGGATGTTTATCGCCGTAAATCAGGCGGGTATAAGCCCGTGAGGCCACGTACTCAGGTCGTCCGTTGAGTTGCTGGATACGCGCAGCCGTACTTTGCTTGATGCGATCAAACTCCGCCATATCCCAGCGGGGCTCCATGAGCACTTCTTCCAGCAGGGCTACTGTCGGTTTGAAATTGCGTGCAAGACAGCTCACATCAATGCTGATAAATTCCTGCGCTGCACCCACCGAAATGGAAGCACCCAACTGTCCGATAGCATCTTCAAGTTCTTCGGGTGTTTTGGTAGCTGTTCCTTCCAGCATCAGGTCAGCCAGCAGATTGGCTGTTCCGAGTTTGGCAGCCTCATCCAGCAACATCCCCCCTTTGAGGCGAATACTGAAATTGACAATCGGCAGCTCGCTGTTTTCGATACCGTAGACGGTCATGCCGTTGGTCAGCGACTCCTTCCAGATAGCAGGTGCTGCTGCTACCGGTGCCGGCCCCAGCGGTGGTATGGTGCTTCGGTCAATTCGTGAAGGCGTGCGGGGGTAATCTTCATTACCCTCCTCCTTGGGTGCCGACTCAGCACCTTGTACAATAGGCTCTTCAACTACCTCTGCCTTAACGGCGCCTGTCACTGCCTGAGACGCTTTTCCTTTAGGGACAAAGCTGGTCATGACATAAGGCTTACCCTTCACATACTGATTGTAGACACGCACCACGTCTTCCTTTGTCACTGCCATGATGCTGCTGATTTCCTGCTGCAGCGCCTCAGGCGTACCTTTAAATTCATTGGCCTGTGCAAGCTGGAAAGACTTGGACAAGATGCTGGAAAGCCCCTCATAGAAGCCCGTCTCGAGACTGTTCTTGATGCGCTCCATATCGCGATCATCAATGCCTTTTTCCTCAAAACGCTGCATACCTTCCTGAATGGCCGTCAGCACCTCATCGAGATCCTTATCCCCTTTCGCACGACATACGATAGAGAATTTACCGGCAATTTCCATGCTGCTGTTGAAGGCTCCTATCGAAGGAGCGAGGCTTTTTTCCTCAACAACCACCTGATACAAAGGCGCACGCTTGCCCTCCGTGAGCAGAGAACCCAGGTACTGCAAAGCATACGTATCGTCGTGGTTGGCCTCCACCGTTGGCCACACCATGCGCAACTCCGGCAGCTGCGCAAAATTATCTTCGTGCATCAGCGAAACCGTGCTGTTGAGCTGGCCCGGCATCGGCTTGATGGGGCTCACCGCCGGGCGGCTGGGGATTTCACTGAAGTAGTAGTCAATCCATTTTTTTGTCTGCTCGAAATCGATATCGCCGGCAATGACCATGGTGGCGTTATTTGCTCCATACCATTTTTCATAAAATTCCTTGACATCGCTGAGCGTAGCTGCCTGCAGATCCTGCAGACTACCAATCACCTGCCAGTTGTACGGATGATCAGCCGGATACATGGCTTTGTCGATGACATAGCTGGTGTGGCCATAGGGCTGGTTATCCACACGCTGCCGCTTTTCGTTCTTAACAACCTCTTTCTCGTTTTCCAGTACCGCTTCGGTCACTGTATTGATCATGTAGCCCATGCGGTCGCTCTCCATCCACAACACGCGCTGCAGCGCATCCTTGGGGACAACTTCGTAGTAGATGGTTCCGTCGTTCCAGGTACCCCCGTTGAATTCGCCGCCGGCATCATTGATAATCTTGAAAAAGTTGCCTTTGCCCACATTCTCAGAACTTTGAAACAGCATGTGCTCAAAGAAGTGCGCAAAACCTGTACGCCCCGGCTTTTCCCGATTGCTGCCTACATTAAACAGAATGGCTATCGACACGATCGGGTCTGAATCATCCTTGTGCAGAATAACATCCAGCCCGTTAGGCAGGGTGTATTTTTCGTAGTCGATGGAAAAAGCTGCAGCGCTGTCCTCGCGCTTGCTAATGGCACCCGTGCTGCGCTGGCATCCGCTCACTATAAGCAAGAAGGCAAGCAGCAGCATGCTGGAAAAACGGAGTGTATACATTATATTATTTGGTTTGGAATGAAAGCGCTAAGATAGAAAAACTAGATTTTTTAATCATGTCACTGACTATGCAAATCAGCAGAATTCTACTTGTCAGCAGCTCATATTCTGCTGCAGGGCTTTGAGCGGCTTAAGCTGCTCAAAGCCCTGCAGCAGAATATGAGCTGCTACCCTTTTTGCTGCTCAGGAGCAGCAAAAAGGGTAGTGCTTAAATATTAGCTAGTAATTAACCTGCCTGTAGTAAAAGTCGGGCAGCCAGCGGGCATCCTCTGTTGTTTTATTCAGACTAAAACGTACAAACACGTTAAATCCATAGTTGGTCATGCGCGACTCCCGCTTAATGCTTGGCGTAATATCGAGCTCTGCATACGCATCGACGCCTACAGTAAGCATCTTATCGCGGTCGACTGTGCGACCAATCCCCCCTCTGGCAGCCAGCAAATTGCCCCTTGGCGAACCCAGCGGATCTTCGGGCGAAAAGTAGGTGCTTATCAGATCACGGGCCTCCTCGTGTCCAATGCTTTTTACCAGCGTATTGGCACCAAACCCCTGATCCCAGGCCAGTTTGTACCCGCCCATAAAGTAGTAAGAATATTGTTTGTTGAAAGAGAAGAACTCCTTACCCAAGCCCACTGTGAGGCCAAAAGCAAACCGCTCATAGGTGGAGCTGGAGGTCATGGCCTCGCCAATCGCAATAATGGGCCAGTCTCTGTGTGTCAGCATACCTGAAAAACCAAAGCGCGCCTGGTTGAACTCCTGCCGCAGCTTGAAATCCTCCGCGAAGGCGTCCCAGTTGTAGCCGCCCGGGTGGGTGATGCGTATGGTCTCGTAAAGATTGCGCAGGGGCGTGGTTTCGAAGCGGGTCTGGTGCAGAAGTCGGGAAGCGCCTGCATTGAAACCTACACTAAGCCGTACCGCTTGCGCATAAACTGCTGATAAAGAAAAAGTAGCTAAGAAAAAAAGGGGCAGAAATACCCTTAAGATGTAAAAAGTTTTCATATTGGAGACGTTTTGGGACTACCCGATGCAACATCGCAGAACTTATAACGAAGTTAACAAAAAAATATCATTTGAGATTAGATTTTTTCGCTCCCTACTGACTTGCTTAGCATTTTGGTATTATTTTTACGAATCAGATGAAGCACAGGAAAACTGCTTATCTTGCTGGCTACAATTTCTTAAACAAGTCTACCAATGAGTTACATAATTAGTGGGATACAACAAGTAGGCGTTGGTGTTCGCGATGCTGATGAAGCCTGGGCGTGGTACCGCCGGCATTTTGGTGTGGACGTGCCTGTTTTTGCAGAAAAGGCGCCTGCCCGACTGATGATTGAATACACCGGCAATAAGGTGCGCAACCGCTACGCCATTCTGGCACTCAACCTGCAGGGGGGCGGTGGTTTTGAGATCTGGCAGTATACCTGCCGGCAGGGCGAGGCGCCGGCAAGCCCGGCGCAGCTGGGTGATCTTGGCATTTTTGCCGTCAAAATCAAGTGCCCGAGCCTGGCGGCCGCCTACCAGGAACTGGAGGCGGCAGGCGTCAAATTGCTGACCCGGCCGCACGAAGGCAGCTGTGGTAAAAGTGCCTTTGTGCAGGACTCCTACGGCAATATTTTCCAGCTGGTTGAAACGGATGACTGGTTTCAGCGGCGGCAGCAGCTCACCGGCGGCATTTACGGTGTCATCATTGGCGTGTCTGATATTGATCGCGCGCTCACGCTCTACCGCGATATTCTGGGCTATGACCAGCTGGTATGTGATGAGACGGGCGTGTCAGCCGTCGCTGAGGGTTTGCCCGGCGGAAAGAGACGTACTCGCCGCGTGGTACTCCGGCACTCCAAGGCGCGCGAAGGGGCTTTTGCTGCGCTTTTTGGCAAAAGCGAAATAGAACTCGTTCAGGTGCTTGATGAGCCAGTTGAGAAGATTTACAAGAACCGATATTGGGGCGACCTGGGTTTCATCCACCTGTGTTTTGATGTGAGCAATATGGACGCACTCAAGGCACATTGCCTTAGTCATGGTTTTCCGTTCACGGTTGACAGTCAGAACAGCTTTGACATGGGCGAAGCTGCGGGCCGGTTTACATATACGGAAGATCCCGATGGTACGCTGATCGAATTTGTTGAGACCCACAAGATACCCATCGTCAAAAAACTCGGTTGGTATCTGGATCTGAAACGCCGCGACAGCCGCAGGCCGCTGCCGCGTTGGATGATCAAAGCGATGGGGCTGAACCGCAATAAAGGCTGATAGCCCGTCCGCCTTTGTGCTTCGATTTAGACGGCCTTGTTACACTCCTCATCGAAGCGTGCCGGGGTTTTCCCTCATTGCAAGCCCCCGGCTGCTGCCTGTGCGCCTTCCCGGTTGCCAAAATGAGCGCAAAAGCCTTGTTTTTGCCTCCGGCAGCAACGCCTGCGCACACGCTTAGCCAGGGGGTTAGGCCGGCTCAGTTCTTACGGCCAGCAGAGTTGCGGACAATACAACCTCGTTTTATCTTCCGCAACGACCGCCGGACAGATGCCGAAGAAACTATTTGCCCGCCGATCTTGTTAGCCTTGTGTAGGTTGATACAAACCCGCGAGGGTATATATTTATTTGATTAACAGTTTACGGGACGGTTGCCGTCCCTCAGGTATGGCAAAATTTAAAAGAAAAAAAACCGGTGAAGCCGGTCAGCAGCTTTCAGCCCCTAAGCTGCAGGCTGCCATTTTGGAATTATTCCGGACACATCCCAAAAAACAGCTGAACCCCAAGCAAGTACTGTCTAAACTCAAGGTGACCAATAATAAGGAAGCTGTTGCAAATGCGCTTGATCAGCTCGCCTCTGCGCACAAGCTCATCGCGCTGGAGGATTTTCGCTATAAATTCAGGCCACAGCCCAACCCCCACCGCATGCAACTTTTGCGGGAAGGACGGGTAGATATGACGCGCTCAGGCGCTGCCTATATCGTCACGGAAGGGCAGGAACAGGATGTATT
The DNA here is from genome assembly GCA_964441755.1 of uncultured Saprospiraceae bacterium. Classification (GTDB taxonomy): domain Bacteria; phylum Bacteroidota; class Bacteroidia; order Chitinophagales; family Saprospiraceae; genus JAUMBM01. The sequence goes on from CAYTVG010000007.1 coordinate 98,658, forward strand.
TGTAGGTCCGCGCTACCTGAAAGGCGCTATGCACGGCGATACCGTCCAGATTCGCGTCTGGCAGGGCACGGGCCGGTTAAAGCCTGAGGGCGAGGTGGTTTCTGTTATTGAGCGGGCTTCCGAACACTTTGTGGGGCTGCTGCGCATTTACCAGGCATTCGGACTTGTCACGCTTGATGGTGATCAAAATATCGATGTGCGGGTAGCTTTGGAGTCACTCGGCGGCGGTAAAGACGGAGATAAAGTAGTCGTCAAGATCACGCGCTGGTCTGCAGAACAGGGGGTGGCCAATTTTGGCGGCGAAGTCACGGCCGTGCTGGGCAGGCCGGGCACCAGCGATGTGGATATGCAGGCTATCCTCATCAACAATGGCTTTCAGATTTCATTTCCGGTAGCCGCCATCCGCGAAGCAGATGCGCTGCCGCCGGCCATCAGTGAGCAGGAGGTTGCTCTGCGGCGGGATATGCGCGACATACTCACCTTCACGATTGACCCCATTGATGCCAAAGATTTTGATGATGCGCTCTCAATCCGGACACTCGAAGACGGCAAACTGGAGATTGGCGTTCACATAGCAGATGTGAGCCACTACGTCAAACCCGGGTCGGCGCTCGACAAGGAGGCTTTCCAGCGGTCTACGTCGGTCTACCTGGTCGACCGGGTATGCCCTATGCTGCCCGAGCGCTTGTCTAATGAGTTGTGCTCTCTTCGCCCCAACGAAGACAAGCTGACCTTTTCGGCTGTTTTCATCTTTGACGCCAATATGCGGATTGCAGGTCGGTGGTTTGGTAAGACCATCATACATTCAGACCGCCGGTTTGCCTACGAACAGGTGCAGGAAATACTGGAAAGTGAGGAAGAGCGTCCGGCGGAGGATTATGCTGCCGAACTGAAGCTGCTCAACAGCATAGCCAAAAAGTTGCGTACCCGCCGCTTCCGGCAGGGGTCTATTGATTTTGACACTGAAGAGGTTCGCTTCAGGCTCGACGACAATGGCGTACCGCTGGAGGTATACGTCAAAGAGCGCAAAGATGCCCACATGCTCATCGAAGAGTTTATGCTGCTGGCCAATAAGGAAGTAGCCCTGCTCATCCACCATAAAGAAGAGAAGCAGCGGCTCAACATACCCTTTGTCTATCGCGTGCACGACGAGCCCGATCTGGAAAAGGTTGCCGAGCTGGCGCGTTTTGCAGCGGCTATGGGCTTTGACATGGACATACAATCGCCCCGCAGCATCGGCAAATCCTACAACCGCCTGATCGAACAGGCGCGCAAAGAGCCGGGACTCAAGCTGCTGGCGCCTTTGGCGATCAGGACGATGGCCAAGGCGATCTACAGTACTGACAACATCGGCCACTACGGGCTTGGTTTTTCCCACTATACGCACTTCACTTCTCCTATTCGCCGCTACAGCGATGTGCTTGCACATCGCATTCTGGAGCGGAATCTGGGCCAGGGGGCGCTCTACCAGACAGATAAAAATAAGCTGAGTGAGCAGTGCGGGCATATTTCCCGGCAGGAAAAGCGCGCGGCGGATGCGGAGCGGGAGAGCATTAAGTACAAGCAGGTGGAGTTTATGTCCAAGCATGTGGGTGAAGTGTTTACGGGCCTGGTCAGCGGGCTCACCGATTTTGGTGTGTTCGTTGAGCTGACTGACAGCCACTGTGAGGGGCTCATTCCGCTGGAGCGGCTGCCTGACAATTTTGAGTTTGCCAGCGGCAAGCTCAGCATGCGCGGCCGGCGCACCGGCAGCAATATCCGCATGGGCGATGAGGTAAAAATTCGCATACTCGATACGGACATACAGCGGCGGCGGATAGAGATGGCCTGGGTCGAAGGCCCGCTCAACCGACAGCAGGAGGCGCTGCCGGCGGAGCCGCAGGCAGGGCTTCGGCCAGGCCGGCGACCGACAGCCGGGCCGGCGGGGCGGCGCAAGCCGGCAGCCAGAAGCGGTGGCCGCCGACACAAAGATTAACCGTCATTATCTATTTCTGCGTGAACATTCAATTTAACAATCATCACGATACCTACAAGCATCAGGGGATGCGGCGTAAGCTGGTTGCTGAGCTGCGGGCCAAGGGGATTCGGGACGAGCGGGTGCTACAGGCCATCGGTGCACTACCCCGCCACTTTTTCCTCGACCCTGCTTTTGAAGAATGGGCCTACGAAGACCGGCCCTTTCCGATAGGCTGCGAGCAGACCATCTCCCAGCCTTTCACGGTTGCCTTTCAGACGGAACTGCTGGAGCTGCAGCCGCGCATGAAAGTGCTTGAAATAGGTACTGGTTCTGGTTATCAGGCTGCAATACTGGCACTGCTGAAAGCTAGGGTATTTACTGTCGAGCGCCACAAAGAACTGCATCTGAGGGCCGCTGAGATGATGCGCAGGCTGATGCCAGGCAATGTACGCTGCTTCCACCGCGACGGCTTCCTCGGCCTGCCCGAGTTTGCACCTTTTGACCGAATACTGGTCACTGCCGGTGCTGCTGAAGTTCCGGAGACGCTGCTCCGGCAGCTGGCTCCCGGAGGTATTATGGTCATCCCTGTTGGCACCAACGGGCAGCGTATGCGCAAGATCACGCAGACGGCTCCCGGGCATTTTAGCGAAGAGGATAAGGGGGATTTTCGGTTTGTCCCCTTTCTCAAGGGTCTTGAAAAATAAGTGTATGTTTTGATGGCCAAGGCCACCAAAACATACATAAAAATAAAGCGGGCGCATGTGCACATGCGCCCGCTTTATTTTTTTAAAACTGAAAATCAATTTTTTATACAAAAACCAATGCCCCTTAGCCCGCTATAAGAAAAATTGGCACGCTTTTGGAATAATATCAGTCAAATGAAATCATCATCAAAAAACACTGGTATTATGAAGAGCACTATAGTCAAAAAAATGGCCCTGGCCGCAGTTGCCCTCTATGGGCTCTCAGTGGGCGATGTGTATGCGCAGCGCGCTGTGCTGGCGGAAGCGATGGAAAATGAAGGCGCTTTCCGCATGAACAATCTCGAGTTGCCCGAATGGGACATCATTGCAGCAGGACCTGGCCGCGACGGCATCCCTGCCATTGATGCACCTATATTTACGGAAGCCAAGTACGCCCGTAAGATGGGGGAAGGAGAGGTTGTGTTGGGCATTTCGATCAATGGAATAGCCAAGGCTTACCCTGTGCGAATCCTTTCGCAGCACGAAATTGTGAATGACAACTTTGGCAACACAGCCGTAGTTGTCAGCTACAGCCCTCTTTGTGGTGCAGCTACGGCCTACAAGGCCGACGGGAAGTTTGAGGACTGGCAGTTTGCGGTATCCGGCCTGCTCTACAACAACAACCTGCTCATGTTTGACCGCCAGACGGAGAGCCTGTGGTCACAATTGCTGGGCCGCGCAGTAGCAGGCCCTGCAGTGGGGCAGTCACTTGAGAAGGTGCCCTATGTGCTGACTACCTGGCAGGAGTGGACGAACCGCCACCCGCAGAGCATGGTACTCACAACCGATACGGGTTTTGGACGCAACTACGACATTGACCCCTATGAGTCGTACAGCAACAACGACCGACTCATGTTTCCGCTCAACCACATCGACAAGCGCCTGCCGCTCAAGCACCGTGTATTGGGCATTGAGGTCAACGGCAAGTTTAGGGCCTACCCTTACAGCCTGCTGGCAGCAGCAGAGAATAATATACTCGAGGACCAGTTCAACGGACAGACGATCACGATCGAGTATCTGCCTGGCTCGAAGACAGCACTCGCAGTAGATGAAACAGGCCAACTGATGCCGGCACAGAGCATGTATTGGTTTGCATGGGCGGCTTTCCACCCGCAGACGGAGATTTACACGCCCGCCAGTCGCCCCACCGGAATTAGCATGAATATAGGATCGATTGAATAATCCCGATTGCCTGGCTGCCTGTTCATTCCAGTCGCTGCCACCCGTTGGTGGTTAGTGACTGGAATGACAGATGCAGTTGAAGTAAAACTTTTTTGGGATAAAAACGGGTTCAGCTCGTCCCGCAAGGCAAGTCGGGGCGGGCTTTTTTATAAAAAATGCGCTTTGGCGGCTGGTGCCGCCAGAGCGCATTTTTTAGCTGGTTAGTAGGTCATAGCACGCAAATAGCTGAAGCTGCGCGTGATACTTTCCATTGGGCCTACCTCTTTGAAGGCATCCTGCTCCACGAAAAAGTGCTTCATGCCCGCTGCTTCAGCTTCTCTGAATACAGTGGGCCAGTCGATGATACCATCACCTACAGGCGCAAAAAAAGGATCACTGCCGGCAGCCATATCTTTGACGTGCCAAAGCGGGAACCTGCCCGGGTGGCGCTGGTAGAGTTCTGCAGCAGTAGCTTTAGTGCGGCGAATCCAGTACTGGTCGAGTTCGAATTTGACCAGCTCTTTGTCCGTTTGCTCCAACAACACATCGTAAGGGATAAGCCCGTCGATGGGGACAAACTCGAAATCGTGGTTGTGGTAGGTCATCTGCAAATCATAGCGACGACTCACCTCCGCACAGCGGTTGAGCAGTTCGGCCACCCGCTTGTAGTCATCAATGGTTTTGCGCTCACTCTCCGCAAGCCAGGCGAGCACGATGTACGACTGGCCTACTTCTTTGGCGTGCTCGCAGGCCATCTCCCATTCGTTGGTCATAGTGCCCCGCAGATTTTTATCACTGGCACCCGTGGAGACATGGCCGCTGATGACCTGCAAATCATAGGTATTCATCATTTTTTTGAGCTGAGCCGGGCTGAGCCCCAAAAACTGGCCATTGCCGTAACCAAACAACTCAATATACTGGTAACCAATGGCTGCTACCTGCCGGATAGTACCCTCAAAATCCTGCTGAAGAAGATCCCTGAGCGTATACAACTGAATACCGATACCGTCGACGCTGCCGGATCGACGGCAGGCCGCCTGGTAACCTGCGGGGCTTAGCGCCGCCAGCGCCAGCCAGGACGAAGTTTGTAGAAAAGTTCTGCGCTGCATGATTGACATATTATGCCTGCAGCCCGCTGCAGGCTTATGATAAATTATTTTTCTTTTTCCCAGGGGCGGTAAAAAGCCCCTTGCGCCGGCCGGTCGGCCGGTATTTCCCGCAAAGGCTCACAAGCCCGCAGGCCGGCGAAGCACTCGGCCGGCAACTGCTGGTAGAGGGCTGTACCTGCTGTTTTCCAGGCCATCATCTCATCGGAAACCTCCCGTATGATGCGGGCGGGATTGCCCGCCACCAGGCTCCTCCTCGGAATGCGCTCACCCGCTTTGATAAAGGCCAATGCGCCGATGATACATTCCTCTTCGATGATCACTTCATCCATGACCACTGCGTTCATCCCTACCAGACAATTGCGCCCAACCTCCGCGCCATGGATAATCGCGCCGTGACCAATATGAGCTCCCTCCCGCAAATAGACGGTAATCCCCGGAAACATATGCACTGTGCAATTTTCCTGCACATTGCATCCGTCTTCAACGACAATGCCTCCCCAGTCGCCGCGCAGCGCAGCTCCGGGACCTATGTACACGTCCTTACCAATCACTACATTACCCGTTACAACCGCCTGCGGATGTACGAAAGCAGACGGGTGTACCACGGGCACCCACGCATGAAAAGCATAAAACATAGGCTGTATCTTTTAGCAGCAAATCATGTAGCTTTTCTCCGGATCGTCAGTTTCTGTGCATGGCCTTGCGGCCGGATTCCCAATGGGTATCTCCCTGCCCCCAACTCGAGTACAGCTGTCGGTCAGGCTGCGTGCTTTTCGAGCATATATATGAAGGCGAAACCTTTATAAAAGTCCGCTAACCTGACGCCGGCCTCCGGCACAGAAATGCCTTACAGATATGTTTGCAAGATATAAATAATGATTATCTTTCCCTCACAAAATGATAAGCATGAAAAAGGCGGCACAACAAAAACCGAGACTGCATTTTTGGGAAATTTGGAATATGAGCTTTGGCTTTTTGGGTATACAGTTTGGCTTCGCACTGCAGAATGCCAACACCAGCCGTATATTCCAGACCCTGGGTGCAGATGTAGATGACATACCCATTCTGTGGATTGCTGCTCCCCTCACGGGTCTGGTAGTGCAGCCTATCGTAGGCTATTTTAGCGACCGCACCTGGCATCCTGTATTGGGTCGGAGGCGGCCGTACTTTCTGGCAGGCGCCGTACTGGCTTCTATCTCCCTCTGCCTGATGCCCAACTCGCCCAGTTTGTGGGTAGCAGCGGGTATGCTGTGGATTATGGATGCCTCTATCAATATCACCATGGAGCCTTTCCGCGCTTTTGTCGGCGACAACCTGCCCGATGAGCAGCGTACCACGGGCTTTGCTGCCCAGAGTTTTTTCATCGGACTGGGGGCTGTGATTGCCTCTGCGCTGCCATGGATGCTCACCAACTGGGCTGGTATGGATGCAACAGCGGCCGAGGGCCAGATACCCGATACTGTCAAATGGTCTTTTTACATAGGAGCGGCCATCTTTTTGCTGGCGGTATCGTGGACGGTATTCCGCTCGAAAGAATACACCCCCGAACAACTACGGTCCTTTTCGGAGGAATCCCATGCGGGTGCGGCCGAATCACTGAAAATTACGGCTGCTGAGCAGCAGCAGCAAAGTACCCGCCAACAGCGTATAGGCCTGCTGACAGCTACTGCCGGCCTCGGCTTTTTGTTGGCACTTTCACAGGCAGACCTGCAAAAGGAGCTATATTTGCTGGGTTTTGGGCTGCTGGCTGCCGGTATCCTGTGGCTGGCATCGGGCTATATGACGAAGCAAGGAAACTATGACAATGGCTTCGTGGCTATTATGACGGATCTTTTGCGCATGCCCAAAACCATGCGCCAGCTGGCGGTCGTACAGTTTTTTTCATGGTTTGCCCTCTTCGCCATGTGGATTTATACCACGCCGGCGGTAACCAAACACCTCTATCAGACGACCGATGCTACCTCTGATGCATTTAATAAAGGTGCCGACTGGGTAGGTGTTTGCTTTGCTGCCTACAGCGGCGTCACGCTGCTGTTCGCCTTCCTGTTGCCGGTACTGGCAGAGCGCAGCAGCCGAAAGATTGCCCACATGATCTGCCTTACACTGGGCGGGCTGGGGCTCATCTCTGTCTACTTCATCCCCGATCCCAACTGGTTGCTCCTGTCCATGGTCGGTGTTGGTATCGCCTGGGCGAGCATTCTGGCTATGCCTTATGCTATTCTCACCGGTGTATTGCCTGCAGAGAAGATGGGCTACTTTATGGGGGTTTTTAATTTTTTTATAGTCATTCCGCAAATTGTGGCTGCAACCATTTTGGGGTTTCTGGTCAGTTTTCTGTTTGACGGAGAGGCCATTTTTGCACTCATCATCGGAGGCATCAGCATGATTGCTGCGGGTATTATCACCTTGCTGTTTGTTGATGATCAGCCCGCCTAGTGATGGCTGCTATACGATAAAGCGCGCCGGCCTTATTCCGGTTCTGCTATGTTGCCCGCCTAAGTGATAAAAGTTACGCCCCCCCCTGACGAATGTCAGCAGGGGGGCGTAATAGTTGGCTTAGCTTGCAGGTGAAATCAAAAATGCAAGTTGACATGGAAACGAAAAAAGGCCATAAGGCATCCATTCACATCAGTGATCTCCACTTTGAACACAAACTCTGGAAGAGACAATTGGATTTTTACCGGGACGAGTTGTCTATCTTCGAGCACAGACTTGAAGAATTGGTGCAACGTTGGACAGATAATGCAGTACTCGCACAGCTGGAGCAGTTCCAAAATCGGTTTGTCCGCGAGCGGGAAGTGATAGACGAGTTACGCCACGACGTCAATGAGCATGCCAACCAGCTGGCGAAGTATGCACAGGAACATCCGGTCGCCATCGACCGGGTGCGCTTTGAAGATCAGGTGGATCTGCGCGACCGCATGGAGACTTTTCAAAAGTTATTTGCGGAATTGAAGAGTGAATTCATGGTTTATGTGGCAAAATACCTGTAAACTACCTGCTTTATCAGTTTTGATTTTACAAATCAAAACTGATAAAGCCTGCTATTAGACGACACCCCTGGCGGCTTGGGCCGCCAGGGGTGTCGTCTAATAGGCGCAGGGTTTTTTATAAAAAATCCGGCCCCGCGGGCGACAGCCTGTATGCACCCCCGCCTATTGGCAAACTTTTCCTACTTTTGCCATTCTATAGGATGAAATTGTGCTTGCTATGCGAAATATATTAGGCTGGGTGCTAATGGCCGTTACCCTCGGGTTACTGGCCTGCAACAAGGATGATCAGTTTGTCACGGGCAGCAGTGTTGATATTGATTTTTCAACTGATACGCTGCGATTTGACACGGTTTTCACCCGCTTGGGCTCAGCCACCCGCTCGTTTACGGTCAGGAACAATGGCAATCGTCCGGTGAGGATTGATAAGATTGCTTTGGAAGGGAGCTCAGGCGTTCGTTTCAGGCTCAACATCGACGGCATTCCTGGCAATGAGCTCACAGAGGTCGATGTCTGGGCAAAGGATAGTATTCACATATTTGTCGAAGTGACGATTGACCCCAACCAGCCGACCAGTATTAGCCCTTACATTGTCACGGATCAGATTAATTTCTATACCGGTGATGTGCAACGGCAGGTGGTGCTGGAGGCATGGGGGCAGAATGCCAACTATGTACCCAGCCGTTTCAACCGGGGCATACCGGTATTGCTGAGTTGTGACAACCAAACCATCGTTTGGAATAGTCCGCTGCCTTATGTCATTTACGGCGAAATCCTCATCGACAGCTGCCTGCTGCAGATAGAGGCGGGCAGCAGGCTCTATTTCCACGGGGGCATTGCCCGCAATGAGCTGTTCGGTATTTTTAACGATGGCATGCTGTACACGCTCCCGAAGGGACGTATACATATTAAAGGGAGCCCGGAACAGCCTGTTATTTTACAAGGCGATCGACTGGAAGAAGAGTTCAATGAATCCCCCGGACAGTGGTTTGGTCTCATCTTTGGCAGGGGCAGTCGCGACAATCGCATTGAGTATGCAACCATCAAGAACAGTATCATCGGTATGCTGGTAGACTCAGCCGCAGAGCTTCGCCTGCGCAATACGCAGGTCTATAATACGGCCGGCAGCGGCTTGTCGGCCAGCCATGCGAGTGTTAGCGCAGAAAATTGTCTCTTTCGCAGCAACGCAGGCAACAGTGTGCAGCTAACGCATGGGGGTGATTACACATTTGACCACTGTACCATCGCGAGCTATGGCGTAGATGCCAGTGCAGCAGCTATGTCCAACTTCAAGTGTTATACAGATGATTGCAGCCTATTTGATATACATCGTATCAATGCCCGCTGGCGCAACTGCATCATCTTCGGATCCCGCAACGATGAAATCATCCTTAGCGACGCCAGCCAGCGCAATGAGCCTGCACTTTTCAATCTGGATATGCGCAACTGTGTGGTGCGGGTCAGGGATTTGCTCACGCAAAGCAGTGGCCGCTATGCAGATTTTTTCAGCACCTATTGTGTTGATTGCGTCAACGGCCCCAGAGATGCCAAACTCTTTCTCAACCGGACAGAGCAGGATTACCGGCTCGATTCGCTGTCTGTTGCCATCGACATAGGTCTCAGTATCCCGGAAATCCCTGCCGACCTTCTCGGTAACCCTCGTGTTGGCAGACCTGATGCGGGTTGTTACGAACGCCAATGATGATGTTCATCCCATAATCATCCGCCAATGACACCCGGACACAAAAGGACCGCCGCAATGGTTATTCTGCGCAGCAGTAGCCAGTATCTTCTGCTGGAGCGTTACAAGGCGCCTAATGCCGGCATGTTTGTGCCTGTTGGCGGCAAACTCGACCCCGGTGAAGATCCACGCACTACGGCCATTCGGGAGACAGCAGAGGAGACAGGTATTCAGCTTTCACATGTACACTATGCGGGTGCGCTCGTTGAAAGCTCCCCGACGGATTACAACTGGTGGTGCAGCATTTACGTGGCCGATATCGATTGGCGCCCTGCACCCCCCTGTGATGAAGGTATCCTCCACTGGATCGATCACAGCGAGTTGCTGGAACTGCCTACCCCTCCCACCGACTGGCATATTTATCAGTTTGTTCTGGAAAAAAAACCTTTCGCGCTGAATGCCATGTATGATGAGAGCCTGCAGCTTATTCGTATGCAGGAAGAAATCAGTGGTGAGTGGCTGGTGGGTGATGCTGCTTTCTGATACACCAGGGAGACAGACAATGGTTATGTGATATGGGCATATTCCGGATTTTCAGCCAGAGACAAAAAGGTGAATTTGTTTAGCACGTTATGCAATGTTGAAGATACCTTGCCGGTGCTGGCTCACAGAAATTGGATGCCCCCAAAGAAAGACTGGTTGGGGGGAAGGGTAAAAACATGTAAGTTCCTCTTAAACAGCCATGTCGTCCTTCTCAGCCGGCTCCGCTTCAACAATTTCTTCCAGCCAGCGCTCAACTGCCTCAGTATCTTTCCCGTATGAGTGGTGGTACATCCACAGCAGCGCACGATAGGACAACCAGCCAATGATTGTAATAACGAGTATAAAGACTAGCTGAAATAATACGCCCTCCTCGAACAGCTCGCTCAACGATGCCCCTGCCATCTCAGTACCTACCAACGCACCAAATAAAGCAGCTACCGGCAGGATAAAAATGGATGTCTTTCGTTCAAAATCCCAACGGCTGCGCATGGCGGCTAAAAGATCCTCCATATAGGTACGCACAGGTACATCCACCCTTGCCACTTTGATCTTTGTGTATACAATAATGACTCCTCTGGAGATCACCACGTTGTAAAGAATGAGCCCTATGATACCAAGCCGTATCCACCACTGGTCAAAATACACCAACAGGACCAGGTAACCCAGCGTAATGACAGCTGCATATACCAATCCTGCGTAAATATTGAACAATGCCTTGTCCAGAATAGATTTCTTCGAGGCTCTTCGGGTTGTATCTATCCACTGTAGATCAGCTTCCTCCCAGCCTGCCGATGCCCAGAGTTCTTCTAATGTTTTTCCAGCCATTGCTGAAGCTTTTTTTTGATTCGATGAATTTTTACGCCGGCATGGCCGGCATCAACACCAAACTCCACTGCGATTTCTTGTTGCGTATATCCTTCCAAATACATAATAATCAGCGCCCTTTCCAATTCCGTGAGTTGGAGCAATGCTTGCTGCAGCCGATCTGCAGCTGCGTAATCAGGCGCCGGTTGTATGGAATCAGGTAGCTCTCCGTCGGGAGATACCCGAATATTTCGAATTTCCTTCCTTTTAAATCCCAAGATAGTATTTAAGGCAATACGGTACACCCAGGTTGCAGGAGAGGCCTCTCCCCTGAACCTTTCCAGCGACTGCCAAAGGTTGATGTATATCTCCTGAAAAATATCCCGTTCATCCAAATCTGCCAGCGGGAAGGCTCTGACCAATTTGAGAAGCAGCCCCTTATAAGCATTCATCAGCTCGAGCGCACGATTCTTAGCATCTGTCTTTTCCAAAAGGATGAATTGAAACCTGAGCAGGCAAATTATAACTGACTTTTATGTTACTGCTTTTGGCGATGATACCAAAGACCGATAGCATGTTCAACAGCTACCCAATGAAACCGTCACCGGTAGCTTTCCTACCCCTTAGCCTGGACAAAATCTGCCAACACAGCGTCTAGCAACGATGCCTTGCCACTGAGCAGAAATCCCAGTAAGACAAAAGTGAACAATAAATGAATGATGAGCCACATCCGCTGCCACACCTTTTTCTTACCCCAGGCCCGGCTTGCATCAAAAGGATCGAATATGAGCGCAATCCCAATAGTAGACATCCCTTCCGATACGCCTTGGCTAAGCGTCTGCCAAATGCCTAGCAATAAACACAGCCAGTAAGCCCCCGCATATATGTACGACTCCGCACCACTAGCTGCCACAGGTTGCTGTAAAACTTTTAGCTGCTCACGATAGATACTGCCAAACAAATACCCCCCCACGCCTATGATAATAAACCCAATGATTACATAGGCCACGCCACCCTCTGTAGTGGTCAGTCCCAGACCCGTAAGAATGCCGCCAACCATCATAAGGCAGATCCCCCAAATGATTTTCACCTTGTCTTGAGAAGAGTAACTTGACTTTTGCATACGATCTGTATATTGTTTATCCGTTAGATGAAAACAAGCTCACGGATATTACAGGCTACAGTCGTTTTTTGCAAAAAAATGATGCTGTCTTGCAGATAGCTTGGCAGTGGTATCCAGGTACCTAGTTTACACAACTATCCTTTGCGAACCACTGTTTGCAATTGCCATGCGTATAGAATACATAATGATGTAAATCTGGCCATATAAGCTCAGACGGGTAGATGAGATTGATGCTGTACGGGACAGAACGACAGGGTGCATCCATCTGAATTAGCTCGTCAGATGGACCGACGGCACCGCTATTCCTGATCTGCAACCAGTAAATACTTATTCTTTTTACCGTTTTCGATCATTAAGTAGCAACCATGCAGCCATTGGTCAGCTACAATTGATGCGTCCGGAGATTCAATCCTTACCTTATTGACGGATACTGCTTTACCCTGTACAGCCCTTCGGGCATCTCCTTTGGAACTGCAAATAGTCGTGAGGCCAGCCAGCAGATCAATTAATGCAGGTGCTTGCGCCGGCAACTCTTTGGGCAGGCGGAAACAAGGAATTTCTTCCGCTACGGCATTCAGTACATTAGGTGGCAGCGTACGCAAATCCTCCTCATTGGCCCGTGCATTGAAAAGCAAATGAGATACCTGCTGAACAGCGCGGAAGTCCTCTGCCGAATGAATGCGAATGGTAAGTTCTTCCGCCAGTATTTCCTTCAGCGCTCTGGGATTATCCGCATGCTGCACTTCCAGTGCCTCAATTTCTTCGCGGTTTTTGAATGAAAAATAGCGCATGAACTTGGGCAGATCGCGATCGTCAGCGTTAATCCAAAACTGATAAAACTTATAGGGTGAAGTAAGCCGGGGATCCAGCCAGATGTTACCTTCTGTAGATTTACCGAACTTGGATCCGTCCGCCTTTGTCAGTAGAGGTGTGGTCAGCCCGTATGCCTTGGCACCCAGATTCCTGCGGATGAATTCCGTACCGGAAGTAATATTGCCCCATTGATCAGAGCCCCCCATCTGCAATATACAACCGTGCGAGTGATACAGGCGTTGAAAGTCGTATGCCTGTAGAAGCTGGTAGCTGAATTCCGTATAGGAAATCCCCGTCTCCAGTCGCCGCTGCACCGATTCTTTTGACATCATATAATTAATTGTCAGCGTTTTGCCAACATCTCGCAAAAAGGTAAGCACATCCATATCCCGATAAAAATCGAGATTGTTGACCATGCGGACAGCATTGGGTCCCTCAAAGTCAAAGAATTTTTTCATCTGCTCAACCTGAAAATTCAGGTTGTTATCTAACTCGTCATACGACTTTAGGTCTCGCTCTTTGTCTTTACCGGAGGGGTCTCCAATACGCCCGGTAGCTCCCCCCATAAGCACTACAGGACGATGCCCTGCACGCTGCAGCATACTCAGCAGCATAATCTGTACGTAGTTGCCGATAGTTAGTGAGGGAGCTGTAGGATCAAAGCCTATATATCCTGATACAGGGCCCTTTGCAAGCTCTTCTTCTATGCCCGGGCTGTAGTCCTGTAACATCCCACGCCACTGCAGTTCTGCAATAAAATCCATATATTTTTTACTTTAAAGCCGCGCAAAGATAGATATAAATGGTCAATAGCTGTAACATTTACCTGTGCGATGGCCTGGCTTTAATCGCTGGGGGTATGACTTTGAGATCTGAGCGTGTTGGGAAATTTCTGCCAGCGGGAAAGCGAGGCGTATTTTCGTGCATTGTAGTATTTCGGGAAGCGCCTGGTCTGGTACTGCCTGACTAAATAACATTCAATGCAAAAAAGAGCCCTTTGGGGTCCGATGAGTAATGCTCGGGTATGCGCTGAGCTACGCCTTACCGGGAGGTGCGCGCTCGAGTACAACCCGCCCCCTCTCTCGACGCGGGTGCAGTGGATCTTCATTGATTTCCTGCCAGAACCCTTTCAGGGAGGTCTCATAAATACCTCTATTCAATAGCAATTGGTATTTTCGTTTGAAAGGTACGCGCAAGCCTGGCAGTGTCTGTGAACGAACCTCTTCGATGTAAAGCGAACTGTCGTCGTACAGTCGCCCGGTCCATTCCATTTCTACGATATAGGTTGGTGAAAGATAGACACGCGAGCGACCACTCAACTCGCGTCCATCCTGTTTCACAAACAGTTCCAGCACATAACCTTTATCGCTGTTAAGATCCACCGTCAGGTAACCCTTCCACCAACCCGGTAAAGTAGATTGCCCGGGAAGCACTCCTGCTGTGCAGCCCAATATCATTACCAGCCAAAATAACCTGCTCATATTTGCTCCTTTTACCTTTTCTGGCCCCTGACAATTATTGACTTGCAGGGAATAAAGTCCCCGTGTGCAGGGCGGTCCCCAGTTGCATCTGATAAAAAATCAGCTGTCTGTCTAACGGAGGGTTCACTACCCATTCGTGCATGCCGGCAGGCAGTGATACTTGTTTGTGAACAAGTAAGCGACCCGTCACATCCAGCAACCGGAGCTGTACCAATGCTTCTTCTGCCAGTGTAAAGGAGAAGTGGATGCGCTCTCCGAATGGATTGGGCCATGGTGGTTGCCAACCGACTGACAGAGGCGCATTTTCTGCCAGCCACTGAGCAGTGTGACCGGCACCGGCAGCAGCCAGTGTTGCCGAAGGCAGCACAAGGGTGCTGGCAGATTCGTTGACATCCCCTATCTTGACCCCCACGAAATTGACAGTCTCATCCGTTAGCAGGGTATCAATCTGTACCTGCTCAGGGTAATTGTGCTGCAAAGCCTCTGCAGCCTCTCCAAATGTATGATTTGCATCAAGAAACCGCCAGGAAGTATTGCCCGGAAAACTCGGCTCCAGGTTTAGAATCACCCGCCGAATACGGATGGCATCCAGCGTGGTGATATTGCCGGAGCGATTAGCATCTGCAGCGATGAGATCATACGGCGATGTCAGGTATTGTGTTGCCAGAATATGTCGGTTAATCTGGATCAGATCAAAAGTACTTACGCCATTGGCGTGCAAAGTATCCAACCATGGCCTGACGGTATATGCCAAGCCTGCCGGCAAATTTTCAAAGTGATAGTAGCCGTTATCATCTGTCAGTAAGCTGTCTGTATGGCCCCCGCTCAGATAGACTTTTACACCCCTCACAGGATTACCCCCTTCTGTCCTGATATGGCCTTCTATGCTGCCTACTTCGTTGCACCCCCCTTCAGCAATGACCGTAATCAGGGCCGTACAGCTCTGGCGCAATCCTGCCTGATCGATGGCGTAAGCAATCACAGAGCGCGACCCCAGATCATCACAATCCAGCGACAGACTATCGGCCGTAAAGTCCGTAGGATTGAGCGTCAGTCGCGGGCTTCCACAATTATCACTCAACTGATTGACCAAATTTGCCACAGGTATACTAATACTACCCGATGGTCCCAGTGTGATTGTCAGGCCTGTCACACAACTCAATTGCGGAGGTGTACAGTCGGCAATGGTGAAAGGTATGTTCCTGCTACCGACATTATTGCACGCATCCCGGACAGTGACCACCAATTCATGCCTGCCAAGCGGGTAAATACCCCTTACTACCGCCTGCCCATCTTCAAAAAAAAGCTGCCCAAGTGTATCGACAACTGCATTCCCCATTTGATTCAGCCTGATCAAATAGCTGTAGGTTAAGGTATCAGGACAGGCATCACTTGCACTAAGCGGCACAATTGCCTCGGCTGAACAATCCAGGGAATCCTGCGAGGGAACACAAAAAGTGAGTCCCGAAGGCAAGAAAATCGTGGGCGGTACTGTATCGACGATGCGGATGATCTGCAAGTACTGGTAGTAACCCGTAGAGGGACCCAACAACGAGCGCTGTGTTCCAAGCTGTCGGTACAATTGTCCCCCATCTGATACAAGCCGGGTTGAGTCACCTGTGTTTACATCAGGATCACTGCCATCGTATCGTTCCAGCACGGTCGGTGGAGCAACACCATTATACTCGCAAGGATTGATAATCGTAAATGTTCGCCGCCGCTCGTAACAAGCTGGCCCACTGCTCAGCCGAAACCAACTGTCTGTATAGCTAATCTGCAGCTGCGAGCAGCCGTCAGTGCCAGAGACCAGTACAGTACCCGTATTTTCATCATTGCACTGAGTCGTCATATCAGCAGGAATATCCAACGAATAGGCAAAGGCTGCCACAATACTAATTCGCTGCACATAAATGGCTGCCGCATTGCCGGGATTATCACGAGCCTCCCAGCGCCTGTCGATATAGCCTACACCACAACTGTCTATATTGACAGAAGTCGTAAACTGTGTTGAAAAACTGCAATTGTCCGTAAATATTGGCGCATCGAAAGAAGCCTGCAGATAAGCGCTGTAATCGGATCCGCAGCTGATGGTACGGGAAGGAGGCGCCTGACTCAGCACTACAGGCTGGCGATCCTCAACAACAATAGTAGAAAAACACACATTTGAAAAACCATTGCAGTCGGTAACCCGTAAGGTAGCAACTATGCTGGCATTGGTACAAAACAGATCAATGTAAGGAGCAAAAGCGGTATCGCCAGCCGATTGTAACTTAATGGCAAGATCAACATCTTCGCAACAGTAGTCACGACTACCCGCATCGATATCATCAGCCCAAATGCGGACATTCCCATCGGGAGGGAGGCTTATATTGAGCTGTCCGCGGCAAATGGATATAGGAGGTGTTACATCCACCACAGACATTTGCACACTGCGGGCGCGTATATTCCCACATTCATCCGTAGCCTCATAAGTAATATCATAGTCCCCCGGTGGCAAACCAGGTGCCGGTATACGGCCGCCGTTGCGACCATCTGACTGACCATCACTGTAAACAGCCTCACCAAGCGGCGTAAAAATCCTGACAGAAAAGGCATTACAATTATCGGTAACGATGGGGGCAGGAATGCTTCCGCGGGAAAGACATATGCCGTTGGCCTGCTCCGGCGGCAAATTAGCGCCAACTGTAAAATTGGCTGCCGAAATCAATGGCGCCAGCGTATCGGCAATGCGTATAAACTGTACATTGTCATTACCCAGGCTATCCTGCGTAAATAATTCCGTACCGCATTCATCAAGCAGAAACCAGGTACGACGGATGACCATATCAGGTGTATTCGACCCACAGTAGCGCAGTGTATCATCTGTGTGTGTATACGAAAGGCCGCAACTCGCCACTTCTACGAGCGCAGGCAGGCCGGCACCCGAAGCAGTCGGAGCGGCCAGCGCCGGTTGCTGGCTGTAAGCAGCGCAGTCAATCACCCTGTCCTGAGGAAAGCGAATCTGCCCCGGCCGGATGCGGGTCGTCCGGATGGTCTGTAAGCCCGTCTGTACATTGCCGGCAGCATCCACAGCACGCCAAGTGCGGCGAATAACCTTTGGATTGACAGCGCATTCATTTTCAGTGACCTCATCAGTGAAGGTAACGGTTGTAGTGGTACAATCAGTAGCCGTAGCGACCCCCGTAGTTGCAGGCATGGTTGATTGCTCGCAGGAAAGTATTACGTCAGATGGAACCTGCAGCACAGGAGGAGATACATCTCTGACTGTGAGTTGCGTGCTACAACTGAGTCCGCTACATTCATCAAATACAGTAGCCAGCAGCGTCTGTCCGGCGTAAGTTGAGGGAATGGTAGTACCCAGATTGATTCCGGAATTGGTAAACACACTCACGGTCACTGCTTCAGTAATAGCAGAGGCGTTGGCCACGACCAACTGCGGACTTATGTTGATAGAACAATCCGTCGGGAAAGATAAGTTCAGGGAAGAAAGACAAGCCAAAAAGGCTCCGTTGCTGACTGTTGCCTCACTTTCTGCTGTGGCAACGCAGCCTGTCTTCTCCGGAGAGGTATATGCTTGATTACCGGCATCAAACAGATACCTTACCCTGTATTGCCCGGCGCCCAGCGTCGAGGGCGAAAACACGGATGTATTGATCAGCTGCTGATTGCTCTCCCGCAGCACAGAAAAGAACCCCAGGGGAGGGTCGAGATTGGTCTGGTGGTCATCAAAACCCGTAGTAGCATAGCCTGCCAACTGCGCGTCCCCGTCATTCACGCAATAAAAATCGTCCAGCCCTGAGAATTGTGGACGCGGATAATAACAGGTAGACTCGAGCGGCCCAAAAAACTGCCCCGGATAGGCAACTGGTGCCTGTAACAGAGCACTGTAGCCTTCCTCTGAACGATGAGCCATAGGCAGGACGTATATGCCCGTCTGCCCTACCTCCGGGATGATCGTTCCTGCTGCCAATGGCAGTAAACTCGAACGGTTGAGTACCCCATTGGAAGCAAGTATTCGCCATTGCTGGCCGCTGACACCTGTTGCCACAATAAGTTGGTCATGAAAAATGCCGGCAGTATTGTCTGCTGACCCATTGGGAATAGTAGGCATATTGCCGCAAGAACAGGGACTGATGATGTCTGCCTGTCCGTTACCATCGATGTCCAGTGATTGAGTAAGAGCTCCGTTGAGGAAAGTAAAGGGCGCGACAAAGGACCCCGGTATGGCTGTTTGGACAGCGGGCTGAGCAACCAAAACATTGGGCTTTCCCCAAAAGCCTCCTGCAACACACAGCACCACCACACACAGTCGCCGAACCATCGCTTGGATAAAGAAGCGCAGCTGCATAGTTCATGGGATTAATCCTGCCGAAAGCAGGAATTATTATTGCGAGATGTACAAAGATACACAATTTTTATTATTTTTCTCTTTAAATACCAAACACTACAGGGCGGTAAGGACTGGCCAACACCGGCGGCCAAGGGATATATAATTGCAGATCAATTCATTTTACACGTACTATGGCTGCTTTTTCACCAGAAGAACAAGCCCGCTACGCTCGCCACTGGGTACTGCCGGGCTGGGGGGAAGAAAAACAGGCACAACTCAAGCGGACGAGTGTGCTGGTGGTGGGTGCGGGTGGCCTCGGGGCACCGTTGCTGACCTATCTGGCCGCTGCCGGCCTGGGGAGACTGGGAATTATTGATCCAGACCGGGTAAGCCTTAGCAACCTGCAGCGACAAGTGCTTTATGGACAAGACGACCTCGGCCGCCTTAAAGTGGAAGCTGCTCGTGACCGACTAAAAAGTATCAACCCCCACGTTCGAATAGATATTTTCCCTCAAGCACTTACTGCAGCCAATGCATTGAGTATTTTGGCTGATTATGATATTATTGCCGATGGGACCGACAATTTTCCCACCCGTTATTTGGTCAATGACGCCTGTGTGCTCTTGGGTAAGATTAATGTATACGCTGCTATTTTCCGCTTTGAGGGGCAGCTGAGTGTTTTCAATTTTCCTGACAGCGATGGAAGCCGTGGTCCCAACTACCGGGATTTATACCCACAACCTCCGGCGCCAGGTACAACCCTCAGTTGTGCAGAGGGAGGTGTACTGGGCGTATTGCCGGGCATCATTGGAAGCCTGCAAGCAACAGAAGTCATTAAGGTGGCTACCCGGCTCGGGCAACCGCTGGCAGGCAAGTTGTTCTATTTTGACGCCCTCTCCTTTAGCAGTTACAGCATTCGGTTCCAAAGCCGATCTGGCACCCGGGTTGAGGAATTGACAGATTATGAAGCATTCTGTGGAACAACAGCTCGCGAAGATATACCAGCTATCGATGTTGTCAGCCTTAGACAACGCTTGCTACACCAAAACAATATCCAGCTGGTCGATGTCCGAACAGCTCAGGAGCATGCACAAATAAATATTGGAGGTACGTCAATTCCCCTCCCGCAGCTACCTGATTATTTACAACAGCTGGATACCTCAAAATTTACCGTCGTGTATTGCCAGACAGGCCGCCGCAGCGAAATGGCAGTCCGGCAGTTGCTGACCGCAGGCTTTGAGGATGTATATCAGCTTGAAGGCGGTATTCAGGCCTGGCTAGCTTCCTCACCTCTTCCCGATATACCATCAGGAAGCTAGTTTTTTCAAAAACATGTCACAAGGCAGTGATTCCTTTTTTTCTGCCCTCAATTCCTTTACCTTTGCGGGGCGATATTATTCACGACAATGGTATAAATATGTCCAGAAATCCACACTTATTTTCGCTCATCCAGCAGGAGTTGGAGCGCCAGCGAAAGGGTATCGAGCTAATAGCTTCGGAAAACTTCACCAGCCAGGCAGTTATGGATGCCATGGGCAGCTGCCTGACCAATAAATACGCTGAGGGATACCCGGGCAAAAGATACTATGGAGGCTGTGAGATTGTCGATGAAGTTGAACAAATGGCCATCGACGAACTGTGCGCGCTGTTTGGCGCTGACTACGCCAACGTACAGCCTCACTCGGGAGCACAGGCCAATGCGGCTGTATTTTTGGCTATTCTGCAACCCGGTGATGCCATTCTGGGCTTTGATTTGTCCCACGGGGGGCACCTTTCTCACGGCTCGCCTGTAAATTTTTCAGGAAAGGTTTACCAGGCTCATTTTTATGGTGTAGAACCTGATACAGGGCGCATTGACATGGATAAGGTTGCCGAGAAAGCCCGACAGGTACGCCCCAAACTCATCATCTGCGGTGCTTCAGCTTATGCCCGGGACTGGGATTATGTGCGCTTCCGCGCTATTGCTAATGAAGTTGGTGCACTCCTGCTGGCAGACATCGCACACCCCGCCGGCCTGATTGCCAAAAAATTACTCAACGATCCACTGCCACACTGCCACATAATCACGTCTACAACCCACAAGACCCTGCGGGGACCGCGCGGTGGAATCATTATGATGGGTAAGGATTTTGCCAATCCATGGGGACGCACCACTAAAAAAGGCGACCCAATTATGATGTCAACTATCCTCAACAGTGGCGTCTTTCCCGGCATGCAGGGAGGGCCGTTGGAGCACGTTATCGGTGCCAAAGCCCAGGCTTTTTGGGAAGCGCGACAACCCGCATTTGAAGCCTATGCCCGTCAGGTAGTAAAAAATGCGCAGGCAATGGCAGAGGCTTTTATGGCTTTAGGTTATAATCTAATCAGCCATGGTACGGACAACCACCTAATGTTGTTAGATCTTCGCAACAAAGGTGTTACCGGCAAACAAGCTGAAAATAGCCTGGGCAAGGCTGACATAACCGTCAACAAAAATATGGTTCCATTCGATACCCAGTCACCCATGGTCACCAGTGGTATTCGTATAGGAAGTGCTGCCATCACTAGCCGGGGCTTTGAGGAAGAGGACTGCCGTAAAGCGGTAGAATGGATTGATGCTGTCATCACTGATCCCACCAATGAGCACCGACTGCAGGCTATCCGGCAGGAAGTGAATGACTATATGGCCAAATTTTCACTTTACGCATAAACAGCACCTGCCTACGTAAAATAACATCGGCCGCTCTCAGGCGGCCGATGTTCTATATAATTCCCGTCTCTACAATCTACATTTTTTCCACACAATCGGATTGACGACCTGTCTCCCTGATACAAGAAATAAGTGGGCGCTGTCTCGCCCTGCCCATTATACCTGCAAATTTATTGGTTAACATGCAGCAAGCAGCATATATGACAATGTCATTATATGCCAGGATGCCATATCATTTTCTGACAAAGACATTTCTATATTGAACGGCTTGTAAATACTTTTTGCCAAGGGTCATCTCTGCCGGAGGTAAAAACGAGCTATTATTTGCTCGTTTTCATATTTGTAAAGTAGTGTAGCCCGTGCTGCGGACTGAAGGAAATACAAATGCAGAAATGGCCATTTTGAACCTGGTAAGAAAATCCGGAATATGTGCTGATTGCTCTTTGGGGATATCATGCAGTAACACGAAATGCGCTTAGGGAGTTTCCTTATTTTTCCGGATACGTGAAAATGCAGGGAATTTGACTATTTTTCCAGCAACTCAGCCTCTTTGAGCTGATACTGCATATGATCGGGATCCTGGTCATTCAGGTACAAACGCCCCCGCACACGAATGCGCTCGTCCATAGGCAGGCGCTCATCACGTTCACGCCTCCAAACAACCTCGGCTACCGATTCCGGACCAGCATTCCCACAGAAAAAACACTGCGTATACGGAAAAGCCGACAAAATCAGGACCGTATCCAAGCCCGTCTCTTCCAAAGGCAACGCATACCCACCCAACTCTACCAAACAACCATCCAACAACCGCAATGAATCACTAAACAACGGATACAGCAAAACCCCCAACTCCGCTTCCGGCACTACCCGTTCCTCATACTCAACCAATGCCAGCTGCGACCAACTCAACTTATAACAACAACTATCGTAGTAAACCGCAAAAGGACCATCAGGCCGCTCTTCGTTTGCAGATACCAACAACTCCTCCTCTGCCGCCGCTTGCGCAGCCGACGATTCCGCCCCGCCACAACCTGCCGTCAAGCATATCAACACCCAACACCCTACCAACCAAAATACACCAACCCCTTCTCTCATGCCTGCTTTTTTCCATTGATCACAAAACCTGCTGCCAGAACGAATACCCCAAACCGCTACCAACAAAGCAACAGCCCGCCAGCACTCTATGCGCTGCTTACCGCATCCAAATGCGCACCGAATCTTCGCTCGAGGCCTCAGGCGAGGTGTTTTCACACATATATACCCCTTCTGGTCAGACAGTACCGATGGTACCACTCCTTCCCAAACATAAAAATGCACAAAACACCTCGCCCAAATACGTTATATTCATACACCCAGTGACGCCCGCGTAGCATCCAACACCGCACGAGCACCCGCAGCATCCGGCGCCTGCGCATACACCCGAAGTACCGGTTCCGTACCAGATGGACGAATCATCACCCATAACCCTTCGCCAAGGATAAACTTGTAGCCGTCAATGTCCTGCATCTCCTGCACATTGTATGGACCAAACGCACTGTACGATCCCTGCCGACAGTTGGCAATCACCGCCTGTTTCTGTTCCTCACTAATATGCAAGTCATCGCGGTCTGAGCTAAACGGCCCCACAAGCTCGTATACCTCCGCAATTAATGCCTGTAAAGATTTACCCGTCTTGGCCATAAATTCAAGAATCATCAGGCCTATCCACACCCCGTCTCGTTCGGGGATATGTCCCTTAACAGCTAAGCCTCCCGATTCCTCCCCTCCTACCAGCACATCCTCCTTAGCCATGATCTCCGCAATGTACTTGAAGCCTATCTTTGTCACTTCATACGGTAACCCAAATAAACCCGCCAGCTTCGTCATCTTCTCCGTAACGCTGAAGGTCACAACAACCTTGCCCGAGCGCCCCAGATACTTGTATTGGTACAACAACAGCAACAGCAGAATGTGGTGGCTGTCCACAAAATTCCCGTCACTGTCATACATACCGATGCGATCAGCGTCACCATCGTTCGCCAGACCCAAATCTATGTCCGGATTATTGCGGATCAGTTCAGACAGCTCCAGCAGATTTCGGTGTATCGGCTCGGGTGCCTGCCCGTGAAATCCCGGGTTTTCATCAGAATGCAGGTGTATAGCTTCCGGAAATATCGAACGCATCACCCGCTGCCCGGCACCATACATAGCATCGAAAGCTATCCGCAGGCCAGCATTGCGAATCAACGCCAAATCAAAATTGGCAGCCACATGAGCAAGATACATCTGCTCCAAATCTGTATACTCCAGCAGCCCTTCTGCCAGCATCGATGCCAGATCAGGCAAACCAGCAGGCGCCTCTACGGGTATCAGTGCTTCCACTTCCGATACCTCAGCAGGAATCATAGGCCCTCCAAGCTTCGACTTCAGCTTGTATCCATTGTAAGAAGGCGGATTGTGGCTGGCTGTAATAACCACCCCCAGATCTGCCCCATGCTTGGTCACACCCAACGAAACCGCCGGCGTAGACACGAAGTGCGGCGCCAAAAACACCTTGATGCCGTGGGCTGCCAATACCCTTGCGGTTGTCTCCGCAAACATCTTACCGCCAAAACGACAATCATGCCCAATGACAACTTTACTGCCTCCCTGCTTCTTCAACCAGCGTGCAGTACCTTCTGCCACCCTCTTTACGTTGTCAACGGTATAATCATCGGCGATGATAGCTCGCCAGCCATCTGTTCCAAATTTAATTGCTGTCATATCAATATACCTTTATGACGGTTATTCAAAACAATTGATATCCTTAATTGCGACTGTTAACCGGCAAGATTGTCCAACTGCTCTGTGATTCTCCACTGCTGTTGACAACCCGAAGTGTCTGCCCGTCAAGCGCAATGGCAAGCTGCCGGCTGTCAGGTGACCAAGCCAGCGCATGAACAAAATTTTCTCCCGAAGGCCTAAAACTAGCTGTCTGTCTGCCTGTTTCCGCATCCCATATGACCACCTGCCCGTTGTTGTCCCCCGTGGCAATGCGGTTGCCCGTAGTCGCCCAGGCAGCTGCCATGACCCAGTTACTGTGCCCGTTGGTCAACCGACGCAAGGGCTTTCCTGTTACCGCATCCCATATAATGCCCCTCAGATCATCACTGACTGATAGCAATCTGGAGCCGTCAGGTGAAAAAACAACATCCCGCACATAGTCAGTATGTTCGCTCAGTGTATTTTCCAGCCTTCCTGTTTGTGCACTAAAAATTAGTACCTTCCCATCATCCGATGCAGTCGCAATCCGCTTGCCGTTGGCCGACCAGCTTACGCCTCGCACCCAGTCGGTATGCCCGGACAACCGAAAACGCAGGCTCTCAGATGACACATTCCACACCCAGGTCTGCTGGTCATCCGTAGCCGCAGCCAGGTACTGCCCATCCGGAGACCACGCAAGGTCGCGTACATAATCCGCTTGTGCCATGCTCGCCTCCAATCCTCCATTGCTCACGTTCCATACCCGCGTGGCATTTTCACTACCTGCCGCCAGCTTGCTTCCATCCGGCGACCAGGCTACCGAAAACAAACTACTCCCACTTGCCTGTGAAACGATCCATCGTACCTGACTCTGCCCGGGAGTAAATATCCCTAGCCGACCATCACTCAAACTGACAGCCAACTGCCTGCCATTGGGAGACCAGGCAACCGCCAACTGTGAAACCACTTCCTCTTCCTCCGCTCCACCTACGATATCCTCTACTACTACTTCCTTTTCTTCTGCTTCCGGTACAGTCCAGCTGTTGAGTACGCTGCCTGTCAATGACCATGTGTATACTGATGCCGAACTCAGCGCCACCGAGAGGCGCTGCTGATCAGGTGAAAATACAAGCCCTGCAATAGACTCCCCGCCTACCTGAAAACTGGCCTGCCGTACCCCCGTCAATGGATTCCATACAGAAACCTTACCCTGTGTATCTCCCATAGCAACACGCGTCCCGTCGGCCGACCAATCAACAGCCATAATCCAGTTGGTGTGTGTATTCGCCAACCGTCGAACCTCTATGCCATTGAGTGCATTCCAGACAATAGCCTGTGTATCATCACTTACCGTGATAATATTTTTGCCGTCAGGCGACCAGGCCACATCCCGTACATAATCTGTATGGGCAGATAGCACCAAAGCTCTCGTTCCTTCCAGCGCATTGAAAATCATTGCTTTACCATCATCAGAACCCGTTACCACCTGCTGGCCGTTGGGCGACCAGTCAACTGCCCGCACCCAGTCGGTGTGACCCGACAGCTTCGTACGCACCGCTTGCCTGCTAACCTCCCATATCCATACCAGCTTGTCGTCAGATCCTGCCGCCACAAAGCGCCCATCCGGCGACCATGCCACATCACGCACATAATCATCATGCGGTAAAGTGTTGATTACACCGCCACGTGCCACATCCCATATCTGTACAGACTCCTGTCCCCCAACAGCCAACTCACGCCCATTGGGCGACCAGTCTACGCTGAACAGTGCCATGCCTGACGGTTGCCGCTCAATCAGCCATTGCGGCTGCGTGCGCCCCAGCGTAAAAATCGCCAGACGGCCATCGGCAAAAGTTACGGCCAGCTGTCGCCCGTCCGGCGACCAGCTGCTACTGGTCTGGCTAGCGGCTATAACGGCCTTGCTACTACTATCTCCGGCGGTGCTTGCCAGCAAATCAACAGCTGCTGCCAATATAATCAACATGAGCCCTACAACTCTCGCCATACGCATAAATGATTTTCTCTGCTCAATCATGGGAACAATCTTATACATAGTTGAAACGGAATAATTACCACTAATCAGGGCAGTAACCCTGATTATTATGCAATGTAAGAATTTTTTTTCATGCTAATCCGCTGGCTAACAATACTAGCTCGCACAAAATCAATAGGCACGCTCATTTTTGCCCTCCATAAAATACATAAATGCTCGGTTGGCCACCCGATTGCCGCCAGGTGTTGGATACATACCGGAGAAGTACCAGTCCCCACTGTTGCCAGGGCAAGACTCCCGAAGATCTTCAATCGTCTGGTATATTACGGCTATCTTAGGCTTGATATTGGGCGGAGTGATAATCTGCGCTACCTTATCCGAAATCTCCTCGTACGAAAACTGCTCATACAACTGTATTACCTCATTGACCACCTTATCCAGTGGCAGCTTCATCGAAGCCTTACAACGCTCGTAAGTATCGTGCAGCAGTTGCTCTCTGCCGTGCTCTTTCAGCAAAGCAACCAATGCTTTAAAGGCAACAAATTCGCCCATTTTTGACATGTCTATACCATAACAGTCGGGGTATCGAATCTGTGGCGCCGAACTCACAATGATAATCTTTTTGGGTCGCAGCCGCGATACGATCTGGATCAGACTATCGCGTAAAGTAGTCCCTCTGACAATCGAATCATCCAGCAATACCAAGGTATCTTTCTCGTTTTCAACAATTCCGTAGGTTACATCGTACACATGGGATACCATAGAGCCCCGCGCTACTGTTGCAGCAATGAATGTCCGCTGTTTTTCATCCTTCACTACCACCCGCTCAGCCCGGGGACGCATATTCAGGATTTTTTCCAGCTTACCAGCACGCGCATCACTCCCCATCCTGGCAATTTTCTCTGCTTTTATTCCGTTCAGCGCTGCTTCCAGACCTTCCTGCAGCCCGATAAACGCCGTCTCAGCAGTGTTGGGAACAAAAGAAAAAACCGTATGCCTGAAGTCTTCATCAATTGCCTGAAGAATGGGCTTGGTCAGTCGACGCCCCAACTCCTTGCGCTCCAGATAAATATCGCGATCATTTCCGCGACTAAAGTAAATGCGCTCAAACGAACAGGACGCCCGCGGACGCGGATCCGCAAATGGCTTCAGACTGGTGTCTCCGTTGGCTTTGATGATGAGTGCCTGACCCGGCGGCAGCTCGTGTACTTTGCTAATGTGTACTTCCAATGTGGTCTGTATCGCTGGCCGCTCACTAGCAGCTACAACAATCTCTTCATCTTCATAATAATACGCAGGTCGTATCCCATTGGGGTCTCTTATAATGAAGGCATCCCCATGCCCCAGCAAACCCGTCATCACATAGCCTCCGTCAAATTTGCGACAGGCACGGCGCAACAATCGCTGTAGATCCAGATTCCTCGCTATCAGCCGGCCAATTTCCTGATTGTCATAACCATCAGGCTTAAACCATGTAAATAGCCGCTGCACTTCATCGTCAAGAAAATGCCCAATTTTTTCCAGAACAGTCACCGTATCCGACTTCTCCTTGGGGTACTGCCCCAGCTCAATCAGTTCGGTGAAAAGCTCGTCAACGTTGGTCAGGTTGAAGTTTCCCGCCAGAATGAGATTGCGCGTTATCCAGTTGTTTTGGCGTAAAAAGGGGTGGCAGGTTTCTATAGTATTGGCACTGTGGGTGCCGTAGCGCAAATGTCCCAGCAGCAATTCCCCCATATAGGGCTTGTTGGCTTTAAGCCATTCTGCATCCTGTAAATACTCAGCTTTGAGATCCTTAAAATGTCTGAAAATTTGCTCGAAAAGGTCGTCAAGGTAGTTGGGCGCAATACTGCGCTTGCGGCTGATATACTTTTCGCCAGGTTGAACGTCGAGCTTTACAACTGCCATGCCGGCTCCGTCCTGCCCTCGATTTCGCTGCTTCTGCATTAATAACCGGAGCTTGTTTAGCCCGTAAAAAGCAGTGCCGTACTTCTCCTGGTAATAACTCATCGGTTGACGCAACCTAACCAGGGCAACGCCACACTCATGCTTTATCAATTCACTCATGCTGTATACTGCTGTTAAGCCTCAAAGATAGGGCTTTTTACTTTCTGCCCAGCCCGGCATGCAGCATTAATCCCTCCTGCACACAAGAATTTAACGTGCCAGCAGCTGCCCTAGTACATAAGCAGATAAGTGCAGCCCGTATTGCGCGGGCATATATGAGATTGTTCCGTAAAAAGATTTTTTATACCGACTGCCATCTGTATGCTGTAAGGCATCGCGCACTGTCTCCTGATCTGAGGATACTACCTCGAAATCAACCGCCCGCTGCCGTCGGCGCAGTGTCTTGCGTATCTGCTGTGCAAAGGGACAGTTGCGCGCTTCCGCCAAACGCACCACCCGCACCCTCCCCGGGTCGGTCTTTCCGCCGGCTCCCATCGAGCTGATGAAGCGAACGCCCTTATCCTGACACACCTGTATGAGCTCCAGCTTGGGTTGTATGCTGTCAATACAATCAAGCACCCAGTCAAAACCACTGTCAATCAATAACGCCATATCATCGGGTTCCAAAAAACGGGCAACCATCTCCAGCTTCATGTCGGGATTGATATCCAGCAGCCTCTCCCCCATAACCGATGCCTTCAACTCCCCTACGGTAGAGTCAAGTGCAACCAACTGCCTGTTTTTGTTGGAGGGATCTACCCGGTCTCCGTCCACTATCACCATGCTTCCTATGCCCGCCCGAGCCAGAAATTCTGCAGCAAAACTGCCCACCCCTCCAAGACCTACGACCAGTACTCTGGCATTCAGTATTTTACAAAGGTTTTCACTACCTGTCAATAATTCCATCCGCTCTAACCAGGCCGGTATCGTAGTCATATAATTATAGTTTGAACAGCGCTTCACGCACCGCTGCGTTAGTCATTAATCACCCCCCCGCCCACTGTGGTCAACGCCTGCCAGTTATGCCATAATTGTGCCGTCAGCTCTTCTACCGACACCGCGCGCAGCTTTGCTGCCCGTGCATAGATTTCTTGCAGCCTGCCGGCGGCCATATCGGTTTCTAAAAAAATGCGCCCGGCGGGAAGTTGGTGAAAAAAAGTTGCCGGGCCTTGGTCCGGCAGTAGTGCCGCGCCAAAAGAAAGGTACAGGCCCGCCGCTAAGAGCCGCTCGGCCAGCAACTGTGATTTATTGTATCCATGGATTATCCAGGCAACCTTAGGTTGCTGCTGTCGGTGCAGCAGCAGGATTTCTTCAAAAGCCCGTACGCAGTGAATTAGCAGGGGCTTAGCAGCATGCTCGGCAAGTGCGGCAACCGCCGTAAGTGCCTCTATTTGCACTTTCATCAAAGGTCCGCGCAGCCTGTCGAGCCCCGCTTCTCCAATGAGCACCACACGCTCGTCTGTAGCAGCGGCAGCCAGTGCCGGCAATAATTCAGGCCAGCTGTCGGTCAGGGTCCACGGATGCATACCTACAGAAAACCAGCCATCGCCGCTTTGCCGCGATGCCCAGGCTGCCGCATCAAGGTTAAAAATAACCCGACTACACTCCCCACCCGCGCGTTGGTGACTATGAATATCCAGCAAGACCGACTCCCGACCCAGATTCCTCTGCATTGTCCATTGTTTCGCAAACAAAGCTATTGGAAATTTTGTTTCCAAAGTCATTTTAATCACAATACTGTTGTGCTATGGACTTGAGCGAAATGAGAGAAGAATTTACCAAGCTTGGGCTCGAACGGGAGGATTTATCCGAAGATCCTGTCTCCCAGTTTGAAACTTGGTTCATGCAGGCACACGAGGGGGGCGTTGCTATGCCCAATGCTATGAGCCTTGCTACAGTCGATGCCCAGGGACAACCTTCCATACGCACGGTGCTGCTTAAGCTCTTTGATCGGGAGGGCTTTGTATTCTATACCAACTACAGCAGTAAGAAAGCAGCCGATATTGCCGCCAATCCAAAGGTAGCGCTGCTTTTTCACTGGCCTGAACTTGAGCGACAAATCCGTATCACCGGCACCGCTGAAAAAGTATCTACGGCCGAGTCTGCTAAATATTTTTTGACCCGACCCCGCGGCAGCCAGATCGGCGCCTGGAGCTCCGACCAAAGCAGCGTCATTAACTCCCGGCAGTTATTACATGCCAAATTTGAAGAAATAAGTGAGAAATTCAAACACGGAGAAGTACCCATACCTAGCTTTTGGGGTGGCTATCGGGTCATCCCCAATGGTTTCGAATTCTGGCAGGGTCGCGTCAACCGCCTCCACGATCGCTTCGCCTATCGCCCCCTGGGTGGACAGCAGTGGGATATTCACCGACTGGCGCCTTAGTCTGTATTGGGGAATTGCCTGCTGCGGCAGCAATTCCCCAATAAGCACTGACTACTGTTTGCGCAACTCCGGAAACTGTCGGTCAAATTTATCTACCTTGGGCTTGCTGATTCGCTGAATGTAAGGATTGTCAGGATTCAGCTCGTAATAATCCTGGTGGTAATCCTCCGCCAGCCAAAAGGTTGAGGCTGGTTTTACTTCCGTAACAATCGGGCTTTTGAAACGCCCCTCTTCCTCCAGCTTCGCGATATAGCTTTCAGCGGCTTGTTTTTGCGCTTCGGAAAGATAAAAAATGGCCGAGCGGTAAGCCGTCCCCACGTCGGGTCCCTGCCGGTTGAGGGTCGTGGGGTCGTGGGTGGCAAAAAACACCTCCAACAGGCGCTCATAGCTTACCTGATCTGCATCGTAGAAAATAACAATCGATTCAGCGTGACCGGTCCGGTCACTCCCTACCTGTTCGTAGGTAGGATTCTTTACATGCCCGCCACAATAACCCGAATAGACCGCTTCGACGCCTTTTACCCGCTCATAAACAGCCTCCGTACACCAAAAACAGCCTCCTGCAAAATAGGCTTTGCTGAAACGGGCATAACGGGACGAGAGCTCACTGTCCTCCAGTGCAAGAGTCCCCTTGCTCCCGGGAGTTTTGGCGGCAGGGGGCTGAGCATCGCAGCTCACAGCCATTAGCCCTGCAACCAGCAATAGTACGAACCTGATACTTTTCATAAACAACTTATATGTAACTGTTGACCAACGATGCTCATCAGAAGGCTTAGCCTGTAGATCCACAGCGCGTGTATGTAAAACTTGTGTCGGAAACAAAACCAGGGTGTTTGTTGCACGCACTTTTACATTTCTGAAGGAACACAGCCGGGACTGCGGGACTCAAAAAAGATGAATACCCGCAGGACAAAAACTAGTTTTGAGCCAGATGAATCAATCCTGCATACACGCTTAGCGACGGCTGTAGTTGGGCGACTCTTTAGTGATGGTTATATTATGTGGATGACTTTCCATATAACCCGCATTGGTAATTCGCACAAACCGAGCCTGCTGCAGCTCAGGTATGGTCGATGCTCCGCAATAGCCCATGCCGGCACGAAGCCCACCAAGATACTGAACCATCACCTCCGCAAGATTCCCCTTGTAAGGCACCCTGCCTTCAATACCTTCCGGCACCAATTTTTTGATATCCTCTTCCACATCCTGAAAATAGCGGTCTTTAGATCCCTGCTGCATCGCACCCAGAGACCCCATGCCGCGATAAACTTTAAATTTACGCCCTTCGTAAATGATAGTTTCTCCGGGAGCTTCCTCTACGCCGGCAAATAAAGATCCTGCCATAATAGTCTCTGCACCTGCCGCCAACGCTTTGGCAATATCGCCTGTATAGCGAATCCCCCCATCACCAATAACAGGTACGCCTGTACCCTTTAGTGCACTGGCCGCTTCAAAAATAGCACTCAGCTGGGGCACCCCCACACCTGCTACCACCCGCGTAGTACAGATAGATCCGGGGCCCACGCCTACCTTTACCCCATCTGCCCCCGCATCTGCCAGTGCTTTGGCGCCTGCACCAGTTGCCACATTACCGCCAACTACCTGTACATGTGGAAAAGTATGCTTGATCTGACGCACCATGTCCAGTACTCCCCTGGAATGCCCATGCGCCGTATCAACACACAAAACATCTACATCTACGCGGACAAGTGCTTCAACGCGCTCCATGGTGTCCTGGGCTATTCCCACTGCTGCTCCGACCATCAGCCGGCCCAGCGAGTCTTTGCAGGAATTGGGATAGTCCTGCACTTTCATGATATCCCGATAAGTGATAAGCCCTACCAGACGGTAATCGTCATCCACTACAGGAAGCTTCTCTATCTTGTTTTGTTGCAGAATGCTCCGCGCCTGTTCTAGCGTCGTACCTACAGGAGCCGTCACCAGATGCTCACTGGTCATGATATCGCGAACCGGCCGCTGCCCATTGGCCTCAAAACGCAGGTCCCTGTTGGTCAAAATACCTATTAGCTTATTGGAATCGTCTATAATGGGAATGCCGCCGATTTTGAACCGTTGCATCAGCTGCCGCGCATCCGAAACAACTGCATCCCCCCGTAAAGTAACAGGATCTACAATCATTCCGCTCTCAGACCGCTTGACACTGCGCACCTGATCGGCCTGCTCGGCAATGGACATATTTTTATGAATAATGCCCATGCCCCCTTGTCTGGCAATAGCAATGGCAAGTCGACTTTCTGTGACCGTATCCATAGCCGCAGAGATCATTGGAGCATTGAGCCTTATTTCTCTGGTCAGTCGCGTGGAAATATCAACATCGCGGGGGAGAACTTCACTGTAGGCGGGTAACAACAGGACGTCATCGAAGGTGAGTCCTTCGTAACCAAATTTGTCGGAGATAGTTTGTCTGCTTTCCATGCGCAAAGATACCGCCCTTTTGGAAAATCCAAAGTAAAATCATGAAATCAATCTTCAATTTTACATAGTTTGCTAAGAACTCAAGCGCTTTTTCAACGCTTGCAGCTCTCTTTGCAACTCCGTATTTTTTTGCGCCTCTTCTTTTAGACGTTCGCGCTCTTTCTGCAATAATTGATCTCTCTCCGCAATCACGTTTTCTTTCTCCGCAATCACACTTTCCTTCTCCGCAATCACGTTTTCTTTCTCCGCGATAACGTTTTCTTTCTCCGCAATAACACTTTCCTTCTCTGCAATCACGTTTTCTTTCTCCGCAATCACGTTTTCTTTCTCCGCAATCACGTTTTCTTTCTCCGCAATCACACTTTCCTTCTCCGCAATCAGCGTAGCCAATCCCCCTATCTCGCGATCAAGAATGAAATCCAGTTCATCCTCAATATCCATTTTTACGCGCATCTCTTCATCCGCAATGGCCCGGCTTAGTCGAGTGACCATCTTTTTCACCAGAGGATCCTCCAGATCCCCCTGAAAATCCAGCTGATGTCTGTCCCGCTTTATTTCATATACCGGACTAAAAACCTGCAAAACTCGCTCCAGCTTAGTCCGCGCCTGCCGTGGCAACCTGCTTACTTGTATCACATACGAATCGTGTGTCAGTAGTTCTACAAACGGATCTTTGATCTGCAGAACCTCACGCGTGATCACATCCCTGTATTCGCGGTTTACCTTAATAATACCAACAGGGACATTCTCCAATGTAAAGCCTAATATATAAATACTCACAATAGGAAGCGGACGACTCTTGTAAGGCCCGGCCCCATCTTGTACTTCATCATCCTTGCGATAATGCTCTCCCAGATATCTCCGAAACCGACGGACATCGAGTGTCTGCTTCGCTTTCTGCAGCTCTATCAGTACCTTGCGCTCCTGACCATCTGCCATTTTCAAAATCGCCGTAAAATCAAACCTAACGATATTAATACCCGTATAGGTTTCAACAGCCGCTTCCTGAGGCTTTACCCGCAAATCATATACCTCTTCTTCCAGAATCGCAGACAGCAACTCGCGGGCAATCTGAAGATCCTCCAGTAAATACTTGAAGACCACATCATACAGGGGATTGGCGATGATCATAGCATTATTTTTATATGTCCAACTCCTTATATAAACCATTCCTGCCAATGGTTGGTTTTATTCAAAACGCTCTATTTCACTGCAAAACAACGCATCTCAGCCAACTGCCAGCAATACATCACTAATTTCTCATTTACTATGCTCAGCATTCACAGTGATACCTTTTTCATGCAACAGGCACTCAAGCAGGCCCATATTGCCGCCGCCGCAGGAGAAGTCCCCGTAGGTGCTGTGGTGGTCTGCAATAACCAAATTATTGCCAAAGGACACAACCTGACAGAACAACTCAACGATGTTACTGCCCATGCTGAAATCATCGCACTAACCGCTGCAGCGAACTACCTTGGCAGCAAATATTTACCGGATTGTACCCTCTACGTCACAGTGGAACCCTGCACGATGTGTGCGGGCGCGCTCGCCTGGGCACAGCTCGGCCGGGTTGTATATGGTACAGCCGATGATAAACGGGGGTTTATGCGATTCGGTAAAGCAGTCCTCCACCCTAAAACAAAAGTAGAATTTGGTGTCCTGCACGAGGATTGCGCAGAACTGATGACCAATTTTTTCAGGGCACGCCGCTGATCAGTTTAGTTGACCTTCCTGCCCTCCGCTTCCCGCTTGTTGACCTCTACTTGTTGCATACGCCTAAGGTTCACCATCAAACTCGCATAGGCTGCACCACTACCCACCTGCCACTGGCGTCCGTCATAAGTTACCGTACCTTGATTGCGCTCCCAGTCGCTGGCCAACAGCGTGTAGCGTTCTCTGTAAGAGGGATTGGGCCCAAAAATCAGGTAGCGGTCATCTCCTGTTTCAAAGCTGATGGCAAATCGGTTTTCCTTGGGACTAAAAACAAACACACCCGGTGTTCCTTTGCGAATCACTACCTCCGCAATCCGACGGCCGTCAATTACCCTGATCTTCCCCTTGGTTATCTCCGCACTACCCCCGCCTATTTCGCGCCGCAGTACAATATTGTCCGACAGATAAAATTGTATGCGCTTCAGATCGCGCTCCGTCCAGTTGTTGTCCTCATATAGTTTTTGTGTAAATGGAATGAGTCTGGGCGAACAGCCGCTACCCACCATCAGGGTTGTTACCAGCAGTACCATGTAGCCAAATGTGAAGAAATGCGTCCTCATATCTCTTTTTTTGACAAAGAACGTTCGAGTAGTGCTAAATGATGAAGCCTTGTCGCTGGTTTAACCTCATTTTAAGATTCTTTAACACATTACTCACCGATCTCAGTACATATTCAGGAATCTGCGTCGAGGGAAAAAACAGTTTTTCGGGCATCCTCCTAATCTAGTAGTCGCTGCATCAAATCGCGGAAAGCAGCCGGCGGGAGGTAGTTGTGATCACGGTAGGTAGTCGCCTGAAAACGAAGCTGATATGGCTTTTCGTTCCTGATAACCAACTCAATAAGCACATTGCCAAATTGCTGCAACATACGACCGGATTCGTCAAACTTCGGACGAGGCTTCAGGTAGTGTCTCTCTGTCGTCTCAACCTGCTCAGTACGCATATAGGTCTTGACATCCGACAACTGCGATTTATAATCAAGCGTCAATACGCGCTCTTTCAGGTAGTCGAGAAAGTGACTCGTCTCCCGAAGGGAATAATTCGTCCTGTTAAAGTAAATCACAAATCCCTGACTGGAAGGAGTCTGCAAAAAATCAAGCCCTTGGTCAATGTCCTGCGGCAAGACGCAATAAATAGCATACTGGTCACCCAGCCAATTTAACAGTCTTCTCAGCACCAACGACTGCTTCCATTTGTTGTAGTCCTCCTGCACCCGCTCATCGCGTAGCAACAGTTCGTGTATAGCCGGCTGCTCCGCTGTACTGGAGGCTGCCGACTGAAAAAGCTGTGTGATATGCTGCCAGAATGAGGCCATTGTTCTAATATTTGCTGTGTAAGCCAATCTGCAATCAGACAGCAGTGCTAAACGTCCCGTTATCTCACCCTGCTGGTAAGCGCGTGCCCGGGAATCCCTATTAAAAACTAATGAGGTTTCGCCCGTTTTAGCGTCCCTACCGGGAGGACAGAGGTGCTGCCTTGCTGAAAAAAGCAATGCACCTACAGAAAGAAACTTCCGGGGCCCGGTGAGAAAATGGCAACTATGCTCTAAACAAAGCAGCTCCTTCAAAGTTGAATAAACCCGCTGAATGGATTACCTTTGACCTAACAGAAGCTAGCAACCGATGATTTGGCAAACAGCACACACCCTGCCTTTTTTCCTGCTCATGGCTGCCATGATCCTGGGTGTGCTGGGAGGCCTCTCTGTCGGCAGCCTGCATTTCTTCAAGCGCTCAGGCCAGTCTACAGCCAATACACTCTACGCACTGCTACTCATCTCCTTCAGCTTCACCCTGCTGCACAACACCCTTGTTCTAAGTGATTTTTATACATTTTTTCCTCAATACAAATTCTTCCCCATATACTTCACCCACGCTTTGGGACCTCTGCTTTTTTTTCATGTCAAATGTAATCTATACCCCGGGTATCAGTTCAAAAGCTCAGATAGCAAGCACCTCCTTTTGCCGCTCTTACAGTGGGTCTACATGTGGCGGGTATTTTTCCTCGACCAAGAAGCCAAGCTCCACTTTGACCGCTCTTTCTACAACCCGTTCTACGGAGCACTCGAACAGGCACTCTATCTGTCTCTGTTTGTAGCTTACCTCTACTTCGCCTGGCGCTATCTCGTGCAACGCCGGCAACAACCCACCAGCCTGCACGAACGAAAACAGCTATGGTATTTGCGCAAACTGCTCAAGGCAATAGGCTTGCTCTTTGCAGCACACACCTCTTTTGTCGTCTTTGATTTTGTCGCTTATGAGTTCTTCTCCAGCGATTTGCGCACAGTCAAACTACATGTGGGGGTAGGAGCCCTTTCCTTCGCTGCCATGGTGTACTGGCTGAGTGTCTATGGCTTTCAGGTACTGCTGTGGGGGCGCAGGGTTTTTGGAAAAAAATAGGCGCTGCTCGCTGCTTTTGCAGCGAGCAGCGCCAACCTCATCCACAGTACATATTTACTGCTTCAAACTCAATAGGTTGGCAAAAAGCCTGAATGCACCGGGTACGCCCGCCGGCAACTGCCTGAAAAAAGCAAGCCCCGTATATACATAGTAGCCCCTCCCGTATTGTGCAACCAGCAGACCTCCGTCTTTGGGCGTTTCTCCCGGGTCATTACTCGACAGCAAAGGAGTAAATGCTGCATCCCATTTACTGGCGTAGTAAAGCCCTCGTTCCTGCACCCAGCCCTCAAAGTCCGCCGCCCCTATCGGGTTGGGGTAATTAAATGCAGGGTGCGCAGGCTCGAGTATGCGCATAGGCGCTTCCTCAATGGTCACCCGGTCGCGGCCAATAACCAACGCATAAGGCGCTATCTCGTTGGCTGGCAGCCTGAACTCCCGGGACGTGTTGTACTGCACAATCATCACCCCACCCTGGGCTACGTACTCGAGCAACCACGGTTGGTAGGTCGTAAGTCGCTCAAGGGTATTATAAGCGCGCACACCCAGCACAATGGCATCGTACTGCTTTAGCTTCTCAGGACTGATGTCCGCATCAGCCAATTCTGTCACTTCATAGCCTATCTGTCGCAACGAGGCAGGCAGGTCGTCACCTGCGCCCATCAGATAGCCTATACGCTGACCGGCACGTGCCAGCTCTACGCGTACCAGCCGCGTCGTTGCATTCAAAAATACAAGTTGCGGAGGAATATGGTCGTAGGTGATGGTCACCAACCGACGGTCATACGCCTTGCCGTCAATGCTGGCCACCGGCCGCAGAAAGCTGTCATCAGCATGATCCGGCGGATATATGGTAAAAAGAAAGGTCTGCTCTTCATTCTTTTTTTCAAACAACAGCGGATGCGACGCCGGCTCTATGCGCCAGGCGCTCCCGCAAGCCAGCGAAAGGCTCCCGCTCAAATTTGCCTGCCCTGCTTTTACCTTCACCTGTACCGTCTTTGGCTGATTATCGGCAAAGACATACGAATTTTCGTTAAGTGATAAAAACACCGGCGGTGTCACCTCAAATGGCCGGTACTGCTCCCCGTCAACAGGGTCGTTGCGCTTAAACACAACCGCCGACTCCAGCACCAAAGGCTGCCCTGCAATGCGCAGCCGAAATTGTAAACGAAAACTGCGCGGGCTCTCTCCCAAATTTCGAAGCTGCTGATCAGCAACCTGGTACATACCATTGCTGAAGTCTTCGTTCAGCCAGAAAGAATTGGACAGAGGCATGTCAGCTGACAGAACAACCGATTTATCCCAGTTATACCGCTTGTTGAATGGTAATGGCTGGTTGAGTAGCGTGTCTTTATTCATGGGTAAAAAAGTGATACCTTCCAGTACAACCTCCGCCGTGGAACGGTGGACGGCCTCTATCCTGAGATTGACCGTCTGCCCCGGACTGGCAGAAAAATCAGTGGCAACAGCTTCCAAAAATAGCCCCGTACAGCCACGGATAACTTCTTTGATGTCCGCCAGCTTGACCCGCTTCCAGTAACTGTCGGGCAGCGCCTCTATCATCGCATGGGCACGCATAAGCTTAGGCACACTGGCTGCCGGTTGCTGAAAATCATATTCATCCATAACCTGCCTGAGTAGCTTGCCAATGGGCTCACCACCCGGTACACGCCCCCAGGTGGTATTTATACCGTCGAAAAGGTCACTTCTGTTGGCAGGCATATCCCCTTTGAGCAGCTCCAAATACTCCGTCTCACTACCTCTCGTGCCCGTACTCCCAAATCCCTGGCTTTTATGCTGCGTACGGCTGCGCGCAGCAATCTCTCCGTTGGAATAACCCAGGGCCGGATAGTAAACTCCAATATCTACCGTAGCCATATTTGATTTGTCTGCAGCATCAAATTTTTCCTGACTGCCAAAAAACCACCACGATATGTTGAAAAATAACCGCCGGGCTGTCCATGGCGCCACCTGTGACAACTGTTCCGAGAACGCATCCTCTCGGCCCGAAAGATCGTAAGCAGTATGCGACAGCATAGCCGAAGCCGTATGGTGGCCGTGGGTCGAGCCGGGTGAACGGTGGTCGAAGCGGTTGATAATGATATCAGGCTGCCAGCTGCGAATTGCCCATACCACATCCGACAGTACCGCCAGACTGTCCCAGGTGGCAAAGGCTTCGTCGGGATGCTTGGAATAGCCGTAGTCATTAGCGCGTGTAAATAACTGGTTGCCGCCATCTGTACGGCGAGCCGCCAGTAGTTCCTGCGTGCGTATCACTCCGAGCAACTCGCGTATCTCCGGCCCGATCAAATTTTGCCCTCCGTCACCGCGCGTAACGGACAGATAAGCCGTATGCGCCTTCACTTCATTGGCAAGGTAGCTGATCATACGCGTATTTTCATCATCCGGATGCGCCGCCACATACAGGGCTGATCCCAGAAAATTGAGCTTTTCAATAGCTTGCTGAAGCTCTGAGGGCGTCCATCGCCGGGGCATTTGTGCCGATAGCGACATAGTACAGCCAAACCCCATGAGCAGGAGGAAGCTGATTGTTCTTACAGTGTACTTCATAGTTGGTAAGCAACGTATTTGAGTGAGCCAACAGCTCTTTAAACAATTTATTGACAATCAATATCAAATGTAACCATCCGAATGCGTGTAAGCTGGAGCTGCCCGTCAGGGCGCCTGACACCTTCCAGCTCAACATACAGGCTGCGGTCAGCAGCAAGGGCTTGTTCTTCCCACATCACCCGAAGAACTGCTTCCGGACCGCCACTGGCAATGGGCAATTCTTCATCCTTTCCACAGGGTACAAACAACGATTGTTCCTGCCACCGTCGGTATTTTCCGGCCCACCCGACAGGGTGGTCCGCACAGCTAAGTGTTGTGCTGAGGGAAAATACTGTGTCTACCAGCAGGCCTGCGGCCATGCTCTCCTCCGCGCGCTCCGCCGCCTGACCGATAAACCGGCCGTGACAGGCAAGCAACACCCGTCGACCTGCTTCATCTCCCGTCAGCTGCAGATAATTTTTTTCCAACACCCCAAATGCGCCCTCCATCAGCACCGGGAAGCGCTTCCCGTCCCGGCAGCGTACAAATACGGCCGCATCTGCCATGTAGGCAAACATCCCGTAAAGGGTCGTGTCAGCAGCAACAGCCAACGGGCTGCCTGCCTCGGCCAAAGGCCTTTGGCAGGCAGGTAATAGCAGTAAAAAAAAACCATATACAGCAAGGCAGGCAGGCCACAGGCCGCCGCCTGCCTTGCCCGCAAGCACTTTTATTACCCACCCAAAGGTCTGCTCACTGCACATTCCGCCGGTTCGTTTTTTGTATTTATCTTTGTAGCAGCACAACTACCGTGGTCTCTATCGCAGACCACCTCCTCACAAAAGTAAGCCATTCAGCCACAAATGCGTACTAAAATGAAGCCAAAGATGGTCGTTTTTGATCTGGGAGGCGTCCTCATCGACTGGAATCCCCGCTATCTCTACCGCAAGATTTTCGACCGGGAAGAGGATATGGAGTACTTCCTGCGGGAGATCGCCAGCCCTGACTGGAATGAAGAGCAGGACGGTGGCCGGCCACTGGCCGTAGCAACGGACTTGCTCATCACACAGTTTCCCGATTTTGAAGAGGAAATCCGCGCCTTCTACGGCCGCTGGGATGAAATGCTGGGTGGCTCCTTTGAGGAAACCGTCGCGCTCTTACACGATCTAAGGCAGAGTGGCCGCTATCCCCTATACGCGCTCACCAACTGGTCGGCAGAGACCTGGCCTGTTGCCTGGGATAGGTTTGGATTCCTCCAATGGTTCGATGGTATCCTGGTCTCCGGTGCCGAAAAAATGCGCAAGCCTTTTCCAGCCTTCTACCAGGCCCTGGAAGACCGATTTCAGTGCAAACTCTCAGAAACGCTGTTTATTGACGATAATGAACGAAATGTAGAAGCAGCCCGGGCCGTGGGAATGCAGGCATGGCACTTCCGCTCGCCGGCAGATTGCCAGCCGCTGCGGGCGTTGTTGTTGTAAAAAATTATACATCAGGCTGCATTGGGCAGCTATCGCTGCCCAATGCAGCCTGGAAATGCTCCCTACAGCGCAGCCATTGCTGCCCCGGGTAGCACATACTGCTCCACATTCTGTGCACTTATGGGCTTATCCCCTAGTATCAACAATCGCTCAACAACATTGCGCAACTCCCGGATGTTGCCCGTCCAGTTGAGTTGCTGCAACATAGCAATTGCTTCACTGCCGAAGGCCTTGGGCGCAAGCCCCTGCTCCTCACAGATTGTATGGACGAAGTGATCAATCAACAGTGGTATGTCTTCACGACGATCGTTGAGCCCCGGAGCATGTATCAGGATGACGGCAATCCGGTGATAAAGATCCTCCCTAAACCTCCCGGCAGCAATTTCAGCGCGCAGATCCCGGTTGGTGGCGGCTAGCACCCGTACATCTATGTTGACGTCCTTCTCACTGCCAACCCGCGATATCCGGTTCTCCTGCAATGCCCGAAGTACTTTTGCCTGCGCACCGGGACTCATATCGCCTATTTCATCCAAAAACAAGGTTCCTCCCTGCGCTTGCTCAAATTTGCCTATCCGCTGGGATGAAGCCCCTGTGAAGGATCCTTTTTCATGCCCAAATAACTCACTCTCGATAAGTTCAGCAGGAATAGCCGCACAATTAACCTCTATAAATGCTTGCTTTGCCCGCTGACTTTTGGCGTGCAACCAGCGTGCAATCAATTCCTTGCCCGATCCGTTAGGCCCTGTAATCAACACCCTGGCATCGGTAGGAGCTACCCGGCCGATGGTGTCCATGATGCGCTCTATAGCGGGCGAATGCCCGATCATGTCACGTACTTTGGTTTGACTGATTTTTTTCTGCAGCGCCTTTTTTTCTACAATGAGGTTTGACTTATCAAGCGCATTCCGCAATGTAATCAGCAGTCGGTTAAGATCGGGCGGCTTACTTACAAAGTCAAATGCACCCTTTTTTACCGCCAATACCGCTGTTTCTATATCAGCATGCCCACTGATCATAATCACCGGCAAATCCGGCACCAACTCCTGCAGTCGCTCGAGTGTTTCAATGCCATCGAGCCGGGGCATCTTGATGTCTAAAATGACAACGTCATACCTGCCCGCTTTTACCTTGGCAAGGCAGTCGAGCCCGTTTTCAGCATCATCAACCTGATACTTTTCCAACTCGAGGATATCTCTGAGAATGCGGCGAATTGCCGGTTCGTCATCAACAATTAGAATTCTGGCCATGATGTCTCAAGTATTTCTGGTCGGTTAGCAACAACTAAACGTACAACGTTCTTAGATTGCTTATACGAGCCGATCCATGAAAAGTTGCAGCAATGGCATGCAGAATTTAAAATACTTAGTGCGTGCAGGGCCTCAGACCGGAGCAACAAAAAAGGCGCTTATTGATTTTTTCAAAAATCAATAAGCGCCTTTACCAGCAATGGCTTTTAGGTGGCTGAGCCACCCAAAAGCTATTGTTTATACTTTCTCTATAATAATCGCAGAAGCTCCGCCTCCACCATTGCAGATTGCTGCCATACCAACAGCACCAGACTTCTGTGCGAGCACATTGTTGAGGGTTGTCACGATACGCGCGCCCGATGCCCCCAGCGGGTGACCAATGGCAACTGCGCCCCCGAATACGTTGAGCCTGTCGTCGGCAATCTCAAACTCTTTGGCAAAAGCCATACTTACCACTGAAAATGCCTCATTGACTTCAAAATAGTCTATATCTCCAATCGTCATACCCGCACGCTTGAGCGCAATGGGTGCTGCCAATACCGGTGCTGTTGTAAACCACTGTGGTTCATGTGCCGCATCGGCAAAAGAGACAATACGTGCCAGCGGTTTAAGGCCAAGCGCTGCAGCTTTTTCCTTACTCACCAGGATCAGGGCTGCTGCTCCGTCATTGATGGTAGAAGCATTGGCAGCAGTAACTGTACCCTCTTTGGTAAAAGCGGGTCGCAGGGAAGGAATTTTAGTAAAATCTACACGCTTATACTCTTCGTCTTCGACGATCAGCAGCGGATCTCCCTTGCGCTGTGGTACCGCCACGGGCACTATCTCCTGCGCAAACCAGCCCTGAGCAGTTGCCTCGGCTGCGCGCTGGTAGGAGCGAATGGCAAAAGCATCCTGCTCTTCGCGTGTAATGCCGTACTTCACAGCCGTCGCATCTGCGCATACCCCCATGGCTTTGTGATCGTAGGCATCCGTAAGCCCGTCTTTGGAAAGGCCGTCGACCAGGCCTCCGTCTCCATACTTATAGCCCCAGCGCGCATTGGGTACATAGTAAGGTATATTGCTCATGCTCTCCATGCCGCCTGCCACAACGACATCGTTGTACCCCAGCATAATACTCTGAGCACCAAACATAATAGACTTCATGCCGGAAGCGCACACCTTATTGACTGTCGTACAGGGAACTGTAAGTGACAAACCTGCACCCAGTGCCGCCTGCCGGGCAGGTGCCTGTCCCAGATTGGCCGAGCATACATTGCCAAAAAACACTTCCTCGACAGCATCTGCTGAAATACCCGCCTTTTCAATCGCTCCCTTGATGGCTGCACTGCCCAGCTCTACCGCAGTCTGCCCGGTAAACATCCCCCCGAAACTCCCCAGGGCCGTCCGCACTGCAGACACAATATATACCTCTCTCATGGTTTTGTCTGTTTGTTTGGTTAGAATTTATAAGTTAGCAATCGTCAGAAATTGGCTGCCAGGGGCATAAACAAGCTGTTTTTCCGCGGGTTTTTGCACTTTTGAAGGCGCCTGACAGGT
The DNA here is from genome assembly GCA_964441755.1 of uncultured Saprospiraceae bacterium. Classification (GTDB taxonomy): domain Bacteria; phylum Bacteroidota; class Bacteroidia; order Chitinophagales; family Saprospiraceae; genus JAUMBM01. The sequence continues at coordinate 142,476 of CAYTVG010000007.1, forward strand.
ACAGGGTGATTTCCCAAAAGTGTAAATTCGCGAAAAAAGACCCGTTCAGAGCCTGGAAAAAAATCCCAAACGCGCTCTTAATTGTAAAACTACATACTTTAGGCCAATTACGCGCTCAACCCCTGTAATCATTGGGGGTTGACCGAGTGGCTGCGAACCGGCTCTAACTGCTTTTCTACTACCCCTGCTTTTCTGCTGCCTCCCAGGCTGCTTGCAATAGCGTATCTTCCGCCATGAAGGGAATGGTAATATGCAGCAGCGGCTCCTGCTCCATGGCGCGCCGGGCTGTTGACAAGGCAGCCGGATTCCGGGCCCATGCACGCCGCGCTATGCCGTTGTTGACGTCCCAATGCAGCATCGACCTGAGCCGTCGTGAGGCCGCAGCACTCCCGTCCAGCACCAGCCCAAATCCTCCATTAATTACTTCCCCCCAACCGACACCGCCGCCATTGTGAAGGCTGACCCAGGTGGCTCCCCGGAAGCTGTCGCCGATGACGTTGTGGACTGCCATATCGGCCGTAAAACGCGAGCCATCGTAGATATTGGCCGTTTCTCTGTAAGGCGAGTCGGTACCACTTACGTCGTGGTGGTCTCTGCCCAGCACAATGGGTCCTTGCAGCTGACCCGCTTCAATAGCTTCATTGAAGGCTTGTGCTATCCGCATGCGCCCTTCTGCGTCCGCGTAGAGAATGCGCGATTTGGAGCCCACTACCGGTATGTTGGTGGCCGCACTGACAATCCAGTTGATATTGTCATGTAGCTGCGACTGGATGTCTTCACTGGCAGTCTCCAACATCTCCCGGAGCACTCCTGCCGCAATCTTGTCCGTCAGATCAAGGTCTTGTTGACTACCTGAACAACACACCCAGCGGAAGGGACCGAATCCGTAGTCAAAACACATGGGCCCCATGATATCTTCTACATAACTGGGGTAGCGGTAGCGGCTCTCCGAGGCGTCAGCCCATATATCAGCCTCCGCAATACCTGCCTCTTTGAGAAAAGCATTACCATAGTCCCAAAAGTACATCCCCTTGGCAGATAGTGCATTGATGGCTGCTACATGCCGGCGAAGCGTCGCCCGCACTTCTTCCATGAAAAAGGGTTTATTGCTGATAAGCAGCTCCTTGGCCTCTGCAAAGGTATAACCCTGCGGGCAATAACCGAGATCGTCAATGTTGTGCAATGATGTTTGGTCACTGCCAAGTTCTACAGCTATCCCTTTCTCCAGCAGGGCCTCCCACAGATCTACAATATTCCCCTGATAAACCAAAGAAATCGCTTCTTCATTCTCCTTGGCTGCCACTATTCTCGGCAGCAGCAACTCGAGATCTGTGTAAACATGCTCCGCCTGAATATAGCCGTCACCTATGCGCTGAGCAACCGCATCAGGGTCTATCTCTCCCACCACACCTACAGCGCCTGTAATCACTGCCGCCAGCGCCTGTGCACCCGACATGCCTCCCAGACCGGAAGTGACAAACAACTTACCGCGAAGGTCGTTGGTGCCCAGTCCGTGCAAGCGGCCGGCATTGAGCAGGGTAATGGTAGTTCCATGTACAATCCCCTGAGGACCAATGTACATAAATGAGCCCGCCGTCATCTGCCCGTAGCTGGTAACCCCCAGCGCGTTGTATCGGTTCCAGTCCTCCTTGCTGCTGTGGTTGGGAATCATCATACCATTGGTCACAACTACGCGTGGTGCATCGGGATGACTGGGAAATAAACCCATAGGATGCCCGCTGTACATCACCAGCGTTTGCTCGTCTGTCATCTGCGCCAGATATTGCATGGTCAGCAGGTACTGTGCCCAGTTTTGAAAAACGGCTCCGTTGCCCCCGTAAGTGATCAACTCATGCGGATACTTAGCCACCTTGGGATCCAGGTTATTCTGTATCATCAACATGATGGCAGCTGCCTGCCGCGAACGATGGGGATAGTCATCAACAGGCCGCGCATGCATAGCGTACAGCGGCCGGAAACGGTGCATATATATCCGGCCGTACTGCTTCAGCTCCGCTGCAAATTCGGGGGCCAGCTGTGCGTGGTGGCGGGGATGAAAATACCTGAGGGCGTTGCGCAGTGCCAGTTGCTTGTCGGCTTCGCTCAGCACGCCCTCAATCAGGCGCCGCGGTGCATGCGCAACCGCAGAATCTATGCCCGGATGTGGTGGAAGGTCGTGAGGAATGCCCTCCAGAATGGCTTCCCGGAAGGCAATCGGGCTAATACTCATGGATACTTTTTACTGCGAAGGTACAAAACAGAACGCTAAGAGCGTATTCGGGAATTTATACTGGAGACAAAACGAGCTGTTTTTTCGCCTGTTTTCGTGTTTTTGACGGAGCACAGTGCAATACTGCGCAACCTAAACCCGCGGTACAGGCGCTGTTGCATACCTGATAATAAACTCCCGAACACGTCCTCTTTCTGTTTGCCTATTGGCGCGTCTTGATTGTACAACCGATCGCTTTTACATCTGCAGGATCTGGCTGGCGACCTGCTTCCAGAGCTGCGATTGCCTCTTCTACATAGTTTACCCTGACAGCCGATGCATCCTGGGCGTTGTCGTCAATGGCACCGTGATAACGGAGCACCCGGTCGGCGTCCAACAGGTAAATCTCCGGCGTTCGTGTAGCTCCAAATTGCGGATAGATTTTCTGCCCGTCATCAAGAAGGTAGAGAAATCCAAAATTTTTATCCTTAGCCCGCTGCTGCATCCCCGCCATACCATCATCAGGCTTCACAGCCGGATCATTGGGCTGAATCGCAACCACAGGATAACCCATAGCCGATGTGCGGTTGTGCAGCGCCACCAGGCGATCTTCATAAGCCACCGCGAAAGGACAGGTATTACACGTAAAAACGACCACATAACCCTTAGGCGTACGCCCGGCGGCATCTTTCACATCGGCCAGACTGTACCAGTTGCCATCAATGTTCTGCAGGCGAAAATCCGGAGCTTTTTCTCCCAACTTAAGGCCGTTGACCTGAGTAGCCGCTGCCGGAGGGAAGGATGTTGTCGGCTGAGGCTGCAACTGTGGTGCCTCAGACCAATACAGGACAGCTGCTAAGAGAGGTGCTGCCAACAATAGACTGACATTTGACATAGTGGTATATTTATAGATGAACATATAAAACCTGTATGCCGCACCAGCCCGGCTACTGCACCGCCAGTAACATCTGTATCAGTGCATTGTAATCGGCCAGCTTGCCCGTTTCCGATGTACGCCTGTCTCCCCTATAGACGATGGTAAAAGGGATCGCACCCTCCCAGTCGGGATCGACCTTGTCGATCCATTCGGCGTAGCGCCCATCGGCCAAAGCCAGCAGCGGCAGCGTAAACGGCCGCTCTCTCACAAATGCCAGCAGCTTGGTGGGTATGTCTTTCTTGAAATCAAGGCTTACCATCACTATTCGCACAGGCTTCTCAGCCATCTCCTGCTGCAGGCGCTCAAAATATGGTAACTCCTGTACGCAGGGAACACACCAGGTAGCCCAAAAGTTGATAACATAGGTGGTATCGTTGCGGTAATCCAACAAGGCGGGCATATCTGAAAATGCCTGGTATACGGGGAAAGGCAGCGTGTCGTGGGGGAGTGATCCCCATACAGACGCTCCTGCTTCCGAAGCTTGCACCCGCAGACTGCCCAACAGTATGCCAACCAACATGGCCAGATAAATAGCTTTTTTGCTTTTCATGCGCTCTTTCCTGTATTTGGTTAAATTGTCAATGCCCTCGCCAGATACGCCCGGCTAAGAAGCTGATATGGCCCAAGATACAAATAAATCAAATTCCCGGCTCACCATATTACGCGCTTGTCTTTATCCCCGGCTCCCAATATCCGCCAAATATCCCTACCTTTACAGCGGCTGTGGCTCCGCTCCGCCGCCGCTGCTTCGCGCAGTGGAGGAAAGTCCGGACAACGCAGAGCACCGCACCACCTAACGGGTGGGGGGCGGGCGGGCAACCGCCCGTTTACAGATAGTGTCACAGAAATGATACCGCCTGCGCAGGCAGGTAAGGGTGAAATCGTGCGGTAAGAGCGCACGCACTGCCCCGGGCAACCGGCAGTGAGATAAACCTTGCGGGTTGAAATGCCATGTATACTGTACGCTCCTCAGGAGGCCGGGCGGCTCGTCCGGTGACTGCCGTAAAAGGCAGCAGTGCAGGGGGTAGGCAGATAGAGCCGATCCGTGAGGGTCGGCCCAGATAAATGGCGGAGGCGCCGGCACTGCCGGCGAACAGAATCCGGCTTATAAGGGCACAGCCAAAAAACAAAGGCCGGGCAGCAATGCTGTCCGGCCTTATTTTTTTTATATTTCCTTACTGTGCGTCAAATGCACCGAAGTCAAATAATAAACTGAATCTAAGTGTATTATCCAGCGGATTCCGCTGATTGGTCGTGGGAATCAGGTAACTGAAATTAAGACCGAAAACATTGTATTTCAATCCCATACCCATAGTGAAGAATTTACGCCCTCCTTTCTGAATGTGCTCGTTGTAGTAGCCCATGCGTACGGCAAACTGCTTGTCGTACCAATATTCAACACCAGCGCTGTAAGTGATTTCCTTAAGCTCTTCAGAAAACCCTTCCGGGGCATCATTCCAACTGGAAAAAATCGCCCGTATAGGCGCCTGGTCTTTCCAGTCGGGACGGCCGTCACCATCCTGGTCGCAGTCGAGTCCCTGACAGGGAGTCGGCACCATCAGCTTATTGAAGTCTAAGGCAAAAGTCAGGCGGTTGTATTCGTTAAAGTCAAGCGTCCAGGCAGCCCCAAGACCAAAATTGGAAGGAATAAAGTCACGGTCGACAGAACGGGTATAGGTGATCTTGGATCCGATATTGGTCATCGCCAAACCCACCGTCAGCTCGCTGTTGTCTACCCCGTCCATGGCAATTTCAGTCTGGTAGGTGAAAGAAATATCCGCAGCGCCTGCAAAGCCGGGCTCGATAATCTCACCCCCGTCAAGCTGCTGGCCTGCAGCCAGATTAGAATAGATGACTTTACCTGTCAGCCCCGCTGTAAGCTTATCACTCAACTTACGCGAATAGGCCATGGCTACCTCAAATTCATTGGGCTGTCCTGTGTTAAGCAGTTCACCATTGACATCTGTAAACTGAATACTTCCAAGGGAGAAATAGCGGAGGCCAAAGCCAATCGCCTGCAGCTTGTCAATCTTCTTATACCCCGTCAGGTAAGCCAGATAAACATCATTGAGGCCCAGTGCCCGCAACCAAGGTGTGTAGGTCGCCGAAACCGACATCTCTTCCTCTGCCAATACCAGCTTCGAAGCATTGAAATGCATAGCGTTGGCGTCTGCTGAAATTGCCAGCCCCACATCGCCCATAGCCCCCGAACGGGCATCGGCTACTATGCGAAGGAAAGGAACAGCTGTGACAACGGTGTTGGTACAGGGTGTGCCGTCAAGATTGTAGTATTTTCCGTCTTCTCCCAAATAACACTGAGCAGATAATGCAACAGGAGCAAGCAATGCTGCCAAGGATACCAGTAATATCGTACGAAGTTCTAATTTCATGAGTTGACCCGTATGTGTTCAATGAATGTAAGTCGCAAATATAATTCGCTATATGCGATATTGATTTTATTCTTAACAAAAATCCTGCCAATTTCACTTGCCAGCCAGCATTGTGCTGTATGGCCAATGCGCTATTGAAGACGAAAATTGGCTATGATTATTATGTTCTTAACGACCGCTTGCCGCCTTCATGTTTACTTGAGAATTACGAGCTTCGAAAACTCACTCTCCCCTTCAAGCCGGCTGCTGCCCAGTGTTCTGACGTTTACTTGATACACGTATACTCCCCTGGCCAGCTGCTCGCCGTAATCGTCTTTACCATCCCACTCAATGCAGTCGTCGGCTCGTAAAGCTCCGTCCGAAGCCGGCAACTGGGCCGTCAACGTTTTTACCAGCCTGCCGGAGACCGTGTATATTCGAATCAGCACATCCAGGTCCTCCCCTGCGAGGTTGTGGTCAAACTGGAAACAAGTTCGGTCTGTAAATGGATTGGGATAGTTGAGTACGTGCTGCAATGCTACTTTGCCATCATCAGCAATCACAAATTCCGTATATCCTTCTGCACTGTTGTTGGCTACATCCCAGGCTCTTACCTTCACCTTATGCAGCCCGGCCGGCATTGTACCCAACGGGAAGCGAGCCTCACCCTTGCGGTGGTTGTCTATGTCTGCTTCATAAAAATCATTCAGCAACAACGTATTTTGAACGTCATCGTTCAGCACGGCCTCCAGATCATGCCCGATGCTGTTACCTGTAACATTAATACCATTGTCATCCGACAGCCGCACCAAAAGCACCGGATCAGGCCCTACCACACTGCCGGATACAAAGCCTGTTGAATTAATAAAAACCTCTACCACCGGCCCTTGATCATCGCTGAGCCCTTCCGTAGCAGATCCGCCGATGATAACCCCCCGGTAATATCCGGCTGCGTCAACTTGTCGGTCGGCATCGGCAGCATAATAGCTGATTTTTCCGGGTCCAAAGCTATAGTTGATATCTTTGGGTACCACAAATGTAAAACTAAACCGCCCGTTGCGCACCTGCGCACGACCCTTGAAGAGCACATTCCGCTGCAGCTCGTAGGTTCTCAACGGACTACCGGCATCCTGTTGCAGGGTGTTGACCGACTGTGGTTTATCATAAATTGTGGGATAGACTACTCCGTTGAAATCTGCCAGCAGCTGCCCGTTGAGGTCAACTACCTGCCCTCCGATAGTCACTTCCTGCATCGCCCGTAAAGTGTCCAACTGCCCGGCCACGACAGTCCTGCCATTGATGTCTGTTGTTTGTACGTTGTAGCGCGGTAAGAGAAGGCGTTGTGCAGGATCGCCCAGCAATACAAATTTTCGCTCGTTTTCAAAGCTCCCCGGCGTGCTAAGTTCATTTTTAGCACCTTTTATCACGTCGCCCAAGGTAGGCCAGCCGCCATCAGGCTCACGGCTCAGCAATTTGCGCAAGGTCGCATTGGTCAAGGCCGCATTGCGGCTGGCAAATACAGGTCTGACAGTTGAGAGCAAGGCGATTGCACCCCCTCTGGCAGACAAAAACATCTCTTCACCGGCGGAAACGAAGCTGGCATCATCATAACCGGCAAATGTACAAGTCGCAGTAATCACCAACGGCAGGTGGTCGCCATTGGTCCAGCGTTGTAGCTGTGGAATGGTCAGTACGCTCTCCTGAGCCCAGCGACGTGGGCCGCCATGTCCAAGGTAAGTGACGGCCAATACGCCCTTGAATACAGCGCGGTCGATCGCCTCAGATACCGAGGGATAAAAGTCACCCGCCGGGGTACGCTCCTGCGGAAAAAGGTCAAAAAACAATTTCTCGTGATTGGCGGCAGGGTACAGATTGCTCGCCAGCACCGAGGCTGCATCCGCATCGTCGCTGTGCTTGGCCGAGTCTTCGTCGTCTCCCACAAACAACATACGCGTACGCCAGTCGTCAAAATTACGGCCAGCCGCGTTGCCGTCGTACTGAATAATTTTTTCTACCACCGCCGCTGCCTCCGCTGCGGTATTAACCGTCAGACGCCCCACACTGATAGTAAGGTCAAAAGCCAGGGGATTGTACTGACTATCCCCCTCAAAAATACCGTAATAGTCATCTGCTGCATAACCGGAAATCTCACTGAGAGCATCATTCTCATAAACAGGGATGAAATTTTTACCCATGCCGGGGTATATACCTCGACAATCAAAGGAACCGTCACCTACCAGCAGCAGATAGCGGAGCCCCGAAGCCCGTGCGTATACCATCTTCGTGAAATCACGTATTGCCGTAGGATCTACTTTGCCACTCGAAAATTCACGGTATACCTGTGTGATGTCTGCCGTCACTACCTGCAGCCCGCTGAAAGTGCGGCGGTGTGCTGCCAGACGTTCTGCCGACTCTTTAAAATCGGGATGATAGATGATAAGCATCTCCGCAGCCGTGATGCCGTGCAGATTCTGGGCTGCGATCTTGCCAAGACTCGTTGCCTGCAGCAGATTGTCGGTGGGCCGGAAGGCTACAAACTCCCTAAGCACCTCTGTAGAGGCTGTAAACTCAACGCCTCCAGCCACCAGAGATGTCAATTGCTGCCGGGGACGCAGCGGGTCCGTAACGTCCCACACCTGAACCTCTGCACCCGCATTGGACAGTCGGAAGTTGGTCAGTGGCTGGGAAAGACTTCGTGTATCGCGAAAAGACAGTTGTCCACTGCCCGGCCAGTTGAGCGCGCAACGAGCCGTCAGCTGAAAATAATCCAGCCAACCCTCGCTCACCAGTGCCCCCACCGGAGCAGGATACCTGACCGTCACGTCCAACTGCTCAGCTGACAACGTCAGCGGCTGATTTAAGAAAGCATTGCGTACAACCGGATTGGTAATTTCTGCTGTACTCCCATCTACCGGCACAGGATTGACAGTCAAACTATTGAGTGTCTGAGAGCCAATCAGCAGCTGAAAAAAACTATTGCGGTTACTGCGGAGTCCCATCACAGCCTCCGCACGGGCAGGCTCGCTGCTAATCAATCCGGGAAAAGAAAAGACAGCCCGAAATGTCTGCTCGCGGGCTACTTTGAAAAATTCACCATACCAGCCCTGACCACCCGGCGATTTGTTGAGTGCAAACAAAGGATTAATAGCGTCCCGCTCATAACGCCTTATGGCATCGTAGGCCTGGCTTGGGACGCCACCGGACAATGGTTGTTCCGGATTCACCCGCAGCCCCGGGCCCGGCCCCACTTTTAGGAAATAATGGTTGCGCGTATCGTAAATATTCGTCTGTCGTACAAATCTCCCTTCCGTACGGTTGTAAGTCCAACGGTGGGGACCTTGCCCGTAAAACAGGATATAATCGGAAGCATCAAAGCGACCATCCCCTTCACCGCTTATAAAAATATGATTTTCTGCCAGATCGTCCTGCCGCTCAATATCAAGCGACTCGGGCAGCTTACCCCCGCCATTACCATACAGCTTAATAGTACGCGGATCTATATTGTCAAGGTTGGTAATGCCGAGTGTATTCTTGAGAAAAGTATAGGTAAGCTTATAGACACCCTCCTCCTCAACGGCCAGTTCATAGACATCGCCAGTACTCAGCACGGACTCAAAGGTCTGGGGACCACGAGCTACAGCAGGCAAGGGATCGATACGCAGGCCAAGGCGGAATGACTTTGCCCGCAGATACTGCCCGTTCCGCTGCACAATCGGCACGCAGCTTACTTTAGCAACCCAGCCGGCATTGGTTCGGCTTACAAGACCATGAAATTGAAGCTCCTCGCCAAACGAGCCCTCCTCGAAAGCAGGTGGCTGCGGGAAAGGTTCAAATTCTGCCGCCAGCAGCTCAAAGCGAAGCTTTCCGCCCTGACTGACACGCATACTGCCATGCCACACAGGTGCGAAGGGAGCACTGTCATCAAAATCAGCTCCCTCAAATGACCACCGCTCGAGCACCAGCTGCCCTTCAGATACAAACCGCTCGGGACCCGGACTCCAGCGAAGGTTGGCATCTAGTGACAACTGGGCAACGGTTTCGTGGGTAAAGGCAGCACAAATCCAAAAAAAAGCTGCCCACAATCGCGAATATGTCTTCATCATGTAATCAGGTACGTTTGTGCGTAACAACAAACCTCCGCAGGGCGGATATCGTAAGATCTCCCCCGCCGGCGAAAAGCATATTTTGACGACAGTAAAAAGCAGAGCCACAAGCTCCAATTCTACTGCAATGTAAGGTATTATTTTAAATGCTGACACCTGCGCAGCCGGCCAATCAGTAAATCAGGTTCAAAAAATCCCGCCACTGATGATACATCCAACGTCCGCCATAAAAACGCCGGCCACAGAAAAGGGTTCTGCCAAATCACTACTATATCTCGCTCATCTGTACAGCAACTGTAACAGAACGTCTGCCAGACCACCCTATTGCCTGTCATAACGCAATTGACAGGCTACCCGACCAGCCGATGACCGTCAAAAAAGAAAATCGTCGGCTTACCTACTTTTTACAAACAGGTATTTGAACATTTGACGTTCCTTAAGTAGCTTTAGGGCTTCAAGCTGCAGCGCTTACCTCAGGCCGTCAAACCCGCCTGCTCGATTTGCTACACAATACAATCACTATTGCACTATGAGAAAAATTCCCTGTGGGTTATGCCTGATATTGGCTCTTTGCCTGCCTGCATGGCAGCTGAGTGCCCAGGACCCCGTGTTCAGCCAGTTTTTCTCGGCTCCCCTGCAACTCAATCCTGCTTTCACTGCCGTATCCAGCGCACCGCGCCTGAGCTTCAACTACCGCAATCAATACCCCAACTGGCCCAATGCCTATGTGACGGCAGCGGCAGCCTACGAACAGCCTCTGCCTGGCCTCAACAGCGGACTGGGGTTGTCGGTCATGTCGGATGCTGAAGGCGACGGCGTATACAAAACCAATTATGTGTCCGGTTTTTTTGGCTACAATGTCAGATTCAGCAGATCACTGCAGGCACGCATAGGAATTGAAGCGGGCGCAATGCAGACAACTGTTGACTGGAACCGGCTGGTGTTTGGCGATCAGCTTGACCCTATCGATGGCCCTGCAGGTAGTGGCGGGGAGCCCAACCCCACTGAAGAAACGAGGCCTTCATCACTTCGCAGTACAGTCTTTGATGTTTCAACAGGCTTGCTCATTTACAGCAAAAAAATATATGGAGGGCTATCACTCAAACACCTGAATACGCCTGATCCGAGCCTGCTGCTCGTCAACGACAACCTTCGCTCGGGGCGCCCGCTGCGCGTCAGCCTGCATGGTGGCGCAGAGTTGCCTGTAGGCAACAACGGAGCAGGGCGGGGCAGGACATTCGTGTCTCCCAACTTTATGTTTACCCGACAGGGCGATTTCTCACAGCTCAACCTCGGTACTTATGCAGGTATGGGGAGTGTGCTGGGCGGGCTGTGGTTTCGTCATGCGTTTGGCAATTCCGATGCAGTTATTGTCGCTGCAGGTGTGAGGCAAGGCGTGTTGCGCATCACCTACAGCTATGACATAACCGTTTCGCAGCTGGCCGGCGTGCCCGGCGGAGCCGGCGGAGCACACGAAATCTCCCTGCTTATCAACCTGGCAGACAGCCAACAGTTCAAGTCCAGAAAGGCTGCAGAACGTTGGAATGACTGCCTCAACATGTTCCGCTAACTCCCCTAAATGTTAAATTCGGCTTTTTACAAGCCAAAATATACTTTAATCCTTGCAAACGTAGTTTTTCTACTATATTTGTAGGTCAATTCGCAAAACAAACTCGGTAAACGGAATGAAAAATCTGTTGAAGTTGATTCCCTTAATGATGGGAATTGTGCTCGTTTTGGGCTCTTGCTCCAAAGGAGACTCATCTGCTATCACCGGCTGGAAGTATAACGATCCTAAGTGGGGCGGTTTTGAAAAGCAAGTCGACTACGAAGGTCAGCAGACCGGTCCCAATCTTGTCCTGATTCCTGGCGGTACTTTCGTTATGGGCTTCACTGAGCAGGATGTTACGTTCGACTGGAACGCTATTCCGCGCCGTGTGACGGTCTCCTCTTTCTACATGGATGAAACGGAAATCGCTAATATCGATTATCGTGAATATCTCTACTGGGTACGCCGCGTATGGGGCGAAAGCTACCCCGAAGTATACCGCAATGCGCTGCCCGACACACTCGTGTGGCGTGAAGAGCTGGCATTCAATGAGCCGCTGGTTGAGACATACTTCCGTCACCCATCGTATGATGACTACCCTGTGGTAGGTGTAAGCTGGCTGCAGGCAAACGAGTTTTGTAAGTGGCGTACCGACCGGGTGAACGAAGCTATTCTGATTGAAAAAGGGATTCTCAATGTCAACCTCGAGCAGGTAGACGATGACAATTTCAATACCGGCGCTTATCTCGTAGGTCAGTATGAAGGCAATGTTCGCAAAAACCTGCCTGATCTGCAGACAGGCGGCGACCGCTCCGTACGCTACGAAGACGGTATCCTGCTGCCGGAATACCGCCTCCCTACAGAGGCTGAGTGGGAATATGCTGCGCTCTCGCTGATCGGCACACAGGCCAATCCAAAAGATGAGTTGTATTCCGACCGCCGCCTCTATCCCTGGAGCGATAACACGGTTCGTTATCAGGTTCGCGACCGCTATCAGGGTGATATCATGGCCAACTTTAAGCGTGGTCGTGGTGACTATATGGGTCTTGCGGGTAACCTCAATGACAACGCTTGTCCTACAGCGCCTGTACGCTCTTATCTGCCCAACGACTTTGGCTTGTACAACATGGCGGGCAACGTAAATGAGTGGGTACTCGATCTCTATCGTCCCCTGACCTCTTCTACGCTGAGCGATGTTGAAAACCAGGACATGAATCCATATCGCGGTAATAACTTCCAGCACCTGGTTGTTGACGAGGATTCTAATCCGGTAGAAAAAGACAGCCTTGGCCGCCTGCGCTACCGTTATCTTGAAGAAGGTGAAGCTGCTGATCGCGAAAACTACAAGCGGGGTGATGTTTATAACTTCAATGACGGCGACGAAATGTCGGAGGCGAGTTATGACTACAGCAAACACACCTTGATCAGTGATAAGTCACGCGTATACAAAGGTGGTAGCTGGGCTGATCGCGCTTATTGGTTGTCACCTGGTACTCGTCGCTACAAGGATGAGTTCCGCGGTGACCGTACTATCGGCTTCCGCTGCGCTATGATCCGCGTAGGTTCCCCTACAGGCAATGGCGAAACAAGTGGCAACATTTTCAGCGCCGGCCGCAAAGGTTCTTCCGGTCGTCGTTACTAGTACTGCGCGCTTGCGTTTTCGGTGAAACTCCTTTGGGCACACCACAAAAAGTCCTTGCAGGTTACTGCAAGGACTTTTTTCATGTCAGCTCTCCGCCTTTTTCCACCGGCGGACAAATAATCCGTGCATAATCAGCAGCAACAAACGCCTCATGGGTATTTGACCGGCAGGAGAGCAGGAATTGACAAAAAAATTGCCTTTCAGAAGTAAGCCTGCAGCGCCGGAATCATCTTACCTTTGTTGTATATATGGCGGCAATACGCCGGCACACCACTCGCCAAGCACGATACTATGGTAACCACTGAACAGTTGTACGAATTATTCAAAGTGCACCCATTGGTCACGACCGACAGCCGCGCTGTACGCGGAGGAGAAATTTATTTTGCCCTGCGGGGAGAGCAGTTCGACGGCAACCAATTTGCTGCCGCTGCCCTCGGGGCGGGTGCTGCCTACGCAGTTGTTGATGCGCCGGCTGTTGTTGTGCCCGGTGATCAACGCTATGTATTGGTGGTTGACAGCCTGCTTGCGCTTCAAAATCTCGCACAACACCACCGCCTGCAATTTCACATCCCGGTGCTCGCCATCACTGGCAGCAATGGCAAAACAACGACCAAAGAGTTGGTAGCCGCTGTACTCAACAGCCACTACCGCGCCCACGCCACCAGGGGTAATCTCAACAACCACATTGGCGTACCCCTCAGCCTGTTGGCCATGCCTGCAGATACAGAAGTAGCCATCATAGAAATGGGCGCTAATCATCAGGGTGAAATCGATGTGCTCGCACATATTGCCAAACCTACACATGGTATCATTACGAATATAGGCAATGCCCATCTTGAAGGCTTTGGCGGTATTGAAGGCGTGAAGAAGGGTAAATCAGAACTCTACAAATTCCTGACAGCCAGCAAAGGGGTAGCCCTGATTAATGCCGATGAAGCATTTTTGACAGATCTGTCACTAGCTGTCGAACGCCGCATCCTGTACAGACAGCAGCAACAGCCGCAGGCAGAAGGCCCTTATATAGAGGTAAAGCTGATCCAAACACATCCCTACATTCAGTATGCCTTTTTTAATGAAGAAGGTGAGCTTTTGCAGGCCGATGCCCAGCTCAGCGGACTGCACAATTTCCGCAATATTATGACGGCTGTAGCCGTCGGAAAATATTTTAAAGTCCCTTGCCAAAAAATTAAAGACGCCATAGCTGCTTACCTGCCTGCCAACAACCGTTCGCAGGTACTCGTACAGGCCGGCATCCATTTTCTGATGGACGCCTACAATGCCAACCCCAACAGCATGGCTGCCAGTCTGGAAAGTTTTGCCCAAACCGAAGCCGTCCGCAAAGCAGTACTACTGGGTGCTATGTTTGAACTGGGAAATGAAAGTCTGCAAGAACATCTGCGCATTGCCAAACTAGCGCAGTCCTATGGTTTTCAGGTGACCGTAGTTGTTGGTAAAGAATTTGAGGCAGCAGCCAGCGAATTGAATCTACCCTATTTCCCGGATGTGGAAGCGCTGAGCTACTGGTTTTGGCAACAAGACTGGCAGGATTACCACGTGCTCCTTAAGGGCTCACGAGGCATGCGGATGGAGAGGCTTATTACGCTTACCGTCTCCTCCCCAACTGTATAAATGATTTGGCCGGTACAATAATACCGATGATGAGCCAGGGACTACCAACATCCGGATATATATATATATTATTGGCGCCCGTAGGCCCGATTCAGCTGCGAGCCCGGTCTGCATTGTTACGTACAGCCTGCCCAAAATCATCCACACCAACTGCGCCGGTCCTGCACTACAGCAGCTATGCCACAACGCAGTTGGTGAGTGATTTGCTGCAGACAACAGCATACTTATGCCGCATCGATGGCTTGGCAAAGCAGTTCAAAAATACCATCAATTGCACCTACACCATTGATCTTTAGGGCCTTGCCTTTTGATTCATAATAGTCATACACAGGCGTCGTTTCGCGGCGATATACAGCAATGCGATTGGCAATGATGTCAGGATTCTGATCATCAGCACGACCGCTACTCTTTCCTCTCTCCAACAGTCGCTTTATAATCTCTTCATCCTCAACTTCGAGCATCAGCAGCCGATTGATTTCATTGCCTTCTTCCGCCAATAAATTATCGAGTGCCTCAGCCTGCGCTTCAGTGCGTGGAAAACCGTCAAAAATATAGCCCTCTACAAAAGGATTGGCCTCTACCTTATTGCGCAGCATGCCAATAGTGACAGAATCCGGCACAAGTTCTCCCTTCTCCATATAGCTTTTGGCCTCAAGCCCCAGCGGCGTGTTGTTGCTCATCTCATAGCGAAAAAGGTCACCCGTACTGATGTGCAACAAATTATACTTTTCCACCAGCTTGGCAGCCTGTGTACCTTTACCTGAGCCCGGAGGGCCAAAGAGAATCAAATTGATCATGGTTGTGTTTTTTTCATGTATAATGGTGATGTTTGGTCACCTACTTGGTACGGGCATGGAAAAATAAGCATAAATTTGGTTTCGTTAGTCCGATCAGGCCAGAAAATATATGGTTGACCGATCCGGCAGCTGCATTTTTACTTTTTTGCGTGAATGACTCCTCGAAAAGGCTATGGATGAACAAACGGAACGGTGGCGGCTAATCCTTGGCAGCGCAGCTGATCCTGAACAGTCGACAGAATTGCAAGGCGATGCCAAGGGAATTGATATGGCCCTGGAAGCCGTGTACGACAGTCAGCGCAAAGGAGGCCTGGGTTCCTCTACTCCCAACGTAAATCGCTGGTTAGGAGATATCAGGCGTTATTTTCCTACGCCTACTGTACAAGTACTCCAGCGAGATGCACTCGAGCGACTCAACCTGCAGCGAATGCTGCTCGAGCCTGAGTTGCTGGAAGCTGTTATACCCGACGTACACCTCGTTGCCACCCTGTTGACCCTCAGCAAAATCTTGCCGGATAAGAGCAGAGAATCGGCTCGCCTGGTCGTCAGGCGGTTGGTGGAAGAAGTAGAAAAAAAACTGCGGTTGCCCTTGGAACAAGCTATTCGTGCCAGTCTTCAACGGCAGCAACCGATACGCAATCCACACTTTTCCGCCATCGACTGGCACAGGACGATTCGCAAAAATTTAAAACACTACCAAGCTGATTACCAAACGATCATACCCGTTGACCTGATTGGTTACCGCAAACAACGGCGTCGCTTCAAGCACATTATTCTACTGATTGATCAGAGTGGTTCCATGGCCTCTTCTGTTGTGTATGCCGGTATTTTGGCCTGTCTGATGGCTTCTGTCAACAGTCTGCGCACCCATGTAATTGCCTTCGACACACAGGTACTAGATCTGAGCGAGCACCTGAGCGACCCTGTAGACCTCCTCTTCGCCACCCAGCTGGGCGGCGGCACACACATCGCCAAGGCATTGCGCTATGCAGAATCGCTTATCAGCGCGCCTTCGGATACCATATTGCTGCTGCTGTCAGACCTGCATGAAGGCCCCCTGCCCCATGAAATGTTGCATCGCTCGGCACAGATCAAAGCCATGGGCGTTAGTTTTATCGCCCTGCTGGCACTCAACGATGAGGGCAGTCCGGCCTACAACCGGGATATTGCCATGGCGCTGGCCGGCATGGGCATACCCGCTTTCGCCAGCAGTCCCGATGCATTTCCCGATCTGCTGGCCAAAATGCTGGATGGCAAGCCTGTAGGTGCTGATGACGGGCGGTAAGCTTAGCGTGTATGCAAGATTTTCGCCTCCGGCAGAAAATCCCGGACGCGCGAAGTGAGAAACGCTCTTTGACAGCATTAACTGCCAAAGAGCGTTTCTACAAAGCTGAGTTGCGCTAAGGATTACTCCTCGCTGCTCTTAGGCTGCTGCTCCGCTGCCGCTTTGTTGTTTTTCTGACGTGACTTTCCGTAGCTTCCTCTCCAGATTTTGCCACGCTTGGTCCGCTTGTCACCTCTACCCATGGTTGATTATTTTACTGGTTTAAAAGATAGATATCGTGCATCGATAGCCACAAAGGCGGCGCAAAAATATATTTTTTACCGCATTTGTACCCAACATAGAACCCAAACTTTTCGAATATACCCTGATCGGTGCTACATCGAATGTCCGATGCGGGTACCATCCTGTAAAACAGCCCCTTTCTTGATCACGATAATCCCGTCCCTGATCACGTAAGTGTCCGTTTCTACCTCGTCCAGCGCAGCCCCGCCATGGATACGGACACTGTTGCCAATGCGCGCACCCTTGTCGATGATAGCGTTGCGAATATAACAGTCCCTGCCGATACCCATCGGAGGCGTACCGTTGAGTGCTTCCAGTTCCTGCAGCGTCTCATAAGTATCATTACCCATGACGATGGCGTTGGAAATCTCAGTCCCTACACCTACCCGCGAGCGGATACCGATGATAGAGCGATCGATTTGTTTAGCATGGATGATACAGCCCTCCGCTACAATTGCCTGATTGAACCAGGTCCCAAAAATTTTGGAAGGCCCCAGTAGTCGGGGGCGCGTAAATATTTTGTTCTCGTTGTCGAAGAGATTAAAAGCAGGAATAGCATCCGTAAGCGCTATGTTGGCTTCGAAAAAAGAACGGATGGTTCCGATATCCGTCCAATAGCCATCGAACGCAAAGCTGGCCACGCGGTGCTTTTGCTCTATGGCATAGGGAATAATCTCTTTACCAAAGTCTGTAGACTCGGGGTTCTCCTCAAAAAGTTGCTCCAGGAAGGTGCGGGAGAAGAGATAAATCCCCATAGAAGCGAGGTAATTTTGCCCTCTGCGCGCATATTTTTCCTCTACTGCTGACTGCCAGTCAGCCAACTGCTCAGGCTTAGGCTTTTCGATAAAGCTCTGAATCATCCCCTTTTCATCCACCTTCAGGATTCCAAACCCGGGCGCATCCCGCTCAACCACCGGGATGGTGGCAATGGTAAGAGCCGCCCCCTGACTGATGTGATACTCCACCATTTGCTTGAAATCCATCTGATAGAGCTGATCTCCCGACAGGATCAGCACATACTCATGCGCGTGATTGCGCATATGGTGCATAGACTGCCGGACGGCATCTGCTGTGCCCTGAAACCACTTATCGCTCGACGGTGTCTGCTCTGCCGCGAGGATATCTACAAACCCCTGGCTGAAATGATCGAAGATGAAGGTATTCTTAATGTGCTGATTGAGGGAAGCGCTGTTGTACTGCGTGAGTACGAACATCCGCCGCACGCCCGAATTGAGGCAGTTGGAAATGGGGATATCAATCAGGCGATATTTGCCCCCTATGGGTACAGCCGGCTTCGAGCGCTGGCTGGTGAGCGGGTACAATCGTGAGCCTGCTCCCCCGCCAAGAATGAGTGCAATAACGGCACCGAGGTTGTCTCCTGTTTTGGTTGTTTTTTTCATTACCCTAAGTATTGACGGCTATTGTCAAGATGTAAGCTGTTCATAGATATGCGCATAGGCTCCCGCTGCACGTTCCCAGCTAAAGTCTATACGCCGTATTTGCCGGCGCAGGGCCGATAACCGGCCACTGTTATGATAAAAATCGGCCGCCCGATAGACAGCCAAAAAGGCATCTTCGAGTGAGAAATGCGTAAATTGAAACCCCCTGCCACTGCCATCGGGCTCGCCCACATCCGGCACTGTGTCACTGAGCCCCCCCACTTTGCGCACGATGGGTATGGTGGCATAGCGCATGGCATACATTTGGTTGAGGCCACAGGGCTCTACCCGCGAAGGCATGAGCAAAAAGTCGGCTCCCGCATATAGCTGGTGCGCCAGTTGTTCATTGTACTCCAGCGCTACGGCACAGCGGTCGGGATAGGTATGCGCCACCTTTCGCAGCGCCTCCCCCACCCAGGGTTCGCCCGTGCCCAGCACGGCGAAGGACACACGCATGCCACTGCCCAATACTTTGCGGAACAAATCGGGCAACAGATCCGCCCCCTTTTCGCCCACCAGACGCCCGATAAAGGTCATGAGCGGCAGCTCAGGCGACAAGCCTGTAAGCGCCGCCAGCGCCTGCTTATTATCTTCTTTAAAAGCAGCCAGCTCCTCTTCCGCTTGCAGCCTGCGGCTGAGGTATTGATCGGTAAAAGGATCCCACACAGCCGCATCAATGCCATTGAGTATGCCGGCACATTTGTGCCACTCATGGCGGATGAGATGCTCCAGCCCATTGGACGACTCGGCCAGCTCGCGCAGGTAGCTGGGCGATACCGTTGTCACCCGCCAGGCGCACTTGATGCCTGTCGCCAGCGGATTAATAGTGTCTCCCCAGTCGAGCATCCCCCTGCCCTCCGCATCGAAATACGGCATGAGGTAGAGTTTTTGCCAACTGAAAGCACCGTGGTATTGCCCGTTGTGTATGGTAAAAACCGTCGGAATGTGCGCCAGTGACTTATAGTCGGGGCAGAAGCGCATCATAAAAGGAATCAGGCCCGTATGGTGATCGTGGCAATGAATCACCTCGGGTTTGCCGGGTGAAGCCGCAATCCATTGCAGTACTGCCTGCTGAAAACAGAGGTAGCGCTCCACCTCATCTCCATAGCCCCGCCCACCGGGATCTGCATACACCCCCGGCCGGTCGAAAAGTCCGGGAATGTGCACCACGAAAAGCGGGAAGCCGAGGCTGTCTTCCGATTCTTTTTCGATCAGGTAATGCACATAATGCTTGTGCAGGCGTACCGCCCCCTGAAAAACAGGCGTAAAGCGATGGGTCTGTGCCCACTTGAGGTCGTACTTGGGCATAACCACCCCTGCTGACTGCCCGTGAGCTGCCAGGTACTTGGGTAGTGCGCCCACAACGTCTCCAAGGCCACCAGCTTTGGCGACGGGATAACACTCAGCACTTACGTGCAATACTTTCATAGCAGTTTATTCATCTTTGACTCCGCTTGAAAGATATAAATATTATCTCGACAGCACAATGTTTCCCTTATTTTCTTTTTTTGAAAGCATATGCAGAAGCAGCACAGCCCTTACAGCAGCCGTTTTTGCATTTCTGCCTGTATTGAAAAATGTTCTTTTCCCGCAGATTTTCCCACCACCCAATACCGCCTAAGCTTCGCCGGCGAGGCGAAAACAAACAAAAGGCAGCCCGGGGAATCACTAAGGATTACAGCCATACGCCTGACAAGCATCATTGCCCTCAGGCCGTCACTGACTACTCTTTGAGCATGCTCAGCACCTTTTCCACTACATCCTCAACACTTGGTTTGCTGAGGTAATTGCCATCGTCGCCGTAGGCGGGGCGGTGGTGGCTCGCGCAAAGCGTAGCAGGGCGGGCATCCAGCAATCGATAGCCATCCTGCTCCTCGAGTATGTGTTGCAATATGTAGGCCGACGCTCCCCCCGGTACATCTTCATCCAGCACCAGCAACCGGCTGGTCTTCGCCAGGCTTTCACGGATACGATGCAGCCGGTCAAAAGGCATGAGCGTCTGCACATCGATCAGTTCAACGCGAACACCCAGTTTTTCCAGCCGCTCGCACGCCTGATCCGCGATGCGCACACAGGCGCCATAAGTGACGAGGCTCAGATCCTCCCCTTCCCGCAGCACTTCCGGTATGCCCAGGGGCACCGTATAGGCGCCAATATTATTGGCAAGTTTTTCTTTCTGTCGATAACCATTGAGGCATTCAATCACCATTCCGGGATCATCACTTTGCAATAAGGTATTGTACATACCTGCTGCCTGCGTCATATTGCGAGGTACGCACAGGTGCATACCCCGAAGGCTGCCCAGCAGCATACTCATGGGAGAACCCGAATGCCAGATACCCTCGAGGCGGTGGCCGCGCGTACGCACAATCACGGGCGCCTGCTGCCGGCCGTTGGTGCGCCAGCGGACGGTAGCCAGATCATCGGACAGCGCCGAGATAGCATACAGAACGTAGTCGAGATACTGTATTTCTGCCAGCGGTCGCAGCCCCCGCATGGCCATGCCAATGGCCTGGCCAATGATGGTCCACTCCCGGATACCCGTATCAAACACCCTGTGTTCGCCATATTTGGCCTGCAGGCCCGAAAACCCTTGGTTGACGCCGCCAATATAGCCCAGATCTTCCCCGAAAGCATAAAACTCGGGCCGGGCCTCCAGCACCTTATCAAAAAAAACATTAATCACCTCATAGCCATTCAGCACCGCAGCATCTGCACTGTAAACCGGCGCACATACCGGCACCTGCAACGCACTTTTTTCCCCCTCACAAAAAAGATGGCGATGAAAACGCTGCTCCAGCAGCGCCATCTGCTCGCTGATAAAATCATCGAGCGAGCTAACCCCAAGTTCCACCCGCATGCGGCGCGCTACCGCCAGCACCTCGGACCGGGACGACGGGATCTCGGTAGCCGACAGCTCCCGCAGGTAAACATCGCTGCCCGCAATGCCCTGGCAGCGCTGCTCGAACGCCTTCCGCAGCTCCCTGAGCGGCTCAGCATAGCTGGCCCAGGCTCGCTGCCGGGCAGTCTGTATTTCTTTACGCGCCTGCTGTTCAATAGATAGCAACACCTCCTCGGTAGCAACATCGGTAGCCAGCAGCCACAACCTAAACTGTCGGTTGCAGTCGTATTCGCCCTCCCACTGCAGCCGCTGGGCCGACTTATAGCGCTCGTGCGAGCCTGAGGTAGAGTGCCCCTGCGGCTGCGTCAGCTCATCGACATGAAAAAGTACCGGCTGGTGAGTGCGGCGCATACCTGCGACTCCCTCCTCATACGCTTTGCAGAGCGCCGGATAATCCCAGCCCCTGACGTGGCAGATCGCTATGCCGGGGCTGTCATCCGAAGCTTCCATCCCCCGCAATGCATCGGAAATACTCTCTTTGACCGTCTGGTGTTTTTTGGGCACAGAGATTCCGTATCCATCATCGGCTACGGTTACCGCCAGTGGCACCTGCAGCACCCCCGCGGCGTTGACGGCCTCCCAAAAAACCCCCTCTGAGGTGCTGGCATCGCCAATGATACAGTGGCATATTTCATGGCCTTTGTGTGAAAAAGCAGGCTGCTCCAGCCTGCTTGCCTCCCGGTATATTTTTGAAGCAAAAGCCAGGCCCAGGCCCCTGGCCATTTGACCACCCGTGGTGGAGATATCTGAAGAAAGATTGATCCTGTCGGTTTGTGAGAGCCAGCGCCCCTGCTCATCCAGCAGATCGCTGGCATGGTGGTTGTTCATCTGTCGCCCGCCGGAAAAGGGATCGTTGGCAGCATCGGCATAGAGTTGTGCCAGCAGCTGCTCGGGCGTTGCGAGGCCCAATGCCAGCAGCAGCGTATGCCCCCGGTAATAATCGGCCCGCCAGTCGCCCGCTGCCATCGTCCTGGCCATGGCCACCTGAAACAGTTCTTTGCCATCGTCAGAAACGCCAAATTTGGCACGGCCGGTGAGCACGTCCCGCCGGATGTACAGGCTTAGTTCCCTGCTGAGACAGCAGATGTAATAATCCTGCAACGCTT
The DNA here is from genome assembly GCA_964441755.1 of uncultured Saprospiraceae bacterium. Classification (GTDB taxonomy): domain Bacteria; phylum Bacteroidota; class Bacteroidia; order Chitinophagales; family Saprospiraceae; genus JAUMBM01. The sequence goes on from CAYTVG010000007.1 coordinate 164,725, forward strand.
CTGTATACCTTGGCTCCGTGGTCTTTTGAGAGTATGCTACCTGGCTCACAGTATTGGTATTTTTATGAGGTACATAGAGCGAAGATAGTAAAAAAATGTGAGCCTCCGCAGATTTTGACGCCCCGCCGGCAGCTAATCAGTTTCTGAGAGGTCGTAAAAAGATGCAGACTCCGTCTATGCGCACTGGTCGACATACAAGTTCAAAATCTACGCCTGCAGCCGGCACTCGTTCGGATTTCCCGCCAGAGTTTCGCGGGTTTTCACGTTTTGGGAGGAGCATAGCCGGTACTACATGATTGAAAAAAGGTGAAGACCCGCGGGAAAAGAAGCGTTGTGCGCCCGGGTGGGAAACCCCAAGTCCGGGCATGCCCCAACCCATCATTTCACCAAACGAACCGTAGGATCGCCAATCAACAACCAGTTGGCCCAGTAGTAGGGATTGTGGTTGTGCGTGGCGATATAGCTCCGCTTGGCCTGCTGCAAAGCCTTGCCAACAGGCAGATTCTCTACGGCACTCCAGTGGTAAACATTCCGAATCAACGCTACCAGCATAACTTCGTGCATCAGCTCATTGCTGGCCAGCACTGCCTGGCTGCCTGCATACAGGAAAGCACGGGCAAGGCTTTTACGGCCTTCACTGGTATAGTTGCTGCCCCTTCCGTTGAGGCATGTCGCGAGCAGCACCAGATCCGCCGACAAGCTGAGGTTTTGCACCTCTGCCTCGCTCAGCAGTAGTTCGTCGTCATCACCTGCAAAAATCAGGTAATAAGCTTCCGTCCGGGCATCCGGCTGACAGCCATGCATACCCAGTTGCAACAATCTGAAGCGGCCTGCATTTTTCAAAAAATCTTCCTTTCGGCTGTTGGCAAAATGTTGGTTCGACAATTGTGCGGGCAGCAGCTGTAGTTGTTGCTGCAACGCTGTAAGTGCAGGTAGCTCCTGCCCGCAGCCCGCAGCATTGGAGGGTCTGACGACTGTAAACGTCCCCGCCTCTTCCGAAGCCGGGCGTATCTTGCGGAGACTACTGCCGGCCTGCAGGCTTGCCAGCGAATAGGTATATGAAAACGCGTATTTGTGCAGCAGATACGGTATCTCCTGCCAGGGCAGCCTGCCGGGAGGGGCTGTGGGCAGCGCCTCCAATACCAGCCCGTGCAGCTCTTTGTCCCATACCACCAGCACATCCTCAACCATTGTACCCAGCCACTGATCAATAGTTGCAAAAAATTGCCGATAGAACAGGTGCGCGCTGCGGCGGTACAGACTCCCCTCTTCTGCTGACAAACTACGCCGATAGGCATCCATGTTTTTGTAAAAATCCGCGCCCGCCGCCAGCGTCAGCACCGTATCGCGGGAGGCCGTAAAAACCAGCACATGCATACAACCCACCCCCTGCTGAAAACTCACCACTGCAGCCCCTTCCCGGCAGTAGGCAGCACGAAGCTCTGCCAGCTGCGGTCGTATATTTGCATGGCGCTCGAGGTAGAATGAATGAGCCTGCGGATCACGGCTGTTGCGTATGCTGTCCACAAAAGTTGTCATTGCTCTCACCGCCCCCGCCAGTGCTTCCTCCTGAGCAGTAGAACGATAAGTATTTATCTGCTGGTTGAGCCACAACTCACGATCCAGTAAATCCCGTCGTTGACCTGTCCATGCCCGTTGTGCCACCCGGCGCTCCAGCCCGCGAAACAAAGCAACTGCCTTTCCACGTTCAGAGAGCTGCAGGAGCCGCTCAAAACCTTCATCAGTGGGTTGTGAGCGATACTGCCGCAACGCATGCTCAAACGGTGGCAGATAATAATTATTCAGGTTGCCACTCCAATTTTCCAGACTCTCACTATCACTCAGGTTTCGCTGCATTTCTTCAAAAAGTCCCAACGAAACATCGTATGCCAGCCGGGTATTCTCAGCGGTATGACTCGCCAGCTGCCCCTCACATCTATCCTTGGTTCTGGCTATTTCGTGGTAAGCATAAAAAAGTAAAGATGCAGGGCCGGGAGGCAGGGAAGCAGCGACAGGCGGGAATTGTGTCTGCAGGCGGTCAATCATGCCGGCAGCTACGTCACATTGTCCTCGCAGGCTGAACACGTAGGCCAGAGCCGGCGTAATCATCAACTCCAGCAGCTGATTGCCCGGAGCCAGGGCCAGTGTTTTTTCAAAATATGCCTGAGCTGTATCGAGTTCCGCCGGCCCGGGCCGGCCACCCAAATATGCATATCCCGTGTGTGCATATAAGTGCAGCAGATTGTTGATAACCCGCTCAGCTGACATCTGCTGCAGCCCTTGCTCGGCTGTTGCAAACGCCTGTCGGCTGCACTGCAGCAACGTGTCCCGCAAGCTTGTATCCCCGCGAATTTCAGCCTGCCGAGCCTGCAGAAATTTAATTTTCCCCCGGTGAAACCAGTAGCCCAACACCCCAAGCGAGTCACCGGTGCTGCACAACACCTGCCTGCCCCTATTGAAGTACAAAGCAGCAGAGTCGCTGTAAATATCCGCAAGATCTGTACGGCTAAGGTAGTAGTAGGTCTCTGAAAGATTGGTATAATCTTTGGCCATTTCAACATCAACGCCTGCTGCTACCCTGCCCACCGACAGCGATTTGTGGTAATAAAAAGCAGCCAGCGTATAATCATGCTTTAACCCGTAAGCGGCAGCCATCAGGTTGTAAACGTAACTGCGTTCGTAGATATACTGAATACTAGTGCCCGGGTGCGCGTCGAGTAATTGCTCACAGCGCCCAAGCAGCAGCAGGCTGCTGTCTGCTATACCGCTGTTTTGCAGCATGAGCGCCTGCAGACGCAGCGATCTCGCATGTAGCAGCACTGTAGAAGCACCTACCGGTATCTTTTCCAACTGACGTCGGCAGTCGGCTAGCCTGCTTGCTGTCAGAGAGTCAAAAATGCCATAAAGATTATTCTCAGCATACGTGTGAAGTTCGTTGAGGCTTCCTGTAAGGCCCGCTAAACCGATTTCCGCTACAGACAGCTGATGATATTCGCAATCGACCAATGACTCCTGATGGCAGTTCCACAAACCGAAGACCAACGGCAGCAAAACCCAATACCATAACAATTTGATTTTCATAAGTCTTAATTTTTTTTAAAATCCATACCTGTTTTATTACTACGCGACGGGACATTTAGCCAAAGGCAGCGGCAAAGGACTACAGACAAAACCATTCTGTAACCTCTCAAGCTGTCTTTATGAAAACACATTCTTTTGCGCAGCATGCCCTCACCAACTGCACAGGCTGGTTGGAAGATTTACTTGCGGAATTAGGTGTCATCATAGGAGATCTCATTGATTTCTAATTCCCCCATTGCTCAGGAAGCACTGCTGTCGATCAGTTTTTGCAGCTTATCAAATATCCAATACTGTACAGGCGTTGGTCGCAGCTTTGCTTCCTCAAGCAGTTGGAGGAGTTGCCGGCGCGTATCTTTTCCTCGCTGCAGGATGGTTGTGGCCGACTTCAAAAGATCGTGCATGTTTATGTATTGTTGCTGCCGCTCAGGCGACAACAGCCGGGCTGCACGCCGATTGATAAATTTTTTGTAGCTGTCAAGCTTCAATAACAAGGGTTCATCATCCATCGGATTTTCGATGAATTTTTCAAACAGGACACGTAAGTTCAGGGATTGTACCCTGACAGCAAAGTCAATACTGTTGTTCTTGACCTGGTCGAGCATAAGCAAGGCCTTGTCAAATTGACCCACGGCGAAGAAAAAATAAGCATCCATCAAATGAATGATTGACGAAGCTATATTTTGCTGTAAAAGTGGCGCCATTGCCTTTTTTACCTGAAAATACTGCAGTTCGTCTCTGGTACTCATAACTGAGAGACACAGCTGGGAGTAAACAATCTCGGATATGCTGCAGCGCTCCAACTGCCCGGCAGCCACAATTACCATATCTGTAAATTTTCGCATGGCTCCGAAATAATCATACGTATCAGCATACTTTCGCAGTGCAAAACTTGCGTTCAGCCCTAACATGGAGAGTGGTATCAACTCCAAAGGACTTATACGCTGTTGTAGCCGCAGCATTTCTCTGTATATATCTTCCAGCAAGGCAGGCGTGGGGCCCGACTCTGCAATCAGTAAAAATCGTCTGTACAGATAATGCAACGGATGATGTGTTGCATCAAACGCCGCTGTAGCTTCCAACAGCTGCTTGTTAGACAGCCTGGGATCGTCAAGGCTAACCCCCAGCAGCGGTTTAATGCTACTTACACTGTTTCTGACAATGAGAAGTTTGAGACAGTATTCCTCAAAGCATTTTTGTTCCAGCACCTCATAGTAACGCTGTGCTGTATCTGTCTTTATATAATAACTTGAATAAAGCGGACTTGAGAAATAGATCATCCAACGACGCCAGCTAACATGATAGCAGTGCAAATCAACCCTCTCCTCTTCCAGGAGGCTGTCCAGCTTGGAGAGACTGATTTGCAGCGATTCTTTATCTCGTTTTTCCAACAGCCGTTCGGTCGTGTAGAGCTGGCGGTCGAGCGGCGAACTGAGCAGCTTTTCTACTGCCAGAAAACGCTCCAGCAGCAAGCTCGTTTCTGATAGCAGCCTCAGCCAACGATTTCGTATACCCGCGTCATCAGGCGATTTTTGCCATAGTTTACGCATACACCGCTCTTCATCCGCAGTTGTCAGCTCAGGAAATGATTTTTGGGCGCGCACCAGCCTGATTAACTCGTAGGGTTCTTTTTTCTGGGTAAAAAAGGGCGACTGCAAAAATTTTCCGAAGGAAGTCCACTCTTCTTCATCCAGAGATGACAAAAATTTGAATAACCTCATCTGCGCCATGATCTATTTTTTTACCTAAAAACAACATATATATTAGAATAATTTTACTTATTATACCTTCGATACATTCTTGTTACTTCAGCTCACACAACCTATTGACCTCTTATTTCACGGCCTTACTCATTGATGATTTTTCTTCCAGTCCTCAAATTGCTGGCGGGCAGCCGGTGGTAGAGCAGTAGTATTCGTCTGATAAGTACTTTGATAATACACAGCTTTCTCAGCTTGCCGGGCACTGATACAGGCAAGCAGCAACCAATGGGAAAAACCAGCGCGCTCAGCAGCAAAACCGAGTTGCTCGGCGCATTCCAGTTGTCGTAAAGCGCTGTTATAGGATCGATAGTACAGGAGGTTGATCAGGCCGGCATAATATTGCAGCTGCTCCTTTTCGCAAGTACGCGGTGGCAGCAGTTCTTTCAGTGCCCGGGCAGCTGTATCGTAATGAGCCGGGTTCCCGGTTTCAATGGCTTTCAACAAAGAGGACCGCCAGTCAGCGCCACCTACAATCGACAGATAGCCGCTGTCCTGTTCGGCCTGTACAGCGGCATTGAGCCAGACAATTCCCTGTTCTTTTTCAAAAAAATGGCGGTCAGATCGCCACCAAAACAGCCCTCCTATGAGCATGATTGTTGCGGCCAAAGCGACCAGCCGCCGGCGGCCGGCAAACTGTCGGTGGCGACTGAGGGCAGTCCTGGCGGCCTGCTGCTGCTGCTGCTGTCGCTGCTGCAACGCCCGGGCAACTGCCAGTCGTTGCTGCAAATCAGCATCAGCCGCTATGCGCTCCAGCAAGTTTTCACGCTCTGTCGTCGACAAGTTGCCGGCCAGCAGCCTGTCTATTGCTTCCCAGGTGTCATCGCTTTTATCTTCCATAATCACCTATTGACCTTTCGAGGCCACCGCCCATTATTTATATTGATTTCCAATACTTTACAAGCTTATTCCTGCATTTATCCGCGCGGTGACGCAGTTGGTCTGCACTACAATCCCCAAACATACCTCCCATGCCGGCAATCTCAGCATACTTATAGCCCGCAGTTACCAACTCGATCAGCGCGTAGCAGAAAGGATCGTAGGCCTGCAAGATCGACATGCTCTGTGAAAGCAATTCACCATCGGGTTTACTGGACAACAGACCCGCCAATAGGGCCTCTACACCCTCAGACCTGCTCACCGCTTGTTGGTTGAGTTGCCAGCTGCGGCTGTCGGACCGACGAATTTCCGTTGAGCACTCATCCAAAAATATTTTTTCAAAGAGAGTTTTCAGGCCTGCCAGTTCCTGCCACTGCCAGCCGGAGCGCAGTCGCGCCAGCCATTTGGAAAAAGCCATGCTAAAAGCGTCTGCTCGCCTGCCTGCTGCCGACAGCCGCCGCCGCGCCTCATGGCTATCAGCAATATGTGCCAGCCAGTCGGCCAACACCCCTTCCAGTCTTCGCTGCACTACCACCTCAGCAGACTGTAGCAGCTGCCGGATGCGCCGATCCCGCAGCCTCTCAAATAGCCGGTCCGGCGGAAGGTCTGACTTCTCTTCTTCGGTGATCGCTACCCATTCCCGCACAATAGCAGAAAGATGATCCTCTTTATTATCTCCCGAAGCTAAAAAATTCAGCAACTGCGCATTAGCTCCCCGACAGACAATGCTGCGCGCATACTGACAACAACCCTCCACATCACCCGCCCATTGCCCTTCGCGAATCTGTACGGCCAGTGAGACTAAGCTTATTTCTTTTCCGGTAAAAAAACGAAAAATGCGCATGGAAACCCTTGGCTGTATTGTTGGCAGCACTGACACCCCTCTATCTCCCCCGGCGCTTGAATACGCAATGCTGCTATGCGAAGATAGCTATTTATTGGCAGGTAAATCTACAGCAACTAATTGATTATTAAAATAAAAACCTACGAATATACCTACCATAGCTATTTGTACACAGTAATTGGCAGGTAGTACTTTTTGAACTTGTTAGTACCCACAGCAGGTATTTTTATACGACAGCAATCAAAAATTTTCAGGGAAAAACCAAAGCAAAGATAAATCAAATAAATAATTGAAAATCAGTTTTTTAATAATCAAAAATAAGCTGTCAAAAAGTTGTGATAAGCCGTAAAATCAAGCATTTGTGTCCAACCCACCAATCCTATACAGGCTGCATATTTGATACAGGTCAAAAAAAACCACAAAGCTGATAGTCAGTCAAAAACAACTTTATGAAGGCGAAAATATGGCCTTTTTTACACCAGTTGCGAACACCCTATGCAGTAACTGCAGACGCACAGACTGCCGAGTTGCAATTACTTGGCAAGATGACTGCTTATGAGCAGTTCTTCGTAATCGTGGATCTGACGACTTTAGAAATACAGAACAGTCTGGGTACCGAACAATGGCTGGGGTATGCATTGCACCAGATGTCAGATCTACTACCCCCACAACTAACTGAAGGACAACGACAACTGATGGAAGCCTATTTTTTGGCCTTCGTCAAAATGTTGACAGTCACGGAACAGCGGAGTGGCTTTTTGCGCCAGCGATTGCTGTGCCAGCTACCGATACGTCAGGCCGTGGGTAAGCCCCTGCTGGTAAAAATGCTGGCAACGCCTTTTCAGTACGACGCAGATGGCCGGCTTGCCAGTCTGTTGCTGCTGGGCAGCTGCCTGGGTACATACAGACAACAACCATTAAATCCTCGCTTTCTGGACGGCTCACAGCCATTTGGTCCCTACTGGCAACAATGGCTGCAGAAAGAGGCCTGGGAATTACTGAGTAGCCAACAGCCTTTTACACCCCAGCAACTGCGAATTATCAAGCTATTGGCCAGCAATGAAGATTCAAAAACACGGGACATTGCAACAGAACTGTTTATCGCCCAGGGTACTGCGCTTACGCATAACAAGCAGATTGTACAAAAAGCGTCGCAATGGATGGGCCAACATTTCGGCAGTGCACGCGAGGCAGCTATTCACCTGCACCAATCGGGTATGATCATTTACTGAACAACCATTGATCAATCAAAACATAGCCTATATGCGCAAGTCAATATGTTCGCTTTTCTTGTGGTCAGTAGCCAGTTTATTGGCGATACCATTGCCTGTGACCGGGCAGTTATTGCCCTCCTTCGGACGGCTGCAGTCGTTGTTGAGCAGTGTACAGGTCGACAATGCAACCATTAGCCAGTCGGTAGAAGCAGCTGCTTCGCAACCCTATCGCCTGCGTTTTCGCATAGGTACCACCATTGGGCGTGGCAGCGAGCAGACTGAAGAATATGAACTCAATCTGGCTTTGCTCGACACGCTTCAGATCAGCATCGTCGACTCCCGCAACAAACTGTCGGTATCGCTGACCGCGCAACGGGATCCGCTTATTCTGCGGATCAGTCGTTCGTCTCAGGGCAGCTATGTCAAAAGCATGATGCTGCAAGCGGCCGATGCTGATCAGGCCCGCGAATTAGTGACGGTTGTAAAGCGGCTGGTCAGGGAAGCAAGGCCTGCCTGGGAAGCCGATGCTGTATTCCCGCAGGATTTACAGGGCATTGATCGCTGGCTCAACGAGCAGATTGGCCAGGTAAGCTTTCTGGAACAGGCCTACGAACAAAGCTGGCGATCTCTGGCGGAGGGGGAGTACGAACTAGCTGTCAGCAATGCAAAAACAGGCCAACAACTGCTGACATTCAGTCCTGATGATATGACTGCCGCCAGCTTGCGGGTGCAGGCCCGGGGCGACGAGGTGCAGTTGAGCTTATCGACCCAGCGGTCTGCCAATCTGGTGCGGTGTGTACAGGACGGTACACCCTGCAACTACCGCAACGATATTGTCCTCCACTGCCGCCGTTATGATCAGGCCCTGCTCATTTCCAAAGCACTGCAGCAGTGGCTGCTCCTTCAACAGCAGCAGACCCGACCGCCGGTACGAGTCCGCAGCAGAGAAGAAGCCATGACCCGCCTTGCTGTACTGCTCAAGGACTTCAGCATTGAAAACACCAGCTACCAGCAGCAAGTCAGCGGGGACCACATCCTCGAGTGGACACAGCAAATCAACAGCTCGCAAAAGCTGACCGATAAAAAATACCGCTTTCATCCGGCAGATATAGATACCAGCCAGCTGCTGATCACTACCCGCGGAGCAACTGCCTTCCTTGAAATCAACTGTCTGAAGCGGCTGCCGTATATCGAGCGGTCGGAAGGAGGTAACCGCATGCCTTTCGTTAGTAGCATAGATATTCCTATGCCGGACATTCCTGCCGCCCGGCAGCTGCAGCTCCTTCTGCGCCAGCTGCGGGCGCTCTCCCCTGCTGATATTGCGCCAGCCAATTTCAGTTGGCTGGCAGCAACAGTTGCCGAATATCACTACCGTCCTGATATGAAACAAGTACTTAGCCAGCCCGAAGGATCCGCCTGCAAGTGGCAGCTGCAGTATGAGGTCAGCAGCAGCCGCGGAGGCAGATCAAGCTGGTATGAGTTTAGTCTGCAGGACATCAACCCCAACCAAATTAGACTCGATGTGAGCGGAAGAGAGGTCAGTGTCAGGCTCAACACCCATGGCGAGCAGGCCCTCATCAAGCTGTACACCGCCGCTGACAAGTACAACTTTGAGCGAAGCCTTACCATATACTTTAACGATATCGATGCGGCCAAACGAGCAGAAGTAAGCATCCGGGCACTGCTGCAAAGCTGTCAGTAGCTCCGGGAACCAGCCTTGCTGGTCCGGCCAGCCTTCACACGATCAAACAACATACAAAATATGGAAAAGCAATTTCTGTGGATTATACTTTTACTGGCTACACCTCTGCTGCTGGCAGCACACGGGCCAGAACCCGGCCAGCCCGCTGTCCGGCCCTTTTACCTGCGGGATCTCTTCCGGCAGAGCGATATGTTTTCCGAAAAATCACATTTCCTCTGGGCTGATTACCATGCCATCAGCAATCGCGGCAATCGCCCTTTTCTCTCGGCGGTCATCATCCCTCCGGTAGGCCTGGGCTATGAAAAGCGATTGTTTAACAACTTCGGACTACGCATTGCCGCCGCCACCCACTGGTGGGACGAAGACCGCCTGCGGGTGAGTCTCCCCGAGCGGCAGCTATTTTTACAATACCGCTACAGCTACTGGACGCTGGGTGCAGGCCTTTCCTACCATTTTGCTGTCAACTACCGCTGGGATCCCTACATAGCTTTCCAGCCGAGTTTCCGGCTCGCAAACGCCAGCTGTGAATGCGAATCATTCACAGAATCAGGCTGGTCAAATGACTTCCTTCTGGGGCTGCGCTATTTCGCCAGCCACCGCTTTTACCTGCTTGCAGAGGCCGGACAGCATGGCGTGGGCTATGCTAAAATAGGACTTGGGATAAAAATCTATTAATCAAAACCGTGTACTGTGAAAATCATATACTATATAACATTTACAGGTATGTTGCTATTGACAGCCTGCGAGCAATACGACGCCCTCATGCCGGAGCCGCCGGTAGGCAGCATTAGCGGCGACCAGCTTAGCCTGGTTGAAACCTTTTCGCCCCTCACCTGCAACGACACCTCTGTCTGCAGCATCATTTATGACCAGCTTACCATACCCAATGTCCTTTGCAGACTGGTCTCCAGCGAGCGCAACCGCGACATCGTATTCATCGTCGACAAGACCGGCTCTATGTCCGATGATATCGACATCGTCCGGCAGAACATCAACGACATCATCCGGTGTATCCCTCGAGGATGTCGACTGGGCGCAGCCTCTTATGGCGATATCTGGTCGGACGGCATTGACTGGTACGATTTTGTGGATCTGGATCGCGATTTCAACAAAGCGCGGGCGTTCATTGACAACATCCGAACCGTTGGCGGCGGCGACACCCCGGAATCGGTCTACGATGCCATCTGGAAAGCGCTGGATGAGATGAGCTGGCAGAATTGTTCACCCCCGCCTTTGGTGATTGTCATGGGTGATGCGCCGCCGCACGTCGGGAGCAGAACGCAGCGCTCACTGGACGATATCATCGCCAAAACCGAAGCTATCTGCCCGGACAATGTCAAAGACGGAGAATGTGCAGGTGTGAGTTTTCGACCAATTATTATCATTAATTAATCAACAAACCTTTTATTATGAAAAAGTTCTATCTATTATTCCTGCTGATTACGACTGGCTGTATGCTCAGCACCAGCCTGCAGGCACAGGAGTACCGCTCGGCAATAGGCCTGCGCCTGGGCTCTCCCGTATCTGCCTCTTTCAAGACATTTATCAGCAACAATGGCGCTATTGAAGGATTTGTCAACTACAATACTGAGAATACCTTCTCCAGCTATCGCTGGTCGCGTATCGGGCTGGGAGCCGCCTATCAGAAACACGATGACCTGGGCGGAAATATCAGCGGTATCAGCTGGTATTACGGATTTGGTGCCACGGCCTACCGCTGGGGGTATAGCGATGACAGTTTTTTCAATGATTACGGGAGTTTTTCGCTGGGACTGCAGGGATATGCGGGGTTGGAATATGTATTCCCCAGCCGCAAGATTGTACTCAGTCTGGACTGGGTACCCACCTATTTCATCAGTGGCGGCTATGTCAGCGGATTTGGTTATGACCAGGGGGCACTGTCTGTTCGCTATATCTTCCGGCAGTAATTTTTGTTTGTCAGTTCATTGAAATCCGGGTCCTGGCATCTGTTCGGGATTTTCTACCGGCAGCAAAAGTAAGCTATCGGATATCTGTTTGCGTTTCAACCGAGTGTAGCCGGCACTGCCGTCAATAAAAGTTGAAACTCCGGGATAAGCCCTCTTTGGGCTCTGCATTAAAATTCAGAACAGGCTCCGGGAGCCCGGCCATTTAGATGGCTATACATGGTCGTAGTCATCATCACATTATCAATAGTAGCCATTATGAGATTATCATTATTAATTTTAACCGTACTATTCACCTACATGAATGCGGGCAGTCAGTCCCTGCCCCTGCTCTTTGATTTTGAAAATCCACCTGTATTTCAACCACAGTTTTGGACATTACACCCCAATTTGTCGGGTAGTAACGGTCGGGTAGAGATCGTTAATGATCCGGATACCGGCAATTACTACGCTGTTCTGAGCAAACAGAATGACAGTGGAGGGGTGACACAATCCGCCATTGACCTCAAGCTCAACATCAGCAGCTGGGCCGGGCTGGAGGTGGATTTTAGTTTTGATTTCAATTACTTCTTCAATGAAACGCAGTTTAACGACGCTGTTTTCATGAGCGACAATGGCGGTGTAAGTTTCAAACGCGTACTGGCGATGCAGCCCTCCCGTTGGTGCCAGAATGAGTGGATGCGCTTCCCCGTATTCGATTTCAATGCCCTGCTGGCGAATAACGGACTCAGTTATTCATCCAATTTTGTGATCCGGTTTTCACACGAAGGGACGGGAGATCTGAACACAAGTGGTGACGAGGATGGACTGCTGCTTGACAACATACGCTTTGACGTACGGCAGCCGCTGCAGCCGGCAACACTTCCTTTTGCCGAAAGCTTTGCCACAGGGGAGCTCAACCCCTTCCATTGGCGCATCATGCGCAGCATACCCAATCCTAGTGGGACACTACCAGACAGTATTACACCCTCCTACTATGCATCCATTATCAACGGCGATGCGGTTGATAATGACAACTACAGCCTTGCTTTGGGCAAGATCCATGACTGCGGAGGCGAAACGAGCAGCTACCTGGATCTGCACCTGAACCTGCTGAATATGGAAGACCAGCAGCTGCTGCTCTCCTTTGCTTTTAAACATTTCTACGATGAAACCCAATTTGCCGATGCACTGTGGCTGAGCGACGATGGCGGTCAAACTTTTGTCGAAGAACGACGCATAGCGCTGGAACCAAGCCGATGGAGGAACAATATCTATGGCAGCTTCCAATCCATCTGGCTCAATCAACTGATAGAAAGCTGGGGGCTTAGCTACAGCAGCGACTTTGTCATTCGGTTTAATCAGACAGGGACAGGCGATTTTAACACCTCCGGTGATGAGGACGGCATGATCATCGATGATGTCAGAATTGATGTGTTAGCACCCGTGACCTACAAGCTTCCTCCCTTCTGTGATGATTTTGAAAATTCGGATTACGAAGCCCACTGGCGCTTTGGTACTGCTGAACTGACCTCCTCCGGGCAGGCTACCAACGGAACCAACCCCGCCCATCTGGTCGGCCAATTGGCCTTCCGGGGTGTTGAAGAGTCGGTGGGACTCGCGCTGGGCAACCGCTACGACAGTGAAGAGAACAGCCTGGTCCGGGCAGATATGCACGTCGATTTCCGTTCAGTGAGCGATGCTGTACTTTCCTTTGCCCTGTTCGATCACTACAACGAGAATCAATTTCAGGAGGGGCTCTACCTCAGTATTGACGGCGGTGACAATTTCACCAAGATATACACTTTCGACTGGCCGGCAATTGGTGATAACAACTATACCCTGATAAATTTACCGCTGGAGGCAATAGCTGCCAGCAACGGACTTAACCTGAGCGCTGAGACCATCCTTCGTTTTCAGTATTACGGAGCGGGTGATTTCAGTACTTCCGGTGATGAAGACGGCATGATTCTCGACAACGTATGCATCAGCGGCATTGTTGTTGCCGACGACAGCCCTTCCCTTGACGAGCGCCTGCAGCTATGGCCCAACCCGGTTGTTGACCTGTTGCAGCTAGCCTTACCGACTGCCGAAAAGCTGGTCATTCGGCTGACAGATGCCCAGGGCAGAGAGGTACTACGGCAGGAGTTGCGGGAAGCTGTGAGCACTCACAGCCTCGACATGCGCCGGCTGCCGGCAGGCATGTACGGGCTGCAACTGCAGCATTCGCAAGGAACTGTATACAGGAAGATCATCAAACAGTAGTCAGTGAGCCCGCACCCGTGTCTGGTGCAAATTTGTGCAAAAAATCGTAATATTGCAGCATGGCTTTTCCACTCAAGGAGGAGTCATGCTGCAGACGATGAACCTACTTGACCGCTGGTTTGGCGCGGGCGACTATCAGGAGCCTGTCATTTCCTTCGGGCGTTATGGCGACGCACAGGAGACGGCTGCCCGGCAGCAGCACTGGGAGGCGGCGCAGGCAGCCTTCCGCGCTGCCGACTACCTGGTGAGCTGCCGCTCACTGCTGCAGTATATGTCCAATCCGGAGGGCGACAATCTAAGCTGGCGCTTCGAGCAGGAGCAGCTGCACTTCTCCTTTTTTCAGGGCTCCAAAAAAATTAGCGGGCTGGCCGACCACCGGCAGCTGCGTGCGCAGGTGCGGCTGGGGCGGCTGGGCGCTCAGGATCTGCCCGAGCTGTCGCTGCAGTTGCTGGCACGCAATGCTTCTTTTTACTACTGCCGCTACGCCATTGATGATGAGCGCTGTATATGCCTTGTCTTCGACACCCTCATACAGGATGCAGCGCCCTCCAAGCTGTACAATGCCTTTCGGGAGCTGGCCATTGCTGCCGACAAGCTCGACGACCTGCTGCTCGACTCCTTCCCGCAGGTGGCAGCGGTAGAATCCGAACACCTGCAGGCGGTGCCTCCTGATGAGCAGCGTGCACGCGTTGCTTTTATCCGGGAGCGTGTTGCCGGCGCCTTGCGGCTGGCCGGCGACCCGCTGGCGAAAATCAGCCAGCACCCGCAGGCCATCTCTTATGTGCTGCTGGACGCCCTCTTTCGCATCGACTACCTCACCCGGCCGGAAGGTATTGGCATGGAGTCGCTGGAGCGGGCACAGCGGCTGTATTTTGACCGCTTCAACAAGCGGCAGATTCAGGCGCGCAATGCGCTGCTGGCGGAGGAGTTGCAGCTGCTGGCGAGCCGCTCAGAGGCTTGCTTAAGCCGCGAAATGTACCGGGGTATTTATACCTTTGGCATTACCCAGCACGTCAGTCACGAGCGGGTGGTGCAGCAGATTGACCACGAGCTGCCCAACATAGCCTGGTACCTCGATCAGGAATGTCCGCTGGCAGCCACGGCCATCGCGGGCTACGTCATAGGCTACTGCCTGTTCAATTTTTCTCTGCCCCCCGTTGACAAAGACCTTTTCCACCTCTACTACCGCATCACCGAGCCTGTCTTTTTTGCCGACCTGGGCTTTGCCCCTGCCTATGCCGAGCCTGCTACGGGCAAGCCCCTGCGCAGGCCCATACGACAGGCGCTCGACAAGCTGGCAGAAAAACAGCAGGATCAAAACCCAAAGCTGCAGTTGGCTGTTGATAAGCTGGTATTCGATGATCTGGCCCGTTTTTCTTACAGCTACCTGCAGATGATCCACCAACTCAGGCTCAACCAACAATAAGACCATGACAAGCACACAAACGACAACCATTGCCGACCTGTGGCAACTATTAGAAACAGTGAGCGATCCCGAGGTGCCGGTACTTTCGGTGGTAGACCTGGGCGTTGTGCGGGCCATCGAGCTGCCGGAAGGCGGAGGGGTAAAGATTACGATCACGCCTACCTATTCCGGCTGTCCTGCCATGAACGTCATTGAGATCAACATCCGGGCGGTGCTGCAGGAGCATGGCTATGCGCCGGTGACGGTCGAAACTGTCCTCAGTCCGGCCTGGACGACCGACTGGCTCAGTGAGGCCGGGCGCGAGAAGCTGCGCGCTTACGGGATTGCCCCGCCGGAGCCGGGCGATGAGGACGGGGATGCGCTGGCGCTTTTCCGGCCGGAAAAAAAAGTCAGCTGTCCCCACTGCAATTCGCGCAACACCCGCCTGGTGTCGCAGTTTGGTTCTACAGCCTGTAAGGCGCTGTACCGCTGCCTCGACTGTCTTGAACCTTTTGACTATTTCAAATGTCACTAAGCGCGCGTTCGGGGATTGCCGGCAGCAATTCCCAAATGCGCAGGGCAGCAACGGGACAGACAAACCCATTGCGTGCTGCCCGAAACCGGGGACAGCTGCTGTCCCTGCAGCCATGAAAATCAATGCGGATGCATTTACCACACACCACTGTAAGCGGGTGCCTCAGGCACCTGGCGCAGGTAGTCATCATCATTTTTATAAGCCTCGCCTGGCAGCTGCCGCTGGGGGCGCAGGGATTGGGGCAGACCCTGCGGGGGCAGGTAGTCGACGCCGACAGCGGGCAGCCGCTGGTGGCGGCCAGCCTGCAGCTGGTGCCCGGCGAGCTGGCAACAGCGACGGACAGCGGCGGGTACTTTCGCTTCGAGCAGGTCATGCCCGGGCGCTATCGGCTGCGCCTTAGCTACGTAGGCTATGAGTCTATGGACATCGACGGGCTGTTGCTCACCGCCGGCAAAGAACTGGTGCTTGCGGTCACTATGCGCCCGGCCGCTACCGCTTTGGGGGCCGTCACTGTCAGCGCTGCGCGCATGGACATACGCCAGCTTGCCGGGCCGGGGCTGCAGCTGCTCACCATGGAAGAAACCAACCGCTTTCCCGCCACCTTTTTTGACCCTGCCCGCCTCGCCCTGTTTATGCCGGGGGTTGTGCAGACCAATGACCAGGGCAATGGCATGTCAATCCGCGGCCACTCGCCCGAAGCCGTTGTCTGGCGACTCGAAGGTATAGAGACGGTAAACCTCAACCACACCGCCAATGCGGGCACGCTGGCCGACGGTGCGGTGCGCAGCGGCGGCGGGGTCAATGCCCTGAGTGCACAGCTGCTCGACCACGCCCAGCTCTACAGCGGGCTGCAGCCGGTAGCCTACGGCAATGCTGTTGGCGGCCAGCTCGATATGCGGCTGCGGGAGGGCAACAATGAGCGTGCAGAATACACCCTGCAGGCGGGCGTCATCGGCCTCGATGCGGCGGCTGAGGGCCCTTTCCGCAAAGGCGGCCGCGCCTCCTGGCTGTTCAACTACCGCTACTCATTTACAGGCCTGCTCAGTGCGCTGGGGGTACCTTTGGGTGATGAAGACATAAGATTTCAGGATTTTAGTTACCACCTTGTCTTTCCCGACCGCGGCGGGGGCAAGCTGCGCCTTTTCGGCGTCTTTGGCAGCAGCAGCAACGATTATGCGGGGGAGGCCGACAGCAGCCGCTGGCTGGTGGAAAAAGACGCCTATTCGGCCATCAATTTTAGTGGCCGCCTCGGCACAGCCGGGCTGGCCTACCAGCGCCCCCTCAGCAGCAGGGGGTCGCTGCGCGTGGCCGCTGCCTGGTCGGCCATGGAGGCCGACCGCAGGGCCAGCAGCATTTTTTCGGCCGGGCCGGAAAATGACCGGCAGCGAGAGCGCAAGCTCAGCATGCAGGCCGTGTACCGGCACAAAATACCCGTCGGCCAGTTTGTAGAAACCGGCCTGGAGGGGCTGTCGTGGCGCGAGTACATTCTCTTTGACCGGGGCGGCAGCGCTGTCGGCAATCCTTTCAACCCCTACCTGCGCGAGCAGCAGGGCCAGCTGGGCGCCGCTTTTGCCCGCTGGCAGCTGGAGCGCCGCCACTGGCAGGCGTCTGTCGGCGGCCGGCTGACGGTGGCCGGTGCCTCCCTGGGCGGTCGCGCCTGGCTGGCGCCGCGCGCCTGGCTGGCCTGGCTGCCGGCCCAGGGCCGGCAGTGGCAGCTAGGCTATGGCGAGCAGCAGCAGTTTACGGCCTTTCCGGCCCGGCTGCGGCAGCTGTCGCTGAGCTACCGGCAGCAGCTGCGCAGCCAGCTGCAGTGGCAGCTGGAGGCATACGCCCAGCAGTTGAGAAGCCTTGAAAAAGACGGGCGGGTTGACCGTGTCAACGGGCAGGAGACGGCCGACCTGCCGTCGCTGCCGGCAGCGACAGCAGCCCGCTACTACGGGCTGGAAGGCAGCCTTCGGCGCCGCAGCACCGACAACTGGCACTACCTGCTCAGCCTCAGCGTTTTTGGCACACAATACAGGCGCGATGCGACGGCCGACTGGCAGCAAGGGCGCTTCAGCAGCCGCTTTTCGGCCTCCGCCATCGTTGGCCGCGAATGGGTGCGCCCCGGCAAAGATCAGCTCAATCGCCGCTGGGGCCTGAGTATGGCTGCGCAATACAACGGAGGCCAGCGCACGGCCCCGATGGATGCCGGCCTGTCGCAGCAGCTGGGCTGGACCGTCGTTGATGCCGGCGCCGGCTACCCGCTTCGCCTCACCGACTACTACCGGATTGATGTGCGTTGGTATACACAGCGCAACAAGCCCGGCAGAAACAGCACTTTTTCTGTTGATATACAAAATGTTACCGCTACAACAAATCTGGCCTACCGATACTATGACCGCTGGCTGCAACAGGAGAGCAGCCGTAGTCAGCTGCCGCTCATCCCGGTGCTGAGCTATCGCAGGACGTGGTAGCGCTGCCGGCGGAACAAATAATTTGCCGCCCAATTGGCAAAATTGTGTAAATTTAGGCTTGGCTACGGGCTGCCTGAGGCAGTCTCAAAAGCATTTTGCCGCCTGGGCGGCGCAGTAAATTCTCAGAAAAGATAACTTTACAATCGCTGGTCGTAGTTTTGGTGGCAGAGGCTGCCAAAACCACGACCAGTGGCAGCTCGCTGAGCTGCCGGCCTGATTAATTTTTCCGGACGACCTGGTGCTACCGGGCAACTTAGAGCGCTGACTAATGAACCTACGCTTCCTTTTACTGTGGGCTGTCTGCTGGGCGGGCGGCAGCCACCAACTGCCGGCCCAGCTTGCCAATCGGCTCGAACAGGTGCGAACCTATTACACCCAGGGCAAGTATGAAATGGCGCTGCAAGTAATCGACGACAGCAGAGTCCTGCGGCTCGACCAGGAGGCAGCGCTGTTCAGGGCCCTGTGCCAGTACCAGCTCAACGATCTGGCCAACGCCCTGACCAATTTTGAGAAGCTGGCCGCAGACCAGAAGATGCTATACCCGGAGGCGCTGCTCTATATCGGCCGCATCCACCATGCACAGTTGCGCTTTGATCAGGCAGCCCAATACTACAAATCTTACCTACAGAGCCTTCGCGGCGACCACCCCAGCCGCGGGATGCTGATTGAAGATATCCGCCGCTGCGAAAACGGCCTTCGTTTTCAGTACAGGCAAAGCGGGATTATCGTTGATAACCTCGGACCGGAAGTCAACAGCCCGCAGGATGAGTTTGGCCCTGTGCCTGACCCTCGCCAGCGTACACGACTGTTCTATACGGCCAGTAAGCCCGGCAACATCGGGGGCAGCATCAACCAGCGGGGGCAGCAGGATGCACGCGGGGGCAGCTATTTTGCCGATATTTTTTCCTGCCGCCAGGAAGGCGGCGAGTGGGGAAACCCGGAGCCTGCTACGGGCGATATACTGACAGCCCAGCACGAGACCATACTCGATTTTTCGGCTGACGGCAACATCCTCTACTACCAGCGGGGCTTGCAGCAGGGTGAAGGCAGCATCCTGGCAGATGCGCTTTATCCCTCCGACAGGGCGGCTGCCAGCCGGCTGATTGCCGAGAGCGGCCTCAACCCTTCGTGGGGCGACCAGGCGCTTTTTGTCTTCAATGACACCCTCTTGCTTTTTGCCAGTCGGCGGCCCGGCGGCTATGGAGGGCTGGATCTCTACCGCACCGCCCTGCGTGGCGGCCGTTGGACGATACCGGAAAACCTTGGCAGTACCATCAACTCGGCTTTTGACGAGACGACTCCTTTTTTGGCACGTGACGGCAGAACGCTCTACTTCAGCACCAACCGGAGCAGCATAAGCCTTGGCGGCCTCGACATTGTGCGGGCGGTGTATGAGCCGGCCGAGGGGCGCTGGTCGGCGCCCGACAATATGGGGGTGCCCGTCAATTCGGCTGCTGATGACAGCCATTTTCGGCTGGCCAAAGACGGCTATACGGGCTACTTTGCTTCTGCCCGCAAGGACGGGCTGGGGCGCCGGGATTTGTATGTTGCCTATTTTTCTCAGTACCGCAGTGAGATGGACCTGGGGGTTGTCCTGCCGGCGGCTGAAAGCAGGGACTCGCCGGCGGAAGCCGCCGTTCCTGTGCCGCGGTTTGAGCCCCGCTCGGTGGCAACATCTTCCGAGAGTCTTTTTGAGTGGACGCTGGCAGACGAGCCGGCGGCCGCCTACGGGCCGCGGCTGGCGCAGCTGGCGGCACAGTTGCCGGTAGGCTGGCGGCTGATTATCAGCGTTTGCTACCCGCAGGCTACAGCGGCGGCGGCAGGATTTTTCCCGGGCCTTCAGCAGGCGCAAGCCCTGGCCAGGGCGCTGGCGGCAGAGGGTATCGACCCTGCCCGCATCAGCCTGCGCAGCCTGGCGGCGCCCCCCGGCCATGCAGGCGGCAAAGCCGTATTCACTTTTTCACCGCCGGCCAGCATGCAGGCGGCCGGCAGCCCACTGCCGCTGCTGGGCAGGCTGGCCGAAGGCTGCCTGCGGGCATCCCCGCACAACCAGCCGCTCATCTACAAGGTGCAGATTATTGCTTCGATGACTGCCGCCACAGCCCCGCTGCTGGCGGAAGACCCGGCGGCCATGGTCGAAGCGGGGCCTGCTGGCATCCTCCGGTATACGGTAGGCGCCGAGCCTGCTTTTGCAGCTGCCCGCACACGGCAGCAGCAGCTGGAAGCCAGTGGCTATGGCGGCGCCTACATCGTGCCGTATGTATATGGTGAAAGACTCGACCGCACGCGTGCGCGCCTGCTCAGCAGCCAGTTTCCCGACCTGCAACAATACTTACAACAACCATGAATACACCCCTCAGCATACCTGCCAAACTCCCGGGCATAGGGACTTCCATCTTCACCGTCATGTCGGCGCTCGCCAACGAATCGGGCGCCATCAACCTCTCGCAGGGTTTTCCCGACTATGACCCGCCGGCCGAGCTCATTGACCTGAGCTGCCACTACCTGCGGTCGGGCAAAAACCAGTACGCCCCCATGGCGGGTGTCATGGAGCTGCGGGAAAAAATTGCTGCCAAAATTGCGGCTCTCTACCAGCGGGAAGTCAGCCCCCTGCACGAGATTACCATTACAGCGGGTGCTACCCAGGCCATTTTTACCGCCATCAGCGCGCTCATACAGCCGGGCGATGAAGTCATCCAACTGGAGCCTGCCTACGATTGCTATCGGCCGGCGGTAGAGTTGCAAGGCGGGCGGGTGCGTTCCTACGAGCTGTCGGCGCCGGATTTTCGGCCCGACTGGTCGGCCATCGAAGCCCTCATAAGCCCCCGCACGCGACTCATCATCATCAATACCCCCCAAAACCCCAGCGGACAGGCATTTAGTGATGCCGACTGGCGGCAGCTTGCGGCCATCATCCGCGACAAGAACATATTTGTGCTCAGCGATGAAGTCTACGAGCATTTGGTCTTCGACGGGCAGCAGCACGCCAGCGTGATCCGCTATCCCGAGCTGTACGACCGAAGCCTGGCCGTCTTTTCCTTTGGCAAAACCTTCCACAATACGGGTTGGAAGATAGGCTATTGCGTAGCGCCCCCACAGTTGACTGCCGCCTTTCGCAGCGTGCACCAGTTCAATGTGTTTTCGGTGCAGACACCTGCCCAGTATGCGCTGGCCGATTATCTGGACCAGGCAGATCACTACCGCTCGCTACCCGATTTTTACCAGGCCAAGCGCGACTTTTTCCGCGCAGGCCTTGCCGGCAGCCGGCTGCAGCCGCTGGCCTGCGCGGGCACCTATTTTCAGGCCGTCGACTACAGTGCCGTCAGCGACCTGCCCGACACGGATTTTTGCCGGCAACTGACTACAGAGACCGGCGTAGCGGCCATCCCCTTTTCGGTATTTTACGGCAGCGGCCGCGACCAGCGGCTTATTCGCTTTTGTTTTGCCAAAAAAGAGGAGACGCTCACAGCGGCACTTGAGCGCCTGTGCAGGCTGTAGCCTGCCGCGGGTGTGTGCTATACGTACAAAGGTCGCACACTGTGCAGCCAGCGCCTATGCTTTCGCCCTGCGGGTGCAGGCTGCAGGTATGGGTTTCTTTACTATGTGACTAAATGTACTACGCTCTGCAGCCGCCAGCCTCCGGCAAATCCCCGGCGCTACGACTTTTTTTCCCAAAGCCACAACAGCGACAGCTGCCCTTCAATAGCCGAAGGCTCAGAAAAATTGAAACCCTGCCCCAGCGGGAAAAGGCTGCTGAAGCCGCGTCGATAGCGGCCTTCGGCCTGTATGCCCCAGCGGCCGGCCGTGAGCCGGATGCCGGCACTGCCGGCGATGCCGTAGACCATCCGGAGCGGAAAATCGTCGCCGTAATAGGGCATGGCAGGCCAGGCAGGCGGCAGCACTTCCCGGCTCGACAGCGGTACCGACAGGAAGGGCCCGGCAGTCAGCAAAGGCTGCAGGCGGCCACGGCCAAAAAGTACCAGGGTGGAAGGGCTGAGCGTGAGGTAGCGAATCTGCCGCTCGTAAAAACCCGCTACCTCCGGGGAGGTTTCGCGCCAGCCCCGCTGCTCTGCCGCGAGGCTGAGCAGCAGCCCGAGATGAGGTTCCGAAACGTAGGACATGAGCAGCCCCCAGCCCGTTCCGGGCAAGGCTGCCTGTGGCACTACCGGAGAAAAGCCTACCTCATTTTGCTGGTAGGCGGCCGTAACGCCCAGGTGCAGCCGCGGGCGGAAAGCAGTGCTGTCGGCCTGCGCGCCGGCCAGCACGAGCGAGGCCAGCAGGATGGTGATGGTGTGAATAGCTCTTTTCATGGCATAAAAATAGTAAGCACTTGTTCGGGATTTTCTGCCTGAGGTAATAATGAACTGTTTTTAGTGCGTTTTGGGTTTTTGAATGTGTACAGCCAAGGGCTAAATGGCTGAAAAAAGGCAAAACCGATGAAAAAATCCCGAACAAGTAGTAAAAATACAACAGCCCGGGTTAATCCTGGGGCGTGTAGGTGGCCTCTTGCGGTTCCTCCATTTTCACCAGTATGACCTCACCCGCTGCCTCGTCGGCAGCATAGCCGTATTCGTAGCAAAATCGGTAGCACAAGCCCGAAGGCTGGTGGTGCTGGCTGGTGAAAAAATTGAACCGGAAGCCCGCACGCAGCAACTCCTCGCGGGGCAGGCGCGTGCGCCCTGCCTGGGCAAAAGCAGCCAGGATGCGGCGGTTGCCGCGCAAAAGCCGGTGCGTATGTCGCATAAAAAGGGTCGACTGGCTATTGTGGCGGTTGTGGAAGTTGCTGCGGCAGTAATCGTCGCAAAACCGCTTGTCGATTCTGCCGCTGAGTGGCTGGCCGCAATGTTGGCAGCTGCCGTCTGTAGCTTTACCTACAACTGTCAGGGAACTTGTCATGGCCTGTGTTTTGCCTAGATAGTCGCAGCACAGGCCCATTTTCCACAAAAAACAGCACCTAAATTTAATTTTTTACCGGAGAAAGCGCTGATCGCTCAGCAGCATATAGTTGCCCCCCAACAGCAAGGAGGTCGCTTCCGGAAAGACGGGGCGAAAAACATTTTTAAAAAACGCTTCCGACTGCTGGTATTCTTCCCAGGTAAATGCTAAAGAATTGAATAACACAAGCCCGCCGGGACTATGAATGCGCTTCAGCTCCTCCATAAAGTCAGGTGCTAAAAAAGCTGCCGGTATCTGGTTGTCTTCAAATATATCTACACAAATAAGGTCGTAGGATGCGTCGGGCGAGACCTCTGCGAAGACAGAAGCATCAGCGCAAATCTGCTGCAGCGGACTTGTAAGATCCCCCAGAAGGTACTTATCGGCCAGCAGGAGTACCTCCTCATCGATATCGATGGCCGTGTAGTAAAAGGACCGGCCGTAGTTGCGTTCAAGCATATAGGGTATGCTGCCCAGGCCCAGCCCCAGCAGGAGCACCTCCTCACCCGGAAGCTGCGCCCAGTTGAGCTGGTCAAAGGTCCGGGAAAAATTGGTGTAGCGGTCTCCGTAAGAATACACAGCATTGGCTGTGCTCAGCTGAAACTGCCCGCGGCGAAGGCTCACTTCGAGCATCGGATTGTAGGGACTGCTCCGCTCTTCGATGGTTATATCGAAGAGGTAGCTGAGCCATTTTTTCCACACGGGAAGATTCATCGGTTGCGTATTTAGTACATACTGCGGGCTGTCTGCACGCAGACAAGCCCCGGAGGGTATGCGGTATTTTTTTTACTGATCCTCCAGGCGTCTTTCCCGAAGACTTTACCTTTTTTTGTTGCACAGTGCCGGCCATGCGCCTTGGCAAACGCCAACAGCAGGCATTGTATTGGTTCGCGGGCAGGCAGCAGACCGGCAAGGACGGCACTGTTGGGGATGTTCTACCCGGGGCAGGACATCCCAAACACAGGCTGAAGTTGCACTCAGGAGGCCGATTTCTTTTTATCCCAGGGGCGATACTGCGAAGATTCCTCAAAAACGTGCAGTAAAATCAGCCGCTCCTGCACACTCAGTGCCAAACTGCGGCGCTCCATCACCCGGTTGATAGCATCCATGGCTTTTTCGACCTGAAAAGTGCTAATCCCCTGTGGCCCCCCCCAGGAAAAGGAAGGGATGAACTGCCGGGGAAAACCTGCACCAAAAATATTGGCACTCACGCCCACCACAGTACCCGTATTAAACATGGTATTGATGCCGCATTTGCTGTGATCGCCCATCAACAAGCCACAGAACTGGAGGCCGCTGGGTGAAAATCGCTGTTCGGCATAGTTCCATACCCGCACCTCATCATAGGTGTTTTTGAGGTTAGATGCATTGGTATCTGCGCCAATATTACACCACTCGCCAATCACAGAATTGCCGAGATAGCCCTCATGTCCCTTGTTGGAGTAGCCCTGAAAAACTACATTGTTGACCTCACCACCCACCTTACAATAAGGCCCCAGGGTGGTAGCGCCATAGATTTTAGCACCCATCTTGAGCACCGAATGTTCGCCCATCGCAAAGCCCCCCCGAATGAGACAACCCTCCATCACCAGCGAATCCTTGCCGATGTAGACAGGCCCCCGCTCTGTATTCAATACGCTGCATTCTACGCGGGCACCCTCCTCCAGAAACACCCGGTCGGCTGGTCCGACAACCCGATTGGTGGCCGAAAGCGGTGCAGACACCCGGTTGTGTGTCAGCAGCGCAAAGTCCAGCTCAAGGGCACGGTCGTTGAGGCGGAAAATATCGTATGCTTTGGAGAGCTTCAACAGTATTTTTTCTTCCACCGGGAAAACCCTGAGCTCCCCGAAATCTTCATCTTTCACCATGCTGGCTACCTGCTCACCCGACAACATGGCCGCAATGAGCTCATCGCCCAGCAGTAAAGCCTCGTTCATGGTCATCTGGCGGATAAGCCCAACCAGCTCCGGCGTAGGCATGACAGAGCCGTTGATCAGAATATTGACCTCACTGTAGGTAGTTGCATACTTGCCGGACAGGTACTCCTGCGTCAGAAAAGAAACAGGATAACCCAGCATACGTTCCCATTTTTCGCGAATGGTGAGAATGCCCACCCGAAGTTCGCCCATAGGCTTAAGCCAGGTAAAAGGTAAGAGCTGATCGCGAACTTCGTTATCAAACAGAATTACATTTGGCATGACGCGGCTGGTTG
Source organism: uncultured Saprospiraceae bacterium (assembly GCA_964441755.1). Classification (GTDB taxonomy): domain Bacteria; phylum Bacteroidota; class Bacteroidia; order Chitinophagales; family Saprospiraceae; genus JAUMBM01. The sequence goes on from CAYTVG010000007.1 coordinate 189,914, forward strand.
TTGTTAGCAAAGGAATAATCAGGTGAGGGAATGGGCTGTAGACGGGCATTGGAGAGACCCTCCAATACAATAGATACAACGCAAAAAAGTCCCGCTCATGACATGAAGGGGACTTTTTTATTCTTTAGTTCGCACGAACAAAGCAAGTAATTGATTATTTCTTACCGTAGCGCGAATTGGCGAACTTCTTGTTGAACTTGTCGATACGACCCGCCGTATCAACGAACTTCATCTTACCCGTAAAGAAAGGGTGTGAGAAGCTGGAAATTTCCAGTTTTACAAGCGGATACTCATTGCCGTCTTCCCATACAATGGTATCTTTGGTGTTGGCGCAGGAGCGACCCATCCATGCTTCCTCAACTGAAAAGTCCTTGAAGATTACAGTGCGATAGCTTGCCGGATGAATATCTTTTTTCATGTCGTGAAAAATTTCAGTATTCGAATAAACAAGTGTTCTGACTATATTGCAAGGACATAGCGCAAAAAGTACGTCCTAAACATATCAAACAGCGCGCAAAGGTATAAATATCAACACAAACAAACAAGCAAAAGCAAGGGTTTATTTTTATATCAGACAATGTGCCCTGATCCGGTGTCCGGACTATGCCCGGGCATTCCGGCAGGAGACGGCAAGGAGGTGTTTTTCAGCCCGCTGCTGCGTTTTCAAAAGAGCATCGTCATGTTCTTGATTAAACCCTGCAAAGAAAGCGGCGTTCCGGGCAGGCTGAGAAAATCCCGATCGCGCGCTTAGCACTGCTTTTTCACCAGCGACATACCGATTCTTTATGCGTGTATTCCTATGCTTACTGATTTTGTCAGGCCTGTCTGCAGGCCTGTCTGCACAGCAATCCCTCACAGCAGCCAACTGGCAGGCTTTTCCCGACAGCTTCCGCACTGAGCGCTTCTGGCCGGTCGCTGCCGGCGGAACGCTTGTGTACGGCGCAGTTTCCTACGGCCTGTACCACGCCTGGTACAAGCAGTATGCACTGGGTGGATTTCGCACCTTTGACGACAGCCGCGAGTGGCTGCAGATGGACAAAATGGGCCACCTGCTGACGACTTACACAGAAGCGCGGCTGCTCTATGCGGGTGCCCGCTGGACAGGCATGTCGCCCGCCAGATCGCGACTCACCGCCGGGCTGGTCGCTTCGCTGCTGCAGGGCACCGTAGAAGTAATGGACGGGCTGTCTGCCAACTGGGGCTTTTCCTGGTCCGACATAGCTGCCAACACAGCAGGCATGGCGCTGTTTGTGGTGCAGGATGCCTATTGGCAGGAGCAAAAATTCAGGCTGAAGCTCTCGGCCAACAGCCGCCCCTATCCCTCCTTATCAGTGCCGTCGGTGACGGGCAGCGGCAGCAGTGACCTGGCTGGCAGAGCCCGCGAGTTGTACGGCGTCTCCTACGTCGAACGCGCCCTGAAAGATTACAACACCATGACCATCTGGCTGAGCGGCAACCTGCGCGGACTCGGCGCGGGTCCCCGCTGGCCACAATGGCTCAACCTCTCGCTGGGGTATGGCGCAGAAAATCTGTACGGTGGCTTTGCCAATGAGTGGAGCGATGAAGCAGGCAATCAGTACCTGCTGGACCCACAAAGCTTCCCGCGCTACCGGCAGTGGTATCTGTCGCCCGACATAGACCTGAGCAAAATTCCGGTTCGCAAGCCCTGGCTGCGTGCCGTGCTGGGCACCCTCAATTTTATCAAGCTGCCGGCACCCGCTCTTTCGTACAGCCGCGTACAAGGCTTGCGCGGACACTGGATATATTTTTGACCATGGGCAGCCGGCCTGAGGCTTTTCGGCAGAGGCTTCCGCCGCCCTCTCTGCAACATGGCCCGGTGTGTCATGGGTTTTCTGCCGCCGGCAGAAAACCCATGACACACGCTTAAGCAGTTATTTTTACCAGCACCTTATCAATCCTCGCCCGGTCCATGTCTACAATTTCAATTTCAAACTGTCGCCATACCAGCTTTTGTCCTGCGTGGGGTATAGATTTAAGCTCCTGCAAAATGAGCCCGCTGATGGTATTGTGGGGGTAGGCAGCAATCAGGTTGTCGAGGTCAAATTTAGACAAAAAATCAGCCAGCGGGTACTGCCCGTCGATCAGCCACGAGCCATCTTCGCGCTCGACGAAGGCAAAATCGTCCGCGTGAAATTCGGAAACATCCCCAACCAGTGCTTCCAGCAGATCGTTCAGCGTGATTATCCCCTGCAGGTGGCCAAACTCGTCTGTCACCAGTGAATAATGGCATTTGCTGGTCTTAAACTTCAGCAGTGCATCGTAAGCGTTGCTGTGTTCGGGCAGGTATTTGGCCTCTTCTATGAAGTTGGCCAGACTAAAGCCGGGCTCCTCGATATGTGCAAAGATAGCTTTCAGAAAAACCACCCCCAGCAGGTTATCTTTGTCGTGGCGGTAGACAGGATAGACAGAATGCATTTCCCGGCTGACTGCCTCTCTGATTTCCCGGGCTGAAAAATCCTCCCTGAGATAAACAATATCCGTTCGATGCGTCATGAGCGAAGCCACCGTTCTGTCTCCGAGATTGAAAACCCGCTCGACGATATCCTGCTCGATTTCTGCCACCGCACCCGCTTCTGTGCCCTCCTGGATAATTGCCTTAATTTCCTCCTCCGTCACCTTGTCATCTGAAGAAGGCGTAATCCGGAACAAGCGGATGATGCCATCCGTAGTGATGGTGAGCAGCCATACAAACGGAGAGGTCAGGGCCGTCAGCCATTTCATGGGGATGGCCACTAACTTGGCTATTCCTTCGGGATTATTGAGGCCTATACGCTTAGGCACCAATTCGCCCAACACCAACGACAAAAAAGTAATCAACAACAGCACTACTGTCACCGCAAGCAAGTGAGCATAGTTTTCCGGCAGGCTGGTCCGCAGGAAAAAAGACTCAAAATCTTCGGTAATATTCTCTCCGCTGAAAATACCTGTCAACAGCCCGATCAGCGTGATACCAATCTGCACGGTTGAGAAAAAGCGATTGGGGTGATTGATGGTTTCCAAAGCTGCCCGCGCCCGCTGATCGCCTCGCTTGGAAGCAGATTCAAGCCGGCTTTTACGGGCGGAGACCATCGCTATTTCACTCATCGAAAACAGCCCGTTGAGCAGAATCAGCAGCAGGATGATTAATAATTCCATGTGTAATTTGACTATAACTTATGACCGCAGCTACCGACTATTGTCGGGCAATAATAACCTCTTCCAGCAAGCCTGCTTCGGTGATGCGCAGGTGATTGACAACCGAACTGCCTGCATCGAAGGCCGCCTGCGTAGCTGCCAACTGTCCCATGACAATGTAAATGATATGCGCTTCACTGATGGTAGCCATGGACTGTGTAAGTATACCCTGCGCGTAGAAAGTCCCGGCAATAATTTTGTGATCGATGAGATCACCCCGGGCAGAAAAGGTAGCCAGGTGGTAGCTATAGCTTAGCATTGCCGCCCGCCAGTAGACGATCGTGTAAAAATTACCCACATCTTCAATGCGAAAGCAGGGAACATATTCTGTAACCTCTTCATCGTCAGGCTCACTGTCGCCGGAAGGAAGAAACTGTCGCACCAATTCTCCCGGCAATGGCTCGTTGTGCTGGCTGAAATCGTGATGCGTATCCTCCCCCAGCGTTACAGGCAAGGGCACAAGCGGAAAAAACTGCAGCAAATCTGTAATCTCAAAAGAAGTTTCGGAAGTGAAAGCAGCCATGATAGCGAGTTTGTGCTCCAAAGATAATACCTTTTTGTGTACGTCGGTTTTTTAGTGCGTACTGGCGGCGGCGGCCGGCGGGCATCTTCTCACGGATCCGGGACATTTTGGGTTCTGCGCATCTTGCCCTTACTAAGCACCTGTCAGCCGCTTTTTAAGCGCCTGACAGGCCCCCTTTGCCTACGGCATCAAATCCCGGGCGGGCGCTAAATACTTGATTTTTATTTAGAAGAATTCTAAATAATTTGAGTCAACCCCCTTGTAATCGAACACATTTTGGGTAAATGTGATTATAAGATTAGCTTTGCACAGTTTGTGAGCAGCTGTTTGATACACCTGCACACAACACATTACAACGAAACGCACAACGAAAAGTAACGAACAAATGAGTTGGTTCAGCGATTTTTTGTCATCATCCATTGGCCGAAAGCTTATCATGAGTCTGACAGGCCTGTTTCTCATCACTTTCTTGGCCGTCCATCTTGCTGGTAATCTTCAGTTGTTGGCGGGTGACGGTGGTCAGGCGTTCAATGTGTACGCCAAATTTATGACTACCAATCCACTCATCAAAACGACCTCTTACCTTTTGTATGCTTTTATTCTCCTGCATGCTATTCAGGGCATTGTAATATGGCAGAAGAACAAAGCGGCGCGCGGGCCACAGGGATATGCGGTCAACGTTGTACGGGCGGCCAACACCAATGCAGCAGCGGCCTCAAACATGGCCTGGCTTGGCATCATCATCTTCGTATTCCTCGTCCTGCATCTTTACCAGTTTTGGTTGCAGATGAAGCTTGACGTAGTTCCTTACGTGATGTATGAGGGTGAGTCCTACAAAGATCTTTACAGTCTCACGGCGGAGGCCTTTGCCAATCCTCTGTATGTAGTGATTTACGTGGCATCGATGATTGTTATCGGCTTTCACCTGTGGCATGGTTTCCAGAGTTCTTTTCAGACACTGGGCCTGAATCACCGCAAGTATACGCCCTTCATACAATTCATCGGTAAGGTTTATTCAGTATTGGTACCGGCATTGTTTGCCCTGATTCCGATGCTGATGTACCTGCAGTCTAAATAAAGACCGGATTGATTAACGACAAAAACCATCAGTCATGAAACTGGACGGTAAAGTGCCTCAGGGGTCGCTGGCGGACAAATGGACCCGCTACAAGTCAACGGTGCCCCTGGTTGCTCCCAATAATAAGCGGAGACTGGATGTCATCATTGTCGGCACCGGCCTTGCCGGTGCCTCTGCTGCTGCCACCTTGGGTGAATTGGGTTACAATGTGAAAGTTTTTACTTTTCACGACAGCCCGCGCCGTGCGCACTCCATTGCAGCGCAGGGCGGTATTAATGCAGCCAAAAATTACCAGAACGACGGCGATAGTGTCTATCGCCTGTTTTACGATACCATCAAAGGGGGTGATTACCGCGCCCGGGAGGCCAATGTGTATCGCCTGGCGGAAGTCAGCGCCCGCATCATTGACCAGGCGGTTGCGCAGGGAGTTCCTTTTGCCCGCGAGTACGGCGGGTTGCTTGAAAACCGCTCTTTCGGCGGGGTACAGGTAAGTCGTACTTTTTATGCACGCGGACAGACCGGACAGCAGTTGCTGATTGGCGCCTACCAGTCTATGTCGCGGCAGGTGTCTTTGGGCACCGTCAAGCTGTACAACCGCCATGAGATGCTGGATGTAGTGATTGTCGACGGCAAGGCCCGTGGTATCATTGCCCGCAACCTGCTCACGGGTGCGCTTGAGCGGCACTCGGCGCATGCGGTGGTGTTGGCAACGGGTGGCTACGGCAACGTTTTTTACCTGAGCACCAACGCTATGATGTCCAATGTAACGGCAGCCTGGCGGGCTGTGCGGCGGGGAGCGCTCATGGCCAATCCATGTTTCACCCAGATTCACCCTACCTGTATCCCGGTATCCGGCGATTACCAGTCCAAACTGACGCTCATGTCTGAGAGTCTGCGCAATGACGGCCGGGTGTGGGTACCCAAAAAGCAGGAGGATGCCAAAGCTATTCGCGAAGGTCGCAAGACGGGTGTCGATATCCCCGAAGCTGACCGCGACTACTTCCTCGAGCGCCGCTATCCTGCCTTCGGCAACCTGGTGCCGCGGGACGTGGCCAGCCGGGCAGCTAAGACAGCCTGTGATGAAGGGCTGGGCGTAGCGCCCACGGGCTTGGCTGTATTCCTGGATTTCAATGATGCTATCATGCGCTACGGCCGCTCCAAGGCCAACTCTTCCAACCTTGCCAATGCCAGCGAGCAGCAAATTCGCGAGCTCGGCGAGAAGGTCGTGGAAGAGAAATACGGCAACCTGTTTGAGATGTACGAGAAGATCACAGGTGAGAATCCGTACAAAATGCCGATGAAAATATACCCGGCAGTCCACTATACGATGGGTGGCCTGTGGGTCGACTACAATCTCGAAACCAACATCCCGGGCTTGTTTGCGATTGGCGAGGCCAACTTCAGCGACCACGGTGCCAACCGCCTGGGTGCTTCTGCCCTGATGCAGGGACTTGCTGACGGTTACTTCGTACTTCCGTACACCATTGGCAACTTCCTGTCGGAGGAGATTCGCACAGCCAAGCCGGATGCCGATGGTGAGGCCTTCAAGAGTGCAGAAAAATCTGTCAAAGACCGCATCAACCAGTTGCTGGCTGTCAAAGGATCTCAGTCACCCGAAAGTTTCCACCGCCGCCTGGGTAAAATCATCTGGGACTACTGCGGTATGGCACGCAATGCCGAAGGCCTGACAGCAGCCCGCAAGATGGTACAGGACCTGCGCGATGAGTTCTACCGCGATGTGTTTGTGTCCGGCTCCAACGAGGAATACAACCCTGAGCTGGAGAAGGCGCTGCGCGTGGCGGACTTTATCGAGCTCGGCGAGCTCATGATTGTCGATGCCCTCAATCGCAACGAAAGTTGCGGCGGCCACTTCCGCGAGGAGTACCAGACACCGGAAGGAGAAGCGCTGCGGGATGATGCAGGCTACACTTATGTAGCTGCCTGGGAATACCCCGGCAATGGCCAGGATCCTGTCCTGCATCGCGAAGATCTGGTATTCGAAAATGTTGAATTGAAGACCCGCAGCTACAAATAGTGGCTGAGCGGGATTGATATCCATAATTGCTTGTTCATCGGATTTCAAAATTCAGTTGTCATGAATCTTACACTTAAAATATGGCGGCAGGGTGGCCAGTACAAAGGAGAGCTGGTAACCTACAAGCTCGACAAGGTATCTGAGCACATGTCCTTTCTGGAGATGCTCGACGTACTCAACGAGCAGCTCATTGGCCGCAAAGAGTCTCCCGTTGCTTTCGAACACGACTGTCGCGAAGGCATCTGTGGCACCTGCAGCATGGTCATCAACGGGCAGCCGCACGGTCCTATGCAGGGTACGACTACCTGCCAGTTGCACATGCGTCACTTCAAGGATGGTGACACCATTGTCATCGAGCCTTTCCGCGCACGCGCTTTCCCCGTAATCCGCGACCTGGTTGTTGATCGCTCTGCATTCGACCGCATCATACAGTCGGGTGGTTACATCTCTGTCAATACAGGACAAGCACAGGACGGTAACGATATTCCTATCGAGAAAAGTCAGGCTTCACAAGCTTTTGATGCAGCTGCCTGCATAGGCTGCGGTGCCTGCGTGGCTGCCTGCCCCAACTCCTCTGCTATGTTGTACGTAAGTGCCAAGGTCAGCCATTTGGCGTTGTTGCCGCAAGGGGAAGTGGAAGCCAGGCGACGTGTGCAGTCCATGGTGAAGCAAATGGATCGCGAGGGCTTTGGTATGTGCTCCAATGTCACTGCCTGCGAAGCAGAGTGTCCTAAGAGCATTTCCGTAGAAAATATCGCCCGTCTCAATCGCCATTTCATCGGCTCTGTCTTTGGCTCCCGGGTAGGTGCTGAAGGGAAGGAGAAAGCCGCTTCTATGTAATTGCTTTGGGAAAATTTTCCCAAACATCAGCCTATGCCCGGTCTGCAGCCATAGGCCGCAGACCGGGTTCTACGAGCGAATGCCCGCTACAGATTTTTCTGAGAAAAATCTGTAGCGGGCATTCGCTTTATACATATAAAAAACGCGCCGGCCAAGCCGACGCGTCCCATAGAACCATTATATTCACCAGAAGGACGAAAATTCATTAGCCTCTTCCGCCTCCTTGTCCACCATGGCCAGGGCCAGGGCCATCGCCACCACCAGGACCGTGACCACCACCAGGACCATCGCCATGACCGGGACCGTGACCGCCGCCAGGACCATCGCCAGGACCATCGCCATGACCGGGGCCATCGCCAGGATTGCCCGTTCTTTCACCGCAATTTTTGATGTAGGCACCTGCTTCAGTAAAAAGCAGTACACTACCATCGCTGAGCTCCACCGCCCAGATAGCGCGAACTGATCTGAAGACAACTGTGTTGATAGTCAGGTCGGGGAAATTAGCAGCGACATAGTCCGTTGCGGCTGTCGGAAGATCAGCGATTGTCAGCGTATCACCGTACAGGCATCCGCGCTGCACATGCGGAACGCTGTCAGTCGGGTGGATGGTATCGTGTGGATGTGGATCAGGGTTAGAAGGTCCGTTGCCCTGAACGCACTCCCGCAGGAAAGTACCAGCAGCATCAAAAAGCAGCACCTGCCCGCCAGAGAGCTCTACTGCCAGCACTTCACCGCCCCGTTTACTCACCAGCGTGTTGACTGTCTGGTCAGGGAAATTGGCAGCCAAGTAGTCTGCCACCGCCACCGGCAGTGCATCCAGCGCCAGTGTATCGCCCTGGAGACATCCACGCCCCCTGCGGCCGCGACGATCCAGACAGGTGTTGTCTTCAGAAAAATACAGCAGCTCACCGCTTTCGAGAGCCACCTCATAGCCAGCTCCCCTCACATACCAGGCTGCTTCGGCTGTCAGCGGGCTATGGTTGATGGCAATGTAATCCAACACTGCGGTCGGCAGCAGGTCAGGCGCTACCGTTTGCTTATCTGCTGCCAGTGCGATGGCATCGATGGATGCACTTTGATTGGCAGCCTCCTCTTTTTGGCAGGACATAAAGGTAGCCTGCAGGCCTAAGAGCATTAGGCCAAACAATATTTTTTTCATACAAAAGGACTGATTAAAAGATAAGAAAAAGAACCGGGCGCTACAACTGGTATCCAAGGCTGACAGCACCACCCCAAGCCGTCTGCTGATATTGTTTATCAGACGCATTGAGCTGTAAACGTCGCATCACCATTGGCTGCAGTCCAATGCTAAATCGGTCGTTCATCTGCCAGTTGAAAGCCATTGCGGCCGTAATGTCCATACTAAATGTGTTACTTTTCACTTCATCCAGGAAGGGATTGATACGAGAATCAAAATATGCATTTTGCTGGTTGATGGTCGCTGCTGTTATGCGGTTGGATTCGCTGAGGTTCATGCCTGCCATCAGCCCCAGTTCGGGCACCACAGACAACCTGCCGCCAGCCAGCTCATAGCCGATGCCCACCGGCAACATGAGTCTGGTGACCTCCTCCGTCGTATGGATGTCAAAATCAACCCTGGCCTCTTCATTCAACGCCCCCCCGACCTGCAGTTGCTCTACCCGCAGACCAACCGTAACACTGCCCGACAGCGAGGGCAGGCTACAATCAAAATCGTTGTCCCACTCCCCTCTGGGCGGTCTGTTATCGTGTCGATGTCCGCGATTGCGATCCCCCACCTGGAAGTCAGAATGATGCACTGCCTGAACAGAAGAGGTCATCAGGGAGAGCCCTGCCGATAATCGCCAGCGGGATCCCAAGGGCGTAATAGCTTTCAGGCCTGCAAAACGAGCAGTTGCCTGCACGATATCTGTCTCCACGCGAGGACTTCTGTCGGGACGAGGACCATTGTCATCGGGTTGTGTATTGTCAAATGCCAATGATTTATGCAGGAAGCCCCCCTGCGCGACCACGCTAAGCGGCCTGCGCACCACATCGGTAGGCAAGCGCGGCGCTACTGCCGCCAAGCCCTGCAACAATGAAGACTGTACGCGCGTTCTCGGGAGCCAGTCAAGCGGAGAACTAATCCGTTGAATTGCCGGCAGCGCTGAGGTCAGGCCAGGCACTACTTCTGCCTCAGGGCTGGCAGCCGGCGGCATTACAACCGCTACCTGATGCGCAGCACCTGCTGTCATCAGTACGGAGGGCGATGCAAGCAGAGACCCGGCTGTTGTGCTATTGATACCCCCCAAGCCAGCAACCATAACCTGACCAGCAGTCGATTCAGATTCCTGCGCATTTTCGACAGATCCACGGAGCTGCTTCCCGCTTTCCTGTGAGGGCTGTGACGACTGCTGCAGCATCTCCAGTTCGCCGGACAGACGCTTTATATGCGCGTTGTAGTAATAATACTGAGCAACAGCGATGACCAGCATGAGGACAGTTGCTGCTACTGATAACCAGGCCGTTGCGGGAGCCGCCGTTGCAGGCGGCAGGCTGGAGGGAGCACCCATACCCACACTGATTCGATCCCACATATCATCAGGAGGATCGGGCCTGTAGTCGCCAAGAGACTGGCGAAGGAAGTCTTCCATCGGGTCGCGCGGTAATTGGCTATCCATGGTTAAAAAATATTTTGTGGTGAGAGACCTGCACCAGCATGTGTTTCTCAATGAGAGAACGAAGGAAAGCCTTCGCCCGGTTTAGCTGGGATTTGGAAGTTCCCGTCGAGATTCCAAGCGCAGCTGCAATCTCCTGGTGAGAAAATCCTTCGAAGACATACAAATTGAGTATCGTACGGTAGCCATCCGGCAATTGGTGAAGTAGCTGAATCAGCGCTGCAGGCAGGTCCTTTTCATCAAAAACAGAAAAATCGATATCATCAACTATCTCCAGTTCCTCCCCCGAATACGCTGTCAGCCAATGTTGTTTGCGTTTGTGTTTGAGCTGAGCCAGCGCTACGTGAACAAACACGCGCCTGAGCCATCCCTCAAAAGACCCCAAAAACCGATACTGACCTATACCCTGAAAGAGTTTGATAAAGCCCTCCTGCAGCCAATCCTCCCCGTCTGCCACATTGTCGGCATACCGCATACAAATACCAAACGCCAGCTTGCGGTAGTGGGTGTACAGCTTTTGCTGCGCCTCCCGCCTACCCTCCTGACAGCCCCTGATGATATGCACTAATACATCCTCTTCCATGGCTTGGTATTTGGCCTTTACGGACATAGGTAAGAAAAGCCCCCGGGAGGTTGCATGAAGCGGTAAAAAATTTCTTGTGCCTTCAAAAAAACAGCGCAGGTCGGCTGACAACTAGCTCCCTGCCGGCGACCAGCGCGGCAGAGCCGTCTGTCCGGAAAGGTAGTAGCGTGCATTTTCCTTGACCACTATGTCCAATGGCAGGTACTGAATATCGGCTACTGCCTCGCGCAGTACCAAGTGCCTGAAGAGATTGAGCACCCCCTGATAGCCCTGTTCCTGTGGGTGCTGATTGATCAGAAAGCTGATTGTCCCTGCCTGCAGATGCCGGAGATTGGGTTCGATGAGGTCAAACCCCACTATGCGAACGGCGCTTTTCCACTGCCCGGGCAGTATGTCGGCTAAGAGGTGAGCGCGGGAGTTGGTCACAAAAATCCCCCCCACCTCGGGCAGCTGCAGCTGCAGCTCCGCCATAAAATCGGCCAGCGCCTGCGGTTGTAAAAAATCTTCAAAAACCCGGCTGTGGATAGCCGCCGGGCGGCTCTCGCCGGGCGGCAGCGCCGCAAAATAATCCCTGAACCCCTGCTCTTTGTCAATCAAGTGCTTGGCATTGGCAGGCCCCTTATCGAGGTTCAGAATCAGCACCGACTGGCCCCGCCGCAAACCGAAGCCCAGCAAGCGGGCAGCCAGCACCCCCGACTGATAGGAATCCTGCCCTACATAAGCGATCGACTCCCCATGCTCGATACGGGTATTAATCATCACATTGGGAATCTCCCCCAGCCAGGCCTGCGACAACAAGTGCAGCGACTCGCGCTGGTAGATAGGCGTAAACAGCAGGCCGTCGGGCGGCTGCTGTATGACGGCTGCCGCCTGAGCTGCAAAGCTATCGGGCTGAAAAAGTCCGAAGTAACGATAATCAACCACAAAACCGAAATCCTGCGCATAGCGGGCTGCCGCTTCAACGCCCCGGTTGACCTGTTCCCAGTACAAGTCCCCCTGCGGATCGGGCAGCAAAGCCACCACCCGCCAGGTCTTGTTGGTTGCCAGCGCACTCGCCAGCAGATTCCGGCTGTAGCCCATTTCCTGCAGCACCCGCTCCACCCGCTCCCGGGAAGCCTGCGACACATGCCCCCGGTTGTGCAGCACCCGGTCAACCGTACCTATTGAAACCCCGGCCTTGGCAGCAATGTCTACTATGCGAACCCGCTTACTCATTATTCCTGATTATATATACAACCTGCAACTCCATCGACCTCCTTTCTCCCACACAAGTAACTGCAAATAAAAGAATTTTTCCCGTGTACCCACACGGGAAAATATAATTTTTTAATACGCCAAAATAAATATCACAAAAATTACCGTGTACGTACACGGTAATTAAAAAACACATACTTTTGTACTGATAATTAACCATCACTAACCATTGAAAACATGGCTACACAAAGCACCGCTGCCGAGGGAAAGAACCTTGAGTACAAACTCCGATCGCTTGAAAAGCTTCCTGTAAAGATATGGGACGATGCGCGGGAAGCCTCTTTGCATGTAGCGCACTCTATTGCGCTGGCCATTCGGCAGAAGCAGCAGGATGGGGAAAAGTTAGTTCTGGGTCTTGCGACAGGCTCTTCGCCCATCCGCGTATACGAGGAGCTTGTGCGTATGCACCGGGAAGAAGGGCTGAGCTTCCGCAACGTAATTACTTTCAACCTGGACGAATACTATCCGATGCTTCCGGAAGCGCGACAGAGTTATGTCCGCTTCATGAAAGAGTATCTGTTTGACCACATTGACATACCTGCCTCGCAGATACACATACCCGACGGCTCGCTGCCCTTAGAGGATGTGGAGGCCTACTGCGAGCGGTACGAAAAGCTGATAGACCTCAACGGAGGCATTGACATACAACTCTTGGGCATTGGCCGTACAGGGCACATTGGTTTCAACGAGCCGGGCTCGTGGGCCGACTCGCGCACGCGCATGGTGCGCCTGGACGGGCTCACCCGCCGCGATGCCATCAAGGATTTTGACAGCGAAGAGGATGTCCCTTACCGGGCCATCACTATGGGTATTGGCTCCATTATGAAAGCCCGCAAGATATACCTGCTGGTCTGGGGGCAGCACAAGGCTGCGGTTTTAAAGGCTGCTGTAGAAGGAGAGATTACGCCCTCGGTACCGGCAACCTTTCTGCAGCAGCATCCCAACGTACGCGTTATTGTGGATGCAGCAGCCTCGGAAGAGCTCACCAAAATCAAAACACCCTGGCTGGTGGGCATGTGCAAGTGGGATGAGGATCTCATCTGCAAGGCGGTGGTGTGGCTGTCACAGCTTACGGGCAAGCCCATACTCAAGCTCACCAACGAGGACTATTCGGAGCATCACCTCAGCGACCTGATCCTGGAGCATGCTTCTGCTTACGATATCAACATAAAGATTTTTAACCGATTACAACACACCATTACTGGCTGGCCGGGAGGTAAGCCCAATGCCGACGACAGCACGCGTCCGGAGCGCGCCAAGCCTGCGCGCAAGCGGGTCATCATTTTCAGTCCCCACCCCGACGACGACGTCATCAGCATGGGCGGCACCTTCCTGCGGCTGGTAGAACAAGGCCACGAAGTGCACGTTGCCTACCAGACCTCCGGCAACATTGCCGTGCACGACCACGACGCCCTCCGCTACCTGGAGTTCGTGCAGGAATTTGGTCGCGGGCAGCACATGCTAAAAGACGACTCCCAGCAAGCGATCGAACGAGCCATTTCGTCCATCCGCTCCAAGGGCGTCACTGATTCCGATACACCAGAAGTCAGACTCGTCAAAGGGCTCATCCGCCGCGGCGAAGCACGCGGCGGTGCCCGATTCTGTGGCCTGTCCGACGAACAGATACATTTTCTCGACATGCCCTTCTACGAGACGGGCTCGGTGCGCAAAAAGTCACTTGGACAGGAGGATGTACGGCTTATTGCAGAGCTCATGACCGCTATCAAGCCGCATCAGGTATTTGCTGCCGGCGATCTCGCAGATCCGCACGGCACGCATCGCGTATGTCTGGATGCCATCATGACGGCTTTCGCCCAGCTCAAGGAGGAAAAATGGATGAAAGACTGCTGGCTTTGGCTTTACCGGGGAGCGTGGCAGGAGTGGCCGGTGCATGAGATTGAAATGGCCGTGCCGCTCTCACCCCAGCAGGTGCTCAAAAAGCGACGGGCCATCTTTTTGCACCAGTCACAAAAAGACCGCCCACCCTTCCCCGGCAGCGACGAACGGGAATTCTGGGTGCGTGCCGAAGACCGCAACCGCGAAACGGCCGAAATGTACCGGGCTCTCGGACTCGCTGAGTATGAGGCCATGGAGGCTTTCAGACGTTGGCGCTTCGATCGGTAAAATATTTAGCGGGCTTGGTGTACCAAGCCCGCTAAATATTTTATTTTTTCTTTTTTTAAAAAGAAAAAACATAGTTTTGCTTTTCGGAAACAATCCGCTTCTTGTCTCCGGAAGGTCATCGCAATAGCCAATGAGTATGAAAATTTACGCACTCGCGGCGGGTCTCTTGCTGTCCCTGCTGCTCCCCTCCTGCCAATCAGGCAACAATTCTATGCCTACGGAAAAAGCAACCATTGCTATCATCCCGCAGCCCCGGGCGGTGAAACCCGGTCAGGGCTACTGGCGGCTCGATGAAAAATCGACACTCTACACAGCGGATGCAGACAGCGCCTGGCAGCAGCTGGGCACTTTTGCGGGTGATTTGCTGCGCAGACATACAGGACTGGCGCTCCCGGCAGCCGAGGCATCGGCCGCCTCCGTACGCATTGAGCGCGATGCCGGCATCACAACCCCCGAAGGCTATACCCTGTTGGTCGACGAGGGGGGTATCACCATCAAAGCGCAACAGCCGGCTGGTGCATTTTACGGGCTGCAGTCACTGCTGCAGCTGTTGCCGGCGACTGTATACGACGACAAAGCGAGTAAACCCGACCATTGGTGGGTGCCCCGGGTCAGCATAGAGGATGCACCCCGCTTCGCATGGCGTGGCATGCACCTGGACGTGGCGCGGCATTTTTTTGATGTAGCCACCATCAAGCAGTACATCGATATGCTGGCCATGCACAAGCAAAATTACTTTCACTGGCATCTCACCGATGATCAGGGCTGGCGCATTGAGATCAAGCAGTATCCCAAGCTTGCAGAAGTAGCCGCCTGGCGCAGAGAGACGCTTGTCGGTCATTACAATGATAAACCACAAAAATTTGATGGTCAACGCTATGGAGGATTTTATACCCAGGAAGAAGTGCGTGAAATTGTGCGCTACGCGGCTGAGCGCTACGTGACGGTAGTCCCCGAAATTGAGATGCCGGGGCATGCGCAGGCGGCCATTGCCGCCTATCCTGAGCTGGCCTGCACCGCAGGGCCTTTTGAGCCGGCTACCAAGTGGGGTGTTTTTGAAGACGTCTTCTGCCCCAAAGAAGAGACTTTTGTTTTTTTGGAAAATGTACTCGCCGAGGTGATGATGCTCTTCCCTTCGCCATATATTCATATTGGCGGGGATGAGTGCCCCAAGGTGCGCTGGGAAGCCAGCGATTTTTGCCAGCAGCTCATGCGCCGCGAGGGTCTGAAAGACGAGATGGAGCTGCAGAGCTACTTCATCCGCCGCATAGAAAAATACCTCAACGCCAACGGCCGAAAGCTCATTGGCTGGGATGAAATTCTGGAGGGCGGGCTGGCGCCCAATGCCACGGTCATGTCGTGGCGCGGTATCGAGGGTGGTATTGCCGCCGCCAGAAGCGGTCATCAGGTGATCATGAGCCCTACCTCCCACTGCTATTTCGACTACTACCAGGCGGAGCATCCCGACGAACCGCTGGCCATCGGCGGCCTGCTGCCGCTGGAAAAAGTATACAGCTATGAGCCGGTCCCGGCCGAGCTCACCGAAGCGGAGGCAAGCTTCATCCTCGGGGCACAGGGCAATGTGTGGACGGAGTACATCCCGACTGTAGAAAAATTACAGTACATGGTGTGGCCACGTGCCTGTGCTATGGCTGAAGTGGGCTGGACGGCCCGCGACCGGCGCAATTATACAGATTTTGCCGGCAGGCTGTGGATCCACATGCAACGGCTGCAGGCGAGCGGCGTCAAGCCGGCCGATCACCTCAACCAGGTCAAAGCTGATGTGCAGGCCGGTGACGGCAAGGGCGTCCGCGCCCGCCTGTTTACCGATGCCCCCGGCAACACCATACGCTACACCCTGGACGGGCGCACGCCCGACGCCAAGTCTCCTGCCTACGAAGCGCCCATACCGCTCGAAGGGGAAGTTGAACTCCGTGCACTGCCATTCATGGGCGACCAGGTCAGTGGCCGGGCGGTGGCATTGACTTACCGCTCCCACCTCGCATCGGGCAAAGCCCTACAACTGGCGTACATGCCCAATGAAAAATATACCGGCAATGGTCCCGGATCCGTGATCAACGGTGTCTTGGGCAGCGACCAGCGCTATGGGGATGCCGAATGGCTGGGTTTTGACCAGACAAATTTTGCTGCTGACATAGATCTGGGCGAGTCCACAGCCATCAATGAACTCAGGTTCCGGTTTTACGATGCACCGGGACAGTGGATATACCTGCCCAAGATGATTCGGGTTTCTGTATCTGAAGACGGCAGGCAATTTACGGCCGCAGGCAGTCTTCAGCAGCTACCCGCCAGCGAAGGCAATATTTGCCGGGTGCTGTTGCCTGTGCAGGGCAAAAAAGGCAGGTATGTCCGGGTGGAAGTGGACCGGCTTGGCAAAATCCCCGCCGGCGAGTCGGGAGCAGGCCATGAAGCCTGGTTATTTATTGACGAAATAGAAATACACTAAGCATTTACCCGGGATTTTCTGCCAGAGACAAAAGCAGGCTCATTTTGAAGGAGCATAGCCGGTGCCGGCTGGCTGAAAAAGAGTAAGCCCCGGGGGAAATACCTTCCGGAGCCCGGTGAAAAAATCCCGGATACGCGCTGAGCGCCTGTCCGGGATTTTTTGCCGCAGAAAAAGGCGAGGCGTTTTCGTCCATTGCCCGGATTGAGCAGCATGGCTCGTGCTTTGGTGACTGCAAAACACTGGCTCTGCTAAAAAACGCCCTGTATCCCTGACAAGCACAGATGCGACAAACAAACAACATAACAAAACGACAGACATGACACTGAGCACATTAGACTGGGTCATCATCATGGCATTCTTTGCCGTTTCGCTCATCGTTGGATTGGTGGCGGCTCGTACATCGGGCCGCACGACCAGCGATTTTTTTCTTTCGGGCCGTAGTATGCCCTGGTGGTTATTGGGCGTTTCGATGGTTGCCACCACTTTTTCGGCCGATACACCCAACCTGGTTACCGATCTGGTACGCAAAAATGGTGTGGCCGGCAACTGGGCGTGGTGGGCATTCCTGCTGACGGGCATGCTTACTGTATTTATCTATGCCCGGTTGTGGCGCAGATCAGAAGTATTGACAGATCTGGAATTTTATGAGATTCGCTATAGCGGTGCCGGAGCGGCTTTCCTCAGAGGCTTTCGGGCCATCTATCTCGGTGTACTGTTTAATGTGCTGATTATGGCCACGGTCTGTCTGGCCATCGTCAAGATTGGCAGTGTCATGCTCAACATGGAACCGACCCGTACTTTGCTGTTTGCCAGTATCATTACGGTGCTGTACTCAGCTGTGGGAGGTTTCAAAGGCATTATACTGACCGATTTTGTACAGTTTATGATGGCCATGGTAGGCACCATCTGGGCATCCATCTACATCGTCAATCTGCCTGAAATAGGCGGCATGGAAGCCCTGATCAGCCACCCCAATGTAGCGGGTAAGCTTAGCTTCTTCCCGGATTTTGGCAATACAGAATTGCTGGTAAGTGTGTTGATTATCCCGTTGGCGGTGCAATGGTGGGCAGCGTACTACCCCGGTGCTGAGCCCGGGGGTGGAGGCTACATTGTACAGCGGATGCTGGCAGCCAAAGACGAAAACAACGCCCTTGGTGCGACGCTGTTTTTCAACATTGCCCATTATGCGCTGCGGCCCTGGCCATGGATTGTGGTGGCGCTCGCTTCGCTGGTTATTTTTCCCGATCTGGCCTCCATACAGCAGGCGTTTCCGCATGTATCGGCCAACATCATCAATGACGACCTTGCCTACTCGGCCATGCTTACCTATCTTCCTGCGGGCCTGATCGGGCTGATTTTGGCTTCGCTGATAGCCGCTTTCATGTCTACCATTTCCACTCACCTCAACTGGGGTTCCTCCTATGTTGTCAATGATTTTTACAAGCGCTTTGTCAATCCTGACGCCAGTGAAAAGCAATTGGTGCTTGTTGGCCGGGTGTCGACGGTTGTGTTGATGACGGTGGCGGCCATTCTGGCGCTTTTTCTGGAGAGTGCCAAGGCTGCATTTGATATCATTGTACTGATGGGTGCAGGTACGGGTCTGATTTTTATTCTACGCTGGTTTTGGTGGCGCATCAATGCCTACAGCGAACTGTCGGCGCTCATCATTTCATTTGTGAGTGCGCTCTTTTTCAAGCTTGTCATTCCGGGTTATTTTTCCGGCCATGTAGAGTTGCTGCTGGGGGTTGCCATCACTACCATAGGCTGGCTGACCGTCACTTACCTTACACCGGCCGTTGATATGCAGGTACTAACAACTTTTTACGCCCGCATCCGCCCGCAAGGGCCGGGCTGGAAGCCCGTCATAGCAGCAGGCAAACTGGAGGCGGCCCCTCCGGGGCAATTTAGCAGGCAGTTTCTGGCTATGCTGGGCGGGATTTTTCTCGTCTATGGCAGTTTGTTTGCAACCGGCAGCTGGTTGTACGGACATACAACCAATATGCTGATCAGCCTGCTGGCTGCTGTCGTTGGCGGCGGTATACTGTGGATCTCGCGTAAACGCGTGTAATATGGCTGCCCGCTCCTGCCCAGGGCAGGAGCGGGCGGTAAGAGGGCTTATTTTTTTTTAGAAAAAAAAGCCCTCGCGCTTTAAGGCTGTGCACTGCCCAGGGCAGGAGCGGGCGGTAAGAGGGCTTATTTTTTTTTAGAAAAAAAAGCCCTCGCGCTTTAAGGCTGTGCACTGCCCAGGGCAGGAGCGGGCGGTAAGGGCTTATTTTTTTTAGAAAAAATAAGCCCTTACTCTTTAAAAGTGATACGGATGTCTACCCTTCGGTTTTTGGCTTTAGGGCCTTGCTCGCGTACAGGGCCTCTGCCTTCTATATGTACCTGATCAACTGTGACATTTCGCTCCAGCAAATAGACAGCCACCACTGCGGCACGCCGTTCCGACAGCGACAGATTGTAGGCATCGGCGCCGATATCATCTGCATATCCAATTATTTCGAGGTGCACCACTTCCTTATTCACCAGGCTGTCGATCATTTTTTGCAGTGAATCTGCCTCCGAAGACAGGAGTTCATCGCTGTCGAAAGTGAAGTAGACGGCGTGAATCAGGATGTTGTCGGGCCGTCGTACAGGCGCAGGTACAGGCACCCATGGATTGTCGATATGCCCGATAAAGCTGACGGTGGGCAGCAGCAGCAGCTCGAGGCGGTAGAACACCTGATTGTCCCACTCAGGGATAAAAAAGGCCTGCTGATAAGGATGGTACTCATCACGCGCCACACTAAAAGCCAGCAGCTCATCGGCCCCTGCGCAGATAAAAAAGCGCCCCTCCTCGTCGGCGCGCACAGGATTGCGGCCATTGATTTCGACAACTGAGCCGGGCAGGGGCGTCAGCAGCAGAGAGTCTTTGACGAAACCCTCGACAAAAGTGATGGGCTCTCCGTAGAGTTTGTCAGACAGAGCAAAATAGTAAATATCCATCCCCCCTGCACCTCCTGGCCGGTTGCTCGCAAAGAAGCCCGTTTTGCCATCTGCCGACAAGTGGAAGCCCAGTTCCCTGTGCGGTCCATTGACAGGCGGTCCCAGGTTGATGGGCACGCTCCAGCGGTCGAGCCGTTCATCCCACCACGACATAAACACATCCTGCTCCCCCAGCCCCAGATGCCCTGTGCTGGAAAAATAGAGCGTCTGCCCGTCGTTAGAAACAAAAGGAGCCTCTTCATCCTCAGGTGTGTTGATGCTCGCCCCCAGATTGATCGGCTCCCCCCACTGCCCGTCGGCCTGCAGCTCACTCATCCAGATATCACTGCCCCCCAGTCCACCCGGCCGATTACTGGCAAAAAAGATGGTACTTCCATCGCAGCTGATAGCCGCCTGAGAGTCCCAGCTCTGCTGGTTGACAGGCCCCACGAGGCTGCGGCCGTGCTTAATCTCGGTACCGTCGGCCAGCGCCTCCCATATATCACAGGCGCCTGCTATGCCCTCTTTGAGGCAGCTTGTATAAAAAAGGCGGCGGCCGTCGCGCACCAGCGTGACCATCCCCTCGGGTTGGGGGGTATTGAAATTTCGTACGCGCTGGGGCGTTGCCCAGCCGCCCGAAGGCTGTCGGTCGGCTGTAAAAAGATCCTCATCGCCCGCGGCATCTTTACGGGTAAAATAAAGTCGCTGCCGGTCATTGGTGAGGCAGGGAAAATAATCGTCGAAGCGGGTGTTGATGCCCGGGCCGGCATTATAGATTTCGGTAATATTGATAAACTTGACAGAATCGAGCGAAAGCTGGCAGGCGCGCAGGTTGCCCGGCAAGCGGGCGCGCAGGATGAGTTCCTGTGCCGCTTCCTCTTCACCCCGGAGTCCAAAATCATCGGCCGGCCGTTCCTGCAGGCGTTCGAAGGTATTGAAATAATGCAGCGCCACATCAGCCCTGCCCATTTTGTAGTAGATATCACCGAGTTGGTAGTAAAGGAGACGCGAAAAAAGCGAGTCGCGGTTGAGCACCTGCCGGAAATTTTCCGCTGCATTGACATAATCTTTCAGCAGATCGTAGCAGTGGCCGATCATTTTTTTGGCGATGGTGAGGCCCGGCTGATGGTTGACAGCTTTTTCAAAATGCCGGATGGCTTGCCGGTACTGACCGCTCAGCATAGCCTGCTGTCCATTTTGAAAATGCTCTGCGGCCACAGTGCCCGGCAGAAGATCATAATTCTGCGCCCGTGCACTGCTGCCCCAAAGAGCGAGCAGCATACACATCACCAACCCATAGCCCCTGTTTAGATGCCTCATAACGAATCCACTTTTTCGTATAGGCAAATATATCATTTTAGCAAGAATGTGGCCGACTTTCGCCGGTCGCTAAAAACCGTATCTTTGCAGAAAATTTCGTATGCGGCTTTCATTGTATTTGTTTTTCTGCCTGCATGCCGCAGGTGTGCTCGCGCAAGGCTACCAGCCTGTATTCCCCGAGCTCTCGGGGATTCCGTTGATTGATTCGGTCGTAGCCAACTATAAGCCCGCCTTTGTGCTGGACTTTGCCAACTCGCGGGATACCATGTTTGCGCGCATAGACAACCGCAACGACAGCCTGTACTGCGTGTACACGGGCTATGGCATTCCGCTCAACCCCAACCAGGACCCTACCCAGGCCGCTTTTGCCCTCGGCATCAACACGGAGCACACCTGGCCACAGGCCTTCGGCGCTTCCAGCGGCCGGGCACAGGCGGATATGCACCACCTTTTCCCCACCCGGGAGGACGTCAATGCAGCCCGTGCCAATCTGCCTTTTGGCGAGTTGGCTGACAACCAGACGCAGCGCTGGTACCGGCTGTCGACCCAGCTCAACAGTATTCCGGGCAACCTGATTGATGAGTACAGCGAGTGGCGCAACCAGTCGCCTTTTGAGCCCCGTGAAGATCATAAAGGCAATGTTGCGCGGGCCATGTTTTACTTCTATACGGTGTATTGGCAGGAGGCGGTAGCAGCCGACCCTAACTATTTTGTCATTCAGCGGCAGACACTGTGCCAGTGGCACAACCAGGATCCTGTCGATGAGCGCGAATGGAATCGTAGCTGGGCCATCGCTGCCTATCAGGATGACAAGCCCAACCCTTTTATCCTCGACTGTACCTTAGCAACTCGCTGCTACTGCCCCGAATTTGAAGATACCGGCTGCTTCGTTGCAGACGATGCACCGGCCCTGCCGGCAGCGCCGACCTGGCATTTTTTCCCCAACCCAACGGCCCGGGGCCGTGTGACGCTGATGCGTACCGGCGCTACGGATGCAGCCCTGCAGGTACAGTGGCTGAGCGCTGCCGGCAACCGGCAGGGAGATGTCGTACAACTGCCTGGCGGCAGCGAGCTCTACCAGCTCGAAAGTCCGCCACCCGGCTACTGGTGGTGCGTCATCCGGCAGCAAGCTAAGGCGCCGGTGTATGTTCCGTTAATTGTGATTCCATAACATTCCATAAATAAAAATCAAGGCTCCATGAACCATTTTTCATTGCTTGTAGTGCTGTTGAGTGCCGGACTAAGCCTGCAGGGCTGTAAGGCGGATCCTCCGGAGGAGGCCGGGCAGGAAACGCCAATCAAAGCACAGCCTGTCAGTGTGCAGGCATCTGCCGATCCTGTCAGGCCAGATATGGTCCGCATCACAGGGGGGACTTTTATGATGGGGGATATTTTCAATGAAGGTGACGAAAAGGAAAAGCCGGCACGCAATGTGACCATCAGCGACTACCAGCTTGCAAAGCGCGAGCTGACGGTGGCTGAGTTTGCTGCTTTTGTGACGGCCACGGGCTATAAGACGACGGCTGAAGTTGACGGCTTCAGCAATGTATTTACCAATGGCGGGTTTGGAGAAATGCCGGGGGTCAACTGGCGGTGCGATGCGCAGGGTGTAGTGCGTACGGCCGATACGTGGAATCATCCGGTGCTGCACGTGAGCTGGACAGATGCTGTGCAGTACTGTAACTGGCTGAGTGCACAGCTGGGACTGCAGCCGGTCTATGGCCTCGATACCATTGAAATGGAAGCTACGCCGGAAATGAGACGGCAGCTCGGTGACCGCGTGAAGCTTGACGATGCCAACAAAGAGATCAACCCCAATCTGCGGGCGTTTCAGCAAGTGTATGTGATGGACTCCAAAGCCAACGGCTACCGCCTCCCTACGGAAGCCGAGTGGGAATATGCTGCTCGCAGCGGGGGTAAAAATTATCGCTTCGCCTGGGGCAGCGGGCAGCAGCCCGGGGGCAATGTGGCCGATGCAGCGGCGGTCAGGCAGGGGGCGGCTAAGTCGGCAGCTTTTCCCGACTATGACGACGGGTTTGCGTTTACGGCGCCTGTCGGCCAGTTTCCGCAGGGTGATCTCGGTTTGTCTGATATGACCGGCAATGTATGGGAATGGTGCTGGGACTGGTACAGCCCTTACAGTCCGACGGCAGAGGCCAATTATGCCGGCCCGCAGTTGGGTACCTACCGGATTATTCGCGGGGGCGGCTGGCGCGGCGCGGCAGCGAACCTGCGCAATACCGGCCGCAACGCCAACGTGCCCGAGGCACGCGGCGCTATGCTGGGCTTCCGGCTGGCACAAAATACCGGTTCGCGCTAGGCGACAAGACCAAATTACAATGTTTTAATAACCAATTATTTACAAGCAAGTCAGGGAACAAATACCATGAAATTAAAAAAACATTAAAAATTGATGTGCATTTTGGAGGTCACTACACTCTTTATGTATGTGTCTCAAAATAAGCGGTTCAATTCCCTGTTGTTGCTTGTTCGACTCATAGTAGACTTGTTGTTTAAATACCGGCTCTTTTATCAGTTTTCCCCCGCTTTACCTAAGCCTTATTTTTTAATCACCTGAAGCCGAGCCCTTTTTTTCATAGTCCACTACAAAACACAAAACCAGCCCGGACTTTTGATGGAGCCCATCGGATGAAAATCCGATGGGCTCTGCTATTTTTACCCACAAAAATTGACGGCCTGGCTGCGCATGCCCCGCGGGGCTGCGTGCCGGTGCAGGCTACTTACCTATCCGCGGGATCAGCATGGGTGTCACTGCTTTGTAGTCTTCAAAGTCTTTGTATCGCCTGGCCATACGCGCCTCTTTCATGGGGATGCTGGCAAATGCAAACATGAGCAGCATCGCCGCCAGGCCGAGGCTGGCGTACCAGGGTGCTGAAAAGGCCTGCCCCGCCAGCGCCAAACCTGCCCAAAAGAGCATTTCACCAAGATAATTGGGGTGGCGACATTTCCCCCAAAGGCCTTCCGTCAGGATTTGCCCCGCCGGCCTGTCGGCCCGGCGGCGAAAAGCAGCCAGGGTGTTGTCGGCAAAAAACTCAAGGGCTGTGCCCGACAGGGAGACAGCCAGGCCGGCGATCAGCAGGCCGGGGCTGCTCAGCTCTTGTGAAAAAACAAAGAATACGGGCAGCATGCCTCCGAATACCATAAGGGTAGGAAAAAGGTGAATGGCGAGGAAATTGACCAGCGGATACCATTTGCCTGTATTGGCGGCCATATCGCGGTATCGCCAGTCTTCATGGTCAAAACCGGGCCACGAGCGCAGCCAGTTGAGGGTGAGCCGCCACGACCAAAGGCTGACAACACCCGCTACAGCATACTGCTCCCAGCCAAGATCATCGCGGTAGATGACCAGCATGGCTACAGCAAAATAGAAAGGGACGACGCTCCAGTAGGCGTCATAGACGGAGCTGTTGCGGTAGTACAGGCTGCAGCCAAATACAAAGAGGGTCATTGCCAGATCTGCCTGCAGAAAAGCGGTGATCAGGCTGGCGGAGGGCGTGTTGAGATACACAGTGAGGCCCAGCGCGCCGGCCAGTACATAGATGAGGGCAATCTGTCCGACTGCCTGTTGTTTGTTACTCATATAACTACGGAAAAATAGTGATCAATGGTCAGGTAGCGGTCTTTGAGCAAGGGTAGCTGTAAAAGTTCTGCCGCTGCAGGTGCGCGCGTTACACGGGCAAAGCGGGAGACAAGCCCGCGCGCAAATTTGTCTTCATCGTGTGTGGCCACAACCCGGCGGGGCTGCACTGCCTCCACCAGCTTTTGCACGCCCGCCATGCCGGGCGATACCACCCCGCCCAGCCAGACGGGCAGGCGGTAATGGTTGAAAGGGGTGAAAAGCAGGCTTACCGGTGGCTGCTGCGACAGCCACTGCCGGCTGGCCGGCTTTAGGTCAAAGCCGTGGGTGGCGATGAAAATGGACTCCTCGCCGTTGTGCAGCAGCAGCGCGTCGTATATAGGATCGATGCGGCGGCTGGTGGGTAAAAAATGCAGGCTGAGGGGTGTGCCAAACACCTGCGGGATGGCCGGCGCCAGCCGCAGCACTTCCGCCTGCGGTAGCAGTTTTTTTACCTTTTGCTCAATGGACGCGGGTACGAGCAGCTTCGCCGGCTGCAGCCGCAGCAGCGTCTGCGCATGGAAATGATCGGGATATTTTTGTGTGATCAACACAAAATCATACGGAGGTACTGCCTCCGGATCCAGGGGCTTCGTCCGATGCCACTGGGTATTGAACCAGGGGAAAAAATCTACCTCCACTCCTTGCAGCCAAGGGTCGATTAAGAAGCGCAGCCCGTTGAAGTCGACCCACCAGGAGTTGTCCATGTTGAGTCGTTGAATGCTAATTGTCATGGTATGGGAAAAATTTATGGCGGCAAGTAAGAACCTGTCGGGGATTTTCTCACTGCGGCAAAACGGGGTTTGTGTTTTTGTAAGCACGTAAGGCTGGCTACGCTCTTCCAAAAACGCACAAAAAGACCTCATTTTGTCTCCAGCAGCAGATCCCGGACAGACCCTGAGCCGCATCTGCTATTGATCAACAGCGCCAATGAGGGGGTAAGATGCAAAAGCACACAAAAATACATTATTACCTAAAATTTCAACTATTATTTGGCGTACAACCAAAATTTGTTCTATGATTATCTGATTTTCTCGACAACAATAGGTGTACTGGTATTGGCGGGCTACTGCTTCCCAAAATTCATGTACTCAATTGGACAACAACCATTGGAGCGAAAATCGGGCAAAATAAATCTGGTAGTGTTCATACTCTCCGTTTTCGTATACGCATGCGATGCTGCCATCCTGTAGTAGTGCCAAAGCTGCGTACGCGGCATCGCCTGCGTTCAGCACCTTTTTGACGGGCCAGCTGTTGCCTTCGTCATAGCTCATAAAAATGGTCAGGTTGCGCCGCAGCTGCGGGTGGGCTGCGATGGCAAACAACAGCCGGCTGGTATCTGCGCCATCGACCGTGGACGAGTAGCGCAACAGATCTCCGTTGACAGCCGGATCTAGCAGCGTTGAATCGTAGCGGGGCCTTGACCAGCTCAGACCACCATCTGTACTCCGGACAATCTGTCGGCAATCGGGCGTCTGGTTGCGAATATTCATGAGCAGGCTGCCGTCATCGAGTTCTACGATCTTGGCTTCGTCACCTGTTTGGCTGGCGATGGCAGGCAGGTAGTGCCATTGATATCCACCGTCGTCGCTGTAGATAACTGCATTGCTGATGTTTCGTCCCCGCCCCTGTTCGCGCACGCCCACGACCCCCAGCAGCCGGCCATTGCGCAGCTGATGGGCACTGCCCGAGGCCAGCCAGGCAGCCTCCCAGCCGGGGGCGTAGATCTGTGAAGTCATATCCTGCGGCGGTGACCAACTAAGGCCATGATCGCTGCTTCTGCACACCTGAAAGCGTATGGGATCGGCCGCTGTAGACTCGAACAGCCCCCTGTGAGATGCAAACATACACAGCAGATCGCCTGTACGCCTGTCTCTTACCAAGGCCGGATCGCTGGCGCCGAAGGATCCAAAATCGGCAATAGTCGTTGTGGCCGACCAGCTGTTGCCAAGATCTGTACTGCGACGGATGCGTATATCTATGTTGTTGGGCAGGTCTCCCGGAGCATCTACGCGGGCGTCTACAGCTACTACGACCGAGCCGTCGGCAGCGCTCACGACAGCCGGTATGCGGTAATTGACAGAGCCATCATCACCGCCGGAGAATAATAACTGGTGCGCCAGTATTATGGAGCGCACGCTGCCCACCAAGGGTGAAGAGAGCAACTCGCGGTCGCCCTGCAGGCTATGAATGCTTGCCTGCAACTGACTGCCCTCCCGTGCATCAGGGCTCAGTTGGGCGGTGAGCCAAAAGTAGTGCTCCCCCGGGCGCAGCACTTGCTCGAAAGACAGTTTCCCCTGCCTGACGGCGGTTGTGTGGGCAATGGTGGTCGATTGTGACAGGCGTGGCTGTGCACCCGTATATACCAGGCTAAGGTCGCGGACGGCTGCCGTATCTACCTGCTCTCCCAGCGAAAAGCTGAGTTCTGTGATGGTAATTGCCTGTTGGTACACGACCATCCGGAAGCCCACGAGCCGCTCGGCGGGAGCTCCCCTGCCGGCGGGCAGTGCGGTAGCCAGCGGTGTCACTTCCGGCAGGAGCAGGCTGTCGGCGATGAGTGCGACCGATAGCTGCAGGGCTAACAACATGGAGACGGCCATGATTTTGTTGTTTTGATTGCGTATGAGTACTGTATACAAAGAACTGTTTTTGAAATTTTTCTTCGAAAAATTTCAAAAACAGTTCTTTGTATTTGCCGTTCCGGCAGCCAAATACTTTGGCAACAGCCCTTTATTTTTTCTCATTGCGCACCTTGCGCTCTCCCGTATGATCCATCCCCTGCGCTCTTTCAAGTTCGATCATAGCCTGAGGCCTGAAATTGAGGATGAGTGCCCTGCGCTGGCTGTCGGTCGTGTTGCCACGGCTGTAGTGCAGGGTGTAGCCATCGTGAAAAGTGCAGCTACCCGGGCTGAGCGGCACGCAGACTGCTTCTGACTCATCTGCCTCGCAGACCAATGCACCGCCGGCCGTAGCGGGTCGGTGCTCTCTGATGTCCGTCTTGTCGTCTTCACGCGGCACAAACCACATACAGCCATTGTCGGCATACACTTCATCCAGCGCAATCCAGCAGCTTGCCGCCCGTTTGTCCGGCATTTTAATCCAGTAGGCTGCGTCCTGATGCCAGGGAGTAGGCGTGTTGGTATGGGGCGCTTTGTTGATGAGCATATCGAAGTCCAGCTCCATATCCTCCCCCAATGTCTCTTTTGCCCAGGCGAGTGCGCGTGCGTAGGCGATACTCTGCTGCAATTGCGGCACTACCAGGCTGGGGCGCATAATTTGTGTGATTTTTTCGATTTTTTCCTCACCACTACCGCCTCCCAGATCACTTCTTAGCCCTTGCGTAAGTTCCCGGTCGCTGAGCAATGTATCATATAACCCGCGCAGATGCTCCACCTCTTCCATGGAGATGAGCCCGTCCACTTTGGCGAACCCATTATGCAGAAAATGCTGTTTGCCTGTACCTGTGTCTGTCATAGAAACGCAAAATCCTGTTGGTTAAATAATGGCCGTAATATAAGAACTTTAAGGATTTTCTGTCAGCGACAAAAACGAGGTGTTTTACGGGCGTTTATGTGTTGTGAAAGGATATTGACGGTGGCAGCTAACTGAAAAGGTAACTCCCTGTGGGAAAAATCGGCTTCGGGCTCCGTAAAAAATTTCCGAACATGCCCTAAAAGTCTGGTATGCGCAGCTAAGCAGGCTGCAGTCCCCTGCTTTTGCGTATGCGCACAGCAACGACCTTGTACTCGGGGCACAATGCCTCAGAGTCGTACTCGTCGGAAGTGAGCAGGTTGATCATGATTTCCGGAAAGTGAAAAGTAGTACTCAGCACCCCTGGCCGCACTTCATCGCTTAGCCTGGCGCGGATATCCACTTTGGCGCGAGCGCTTTGTACACAGACCTTATCACCGTCGGCTATGCCGTAGTGCTGTGCATCCGCAGGATTGATCAGCAGACTGTCTTCGCGAAGGATGGCTATATTATCGGTACGCCTGGTCATCGCACCACAGTTGTAATGTTCCAGTTCGCGATTGGTCGTGAGGATAAACGGAAATTCCTGCTGGTTGTCCGTGATTTCTGCTGAGGCACGCCAGTCGAAGAAGGCAAATACGCCCTGTCCGTTTTTGAAGGATGCCTGGTGCAGAATCTGTGTATCCTGCCCGTCGGCTGCAACCGGCCACTGCTTGCCATTGTCACCGAGTGTATCCCAACGAACGCCGGCGAAGAAAGGAACGATTTGGCTGATTTCTGCCAGCACGGCCGCCGGGTCATAGGGTGGCTGGGGGTAGCCCATGCGGTTCATCATTTCGGTGAGGATGAGGCCGTCGGGTTTGGTGCCGGGCAGCGGCGGGATGACTGCATTGACGCGCTGGATACGGCGCTCTCCATTGGTGAAAGTCCCACTTTTTTCCAAAAACGAAGCTGCCGGCAATACCACGTCTGCCAGTTGGGCTGTTTCCGTCATAAAAAGTTCCTGCACCACCAGCAGCTCGAGGGCGGCCAGCGCCCGCCGCACCTTGGCTGTGTTGGGATCTGTCTGCACCACATCTTCTCCCATGAGCCACAAGGCTTTCAACTGACCATCGATAGCGGCATCAAACATTTCCGGGATTTTTTTACCCGCGGAAGAAGGCTGAGGCGTCCCGTAGTGCAGCTGATAGCGCTGCTGAATTTCGGGCAGGCTGAGATCGAGATAGCCGGCGCCCTGGTGCGGCTGGCAGCCCATGTCAGCTGCGCCCTGCACGTTATTTTGGCCGCGCAGCGGATTGACCCCTACCCCGCGACGCCCTATGTTGCCGGTGAGCATGGCGAGGTCGGCGATTTGCATGACGGTAAATGTGCCCTGGCTGTGTTCGGTGACGCCCAGACCGTGAAAGGACATCGCATTGGGTGCCGAAGCGTAGGCGATGGCTGCCTGCTCCGCCAGTGTGCGGTCAACACCGGTCACGCGCTCTGCCTCGTCCAGATCGAGCGCGAGCAGTTGTTCGCAAAATTCGGCATAACCGCGCGTCCTTTCGTTGACAAACTGCTGATCGACAAGGTCATTTTTGACGATATAATACATCAGCATATTGAGCATAGCAACATTGGAGCCCGGCCGGAGCGCCAGATGATAAGTGGCATAGCGGGCCAGCTCGGTACGCCGCGGATCAATCACAATGGTCGGCTTGCCCTTGATGGCAAATTGTTTGATCTTGGCACCGGTCACAGGATGTGCGTCGGTCGGGTTGGCACCGATCACGAGTATACAGTCGGTATACTGGATATCCTCCACGGAGTTGGTTGCCGCACCGGTACCAAAGCTACGCTGCATCCCAAGGGCCGTGGGCGAGTGACATACGCGGGCGCAGCAGTCGATGTTGTTGGTACCTACTACAGCGCGGATAAATTTCTGCATCAGGTAATTTTCTTCATTGGTGGCGCGGGCTGAGGATATGCCCGCGATGGCGTCCGGGCCGTGCTGGCTGCGAATCGCCAGTAGTTTTTGGGCGATAAAATCATAGGCTTCCTCCCAGGATACTGGCTGCAGTGTGCCGTTTTTGCGCAGCAGCGGCGACCGCAGGCGATCGGGATGATCGTAAAAATGGAAGGCATAGCGGCCTTTCAGGCAGGTATGTCCTTGATTGACAGCAGCATCATAGGGCGCCTGGATGCTGAGAATTTCATTGCCGCAACTGGAGACTTCCAGGTTACAGCCTACGCCGCAGTAGGTACAAACCGTGCGGGTTTTTTCGGTAGCCCGCAGGGATTTTGACTGAAAAGCATCTGATATGGCAGATGTGGGGCAGGCTTGCGCACAGGCACCACAACTCACACAATCACTGTCCAGAAAAGACTGGTCCGCCCCTTTGATGATGTGATTGTCAAAGCCGCGGCCAGCCATGCTCAGCACGAATTGCCCCTGTACTTCGTCACAAGCCCGCACACAGCGGTAGCAGTTGATGCACTTGCTCAGTTCGGACCGCATATAGGGGTGACTGCTATCTTTGGGCCGATCCAGATGGTTGGCGCCCTCCGGGTAGCGGACGGAGCGAATCCCCACCCTGGCTGCTACATCCTGCAATTCGCAGTTGCCATTGACCTCGCAGGTAAGGCAATCAAGCGGATGGTCAGTCAGTACGAGTTCGATAATATTGCGCCGCAGCCGCTGCGCCTCTTGCCCGTGCGGCCGGATATACATGCCCGGCTGCATAGGCGTATGACAGGAGGCAACCATGCGCGCCGGGCCATCGGCCTGCGCTGCCAGCTCGACGCTGCACACCCGGCAGGCGCCGAAAGGCGCCAGGTTGGGGGCGTCGCAGAGCGTAGGGATAAAATCCGGCCCCTTGTGCCGGCGCAGAAACTGCAGCATGGTTTCGCCGGGCGTGTAAGAAAACGGCTGGCCATCAATAAAAGCGATGGGCTGGCTAGCTGCAGAGGGTATAATGACTGACATAAGGTTGGCTATTGATCATACTGAAAAATACGGGGCAAGCTCCTCCGGAAACCATTGCAGCGCATTGCGCACCGGCAGGGGAATACCCCCTCCGTGCGCGCAAAGAGAGCCCGTTTGTAAGGTAAAAAGCAGGTCGTCAAAAAGCTGTCGGTCGATGCGCGCATCGCCTTTAGCAGCTGCCTTCAGCAGCTCTTCCGCCCGCTTGGTTCCCAGGCGGCAGGGGAAGCATTTTCCACAACTTTCATAGGCTGCAAAAGCAAACAGGTGCGCGAGGTAGTCGATTAGTCGCATCTCTTGCGGTATACACAGCACAGAGGCATGCCCCAGCAGCAGGCCAGCCTGCGCGAAGGCGCTGAAGTCTATGCTGAGTTGGCCAATCAGCTGCAAAGGAAGCAGCCCGCCGAGCGGACCGCCAATATGCAGCGCTTTTACCGGCTGTCGAAAGCCGCCGCCCAATTCGTAAATTACAACCTCCAAAGGAGTGCCCATCTCCACCTCTACAATGCCCGGCCGGTTGAAAAAACTGTCAAGACTGATGAGCTTGGTCCCCTTCGACTGCTCACTGCCGATTGCCTCGAAGGCAGCCCCACCCTGCTCGACAATCCAGGGAAGGCAGGCCAGTGTCTCGACATTGTTGACCACCGTAGGCATATTGAAAAGTCCCTGCACCGCCGGATAGGGCGGGCGGGTACGCACCTCGGGCCGCTGCCCCTCCACGGAGTTGATGAGCGCTGTTTCCTCCCCGCATATATAGGCCCCTTGCGCCTTGATAACGCGCAGCTGAAAGCAAAAATCGCTGCCCAAAATCTGATCGCCCAGCAGTCCCTGCGCATAAAAAGCTTTAACGACCGACTCCAGGCGGCGCACTGCCTCCGGATATTCCGCACGAATATAGACCAGCCCACTGTTGGCGCCTGCAGCATAGGCTGCGATGAGCATGCCTTCCACCACCCGCTCAGGTCTTTCCTCCAGCAGGTAGCGATCCGAGAATGCCCCCGGGTCTCCCTCGTCGGCATTGCATATTATAAATTTATCAGCCCCTGCCGCCTGCCGGCAAAAGGCGAGCTTTTGCCCGATTGGGAAACCCGCGCCTCCGCGCCCGCGCAGCTGGGCCAACTGAATTTCCTTTAGCACTTCTTCGGGTGGCCTCTGCAGCCATGCTTTCAGGCGGTCGCGCCCGTCCGTGTGCGGTTGTGTAAGAATCGATCTGCCATGGTGACGTACTGCATATCCCTGAGGCAGCTGTGTCGGCTGTCGGAGGATCGTTTCCAGCGCCTCAATAGCATCGCCCGCGTAATTATTCCCTTGGTAATGGAAAGCACTGTTTTCATAGCAGTGCCCAAGGCAGGTCATGTGCCCAATCTCGGCTTCATCGAAGTAATGCTGCAACTGCCTGTATACATGCGGCTGCGTACCTGCACAGTGGCAGGCGCTGCCATTGCAGACATACACCTTCTTGCCCTGATTGTCGGGCCGCGTGAAATCATAAAAAGATGCTGTGCCATGCAGTGCTGCGGTCCCTACCAAAAACTCACGCCCCAGCTGCGCAAGATCTGTAGGCTCAGGAGTCCCTTGCTGCTGTGACAACTGCCCCATTCGGTCGAAAAGATTATCTTCTAAACCCTTACGCCCTGATAAAGCACTAAGGTTATGTGACATATAAACACAATTTATATTACCGTCCTAATGAAATATTATTCGCCCTTAAATGTAAGGGTTACTCACAACAATGGTGAAAACAAAAATCACCTTACTATCATTTGGTTATTTGCAAAATTATACCGATAAGAAGGATGGTCTGTTTTTATTAAAATCAATTATCCACATTTTATACTTGACAATACCATTAATAATAATGTAGATTTGTGTTGCCGTTCATGATTCTCCACTTATGTATAAACTGACTTTTAGGGCGTATCACTTATACTCGCTGCTGCTGCTTGTGTTTGGCAGCTTCTCTGCAGTTGTAAGCGCCTGCCACACAGACAGTGCGGTAGTCAGGTTTGTCAGCAACTCCAAGCAGACGGTTGGATTGGCAATTTGGGAGATTCCCAACCATGCTGTTACACCAGTAGAAATTTTTGAGCGTTCAGAACTCAACGATGTCCATGACGGCCATCGTGAGTTGGTTTCTTTTTTTCGCCTTAGGCTTGACTGGTGCGACTTATCCACACCCGTTTTTGTTACCTTCCTACCTGTTGCACAGCAATTATTCCTCCGTTTTTGCAATTTACGGCATTAGGTCGTTGACTTGACAGGCAACTTCTGTAGTTGCATTGCTGCTTGCTGCTTGTATCAACAGTTAAGTATATTTTGTTTATGATTTTCTCAGTGAAATAAGGCTGGTTGCGCATTGCTGGTGGTTGCCCCGGATCAAAGTGTCTGGTGCTTTCGCAGGCCATATATTGTAACTTATTGACCGACCTTACTTCCTGAAGAAAACACCTTCCATCAACTGTCAGTCTATAAATAAGTATGTCAAAAATTGAAAAAACAAGCCTGCCTGCCACAGCTGCCAGGCCTTCATTCAGTGCATTGCTACCTGATATGCGTTCAGGTTTTATCATATTTTTATTGGCGTTGCCCTTAAGCCTTGGGATTGCCAAAGCATCGGATTTTCCGCCTATGATGGGTTTGCTTACCGCTATTATAGGTGGTTTGATAGTGAGTCCTCTCATGGGTGCCCCCCTGACTATTAAAGGCCCGGCAGCAGGACTGATTGTCATTGTTGCGGGTGCTGTGGCCGATTTCGGCGGTGGTGAGGCTGGCTGGCGGCTGGCGCTGGGCGCCATGGTTGTAGCCGGATTATTACAGATTACCATGGGCGTACTCAAGATGGGAAAGCTGGCAGATATTTTTCCCTTGTCAGCAATCCACGGTATGCTTGCAGCCATCGGATTGACCATTATCGCCCGACAAATCCCTGTGTTGCTGGATATTAATCCGACAGACTACAAAGGGCTGGGCACCTTCACACTTTTTGGAAAAATCCCCTGGTTTATTGCGCACCTGGACTGGAAGGCTAGTCTTATCGGTATTGTCAGTCTCATTATTATGCTGGGCTGGTCTAAGATTAGCCATCCGGTACTCAAAAAAATTCCCTCTCCTCTGGTTGTACTTTTGCTGGCTATTCCGGCAGAACTCGCCATGGACTTCAAACACACGGAACCTTCTTATGCATTGGTACATATTGGAAGCCTGATTGACAACCTGCACATACAGGTTGACTTCAGCAGTGTTTTTCAGACCGGTATCTTCCTCAAATATGTATTGATGTTTACGATTGTAGGCAGTCTGGAGTCGCTCCTGACCGTGAAGGCAACCGATCTGATTGATCCGCAGCGGCGCAAATCCGATTCCAACAAAGATTTGATTGCCATTGGTATAGGTAATTCGCTCGCTGCTGTTTTGGGGGGATTGCCTATGATTTCGGAGGTTGCACGCAGCTCAGCCAACGTTAGTAATGGCGCACAAACGAAGTGGGCCAACTTTTTTCATGGCTTCTTCATGCTTGTATTTGTTGTGCTGGCAGCATCTTTCATCGAACTAATCCCCAATGCTGCGCTGGCAGCCATGCTGATCTCAGTGGGCATTAAGCTGGCACATCCCCACAACCTGATGCACTGCCTGCATATTGGCTGGGAGCAGTTGGCCGTATTTGTGACAACCATTGTGGTGACACTATTGGAGGATTTGCTGGTCGGTATTGCTGCCGGCATGCTGCTGGAGATGGTCATTTGGGCTTTTCACGGCCTGCCGCTATCCTCTTTTTTCAAGGCGCCTACCCAAGTCTCTTTTGAAGGAGACCAATATGTCGTTGATATCGACAAAGCCGCTATGTTTAGCAATTATCTGGGCATAAAAAGTAAATTAGATGCCATACCGCCTGGTTTCGATGTCACCATCAAGCTCGAACAAACGCGTCTGGTAGATCATTCCGTGATGGACAACCTGCACAATTTTAAGCGGGCGTATGAAGCGGAAGGAGGTAAAGTGCTGATTACCGGCTTGGATAATCACAAGCCCATATCCAGGCACAACCTTGCTGCACAGCGAAATTTTGTCGCCGCCAAAGCATAGAAAGGTTGTTTCATGCGTTCTAACAGAACGGCATTGATGCGATTTGTTAAATTGATCAGGTAATTATTATGCATCAAGATATCGATTTATCAGTTGACCCGGTGGTGTCAGCTGAACAACAACATGATGTACAATTCCACTGGGAACATGTACATCAGGAGCTCAGGCACTATCTCCCTTCTCAGGCTCCACTTAAGGATTTTATTCATCACAACACCCTCCACGCTTTTCAAAAACATCCATTCTATGAAGGCCTGGAACTTGCATCTGCCATTTTCGGCTACAAAGTCTCTTTGTCACTGCGAGAATACAGGCGATTATACATTGCGGGTGACATCAGGGACGAGATACTCGACAGAACAATCGTGCGTCTCAAAGGGGAAGCATCGCTGGCTTATTGGCGCCGACAGGCGTTAGAGGGGCAATACAGTGAGCTTACCTACCCTCGGGTGGGTGCATTACGGGCACAGTGGAAACTGCTGTATGGCGTAGATGTGGACGCTATGGTACATCCACTGCTGTTCCGGATTCTTTGCAGCTACCTCGACCAGGGGATTTCCATTTGGGATTTCCCGGTTTCTTCAGCGGGTTTTTTGGCCTCCCTTCGGCTGCTGGAGCAGCAGTCGGCCGTTAGTTTTTTTAAAAATGCGCGCGTCCGGGCCATGCTGCTCGATGAGCAGCTTCGCATGGAGGATTTGCTGCTGCTGCTGACCGGTGATCCCGCCTTATTCGAAAATTATCTGTTCGACCAGCAGTTTGCTCATCCGGGTTGGTCGGGTATGGTTGCTGTTATTGAAAGTGATTCCGGCAACCTGCTCGAGAACAAAAAGATAAGCTTATACGATCTGATCGTTTTTGAGCTCTTACTGGAAATTGATGCACTGGATACGCACTTCCCAAAGGGCTGGGATTCGCTCTCCCTCTGCAGCGGCTACGAGCCGGTCGATTTATTTGCGCCAGTGAAACGTACAGAGCTCCACGAACTGCTGATTATCTGGCAGGAAGCTTACGAGTGGAGTTATTACGATCAGGTACTGGCAGGCATCAAACGATCCATGGAGCGTATCAATGTGGTGGAAACACCTTCGACACCTTCTTTTCAGGCATTGTTTTGCATTGATGACCGCTACTGTTCACTCCGTCGATATGTTGAGTCATTGGATACGAGCTGCAGGACTTATGGTACCCCTGGTTTTTTTGGCGTAGAATTTTATTTCCAGCCGCATGGCAGTTCCTTCCTGCTCAAATCATGTCCGGCGCCGGTAACCCCCCGCTACTTAATCAAAGAAGAAAGCGATACAAAAACCCGGCAGCGCGACCTGCACTTTTCGCGCCACAGCCAGGTGTTTCACAGTGGCTGGCTGATCGCACAAACCCTGGGATTCTGGTCTGCTGTAAAATTGTTTATGCAGATTTTCAGGCCGTCGATGAGCCCTGCTACGGCTACCTCCTTGCGCCACATGGATAAGAATGCCAGACTTAGCATTGCCTTTGAACCGGAGCAACGCTTCGAACAAGGACTGCAGGTGGGTTTCAAGACCGACGAAATGATAAGCCGGGTTGAAAATGTGCTGCGAAGCATAGGGTTGGTCAATGATTTTGCGCCCCTGGTGTACGTGATAGGTCACGGGGCCAGCAGTGTCAACAATCCGCACTATGCCGCCTACGACTGTGGTGCTTGTTCGGGTAAGGCGGGCTCCGTAAATGCCCGTGTTTTTTGCCACATGGCCAATGACCCACAGGTGCGTGCCGGACTTGCAGCACGGGGCATTGTTATACCGGAGGGCACGCACTTTATAGGCGGACTTCATGACACAACCCGGGACGAAATCGTGTATTACGATGAGGATCAGCTACTCCCGGAACAACAAAAGCAACACTTCAAGCATAGGTTCACCTTCGACAGAGCGCTGCAGAACAATGCCAAGGAACGCTCGCGCCGGTTTGTACTCGTCAATACACGCCAGCCTGCCGAGCGTATCCACGCGCTCATCAAGCAGCGGTCCGTATCGCTGTTCGAACCGCGCCCGGAGTTGAACCATGCAACCAACGCACTTTGCGTCATTGGCCCACGTACACTGTCGTCTAAAGTATTCTTAGATCGGCGATCCTTTCTCAATTCGTATGACTACAGCATCGATCCGGACGGTAAGTACTTGTCAGGCATTCTCGATGCAGTAGCGCCGGTATGTGGCGGTATTAACCTCGAATACTATTTCTCGCGTGTTGATCCGCAAAAACTGGGCGCGGGCAGCAAACTCCCTCACAATGTGATGGGATTACTCGGTGTGGCCAACGGTATTGATGGTGATTTGCGGCCCGGACTGCCCGGGCAGATGACCGAAGTACACGATCCTGTACGCCTGCTTGTCATCGCGCAACACCGCCCGGCTGTGGTGCTGTCATCCATACAGCAGAACCCCGCCACCTGGCAGTGGTTTATCAACGGCTGGATATGGCTGGTAGCTGCCGATCCCGACAGTGGTTCTTTATGGTTGTTCAAGGATGGTTCTTTTGTCCCCTACGAGCCGCTGCATACATTGGATACACGTGCTACTATGGACAGTCTGCTCGAGACATCTGCTGATAATCTGCCACCTGTGTGGCTTTCAACAGCGCCTTGATGGCTGCCTGCTCATAGCGTGAGGCGTATGGCTGATTTTTTTAAAAAATAACCATGCGCCTATTGAAAGCAGCGTATTTTTTGGCGGCCATGGCCGCCAAAAAATACGCTGCACCTCCCTCTTCTAAATTTTCATCACACCATGTCAATATTACTTCCATTATATCTGCTGGTGCCATTACTGGCATTTTTCATCATCATACTGACGGGTTCGCGACACGAACGTACGATCTCTATGACGGCTTTCTCGGCGGTGGGCCTGCAGGCCGCACTTATGCTGCTGGGATTGGCCTATTGGGCGTGGCAGGGTTTCCCGGATGTTCATCTGCGGGAGATCACTGTGTTTCGCACGCCCGATTTCGACTATTTCATTGCGCTCTCTTTCGACCGGATCGCTGCTGTTTTTTTGCTCGTAGGCTCCATTTTGGGATTTTTGGTGACAGCCTACAGCCGCTACTACCTGCACCGGGAAGACGGATATAAACGCTTTTTCGCCACCAAGATGCTTTTTTATACGGGTTACTATATAACCATTTTTGCGGGCAATTTTGAGACACTGTTCATCGGCTGGGAGCTGTTGGGCGTCACTTCATTTCTGCTGATAGCTTTTTACAGAACCCGTTTCCTGCCTGTCAAAAATGCCGTCAAAGTTTTTTCTGTCTACCGCATGGGGGATGTGGGCATACTGCTGGCCATGTGGATGAGCCATCACCTGTGGCACGAAAATATCACTTTCGATCAGCTGCTCAACTATAAATGGGTTGACCACCAACTGTTGGGACACACGCTGGCAGGTATGCTGATTTCCGGAGGCATACTCCTGGCGGCGGCCGTAAAATCTGCGCAGCTCCCGTTTTCTTCCTGGTTGCCAAGGGCTATGGAAGGACCTACACCCTCCAGTGCCATATTTTATGGGTCTCTGTCCGTCAATATGGGCGTATACTTGCTCCTGCGCACTTATCCCTTTTGGATGCATCTTTGGTATATGCAGGTACTTGTAATACTGATGGGCCTGTCCACAAGTTTTGTTGCCTCCAGTATTGCCCGGGTACAATCTACCATCAAAAGTCAGGTTGCCTACGCTTCCATTGCACAACTGGGATTGATTTTTGTGGAGGTTGCATTGGGATGGCACACATTGGCGCTTATTCACTTTGCAGGCAATGCATTCCTGCGCACCTACCAGCTGTTGGTTTCTCCTTCGGTGGTCAGCTACCTTATACGGGAGCAGATGTACGGCCAGTCTGTTAGTCCTAAGACATTGGCAGCCCGCTACACCAATAGATGGCGACAAAGCCTGTATGTGCTGGCACTGAAGGAGTGGAATCTGGATAATTTGCTCTACCGCTATCTATGGAATCCTATTAAATGGGGGGCAAGTCGCCTGAATTTTCTCTCTACACGCAGATTGATCCAGTTTTTTATACCACTTTATGCCGTAGGAATCTTGTTTGCTGCCTTTCAGTCTTCATTTCCGACAGTCATACGTACGGCCAGCCCCATACTAATGGCTATCCTCGCGCTATTGCTTGTGTTAAAAGCTTTTGGAGAGCGGCAACACGTTCGGTTAAGTTGGTTGTTAATCGTCACGAGCCATGCATGGATAGCCCTCGCCATCTATGTCAATGATCCATACTCGCTTACTGAGGGACTTTTGTATGTCAGTGGTATTCTGATCAGCGGGGCTGCCGGCTTTGCTGCACTACACAGACTCCGCAAGCTCGAGGGGGGTATTGACCTGAGCCAGTTTCATGGACATATTTACGAGCATCCGAAGCTTGGTTTATTGTTTTTGCTGGCATGCCTGGGCGTCGCCGGCTTTCCCATTACACCTTCGTTTGTAGGTAAGGATCTCATGTTTTCCCATATTCATGATTACCAAAACGCGCTGGCTTTTGTAGTTGCGCTTAGCTTTATCGTTGATGGTCTTGCAATTATCAGGATATATGCACGCATATTCCTGGGACCCCACAGCAAGCCCTATCACGCTATTGCACACAGATCCGCTTAAAACAGATAATACTACGGCAGCTACTGTCTTTGCTTAACGCCCGAGATCTACCAAGGACGTAGCTGCCCTAATATCTGTTCTGCTTACTTGTATTCGCTATTTTTACCGGAAACCCAATCAGGATTTGTTTTTGCGTTTTCAGAGAAATATAGCCAGCGATATGTGACTGACAATGGATAACAATCCGCAGAGAAACCCCGTTTAGAGCCTGATGGGTAAATCCGAAACGCTGGCTTCCAATACCCCCTACGATTGTTCTTTCAATCGCTGCGCTGCAATAAAATCTGCCCCAAATGACAGTTTTTTCGCCAAGGCAGAGCCGGGCTCAATAATCCGCCAAAAAGGAGTTATCTCCTCTATAGTTTGAGCCTGCTGATATTGTTCATAGGCAGCTTCTGCTACAATCCTCAGAAAAATGCCCGTGACAAGTGGACAGCTGTGGTCAGCATGCTGTGCAGCTGCCAAATCCTTTCGCATGGTAACTACAGAGGTTGTGATTCCCTCTGGAATTTGCCGGATGTACTCATCTACCATCTGCGGTGTTGGTATCAGCATATCACTGCCCGCCGGAATATCTCCAAATTTTGCTTCCAGATGTTTCACTACTGGCTGTTTGTCAACATTTAATTTTTCTGTCCATGTTTTTTTTCTGCTTGCCATCTGTACTTTGCCGTTAGATATCAATATGCCATGCTAATATAAGTATATCTACATTTTTATGCTAAAAATAAAAGAGCGGGGCTTGCGCCCCGCTCCCAAAACCCAAATCTATCACATTAATATAGTTCTTTCACAGTGTGAAGCTTCCTCCCTGCCGACAGTCTGCCGGCATGGGAGGTCACTTTTCACTATTCTACTACAATCATGCGCTTGCTCGCTGTGTACTCCCCACAGCGCAAGGTATACGTTACAACACCTGTCATACCCAGCTCACGTGCCCGCACGCGGTACTCGTGGTAACCCGCCGGCAGTGTGGCCTGCATCACCTGCAAGGTACGGCCAAGGCCGTCCTGCAGGTTGAGTGTAGTCAGCCCGCCCTCATGCAGGTAGAAACGTATCATCGTCTCCTCCACAAAGGGGTTGGGCTGGTTCTGGTAGAGAGTGTTTGTAAATTCTGTCGTGTTGGGCTGCACAAAGGCCAGACCCACTTCCTTCAGTTCTCCGCTGCGGCCATAGGCCTCAGCGGTTGTATAGCGGCTGCTGATGCTCAGCACCTCGCGCAGGCGTACGCTCGCCTTGGCACGGATTACCAGCTCATACAGCACGTCTTCATCACGCACGCTGCCGTCGGCCTGACCTGTCGACCAGTTCCAGCTGCTCGTAAGGCTGCCTTCGCTCAGGTAGCGCTGACCCAGATACGCCTCGCCTACGGCGGCAGGTAGCACCTGCTCGATGGTCGCGGCGGTCGGGTTCAGCTGCAGCGTGTACTGATAGCCCTGTACTTTCGCAAGTTCCCGTGCACGCACGGCTACCCGCGTCAGTTCACCTGCCTTCAGCAGTACATCTTCCACTTCCAGCTCGAAGCGGCCGTTCAGACTGCGCTCCTCGGTTGCCAGCAGGTTGGCCTGCGCACTGCCGTTGACATCACCCACTTTCACTGCGATGAAGTCGGCTCCCAGCACCTCCGCACTCAGGTTGTTGTAGTTCAGCACTTCAGGGAAGGCTGCAAACCATGGGTTGGTAGGCACAGGGAATACATAGCCCGCAGGGATAAACCGCCAGCTCGTGTTGTTTGCAAAGTCCGTGTCGATGTTCAGGATCAGCTTGCGAAGCTGTATCAGGTCGAGCGTCGTGATTGTACCCGTCCTGTTAACATCCGCCGCAATCAGCTTGTAAGGACTGCCCAGCGGCTGTATGTTCAGGATGTGGCGGCTGATCAGCACCAGGTCAAAGGTCGTCACCCCGTTGAGCGGGTTGACATCCAGACTTGGCGTCACGGTGTAGTCACCGCCTGCCTGCAGACCTTCGAAGCTGAACGTACCGTTCGCGCCCGTCGTTACCGTCTGGCTGCCGTGACCACTCACGCTCACCTGTACACCCTGTACCGGTACAGAGCCTTCCGTGCGGATCGCACCTGAGATAGAACCGCCCGGAGCACACAGCCCGTTCGGATCCTGCAGCAGCAGGTAGCTCTCGCAGTAGTCGTAGTTGCCCGCACCGTCGATGGCGTACACGTAGATCGTCACTGTCGCCTGTCCGTCAGCACCACCGTAAGCCTGGTAATCCGCACAGTCAAACTGTATACTGCCGGCTGTCGTCGGATTCGGGGCTACGCCCGGTGCCAGTTGTGCTGCGTAGATCGCTATCTTCAGCGGTCCTGAGCAGTCACCATCCAGACTCGACACAAACTGTGCCGCTGTCAGTACAGGTGTCATACCGCCGTCTATCGTTCCGTTGCCGTCCGTATCCGCAGGCATCAGCGTCGCTGTAAGCCCGTTGATGCAGACCGGTGCCGATACCTTGCAGTCGCGCACTTCAAATACTGCTACCACACCCGTCGCCTCATTCGCACAGCCGTCGTTGGCATGGATCAGGAAGGCGTGGCGACCGATCGGGAAGACTCCCTCGATGCGGTAGTTACCACCGCCGAGGTTGATCAGGGTAGCCGTCAGTTCTGCGTCTGTTGAGAACTCAGGCTCCGTCACAATCCCGTCACCGTTCGCATCCACCACATTCGCATCCAGATACAGGCGCGTATTCAGCCCCTGCAGTCCGCAGCCGTCCGTCACGCTGAACGCTATCGTCACCGTGCCGTCGCAGCTCGTGTTGTCGTACGAACAGAAGCTGCTGTACGCACTCACCGCAATCACCGGATCACTGCTGTCGTACACCTTGATAAACTGGCTGTACTCGTAGTAACCAAACGAACGCAGCTGCGGGTTACCGAAGGCATTCGGCGCCAGCTCCGTGTTCACCTGACTGTTCGCCCAGTGGCCGTTCGGCCGTGGCAGCGCAGGGTTCGGCTGGCAGCGGTTGTTGCCCAGCAGCGGGTTGTTGTTGATCTCGCTGTTGTCGCGGTCGAGGTAGACAACCGAACCCCAGGGGTTAGCCGTCGTCACTGCACCCGCTACCGTGCGCACCAGCACCCACACATCTTCATCACCACCCTGGTTATCGCAGTCCTCATCGCGGCGTATGACCACCGGATCTGTCTCACCATCCCACTGACACCAGTTGATCACCCGGTACGTACGCTTAATCTTGTAGCACTCGTTGCCGTCTGCTTCAAAGATCTCGTCGTTCTCTCCGTTCGCTCCGCTGATCGCCAGCAGGTCACAGCCAAGTGTGTTCGTGCTGATCGTCGGAATGTTCGCATCCGCACAGTCAGCCTCAGCATCCC